>NZ_SZZN01000001.1:0-1367291 GCF_006125015.1 Roseovarius arcticus
ATGACAAAAGATCAATGGGGTCAACTTAAGCAGGACCTGCTCAAGACAATCGGCAAGAGCAACTATAAGAGCTGGATCGAGCCGCTGGAGCTGTCTCATGTTGATGAGGGTGTTGCGATCTTTGCGGTTCCCACCAGTTTTGTCGGCAATTACGTCTCGCAGAAGTATGGCGACCAAATTCTCTATCATGCGCAGGGTATTTCACCAGAGATCCGCCGCGTGCATTTCCAAGTGCCTGCAAATCAAGCCCGCCGCCCTGCGGCCGCCCCGCGCGCGGCAGCCAAGGTCGAAGCCGCGTCCAAACGGGACGCAGGCATCCCGGCAGCACCGCTTGACCGCCGCTTCACCTTTGATACGTTTGTGGTGGGCAAGCCGAACGAGTTGGCTCATGCGGCGGCCAAGCGCGTTGCAAATGGCGGGCCAGTCACGTTCAACCCTCTCTTTCTCTATGGCGGCGTGGGACTGGGTAAAACGCACCTGATGCACGCCATCGCGTGGGAGCTGTCACAGCGCCAGCCCGAGTTGAACGTCGTCTACCTGTCGGCCGAGCAATTCATGTACCGCTTTGTGTCGGCATTGCGCGAACGAAAGATGATGGATTTCAAATCCATGTTCCGCTCAGTTGATGTGTTGATGGTTGACGATGTGCAATTCATCGCCGGCAAGGATAGTACACAAGAAGAATTTTTCCATACATTCAACGCACTTGTCGATGGTGGAAAGCAGATTATCATTTCTGCCGACCGCGCACCGGGCGAGATCGAGAACCTCGAAGAGCGGATTAAATCGCGCCTGCAATGTGGCCTTGTTGTCGATCTACATCCCACCAATTACGAACTGCGCCTCGGCATCCTGCAATCCAAGGTCGAGTATTACCGCGCGCAGTATCCCGGCCTCGTGCTGGCCGATGGCGTGCTGGAATTTCTGGCCATGCGGATCACCAAGAACGTGCGGGTTCTGGAAGGCGCGCTGACGCGCTTGTTTGCTTTCGCGTCCCTTGTTGGCCATGAAATCACGCTGGAGCTGACGCAGGATTGCCTCGCTGACGTGTTGCGCAGCAGCGAGCGCCAGGTGACTATCGAAGAAATCCAGCGTCAGGTCTCAGATCATTACAACATCCGCCTTAGCGATTTGATCGGACCCAAGCGGGTGCGGATCTTTGCCCGCCCGCGCCAAGTCGCGATGTACCTCAGCAAGCAGATGACATCACGCAGCCTGCCGGAGATCGGGCGCCGCTTTGGCGGGCGCGATCACACCACGGTCATGCACGGCGTTCGCCGCATTGATGAGCTTCGCATAGCGGATAACCAGATCGCTGAGGATATCGACCTGCTGCGCCGCACACTGGAGGCGTAAGGCGGCAGGTATTGACCGCCTTGCTATTCCAGCCCAAAAAGCCAACAAATGACTTGCACAGCAAGGCGGTGTTGATACCGTGCCATTCCCGGCGCGGCGTCGGCGCCTTTTAGGGAGTATCGGCATGAAGCTCAGCATCGAACGCGGAACACTGCTCAAGGCCGTTGCCCAGGCGCAATCGGTTGTGGAGCGGCGCAATACGATCCCGATCCTCGCCAACGTACTGATCGAGGCCGAGGGAAATACTGTTAGCTTTCGCGCCACCGATCTGGATATTGAGGTCACCGACAAGGCCACTGCGCAGGTCGAGCGTCCCGGCGCGACGACTGTATCGGCCGTCACTTTGCACGAAATCGTGCGTAAGTTGCCCGATGGCGCGCTGGTCACGCTGATTGATGACAGCGCCGCGGGCCGCCTGACGGTCGAGGCTGGCCGCTCTAACTTTAACCTCGCCACGCTGCCGAAAGAGGATTTCCCGGTGATGGCGTCGTCCGAGTACGCCTGCAATTTCTCGGCCAAGGCGCCGGTGCTGCGGCGGCTGTTCGACAAGTCGAAGTTCGCCATATCTACCGAGGAAACGCGCTACTATTTGAACGGCGTCTATATGCACGTCTCGGATGCTGAGAGCGGCAAAGTGCTGCGCTGCGTTGCGACAGACGGTCACCGTCTTGCCCGCATTGACGCAGATCTGCCTGAGGGCGCATCGGACATGCCGGGCGTGATCGTGCCGCGCAAAACGGTGGGCGAGTTGCGCAAGCTGCTGGAAGACGACGATATGATAATCGCCGTGTCGGTTAGCGAGACCAAGATCCGTTTTGCCACGCCTAATCTGACACTGACATCCAAGGTAATCGACGGCACGTTCCCCGATTACACCCGCGTCATCCCGCAGGGCAACACCCGCAGGATGGAAGTGGACGCCGCCGAATTCGCGCAGGCCGTCGACCGTGTGGCGACTGTGAGTTCCGAACGCTCGCGCGCGGTCAAGCTGTCGCTGGACGAGGATCGCCTGATCCTGTCAGTTAATGCGCCCGATAGCGGCGCCGCCGAGGAGGAGCTCGCCGTTGCTTACGGCGATGAAAAGCTGGAGATTGGCTTTAACGCCAAATACCTGCTGGAAATTGCCTCTCAGGTTGATCGCGAAAACGCGGTTTTCCTGTTTAACTCGGCCGGCGACCCCACGTTAATGCGAGAAGGCAATGACCTGAGCGCCGTTTATGTCGTTATGCCGATGCGCGTGTGACGCCGACCGAATTTTGAGTAATCTTGCCAAGATGAAAGGCCGGGCATGACGGAGCTTTACCTGTCATCGCTCGGCCTTTCGCATTTCCGCTCGTACAAGTCGGGGCGGCTTGACTTGGATGCGCGCCCGATTGCGATCCATGGACCTAACGGCGCGGGCAAAACTAACCTGATTGAGGCGGTATCGCTCTTTTCGCCCGGGCGCGGGCTGCGCGGGGCGTCGGCGCAGGATATGGTGCGACGCCCTGAGGCGCTGGGATGGAAGCTGTCGGGCATCTTGCACTCGCTGGACATTACCCGCGAAGTGGTGATCTGGGCCGAAGGCGGCGGGGCGCGGCAGGTGCGCATCGACGACAAGGCAGCGCCGCAACTTGCGCTGGGACGTATCGCGCGTGTGCTGTGGCTGGTGCCGTCAATGGACCGCCTGTGGATAGAAGGGGCAGAGGGGCGGCGACGGTTTTTGGACCGCGTCACGATGAGCTTCCTTCCGTCACATGCCGAGGCGGTGCTGGATTTTGATAAGGCCATGCGCGAGCGCAACCGCCTGCTAAAGGATCAGGTGCGAGATGCCCATTGGTATCAGGCGCTCGAAGCGCAAATGGCCCGCAGCGGCGCCCAGATTGATGCAGGTCGGCGCGCCGCGCTGGTGGAATTGCACCGCGCGCAGGGCGAGGCAGAAACTGCCTTTCCTGTGGCCGAGCTGGAGTTGACAGCAACGGACGGCGAGATGCCCGGCAGTGAAGATGATTACCGCGCCGCACTGGCCGAGAGTCGGTTTCGCGATTTGATGGCTGGGCGCACTTTGGTCGGGCCACACCGGGCGGATCTCTATGGCGTCTATGCCGCCAAAGGTGTTCCTGCGCGCGATTGCTCGACCGGCGAGCAGAAGGCGCTGCTTGTTTCGCTGATTCTGGCCAATGCGCGCGCTCTGGCAAAGTCCTTTGGCGCGCCGCCCATCCTGCTATTAGACGAGGTCGCCGCGCACCTGGATGCAGGGCGCCGCGCCGCGCTGTATGACGAGGTCTGCGCTCTTGGCGCTCAGGCGTGGATGACCGGCACAGGAGCGGAACTGTTTGCAGAACTTGGCGCGCGCGCCCAGCATATCGAAGTGACGGACGAGGCTGGGATCTCGCGCGTCACGCCGCTGTAGCGCGGAGCGGAAATTGCCGCATAGCTGCGTGACATCCCCCAGCGAAACCCTTATAAAATAACAAAATCACTAAGGAAATTCCGCATGTCCGAGGCTGTGACCGCGCCCGAAGAATACGGCGCCGATTCTATCAAGGTTCTCAAGGGTTTGGATGCCGTGCGCAAGCGCCCCGGCATGTATATCGGTGACACCGACGACGGGTCGGGCTTGCATCATATGGTGTATGAGGTCGTCGACAACGGCATCGACGAGGCGCTGGCAGGCCACGCCGACCGCGTGACCGTTACTATCCACGACGACAGCTCAGTTTCGGTTAGCGACAATGGGCGCGGCGTGCCCGTCGCGATCCATGAAGAAGAGGGCGTCTCGGCCGCTGAGGTCATCATGACCCAGTTGCATGCGGGCGGCAAATTCGACCAGAACTCTTACAAGGTGTCGGGCGGTCTGCATGGCGTTGGCGTCTCAGTGGTCAATGCGCTCAGCGATTGGCTGGAACTGCGCGTCTGGCGAAATGACAAAGAGCACATCGCGCGCTTTGAGCGCGGCGATACGGTGAAGCATCTTGAGGTCGTCGGGCCGGCGAATGGCCGCAAGGGCACCGAGGTTCGCTTTCTTGCGTCAACCGACACATTTTCGAACCTTGAGTATGTTTTCGAAACGCTGGAGAAACGCCTGCGCGAATTGGCGTTTTTGAATTCTGGCGTGCGCATCCTGCTACGGGATGAGCGTCCAACAGAGCCACTAGAATCGGAGCTGTTCTACGACGGCGGCGTCAAGGAATTCGTCAAATATTTGGATCGCCACAAGATAGCGATGCTGCCTGAACCAATTTTCATCACCGGCGAGCGTGACGACATCGGCGTCGAGGTCGCGATGTGGTGGAACGACAGCTATCACGAAACGGTGCTGCCTTTTACCAACAACATCCCGCAGCGGGACGGCGGCGCGCACTTGGCAGGTTTCCGGGGCGCGCTGACGCGGACGATTAACAACTACGCGCAGTCCAGCGGCATCGCCAAGAAGGAAAAGATTAACTTTACCGGTGACGACGCGCGCGAGGGTTTGACGTGCGTTTTGTCGGTCAAAGTGCCCGATCCGAAATTTTCTAGCCAGACCAAGGACAAGCTGGTCTCCTCCGAGGTGCGCCCTGCGGTTGAAAACCTCGTGTCTGAGAAGCTGGCAGAATGGTTCGAAGAGAACCCGGCTCAGGCCAAGATTATTACCTCCAAGATTGTAGAGGCCGCTTTTGCCCGAGAGGCGGCGCGCAAGGCGCGGGATTTGACGCGGCGAAAATCGGCGATGGATGTGAATTTCCTTGCTGGCAAGCTTAAGGATTGCTCGGAAAAAGACCCGACCAAGACCGAGGTTTTCCTGGTCGAGGGTGACAGCGCCGGTGGCAGCGCTCAGACAGGCCGCGATCGTGGCACGCAGGCGATTCTGCCGCTCAAGGGCAAGATCCTGAACGTTGAGCGCGCGCGGTTTGATCGGATGCTGGGTAGCCAGGAAATCGGCAATCTGGTGATGGCCCTGGGCACAGGCATCGGCCGCGATGAATTCAACCTCAGCAAGCTGCGCTACCATAAGATTGTCATCATGACGGACGCCGACGTCGACGGCGCGCATATTCGCACACTGCTGCTGACCTTTTTCTACCGCCAGATGCCACAACTAATCGAAAACGGTCATCTCTATATCGCGCAGCCGCCCCTATATAAGGTATCACGTGGCAAGTCCGAAGTGTATCTCAAGGACGAGGCCGCGATGCAGGATTACCTGATCGAGCAGGGCGTTGACGGCGTCACTCTGCGGCAGGGCAACGGCGAGGATATCGCCGGCGCCGATTTGACCCGCGTGGTCGATACCGCCCGCCAGTTGCGCCGCGTGCTTGAGGCGTTTCCGACCCATTATCCGCGCCACATTTTGGAACAGGCCGCTATTGCGGGTGCGTTTACTCCGGGCGCGGTCGAGGCCGACCTGCCCGGCGTGGCCGCTAAGGTCGCCGACCGTCTGAACCTTATCGCGCTGGAATACGAACGTGGCTGGACGGGCCGGATTACCCAAGATCACGGCATCCGCTTGGCCCGCATTTTACGCGGCGTCGAAGAGGTACGCACGCTGGACGGCCCCGCTCTGCGCGGCGGCGAGGCGAAGCGCACAGGCTCGTTCACCAAAGCCCTGCAGGAGGTCTACGACCTTCCCGCAACGTTGATGCGCAAGGACCGTACTCAGATGATTTATGGTCCGATGGACCTTCTTGATGCCATCTTGACCGAGGGCGAAAAGGGTCTGTCGCTGCAGCGTTACAAGGGTCTGGGAGAGATGAACCCAGATCAACTGTGGGAAACAACGCTGGACCCTGACGCGCGCACTTTACTGCAAGTGAAGGTTGATGACGTGGCCGAGGCGGACGATCTATTTACCAAGCTGATGGGCGATGTCGTCGAGCCGCGCCGCGAATTTATCCAGCAAAACGCACTTAATGTAGAAAATTTGGATTTCTGATTTTGTAGAGAAGCGCATAAATCGGTGCAGCATGTAAGCTTTGCAAAGATCTCAAATGCAATCTGCCCGGCCGAAAAATTTAGTACTTTCATGCGTTTCCGCGCCTCTCCCAGCGCAGGAGATGGGGTATGTCTAAGGTGCCGATATCATATGGTTATTTTCATAGTCGCTCATGCTCAATCTCTCAGGCGCGCAAGCACATAGGCGCGCCGCCGCTTGGGGCCTCTTCATTTGGGTTGATGAAAGAGCGTGTCCAGATAGCTGCGTGTGTCGCCGAACATCTCCTCGAAGACTGACATTGGTGTTGGCCAAGAAGGGGCAAGCGTGGCCTCGACGTTGCCGACGTCGATCTCCAGATGTGCACTATGCTTTTTCGCCAAGCTCCGCATACTCATATTTTCGCGCAGGCAGAGCATATGAAGCGTTTTAACCCCGCGATTCTGCGCGGCAGCGATCAGGCGGCTGAGCAGGGCCTCGCCGATGCCCACGTCCTGCCATGCGGGTTCAACAAGTAGCGCAACTTCGGCGTTTCGAGGCCAACTATTGATGAGGCCACGCAACTCTGCGACACCGCGCAGCTCATCATCAGGAAAAGAGCCGAAAATCACCGCGTCAGTCGACAGGACCTGCTCGGCATATTCGCTGACAAACCCATCGCTCACCATGCCGCCAAACCTAAGGCGACGTGTTTCGTCGTCGAGCCTTTGAAAATGGTCGATCAACTGTGGCTGATCAGACTTCCACAGTCGCCTGATTCCCGGCTGGATACGTGCAGTTTCGTGAAACACAAGTAAGGACCTCGTACTTCCATCGGACAAAGCCGACGGGCATGTTGCCCTCCCGCGCTAAAGGTAATGCTGCAGTGCAGCGTCGTCCAGTGGTTTGGAAAAATTCTTTTTCGGAGCAGTTTTCAGCCATTGGGCGCGCGGGTCGAACTTTTCCGCTACTTCAATGATGCTTGTATTGGCGGTGTTACACGCGGTGACCTGCGCGCAGAAGAAAACAGGTCAAACGGGCTTTTGCGCCAGTTGCCATTTAATGCGGGCAAACCCCATTTGAAGTGCAAGGCCTAGGAAGACGTAGCCCATGTCAAAGATCCAAGGATCATAGATCAAAGCGGCTTTGATTGACTGGCCAAGGATCGACAACACGGTCCCCACCGCGAAGCAGGCAAGCCCAAACCGCCCCATCAAATCAATGGGCCAGACCCAGCGACTGGCGGACAGGCGTATCACCCAGCTTTGAGTGGACAGGAAATACACCAAAAGCAAAATGTGCAACAAACGCGGTGCAGCGAGGAAAGTTTTGTCAAAATCAGTGATGTAGAACGGGAAACCATGATCTCTTAAAAACGATAGGCCAGCGCGTCCGGTGCTTTGGACTATGTCGATTTTCATCCAAGCCAAAACAAAGACCAAAGCTGCCAAAGACGCCCATTTGGCCCAAGCCACATTAGGCAAAAGCCGTTGACCGGATTTCAGCCGCATCCCTGTGGCCAGCCCTATGGCAAAGAGAAACTGCCATGCGAATGGATTGAAGAACCAGCCCCCCGAGTTGGGAAACGCGGGCATATTCAGCCTCGTCTCGCCAGTGATGATCCACAATAAGAACGAGCCACCGAGCATGATCCAGATGTGGCGTTGCGCGACCAAGATCATCACCGGTGTCATTAGCAAGAGCGCCGCATACATTGGCAGGATGTTAAGATAGCCAAACTGGTGCCCCAAAGTCGCGATACCGATGGTGGCCTGAACGGGGGCTTTCATCCACGGGCCGACATTGTTGACCTGCCACATTTTTTCGGCGCCAAACCAATAGGCCGCACCCATCATTATCGCCAGACAGATGATCGAGATCACCAGATGCACGGCGTAAAGCGTCCATGCCCGCCCCCAGCATTTGGCCACAGCGCGCCAAAGCGGCAAGTGGGCAAAGGCTGCTGGATATGCCAGCCCCGCCGCCATGCCAGACATAAAGACGAAGCCTTCGGCGGCGTCGGAGAAGCCAAAATTGCGGTTGGTGAATATCTCAAGGGGATTGCCGGGAACATGGTTGATGAAAATCATCACAAGCGCGAGGCCACGAAAGAAATCGAGGCGCGGATCGCGAGGAGAGCCCGGAAGGCTGGTTGGCGACACAAGTCCAGACATATCAGGCGGAAATTCCTACGGCAGGGGCGATGGGTTCCGCTGTGGTTTGGGCCCACTTGTGCATGATCCGGCGGTAATCTGCGATAACCCGCGGTAGGGCGATTTCTTCCGGGGTCAGAAAAACAGGCGGTTTAGAGGGCTGTGAGGTGAGCCATATCACCAGCGGGGCCAAGACCAGAGGCGCCCCAATCGGCAAGACCCATAGCATGAGATTGGCAGCGAAGTTGTAGGTGAGAAAGATCACCGCGATCCCCCAAAGCTGGATCCACCAGCCAGCGGCGAAGGCATCTGGCAGTGTGAGCCGCCCATCACCCCGAGATTGAGCGGGCCAGCCGCCGTCGTGCCCCCTCAAAACCTGAAGCACCGCCCGCGTTTGCCACATCAGCATGATCGGCGCGTTAATCGATGACATTACTAATTCGCGGATCATGCCGCGCAGGGCGATCACGGTGCCGCCAAAATGCGAAACCCGGCCCCGCGCCGCCGCGTCCAACAAGATGAGCACCTTTGGAAAGACCAAGAGGCCAAACACACCGACCGCTACGCTGACTGCCTTTGAGGTCTGATCGGAGGGAAAGACCGGGAACAGCTGGAATGGGTCGGGAAAGAAATCCGGTTCGGGAGCGGTCGCCGCCGCGTAGAGGCTGGAGGCCAGAAACATCATCCAAAACAGCGGTGCGATATAGCTCAGGATGCCTTGGAAAAACACAAACCTTGACCACGCTTTGAGGCCCGGCGCCGAGATAACCCTGATATGTTGCAGGTTCCCCTGACACCACCGTCGGTCGCGTTTGGCAAAGTCGATCATGTTCTCCGGGCCTTCCTCATAGGAGCCACCGAGATCGGGATCGACGCGCACAGACCAACCTGCACGCGCCAAAAGCGCGGCTTCGACGTAATCGTGGCTGAGGATATGGCCGCCAAAGGGAGGCGGTCCGGAAAGCTCTGGCAGCGCACAACTCTCGGCAAAGGCACGCACCCGGACCAGAGCGTTGTGGCCCCAAAACGGGCCTGTGACACCCTGCATCGCGGCCTGACCGCGAGCGAAAATAGGTGAATAGAACCCAGCGGCGAACTGCATGGCGCGGCCGAATCGCGACTGCGCCCCTGTGATGCGTGGCAAAGTTTGCAACAGGCCCAAAGTTGGATCGGCCTGCATCCGGCGCACCATCTCGGCTATGGTGGCTCCTTCCATAAAGCTGTCCGCGTCCAGAATCAAAGCGAAGTCATAATTTGCGCCAGAGGTTTCAAAGAAATCCTGGATATTGCCCGCCTTGCGCCCTGTGTTGCGACGGCGACGACGGTAGAAGAACCTTGGCGCTTCACCTACCGCTTGGCGTGCAGCTTGGTGACGATCGTCCCACAGGCGGACGAACCAACGCTCTTCCTCAGCGCCCAATCGGTCGCTTTGCGTGTCAGACAGGATGGCGAAATCAAAATATTCCGTCAGTTCCAGCCGCGCTATGGCGTTATCCATCGCCGCCACGCGGGCAAACACCGCACCGGGATCTTCGTTGTAGACGGGCATTAAAATTGCGGTGCGAGCGGTAATGGGCGTCGTAAGCGGGGGGGCGGGCTTGCGTGATGAAATCAGCCCCTCGACCGACTGCACTGCACCCCATGCAAGCCAAAACGTGGTGATGAACACCAAAGCTGCGCGCACGCCGTCAACCATCTGATAGCCGTCGGCTGCGCCAAACTGCAAAAATAGCGCTGCTGCACCAGCCCCAAGGCCGACGCTTGTCACCAATGCAAACGCCCGCGCCGATAGCACGCGGCCAAAGGACGTTTTGCGGGTCATCAGTTAGCGGCCACGCGCCGTCCGGCCAAAGCCTTGGGCAAGCAAAGATAGCAGGCGATTTAGCCCGCCTCCTGCGGCGTGGATTGCGTTGGGACGTGAGGACTCAATCACCTGACTTGGCATCGCCAAGGGTGCATCGGGCAGCCCCGCGTCGCGTAAAATGGCCGACTTGCGGACTTCAACCGCAAGCGCATCGGACAAAAACGAAGAGGAACTCTGAATCATCATTCGCGTAGCCATTGATAAATCCATGTTTCGGTCAGTTTTCGACCAAAACCCGCGACATGGGCCACAAGTTCCACGACGCTTTCATTTTGTCCGTCCACATCAATCACAAGACGCCACTTGGTGGTGTTTCTGATCTTAGACAAGGCGACGTGCTGAATTTTTCCCTGCGACAGAGTGACAACAGGCTCCATCTTTGCGTCGTCCGAAAGTCCCGCCATCAATCCGCCATCAAAGTCGATGACAAATTTGCGCAACGAGGCTGTGGCTCCCGACACACCTGACGTGCCGCCTTTGCCGGCTAACGTGTTGACAATCCACGCGCGGTCGCCGTCGCGGTCAGTTCCAAGCGCGCCCCAACGCAAACGATAGGCGTACTCACGGCTTTCCCCTGCTCGCGGTTTTTCCGAGGGCACCCAAAAGCTGACAATGTTATCGTTGCCTTCGAGATCAGAGGGAATTTCGACCAATCGGATCGCCCCAGCGCCCCAGTCTCCCTGAGGTTCGACTAGAACGGATGGACGGTCTTGATACTGCGCGCCTGCGTCTTGGTAGTCGTCAAAGTCGCGATCCCGCTGGATCAGCCCAAAAGATTTCAGATTGGGTTCATTGAGATAGGTACTGGCCAGGCGCGGCGGGTTGTTGAGCGGGCGCCACAACACATCCCCGTCTGTGCGCATGACCATCAGCGCGTTGCTGTCATGGACCTGAGGGCGATAATCATCGAAGATATTGCTGTTTTTCTCATCGAACAGGAACATTGAGGTCAGCGCCGCCACGCCCAATTGTTCCACATCACTGCGGAAGTGCAGTTTGGCGGTGACGTCGATGGTCGTCTCAGCGCCGGGGCGGATAACAAAGCGGTAGGCCCCAGTGCAAGACGGGCTGTCGAGAGCGGCATATAATACAACTTCTTCTTGACCTGCGTTCGGGCGCTCCAGCCAGAATTCGGAAAAGCGTGGGAATTCTTCTTCGCCGGCAAGACCTGTATTTATCGCAAGGCCGCGCGCCGAAAGGCCATAGCTGCTGTCACGGCTCAACGCGCGGAAATAGGAGGCTCCGACAAAGGAGATCAATTCATCAAATTTATCGGCGCGGTTAAGCGGCGTGTTCAGACGAAACCCTGCCACGCCGGGCAATTCGGCGTGCTGAGGCACGCGAGGTAAAAGGTCGTCGAAATAGATGAAATCATCGGTGGAAAAGGCCATTGGGGTCTGAACCCCGTCCACGACCTCGTGGATCGCCACCGTTTGTTTATAGAGCCAGCCCGGATGAAACGCATGCAGCCGGAATAATACGCCGCCTTCATCCCAGCGGGCGCGTTTCGGATCAAACTGAATTTTACGGTAGTCGTCGTAGTCGAGGTCCGCGATCACTTCGGGCGCGTCAACAGGTGCAACGTACTCAGTCTGCGCGGTTTGGCTCATGCGTGCATCCAGCCACTCGAACGAGAACGGCTGAGGCGCGGGAGCTTCAGGCGTCGGAGCGTCGGGCGCCGTAGGGGCTATTTTTGTCTCTGAAACAGGCTCCGCAATATCCTGAGCTATGGCGCTGCGCGCGAAAGCGACAGCGGCCACAGAGCCGGTGAGAGCAGAGAGAAGAGTGCGGCGGTTAAGACGGCACAGGCTCTGTTCAGGAGACCGTGGCTTTAAAGACATTGAAACCCATAAACTCTTTCAAAGAGATGGCATCGTGTGCAGACGACTCACTCGAATGGCAGACCCATCACGTGGGTTCATTAGGCCCGGTTTTGCTGCACCGCCACATCAATCTGTCGAACTACTTGAGAACAGGCGGGTTTTCGCGAGTCTGGACCGAAAAAACCGGCAATTACGTTGAGTTTGAGCCTATTTTTTGTGCAGCTCCAAACAAGATCGACCTGACGTGCGGAGTGCTGTCTGCTGAACTTTTCGCCCAAAGTGGCTCTTGACTTAGAGCGCGCTCTAACTCGTAGAGTCCCTAGCGTGGTGATGAAAGAAGATGCAAAATGAAAATCGGAGATCTTGCAAAACGCACAGGATTGTCTGCGCATACGATCCGCTATTACGAGCGGATAGGACTGCTTCCCCGTGCCGACCGCGATTTTTCCGGCCGACGTGACTATGACGTCTCAATTCTGGTTTGGGTTGAGTTTTTGGGTCGACTGAAAACCACGGGGATGACGATCCGCGAGATGCTGCGCTACGCGAATTTGCGGGCAAAAGGTGCGGATACAGCACCAGAACGTCGCGCATTGCTTGAGGCGCACCGCGAGAAGGTTCGCGCGCACGTCGCGGAACTGGAGGCCTGTCTCATTGTCCTCGACACCAAAATAGGCAGTTATGCCGAAGCAAAACAGAGGATACAGAACCATGACGCAGAATGATTTGCAGAGTAGCGAAACACGGTTAGAGCGCGGGCAGCGCGCACTTGCGGCGATCGACGGCGAGGGCGGCCAGAGGGTGATTGACGCGCTTGCGGGGATAGCGCCTGACTTCGCAACCTACCTTCTTGAGTTCCCGTTTGGCGATATCTACTCCCGGCCCGGCCTATCGCTGCGCGACCGCGAGATTGCTACTATTGCAGCGCTTGCGGCGATGGGGACAGCGCAACCGCAGCTCAAGGTGCATATCGAGGCAGGCTTGAATGTCGGACTTTCGCAGGAAGAAATCACTGAGATTTTGATGCAAATGGCGGTCTACGCTGGTTTCCCAGCAGCATTGAATGGGCTGTTTGCAGCAAAGGAAGTGTTCGCTGATAGTCATCAATCGGACGGTTGATGTCATGAACCGCACTATCCACAGGCATTCGCCTGTCTCCAAGCGAGACCGGTCGGCCTGTGCGCCGCGACGAATTTGATCGCGCGGCTCTGACTTTCGGCGATCGACCCACTCTGCTTCCGTCAGTGATTGGCGAAGATCTCATTGTTGGGCCGACGAAGAAAGAAGAAACTTGGACCGCGCATCGTGACATTGTCCTCACTTACTGCAACGCAGATCACTGCGCCGCCCACCCGCCATGGGGAAAGTCACGCTTGTAATCGGGCACTCTGCCGCGCCTCGAAGGCAGACATCACCACACCGCCGGCCAAGGATTCAGACACCTTCGAGCAGGTTGAGGTCATTCCCCTCTGGATCGGCGAGGGCCGCCCACCTGAGTGTATCAAAACCTTCGACCTTTTGCGGATCAGGCACGGCGATGCCAGCCTTCCGCAGTCTTTCAATCTCGTCCGTCAGCCCTACAATGCGCAGGGACACTGCCGCGCGCTCGCCTTCGGGCGCATTTAAGACCTGAAACAGGACCGAAGGGGCCAGTTCCCATTCCCGGCAATTTGGCATGGGGGATTGGTCCGGGCCGCGTCCGAGAAGCGTCGTCCACCAATTGGTCTGCGCCTCGAAATCGCGAGCATTTATACTGAGGAAGATGTCGGTGACCCTCATGATTTTCTCCTTTGGTTCGCCAAGTTCTAGCTTAGGTCAGGGTGCGCCCTCATACTTCGCAGCGTTCTCTTCGAATGGCTGCATCTTTTCATCGAGGGCTGTGCGAAATTCGGGCCGTGCCGTGTGGCGGTCAACGAATTTGCGAAGCGCCGGCATTTTCGCGGTCAAATTTGGCCGATTTAATTGCTGCGGGGTGGTGAGGACGTCATCGCAAACGCCCTTTGTGGAGAATTCTGGAAAAGTGGATGTTTACGAGGTCAGTGACGCGCACCCTTCGCCGCTGCCTCGATCGCGGCGACGTCTATCTTTACCATTTGAACCATTGCCTCCATGACCCGCCTTGCCTTTGCGCGATCTGGATCGGCAAGGAGACGAGGCAAGATACGCGGCGTGACCTGCCAATGAAGTCCGAAGCGGTCTTTGATCCATCCACATTGAATGGGCGCGCCACCCTCTGACAGCGCGCTCCAATAGTGGTCGACTTCCGCCTGATCGGAGCAGTCGATGCTTAGCGAAATCGCATCGGTAAAGGGATGCCCCGGCCCCCCGTTCATCGCAATAAAGCTGCGCCCAGAGAGCGTGAAGGCGACGGTGATCACGTCCCCTTCCTTGCCACCGGGATAGTCCATAGTCGTGTGTGTTTTCTCGTCGATGTGGCTATCTGGAAACAAGCCGGTGTAGAACTCGGCCGCCGCTTCTGCCTGACCGTCGAGCCACAGAAATGTGCTAATCGCGCCCATCACATCGCTCCGTTCTTGCGCTTGCCAGTGAACATTACTTTCGCGCCTTGTGGGTCATTAAGCTGGATCATCCAGTCGCCCTGATCGCCCGGCAACTCGATCGGCCCATGGGTAATTGTGCCGCCGCCGGATTCGACCGCCGCCTTTGCGCTGTCGATGTCTGCCACATTGAAAGCAAAGTTCCAGAACGGTGCCGCGCCCTCGTCTTGCGTGTTCATCATCGCGCCGAACATCTCAACGTCACCTTTGCCGAAAAAAGTGTAGTTGCCATTCTTGCCCATGGGCATTGACCCAGTTTTCTCCCAGCCGAACAGCTTGCCATAAAATGCCAGCGCCGCATCCTGATCGGACGTCACCAGTTCGTTCCAAGAGCAATGGCCAGCCTTCATTGGCGCAAATGCGGTGCTACCGGCATCCGTATGGCCGCGCATCAGGTAGAACATAGCGCCCTGCGGGTCAGCGACGAACGCAAAGCGGCCGACATCGGGAATGTCCTGCGGCTCCATATGAACGCTGCCGCCAAGGGCCTTGACCTGCTGGGCCGCTGCATCCACGTCTGCGACCGCGAAATATACTGCCCAAATTGGCGCGAATGAGGCGTCCGCTGGTGCCTTCATAACACCGCCGACGCCTTCACCATCGGTCGCTGCAAAGGTGCGGTAGTCACGTAGCAATCCTCCGGGTGGGGAGGAGAAGGTCCATTCCATCACCGCGCCGTAGAAATCCTGCGCAGGTTTGGGATCGTGGGTAATCAATTCATACCAGATCGGGGTCCCGTCACTGTTTTTCATTTGCTCTCTCCTTTCCGTCCCATCTCAAAGATGGGAGAAAAGCCGCCAAAGATCATACGCTGCATGTCGAATGGTGGGTCTGCTGGCGGTTTCATCCGGTCGTCGTCCTGCATTTTAATCTCGGCGGCGTCGGCGGTGGCTTTATCTGGCCAGACGATCCACGAGAAAACGACGACCTCGTCATCCTCGGCTTGGACTGCGCGCTTGAAGTCAGTGACCTTGCCGTCTCGCACGTCCTCCCCCCAAGCCTCCATGATCTCGAAGGCGCCGTACTCTCGGAATATGTCGGCCGCGTCAGCCGACATTTTTCGGTAGTCCTCTTTCCGATCCATCGGGACCGGAATCAGAAATCCGCTGATATAGCTCATTTGTGTTCTCCCACTTCCGGGTTATTCGCACGAAACTCCGGTAAGCCGCCCCGCCAAGATCAAAGGTATCGGATGCAGTTGTAGCGCGCCGTTGCAGGTACGCTGCTGCGTGTCTGGGCCGTGCACTGGCGTGCGACGGCGCAATAGAGTTGGGGTCATAGCCCGGATGATCCTCCGATTCCCTTGACAATAAGTTGATATCAACTTAAAATATCCTGTGTCAACAAATTCCCCAACCCACGCAACTTTCGGCATGACTTTGCGTGTGCGAGACAGCTGCCTATGCCTGCATACACAGCGCGCAGCCCGCGCGATTGCCCGTAGGTTCGACGATGCACTACGCCAATTGGGGCTTAAAAGTGGGCAGTTTTCACTTCTTATCTCGCTGAACCGGCCCGAGCCGCCGACCGTCGGATCTGTCGCAAGTTTGCTCGCTATGGATCGCACTACGCTGACCGCGAACCTGAAACCGTTGGAGCGGCGCGGCCTGCTAATCGTGACACCCGATGCCCAAGATCGCCGCGCCCGTCGACTGAGCTTGACCAACGAGGGATTGGACCTGTTGGAGCAGGCAATCCCGATATGGATCGCGACCGAAGAAGAGATTGAGCGAGGTCTGTCTGGCAGCGTCGATGACCTTCGGACGTCCCTCAATACGCTCGCGATTGTAGGGAACGAGGGGCCGCCAAATTAGTTGTGACCGAGTTAAAAGTTACTTCACTGGCCAAATTTCGGGTCCGTATTGGTGGCGTTGCATTAGGTGAAATTTTGGATCTGCTCGGCCCATGCCCACCAACGCGCCGATCGATAAATTCATAGGCCTTTACGCAGCGCTGGTCGCGCCGCGCGTATACGGCAGCGCTGTATTAAACGAAAACAGATAAGAGCAAATTAAGGATCGGCCTTTGGTCCTCCGGGGATGTGTCTCACGAGTGACGACTTAGGCATCATCCGCATGTGTTTTCAGTACGTCGAGGGGTACGATATCCACCGCCCGTATGTGCGTCGCGGCAAGGTGGACGCGCGGCGCGCAGCCCTCATCGTGTGCCTGCAAAAAGCGCGCAGCGCACAGGCACCAAGCGTCGCCCGGCGCTAGACCCGCAAAACCGAATTCAGGGCGCGCGGTGCTGAGGTCGTTACCTACATATTTGGAAAACGCGAGAAATTCGGCGGTCATCACTGCGCAGACGGTATGGCTGCCACGATCCTCGGCGCAGGTGTTGCAATGGCCGTCACGAAAAAAACCGGTGACCGGATCACGCGGCGAGCATGCGGTAAGCGGACCTCCGATAGCGTTTACAGATGCGTCTTTTTCCATAATCCTGACCTTTCCTTGCTCGCCTCAGCGTAGCGTGGCACAGCGTGCGCGCAAGCGGCGCGCGGCTTAGCGAAACCTGTCGGCCAGTTTCTGCAATGTACTGCGCGTGTCCTCGGCCTCGGGTTGGGCGGCGGGCGTCGCTTTTGTGGTGGGCTGCGGTTCAGCCTTTGCCGCGGCCTCTGCCGTTTTGCGACCCTTTGGCGCTGTCCCGCCTGAGGATCGCGGCGGCGCAGTGCGCAGGGCAACTGCGTTTTGAAATCTTCCGCTATCGCCTGCTGCCAAATGCGGCGCGCCGTCCGAACAACCGCGCAGGACATCGTCTAGCCAGTTCTGATCAGCCTTGCCGAAATCGTGCAGAACATAGCCCGGCACCGCCTCCTTGCGGCCCGGATGGCCGACGCCCATGCGCACGCGGCTATAGTGCGGTCCAATATGCTGATGGATTGAGCGTAATCCGTTATGCCCCGCATGACCGCCTCCGTCCTTGACCCGCACCTTGCCGGGGGCAAGGTCGATCTCGTCATGGAAAACGGTGATGTCGGTGGTATCCAGCTTGAAAAAGCGCATGGCCTCGCCCACCGACTGCCCGCTGAGGTTCATGAATGTATCGGGCTTGAGCAGCAGCACTTTCTCGCCGCCCAGCGTTCCCTCGCTGGTCTGGCCCTGAAAGCGCGCCTTCCATGGGCCAAAGCCGTGATCTCTGGCAATCATATCCAGCGCCATGAAGCCGATATTGTGCCGGTTTCCAGCATATTTCGCGCCGGGATTTCCCAGCCCTACAAAGATCAGCATGACGTGCCCCTAGTTGGCTGTGGACGGTTTAGCGTGTTTCGGCAGAGATTTGAATTGGGGAATATCGTCAATGGCCGCAATGCATATTCGCAACGAAAAACGCGGCCCCCGTATCACAGGGGGCCGCGTTTGAAATTCTTGCAATAGAGGCCGAAAGATTACTCTTTCTCGGCGTCCTCTGGTGCGTTGTCGACTTGCTCGGTCGCGGGCACTTCGTCCGCATCGACCTCGTCCTCGTCATCGCTATCCGATTTGAGGGCCGACGGCGCAGACACGTTGCAGATCATGAAGTCACGATCCTTGATCACCAGTTCGGCACCCTTGGGCAGCTCGATATCCGAGATCGTGATAGTGTCGCCGATGTTCTCCAGCTTCATCATGTCAACGATCAACGCTTCGGGAATGTCGCCTGCCGTGACCAGCAGTTCGACTTCGCCGCGGATCGTGGTCATGACGCCGCCTTTGGCGATGGCCGGGCACTCTTCTTCGTTCTGGAAGTCGATCGGGATGAACAGGTTGATCTTGGTCGTACGCTTAAGGCGCATCAGGTCCAAGTGCGTCGGCAGATCTTTTACCACGTCGCGCTGAACGTCGCGGCAGATGACGCGCACATCGTCGTGGCCTTCGACCTTCAGGTTGAACAATGTCGACCGGAACCGGCCCTGCTTGAGCCGCTTGAGCAGTACGTTGAATGGGATATTGATCGGCAGCGGGTCGTTGTCACCACCAAAAACGATACCAGGAACCATGCCAGCGCGGCGTGCGGCACGAGCGGCGCCCTTGCCTGTCCCCGTGCGTTCCTGGGCGTGAAGATCAGGAATCTCTCCAGCCATGTGTAATTCTCCATCAGATAAGGGCGGGGCTCCTCCAAGGCTGTAGCCCCGCGTGAAGCCGTGGCCTTAGAGGATTTGAGCGCGAATGGGAAGGGGCAATGTCGCGCGGGGCGCGCCGCTTAGAGGTCGTGAGAACCGCGTAATGGTGAATCGGCCAATGGCCCATACTGCGCCGCGCAGGCCAACGCGAATGCGGGATTCTAATCGAAAACCGCCTACGAAATATCATTGGGGCGCTGGACGCGGCCCCATGACACATCACTGAGCAAATCGGTGTCCAGCGTATCGCCGTGCAGGACGCTAACGTCGCCCGTTGCCTCCAACACAATCGCGCGCACGCTTCCGGGACTAATGGCGTTCGCCTCGCGCATTTTAGAGCGGATATCGTCCCGAGATACCCGCGCAAGCTTGAGGTTTTCTTCGAAAAACTGACCCTCGTAAAAGAGCACCAGAGGCGTGTTGTCAGTAATGCGCTGTGCCAAGGACGAGCGCTGCCGCAGCGCCGATATCACGTAGCGCGCCGCAAACAGGACGATCAGCGCGACCAAACCCGGCCAAGGTGTCTTGGCGCTGGTCATCATAGTGGCAAGCACCGATCCCGTCGCGACAGTCAGCGCGAAATCGAAACTCGACATCTTAGAGAATGAGCGCAGGCCGTTCACCCGCGCCAAGACGATCACGACGACAACTGCCAAAAGGGTCTGCCATACGATATCGAACAGATCCATCGCGTTAATCCTTTCTAAGGGCGGCAAGGCCGCGCGCCGCGAAAACCCATGACAGTACGGCGATTGCGGCGCAAAAGGTCAGGCCGACGACCCGCTCTAGCAGGCCATCAATCGTGGTGGACGAGAGTAGGAAAATCGGCGCCAATACCGCCCAGCAGATGCCCGACACGATCAACGCCCAGTAAGCCTTTGGATGGTCCGATGCGCGTAGTCCCGGTGCCATCGCCGAACATGTAAAGGGCACCAGCACGCCCATCGCATAGACCAGATAGATGTGGATAACGACGCCCTTGCTATCACCGTCGCCATATTCGTTACGCGCACCGATAACGATGACAATGCTAGCGAGGACAGCCAAAGCCAAGATACCTAGCGTCCACCAGATCCCACCCAGATGAGCGTGAGATGCAGCCAACGCTACCGCGAAAATGCCCGCAGCAAACCCATAAAGGGCAACGTCCATGATGATCTCTGACTGCCCGGCGGCAAGATCGCTGACCGTGTCAGAAATTGAGTTATAATCAGGAACGAAAAGTGGTGCGATAATAGTCCCTGCAATCAGCGCTGCACATCCCGCCAGCCCCAAGGCCGCGAACACAAGCAGCAACCAAGGCCGCTCTGCATGTGTGGCCTGCTCCGAAGTGTGATGTTGGGGCGGCATGGTGCGGGGCCTCTGCGTTCAGGACTGCCATGCAAACGCGCCGAGCGCTACAATGTTCCGTCCAGGGTCGCCACGATCATTGCCAGCCGTCTGAAAAGCCCTTTGGTATCATCAGGATATCGCGGTCCACGCCGGTTATGTCGCGGTGCCCGCAGAACGCCATCGACATGTCCAACTCCTTGTGGATCACCTCTAGCGCACGGGTGACGCCAGCCTCGCCCATCGCGCCGAGACCGTAGATGTACGCGCGCCCGATATAGGTGCCGGTCGCACCCATCGCCAGCGCCTTGAGCACGTCCTGACCGGAGCGGATGCCGCTATCCAGATGCACCTCAATTTTATCGCCGACCGCATCCATGATGGCGGGCAGCGCGCGGATCGACGACAGTGCGCCGTCCAGTTGGCGGCCGCCATGGTTGCTGACGATGATCGCATCGGCGCCCACGTTCAGCGCCTCTCGCGCATCGCGCGGATCAATGATTCCTTTGATGATCAGCGGGCCGTCCCACATCCGCCGAAACTCGCGGATACGGTCCCAATCCAGCGAGACATCGAACGCCTCGTTCGTCCATGAGGTCAGATCGCCAGGGCTGCTTACACCCTTGACGTGGCCCACGATATTGCCGAATGAGCGCCGCTTGGTGCCCAGCATTTCCAGTCCCCAACGCGCCTTGGTCGCCATATTTGCGATACTTTTGGCAGTCAGTTTTGGCGGGGCCGACAGGCCGTTCTTGATGTCTTTGTGCCGCTGGCCCAGCATTTGCAAGTCGACGGTTATGACCGCGGCCGAGCATTTGGCAGCTTTCGCGCGGTCAAAGAGGCGTTGCATAAAATCGGCGTCTTTAACCGTATAGACCTGCAGCCAAAAGGGCTTGTCCGTATTCTCGGCCACATCCTCGATTGAGCAGATGGACATAGTCGATAGCGTGTAGGGTACGCCGAACTTGGCAGCGGCGCGCGCAGCCTTGATCTCGCCGTCCGCGCTTTGCATGCCAGTCAGGCCAACGGGGGCAAGGGCGACGGGCATCGCCACATCCTGCCCGATCATCTTGGACGCTGTTGAACGGCCCGCCATGTCGACGGCCACGCGCTGTCGCAGCAGGATTTCGGTGAAATCAGCGCTGTTGGCGCGGAATGTCTGCTCGGTCCAGCTGCCCGATTCGGTGTAGTCGTAGAACATGCGCGGTACGCGGCGGCGATAGATGCGGTGCAGGTCTTCGATGTTGGTTATCACGGGCATGGCGGGCCTTCCGAAGTGCGAGTGCGCTCCGATTCTAGCGGCTCTTGCGGCCTGCGCGCAAGGCTGGCTCAATCAGCGGTCTGTATCAGACCTGCAATCAGCGCCTTGGCGCTATCGCTGCTCCAATGCGCGTCGCCCGAAAGTCGCGCGACCTCGCGCCCAGCCGGGTCAAGGATGACTGTAATCGGCAGGCCCAAAACGCCCATGTCGCGGGCAACCTGCTGTTTCGGATCGCGGTGCATGGGCAGGTTCGTCACGCCAATTTCTTCAAAGAAGCCCTCAATGGCGGGCACTGGATTGCGCCCCGTAGCCAACGTGAGCACCTCAAATTCCTCGCCGCCGAATTCGGTCTGCAACTCAGACAGCATGGGCATTTCTTTGCGGCAAGGCGCGCACCACGTGGCCCAGAAGTTCAGCAGAACATATTTGCCCTGATAATCCGCGAGCGTTGCTGTGCTGCCATCTTCGGTTGTGAAGGTACTTGTCGAGACGGGTTTGGGCGCGCCGTGAAAGTTCAGCTTCTTCATATCGCCGTCCAATGCGGAGGCCAGCGCGGAGTAATCGCGCGCAGGCGCATCTGACGCGGCCTCGGGCGCGCTGCCGAGGGCAAAGAAGAGACCCACCGCGATTGCACCGAGGGCGGCGGCGGGATAAAGCAGGGAAAGACGTGAAATGCGCATTTTTCCTCCGAAAGGGGCAGGCATGGCAGACAAGACCTCGAACCAGATGTGGGGCGGCCGTTTCGCCGCCGGACCCGATGCGATCATGGAGGCAATAAACGCCTCCATCGGGTTCGACAAGCGTATGGCGGCACAAGATATCGCCGGATCGAAGGCCCACGCAGCCATGTTGGCGGCCACGGGCATTGTTACAGATAGTGACGCGGCGGCGATGGCGAAAGGGCTGGATAGCGTTCTGGCCGAAATCGACGTCGGCGAATTCGCATTTTCGGCGGCCCTTGAGGACATTCACATGAATGTCGAAGCGCGATTGAAGGACTTGATCGGTGAGCCTGCCGGCCGACTGCACACAGGCCGGTCGCGCAACGATCAAGTCGCGACCGATTTTAAGCTGTGGGTGCGTGACCAGTTGGACGCGACCGAGGGCGCGTTGATCGCCTTGATGCGTGCGCTGGTGGCGCAGGCAGAGGCTGGGGCCGATTGGGTCATGCCCGGTTTTACCCATCTGCAAGTCGCGCAGCCGGTGACATGGGGCCATCATATGATGGCCTATGTCGAGATGTTCGCGCGCGATCTGTCCCGCGTCCGCGACGCCCGCGCGCGGATGAATGAATGTCCGTTGGGGGCGGCGGCCTTGGCCGGGACCAGCTTTCCCATCGACCGCGACATGACGGCTCAGGCGCTGGGCTTTGACCGCCCGTCTGCCAACTCGCTGGATGCGGTCAGCGACCGCGACTTTGCGCTGGATTTTCTGGGCGCGGCCAGCATTTGCGCCATGCACCTTAGCCGTATGGCCGAAGAGCTGGTGATATGGTCCTCGGCGCAGTTCCGGTTTGTCGCGCTTAGCGACCGCTTTTCCACCGGTAGCAGCATCATGCCGCAAAAGAAGAACCCCGACGCAGCCGAGCTGATCCGCGCCAAGATCGGGCGCATATTCGGCGCCAATGTCGCGCTGATGATGGTGATGAAGGGTCTACCGCTGGCCTATTCCAAGGACATGCAGGAAGACAAAGAGCAGGTGTTCGATGCCGCCGATAACCTGATGCTGGCGCTGGCCGCGATGGAGGGCATGGTGCGCGACATGAGCGCCAACAAAGATGTGCTGGAGGCCGCCGCCGCCACTGGATTCTCCACTGCGACGGACCTTGCCGATTGGCTGGTTCGGGTGCTGGGCATGCCTTTCCGCGAGGCGCATCATGTAACCGGATCACTGGTGGCTCTGGCCGAGAAGAAGGGCTGCGATCTGCCCGATCTGGCGCTATCTGATATGCAAGCCGTGCACGGTGACATCAGCCGCGATGTGTTCGATGTTTTGGGTGTGCATAATTCGGTGGCGAGCCGTGTCAGCTATGGCGGCACTGCACCCGGCAACGTGCGCGCGCAGGTCGCGCGCTGGCAGGAGATCCTGGGATGAAATATCTGATCACATTTGTGGCACTGGCTGCACTGGCCGCCTGCGGCGTCGACGGCGCGCCGATCCGGCCCAGCAGCCAGGATGAATTGGCGCCCGCGCCAAACGCGACGCCCAAAGCTGCCAATGGCGTGATTGGCGGCACCGTCAGCGCCCATACGGCGACGACGTTATGAAGTACGTCTATCTCGCGCTGGCCGTCTGGGGCACGATCCACCCGATGAGCTATTTCCTGCGCTGGTTTTTTGAACATGGGCTCGACTTGGGCGGCATGGTGAAGGCATGGCACGTCAATCCAGCCACCAGCGGACTGGTATGGGATCTGACCATCGCCGCAATTGCGCTGACACTGATGGTGCTGGCCGAGACGTGGCGCAGCCGGGACTGGATGCGCCTGATCGCGGTCCCCGCAACGTTCCTCATCGGGGTCAGTTGCGGACTGCCACTGTACCTATACCTCCGCCTGCGTAACGCGTAGGAGCAGGATCTAAATATTTGCCGAAAAACAGCCGCAGGCGGCAGCGAAGGACATAGGGCGTGGATCATTTTCTCTACCAAGGCGGCAATTTGCATGCCGAGGACGTGCCGGTGGCCGAGATTGCGGCTGCGGTGGGCACGCCCTTTTACGTCTATTCGACCGCCACGCTAGAACGGCATTTTCGCCTCTTTGACGATGCGCTGGACGGGATGGACCATCTGGTCTGCTATGCAATGAAGGCGGCCAGCAACGTGGCAATCCTCAAGACGCTTGCGGCACTGGGGGCGGGGATGGACGTCGTGTCGGGCGGCGAATACATGCGCGCCAAGGCAGCAGGCGTTCCGGGCGATCGCATCGTGTTCTCTGGCATCGGCAAAACACGGGATGAGATGCGTCTGGCGCTGGAGGGCGGTATCCGCCAGTTCAACGTCGAGAGCGAGCCGGAGATGGAAGTTCTGAGCGCCGTGGCTGTGGAACTAGGCTTGCGTGCGCCCATCACGGTGCGTGTGAACCCAGATGTGGATGCTAAAACTCACGCCAAGATCGCCACTGGCAAAAGCGAGAACAAGTTCGGAATTCCCATTGCGCGCGCGCGCGAAGTGTACCGCCTTGCCGCCAGCCTTCCGGGGCTGGAGGTGATCGGGATCGACGTGCATATCGGCAGCCAGCTGACCGAGCTTGAGCCGTTTAGGCAAGCGTATCGCAAAGTCGCTGAGTTGACCGAAACTCTGCGCGCAGATGGCCATGATATCAGACGTCTGGACTTGGGCGGTGGCCTTGGCATTCCGTACGCTCGCGGCAACGAGGCGCCGCCGCTTCCCAGCGATTATGGCGCGCTTATACGCGAAACGCTCGGCCATCTGGGTTGCGAGATTGAGATTGAGCCGGGCCGTCTGATCGCTGGTAACGCAGGGCTTATGGTAAGCGAGGTCATCTATGTGAAGTCGGGCGAGGGGCGCGATTTCTTGATCCTTGACGCTGCTATGAATGATCTCATCCGGCCTGCAATGTATGACGCTTGGCATGATATCGTGCCAGTGGTTGAGCCTGAGGCAGGGGCCGAGCAGCGCCCTTACGACATCGTCGGACCTGTCTGCGAAAGCGGTGATACCTTTGCCAAGCAGCGCATGATGCCACTGTTGAGGGCGGGTGATCTGGTCGCCTTTCGCAGCGCGGGCGCTTATGGTGCCGTCATGTCCAGCGAGTACAACACGCGGCCCCTGATCCCCGAGGTTCTGGTCAATGGGCAGGACTTTGCCGTGATCCGGGCAAGGCCAAGCTTTGACGAGATGATAAATCGAGATACCATTCCCGAATGGCTGTAGTATTCTGCGGCCCCATCCGGAGAGTCGAATGGACAAGCGTCCCGATCTGACAGGCCCCCTGCGGGCGCGGCTTCGCGCCCCGCTGACGCTGACATGGGCCGGCCTTTTGGCCGAGCGGCTGGTGCGTGCCTTCTGGCCGCTTTGGACGTTGCTAATTGCCGCCGGTGCCTCAGTGATGCTGGGCGTTCAGGATTATGCCTCGTTTGAACTGGTGGCAGGCGCTGGGATTGCGGCTGCGCTGGGCGCGCTCGCGCTGATGGTTGTGGGCCTCAGCCGCTTTCGCTGGCCGCGCCGCGGCGAGGCGCTGGACCGGCTAGACGCCGCGCTGCCTGGCCGCCCTTTGCAGGCGCTGGGCGACACGCAGGCGATCGGTCAGGGCGACGCCGCATCCGAGGCATTATGGCAGGCGCACCGCACCCGGATGGAGCGTGCCGCCGCCGCGGCCCGTGCGCCCAAACCTGACCTAAAAATTTCGCGCCTCGATCCCTTTGGCCTGCGGCACATCGCGATGCTGGGGCTGGTTGTTGCGATGCTGTTTGGATCGGTCTGGCGGATCGCGTCGCCGGGGTTGATGATACCGAATGGCGCCTTGGCCGCCGGCCCGACATGGGAGGGGTGGATTGAGCCGCCGGTCTATACTGGCCTGCCCAGCCTCTATTTGGCAGATCAAAAGGCGCGCATTGATGTGCCTGCGGGCAGCCGCGTTACCTTGCGATTCTATGGCGAGGTCGGCGCATTGGCCCTGTCTGAGACCGTATCGGGCCGTACCGACGGTATCGCCCCCGCCACCGACCCGTCGCAGGACTTTGCCGTGGCGCAGGACGGCACGCTGTCCATCGCGGGGCCCGGTGGTCGCAGCTGGGGCATCCGTGCTGTGCCGGATACTGCCCCCTCTGCAACGCTGCTAAGCGAGGGCGCAAAAACCACCTTTGACGGGCAGATGAGCCAGCCGTTTACGGCAATTGACGACTACGGCGTGACCGGCGGTACAGCGACCTTTGCGCTAGATCTCGGCGAGGTTGACCGGCGCTATGGTCTGGCCGCCGAGCCTGAGCCGCGCGAGGTGATCACGCTGGACCTTCCCTTGCCGATCAATGGCAGCCGGACCGAATTTACTGAAGCGCTGATTGAGAATCTGTCGCAGCATCCGTGGGCACATCTGCCCGTCACGCTGACCATTGAGGCGCGTGACGCGGCGGACCAGACCGGCGTTGCCGCGCCGTTGCAGATGAGCCTGCCAGCGCGCCGCTTTTTCGATCCGGTCGCTGCCGCGATCATCGAGCAGCGCCGCGATCTGCTGTGGAGCCGCAGTAACGCGCGCCGGATCGCGCAGGTGGTCCGTGCGATCACCTATCAGCCAGATGACGCGCTGTTCCGCGACACTGCGGATTTTCTAAAGCTGCGCACTATCCTGCGGCGATTGGAGGCAGCATACGAAGGTGATGCCCTGACGACCGACGTGCAGGAGGAGCTGGCGGCGGCGCTGTGGGATCTGGCCGTGACACTAGAGGATGGCGATATCGAGGACGCGCTGGAGCGCATGCGCGAGGCGCAGGAGCGATTGACCGAGGCGATGCGCAACGGTGCGAGTGAGGACGAAGTCGCGCGCCTGATGCAGGAGCTGCGCGACGCAACGGAAGACTATCTGCGCCAGAAAACGCAGCAGGCACAGCGCGAGGATGGCACTGATCAGCCGGACCAGGGCGAGCAGAATATGACTACGCTTAGCCAGCAGGATCTGCAGGATATGATGGACCGCATCGAAGATCTGATGAGCCAGGGCCGCATGGCCGAGGCCGAAGAGGCGTTGCGCCAGTTTCAGGAAATGATGGAGAATTTGCGCGTGACCGAGGGCCAGCCCGGTGATGGTGAGGGCAGCCCAGGTCAGCAGGCGATGGAGGGGCTTGCCGATACGCTGCGCGAGCAGCAGGGCCTGTCGGATCAGGCCTTCCGCGATTTGCAGGAGCAGTTTAACCCCGGCGCGCAGGCAGGTGAAAGCCAAGGCAATGAGGGCCGCAATGGCGGGCAGGGCCGCGGACAGAGCCATGAGGGGCAGGGCGGCCAAGGCCAAAGCGACGGCGGAAGCGCTGATGGCGAAGGCCAACAAAGCGGGCAAGGCGGCGGCCAGCCTGGTGATCTGGCCCAGCGGCAGAACGCGTTGCGCCAAGAGCTTGAGCGCCAGCGCGGTAGTCTGCCGGGCGGCACTAGCGAAGAGGCACGCGGCGCGCTTGACCGCGCTGGCGACGCTATGGACGGCGCCGAAGAGGCGCTGCGCAACGGCGATTTGGCCGAGGCGATCGACCAGCAGGCCGAGGCGATGGACGCACTGCGTGATGGAATGCGCGGGCTAGGCGAGGCGATGGCCAAGGAGAATCAGAACCGTCAGGGCGGGCAGGGCCGTGCTGCTGGCGCGACGGGCGGGCAGCAGTCTGATCCGCTGGGCCGCACGCCAGGGCAGGGCAACCGCGCAGGCACCGAAGGTGATTTGCTGCAGGGCGAGGACGTCTATCGCCGCGCGCGAGAGTTACTGGACGAGTTGCGCCGCCGGTCTGGCGAGGGTGCGCGACCCGAAGTAGAGCGTGACTATCTGGAGCGTCTGCTGGAGCGGTTCTAGCGCTTTGCTTCGCTGATGGCAGTCGGGCGCAGGGCGGCGATCGCCTCAATCAGGGCCGCTCCGATGATTAGCACCCCGCCCGACATGCGGTAAAGGCCGAATGGCTCGTCCAGCAGCAGAGCGCCCGACACAACGCCAGCCACGATTTCTAGCGTAAAGAGAAAGCTGAGAAGGCCGGGTGGCAGACGCTGAGCGCTCCACATCGTGATGCCGAGGACTGGCAAGAGGTAGATCGCCCCGACCGCCAAGGATGTGCCAAACGCGGGCGCGCTGGCCATGGTGGGCAGCGCCTCGCCCGTGCCCCACGCAAAGGCCAGCGACAGCAGCATGGCGGATACGACCGTGGCAAGCGTCAGTGCAGAGGTGGTCGATTTCTGGCCGGAAAATATCAGCGCCGCGCCAATCGCCCAAGCCACCCCCGAAATCAGCGCCAACGCATCGCCGAGCGTGATGGCAGCTAATGAGACGTCACCGCCCAAAACCAGATACGCGCCGCCCAGTGAAAGGATCAGCGTCACTGTGGATGTGCCTTGCCAACACTGGCCTAAAAATACCCATTCGATGATCTTGCTCCAGGCGGGGGCGAGGTAGAACAGCAAGATCGCGCGCACGACGTCGGACAGGGTCAGCGACAGCGAATAGCAAGCGAAGGCCAGCCCGACCAGAACCGCGCCGAGCAGCGTTCGCGCGCTGAGACGCAGCTGCATTCGTGTGGCCAGCATGTAGCCACCAATGGCCAGCGCCGCGCCCAAATTGCACACAATGCCGGCCTGCGCGCCGCTTAGGCCCATGGACTCAATCCAGCGGATTGTGATCCACCATAATCCCCACAGGATCGCTGAGCAGAAAGTCAGCAGAACCGGGGTCAGCGGCCTGCCGGTGGCGGGCATCATTGCGGCGGCGTCCGCATTCTAGCCACCGGTAGGCGCGGTTGAGGTCAGCCCGTCCAGCCATAGCATCGCGCCGGCCACCTGCCCGTCGAGCCACTGGCGCAGCCCGTCAACCCAAACGACATAATCGGCCAGCACACCCTCCAAGGCGGGCATCAGATCTGCCAGCTGGTTTGCAAAGATGTAGACCAGCAGCGCGGCGATCGCGATCAGAAGCGACACTAAGAAACCCCGGCGAAACCCGCCTGCTGGACGCGGTGCAGCCTCAGGGTAGGGATCATAGGAGACCTCGCCTGCCTGCGGCTCCTGAGCGGGCGAAAGGGAGGAATTGATTTCCTCAATGTCGGGAAACAGGCTGCGGCGGGATGTGGGGTCGATGTCGGTGTCATCTTCCTCCTCTTCCTCCGTATCGGGACGGACGCTGTCTTCGCCGCGCATTCGCGCCATGCGTTGCTGTTTCTCGCGTGCGCGCTGCCTCTCGTCCGGATCACTCTCAAGGCCCAGATCGGTCTGTGTCTCTAATCCGGTTTGCGACGCCGACCGCGCGCGCGCTTCGCGCTCGGCCTCTTCGCGCAGAACGCTGGCAACGGAGGGATCTATTTCGCGTCGCTCGGGCCGCTCAATCCGGGATGGTGGCGCATCGACAGTCGGCGCATCTGCGCGTTTCTTTTCCGGCTCAGGCGCGACTTCGTCGGTTGCGGGCGGGGATGGTGGCGCGGCAAAATCCTCGGCGGCGGGCGGGGCGGGGGCCGTATCGGGCACGTCCTCCTGCCAGTCATCCGCGCCGGATGGGCGTTTTGCCGCGTCTGCGTCGCCTTGCTCCACGTCATTCGCGTGCGCCTGAAACCAGGTATCGCCGCAGTTAGAGCATTGCACATCCCGGCCCGCCTCGGGGATCACATCATCCGGAACTTCGTATTGCGCGCCGCAATTTGGGCAAGTCAGCCTCATGTTAACACCCGTCCCCTGTCACCTGTCCCCGTTTTACGGGGTTCTATCTGATTTCGGTCACTCTAGGGTTTAAAGGATGCATCGAAAAGAGCAAAGGAATTGCACCGCTGCGATTGCAACGCGGGCCATGCTGGGGCATTTAAGAACCATAACGGGCATAAGGGGCAGCCGGTGATCGAGCTGGAGAATGTGGCCTATTCCTATGGCGGCGGCGAATTGCTGAGCGATATCACGCTGCGACTGCAGCCGGGATCGTTCCATTTTCTGACCGGTCCATCAGGCGCAGGCAAGACGACGCTGCTGAAACTGTTCTACGGCGCTCTATTGCCCACGGCAGGGCATGTGCGACTATTCGACGACAACGTCCGCGAGATGACGCGCGACGGTATTGCACTTGCTCGGCGCAGGATTGGCGTCGTGCATCAGGATTGCCAATTCCTAAACCACCTCAGCGTTTCCGAGAATATCGCTCTGCCGCTGATGGTGTCGGACCGCGATATGCTGGCTGAGGACGCGAACCTGCGCGAATTGATCGGCTGGGTCGGCCTGACGCAGCGCGCGAATGCCTTGCCGCCAGAGCTATCGGGGGGCGAGCGGCAGCGCGCCGCACTGGCCCGCGCGATCATCATGTCGCCTGACGTGATCCTCGCGGACGAGCCGACGGGCAACGTCGATTGGGAAATGTCGCAGCGCCTGATGCGCCTGCTGATCGAGCTGAACCGAATGGGCAAGACGATCATGATCGCTACGCACGATCTGGCGTTGATCCGTGCGACGAAATCACAAGTTCAGGCGCGTGTACTACGCATCTCGAATCGGCGATTGCAATTGGCAGGGGCAGATCTGTGAAGCTGAATATTGATCGCTTGCGCGGCTTGCTCCCTCAGGATGCGAGCGCGGACCGCGTGGTGCCGCCCACGGGCTATACCGCTTGGCTGACGCTGTTTGTCGCCGGGGCGATGGCCTTTCTCGCGGTCTTTGCGCTGGCGCTGTCGTTGGCCACCTCGCGGCTGGCAGATCGCTGGGGGGACGCGCTGGCGCGAAGCTCCACCTTGCGCATTTCGGCGCCGGAGGGCCAGAGGCTGGCCCAAACCGATGCCGCGTTGAAAGTTTTGCAGACTACGCCGGGCATTGCCTCCGCCCGCGCGCTGACGTCTGAGGAGCAGCGGGCACTGCTGGCCCCATGGTTCGGGCCTGACCTGCCGGTCGAAAGCCTGCCAATCCCGCAACTGATCGAAATTATCGAAGATGACGTAGGCTATGACGCCGCCGGACTGCGCCTGCGCCTTGCGGCCGAGGTGCCGGGCGCGGTGCTTGACGATCACACGCGCTGGCGGGCGCCCTTGGTGCGCGCGGCGTCGCGTCTGCGTCTGCTGGGTTGGGTGTCGCTGCTCCTGATCGGTGGCACCGTGGCGGCGATGATCACGCTAGCGGCTAACGCGGCACTGTCGGCCAACGCTCAGGTCATCGGCGTGCTGCGCCTGGTGGGCGCGCGCGATAAGTATATTTCGCAGGCCTTTGTGCGCCGCTTCACCTTGCGTAGCCTTGGCGGGGCAGCAATCGGTACGGTGCTGGCCTGCATTGCGGTGGCGTTCCTTCCACGCACCGATGTCGGTGGCGGATTTCTGACGGGGCTTGGCTTTCAGGGCTGGCACTGGCTGTTGCCCCTGATCATCCCGCTGCTGTCTGGCGCGGTTGCCTACGCGGCCACCCGCGCGGCGGCGCAGCGCACTTTGCGTGACATGCCATGAGCGGCGCCGTGCAATGGCTGCGCTCGCTGGTGTTCATCATCCAGATGTATGTGGCTATGGTGATCATAGGAATAGCCTTTTTTCCATGGGCATTGGTTAGTGCACGCGGCGCGCGCGCGGGTAGCAAAGCGTTCTGCCTGTGGGTCCGTTGGAGCGCTGGGTGGATGGTGGGCCTGCGCACCGAAATTCGGGGCACGCCGCCCACGGGCGAAGTGATGATCGCCGCGAAACATCAATCCTTCTTTGACATCATCCTCATATTCAGCGCGGTCCCGGCGGGTAAATTCATCATGAAGCGTGAATTGCTATGGACGCCGGTGCTGGGCCAATACGCCTTGCGCATGGGCTGCATCCCAGTGAACCGAGGCAAGCGTAGCGCGGCGATCAAGAAGATGGTCGCAGACGTCGCGCATGGTGCCACTCAGCCCGGCCAGCTGATCATCTATCCGCAGGGCACACGCGTCCCGCCCGGCGTGGTTGCACCCTACAAAATAGGCACGGGCGCGATTTACGCGGCGCTTGGGCAGGACTGCGTGCCGACCGCGACGAATGTGGGCGTATTCTGGCCCAAGCGCGGCCTTCTGCGCAAACCGGGACTAGCGGTGATCGAGTTTCTGCCGACCATCAAGGCGGGCATAAACCGCGCCGAATTCATGCAGCGGCTGGAGAACGATATCGAAAGGGCGTCGGATGCGCTGCTTTTGGAGGCGGGGTTTGAGCCAACTGAACCACGTTGAGCATTTCGCGGCGCTAGTGGCGATTTACGGCGTGCCGAGCGTAATCTGGTCCTGAGGCAGCGGACACAAAAAAGGCGGGCGCTGCGATTCAGCATAGCGCCCACCCGATTTTGGCGTCTCACAAATTTAAGCGTGGATCGCCCCATCGCCGCAAGCCAAAGCGGCCTCGCGCACCGCCTCGGAATAGGTCGGATGCGCGTGGCAAGTCAGAGCCAGATCCTGTGCGGCGGCGCCAAATTCCATCGCGACGCAGACCTCGTGGATAAGATCGCCCGCCATTGGGCCAATGATGTGACAGCCCAGAATTCGGTCGGTTTCCTTGTCGGCGAGGATCTTGACAAAGCCGTCGGCGGCGAAGTTCGCCTTGGCCCGGCCATTACCCATAAAGCTGAACTTGCCGACCTTATATGCGCGGCCATCCTTTTTTAACTCGTCCTCAGTCTTGCCGACCGTTGCCACCTCGGGATGGGTGTAGATTACACCGGGGATGACGCCATAATTGACGTGGCCATGATTGCCGGCCAGCACCTCGGCGCAGGCCATACCCTCGTCCTCGGCCTTGTGGGCCAGCATCGGTCCATCAATTGCGTCGCCAATGGCATAGATGCCTTTGATGTTCGTTTGCCAGTGATCGTCCGTTTTGATCTGGCCGCGCTCGGACGTCTCGACGCCCAGATCCGCTAGGCCCAGACCATCGGTATATGGCTTGCGGCCCGTCGCCAGCAGCACGGTGTCGGCCTCAATCTCGGCCTCGCTGTCGTCTTTGCGCAATTTGTATTTAACGACCGCCTTGCCGCTCTTGACCTCACAGGATTGTACGGCCGCGCCCATGATAAAGTTGAGCCCCTGCTTTTTCAGTATCCGCTGGAAGGTCTTTTGTACCTCGGCGTCCATGCCGGGCGTGATCGCGTCGAGATACTCAACCACCGTCACCTCGGCACCAAGGCGCGAGTAGATGCTACCCATTTCCAGCCCGATGACACCTGCGCCGATCACGACCATTTTCTTGGGTATCTTGCCCAGCACCAGCGCACCGGTCGAGGATACAACGGTTTTCTCGTCGACCTCGACACCCTTGAGACTGGAAGGCTCGGAGCCGGATGCGACGATGATACTTTTCGCCTCATGCGTGTCTTCGCCGACCTTGACCTTGCCAGCCTCGGGGATAGAGGCCCAGCCCTTGATCCAGTCGATTTTGTTCTTTTTGAACAGAAATTCGATGCCCTTTGTATTGGTATCAATCGTTTCCTGTTTGTAGGTCTGCATCTGTTTCCAGTCGACGGACGGCGACTTTCCCTTGAGGCCCATGGCGGCAAAATTATGCTCGGCCTCGTGCAGCATGTGTGACGCGTGCAGCAGCGCCTTGGAGGGGATGCAGCCGACATTCAGGCAGGTACCGCCCAGCGTATCGCGCCCCTCCACGCAGGCAGTTTTCAGGCCCAACTGGGCGCAACGGATGGCGGCGACATAGCCGCCGGGACCGGAGCCGATAACGATGACATCATAACTGGCCATTGGAATATCCTTCAGATCAAGTTTGATTTGCACCAAGCAGATAGCGAATTGCCCGGGAGGTCAACCGGACGCGCTGCTTGTGTGGGTTTGGCTGTGAGCCGTCTAGACGCAGCAATAGATCAGACCAGCGCCGCCAGCAGCATCAGGGTGGTTGCGCCAAAGCCTACGGCCCAGATGACCGACCGCCATGGCACGAGGCCAAAGTAGTAGGCTGGCACATAAGCGATGCGCGCGGCGAGATATACCCAAGCGCAGGTCGCCGTCAGGCTGGTCGACTGCCCCGAAACCGTGATGACGGTGCAGGCGATGCCAAAGAGGATCAGCCCCTCAAAGTGGTTGTTCAGCGCGCGTACAAGCCGACCGGTTTTGGGATTGATCTGGTCGATCATTGCGCCGCCCATCTGCGCCGGATCGCGAGGCGACATCGTTTTGGCGGGCCCAAGCTCTAGGTTAACCGGAACGGCCATAAGCATGAATTGGACAACCTGAAGTAGGGCGGCAAGCGTTAGCGCGGTGAGTTCGGGGGTCATGCGTTCTGCACTGCCTTTGCGATGAGGGCCGCGCGCATGTCGTAACTACCGATGCGGGCCGACGGATGTGGGGCCGGGACGTGGTCAACACCGAAATGGGTCAGAACCTGCGCCGCGTCAATGCCTAGCGCGATGGGGCGGCGGCCCATAAGCTCGTGTCTGCCGATCGCGTCAAAGCTGGCGCGTGCGTGCGCGGCGGGGATGGTCGATGAGCGTTTGGGCGTCAGCAGGTGGAAAACGGGGCTGATGTAGATGTCGGCGCGGTTGAGATTTAGGATAGCCAGCGCCTTGTCTATAACGCGGATGAACGGGTTATCGGGCAGGTGGCCAGTCTTTTGGAGCTCCTCCCGGTGGGCAAGCGCGGAGGGGGCATCGAGCCAGTCCTTGGAAATAAGCAGAGGGCCGGTAAGGTTCCCGCAGGCGATTTGTATGGGCGAGACGTAGTCACCGTCAAAGCCGAGATCGGCGAGGGTGGGATAGCCGGGAATGCGGAACTTGCGGCGGGCGGCGATGGCGCGGGAGCGACAGGTCGAAATGTCGGGCTTTGTTGCGCTAATCTCGCAGGCGTCGCCCATTTTCCCAACGCATAGCGCGTTCTGAGGGCTAGTCATTTGTCGCCAGCCTTTTTGGTTTTTATCCAAAAAACGAAAGGGATTATCCACCCGAGGATCGCAAAAAGAAGCACGAGTTTTTCGGACAGACGGTCTAAGCTCTCAAGTCCCCCCAGTGGTATGATGATGCCAAAAAGGAAGATAGACGTCAGCCATACCCTTAGCCAAAAAGCGACTGGCCGCTCTTTGGCGAATGGAAATAGCCTTCTAAACAGCAAATCAATAAACCAATACCGGAGAAAATTAATACGCCGATGCTCTACTTCCCAATTATCGGGTTCAGGCTGATAGCTCATCGTACCTTTGTTTCTGCTGGCTAGGCGGGTGGCAGCCAGCTTATTGCCGGTTTTGCGCTAGGGCGATTGTCGCCCCAAAATCACAAATCCATCAACAATCGCCGCGGATCCTCCAACGCCTCTTTTACCCGCACGAGGAACGTCACCGCACCTTTGCCGTCCACGATCCGGTGGTCGTAGCTCAGGGCCAGATACATCATCGGGCGGATTTTAACCTCGCCCTTGATCGCCATGGGACGGTCCTGAATTTTGTGCATACCAAGAATGCCCGATTGCGGCGGGTTCAGGATGGGCGAGGACAGGAGCGAGCCGTAAACGCCGCCGTTCGAGATGGTAAACGTGCCGCCCTGCATCTCGGCCATGGTCAGCTTGCCGTCACGCGCCTTGGCGCCCATTTCGCCGATAGCCTTTTCGATCCCGGCAAAGCTCATCGCGTCCGCGTCGCGTATCACCGGCACGACAAGGCCGGTGGGCGTGCCGGCAGCGATGCCCATATGCACGAATTTTTTGTATACGATCTCGGTGCCGTCGATTTCGGCGTTAACCTCAGGCACCTCGTTTAGCGCGTGAATGCAGGCCTTGGTGAAAAACGACATAAAGCCCAGCTTGACGCCGTGCTTCTTGAGGAATTCGTCCTTGTATTCGCTGCGCAGGGCCATCACCTCAGTCATGTCGACCTCGTTATAGGTGGTCAGCATGGCGGCGGTATTTTGGCTTTCTTTCAGACGCTTGGCGATGGTCTGGCGCAGGCGGGTCATCTTGACCCGCTCTTCGCGGTCGGCATCGCTAGCAGGCGACGCGGCGCGCGGCGCCGGTGCGGCCTTGGGCGCGGGGGCAGCGCCATCCTTGGCGGCCTTGGCGACGTCTTCCTTCATGATGCGGCCATCCTTGCCGGTGCCGGTGACTTGATCAGCGGTCAAGCCCGCCTCGGCCATGGCCTTCTTGGCCGATGGGGCATCCTCAACATCTTTCATCTTGTCGCCGCCAGCCTCTGGCTGCTGGTATTGCTCGCCGTCTGCGGGCGCGTCATCTGTCGCCTGCGCCACGCCGGCGTCCGAGCCGGACGACAGGATCGCCAGCTTGCCGCCTGCCTGCACGGTGTCGCCCTCGTTCGCGAGGATTTCTGACAGCGTACCTGCGCCGGGGCTGGGCACCTCCACGGATACCTTATCGGTCTCCAACTCGCACAGCATCTCATCGGCCTCGACTTTGTCGCCGACTTTTTTAAACCAAGTGCTGACGGTCGCTTCGCTGACACTCTCACCCAAGGTGGGGACCATCACATCAATGCTGCCGCCGCCTTTTCCAATAGACTTTTCAGTCTGCTTGGCAGGTTCCGCTTCAGATTTCTCTTCCTTGGCAGGCTTATCCTCGGCCTTGGCCGGTTTATCGCCCTTGGGCCTGGCGCCAGCGCCTTCCTCGATCGTGGCAAGCAGGGCATCGACGCCCACTGTCTCACCTTCGGCGGCGACAATATCACCCATCGTGCCGGCGGCGGGGCTGGGGACTTCGACGGTGACCTTGTCCGTCTCCAACTCGCACAGCATTTCGTCAGCCTCGACGGCATCGCCTGGTTTCTTGAACCATGTGGCCACGGTGGCCTCGGAAACGGATTCGCCCAATGTTGGGACGCGTACTTCGGTGCTCATGGTCTAGTTTCCTTTAATCGTCAGGGCGTCGTCAACGAGCGCCGCTTGTTGTGCCTTGTGCTGGCTGGCGAGGCCCGTGGCGGGCGATGCAGCAGCTGCGCGGCCCGCGTATTCGGGGCGGGAATGTTTTGCGTCGATACGGCCCAGAACCCATTCAATATTCGGCTCAATGAAATTCCAACCGCCTTGATTTTTTGGCTCTTCTTGGCACCAGACCATTTCGGCGTGTTTGAAGCGCTCCAATTCTTTGACCGCCGATTGCGCGGGGAAGGGATAGAACTGCTCAAACCGCATCAGATAGACATCATCAATGCCGCGCTTGTCGCGCTCTTCGAGCAGGTCAAAGTAGACCTTGCCAGAGCACATGACGACGCGCTTGATCTTGTCATCGCTGGCCAACTGCGTATCGGAATTGCCGTATTGCGCGTCGTCCCATAGAACGCGGTGGAAGCTGGACCCGATAATAAATTCTTCGGCTTTGGACACGGCCATCTTGTGACGCAAGAGCGATTTTGGCGTCATCAGGATCAGCGGCTTGCGATAGGTGCGATGCAGTTGGCGGCGCAGGATGTGGAAATAGTTTGCCGGAGTGGTGCAGTTCGCGACGATCCAGTTGTCCTGCCCGCACATTGTCAGGAACCGCTCCAGCCGTGCCGACGAATGCTCGGGGCCTTGACCCTCATAGCCATGCGGCAAAAGGCAAACGAGCCCGGACATGCGCAGCCATTTACTCTCGCCGGAACTGATAAACTGGTCGAACATAATCTGGGCGCCGTTGGCGAAATCGCCAAATTGCGCCTCCCAAAGGGTCAGCGCATTCGGCTCGGCCAGCGTATAGCCATATTCAAAGCCCAGAACCGCGTATTCGGACAACATGGAATCGATGACCTCGTAGCGGGCCTGCCCCTCACGAATGTTGTTGAGGGGGTAGTACCGCTCCTCGTCGTCTTGGTTAATGATTGCCGAATGACGCTGGCTAAATGTGCCACGGCTGCTGTCCTGCCCGGATAGGCGCACGCCGAACCCTTCGGTCAGAAGCGAGCCGAACGCCAGTGCCTCACCAGTGGCCCAGTCAAATCCCTCGCCGGTTTCGAACATCTTGGCCTTGGCATCAAGGATGCGCTGCACCGTCTTGTGGATCGGGAAACCATCCGGCGCGCGGCAAAGCGACGTGCCGATCTCGTGGAACGTCTCTTCTTTGATGGCAGTCTGGCCGCGCTGGTAATCCTCTTCCTTGCGGTCAAGATGTGCCCACTTGCCGTCCAGCCAATCGGCCTTGTTCGGCTTGTAATTGGTGCCGGCCTCAAATTCCTCAGCGAGGTAGGACTGGAAGGCGTCCTTCATATCCTCGACCTCGCCCTCGGGGATCAGGCCGTCTTTGACCAGTCGCTCAGTATAGAGGGTCAGGGTCGTCTTTTGTTGCTTGATCTTCTTATACATCAACGGATTGGTGAACATGGGTTCATCACCCTCGTTATGACCAAAGCGGCGATAACAAATGATGTCGATCACGACGTCCTTGTGGAATTTCTGGCGGTACTCCGTCGCGACCTTGGCGGCATGCACCACGGCCTCCGGATCATCGCCATTGACGTGGAAAATTGGGGCCTCAACCATCAACGCGATGTCGGTGGGGTACGGACTGGAGCGGCTAAAATGCGGCGCTGTGGTAAAGCCGATTTGGTTATTCACTACGATATGCATCGTGCCACCCGTGCGGTGGCCGCGCAGGCCCGACAAACCGAAACATTCCGCAACGACGCCCTGACCGGCGAAGGCCGCATCACCGTGCAGTAGGATCGGTAGGACCTTCGTGCGCTCAGTATCGTTCAGTTGGTCCTGTTTTGCGCGTACCTTGCCCAAGACGACAGGGTTAACCGCCTCTAGATGGCTTGGGTTCGCAGTTAGCGAAAGGTGCACTTTGTTACCGTCAAATTCGCGGTCCGAACTGGCGCCGAGGTGGTACTTTACATCACCAGAGCCATCGACATCCTCTGGCTTGAAGCTGCCGCCCTGAAACTCGTTAAAGATGGCGCGGTAAGGTTTGCCCATCACGTTGGCCAAGACTGACAGGCGGCCCCGGTGGGGCATTCCAACGACGATATCCTCGACGCCCAGATTGCCACCGCGTTTGATGATTTGCTCCATCGCGGGGATCAAGCTTTCGCCGCCATCAAGGCCGAAGCGCTTGGTGCCCATGTATTTGACGTGCAGGTATTTCTCTAGACCCTCGGCCTCAACCATCTTCTTGAGGATCGCCATGCGGCCCTCTTGGGTAAAGCTGATCTCGTTGCCGTAGCCCTCGATCCGCTCTTTCAGCCACCCGGCCTGTTCGGGGTCGGAAATATGCATGTATTGCAGCGCGAAAGTGCCGCAATATGTGCGCCGCACGATGCTGAGGATCTCGCGGATCGTGGCAATCTGCAAGCCCAGCACGTTGTCGATAAATATCGGGCGGTCCATGTCGCCGCTGGTAAAGCCATAGCTTTCCGGGTCCAGTTCAGGCCGGAATGGCTGTTCGCGCAGGTTCAGCGGGTCGAGGTCGGCGATCAGGTGGCCACGGATGCGGTAAGCGCGGATCAACATGAGGGCGCGGACCGAATCCAGAACCGCCCGCTGAACGACCTCGTCGCTGACCTCGATACCCTTCTCCCGGGCCTTTTCGGTCAATTTCTTGCCAACGGCCTTCGCCTCCGGCTCGGCCGGATATTCGCCCGTCAGCGCAGATGTCAGATCGTCCTGCGGCATGGGGGGCCAATCCGCGCGCGCCCACGACGGGCCAGCCGCCTCGGCGGTCACGTCGGCATCGTCGTCGCCCATTTCGGCAAAGAACTTCTGCCACGCTTCGTCGACCGCATTGGGGTCATTCGCGTAGCGCGCGTAGAGTTGTTCAAGGTATTCCGCGTTATGCCCCTGCATAAAGCTGGAGGCATGGAACTGATCGTTGGAGGATTGGTCGGTCATTGGAGTACCTCAAGCGGCAGGATGCAAGACGGGCAGTCAGGACGGGGCGCGACCCGTCCTGAAATAGTTATGGGCAGAGCAGCGTCAACCAATTGCCTCAAGCACGGCTTCGCCCAGCCCCGCAGGGCTTTCGGCGACGACGATCCCGGCGGATCGCATGGCTTCGATCTTGTCATCCGCGCCGCCTTTGCCGCCGGCGACGATGGCGCCTGCGTGACCCATGCGGCGGCCCGGAGGGGCTGTGCGCCCTGCGATAAAGCCTGCGGTCGGCTTCCAGCGGCCCTTTTTCTTCTCATCAGCGAGGAATTGCGCGGCTTCCTCTTCGGCTGACCCGCCGATTTCGCCGATCATGATAATCGACTGCGTCTCATCGTCGGCGAGGAACCATTCCAGCACGTCGATGTGCTCGGTCCCTTTGATCGGGTCGCCGCCGATGCCGACGCAGGTAGATTGGCCAAGGCCGACATCGGTGGTCTGCTTGACCGCCTCATACGTCAGTGTGCCCGAGCGGCTGACAACGCCGCAACTGCCGCGCTGGTGGATATGGCCGGGCATGATGCCGATCTTGCATGCGTCGGGCGTAATGACACCGGGGCAGTTGGGCCCGATCAGCGTGGATTTCGACCCTTGCAGCGCGCGCTGAACACGCATCATGTCCAGCACCGGGATGCCCTCGGTGATGCAAACGATCAGCTCCATCTCGGCGTCGATCGCCTCAAGGATGCTGTCGGCCGCGAAGGGGGGCGGGACGTAGATCACCGATGCATTTGCCTGCGTCTCGTGCCGCGCCTCGTGAACCGAGTTATAGACCGGCAGATCCAGATGCACTTGCCCGCCCTTGCCGGGGGTCACGCCGCCGACCATTTTTGTGCCATACGCAATGGCCTGCTCAGTGTGGAACGTGCCTTGCGAGCCGGTAAGGCCCTGACAGATAACGCGTGTATTTTCGTCTATGAGAATGGCCATTGATTAGGCTCCTAGTTCAAAAGTTCTGTGCGATTGCTATGACAAAGCAGGCGAGGCCGAACGATCCGATGGCAAAGCCAATCCACTGCCCCATCCCGCCAAAAAATTTGTATGCGCGGAAGTAGCCATCCGGCATCCAACTGCGCTGTTCGGCTACCGTAGCCGAGCGCTTCGTGGCGAAGAATAGCAGCGGATTGTTTCGCGCTTGCCAACGTACTTGATTGGGATGCGAAGCCATTAGCAGATTGTCTTTGCCAATTACCCAGAAAAGCACTCCCAAGCCCGCGAGAATGAGTGCGTGAACTGGGCTCTCTAACGGTGAGAAGGCAAAGGGGAATGGATCAATCTGCATAAATGACTCCTTGGGCTGCGCCTAGCGCATCACCCCTTAACCGCCTTCACGATCTTCTGCGCGCCGTCCTTCAGGTCGTCCGCCGCGATCACGTCCAGCCCGGAGTTATTGATGATCTCCTTGCCCTTCTCGACGTTGGTCCCTTCCAGCCGCACGACCAGCGGCACCTTTAGGCCGACCTCTTTGACAGCCGCCACCACACCATCCGCGATCACGTCGCAGCGCATGATGCCGCCAAAGATGTTGACCAAAATGCCCTTAACTTGCGGATCGGACGTAATGATCTTGAACGCTTCGGTCACTTTTTCCTTGGTCGCGCCGCCGCCGACGTCGAGGAAGTTTGCAGGCTCGGCGCCGTAGAGCTTGATGATGTCCATCGTTGCCATGGCAAGGCCCGCGCCGTTGACCATGCAGCCGATTTCGCCGTCCAGAGCGATGTAGTTCAGATCGTATTTGGACGCCTCTAGCTCTTTGGGGTCTTCTTCGGTGGTGTCGCGCAACTCCGCTATGTCGCTGTGGCGGTACATGGCGTTGCCGTCAAAGCTCATCTTGGCGTCGAGGCATCGTAGATCGCCCTTGTCGGTCACGATCAGCGGATTGATCTCCAGCATCTCCATGTCTTTGTCGATGAACATCTTATAGAGCGTGCCCATCAGCGCTACGCACTGCTTGACCTGCCCACCCTCAAGGCCGAGGTTGAACGCGATCCGGCGGCCATGAAACGGCTGGTATCCGGTGGCGGGATCGACGCTGAAGCTCAGGATTTTCTCGGGCGTATTCTCAGCCACTTCTTCGATGTCCATGCCGCCCTCGGTGGACGCGACAAAGCTGACGCGCGATGTCTGGCGATCGACCAGCAGCGCCAGATACATCTCTGTCTCGATGCCTGCGCCATCCTCGATATAGATGCGGTTGACCTGCTTACCGGCTGGTCCGGTCTGCTTGGTCACCAGCGTACGGCCCAGCATACGCTTGGCTTCGGAGGCTGCCTCCTCGACCGATTTGGCCAGACGGACACCGCCGGCCTCGCCTGCGCCGTCCTCTTTGAAGCTGCCCTTACCGCGGCCGCCTGCGTGGATCTGCGCCTTGACCACCCACAAGGGGCCGTCCATTTCGCTGGCGGCTGTCTTTGCCTCTTCGGCGCGCAGCACGACGCGGCCATCCGATACGGGCGCCCCGTAGGAGCGCAGCAGCGCCTTGGCCTGATACTCGTGGATGTTCATGAAACTGTCCCGTTTTTCTGTGTTCGGTTCTGATATACATATAACGCTTAGCGAGGATTAAACGGTTTATTGCCAAGTCTGTACGATAAGAGGCAAAATTCCGCCCTTTGTGATCACAGCCACAAAGCGTGTGATCACAAATTTCGGTACCTTTACCGCTGGTAGGGAATCACGGCGCAAAAGCCTTGCGGCGAAATAGCCGGGCAACGGCGAATCTTCGGCGGCAGGCACTGTATGCGGCCCGTGCGCAGGGGCGGAGACCTGAGAATCGGTTGGTACACATGAATGCCGAAGAGTTTTCGTCGCAGCACGCGCCACTGTGAACATTCGGCCTCCCGTTGCTGCGTAAGGTGCCCGGCGCCGTGGTTGAGGTCAGTGCGTGCGCATTCAATAAACAGGCATTGCGGCGGCTGCCGAAACGAAGGGGCGGGGTTACTGCAAAGTGCAACAGTGGCCGAAGGGAGGGAAAAAGGAACGCGATCACCTGAAATGAAAAAGACCCCAGCGCAAGCCGGGGCCTCTGATCATTTCTGTAGGCAAATTCAGCTTAGTGAGCCGTCGATGCTTTTGCACGCGTCGACCAAGCCCTTAACGGCGGTAACCGACTTGTCGAACATCGCCTGCTCGTCCTTGTTCATCTTGATCTCGATAACCTTTTCGATGCCGCCCGCGCCGATCACTGTCGGCACGCCGACGTAAAAGCCGTTCAGGCCATAGGCGCCGTCGACATGTGCGGCGCAGGGCAGGACGCGTTTTTGGTCCTTCAGATACGCCTCGGCCATTTCGATGGCGGATGTGGCGGGCGCATAGAACGCGCTGCCGGTTTTCAGCAGGCCGACGATTTCGGCGCCGCCGTCGCGGGTGCGCTGCACGACTGCGTCCAGCTTCTCTTGGGTAGTCCATCCCATGTCGATCAGGTCGGGCAGGGGAATGCCGGCAACGGTAGAGTAGCGCGTTAGCGGCACCATCGTGTCGCCATGCCCGCCCAGAACAAAGGCGCTGACATCACGCATCGAGACGCCAAATTCGAGGCTGAGGAAGTGACGGAAGCGTGCGCTGTCCAGAACGCCCGCCATGCCGCAGACCTTTTCGTGCGGCAGGCCGGAAAATTCGCGCAGCGCCCAAACCATCGCATCAAGCGGGTTGGTGATGCAGATCACGAACGCATTCGGCGCGTGATCGCGGATGCCTTCACCGACCGACTTCATCACCTTCAGGTTGATACCTAGCAGGTCGTCGCGGCTCATCCCCGGTTTCCGCGGGACGCCAGCGGTCACGATGCACACGTCCGCACCTGCGATGTCGGCATAGGATTGCGTGCCCTTGAGCGTCGCGTCAAAGCCTTCGGCGGGGCCCGATTCGGCGATGTCCAAGGCTTTGCCCTCGGGCGTGCCTTCGGAGATGTCGAACAGGACGATATCGCCCAGTTCCTTGATCGCGGCGAGGTGGGCGAGCGTACCCCCGATTTGTCCGGCGCCGATCAGTGCTATCTTGGGTCTGGCCATGGGTTGTTACCTCCGATTGGCAAGGAAATTTGGGCGTGAGGTAGTCCTATTTACGTCCGCTTGCAAGGGCGCTGCACTGCAGGGGCGTCCCGCGCGACAGTGGAACAGGAGGCCAAAGCAGCGCGTAGTATGTGTTCTGGGCACCACCATTCGGGAATACGTGCGCTGCGCTGCGGCGAAAAAGCTCTTGAATGATTGCACCCAAAAATGGCATCCCTGCGCAATAATGTTTCCAGCGCAGCAGGAGAGAGCATGGACGTCGCCCACCGCCCTTATCGATCGGTCCTCTACATTCCTGCTGCAAAGCAGCGCGCGCTGGAAAAGGCGCGCGAGCTGCCGTGCGATGCAATAATTTTTGATCTGGAAGATGCCGTTACGCCGGATGCCAAGGCTGCCGGGCGCACCGCGCTGGCCGCTGCGCTAAAGGAGGGAGGCTATGGCCACCGCGCCCGAATCGTGAGGATTAACGCGCTGACCACCGAATGGGGTCTGGATGACGTGCGCGCATTGAAGGATGCAGGCGCCGATGCGATTCTAATGCCCAAGGTAAGCGCAAGCTGCGATATCGACACGCTTGCCGACCTTTTGCCGGGCGACATGCCAATCTGGGCAATGATGGAAACACCCACCAGCATATTCAACGCGCGCGAAATCGCGGCGCATGGCCGTGTGGCGGGGGTCATCGCAGGTACCAACGATTTGGCCAAGGATTTGGGCAGTCGCACCCGCGCGGACCGCTTGCCGCTGATGACGGCGCTGCAAACCATCGTGATGGCCGCCCGCGCCGCCCGCATTCTGGCCATCGACGGCGTCTATAATCGCTTCAAGGATGACGAAGGTTTAGCGGCGGAGTGCGAGCAGGGCCGCGATCTGGGTTTTGACGGCAAGACGCTGATACACCCCGCGCAAATCGACGGCGCCAACCGCGCGTTCGCACCGGCGAGCGCCGAGATCGATCTGGCCCGCCGCCAGATCGCTGCGCATGAGGCCAGCGCGGCGTCGGGCGATGGTGTGGCCGTGGTCGACGGCGCTATCGTCGAGAATTTGCACGTTATAGCCGCGCGCAGCATACTGGCCAAGGCGAAGATCCTGGCCGAATTGGGGACGACATAATGGGCATTGCCATACTGATTTTGGGTCTTGCGCTGTGGTGCGGCGGGCATTTCTTTAAGCGCATAGCGCCAGATGCGCGCGCGGGTATGGGCGCCAAGGCGCGCGGGCCCATTGCGCTGGTTCTGTTGGCGGGCATAATCTTGATGGTCATTGGCTACCGCATGTCGGACGGCGCCGTATTCTGGGGCCGCCATCCCGCGACGGTGGGGATCAACAATCTGCTGATGCTGCTGTCGGTGTATCTCTTTGCCGTTTCGGGCATGAAAACCGCGCTGGCGCGCAAGATGCGCCATCCAATGCTGGCGGCGGTCAAGGTCTGGGCGATTGCGCATTTGCTGGTAAATGGCGACGTGCCGTCTTTTATCCTCTTTGGCGGCCTGCTCGCTTGGGCGGTGAGCGAAGTGATCGTCATCAACCGCGCCGAGCCGAACTGGACACCCCCGCCTGCCAAGCCTGCGAGCAAGGAGGTGATTGCCGTCGTCGCGACACTGGTCGTCTATGCCGTGATCGTCGCCATTCACTATGCGCTGGGCTATCCTACATTCGGCTGAGGCCGCTCTATCGATGAGGACAACATGAAACTTTACCGCTTTCTTAGTGCCGACGACACGTCCGCGTTCTGCCACAAAGTCACGGATGCGCTAAACAAGGGATGGGAGCTATATGGCAGCCCGACCCAAGCCTTTGACGGGGCTAACGGCGTCATGCGCTGCGGGCAGGCCGTGACCAAGGAGGCGCCGGGCGTCTACACTCCGGACACCAAACTGGGCGCGCAATGAGCAAGACAAGCGCGGCAAAGACAAACGCTGGCCGGTTTTTCGAGGATTATACGGTCGGGCAGGTGATCGAACATGCGGTGCCGCGCACAATCGGGGCGGGCGAACGCGCGCTTTACCATGCGCTTTATCCGGCGCGCCACGCGCTCTATTCGTCGGACGAATTCGCGCGGTCTTGCGGGCTAACTACTGCGCCGCTGGATGATCTGATCGCCTTTCACACCGTATTCGGCAAGACGGTGCCGGATATTTCGCTGAACGCGCTCGCCAATCTGGGCTATGCCGAGGGGCGCTGGCTGGCTCCCGTCTATGCGGGTGATACGCTGCGGTCGGTGTCTAACGTGATCGGGCTAAAGCAAAACTCGAGCGGCAAATCTGGTGTGGTCTGGGTCCGGACGACAGGGATCAATCAGCGCAGCGAGGCTGTGCTGGATTATGTGCGCTGGGTGATGGTGAAAAAGCGTGATCTGGACGCGCCCGCGCCTGAAACGGTGATCCCCGATCTGGCCCCTGCGCTGAGCGCGGATCAATTGGTGATACCGGACGGCCTTGATTTCACAGGCTATGATTTCACACTTGCGGGCGAGCCGCATCGCTGGGGCGATTACGCAGTGGGCGAGGTGATTGACCATGTCGACGGCGTCACGATCGAGGAGGCCGAGCATATGCTGGCCACGCGCCTATGGCAGAACACCGCCAAGGTGCATTTCGATAGTACAGCCCGCGAGGGCGGGCGGCTGATCTACGGCGGGCACGTCATCTCGATGGCCCGCGCGCTAAGCTTTAATGGGCTGGCCAATGCACAGATTATCGCGGGCCTGAATGGCGGCGCCCATGCAAACCCCTGCCACGCTGGCGATACAATCCGCGCTTGGAGCGAGGTTCTGGACCGGGTCGAGACATCCGCGCCGGGCGTTGGCGCTCTAAGGTTGCGGCTGGTCGCCACCAAGGGCGGCGCGGTGGGCGAGCTGCGCGGCGAGGATGGCAAGTATCTGCCGGACGTGCTGCTGGATCTGGATTACTGGGCGCTGGCGCCGGTGTGACAACCTGCGCGGTGGCGCTATGATCTGGGTCGTAGCACGCGTGTCGTGCCGAGAAGTTTGAGTATTTGTGCCAAGATGAGAGGTCTGTCTGATGGTGGCGGTATCGCTATGCTGGGAGCCGTGGGCAGACCAAGATCTGGGCCTGCCGGATTATGCCACATCCGGGGCTGCTGGGGCTGATCTGCGGGCAAATTTCCCGCAGGACGCCCGCGACGGGATCACTGTGGCACCGGGCGCGCGGGCGTTGGTGCCGACGGGACTGAGGCTGGCTATACCTGACGGGTATGAGGTGCAGTTGCGCCCCCGGTCGGGGCTGGCGCTCAAGCATGGGATGACCCTCGCCAATACGCCGGGTACCATTGACGCCGACTATCGCGGACCGTTGGGTGTGATCGTGATCAACCTTGGCGATGCTGCATTTCACATCGAACATGGCGCGCGGATTGCGCAGATGGTTCTGGCGCCTATTATCTTCGCTGAGTTCGCGGTGGTAGATACGCTGCCGGGGACGGTACGCGGCGCTGGCGGCTTTGGCTCAACGGGGCATGGCTGATGCTGCTCGTCTTAATCCTTGGCGGCGCACTGTGGGGGCTTGGCGCGCTGCTCGGAACGCCGAAGCAGGTGCGCTGGACGATGGTCGGCTTGCTCTGGGTTGGGGTCATGTTGCTACATGTCGTGCTTCCTGCAAGCAGCCCATTGCGCGCGATGACAGGCGGCAGCGCGGCTCCTTGGGCATTGCTGGGCGGTCTGGCGGTGCTGGTGCTGGCCTACCGCTCGGTACTGCGCCGGGTGCGCGCGCGGGTTGACGCACGCGAGGCGGCGCCTCAGGCCGGAGGCGCCTTTTCCGAGGTTGAGCTGGAGCGCTATGCGCGCCACATCGTGCTGCGCGAGGTCGGGGGACCGGGCCAGCGTGCACTCAAGGATGCGCGCGTTCTGGTGGTTGGCGCCGGCGGTCTTGGCGCGCCGGTGATGACGTATCTGGGCGCGGCAGGCGTCGGCACGATAGGTGTGATTGACGACGATGTGGTCGAGCTGTCGAACCTGCAACGGCAGGTCATCCACCGCGACCGCGATATCGGCATCCCCAAGGTTCATTCCGCCGCCGCCGCCGTGCGCGCGCTGAACCCGCATGTGGTGATGCGCCCCTACCAGCGGCGCCTGACTGATAAGATTGCGGCTGATCTATTCGCCGACTACGACATTATTTTGGACGGCACCGATAATTCCGAGACGCGCCACTTGGTCAATCGCGCCGCCGTGGCCACGGGAAAGCCGCTGATTTCCGGTGCACTGACTCAGTGGGAGGGGCAATTGAGCGTGTTTGACCCCGCCCATGGCGCGCCCTGCTATGCCTGCGTTTTTCCCGATATTCCAGCGGACGGTCTGGCCCCGTCCTGCGCTGAGGCTGGTGTGATGGGGACGCTACCGGGCGTCATTGGCGCCATGATGGCAGGCGAGGCTATCAAGCTGATTACCGGCGCGGGCGCGCCGTTGCGCGGCACGCTGCTGATCTATGACGCGCTCTATTCGGACGCGCGCCGCATTCAAATCAAGCGCCGCCCCGATTGCCGGGTGTGCGGCGCCAAGGAGGATACATGACCAACCCACTACTGGACACATGGGACACCCCGTTCGCCATCGCGCCGTTCGACCGGGTGAGCGACGCAGACTTTGCCCCCGCGCTCGAGACGGCGCTAACGCTCGCGCGCGCCGAGGTGGCGGCAATTGCCGAGGGTCCCGCCGCGCCGACGTTTGAAAATACCATCGAAGCGCTGGAGGCAGCGGGCAAGACGCTGGACAAAGTGCTGAGCGTTTTCTTTACGGTTGCGGGCGCGGACAGCAATCCGGCGCGCCAAGCACTTCAACGTGATTTTTCGCCCAAGCTGGCGGCTTATTCGTCGTGGATCTATGCGCAAAAACCCCTCTTTGCGCGGATTAAGGCGCTATGGGACGGACACGATGCACTGGATCTGACCGATGAGCAGGCGCGCGTCCTGATGCTGACGCATCGCAGCTTTGTGCGCCACGGCGCCGCGCTGAGTGGCGCCAAGGAAGCCCGGATGCAGGCGATCATGGCCCGTCTGGCCGAGCTGGGCACGCGGTTTACCCAAAACCTGCTGGCGGATGAGGCCGATTGGCATATGGAGCTGTCCGAGGCTGATCTGGACGGCCTGCCTGATTTTGTGGTCCGCAATGCCCGCGATACAGGCAGCGAAAAGGGGCTGAACGGGCCTGTCATTACGTTGTCGCGGTCGTTGATCGTGCCGTTCCTGCAGTTCTCGCCCCGGCGCGACTTGCGCGAGCGGGCGTTTGCGGCTTGGACAGCGCGGGGCGCGAATGGCGGCGCGACGGACAACCGCGACATCGCCGCCGAGACGCTGGCGCTGCGACAGGAACGCGCGCAACTTCTGGGCTATGACAGCTTTGCCGCGTTCAAGCTGGAGACGGAGATGGCCAAAACGCCGGATGCCGTACGCAATCTGCTAATGCAGGTCTGGACGCCCGCCAAGGCGCAGGCTGATCGCGATGCGGATGTGCTGACGCAGATGATGCACGAGGACGGCTTCAACGGCGATCTGGCCCCGTGGGACTGGCGCTATTACGCGGCCAAGCGCAGACAGGCCGAGCATGACCTGAACGAGGCCGAACTGAAGCCATATCTGCAACTGGACCGCATGATTGAGGCAGCATTCGCCTGCGCGAGCCGCCTGTTCGGGCTGAAGTTCAAACCCATCGACGTGGCGCTCTACCACCCCGACTGCAGGGCGTGGGAAGTGACACGCGGGGGCGCACATGTGGCAGTATTCATCGGCGATTACTTCGCCCGCGCCTCCAAGCGGTCGGGCGCATGGTGCAGCGCGATGCGCGGTCAGGCCAAGTTCCCAGTGGTGCAGGGGCCAGTGGTGATCAATGTCTGTAACTTTGCCAAGGGCGATCCTGCGCTACTGTCCTACGATGACGCGCGCACCCTGTTTCACGAGTTCGGCCATGCGCTGCACCAGATGCTATCAGACGTGACGTATGAAAGCGTCAGCGGCACCTCCGTCGCGCGCGACTTCGTCGAGCTTCCCAGCCAGCTGTATGAACATTGGCTGGAAGTGCCCGAAGTACTGGGCAAGTTCGCCACCCACGCCGAGACGGGCGAGCCGATGCCCGCCGCTCTGCTGGAAAAGGTGCTGGATGCCGCCACGTTCGATATGGGGTTTCAGACGGTTGAATACGTCGCTTCGGCTCTGGTCGATCTGGTGTTTCATGAGGGCGCGCCGCCCGCAGACCCGATGGCGCGGCAGGCCGAAGTGCTAGAGAGTATCGGGATGCCCGCCGCGATCACCATGCGCCATGCCACGCCGCATTTTGCTCATGTCTTTGCCGGGGACGGCTATAGCGCAGGCTATTATAGCTACATGTGGTCCGAGGTGATGGATGCCGACGCCTTTGCCTCGTTCACCGAGGCGGGCGGTGCATTTGACGCCGGAAGGGCGCGCGCACTTGAGGAAAACATCCTATCGCGCGGTGGCTCAGCGGATGCCGAAGCGCTTTATCTGGCGTTTCGAGGCCGGTTGCCCGGAGTAGAGGCGCTGCTGAAGGGGCGCGGCCTGTTGGCGTGATCTTGCGCGCGGGGGCGGGTGGTGGCATGATCGCGCGGCCCGCCTGTAGGAGAACACGATGCGCAAATTCATGGTCGTTCTGGACGACAGCCGCGAGTGCCTGAACGCGATGCGATTTGCAGCGATGCGCGCTGCGCACACCCAAGGCGGCGTTACCGTGCTAGCGATCATCCCACCCGAAGAGTTCAACCACTGGATCGGCGTCGGCGATATTATGCGCGAAGAGCAGCGCGATCGCATTGAGGCGCATTTCGAGGTATTCGCCAAGTGGATGCGTGACAAGCAGGGCGTTAACCCGCAACTGGTCATCCGCGAGGGCGAGCCGGTGAACGAAATCATCGCGCAGATCGCCGACGATCCCGAGGTTGGCGTGCTGGTGCTGGGCGCATCGGACGACCGCAATGGGCCCGGCCCCCTGGTGTCGCAGCTCGCGCGCGGGGCTGGTAGTCTGCCGATCCCGATCACGATCGTTCCCGGTGATTTATCCAAGGAACGTCTGGAAATGATCACCTGAGGGTGAGAAGACTCTGCAAATTTCTGCCTCGGGCGGGGTTATTTTACCGCAAGAAGATGCCGGGCGTGACCGCAAGAGAACTATCCGCCGCGCGTTGATTTGCGCGGCGGATTTTTTGTTTAGCCGAACACCTTTGTAAGTGCTTTGTCGGTGGCCGAGATCATTTCGTCGATGTCGTCCTTCGTAGCGATCAACGCGGGCGAGTAGCATAGCGTATTGTTAAAACCGGGGATGGAGCGGTTCGTCATCCCGATAATAACCCCCTGCGCCATGCAGTCGCCTGTGACGGCGGCGACCTTCTTCTCGTCCATCGGCTCTTTGGTGGTGCGGTCGGTGACCAGCTCGGCCCCGAGAAAGAGACCCTTGCCGCGTACGTCGCCGATGACCTCATGCTTGTCCTTGAGGGCGCGCAGCTCGTCCAGCATGTAATCGCCCATTTCTAGGGTATTTTTGAGCAGGCCTTCTTCTTCGATGATGTTCATATTCTCAAGCGCGGCTGCCGGGCCGGCCGTGCAGCCCCCAAAAGTCGAGATGTCGCGGAAGTAATTCATCGGATCGCTTGCGTCGTCCTTGAACATGTCGAACACGCGCTCGGATGTGGCGCAGCAGGCGATGGCGGCATAGCCCGAGGCGACGCCCTTGGCCATGGTCACGAAGTCAGGCTCGACCCCGTAGTTTTGGTAGCCGAACCACGTACCCGTGCGCCCAAGGCCGCAGACCACCTCGTCAATATGCAGCAAGATATCGTATTTACGGCAGATTTCCTGAACGCGGGGCCAGTAGCCTTCGGGCGGAACGATCACGCCGCCACCGGCTGTCACAGGCTCTAGGCAGATCGCGCCGACGGTATCGGGGCCTTCGCGCAGAATGACTTCTTCGATGGCGTTGGCCGCCGCTAGTCCATATTCCTCGCCGCTCAAGTCCCACTGTGCGCGGTACTCAAGGCAGTGAGGTACGGCGACGAAGCCGGGCGTGTAGGGGCCGTATTGCGCGTTACGCTCCTGTTGGCCGCCGGCGGACAGGCAGGCGATAGTCGTGCCGTGGTAATCGCGGTCGCGGTAAAGGATCTTGTGCTTTTTGCCGCCGTAGCGCTTGTGCGCGATCTGGCGGACCATCTTGAACGCCTTTTCATTCGCCTCAGAGCCGGAGTTTGTATAATAAATCCGGCTCAGGCCCGGCATTTTCGCAATAATGCGCTCAGAAAACATCGCGCCGGGGATCGATCCGGCAGATCCTGCGAAATAGTTCAGCTTAATCAGTTGGTCGCGCACTGCGTTGGCGATCCGCTCACGGCCATAGCCGACATTGACGGTCCAGACGCCGCCCGACACGCCATCCAGATGCTCTTTGCCGTGCTGATCCCAGACGCGCATCCCCTTGCCCTCGACGATGATCCGAGGATCTGACGTCTCGTAGGGTTTATGCTGGCTGAGGTGGTGCCAAACATGGGCGCGGTCGGCTGCGACGACCTTTTCGATATCATTGTCCAGAAACTTGCCGTCCATGAGGGATCCTCCATCGGGGTCAGGCCGCGCGGGCGTGGTGGGGCAGGGTATGCCCATTATCATACCACTCCAGCAGGGCGTTTGCGATAGGTCCAGCGGGGCATGATGCATAGTGCCAGATGGCGTGCGGCGCGGTCAGGATTTGGCCCAGCTTAGCCCGTCCTCGGTCCGGGCTGCCGGAGCGTATTCGCCTGCGACGACACCTGCGTAGCGATCCGCATCCAGCCTTGCAAAGAAGGCGGGATAGTCGATGGCGCCTGCAAGGGGTTCGTGCCGGCCCTCAGCGGCGGCGACCTGAGCATGCGCGGCGCGGTGGCCATGGATGGCCCATGTCGCCATGACGTCGCCGGTGATGCGATGGGCGTGATAGGCATCAAATTGCAAAGCTAGGTTGGGCGCGTTCACGTCGTCCAATACTTCGGCGGCGAGGTCGAAGTCGCTGAGGAAATAGCCAGGCATGTCGTGGCTGTTGATCGGCTCAATTGTCAGGCCCTGATCGGGCGCGTGGGCGGCGGCCCAGTGGAGGTTTTGGGTATACGTCTCGCGCGCCTCGTCCCCCGACGCGACGCCTGCCATGATGTGAATATGCCGGACATTCAGCGCCTCTGCGTACCGAAGCGCCCGCTTGAAATCGTGCTGAAACCGCGCTGTGCCGCCGGGAATAGCAGCAAAGCCCCGATCGCCGCCTGTCCAATTGGGCGGGGGCGTGTTGATCAAAACCATGCGCTGGCCAGTCTGGCCCAGAATGCGCCGAAGGTCGGCGCCGTTTGCCTCATAAGGAAAGAGCAGTTCGACCAGATCGAAACCTGCGGCCTTTGACGCGGCGAATCGTTCAGGTAGCGGATGCTCGCAGAACAGCATCGACAGATTGGCGGCAAAGCGCGGCATTCAGGTAGCGGGCAACTCGGCCGACGGGATCAGGCCAAAGAAGGTGCCGCCGGACCAGAGGCCAAACCAGCCCTCGTGATGCACGCCAATATCGACGAGACGATAGAACGATTTGCGGTCAATCAGCGCCTCTAGGTTATGGCGCACCAGCACATAGGGCGACGGCTCGCCTGTGCTTGGGTCACGCTCAACGCGAATCGGGGCATCCGCGCTAGCGGTCACGGAATCGTCGACATTCGTGTGAAAACTGATGCGTTGATCGGTGCCATTGCCCGTGACGTCGAAATCAACAGCGACGAAGGGCGCATCATCGACAGTGATTCCCACCATCTCGACTGGCGTGACGAGGAAATATTTATCCCCATCCCTGCGCATAATCGTGGAAAAGAGACGCACCAACTCCTTCCGTCCGATTGGCGTGCCCAGATAGAACCATGTGCCATCTCGGGCGATACGCATGTCCAAATCACCGCAAAAAGGCGGGTTCCAGTCATGCACAGGCGGCAGGCCGCGCCCCTTTGTCGCGGCTTTGGCCGATGCGGCAATGCCCTCTGCCGAGGGGGATGCAGAAGGTTTGCCTGACGGTGTCGTGATCGGATCGTCGCTCATTGCTTTTGCCATTTTTGTCATGCGCTATACACTCACAGCGACGATATAGATCAATCCGGAGAATTTCCATGACCGAGAACGCCGATCTGGTGGCCGAGATAGATGCGCTGCAACTGCGGCTGGCTGCGGCCCGGGCGCAAGTTGCACGCCGATTTATCGGGCAAGAGCGCGTCGTCGACCTATCGCTGGCCGCATTGCTAAGTGGCGGACACGGCCTGCTCGTGGGCCTGCCGGGGCTGGGCAAGACACGTCTGGTTGATACGCTGGGCACAGTCATGGGGCTGAACGCGGGCCGCGTTCAATTCACGCCCGATCTGATGCCGGCAGATATTCTGGGCAGCGAAGTGCTTGAGACAGGGGCAGGCGGCGCCCGTGCGTTCAAGTTTATTCCTGGCCCGATATTTTGCCAGTTGCTAATGGCGGACGAGATCAACCGCGCCAGCCCGCGCACGCAATCGGCGCTGCTTCAGGCCATGCAAGAGAGGCAGGTAACTGTCGCTGGCGAAAACCGCCCGCTTGGCGCGCCATTTCACGTATTGGCCACCCAAAACCCGATCGAGCAGGAGGGCACGTACCCGTTGCCCGAGGCGCAGCTTGATCGATTTTTGATGCAAATCGACGTGCCATACCCAGATCGCAATGCAGAGCGGGATATCCTGCTGGCCACCACCGGCGCGGTGGAGGACGAGGCGCAGGCGGTATTCAGTGCGGCCGAGTTGATTGCGGCGCAGACGCTATTGCGCCGGATGCCGGTGGGCGAGGGGGTGATGGACATGATCCTTGACCTCGTGCGCGCCTTCCGGCCCGATCAGCCGGGCGCTTCGCAACGCGTGCAGGACAGTGTCGCATGGGGCCCCGGCCCGCGCGCGGCACAGGCTTTGATGCTGACGGTGCGTGCCCGCGCGCTGCTGCAAGGACGGCTCGCGCCCAGCGCCGAGGATGTGGCCGACTTGGCCCAGCCCGTGCTGATTCACCGGATGGCGCTGAACTTTGCGGCGCGCGCGCGGGGCGATAGCCTGAGCGGCCTGATCGCCGATACGCTAGCCGATCTAGGCCACACCAAGGCCGCCGCTGCGTGAGCCAAACCGTCCATCCCCATGCAGGGCCAAGCGCGCATCTACGCACGCGCGCCGAGGCCGAGGCGGCCCGCCTGCCGCCGTTGTTGGCGCGAGCGGAAAGGCTGGCAGGCGCTGTATTGCTGGGGCAACATGGGCGGCGGCGCGCGGGGCTGGGCGATGATTTCTGGCAATATCGCCCGGTACGGGAGGGCGACCAGCGCCGCCAGATTGACTGGCGTCGCTCTGCCCGCAGTGATGCGGAGTTTGTCCGCGAACGTGAGTGGCAGATCGCGCAGACGGTGATGTTGTGGGTTGATGGCGCGGCCTCCATGCGCTTTTTCAGCGACAAGAATCTGCCCGAAAAGGCGGATCGCGCGCAGCTATTGGCACTGGCTGCCGCCATCGTGCTGGACCGGGGCGGCGAACGGATTGGCCTATCAGGCCACGCCCTGCCGCCGCGGCGCGGCGCCGCGCAGATTGCACGACTAGCGACCATGCTGGCCGAGACGCGCGGCGATGCGGACTATGCCGCACCGGATGCACGCGGTCTGCCGCCCCGCGCGCGTGCGCTATTCGTCTCGGACTTTCTGGGCGACATTGAGCCGGTACGCACCGCGCTGACCAGTGCCGCAGATCGCGGTGTGCGGGGCGTGCTGCTTCAGGTGCTTGACCCGGCCGAGGAGGCGTTTCCCTACCAGGGTCGCGCGATATTTGATTCCATCGGCGGCACACTATCGCATGAGACGTTGAAGGCAGGCGATCTGCGCGCGCGGTATCTGGAGCGTCTGGCCGCCCGCAAGGATGCGTTGCGGGATCTGTGCCGCGCGGCAGGCTGGGACTACGCCTGCCACCATACGGGTAGCAGCCCGCAGACCACGCTAATGTGGCTCTATGGCGCATTGGGCGAGGGCGCGCGATGACCTTTGGCGCCATAGGATTTGCCGCTCCGTGGTTGCTGATCGCATTGGCGCTGCTGCCTATTCTGTGGGTGCTGCTGCGCGCCGTACCGCCTGCGCCCGTACGGCGGCGGTTTCCGGGTGTTGCGCTGCTGCTGGGCCTTCGGGACGAGGATAGCGCGGCGGACCGCACGCCGTGGTGGTTGCTGCTGCTGCGTGTACTGGCGCTGGCCGCTGTCATCATCGCGATGGCCGGTCCGGTGCTGAACCCGCGCGGCGAGGATGTGGCGCGTGGCAACACCAGCTTGCTGATTGCGCTGGACGCCAGCTGGGCCAGCGCGCGGGACGACCGCGCGCAACGTGCTCTGCTCGACGGTGTTCTGGCCGAGGCGGGCCGCGACGGACGTACCGTCGCGCTGCTGCAACTTAGCGATCCGCAGCCGCCCGTCTTTCAGGCAGCCGAGACGTGGCGCAGTCGGCTTGCTGGGATCGTACCTGCAGCTTGGGCGCCGACGCCCGACATGATGGAGGAAGCCGCCGGGATGCTGGGCGAGGATCGTTTCGACACCCTCTGGCTCTCCGATGGGCTCAGCCGGATGGGCCGCGATACGCTGCTGTCGGCGTTTGAGGCGCGCGGCGACGTGATCATCCGCCAAGGCGCCGCGCCGCTGCTGGCGTTGTTGCCTGCGCAGGCAAAGGATGGCGCACTCGAATTGATGGCTCAGCGCCTCGTCCCCGGCGCCGCACGGGAGGTCAATGTTCTGGCGCATGGCCGTGATCCATCCGGCGCGCCGCGCGTTCTGGCCACGCTGCCTTTGACGTTTGAGGACGGCGCGCGCGAGGTGACTGGCGCGCTGACGCTACCATCCGAGCTACGCGCCCGCCTGACGCGGTTCGAGATCGCGGGTCAGGGGCACGCGGCCGCCGTGACACTGATTGGTGACGATCTGGGCCGCCGCGAAGTCGCGCTGATTGCAGGCCGCGAGGATCGCGAGGGGCTAGAGTTACTGTCGCCGCTGCACTATCTGGACCGCGCGTTGGACCCCAGCGCCGACATTCTGACAGGCGCGCTGATGGATGTTTTACCCGCCAACCCGGATGCCATCGTTCTGGCCGACGTTGCCACCCTATCAGCGGCCGAGAAGGCTGGCCTTATGGAGTGGGCCGAGGCGGGCGGCACGCTGGTACGTTTTGCCGGGCCTCGTCTTGCGGCCAGCGACCTGTCGCGCGGCGCCGAGGATGCGCTGATGCCCGTACGGCTACGCGCCGGGGGCCGCAGCGTCGGCGGCGCGATGAGTTGGGGGGCGCCCAAATCGCTTGCGCCGTTCGCGGCCGATAGCCCCTTTGCCGGGCTGGCGATCCCTAGCGACGTCACCGTTACCGCGCAGGTGATGGCCCAGCCCGATCCTACACTCGCGGACCGGGTTATCGCGCAACTTAGCGACGGCACTCCGCTCGTCACCCGCAAGCGGCTCGGGCAGGGGCAGATCGTGCTGTTTCATGTCACTGCCAACGCCGAGTGGAGCAGCCTGCCGCTGTCGGGCCTGTTCGTGCAGATGCTGGAACGGCTGGCTGTATCAGGTAGTGCCGAGGTGCCGGACCCCGCTGAGTTGGTCGGCACGACATGGCAACCAGCCGAGGTACTCGACGGATACGGCGTGCTGCGCGGCGCCGACACCCTGCCGGGGGTGCCGGGCGAGGAGCTGATTGCCGCGCCTCTTGGCCCCGATTTGCGGCCGGGGATCTACAATGGTGAGGACCGCCGCATCGCGCGCAACATTATGGTGACAGGTGACGTGCTGGAGCCTGCCGCATGGCCCGCGCGCGCGAATGTCATCGGGATGGAACGGCTCGCTGAGACGCCGCTGGCGGGCTGGCTTTTGGCGCTGGCGACCTTGCTGCTGAGCGCCGATATTCTCGCTTCGCTAGGGCTGTCTGGACGCCTGCTTCCCGTTCGCGCCGCCGCGCTGATCGCGGCGTTTTTGTTGCTGCCAGATCCCTCCTCCGCACAGGACCGTCCGCCCGAGGCGCTGGCTGATGAGGTGACGCTGGCGCATGTCATCACCGGCGATGCCGCGCTGGATGATATGGCTGCCGCCGGGCTGGAGGGGCTGGGCCAGACGCTGTTTTTTCGCAGCACGGTAGAACCTGCCGCGCCCGAGGCCGTCAATCTGGAGGCGGACGAGCTGGCGTTTTTCCCGCTGCTATATTGGCCGATCACGCCCGCACAGCCGATCCCTTCGGATGCCGCCTACGTCAAGCTAAACGCATATCTGCGCAGCGGCGGCATGATCCTCTTTGATACGCGCGATGCCGATATTGCGGGCTTTGGCGCGTCCTCGCCCAATGGCGCGATGCTTCAGCGGCTGGCCGCCCCGCTGGATATCCCCCCGCTAGAGCCCCTGCCGTGCGATCATGTCCTTACGCGCACGTTCTATTTGTTACAGGACTTCCCCGGTCGCTATTCTGGCCGCCCCGTTTGGGTCGAGGCGTCGCCTGAGGATGCTGAGGCGGCCCCCGGTATGCCATTTCGCAATTTGAACGACGGTGTGACGCCTGTCGTGATCGGCGGCAATGACTGGGCCGCGGCATGGGCGGTGGACGAGCGGGGCAATGCCATATTCCCCGTCGGGCGCGGATATGCGGGCGAACGGCAGCGCGAGATGGCGTACCGGTTTGGCGTTAATCTGGTGATGCATGTGCTGACGGGCAACTACAAATCCGATCAGGTGCACGTGCCTGCACTGCTCGATAGGCTGGGCCAATGACCGGCAGCATCGTCTTTGATCCGTCCCTGCCGATCTGGTTGATCGCCTGCCTTGGTGGCATGGCGCTGGCGGCGCTTGCGCTGGCAGCGTGGCGCGGCCTGTCGGGTTGGGCGCTGCGCGGTATGGGCGCGGCGGTGATACTGGCGGCTCTGATGGGCCCCAGCCTTAGCCGCGAGGACCGCGAAGATCTGAGCGATATCGCCATACTGGTCGAGGACGCGAGCGCCAGTCAGGGGCTGGCAGACCGCGGCGATTTGACGGCAACTGCGGCAGATACGCTGGACGCCCGGTTGGCTGCGCGGGGGCTAGAGGTGCGCCGCGTCAAGGTGGCGGATGGCGAGGGCAACAGCGGCACGCAACTGATGACTGCGCTGGGCGACGCATTGGCGAGCGAGCCGCAGGGCCGCATTGCAGGAATGTTCCTGCTGAGCGACGGACGCCTGCACGATCTGGACCGCGCTCCAAACCTGCCGGCGCCCCTGCATTTGCTGCACACTGGCCGCAAGGCCGATTGGGATCGCCGCCTGATCGTCGAAGGCGCCCCGGCTTTTGCCATTCTGGACGAAGAAATCACCCTGACCCTGCGGATCGAAGATAGTGGCGCCGCCCCCGCAGGCGTGACCGAAGTGCCGCTGGACGTGTCGGTAGATGGCGAGCGGCCTCAACGCTTTACCGTGCCCGTCGGGACCCCGATTAATTTGCCACTCGCGCTGCCGCATGGCGGGCGCAACGTGCTGGAATTTATAACGCCCGAAGCGGACGGGGAGTTGACCGCGCGCAACAATACCGCGCTGGTCCAGATCAATGGCGTGCGCGACCGGCTGCGCGTTCTGCTGGTCTCGGGCGAGCCGCATGCAGGCGGGCGCACTTGGCGCAACCTGTTGAAATCAGATAGCTCTGTCGATCTGGTCCACTTCACCATTTTGCGCCCCCCGGAAAAGCAGGACGGCGTCCCGGTCGACGAGCTAAGCCTGATCGCCTTTCCCACGCGCGAGCTGTTTTTGGAAAAGATCGACGATTTCGATCTGATCATATTTGATCGCTACAAACGGCGCGGCATCCTGCCGGCGCTCTATCTCGAAAACGTCGCTGACTATGTGCAAAAGGGAGGTGCCGTCCTCTTTGCCGCCGGGCCGGACTTTGCCGGGGCAAACAGCCTCTATCGCTCGCCCCTAGAGGCGATTGCGCCCGCCCGCCCCACCGCACGCGTAATCAGCGGCGCGTACCGCCCCAAAACCACCGATCTGGGTGCGCGCCATCCCGTCACAGCGGGGCTGGAGGCAATGCATGACGGCCCGTGGGGCCGGTGGCTGCGCCAAATAGAAGTAGATGAGACGGCTGGCGATGTCCTGATGTCGGGCGCCGAAGAAAAGCCGCTGCTGGTGCTGAACCGCGTTGGCGAAGGGCGTGTATCGCTGCTGGCGTCCGATCATGCGTGGCTGTGGAATCGTGGATATGAGGGCGGCGGTCCGCAGCTGGAGCTGCTGCGTCGGCTTGCCCACTGGATGATGAAGGAGCCGGAGTTGGAGGAGGAGGCCCTATGGGCCGAGGCCACGGGCCAGACGATGCGTATCATCCGCCGCACGCTGGGCGAGGGCGCAGAGGACGTGACCGTTACTGCGCCCGATGGCTCTGAGGTGACTTTGCCGCTCAGGGAGGTCTCTCCGGGCCGGTTCGAGGCGCTGTATGACGGGCCGCAGATTGGCCTTTATCGGCTGGCCAGTGGCGACAAAAGCGCCGTTATCGGCCTTGGCCCCGCCTCTCCGCTGGAGTTTGAGCAGACGATTGCAGATCTAGAGACGCTTGACCCGCTGATTGATGGCGCCAATGGCGGCATTCGCGCGATTGAGGAGGGTGTGCCTGCTATCCGCGAGGTGCGGACGGGCCGCCCCGCCGCCGGGCGTGGATGGCTGGGCATTACGCCGCGCGCCGCCTATGCAACGCGGTCCGTGACGCAAACCGCGCTGCTGCCCGCGTGGCTGGTACTGGTGCTGATTGCCTCACTGGTGACCAGCGCATGGCTACGCGAGGGGCGCAGATAAAGCGCGATACTAGAGCGGGATATCGACTGCCACTACGGGTTCGGAAAGATCGCTCTCGGTGCACCTTGCGCGGACAAAAACCCGCCGGGTACCGTCTGGTAGCGCGACCTGATGCAGGCTGCGGGTAAACGGCTGCTCGTTCACATGCGGATGGCGCAACGTACGCGTCGCCAGCACGGTGCCGTCCTCAGCCAGAATATCCCAGCGATCGGCGTAATGATCCCAGCCGGTGTCGCCATGCTGGAGCGTCACAGAGAATTGCCAGCCCATGTCATCATGCGCGACGGTTACGCCTGTCACCACAGGTGCCTCTGCCAATGCGGCGACGGGTATAACGGCAAAAAGGGCGACGCTGAGAATCGATTTCATACAGCCTGTATACAGATCCCATTGGCGCGCGCACAGGGCCGCGCCATGCCTTGCCTTGGCCGGGCGGTCACAATACCGTGGGTGTCTAGAGGAGGATGGTCCATGGACATGCCCGTACCCGACGCTGCCATCGTCACTGGCAAAGAGCGCATCGTTGCGAGGCTGGCGGCAGCATTGCCGCCCGGCACAGTCATATCCGACCCTGCGGAGACGCGCGCCTATGAATGCGATGGATTGGCGGCCTACCGCTGCGCGCCGCTTGCCGTGATCTTGCCGCGCACGACCGCCGAGGTATCGGCGGCGTTGAAAATCTGCCATGAAATGCGCGTTCCTGTCGTGCCGCGCGGCGCCGGTACGTCGCTGGCCGGAGGCGCGCTGCCGACCGCTGATTGTGTTATCTTGGGCATCGCGCGGATGACCGAAGTGCTGGAGGTCGATTTGGACAGCCGCATTATCCGTGTCGAAACGGGGCGCACCAATCTGGCGGTGACAGGCGCTGTCGAAGAGCATGGATTTTTCTATGCACCCGACCCCAGTAGCCAGCTGGCCTGCGCCATAGCTGGCAATATCGCGATGAATTCGGGCGGGGCGCATTGCCTGAAATACGGTGTGACCACGAACAATCTGCTGGGTGTAACCATGGTCATGATGGACGGCACAGTCACCGAAATCGGCGGGGCTTATCTGGATGCAGGCGGGCTGGACCTGCTGGCGCTGATCTGCGGCTCCGAAGGGCAACTGGGCGTCGTGACCGAGGCGACCTTGCGCATCCTGCCAAAGCCTGAGGGCGCGCGCCCCGTGCTGATCGGATATGACAGCAACGAGGTCGCCGGCGCCTGCGTGTCGGATATAATCAAGGCAGGCGTTCTGCCCGTTGCGATCGAATTCATGGACCGCCCTTGCATCCGCGCGACCGAGGCGTTTGCGAGTGCAGGATACCCCGATTGTGAGGCGCTTCTGATTGTTGAGGTCGAAGGGAGCCCGGCGGAAATCGACGAACAGCTGGCGATAATCCTTGAGATCGCCCGCCGCCATGACCCGGTGGAACTGCGCGAAAGCGCATCGCCCGCGGAGAGCGCGCGCATTTGGCTGGGCCGAAAATCAGCGTTTGGTGCGATGGGGCAACTGGGCGATTACATGTGCCTCGATGGCACAATCCCGGTCAGCCAACTGCCCTTTGTGCTGCGCCGGATTGGCGAGTTGAGCGAGGAATACGGCCTGAAGGTCGGCAATGTGTTTCACGCCGGCGATGGCAATATGCACCCGCTGATCCTCTATGACGCCAACACGCCCGGCCAACAGGAGCTGTGTGAGGCGCTGGGCGCCGAGATCCTGAAGCTGTGCGTCGACGTGGGCGGCTGCCTGACAGGCGAGCATGGTGTAGGCATCGAAAAGCGCGACTTGATGGAATATCAATACGCGCCGGACGATCTGGAGATTCAGATGGCGGTCAAGGATGTGTTTGACCCCAGCTGGCTGCTGAACCCGGCCAAGGTGTTTCCGCTGGGGGCCAGCGCGGTCCGTCGAATGGCCTCTGCGTGATGGGTCAGAGATTCGCGCCCGTAGCGACCGTTTTTTGGATATTTAAGGCAAGAAGAAAGTGATGCGTCCCGAAACCGAAGCAGAGTTAGCGCGCATGATTGCGGGCGCAAACGGCCCCTTGCGGATTGTCGGCGGCGGCACGCGCGGCTTTGGCGCGGGGACAGGCGAGGCGCTGTCGACGGCGGGGCTGAGCGGCGTGACCCTTTACGAGCCGGGCGCGCTGACGCTGGTGGTGCGCGCGGGCACACCGCTTGCTGAGGTCGAGGACGTGCTGGCCGCCGAGGGGCAGCGTCTAGCATTTGAGCCGATGGACCACCGCGAACTGCTTGGTACGTCCGGTGTGCCGACGATTGGCGGAATGGTTGCGGCGAATGTTTCGGGGCCGCGCCGGATAGCGATTGGAGCGTGCCGAGACTTCCTTTTGGGCGTGCGCTTTGTTGATGGCATGGGGCGCGTGTTGAAAAACGGCGGCCGTGTGATGAAGAATGTCACTGGCTATGATCTGACGCGGCTCATGGCAGGCAGCTATGGCACGCTGGGCGTGATCAGCGAGGTGTCGCTGAAGGTATTGCCGATCCCGCGTGCCTCGTTGACCTTAGCCGTAAGCGGATTGGACGGGGCGCGCGCCGTGACGGCGCTGTCGCAAGCGCTGAGCTCGCCTTTTGAGGTGTCGGGCGCAGCGCATGTGGCGGCGGGCAGCATGCGCACCCTGATCCGCCTCGAAGGCTTTGAGGCGTCGGTGGCCTACCGCGCCGATCAACTGCGCGCACGGCTGGCCGAATTTGGCAACTGGCAGCTGGAGGAAGATTACGCGGTATGGCGAGAGATCCGCGATGTTTCGGCCCTTCGAGGTGGCGGCGATGTCTGGCGTGTCTCGGCGCGGCCAACGGATGGGCCTGTGCTGGCGGCAAGAGTGCCCTGCGCGGATGTGGTATATGATTGGGGCGGCGGCCTGATCTGGCTGCGAGTGCCCGAAGGGACGGATGTGCGCGCGGCGCTCGGTAACTTTGCAGGCCATGCGACGCTGGTACGCGCGGCGCCGGAGGTCAAGGCGCGCCTTGGGGTGTTTCATCCAGCAACGCCGCCCATTGCCGCCATCGAGGCAGGGCTGCGCGCGCGATTCGACCCGCGCGGCATCCTCAACCCCGGCCTCATGTCACCGCGAGAGGGAGCCGACTGATGCAGACGCATTTTACGCCCGAGCAGTTGGCCGATCCCGATACCGCGCAGTCTAACCAAATCTTGCGCGCCTGTGTGCATTGCGGATTTTGTACCGCGACATGCCCCACATATCAGATACTTGGCGATGAATTGGACAGCCCGCGAGGGCGCATCTATCTGATCAAGGATATGCTGGAGAACGACCGCGTGCCAGATGCCAAAACGGTCAAGCATATCGACCGCTGTCTGTCGTGCCTGGCTTGCATGACGACCTGCCCGTCGGGCGTGCATTACATGCATCTGGTCGATCATGCGCGGGCCTATATCAACGAGCATTACAAGCGACCGCTGGGTGATCGCGCCCTGCGCTGGATGCTGGCGCGAATCCTGCCCTATCCTACGCGCTTTCGCCTCGCGCTTCTGGGGGCCAAGGCGGCGCGTCCCTTTGCCCGATTGATGCCCGATCCACGGCTGCGGGCGATGCTGGAAATGGCGCCAAAGCGTATTCCGCCGGTTAGCCGCAATGACGACCCGCAAACGCATTCCGCGCGCGGTACCCCGCGTAAGCGCGTTGCGCTGATGACGGGCTGTGCACAAAAGGCACTGAACACCGACATCAATGACGCTACGATTCGCCTGCTGACGCGGCTGGGTTGCGACGTGGTGGTGGCTCGCGGTGCAGGCTGCTGCGGTGCGCTGGTGCATCATATGGGCAAAACCGGGGAAAGCCACGCAGCGGCGGCGCAGAACGTCCGCGCTTGGGGCGCTGAGATGGATGCAGGCGGCCTGGATGCCATCGTCATCAATACGTCTGGCTGCGGCACAACGGTCAAGGATTACGGGCATATGTTTCGCGAAGATCCGCTGGCGGAGCAGGCCGCGCGGGTATCTGGAATTGCGATGGATATCAGTGAGTTGCTGATGCAGCTGGACATGCCGGAAGCTGCGCCAAAATCGCAGGTCGTCGCCTATCATGCCGCGTGTTCGCTGCAGCATGGGCAGCAGATAAAGACCTATCCCAAAGACCTGCTGCGCCGCGCCGGATTTACCGTGACGGAGCCTGCGGAAAGCCACCTGTGCTGTGGATCTGCCGGCACCTACAACTTGATGCAGCCTGAGATTTCAAAGCAGCTAAAAATGCGCAAGGTAAAGGCGCTGGAGGCACGAACGCCCGATATCATAGCGGCGGGCAATATCGGATGCATGATGCAGATCGGTAGCGCCACGGACATCCCTATTGTCCATACTGTCGAGCTGCTGGATTGGGCGACGGGCGGTCCTTTGCCCCCCGCTCTTGCCAATGTGCCAAATCGTGCGATTGGCGCCTAAGTTTCGCCCCAAACCGCCGCTATCTCGGCACGAACAAACATAATTTTCCGGAGATACCGCATGCTGCGCACCCTGCTTTTCGCCCTCTCGCTGGGCCTGACTTGGGGTGGCGCACCGATTCCCGGCCATGCGGAGGAGTCAGCGCTAAAGCGCCTTGATACCGGCGACGATGGGCGCGGCTGGGAGGCTGTAGGCCGGCTAGAGCTGGCTGGGCGCGGGTTTTGCACCGGGGCGCTGATTGCGCCGGATTTGGTGCTGACGGCTGCCCACTGCCTGTTTGATAGCGAAACAGGCGTTCGGCTAGACCACGAAAAGATCGAGTTTCTGGCTGGCTGGCGCAATGGACGAGCCTCGGCCTATCGCTGGGTCAAGCGCGCTGTCGTACATCCTGATTATGCACATGACGGCGAAGTCGTGGCCGAGCGGGTGCGCAATGACGTTGCCCTGCTGGAACTGCGCCAGCCCATCCGTAACGCGCGGGTCGAGCCATTTGACACGGACAAGCGCCCGAAGCCCGGCCAGCGGGTCGGCGTGGTCAGCTATGCACGTGGACGCTCTGACGCGCCGTCCTTGCAGGAGGTTTGCGAGGTGATTGCACGGCAAGAGGGCGTGCTGGTCATGTCTTGTGACGTCGACTATGGCAGCTCAGGCGCGCCGATATTTACCTTCGACGGGGGCGCGCCGCGCGTCGTATCAGTCGTGTCTGCAATGGCCGAAGTGGACGGTAAAAAGGTATCGCTGGGCACCCAGTTGCAAGCACCATTAGAGGTGCTGAAGGCCGAGTTGGCCGCCGGCATGGGCGGACGGTCCGGCGTGGGGCCGTTTATGGCCGAGGTTGGCACGGTGCGCGACACCGGCGCCAAGTTTGCCAAACCATGAGGGTACGGGACGCGATATATGCCGCGCTAATCTGCGCGCCAATTCTGTCGCTGGCCGCTCCGGCGCTGGCAGGCGGGCTGATCCGGCTGACAGACCGCGATGATCTATTCGGCTGGGAGGCTGTGGGCCGGCTAGAGCTAGAGGGCAAAGGATATTGCACCGGCTCGCTGATCGCACCTGATTTGGTCCTGACAGCGGCGCACTGCGTTTTTGACGATGCAGGCGCGCCCATCCCGCCTGAGCGAATTTCCTTTCGCGCCGGGCTTCGCGATGGTGTTTTCATCTCTCAAAGCGGGGTCGCGCAGGTCGCAGCGCACCCGGATTATACCCCCGGCCCGCGTGTGACCAGCGACATGGTGCGCCATGATGCAGCCCTGTTAAAGCTGTCTCAGGCAATCCCTGCTGCGGTCGCCAGTCCTTTTGTCTTGGCTGGTGCTGAGGCGCGGCAGGGCTTGCGCGTGAGCGTGGTCAGCTATGGGCGGGGCCGCGATGCGGCGCTGTCGTGGCAGCGCGATTGCGGCGTAACCGGCGCGGGGCGCGGCCTGCTGGCATTCGATTGTGACGTCACTTTCGGTTCGTCCGGGGCGCCTGTGTTTTCGCGTAGGCAGGGGCAGCGCGCGCGCATCGTTTCGCTGATCTCTAGTGGGGGCGCGGATATCGCCTATGGCATGACATTGCCCGGCATCGTGGCCGACCTAAAGGTAGCCTTGCGCGCCGCGCCGCGCCAGCAAGTTGCCAGTCCGCGCCGTGTGCAAGTTGGTCAGGGCGGCGGCGCGATGGGTGCCAAATTCCAGAAACCGTGAGGCGTGTGGCCGGACTTGAAACCGCGCCGAGCCTTACCCAAATATCACATGCCGGATGCCGCAAGGGTCCGCGCATCTAACCGCCTGTCCCATGTGGGAAGGCATATCATAATGGTATCGCTCAATGGAGGATGACCCATGCGAAACTTTGATTTGGCCCCGCTATACCGGGCCACTGTCGGCTTTGACCAAATTGCGGACGTAATGGACCGCGTTTTGACCGCGGACACCGCGCAGCCGACGTATCCGCCCTATAATATCGAAAAGATGGACGATGACGCGTGGCGCATTTCCATCGCCGTTGCAGGCTTTGCCGAGGATGATCTGTCGGTCGAGCTGCGAGAGGGCGCGCTGATCGTTTCGGCCCGCAAGGCGGATGACGGCGAGGCGCGTACGTATCTGCACCGCGGCATCGCCACCCGCGCATTCGAGCGGCGCTTTCAACTTGCTGACCACGTCCGCGCGCTGAATGCCACTCATGCGGATGGGATGCTGCATATCGACCTCGTGCGCGAAGTGCCCGAAGCGCTGAAACCGCGCCGGATCGCGATCGAACGCCGTTCTGATAGCGCACGGGATGCCGAAAACGCGAAACCCGTTAACTGATACGCGTAACGCCCCGCCGGATAGCCGGCGGGGCGTCATTTTAGTATGGCATTAGTCTGAAACTTAGACTGACATGCAGATGTATTTCATCTCCAGATAATCTTCGATGCCGTGGTGGCTGCCTTCGCGGCCCAGACCCGATTGCTTGACGCCGCCGAATGGCGCGACCTCAGTCGAGATGATGCCAGTGTTCACACCGACAATGCCATATTCCAGCGCTTCGGCCACCTTGTAGACGCGGCTCAGATCGTTGGCATAGAAGTAGCTGGCAAGGCCAAAGATTGTATCGTTGGCCATCGCGATCACATCATCCTCGTCCTCAAACTTGAAGAGCGGCGCTAGTGGGCCGAACGTCTCGTCCGTGGCGAACTGCATGTCCTGCGTCGCGCCCGTGATGATGGTGGGGGGCAGGAAATTCCCCTCACGCTGCGACGGCTCACCGCCGCCCATGATGACGGTGCCGCCTTTGGATTTCGCGTCGGCCACATGCTCTTGCACCTTGGTGATCGCGTCCTTGTTAATAAGCGGGCCGAGCGTGACGCCCTCGTCCATGCCATCGCCCATCTTCAGCTTTTCAACGGCTGCCTTCAGCTTTTCGGCGAAGGTGTCATAAACGCCGGCCTGCACATAGATGCGGTTCGCGCAGACGCAGGTCTGGCCGTTGTTTCGGAACTTGCACAGAATCGCGCCCTCAACGGCGGCATCCAAATCCGCATCGTCGAATACGATAAAGGGTGCGTTGCCGCCCAATTCCATCGAGCATTTCATGACCTGATCGGCGGCCTGCTTTAGCAAGATGCGACCAACTTCGGTGGAGCCAGTGAACGTCAGCTTGCGCACGGCAGGATTCTCGCAGAACTCCTTGCCGACGTCGGACGACCGCGAGGACGTCACGATGTTAAAGACGCCCGCGGGGATGCCCGCACGGTCGGCCAGAACGGCCATGGCGGTGGCCGACAGCGGCGTTTCTGCCGCTGGGCGTCCGACAAAAGCACAGCCAGCGGCAAGCGCGGGTGCGGCCTTGCGCGTGATCATCGCATTGGGGAAGTTCCAAGGCGTGATGGATGCGGCAACGCCGATGGGCTGCTTGATCACCATAATACGCTTGTCCCGCTGGTGGCCGGGGATCGTCTCGCCGTAGATGCGCTTGGCCTCTTCGGCGAAAAACTCGATGAAGGACGCGCCATAGGCGACTTCGCCCTTGGCTTCGGCCAGCGGCTTGCCTTGCTCGGCGGTCAGGATGGTGCCCAGATCATCCTGATGTTCCATCATCAGGTCGAACCATTTGCGCAGCACATTTGCGCGCTCCTTGCCGGTCCACTTGGCCCATTCCTTTTGCGCCTTTTCGGCGGCGGCAATCGCCTCACCGACCTGAGCGCGGCTAAGGTCGGCAACCTTGGCCACGACGTCCCCGCGCGCGGGGTTCATCACGTCGAACGTGGCATCGCCGCTAACCCACTTGCCGTTCACATAGGCCTTGTCGGCCAGCAGGCTGGGGTCCTTGAGCAGGGATTTAAGGTCTGTTTTGCTCATGTCATGCATCCTTTTCGGTTTGTATTGGCTTTCCGCCTGAATCTGCGCAAGGCAAAGCACCTTGCGACGGTCTTGTCCAGATAACGCGCGCGGGCATCGGTCAGTTCACGCCCAGATACCGGCTAAGCACGCGGGACCACGCATCGCTTCGCAGATAGGTCAGCAGGGCGCGGTTCATCGGCTCGCGCAATTCGGAATCTGTAGGCAGGGCGATGCCGTAATCCTGCCGGCCTATGGCGTCGTCCAGAATCTGCACCTCACTTTCGAACTCGTTAAGCGCGACGTATTGCATCAGCGGCTTGTCATAGACGAACGCTGCAATCTTTTCGTCCAGCAGCGCCTGCAGGCCGTCTTCGATGCTATCGTAGCGCGCCAGACGAATACCGCGCGCGGCCATTTCCTCGGCCCCCGTCGTGCCGGTGACGACGCCGACGCGGTGCATTTTCAGATCCGACACCCCTTGGATCGAATTGCCCAGGCTGCCGACGGTCAGCGATGCCGCGATGGCGGCGGTAAAGCTGGCGACGATCAGCATAGCAGTAAACATCCAGATCACGCCCACGATCCGCCCGCCCAGAGTGCGCGGCGACTTGTCACCGTAGCCGACTGTGGTCATCGTGACCGCCGCCCACCAGAATCCATCGCCCAGACCTTGGGCCGTGGAGCGGGGGAATTCCTCGTTGCTGCGCCGTTCAAACGCCCAGACGGCGGCGCCGGCAGCCAGTAGAACGGTCGAAAGCGTGGCAATCGCGACCGCGAACTGCCAAGTAAAGAGGTTCTTTACCACCTGAAACCAGCCACTTCCGGCGTCTGGGTTTATCGCGATACCAAGGCCAGTCGTGTAGTAGGGAAAGGTGAAATCCAGCTTGGCCTCTCGCGCGGGCGTGATCGTGATCGCGGCGATGGCGGCGTCGACTTCGCCATCCTCCACTGCCGCCAGCATTCCGTCCAGCGTATCCTCTCGCCACTCGATGGTGCGGCCTAGATCGCTTGCGATGGCGGTCATCGCGTCAATGGCAATACCGCTCCATTCGCCGCCCGCCCCGACAAAGGCGAAGGGCGGTGTATGTTTGGTTGCGACGATGAGCGGGCCTGTCTCAGCGGTGGCTTGCTCGGCTGCGTCCTCTGGCTGCGTCTCTTGGGTCTGTGCTTGCGGCACTTGGGTATCTTGTGCAGCGATCGGCGCCGGGCTGATCAAGATTGCAAAGAGCAGGGCCAGCGCAAGAGCAGGGGCGCGTGTGGCAAATTTTATCAAGGTGCGAAGTCTCCGGTAGTGGCGATATTTTCGGTCTTATCGGTATTTGGGCCAAAAGGTTCAAGGGTCCAGCCCTAAGCTGACTTGCCGAACCTGCCATGCCAGCACGGCAGTCTATCCCCCTGTGCGGGCCGCGCCAGATAGACCGCGCGCGCGATCGCCCGCGCAAGGCAGGTCGCGGCGGCGTGGCCTAGCAGCATGGTGTCGCCGGCAGCATCAAGAGGCCGGGTTCCGGTGCTGGCAGCGAATACCAGATCGCCGTCCATTAGCGTGTGCGATGGCAGCAGCGCGCGCGCCATACCGTCATGCGCAGCAATCGCCAGCCGCGTGCATTGTGATTGGTTCAGCGCGGCATCTGTCGCGACGATGGCGATGGTCGTGTTACCGCCAGCCAGCTTTGTGCGTGGCAGATGCACGTCGCCAAAATAGCGCGCAGGGCCCAGCCCGCCGAATTCGCCCTCTATCTCGAACGGCGCTGCCCAGAAATGCGGGCCGTCCGCGACGGTGGCCGATCCGAGCGCATTGACCGCGACCAACGCACCGACAATGTGCCCCGATGGCAGGATAATCGAGGCCGAGCCGAGACCGCCCTTCAGCGTCGCTGTCGTGGCACCCATGCCAGCACCTACGTTGCCCAGATTGAAACGCGTATCCGCCGCCGTCAGCGCATCCTTGCCAAGCTGCTTGTAGGGATTTTGTGCCCAGTCCTTTTCCCCGCCATTCAACAGATCAAAGAGGATCGCGCCCGGGACGATCGGTACGCGAACGTCGCCAACGGCATATCCTCGCCCTGCTGCGCGTAGCGCATCCGCGGCGCCCGACGCCGCGTCTAGCCCAAAGGCCGAGCCGCCCGACAGCACCAACGCGTCTACTTGTTGCACGGACCGATCCGGCGCCAGCAGATCCGTCTCGCGCGTGCCGGGCGCACCGCCCATGACGTGCACGCCTGCGGTGAAGGGCGCATCAGCAACCAACACCGTCGCGCCAGATTTTAGCGCCGTGTCCCCGGCGTTGCCGATACGCAGCCCCGGCACGTCGGTGATAAGGTTCATCGGGCCTGTGCGAGCGGTCATGTGCGGGGTGTCCTGCATCCATTTCATTTAAATATCTTGCCAGAATACACAGCATCGGCAACAAAGACAGCAGGCCGAGGCGGTGGCGCCGCTTCTCCGATTCGGAACAAGGCCGCTTGCAATCCAACAGTCCTGAACGCCGGGACCTTTCTTTTCTTAGGAGGGTCGAAATGACTGAACGTCCAGAAATGTATCGCTTTCACAATGGTGAAAAGGCTCAGCTGCAATTCAGTAGTGCCGAATATGACGCGCGCCTCAAAGGTCTGCGCGCGCGCATGGCCGACTTGGGGGTCGACGTCGCCGTATTCACCTCGATGCACAATATCGCATATTATTCGGGATTTCTTTACTGTGCCTTTGGTCGCCCTTGCGGCCTTGTCGTCACGGCCGATCAGGATGTGACCATTTCCGCTGGTATCGACGCGGGACAGCCCTGGCGCCGCTGCCATGGCGACAACATTACCTACACCGACTGGCAGCGTGACAACTACTGGCGCGCGATCCTGTCCGTATGCGGCGAGGGCAAAGTCGTCGGCTTTGAGGCCGACCATCTGACGCTGTTGCAAAAGTCCAAGATGGACAGCTTCCTCAAGCCGTCGAAATTGGTCGATATTGCGCCGACGACAATGGTTCAACGCATGCACAAGAGCCAGGCCGAGCTGGACCTGATCCGACGCTGCTGCAAGGTCGCGGACGTGGGCGGCTACGCCGTCAAGGACGCGGTCAAGGTCGGCACGCGCGAGATTGACGTGGCCATTGCAGGCCGCGATGCGATGGAGCTGGAGATTGCCAAAGAGTTCCCAGATGCGGAATACCGCGACAGCTGGGTCTGGTTCCAGTCAGGCATCAACACCGACGGCGCCCACAACCCCGTCACCGCGCGCAAGTTGGAGACAGGCGACATCTTGTCACTAAACACCTTTCCGATGATTTCCAGCTACTATGTCGCGCTGGAGCGGACGATGTTTGTCGGCGAAGTCGATGATGCATCGCTGAAGATCTGGGAGGCGAATATTGCCGCGCATGAGTACGGCATGAGCCTGCTAAAGCCCGGCGCGTCCTGCTCGGAGATCACGCACAAGATCAACGACTTCTTGCAGGAGCGGCAGTTACTGCAATACCGCACCTTTGGCTACGGCCACAGCTTTGGTATCCTGTCGCATTACTATGGCCGCGAGGCGGGACTGGAGCTGCGCGAGGATATCGACACAGTGCTGGAGCCCGGCATGGTCATCTCGATGGAGCCGATGCTGACCATCGCGAACGACCAGCTCGGTGCAGGCGGCTACCGCGAGCACGACGTGCTCATCATCACAGAGGACGGCAACGAGGACATCACCGGCTATCCCTACGGCCCGGAATTCAACGTCGTCGGCTAAGGCTTGATATGATCGAATGAAAGCGGGCGGCCTATCGTGGCCGCCCCTTTTTCGTCCCGATAGCGGTGAGGCCACCAAGCTCGGCACTCGCAGGGCTTGCACTCATCTATTTCCATGTTCCACCGTTCCGCATTACAAAGGGATAACGCGCACCTTCGAGAGGAAGATCATGCTGGCACTGGCAAAGCTCGTCCTCATCGGAGGGGCCATTCTAACGGTGCTTTATATTGCGCTGTCGATCTGGTCCCGGCGCACTAGGCGCGGCAAGCTGGAGGCCGAATGGCTGGTATCAGGCAGACCCGGCGACGAGGACGAATTCGTCGACGCAGGTCTAAAGGAATATGACGGATCGGTGAGGCGAAAACTGATTCTGGGCGTTTACGTGGTGCCGGTCGCCGTTATCGCGACGATTGTATATTGGACGAATTTCAAGTGAGGGGGCCTGAATGGTCTATTTAAAATGGGTTTTCTGGGGCGTGTTTTGGGCGGTAATCATTGGATTTCTGCACTATACGTTGCCGCAGCATGACATCGCGCGCATCACCGACACCTATGAAAAGCGCGTCGATTTCGGTGAAAACTCGATCTTCTGGGCGAATTCGGATTCCGGCAATGCCGCTGCGCCGACCAATCGCGACGTATTTTTCATCCAAGCGTTTCGGACCAACGGCAAACCGATGATTTACCGCAACGAGGATACCGGCTGGGGCTGGCCGCCTTACTTCAAGTTCGACACGTCGAATTTGCAGGCCGAGGCCTCGGACCTGATGTCCAAGCGCAGCGCCAGCGCCGCCCAATGGGTGTCGATCACGCACTACGGCTGGCGCAACGAGTTCCTCTCGATTTTCCCCAACGCGATCTCGGTCAAGCCTGTCTCAGGCCCGGATGTGACGATCATCCCTTGGTTCAACATTATCTTGCTGACCGTTCTAGCCGCGCTGTTTTGGGGCATCTGGGCGCGCTGGCGCAAGTTTCGCACCCGCCGCGAGAAGCGTAAGGTCGATGAATATACCGAAGGCTGGGGCTGAGCGCCGTTAAAAAACGGCCTCCCGGCATCAGGCCAGATTGCGCGGCGGGTAAGTCCAGTCTAACGTCACCGCATGGCGATCCCAGTCGAAACCTTCTTTCTCAGCGCCGATGGCGAGGGCACGCTTCAGGCGCGCATCCAGCAGATGATCGCCGAGGGCATCCTTTCGGGCCGCTTTGCCAAGGGGGAACGGCTGCCATCCTCGCGCCGCCTTGCCGCGCATCTGGGCGTCAGCCGGATTACTGTGACGCTCGCCTATACTGAATTGCAGGCAAACGATTATCTGGCCGCGCGCGATCGCTCTGGCTTTTACGTATCAGACGGCGCGCCTGAACCGTCCAGCTTTGCCCCCGCGCACCCAGTGCAGGATCGTATCGACTGGTCCCGCGCGCTAGGGCGGCGTTACACCGGGGGGCGTTCGCCGGAAAAGCCGCAGGATTGGGCGAGTTATCCCTATCCGTTTCTATATGGCCAGAGCGATGCCAAGTTGTTCGACCATGCGAATTGGCGGCACTGCGCACTCCGCGCGCTGGGCCTCAAGGATTTTCACGCGCAGGCCACTGACTACTACGACCGCGACGATCCACGCCTGATCGAATTCATTACCCGCCACACGCTGCCCCGGCGCGGCATATTGGCCGAGCCGGACGAGATATTGGTGACAATGGGGGCGCAAAACGCGCTGTGGTTGACTGCGCAGGTGCTGCTGACGCAGCGCCGTACGGCGGTGGTCGAGGACCCATGCTATCACGGTCTCAGCGATATTCTGGAGCAGTCGCGCTGTCACACGCATGCCGTCCCCGTCGACGCGCGCGGCCTGCCGCCCGGCGATTTGCCAGCCGAGGCCGACGTGATTTTCACCACGCCCAGCCACCAATGCCCGACCAATGCGACCATGCCGATGTCGCGCCGCCGTGCCCTACTGGCCCGCGCGCGGGACATGGACGCATTGATTGTCGAGGACGATTACGAGTTTGAAATGTCGTTCCTCAATCCGCCGTCGCCATCGCTGAAATCGCTGGATCGGGACGGGCGCGTCATCTACGTCGGCAGCTTTTCCAAGTCGATCTTTCCGGGTCTGCGTCTTGGGTATCTGGTCGGGCCGCGCCCATTCATACGCGAGGCGCGCGCACTGCGCGCCAGCGTGCTGCGCCACCCGCCCGGCCTGATGCAGCGCACGGCGGCGTATTTCCTCAGCCTTGGCCATTACGACAGCCTGATCCGCCGCACCTCGCGCGCCTATGCCGACCGCCGCCACGTAATGGAGGACGCACTGGCCCAGCATGGCCTGACCGTCGCAGGGCGTGGCCTGCATGGCGGATCGTCCATCTGGATGCGCGCGCCAGAGGGGGTGGATATCGGCCGCGTCGCCGCCGCTCTGCGCACCAAGGGCGTGCTGATAGAGCCGGGTGCGTCGTTCTTTCACGGCGATAACCCTCCGCTCAATTTCTACCGTCTTGCCTATTCGTCGATCCCGTCGGACAAGATCGGCGCAGGAATCGCGCTGCTTGCAGATGCCCTGCGGGATGCCAGCTAATTGGCGCCATCACGCGGCGCCAACTGGCCCTATTGCGCGCGCCCAGCGGGCCTTAGTTTCGCAAAACCGCCACCGCGCCCTAACCCTCCAAGGATATCGCCATGAAAATGACCACCGAAGAAGCCTTCGTCAAAACCCTGCAAATGCACGGTATCGAACATGCGTTCGGCATCATTGGGTCAGCCTTCATGCCGATTTCGGATATTTTTCCGAAGGCGGGCATCACATTCTGGGACTGCGCGCATGAGGGATCGGGCGGCATGATGGCCGACGGTTATACCCGCGCGACTGGCAAGATGAGCATGATGATCGCGCAGAACGGACCGGGCATCACCAACTTTGTCACCGCTGTAAAAACCGCCTATTGGAACCACTCGCCCCTGCTGCTGGTCACACCGCAGGCGGCGAACAAGACGCTGGGGCAGGGCGGATTTCAGGAGGTGGAGCAGATGGCCGCCTTTGCCGACATGGTCGCCTACCAAGAGGAAGTGCGCGACCCCACCCGCGTCGCCGAAGTGCTGAACCGCGTGATCCTGAACGCCAAGCGCGCCAGCGCGCCCGCGCAGATCAACATGCCGCGCGATTTCTGGACGCAAGTGATTGATATCGACTTGCCGCAGATCGTCAGCTTTGAACGCCCATCAGGCGGCGACGAGGCGCTGGCAGAGGCGGCTGAGCTGCTGTCGAACGCCAAATTCCCGGTGATCCTAAACGGTGCGGGCGTTATCCTTGGCGGGGCGATCGATGCATCGATGAAGCTGGCCGAGCGTCTAGATGCGCCCGTCTGCGTGGGCTATCAGCATAATGATGCCTTCCCCGGATCGCATCCGCTGTTCGCCGGGCCGCTGGGGTATAACGGGTCCAAGGCTGCGATGCAGTTGATCGCGCGCGCCGACGTGGTTTTGGCGCTGGGCACGCGGCTGAATCCGTTTTCGACCCTACCGGGCTACGGCATCGACTATTGGCCCAAGGACGCCAAGATCATTCAGGTCGATATCAACCCAGATCGGATTGGCCTGACCAAGAAGGTCAGCGTCGGCATCATTGGTGACGCGAAAAAGGTTGCGACTTCGATCCTGTCCAAGCTGTCCGGCACCGCCGGCGACGAGGGCCGCAAGGATCGCCGCAATCTGATCTCGACGACGAAATCCGCATGGGCGCAGGAGCTGTCCTCGATGGATCATGAAGAGGATGACGAAGGCACCACATGGAATCAGCGCTGCCGCGACGACAAACCTGACTGGATGAGCCCTCGCATGGCATGGCGCGCGATACAGGCCGCCCTGCCGAAGGACGCGATCATCAGCAGTGACATCGGCAACAACTGCGCCATCGGCAATGCCTATCCGACGTTTGAGGAGGGGCGCAAATACCTCGCGCCCGGCCTTTTCGGGCCTTGCGGGTACGGCCTGCCCTCGGTCGTGGGGGCCAAGATCGGCTGCCCCAATGTGCCCGTCGTCGGCTTTTCCGGTGATGGCGCGTTCGGCATCGCGGTGACAGAGCTGACGGCTATCGGCCGCGGTGAATGGCCGGCGGTTACGCAGATCGTTTTCCGCAACTACCAGTGGGGCGCGGAAAAGCGGAACTCGACGCTTTGGTATGATGACAATTTTGTCGGCACGGAGCTGGACACACAGGTTTCCTACGCCGGAATCGCCAATGCCTGCGGGCTGAAAGGCGTCGTTGCGCGCACGATGGAGGAGCTGACGGACGCGCTGAACCAAGCGGTCAGGGACCAAATGGAAAACGGCGTGACCACCCTGATCGAGGCGATGATTAACCAAGAACTGGGCGAGCCCTTCCGCCGCGATGCTATGAAGAAACCTGTCGCCGTGGCAGGCATCGACGCTGCGGACATGCGCCCGCAAACGGTATGATCTCGCGCGCCATCCTCGTCCTCAATGCCGGATCATCAACGATCAAGGCAGCGGTGTTCGTGAATGGCCGCGAGGTTGCCCGCGCGGGCAGTGATGCGGTGCCCGATCACGGTGCCGCCCTCAGCCGCGTGATGGCGGATCTGGCTGCGCAGGGCCATGCGATTGACAGCTTTGCCGCCGCCGCGCACCGCGTTGTGCATGGCGGCGAAGCGCTCGGCACCTCTGCGCGGATCACTCCGGAGGTCCGTGCGCAGATCGCGGACTGCATCCCGCTCGCGCCACTGCATAATCCGCATCATCTGGAAGTGATCGACAGCATCGCTGCACTCGCGCCGGACCTGCCGCAATTTGCCAGCTTTGACACTGCGTTTCATGCCAGCATCCCTGAGGTGGCAACGCGCTATGCCCTGCCCTGCACGCCCGACACGCGCGGTCTGCGTCGCTATGGATTTCACGGCATCAGCTATGCCGCACTTGTCGAGGCGTTGCCGCGCCAAACTGGCCAGCCGCTGCCGGGCCGCCTGTTGGCGTTCCACCTTGGAAATGGAGCGTCGATTTGCGCGATCCGCGAGGGCCGCTCTGTCGGCACCACGATGGGTTATTCGCCCAACGCTGGCCTGACCATGGGCACCCGCAGCGGCGACATGGACCCGGCGGCGGTGCTGGAGCTAGCCCGCCGCTTGGGCGTGGACGCGGCAGAGCATTTGCTGACCCACGCGTCGGGGCTACTGGGCCTTTCGGGCGACAGCTTTGACATGCGCGCGCTGCAGGCATCTGGCGCTCCCGGCGCGCAGCTGGCCATTTGGCATTTCTGTTATTGGTCCGCGCGGCACGCAGGCTCGATGATCGCGGCGATGGGCGGACTGGACGCCATCGCCTTTACCGGCGGGATCGGTGAGAATGCGGGTGACATCCGGAATGATATTCTGCTTAAACTGAAATGGGCAGGAGACGTTCCCACCCATATCGTGCCCGCGCAGGAGGAAGCCTTTGTCGCGCGGGAGGCGTCCAATCTGATGGAAGGCCCCGAATTTGCAGCATAAACAGCCCGACCTCGATCTTTCGCCCCACGTCTCGGACGAGGTGCGCAAGACGACCTGCTATATGTGCGCCTGCCGCTGCGGAATCGACGTGCATATGAAAGGCGGCAAAGTCGCCTATATCGAGGGCAACCGCGACCATCCCGTGAACAAGGGCGTTTTGTGCGCCAAGGGTAGCGCCGGCATCATGCAGCACAATTCGCCTGCACGGCTGCGTGCGCCTCTGCGCCGCGTCGGCCCGCGCGGATCAGGCGAGTTCGAGGAAATCAGCTGGGACGAGGCGCTGAGACTCGCGACCGATTGGCTGGCACCCTTGCGCGAAACCGCGCCCGAAAAGCTGGCGTTCTTTACTGGCCGAGATCAATCGCAGTCGTTCACCAGCTATTGGGCGCAGAATTTCGGCACGCCGAACTACGCGGCGCATGGCGGATTTTGCTCTGTCAATATGGCGGCGGCGGGCATCTATACGATGGGCGGGGCATTCTGGGAATTTGGCACCCCCGACTGGGAATATACCAAGCTGTTCATGCTATTTGGCGTCGCCGAGGACCATGACAGCAACCCGATCAAGATGGGCATCGGCAAGATTAAGGCACGCGGCGCGCGCGTGATCGGCGTCAATCCCATCCGCAGCGGGTATAACGCCGTCGCCGATGATTGGGTCGGCATCACGCCCGGCACCGATGGTCTGTTCATCCTCGCCCTCGTGCATGAGTTGATGAAGGCGGGCCGGATCGACGTTGATTACCTGTCACGCTACACCAATGCCCCGGTGCTGGTGAACGGTGATCCCAAATCGCCCGAACACGGCCTGTTTTTGCGCGATAAGGACGGCAAGCCGCTGGTGATCGACCGGGGCACCGGTAAGCTGGCGGCGTTTGACGCCCCCGGCATACGCCCCGATCTGCATGCCACGCACCGCGCGGCGGGCGTCACGCACCGCCCGGTCATGCATCTGATGGCCGAGCGCTACCTTGATCCGCAATACGCCCCCGAGGCCGTGGCCGAACGGTGCGGTCTGACCCCGCAGAAGATCCGTAATATTGCAGCCGAACTGGCGCGCGTCGCCTTTGACGAGGCGTTCACGCTGGACCGTGAGTGGACTGATTTCCGCGGCGAGACACACCAGACGATGACAGGCCGCCCTGTCAGCTTTCACGCGATGCGCGGCATTTCCGCCCATTCAAACGGGTTTCAGACCTGCCGCGCGCTTCATGTTCTGCAAATCATCCTTGGCACCGTCGAGGTGCCCGGCGGTATGCGGTTCAAACCGCCATACCCCAAGCCGGTATCGGCACATCCGCGCCCGCACTCGGGCAGCGCGCCGGGCAAGCCGCTGGACGGCCCTCATCTGGGCTATGTCACCGGCCCGGATGATCTGTGCCTCAAGGCGGACGGCAGTCCCGCGCGCATCGACAAGGCATTTACGTGGGAAAACCCGCTATCTGCGCACGGCATGATGCACATGGTGATCTCGAACGCGCATGCGGGCGATCCCTACAAGATCGACACGCTTTTCCTTTATATGGCGAACATGTCGTGGAACTCGTCCATGAATACGGGCGGCGTGACCAAGATGCTGACCGACACGGGCGAGGACGGCGAATACGTCATCCCCCGCATCATTTACTCCGACGCCTATAGCAGCGAAATGGTGGCCTATGCCGACCTGATCCTGCCTGACACGACCTATCTGGAGCGCTACGACTGCATTTCGCTGCTGGACCGTCCGATAAGCGAGCCGAATGCAGCTGCCGACGCAATCCGCTGGCCCGTGGTCGAGCCGGACCGCGATGTGCGCGGTTTTCAATCTGCCATGTGCGAGTTGGGCGCGCGCCTGAATCTGCCGGGCTTCGTAAACGAGGACGGCGGCCAGAAATACGCGGACTATGCCGACTATATCACGAACCATCAGCGCAAACCGGGCATCGGTCCGCTGGCTGGTTGGCGCATGGGCGAGGCTGGTCTGACCCACGGACGCGGTGCCCCGAATGAGGCGCAGCTGGACAGCTACATCAAAAACGGGGGCTTTTGCACACAGCACATCCCCGAGGATGCGCAATATTACAAACCGTGGAACATGGCCTATCAGGACTGGGCGGTCGGCATCGGTATCTTTGACAGCCCGCATCCCTACATCTTTGATCTTTATTCCGAGCCTTTGCGCCGTTTCCAATTGGCGGCCGAGGGGCACGGCGACCGCCAACCGCCGAATCATCTGCGCGAGCGCATAAAGGCCACGATGGACCCTTTGCCCATCTGGTACGCCGCGCTGGAGGACGGCCATGTAGACAGCGCCGAGTATCCTATTCACGCCCTCACCCAGCGGCCCATGGCGATGTATCACAGTTGGGGATCACAAAATGCGTGGCTCCGGCAGATCCATGGGTACAACCCGCTCTACCTGCCGACCAAGCTGTTTGAGCAGCATGGATTTGCCGACGGTGACTGGGCTCGTGTCACCTCGGCCCATGGAGAGATTACGGTGCCGGTGGCCCATATGGCCGCTCTGAACGAGCATACCGTCTGGACGTGGAACGCCATAGGCAAGCAAAAGGGCGCTTGGGCGCTAAAAGACGGCGCGCCGGAGAGCACCAAGGGCTTTTTGTTGAACCACCTCATTCACGAACTGCTGCCGCCCAGGGGTGACGGCCTACGCTGGGCCAACTCCGACCCGGTAACAGGGCAGGCCGCATGGTTCGACCTGCGCGTCAAGCTCCAGAAGGTTCGCGCACCGGCTGAGGCGCACCCCGCGATGCCCAAGGTTCAATCTCCTGTCGGGACCGGCCCGGACAAACTCGCTTGGAAGGTAGGAAAATGACCCCGACGCAGCGCACACTCTTGGCGATCTTTGCCTTCGTCGCCTTAATCCTCGGCTCGTTCATCTGGTTCATCGCCACATGGGACGCTGAGAGCGAGAAATCGATCACGCGCACAATCGGGGCATTTGCCCAGCCGGGGGAAACGGCATGACCGCATTGCCCGCATCCACCGAGCGTAAGCTGGGCCTCGTCATTGATTTGGATACTTGTGTTGGTTGTCATGCATGCGTGATTTCCTGCAAAGGCTGGAACACCGAAAACTACGGTGCCCCGCTTAGTGACCAGCGCCCTTATGGCGAGGACCCAAGCGGCACGTTCCTCAACCGCGTCCACAGCTACGAGGTGCAGCCGCTTGCCACCTCTGACGCAGTGCAACCCGCCGCGCAGGTGGTCCATTTCCCTAAATCATGTCTCCATTGCGAGGACGCGCCTTGCGTCACCGTCTGTCCCACCGGGGCCAGCTACAAGCGAGTCGAGGACGGTATCGTTCTGGTGAACGAGGCTGATTGTATCGGCTGCGGCCTTTGTGCGTGGGCGTGCCCGTATGGTGCGCGCGAAATGGACGCGGCTGAGGGCGTGATGAAGAAATGCACCCTCTGCGTTGACCGCATCTATAATGAAAACCTGCCTGAGGTAGACCGCGTCCCCGTCTGTGTGCGCACTTGCCCGGCAGGCGCGCGCCACTTTGGCGATTTTGCCGATCCGGACAGCCACGTCAGTAAACTAACGGCAGAGCGCGGCGGGTTTGACCTGATGCCTGAGCAGGGAACCAAGCCGGTCAACAAATATCTGCCGCCGCGTGCGCGCGATCAATTGGATGAGGTACCGCAAACCGACATCCTGGCCCCGTTCCTCGATACGGTGGCAGAGGAATCCACAGGTTTCGTCGCCTGGCTTGACCGCGCGCTTTCAAAGGTCTGACATGCATCCTGCCCCCTCCGTCATCGTATTCACCACGCTCTCCGGCCTTGGCTTTGGCCTGCTATTCTGGCTGGGGCTAGGCGTAATCGCACCCACAGGTTGGGCCGCGTTTGCGTTCTTTGTGATCGGCTACATCCTTGCGGTTGGCGGCCTCATGGCGTCCACCTTTCACCTCGGCCACCCCGAACGCGCGCTCAAGGCGTTCACGCAGTGGCGCACCAGCTGGCTTAGCCGCGAGGGCTGCGCCGCGGTGGCGGCGCTGACAATCATGGCAATCTATGGCGCGGGCCTCGTCTTTTTCGATCAGCGCTGGGCGCCGCTGGGCTGGCTGGGTGCGGCGCTCTGCCTTGGCGTGACTTTTACGACCTCGATGATCTACGCCCAGATGAAGACAGTGCCGCGTTGGCGCACTTGGCTGACCCCGGCGCTTCTACTGGCGATCTCACTGGCTGGCGGCGCGCTGTTGGCAGGGCAGGTCGCGTTAACACTTGTCCTGTTACCCATTGCCGCGCTCATCCAGATCGCGTGGTGGATGCGCGGCGATGGTGCGCTGGCCCGCTCTGGCACGACCCTCGCGACGGCCACTGGCCTCGGCCAGATCGGCGACCCGCGCGCGTTCGAGCCGCCCCATACCGGTACGAATTACCTCTTGCGAGAGTTCGTCCATGTCGTTGGCCGCCGCCATTCCCGCAAATTGCGCGCTATCGCATTTGGGATGGGCTATGTGCTGCCGGTGTTGCTGCTGGGCCTGCCGGGCGGGCATATCACCGCTGCGCTTGCGGTCGCCGCCCACATAATTGGGATTGCCGCCTCCCGCTGGCTCTTCTTTGCCGAGGCCGAGCATGTCGTCGGCCTTTACTATGGCAAGCGATCCGCCTGAGGGGTGCCAGGCCTCTCAACTTGGCACACATACCCGTTTCCCATTCGGAGCCACACATGCACCTCTTTGATCTGCGCACCATCCCGTCCAAGCCATGGGTCAACGGCGCAGGCACGCGGCAGGAGCTTGCCTCCAGCCAGCAGCACGCCACGACCGCATGGTGGCTGAGCGTCGCCAAAATTGAGCGGGACTGCGCGTTTTCCACCTATCCGGGCCTGGCGCGACTGCACGTCGTCATTTCCGGCCCCGGCACGCATCTGGTGGGCAAGGGCGTTGATCTGCACGCGCGTCCCATGGTCCCCGTGGCCTTTGACGGTGACACCGCCTTAGAGTGCCGCCTGAATGGCGGACCCTGCACCGCGTTCAACGTGATCTACGACCCAGCTCAAATACGCCCCGATCTGGTGGTGTTGGACGCAGGCGCCCATAGGGTAACAGCCAGCGAAATCGCGGTATTCTGCGTTTCCTGCAACGCTTCGGTTAATGGCTCGGGGCTGCGATCAGGGCAGGGGGCAATCGTGCAATCTGAAGCGACAATCACGGTCAATCCTAGCGCCAAGGTTCTTTGTGCGCGGCTTAATCCAGTCTAGATCGCGTCCGATAACGCACCGATGAGACGTGCGGTATTCAGCCACGATTACTCCGCTTATGAATGCTGTGTAACTGTGAGGGATTTAAGAAAACTCGCTAGGATCACAGTGAAACCCGATCACCAACTTTGGCCCGTATAGGTCGACAACGCTGCGCAGTATTGGCCGCCTCGTATGCGCTATGTGAGAACCGGCCGGAAGTTACTCTTAAAAATGGGACTCGCAACTAACTACTCCCGGACCGGTCCTCGGGCCCGCCGCTTCGCGATCGTGTTTCGCACGAGGCGGCGGGCCATGTGCGAAGAGTTAGGCAATGGACGTTTGTTAATCAATTTCATGGCCATGTTATTGGATAGCCGGAACTTTTTGCTGCCTATCTTGGTTGTACAAGTCTTTTGCAGCGTCGGATGTTCGAGGCCCCAAAAACCTTTTCCATTGAAAAAAAGGCCCCACAGTTTCCTGCGGGGCCTCCTTCATTTTCTAGCAAGCCTAAGCCCGCGTATCAGTCGTCTGACTTCAACGCTGCGCCAAGGATGTCGCCCAGCGATGCGCCCGAATCGGAGGAGCCATACTGCTGAACGGCCTCTTTCTCTTCGGCGATCTCGCGTGCCTTGATCGACAGGCCCAGACGGTGCGACTTGGAGTCGATGTTCGTCACGCGCGCATCTACCTTATCACCGACCGAGAAGCGCTCGGGGCGCTGCTCGGCGCGGTCGCGGCTGAGGTCAGAGCGGCGGATGAAGGATTTCATGCCCTCATATTCCACTTCGATCCCGCCATCCTCGATGGATGTGACCGTGACCGTGATGATCGCGCCGCGCTTCACGCCGCCAACCGCCTCGGCAAACTTGTCGCCGCCCAGGTTCTTGATCGAAAGCGAAATGCGCTCCTTGTCGGTGTCGACTTCGGAGACGACCGCCTGGACCATGTCGCCCTTGCGGTAGTTCTGGATCGCATCTTCGCCGCGCTCGTCCCAGCTGATGTCGCTGAGGTGAACCATGCCGTCGATTTCGCCTTCGAGGCCGATGAACAGACCGAATTCGGTGATGTTCTTGACCTCGCCTTCGACCTCGGTGCCCTCGGGGTGTGTTTCTGCAAACACTTCCCATGGGTTACGCATGGTCTGCTTGAGACCCAGCGAAACGCGGCGCTTGGCGCTGTCGATTTCCAGAACCATGACTTCGACTTCCTGGCTGGTCGAGACGATCTTGCCGGGATGCACGTTCTTTTTGGTCCAGGACATTTCCGAGACGTGGACGAGGCCTTCGACGCCCGGCTCCAGCTCGACGAATGCGCCGTAGTCTGTGATGTTGGTGACGCGACCGGTGTGGCTGGATTCCAGCGGGTATTTCGCGGCAACCATGTCCCACGGATCTTCCTGAAGCTGCTTCATGCCCAGGCTGATACGGTGGGTTTCTTTGTTGATCTTGATGACCTGCACCTTGACCGTCTCGCCGATGGCGAGGATCTCGGACGGGTGGTTGACCCGGCGCCATGCCATGTCGGTGACGTGCAGCAGGCCGTCAACGCCGCCCAGATCGACGAATGCGCCGTACTCGGTGATGTTCTTGACGACGCCGTCAACATTGTCGCCCTCGGTCAGCTTGCCGATGACTTCGGCGCGCTGCTCGGCGCGGCTCTCTTCGAGGATCGCACGGCGCGAAACCACGATATTGCCACGGCGGCGGTCCATTTTCAGAACCTGGAACGGCTGCTTGAGGCCCATCAGGGGGCCGGCGTCGCGTACGGGGCGCACATCAACCTGCGAGCCGGGCAGGAACGCAACAGCGCCGCCCAGATCGACGGTAAATCCGCCTTTGACGCGGCCAAAGATGGCGCCTTCGACGCGCTCTTCTGCGGCGTATGCCTTCTCCAGACGGTCCCATGCTTCTTCGCGGCGGGCCATTTCGCGGCTGATGACAGCTTCGCCGCGCGAGTTTTCGGCCGAGCGCAGGAACACTTCAACTTCGTCGCCGACGTTGATGTTCGGCTGCTCGCCGGGATCTGCGAATTCTTTGAGGTCGACGCGGCCTTCCATCTTGTAGCCAACGTCGATGATGGCTTGGCCCGCTTCGACAGCGATAACCTTGCCTTTGACGACAGAGCCCTCTTCGGGCGTGTCCATTTCGAAGCTTTCGTTCAGAAGGGCTTCGAATTCCTCCATCGATATATCTTGAGCCATGTGGTCTCGGATTCCTTTATGGGTTTTTTCGGGCCGTGCGGTTGTCTCCGCCGGTCTTGGGGTTTCATTGGTCAGGCGATGTGCAAAACGCCGAAAGAGGGCCCGTATCCGGGGCCCTGCTCGATATCCTTCGGGATTGCGGTGATTACCGCCTTAGTGACAGGCGCGCGTATATGCCGGATGGGGGCGATTGGCAAGGGCGCGGGCTAGCTTTGCTGCGCGCGCTCTACCTCTGCGATAGCCGCCGCTAGCGCTTGGGCAATGGTCAGCGTTGAGGTGTCCAGCAGAACCGCGTCGCTTGCGGGCTTTAGGGGGGCAGCCGTGCGCGCGCTGTCGCGGGCATCCCGCAGGCGCAGATCTGCGAGCACGTCGTTGTAGGTAACGTCGTGTCCGGTAGCCGTCAGCTCCGTTAGGCGGCGCGCGGCGCGTACGTCATCGCTAGCGGTCACGTATAGCTTTACGTCCGCGTCGGGGCAGATGACGGTGCCGATGTCGCGCCCGTCCAGCACCGCGCCGCCCGCGCGGGAGGCGAAAGCGCGTTGGAAGTCAATCAGAGCCTGACGTACCTCGGGGATCGCCGCGACCCGGCTGGCGGCTTGTCCAACCTCGGGGGTGCGCAAATCGCCAGCCTTCAAATCGCTGGGCTGAAGTGTTCGAGCGGCCTCCACCGCATCCATTCCGGCCAGCATGCGGCGGCCGGTGGCACGGTAGAGCAGCCCGGTATCGAGATGGGCAAATCCAAAATGCGCAGCCAGTTGGCGCGCAACAGTCCCCTTGCCGGCCGCTGCGGGCCCGTCGATCGCGATTGTAAATGCCATTGCCGCGCTCCTCGCCGTTTCCGCCGCTAATGGGTAGAGCATGGCGCGGCCCGCCTCAAGCGAGGAGCGTGCGAAAAATGCTGCTGGCGGGTGCTGCATTATCAGGACACGCGGTGGTCTAGGCGGCGTCCAAGGGCAGGTTCAGCGTGACGACCAGCCCATCTGCCTGCCAGTCGAAATGCAGCGTGCCGTTTGATGCGGCAATTAGCTTGCTCACGATTTCGGCGCCGTTTTCGCGCACGGGTGGCGTGACTGCGGGGCCGCCGCGCTCTTGCCAGATCATGCTGAAATCGCCCTCATCCGAGAGGCTCCACGACAGCTGTATATGCCCTGTTTCACTGCCGAGGCTGCCATGTTTGACCGAATTCGTCGCCAACTCATGCAGCAATAGCGTCAGCGAGGTAACCGTGCTATTCGGCAGCGTCACGTCGCCGCCATGAAGCCTGACCTGCCCCTCGCCCAGCGGCGCATAAGCCAAAAGCAAAGATCGTGCCAAATGCTCAAACTGCAGCGTATGCGGCTGATCGCCTGACAGGGTATCGAAATGCGTCTGGCCCAGCGCACGAAGACGCTGAATGACCTTATCGCTGAATTCTTGTGGGTCGGTTTCTGTCCGCCCCGTCATCTTGATGACGACGCTCATGACGTTGACGATATTCTTGAGGCGGTGCATCAATTCTGACGCGCGCAGCTCTGTGGCGCGGCGTTCCTGCTCGCGCAGCGCCGTTACGTCCAACTGCGAGCCGAACCGGAAGATCAGATTGCCCGCCTCGTCAAAGATCGGGCCGAGTTGCAGCGCATTGATGAATTTCTCGCCATTCTTGCGATAATTGACGATCTCTATCATCGCCACCTCGCGCGCGGCCAGCGCTGTGTGAATCGCCTCGATACTCGCGCGCGTCGTTTCGGGCCCTTGGAGGAAACGGCAGTTCTTGCCGACGAAATCCGCTTGGTCATAGCCAGTCAGTTCGCAGAACGCCTTGTTGGCAAATACGATCGGCTCGTCAGGCAACGTTGGGTCAGTGATGCAAAGTGCTAATCTACTATGCCGGATAGCGTTCGCGAACACTTCGTTTTCGCGCAGCTTTTCATACGAAAAATCGGCGATATTTGTTATGTGGGCAGACATAATATTTTCGCCGTTTATTCCAAGTAATGCAGTATCTAAGCCGAATTTGTATCGATGAGCAAGCGAGATAGGCTTGAACCCCTTAGCTCAGGGCGGCCCCTTGTATCAAGTGGCGGCCTCCAACGCTTGTTGCAAGTCGGCGATCAGATCGCTGGCATCTTCGATCCCTATAGACAGGCGCAAGAGGTTCGGATGCACGTTAAAGCCGGGACCGGACACTGTCTTGCGATGCTCGATCAGGCTCTCGACGCCGCCAAGGGATGTGGCGGGATAGAAAAGCCGGCAATGTCGCGCCGTGTCGATGGCCGTCTGCTCGCTGCCGCGCGTGATCAGCGACAACATTCCTCCGAACTGCCCGCCGGTCTGGCGCGCGGCGATGTCGTGGCCGGGATGAGTGGGCAGGCCGGGGTAGAGGACCGATTGCAACTGGGGGTGTCCGCCAAAGTGCTGCGCGAAGGTGATTGCACTGGCGCTTTGCCTCTCAATCCGCAGCATCAGCGTGCGCATACCCCGCACCAGCAGCCATGCGTCGAAACTGTGCAGGACCGTGCCTTGCAGCTTGCGGATGTCCGCGATTTCGTCCCACATCGCACTTGGCTGCGCGACTGATAGCGCGCCGGCGGTGACGTCGGAATGACCGTTCAGGTACTTCGTCGCCGAGTGGAAGGAGATGTCAGCGCCAAGGTCCAGCGCGCGGCAGCAGGGTGGCGGGGTGGCGGTGCAATCGGTGATCAGCTGCGCGCCCGCGCTGTGCGCGATGTCGGCGGCGGCCGCGATGTCGGTGACGGTCCAGTCGGGATTGTTGGGCGTTTCCACCCACACCAGTGCGGTCTGGCCTGCGCGCATTGCCGCGCGCATGGCGTCCAGATCGCCAGCGGGATAGAGATCGACGACGAGGCGCCCGGTGCCGTGATGCTTGCGCAGTTGGTGCAGGACCCCGTGATACATCACGTCCTGTGCCACCACATGCGCGCCCATTGGCAGTGCCTCCAGCACCGCATTTGCCGCTGACATGCCGGAGGCAAAAAGGAGGGTGGAGGCCGCGCCCTCGATATCGGCGATGACCGCCTCGGCCAGTTCAGTCGTCTCGTTGCCGTCGCGGCGATAGATGTAGGACTGGCGCGGGGCATAGTCCGGCCCGCGCGCATAGGTCGCCGACGGTTGGATCGACGGGGTGACGGCGCCTGTCCGCTCTTCCACATGGTGCAAGGCCTGCGCGAGGCGCGTGGCGGGCGAGAGGGGTGCGTTGCGGAGGTCGGGCATTTTTGGCGGACCTTTGCTGTATCGGCGGGTAAAGCGAAGCCCGGGCGCGGTATTAGTTCCGCGCCCGGTAAATGCTAGTCAAGCGCGTCCGAGCAGCGCTGGCAAGTGCCGGGATGCTTATGCGTGCCGACATCTGGCAGGATCTTCCAGCAGCGTAGGCACTTATCGCCCGGTGCCTTTTGGAAAATGACGGCGATGCCGTCTGCCTCGGGCAGGGTGAACGCATCCTGCGGTCCGGTGCCTTTTTGGGCGTGGATCGCTGATGTGATGCAAACATCCTCAAACGGGACGGATTCCAGCGCCGCCAGCGTGGCTGCGTCTGTAACAAACACCTCCGGTGCCGCCTCAAGCGAGGAGCCGATGACCTTGTTCGTGCGCTCCACCTCCAAGGCCGCAGTCACGACGCGGCGCGCCTTGCGGATAGTGGTCCACTTGGCCGCCAATTCTGGATTTAGCCAGCTTTGCGGTGTGTCCGGCATGTCCTGCAGGTGCAGGGACGATCCGGCGCCGGGGAAACGCTCTAGCCAGACCTCCTCCATGGTAAAGACCATGATGGGGGCGAGCCATGTGGTGAGGCGGTGGAACAGCAGATCAAGCACCGTGCGCGCGGCGCGGCGGCGCGTGCTGTCGCCATCGCAATAGAGCGCGTCCTTGCGCACGTCGAAGTAGAAGGCCGACAGGTCCAGCGTGCAGAAATTCAGCAATGTCTGGGTGACGCCCTGAAAATCATAGGCGGCGTAGCCATCGCGCACGCGGGTATCCAACTCGGCCATGCGGTGCAGCACCCACTGCTCCAGTTCCGGCATCTCGGATGCCTCGATGCGGTCAGCCTCGTCAAAGTGTGCCAGCGCGCCAAGCAGGAAGCGCATGGTGTTGCGCATTCGGCGATAACTGTCAGCAACGCCCTTGAGGATTTCGGGCCCGATGCGCAGGTCGGCGGTATAATCCGACTGCGCGACCCAAAGGCGCAGGATATCGGCGCCGTATTGCTTGGTCACGTCGTCGGGCGACACTGTGTTGCCGACCGATTTGGACATTTTGTTGCCCTTGGCATCCAGCGTGAAGCCGTGGGTCAGCACGCCGCGATAGGGCGCGCGGCCCATTGTGCCGCAAGCCTGAAGCATCGACGAGTGGAACCACCCGCGATGCTGGTCCGTGCCCTCAAGGTAGAGGTCTGCCAGCCCGTCCTCAGACCCATCCGCGCGGTCGCGCAAGACAAAGGCGTGGGTGGACCCGGAATCAAACCAGACGTCGAGAATGTCGTCGACCTTGTCCCACTCATCGGGGTTGACGATGCCCGACAGAAAGCGGTCCTTGGCCCCGTCCTTGTACCACGCATCTGCGCCTTCGGCCTCGAATGCCTCAAGGATGCGGGCGTTCACCTGCTCGTTCTTGAGCAGGAAATTCTCATCGGTTGGCAGCGCGCCTTTGCGCGTGAAGCAGGTCAGCGGCACGCCCCACGCGCGCTGGCGCGACAGGACCCAATCGGGCCGCGCCTCGATCATCGCATAAAGGCGGTTGCGGCCTTTTTGCGGGGTCCACTTCACCAGCTCGTCGATGGATGTCAGCGCGCGCTCGCGGATGGTGGTGCCGTAGGTGTCCTGTCCGTCGCCCACAGGGCGGTCGATGGCGGCAAACCATTGCGGCGTGTTGCGATAGATGATCGGCGCCTTGGACCGCCAGCTATGCGGATAGCTGTGCTTGACCTTGCCGCGTGCCAGAAGCCCGCCCACCTCGGTCAGCTTGTCGATGACAGCCTTGTTGGCGTCACCCTCTTTGCCTTTGGGCGTCAGGATCGCCTTGCCGCCAAAGAAAGGTAGACCCTCGCGGAAGGTGCCGTCGTCCATGACGTTATAGGTGATGACCTCGCCCAACTTGCCGAGATCGCGGAAAAGCTCGAATTCTTCCATACCGTGGGAGGGCGCGCAGTGGACGAAGCCGGTACCCTCGTCGTCGGTGACGAAATCGGCGGCGAGGAAATAGCGGGGGGTATCCCATTCGCCCAGAGAGCCTTCAGCGTGGGCGAGTGGGTGGGACAGGGACAGGCCCGCTAGTTCATCGGCAGTCACGCCGCGCACACGTTTCCACATGCCCTCTTCTAGGCGCGCGCGCCTGAATACTTCGCCTGCCAGCTTGTCGGCCAGAAGGAAGCGCTCGCCGGGGGCGGCCCAGCACTCATCGGGTGTGTCTGTGACTTCATAGAGGCCGTAATCATAGTCTGCACCGTAAACAACAGCCTTGTTCGATGGGATGGTCCAAGGCGTCGTGGTCCAGATGACGACATTGGCGCCTACCAGATCGCCCGGCGTCGACACAGGGAACTTCACCCAGATCGTGAAGCTGTCCTTGTCGTGATACTCCACCTCGGCCTCGGCCAGCGCGGTTTGTTCTACCGGCGACCACATCACGGGCTTGGACCCTTGATACAGCGTGCCGGTCATCAGGAATTTCTGAAACTCCTCTGCGATGATCCGCTCGGCGCGGAAATCCATTGTGAGGTAGGGGTTTTCCCATTTGCCGGTGACGCCGAGGCGCTTGAATTCACCCCGCTGGATATCCACCCAGCCCTCGGCGAACTTGCGGCATTCCTGGCGGAAATCGACGATGTCGACCTCGTCCTTGTTTTTGCCTTTGGCGCGGTATTGCTCCTCGATCTTCCATTCGATCGGCAGGCCGTGGCAGTCCCAGCCGGGGATATAGCGGGCATCCTTGCCCATCATCTGCTGGCTGCGCACGACCATATCCTTAAGGATCTTGTTCAGCGCGTGACCGATATGCAGGTGGCCATTCGCGTAGGGAGGGCCGTCATGCAGGGTAAAGGGCGCGCGGCCCGCAGATTTCTCGCGCAGGCGGTCATAGATGCCGATCTCTTCCCAGCGGGCCAGCCAATCCGGCTCGCGCTTGGGCAGGCCGGCGCGCATTGGGAAATCCGTCTGCGGCAGGTTCAGCGTGTCTTTGTACTCGGGGGCGGTCTGGGTCGCGGTATCGGGTGTGTCGGCGCACATTTCGGGCGTCCTTTATCTCGGGCAATTCGGGCGATGTGAGGGGGCGGCGCGAGTGGCTCGAACGCCTTGTCCCGGCGGCTCAGATCTCAGAGCGCCGGGCATGTAATTCGGGTAATGATCGCGATCAGATGCGCCATGCGCGCGTTATAGGCCGGCGGCGCGGCGGCGTCCAGAGGCGCGCGGCGATGCTGCATTCTACGCGGTGAGTTGGCTTGGCACGGGCGGGTTGGTATGAGCGGGCGGCAAAGGAGACGCGTCATGACAAACCCGCTGGCCCAGTTCGAGATTTCGCACGACCAGATAGGGCGCGTCGTGACGGTATTTTATGCCAAGGTGCGGCGCGATCCGGTGCTGGGCCCGATCTTTGCCGCGCATCTCGGGCCAAAGGGATGGCCCGCGCACGAGGAGAAGATCACCCGTTTTTGGGCGAATGCGATCCTTCGGACACGCGGCTATGACGGCAATCCCATGCAGGTGCACAAGGTCGCAACCGATGTGCAGGCCGAGCATTTTGCCATCTGGCTGGGCCTTTTTGATACCGTTTTGGCCGCGGAGTTGCCCAAGGACACCGCGCGGCGCTGGTCCGCACTGGCGCACCGGATCGGGCGCGGCTTTCAGGTGGGGCTAGAGATGCGCGCGCCGCCGGGCACGGTGCCGAACCTGCGCTGATAAATCATGCCCCTGTCAGCGGCACCCGCGCGCCGGGGCGGATCACGGCCGGGTCATAGGGCGTTCGCGCAAACACCTGCTCGACTAACAGTGCAAAGTCGCTGAGAGGTAGCGTGTCGTAGTCTGGATCAAAGCTGGCCTGATCCCAGCGTTCGCAGAATTCGGCGCAGTCGTCGAAATAGGGGTGGCCGCGATGCCGCTCACGCTTGTCCGGGTCGGCGCCGTCCAAGTGGTGGCCGTAATATACCATCTGGAAATCGCCGTGGGTCTGCACGCACCATGTGCATTGCTCGCGTACAAAGGGTTTGAGAATGGTGGCGGCGTATTCGTCGTGATTGTAGGGCGCATAGATATCGCCAATATCGTGCAGCAGCGCGGCGACAATCCAATCGGTGTCAGCCCCGTCGCGCTGTGCGCGGGTGGCCGATTGTAGCGAATGGCCCAGCCGCGTGATCTTGTAGCCCGATAGCCCCTTGTCCAGATCCACAAGCGCGGTCAGCAGGCGCTGGGCGGTGTGGCGGGTATGGTCGATCTCATGGCGGTTCAAGAAGTCGTAATCCTCCTTCGTACCGTCCTTCATTTGAGTAAAGCTGACGTGATCCATCGGGTTCTCCTGTTCTGGCGGCCTTGCGGGCACTACCCTGATGGGACATCGTTTTTGGGGGCAAGCGCAAGCCCTTTGAGCGGCAGGAAATAGCAGGGGATAGCAAGCATGGCGTGGCGCAGTTGGGTCCGGCGGATATATGAATGGGTGCTGCCGGGCGGCGAACGCGACCTGCGCAAGGGGCGCGAGGGCGGCCATGCCCGGCGCGGACCAGTGACGCATGTTGTGATCCTTGACGGGACGATGTCGTCGCTGGTGCCGGGCTGCGAGAGCAATGCAGGCCTTACCTATCGCCTACTGTCCGAGGCGCGCGGCACGCATCTGAGCCTTTATTATGAGGCAGGGCTGCAATGGCAAGACTGGCGCAGCACGCTGGGCGTGATGATGGGGCACGGGATCAACCGGCAGATCAGGCGGGCATACGGGTATCTGGCCAGCCGCTATAGGCCGGGTGACCAGATATATCTGATGGGATACTCGCGCGGGGGATACGCCGTGCGGTCGCTGGCCGGAGCTATTGACGAGATCGGCCTCCTGCTTCGCGATGCCGCGACGGAGCGTAATGTGCGGCAGGCGTGGCGGCATTACCAATGCGGCAGCAGCGCGGATGTGGTGCAGGCGTTTCGTGATGCAAATTGCCACGCGTCAGTCCCGATCCAGATGGTCGGCGTCTGGGACACGGTCAAGGCGCTGGGCCTGCGCTTGCCTATTCTCTGGCGCTTTGGCGCGGGGGCCTACGCGTTTCACTCACACACGCTGGGTGCGCCGGTGCTACGGGGCTATCAGGCGTTGGCGTTGGACGAGACGCGCGTCGCCTATGGCCCCGTGATGTGGCAGACAGATGCCACCACCCAGGCTGACGTGCAGCAGGTGTGGTTTCGCGGCGCGCATAACGACATCGGCGGGCATCTGACGGGGTTTGAGGCTGCGCGCCCGCTTGCGAATATCCCGCTGGTCTGGATGCTGGAGCGGGGCGAGGATGCAGGCCTGCCCCTACCCGAAGGTTGGCGCGAGCGATACCCTTGCGATGTTGGTGCGCCCTCTGTTGGCACATGGCGCGGCTTGGGCTGGATATTCCTGCTGCGGCGCAAGCGCATCGTAGGCGTCGATCCGTCCGAACGCGTGCATGAAAGCGTATTTAAAAGCGAAACGCCGCCCGAATGAGGGGCGGCGCTGACTTTGCGGGCACGCTTTAGGCGACGTCGCGCAGCTCAACCTTGGGCGTGATCCCCAGAGCGTGGCAGATATCGCGCGTCAGTTCGGGGCGGTTCAGCGTATAGAAGTGCAGATCGCTCACGCCATGCTCCATCAGCGTACTGCACAGCTCGGTCGCGTGGGCAATGGCCAGCAGGTCGCTGCGCCCGTCACGCTCGGCCGTTTGGAACGCCGAATTCAGCCAAGCCGGGACCGTAGTGCCGCACGATTCGGCAAAGCGCCGCGCGCCAGTCCAGTTCTCGATCGGGAAAATGCCGGGGATGATCGGTTTGTCGATGCCAGCCGCGGCACAACGATCGCGAAAGCGCAGGAACGTGTCGGCGCTAAAGAAGAACTGCGTGATCGCCTCGTCTGCGCCCGCGTCAAACTTGCGCTTTAGCCAGTCGATATCGGCACTCGTGTCTGCCGCCTCTGGGTGGGCTTCGGGGTAGGCGCCGACGCGGATGGTGGTGAAATCACCGCGTTCCTTTAGGGCCGCGATCAACTCGCAACTGTCCTTGAACCCCTCGGGATGGGGGCTAAAGCCGCTGCTGCCCTTGGGCGCATCACCGCGAAGCGCCACGATCTCGCGCACGCCGGCCGCGTGGAACTCATCGGCGATGGCCATCGTCTCGGCCTTTGTCGCATTCACGCAGGTCAAATGCGCAGCCACGTTCAGGCCGGTCGCGCTGTGCAGCGTGCTGACCGCCTCGCGCGTCAGCGTGCGGGTCGTGCCGCCCGCGCCGTAGGTGACCGAAACAAAGCGCGGCGCCAACGGGGCCAGCGTATGCACGGTATCCCACAGACGAAATGACGCCTCCAGCGACTTGGGAGGGAAGAATTCGAATGATACTCTGGGCGCATGCATGATCAGGTTTCCTATCAAAGCTGTTGAGCCTTTGTTGCAATGCAGCGTAGATTACGCAAATTCATAATATTCACGATCTATATGAGGCTGGCTAATAATGCACATCGAGTTCAGGCATTTGCGAACAATCCGCGCGATCCACGCTTGCGGTGGGCTGGCACGCGCCGCCGATCATCTGAACATCACGCAATCAGCCCTTAGCCACCAGATAAAGGGGCTGGAGGATCAGGCGGGGGTAGAACTGTTCGTGCGCCGCTCCAAGCCGATGACGCTGTCGGCCGCGGGCCTGCGCCTGCTGCGCGTCGCGAACAAAGTGCTGCCCGAGATCGAGGCGCTGGAGGCCGAATTTAGCGGCGTGCGCGACGGCAGCTCTGGCCGCTTGCACATCGCTATCGAGTGTCATGCCTGTTTTGAATGGCTGTTCCCGGTGCTGGAGGCGTTTCGGAAAAACTGGCCCGAGGTCGATGTCGATATCCGCCCCGGCCTCGCCTTTGACGCGCTGCCCGCACTGCAAAAGGAGGAGGTGGATCTGGTCGTCAGTTCCGATCCCGAAGCGCTGCGCGGCATCGGGTTCAAGCCGTTATTCGATTACGAGCCGGTGTTTCTGGCATCCGCCACGCACCCGCTGGCGCAGAAGGCGTTTATCGAGGCCGAGGATTTTCGCGGCGAGACACTGATCACCTACCCGGTCGATCGCTCGCGGTTGGATGTGTTTACTGAGTTGCTGACCCCCGCCAAGGTAGAGCCTGCCAGCATCCGCCAAGTGGAACTGACCGCAGTGATCCTGTTGCTGGTCGCATCAAATCGAGGCGTCGCCGTCCTGCCCGACTGGGTCGTGCGCGAACTGCGCACCAGCACTGACTATGTCGTGCGGCCCATCACAGAAGGCGGCCTAACCAAGCGTCTCTATGCCGCGATCCGCGACGACGACGCGGCCAAGCCGTTTATGGCGCATCTGCTGAAACTGGCGCGGGAGATTCCGGTGAAGTTGCAGAGAAGGGAAGGGGTTTCGGGGTGAGGCATAACTGGAGGGGGCGAATGTCTTCTTGGAGCCCAGAGTGACCAAAACCGCCGATTTCGCAAGCGGCGGCTTTCGCCAAATTGCCACGACGTGATCTCAGGCAGAGTCCGGCGCGTTTAACCTCTACCAACCGGCAAAACGACCAGTGAAATGGGCCGGGCCGTATCGCCGGTCGCGCTTAGGGCTTTTTTAAGGGCCGTGAAGGATGATGTGCCGACTCGATTAAAGGGACAGCAGCGTGCTTCATACTTTTTCCGCGCTCAACGAGAACGACATTGATGCTGGCGGTTCGTTGCAGGAGGGCGAAAGCTTCACTATGCCCGCAGGCTTCAGCCATGAGATACAGGTTGAGGATGATGATTCCCACCTATCTGGGGATGTCGACAATATATCGGACGATTCTACCCAGTCGTCAGAGGTCTATGACGACGGCGGTTTGGTCACCAGCGGCACGATCTATGTCGATGAGATTTGGACGCTGGAGGCGCCGGACGGCACGACCTATACGGCCTATCAAATCGAAATCGAGGGAACTGCAAAGGATTTCGTGGCTTTTGCCGCACCGCCGCCGCCGCCCGGTACGGTACTAACTTTGATGTCCAGCAACGCTACCCCCGATCCGGTATCATACTCATCGATCCATGACGAAAACGCGCCGGTGTGTTATGTGTCGGGAACCCTGATCGACACACCGGACGGTCCTCGCGCGATCGAGACACTCTGCCCGGGCGATCTTGTCAATACCGTAGATGACGGGCAGCAGCCGGTCCTTTGGATCCATCGCGGACATCAGGCTCTTGAAGGTACTTGTTCAGAAAAGCGTCCGGTCCTGATCCAAGCTGGGGCCTTCAGCAAGGGGTGCCCGTCGCGCGACCTCATCATCTCACCGCAGCACCGAATTCTGGTAGGCAGCCAGGGGCAACTAGGCGACCTGTTTTGCGGCGAGCGCTTCGCGCCGGCAAAGGCGCTCACCTTATTGCCCCGTATCCGGCATATGCGTGGCAAGCGGCAAATTACCTGGATACACTTCGCATTGAAGCGGCATAGCGTCGTGCGCGCCAACGGGTGTTATTCGGAATCGCTGCTGCTGGGGCCGATGGTGCTAAAGGGTCTTTGCCGACGTGAGCGGAGGGCCTTAGATGAGATATTCGGCAGTGCGGTGCCCAAACAGGTGCCCTTGAACGGCCCGCCCGCACGAGAGACCCTGACCGTCGGCGAGGTGAAACGCCAAATTGCCCGGCATCTCAAAAAGGAGGGCGGTCGCGTCGCAGATGAAGTTCGGAAATGGGATCGTGATCTTGAGATGGAGCGGTACGAGGCACAGCAGATGCGAGAAGCGTCATAGGCGCTATCCCGCGCACCAGTACACGGATGCTGATACCGGCAAAGCGGCCATTGCAATTTCACGGTTAAACGTCGGCTTCGTCCGCATAGCAGGCATCGAGGGTGGACCGGCCTTGTTTTCTAACACCCCCGCCCCTTGCAGCCAACCCTTGCCCAGCCTATACGCGCGGCTTGACCCGAGCTAAGGACGAGACCCCATGGCACTCAGCGCAAATCTGAACGTGATGATGAAGGCGGCCCGCAAGGCGGGGCGCGCGCTGGCCAAGGACTTTCGCGAGGTTGAGAACCTTCAGGTCAGCATGAAGGGCGCCGGCGATTTCGTCAGCCGCGCCGATATTCAGGCTGAGCAGATCATTAAATCCGAGCTGATGAACGCGCGCCCCACCTACGGCTGGCTGGCCGAAGAGGGCGGCGAGGAGGCGGGCACAGACCCTACCCGCCGCTGGATTGTTGATCCGCTGGACGGCACGACAAACTATCTGCACGGGTTGGCGCATTGGGCGGTGTCCATCGCGCTGGAGCATAAGGGCCAGATCGTCGCCGGTGTCGTCTATGACGCGTCCAAGGACGAACTCTTCTTTGCTGAAAAGGGCGAGGGCGCGTGGATGAACGAGTCGCGCCTGCGCGTGTCGGGGCGCGACAAGCTGATCGAGAGCATATTCTCCACCGGCCTGCCATTTGGTGGCCGTGCCGATCTGCCGCACACGTTGCAGGATCTGGCGCGCCTTTTGCCCACCTGTGCCGGTGTGCGCCGCTTTGGTGCAGCGTCGCTCGACCTCGCTTATGTTGCGGCTGGCCGCTATGACGGATTTTGGGAGCGGCGACTGCAATCGTGGGATATGGCCGCTGGCCTGCTGATCGCCCGCGAGGCCGGTGCATTGGTCGAGCCTATGACCGAAGGGCGCGAAATTCTGGACGAAGGCGCGGTTATCTGCGCCAACAACGCCATATTCAGCAAATTCGCCAAGATTATCCGCAATCAGTGATCCTTAGCTGTCGGATGGGTGATTGCGCCCGTCGACCCAGCCGATATCGCCCAGATCGCGGGGATTCACCCCCTCAAGTGCGGCTAAGTTGACACCGTATTCATTCGGATTCGACCGTCTGCGATGGTGCGTGTAAATCCCGCAGATCGAGCAGAAGTAGTGCTGCGCCGTGCCGGTATTGAATGTGTAGAGCGTCAGTTTATCGGCGCCGCGCAGCACCTCGATCCCATTTAACGGAGCCGTGACTGCCGCCGCCCCGCGACGCGCGCAAAAGCTGCAATCGCAGCGGCGGGCGGTCGCAAGCCCGTCCGACAATGTCACGCGCAGTTCCACCGCTCCGCAATGGCATGTTGCCTTCATCATCTCACCTCTTGCGTTTGACGTTTGGAATATGCGAGCGCGCATAGGCATAGCGCGTCTCGTCATGGGGCGGATGGCCGTGCGTGCGCTTCCAGAATTGGATGCCGCCCCGGCGCAGCAGTAGTGGAATAGTCAGAACCGCGCCGATGACAAAGCCGCCAGCATGGGCCCAGTATGCCACACCGCCGCCGCCCGTCTGCATCGACAGCCCGCCAAACAGCTGAAAAACGAACCACACGCCCAGCATTAGCCACGCAGGAATGGGCACGACCCTGAATATAAAGATCAGGATGATGAGAATATCGACCTTTGCCTTGGGGTATAGCAGCAGGTAGCCGCCCATCACGCCCGCGATGGCGCCAGATGCGCCAACGGTCGGAACCAGCGAATAAGGCTCGGACGCCAGTTGCACCAGTCCGGCGCCGATGCCGCAGGAAAGGTAGAAGGCGAGGTAGGGCAGGTGGCCCATCTCATCCTCAAGGTTATCGCCAAAGACCCAGAGGAATAGCATGTTGCCTGCCAGATGCATCCAGCCGCCATGCAAAAACATAGAGGTAAACAGCGTTTCATACGCGCTATCATACACTATTTTTGCCGGAATCATCGCCCAGTTCACATAGAATAAGTTCAGCGAATATGGGTCGCTGAAGAGAGACCAATAGCTGAGGAATACGCCGATATTCGCCACGATCAGCGCGTAGGTTACATAGGGCGTACGCCCCGACGGGTTATGATCGCGGATGGGAAACATGGGGCCACGTTGGCCCCATGTCTCAGTGCCGTCAAGTTACGACGCGCCGCCCAAGAGCGCGGCATTTCCGCCCGCCGCCGTGGTGTCGACGCAGACGTGCCGCTCGTTCAGAACGTAGCCTGCATCGGGCAGCCCTGTGATCAGCGGCAGGATCGGCCCGGTTCGTTTGCTGAGCGCTTGCGCATAGGGCCGCGCCATGCCCGGCTCGCCCCAGTATAGTGCGCCGGAAAAGCCGGTGAGCGTGGTTAGCGCCTCGGGCGGGACCGTTCCTGTTACCTCGACAGCCATGCCGCCAAGGCCGACGATTGAGCGGGCTTGCGCCTTGGCCGACTCGCGGCCCGGACCCATGCAAAGAAGCGGCTGGCGCGCGTGGCTGGTCAGGCGGTTTGACTCGCCCGTCGGGCCGGGCATCAACTGGTCCTCGCGGGGGGCCATTTCTACGGTCTTTGCCTTGTTTAGCATCGCTTGGATGTCCTTGGCGGCCATGATCCCTTCGAAATCCTGACCGGCCATTGGCGCGGGATGCGCGGTAAAGCGGGGTAGGTAGTGCGGGCCGCCGGCCTTTGGCCCGGTGCCCGACAGCCCCTCACCGCCAAACGGCTGCGATCCGACAATCGCGCCAATCTGGTTGCGATTGACATAGATGTTGCCGGCCTGCACCCGCTCGGTCACGTATTGCACGCGGTCATCGATGCGCGTCATCAGGCCGAATGTCAGGCCATATCCGGTGTCATTGATCGCATTTATAACCTTGTCCAACTCGGTCGCGCCGAAAGTCGCCATGTGCAGGACGGGGCCGAAAATCTCGCGCTCCATATCCTCGATACCATTCACACGGATCAGGGTGGGCGCGATGTAGGTGCCGGAATTGGGTGTCTTGAGCTCATGGATCAGGCGCCCTTCGGCGCGGGCGGTCTGGATATGCTCGGCGATACCTGCGCGGGCTGTCTCGTCGATGACCGGGCCGCAATCGGTGCTCAGATCCCAGGGCATGCCGATTACCACGGCGTCCATTGCGCCTACCAGCATTTTGGTGAATTCCTCAACAATATCCTCCTGCACGTAGAGGCAGCGCAGGGCCGAGCAGCGCTGTCCGGCGGACTGGAACGCCGATTCCACGATGGCCTGCACGGCCTGTTCGGGAAGCGCGGTACTGTCGACGATCATCGCATTCATGCCGCCAGTCTCGGCGATCAAAGGCGCGCCGGGGGCGAGGTTGTCGGCCATGGCGCTACGGATCTTCATCGCGGTCGCGGTGGACCCTGTGAACGCGACGCCGGATACGCGCGCGTCAGACGTCAGCGCGGCGCCCACTCCGCCGCCGCCGGGCAGCATTTGAAGCGCCGCTTTCGGCACGCCTGCCTTGTGCATAAGGCCTACGGCGAAATGAGCGATCAGCGGTGTTTGCTCGGCCGGCTTGGACAGGACGGCATTGCCAGCGGCCAATGCTGCCGCGATCTGGCCGGTAAAGATAGCGAGCGGGAAGTTCCACGGGCTGATGCAGGTGAACGTGCCGACAGGTCCCGTATCTGGTGCATTGGCGCCGTAGTAGCGCAGGAAATCGACGGCCTCGCGCAATTCGCCCACGGCGTCCAGCTGGCTCTTGCCTGCCTCGCGGGCGAGGATGGCGAAAATCTCGCCGAAGTTTTCCTCGTAGAGATCGCCAATGCGCGCCAGAATTTTGCCGCGCTCGGCTGCGCTGGCGGTCCAGGGGGCGGACATGCTCAGCGCCGTCTCGATGTCGGCGCGGCTGGCATTGGCAACGGTGCCGAGGCGGTCGGCGGGATCGGCGGGGTTATCGACGTTCACCGCATCCTCGGGCTGGGCCTTGGCGGCCAGCACCGGCGCAGCGGTCCATTCGGCGGTGGCAAAGGGCGTGCGCGCGGCCTCAATGTCGTCCAGTGTTGGCTGGTGTTTCAGGTCGAAACCTTTGGAGTTCACGCGCTCAGGCAGGAACAGCTCAGGGCCGGTTGGCAGATCTATGCCCTCCTGCTCGACCATGTGAAACGGATCGGCGGCAACGAGTTCGGGCGCGACATCCTCATCGACGATCTGATTGACGAAGCTGGAGTTGGCGCCGTTTTCCAGCAATCGGCGCACGAGATATGCCAGCAGATCGCGGTGCGCGCCGACGGGCGCATAGATGCGGCAGCGCGTGCCCTCTTCCTTGAGCACGATGTCGTGCAGCGCCTCGCCCATGCCATGTAGGCGCTGGAATTCGTACGCTTCGGGATCGGTGGCCATGTCCAGAACGGCCGCAACCGTGTGGGCGTTATGTGTGGCAAATTGCGGATAGATCCGGTCCGTCATCGACAGCAGCTTGCGCGCGCCGGCGATATAGCTGACGTCTGTTGCGGGCTTGGACGTAAAGACTGGAAAGCCGTCAATGCCGTCGACTTGGGCGCGCTTAATTTCTGTATCCCAATAGGCGCCTTTGACCAGACGCACCATGATGCGGCGGTCCAGCCGTGTGGCCAGATCGTAGAGATAATCAAGGACGTAGCCAGCGCGCTGGCCGTACGCTTGCACCACCACACCAAAGCCGTCCCAACCTGCCAGAGCAGGCTCTGCCAGCACCGTCTCGATGACGTCCAGCGACAGGGCGAGGCGACCCGCCTCTTCTGCGTCGATGTTCAGGCCCATACCTGCGGATTTGGCCAACAGCGCGAGGCTGCGAAGGCGCGGCACGAGGATGTCCATAACCTGGCTGCGCTGCGCGACCTCATAGCGCGGATGAAGCGCCGACAGCTTGACTGAAATACCCGGGTTTTTGCGGATATCGTCATTGGTGCACGCCTGCGCGATGGCGCTGATGGCGCGGCTATAGCTAAGGTGATAGCGCGTTGCGTCACGATCGGTTCGCGCAGCCTCGCCCAGCATATCGTAGGAGTAGGTGTAGCCCTTTTTCTCCAGCTTTTCGGCGCGCTCCATCGCGTTCTGGATATTCTCGCCCAGCACAAAGTTGCGGCCCATTTCCTTCATCGCGCGCGCGACGGCGGTGCGGATCACAGGCTCACCCATTCGCTTGACCGCGCTGCGCAGATGGCCGACGGGACCCTTGCGATCCTCCTTCAGCACCTTGCCGGTAAGCATAAGGGCCCATGTTGAGGCGTTGACCAAAGACGAGGTAGATTGGCCCATATGCTTGCCCCAGTCGCTGGGCGCGATCTTGTCCTCGATCAGGGCGTCGATCGTTTCCGCGTCTGGCACGCGCAGCAGCGCCTCGGCCAGACACATCAGTGCGATACCCTCATCGGTCGATAGGCCATACTCCGCCAGAAACACCTCCATCAGACCCGGATTGGACGACGCCCTAATGGCACGCACCAGCTCTGCGCCGCGGGCGCAGATCCGCGCGCGATCCTCAGGCGACAAGTTCGCTTCGGCCTTGAGCCGGTCAATAGTTGCGGCCTCGCTTGCATAAGTTTGCAAGTCAACGGCGCGGCGGGCGTCTGTATCGTATGGCATAAGGGCATCCTTTGGTGGCAGTGGCCGAAGGGCGGTGATGAATTGAACTAGCGTAGCACGGAATGTTTGGTTATTTTTCCTGTTAGATGTCATTTCGCAATGCGAATGAGTGGAAATGAGGCCTGGCGCTATGCAAATCGATCTGGATAAGTTCGACAAGGCGATCCTGCGTGTGCTAACCACCGATGGGCGCATTAGTATCACCGATCTGGCCCACCGAATCGGCCTGTCCAAGTCGCCCACGCAGGCCCGGCTGCGCAGGCTGGAGGGGGATGGCGTGATCTCCGGCTACCGCGCGATGATAGACCCGATCCGGCTGGGGCTGGATCACGTTAGCTTTGTCGAGGTGCGCCTGACCGACACGCGAGAGGCTGCACTGGCCGCGTTCAACGATGCGGTGCGCAAGATCCCCGAAGTTGAGCAGGTGCACCTCATCGCCGGAAATTTCGATTATCTGATGAAGGTCCGGACCCGCAACATGAACGAATACCGCCAGATGCTGGCCGACCGGATCAGTACTTTGCCGCATGTCGCAGGCACCAGCACCTACGTCGCGATGCAGGCGGTCAAGGAAAATGCGCCAGAGGATGCGATCTGAACGGACATGATCTGCGCGGACGTGATTTGACTGAAACCTGTGGAGCGGTGTTAACGTGGGGTATGAAACATATCTTAATCGCCCTTAGTCTCGCGGCCGCCCCAGCCCAAGCGCAGACTTGCCCGCCTGCGCCCTCCCACTCAGATGCGCTGCAGGCGCTGGTGGCTGAGGCGCAGGCCGCCCCGGACCGCGCCGCCGGTATGGACGTGTCAAACCGGATGTGGATGCTATGGACCGACGCGCCTGACGACCACGCGCAGGAATTGCTGGACGAGGGCATGGCGCGGCGAGAGAGCTATGATTACGATGGCGCAATGACCGCGCTGGTGGCGTTGATTGAGTACTGCCCAGATTACGCAGAAGGATATAACCAGCGCGCGTTTGTCCATTTCCTGCGGCAGGATTACGCCGCCGCGCTACCCGATCTAAACCGTACGTTGGATTTATCGCCGCAGCATGTGGCCGCCCTGACCGGCAAGGCGCTGACCCTGACTGCGCTGGACCGCAGGGGCGAGGCCGCTCTGGCCCTGCGCGCGGCGCTAAAAATGAACCCGTGGTTGTCCGAACGCAGCTTGCTACCCGTGCTAGAGGAGGCCGAAGACGCGCTTTGATGTCTGCGGGCGCTTTACACGGGCGCTGACGTGGGTATGGTCCGCCCCAATGCGGGCGTGATGGAATGGTAGACATACCAGACTTAAAATCTGTTGGGGCGTGTCCCCGTGCGGGTTCGAGTCCCGCCGCCCGCACCAAAGGGGAATTTTCACAGAAAATTCACCGCCGCACTTTCCTCAAACACGCACAAAAGGGGCAGGCGTTTCGCGCAGCGAAATGCCGAGAGCGGGCATAGATCCCCCAATTACGCTCTTACCTCCACGCCCCACTCAACGCGCCCGATTCCCACCATCCGCGCCAGCCTGCACAGTTCGCCTTCCAGCCGCGCGGCACGGGGCGCGGGCCAGCGTATGCCCCGCTCCGGCCAAAAGCCCGTGACGCGCAGCCAGCCTGCCTTGCGATCCGCCTTCAGCTCGATCCGCCCGACAAAGCGGTCGCCCTCCAGCAGCGGATAGACGTAGTAGCCCCAGCGCCGTTTTTCGGCAGGCACGAACATCTCGTTCACGTATTCAAATCCAAAGAGCCGCTTGAGCCGCGCCCGGTCGCGCACAGCCGGATCGAACGGGTTGAGGATGCGCAATCGGGCGGTAGGGGCGGGCAGGGCGGCGAGGCGGTCCTCAATATCGGACGGGGCCAGCGCTGGGCGCAACACTCCGTCGGCGCCAGTGACCTGCACCTCGCGCGCGCCGCACCTCGCGGCCCAATCGCGCGCCTCGCTGGCGTCCATAGCGGCCCAAAAGCGTTGGACTTCGCCGCAGGTTGCGATGCTTAACTTATCCAGCGCCGCATCGCATAGCGCATCCACGCAGGCAAGATCATCGGCCTCTGCATGTTCCTGCGAGGGAAAAACGCGGTGTGCCAAATCGTAAAACTTCACAAAATTTGTGCGCTTGCAGGTTGCCAGATCCCCGGCATACCACATCTGGTCCAGTGCCTTTTTATGCGGCGGGCGCGCCCACATCTCGCGGCTTGCGGCCTTGGTGTCGAACGCGTGGGTCGAGAGCGGCCCTTCGGTCTCAATGCGGGCGCGAACGGCGGCAATTTCGGCGCGGCCCAGCCCCGAGCGATACCATTCGCCCTGCGCTTTTTGGCCCATGCGGGCGAATTGGCGACTCCAATGCGGCAGTACTTCCATCGGGATCAGGGATGCATCATGAGTGAAATGCTCAAACAGATCGCGCCCCAGCAGCGGCCACAACATCCCCTCGCGGTAGTTCGGATTGCGTGACCATAGGATGTGATTATGTGCGCGCGTCACGTTGCGGATCGTGTCAATCTGCAGGAAGCCGATCTGCCGGATCAGCGCCATCACGTCAGGCCGCCCCGTACCGATTTCAGCGAGTCCGTTGGTCCAGAGCCACAAACGGCGCGCCTCGCGATTGCCGATGATGAGCCCATCACTCACAGTGTCGCACTCATAGCGCTGCGCTCACGGGGTGCTAAGCTGGATCAGCGCCTCGTTCAGGTCGCGCCCCTCTAGGGTTAAAACCGCCTCAAGAAACACCCGGCCTGCAAGGCAGGCGTCGCGATTGCTGGCTTTGTCCAGATTGGCAAAGCTACGCATCACCGCCGCGCCATCGGGGCGGGCTGCTATATAGCGCGTGAGCACATCGAATATCATCGCTTCGGCGCGTGCAGCGCGCTCTTGTGTCATGCGGGCCGGGCCGCGCGACGCGCCCAACTGGGCCGCGCGTAACTGGATGCGATAGTAATTGCGCAGCCCTTCGACATTCAGGCGCGCCGCGACGCGCGCTGTCTCTTCGGCCATGCGGTCAGGGGACAATTTTCCACTAACGGCGCGCCCGCAGACGGAAGGCGACATGCCGCCCAGAACCGCCTGCTCGACCAAGTAATAATAGCGCAGATCGCGTAGCGGCAGATGCCCCAAACCTTGATCAATAACGCTCCACAACAGGCCCTGCGCCCGCGCTATCGGGACGCGGGCGCCATCGCGGACCGCCAGAACCCGGTCGGCGATATACCCTGCAATGACGGGATCTTGCAGCATGTCGGCGGCGTGCTGTGTCGCCAGATCCAGCTTTTCACCCGCGAATCCCAGCGCAGATAGATCGGCGCGCACTTCGCCCTCTTGGTGCAAGCGCCCCAGCAGGCGGATCAGATCAGCGCGGCTGACCTCCTGCTGCGCGCCGGATTGTGCATGGGCTGCACCCGGGATGGCCACGTTCATTGACGCAGCGCTTCCCAGCGTCCAAAGCATCGCCGCAAATAATTTGATCGTCACCTGCTGCACGATGGGGCTCCCTTGTTTCGACTGTTTGCTGCGCCCCTAATATAGGCACAGCTTTGCGAGCCACCACCCCTAGTGGTTTGGCGCGCATGTGCAAGCAGACCGGCGGATCGCTGCCCGTGGCAGAAGGGAGCGGATAATGTTGCAGAGCAAGAGAGCGGTGGAATTCGTCCGCGATCCTTGCTAGGCATCGCCGCATCGCAGCAACTTCGAGGCACGCCAGATGAGCGCCACCGCCCGCAAGACAGCCCCGCTTCCCTCCGATATCCGCGCCATGAAGGGCGGCGCGCCCATTGTCAGCTTGACCGCCTATACCACGCCGATGGCGCAGATAATGGACGCCCATTGCGATTTTGTGCTGGTCGGTGACAGTGTCGGCATGGTGCTGCACGGCCTGCCGTCGACCACCCTCGTCACGATGGATATGATGATCATGCACGGCCGCGCCGTTGCGCGCGGGCTGGACAAGGCGATGCTGGTCATCGACATGCCCTTCGGCAGCTACGAAGAGGGGCCGGCGCAAGCGATGCGTAACGCCGCCCAACTGATGCGCGAGACAGGCGCAGCAGCGGTCAAGCTGGAGGGCGGCGCGCATATGGCCGAAACCATCGCGTTTCTCACGGCGCGGGGCGTGCCCGTGATGGCCCATATCGGCCTCACGCCCCAATCGGTGGGCACGCTGGGCGGTTACAAGGTTCAGGGGCGCGGTGCTGCGGCCAGCGCGCTTAGTGAGGATGCCCGCATGGTGGCCGAGGCCGGCGCATTCGCGGTTGTCATCGAAAAGGTGCCAGCCAGCCTCGCCGACCGGATCACCGCAGATGTAGCGATCCCGACCATTGGCATCGGCGCGTCGCCCGGCTGTGACGGTCAGGTACTGGTCGTCGACGACATGCTGGGCCTCTTTACCGCGTTCAAGCCGAAATTTGTCAAACGCTACGCCACTTTGGGCACGGACGGGGAGGCGGCGATTGCCGCCTATGCCGCTGACGTCCGCGCGCGTGCATTCCCTGCGCCCGAGCATACATTCGCCGACGAGACGCCCAGCGCATGACGGCCCCGATCCTGCGCAGCCGCGCCGAATTGCGCGGCATGACACGGCCTTGGCGCCTTGCGGGCGATACCATCGGCGTCGTTCCCACCATGGGCGCACTGCATGACGGCCACCTGTCACTGGTGGCGGCGGCAAAGCAGACCTGCGACCGCGTCATCGTCACGATCTTTGTCAATCCGCGCCAGTTCGGCTCGCCCGAGGATTTGGCCAACTATCCGCGCACCGAAACTTCGGATGCCGCAAAACTGGCGCGCTTTGACGTCGATGCGATCTATGTGCCGGACGGGGATGAGATGTATCCGGATGGCTTTGCCACCACAGTCTCGGTCACAGGCCTGACCGAAGTGATGGACGGCATTCACCGCCCCGGCCATTTCGAAGGGGTTGCCACGGTCGTCGCAAAGCTCTTTGCCCAGACATCGGCAACCGATGCGTTCTTTGGCGAAAAAGACTTCCAACAGCTTCAGGTCGTGCGCCGGATGGCCCGAGATCTGGACATCGGGGTCACGGTCCACGGCTGCCCCACCATTCGCGAGATTGACGGGCTTGCCATGTCCTCGCGCAACCTGTTGCTGTCGGACCGCGCGCGCGTCACTGCGCCCGTGCTACTGGAGCAGATGCAAGCGCTTGCCGATGCCGCCATCGAGGGCCGTGATTACGCCGCCGCCCAAAGGGCATCGATCCGCGCGCTGGAGCGAGCGGGCTTCACCGGTGTCGACTATCTTGAAATGCGTGCCAACGATGATCTGTCACTGCTTACCGCACCCATGCGGCCTGCGCGCCTCTTTGCCGCCGCATGGCTGGCAGGCGTGCGCCTGATCGACAACATCGCTGTGGAGGGTTGAAGCCCTGCGGCAGCGCAAATCCGGCCGCCGCAAAGTAAAAGGATCTAGCCGATTTCAAATTGCAGCGGTTTGATCTGCTGAAAATAGCCCGTCTTTCGCAGCGCATCGATCGCGGCCTGCGGCACCGGCGCATCGACATAAAGCAGCGCGATTGCCTCACCGCCCGCATTGCTGCGCCCGAGGGTGAAGTTGGCGATGTTGACGTCGTGCGCGCCCATCGTCTCGCCCAGTGCACCGATTATCCCCGGCTCGTCGCGGTTCGTGACATATAGCATATGTTCGCCAATTTCAGCGTCGATATTGATACCTTTAATCTGGATAAAGCGTGGCTTGCCGTCAGAGAATATGGTTCCACCGATCGAGCGTTCGCGCTTGTCCGTCACTACCGTCAGTTTAATGTAGCCCTCAAATGCGCCTGATTTGTCCTGATGGGTGGTGCTGATCTTGATGCCGCGCTCCTTGGCCACCACCGGCGCGCTAACCATGTTCACCTCGGGATTGACGGTTTTCATAATTCCCGCAACCGAGGCTGAGGTGAGCGCAGCAAGGTTCATCTGGCTCGCCACACCGTCGTAAAGGATATTGATCGCCTTGATTGGCTCGTCCGTCATCTGGCCGATGAACGCGCCCAAGTGACCTGCCAATTTGATCCACGGGCCCATTATCTTGGCCTCTTCGGCGGTGACCGACGGCATGTTCAGCGCGTTCGTCACCGCACCTGTCAGCAGATAGTCCGACATCTGTTCGGCCACTTGCAGGGCCACATTTTCCTGCGCCTCAGTGGTTGCCGCGCCTAGATGGGGTGTGCAGACCACATTGGGCAGACCGAAAAGCGGGTTTTCGGTGGCCGGCTCATTGGCAAATACATCGAAGGCGGCGCCAGCGATGTGGCCCGATTTCAGCAGGTCGGCCACTGCCTCCTCATCCACCAGACCGCCGCGGGCGCAGTTGATGATACGCACGCCTTTCTTGGTTTTCTCCAGGTTTTCGCGGCTGAGAATGTTTTTCGTCTGGTCGGTCAGGGGAACGTGCAGCGTGATGAAATCGGCGCGGGCCAGCAGATCGTCTAACTCGACTTTTTCGACGCCCATCTTGTCGGCCTTGGCCTCGCTGAGGAAGGGGTCATAGGCTATTACTTTCATCTTGAGGCCGCGCGCGCGGTCACAAACTATGCCGCCGATATTGCCCGCGCCGATCACGCCCAGCGTCTTGGCCGTCAGTTCCGTCCCCATAAAGCGGGACTTTTCCCATTTGCCTGCCTGGGTCGAGGCGCTTGCCTCGGGGATCTGGCGGGCGACGGCGAACATCATTGCGATGGCGTGCTCGGCGGTGGTGATCATATTGCCGAACGGCGTGTTCATCACGATCACGCCCTTTTTCGAGGCTGCGACTTTGTCGATGTTGTCGGTGCCGATGCCGGCGCGCGCGATGACCTTCAACTTGTGCGCGTTTTCAAGAATTTTCTCGGTAACCTTGGTGGCCGAGCGGATGGCGAGGCCGTCATAATCACCGATGATTTCGGCAAGGCGGTCCTTATCCTTGCCCACGTCGGGCTGGAAATCCACGTCGATGCCACGATCGCGAAAGATCTGGACGGCGGTTTCAGACAGCTTGTCCGATACGAGTACTTTGGGAGCCATTTTCAGCATCCTTATCAAATATGAGGGAGGGGCGGCGGGCCTACGAGGGCCCACCTGAAATCATGCAGCCTGGGCGGCCAATTCGGTGTGATAGGCCCATTCGATCCATGGCATCAGCGCCTGAACGTCGGACGTCTCGACCGTTCCGCCGCACCAGATGCGCAGGCCCGGGGGGGCGTCGCGGTAGGCGCCGATGTCATAGGCAACGCCTTCGGCCTCCAGCCGTTTGGCGACTGCCTTGGCAAATGCTGCGCCGTCCGCGATCTGCGGGTCGGTGAACCGCAGACAAACCGACGTGTTGGAGCGCGTCGCCGAATTTGCCGCGAGGTTCGCGATCCACGCGTTTTCAGCGCAAAAATCCGCTATAGTGCCTGCATTGGCGTCCGCGCGGTCCATCAGGCCCGGCAGGCCGCCGACGCACTGCGCCCAATCCAGCGCCAAGAGGTAGTCCTCGACCGCCAGCATTGAGGGCGTATTAATCGTCTCGCCCTTGAATATGCCCTCGATCAATTTGCCGCCTTTGGTCAGGCGAAAAATCTTGGGCAGTGGCCATGGGGGCGTGTAGCTCTCCAGACGCTCTACCGCGCGGGGCGATAGGACGATCATGCCATGCGCGGCCTCGCCGCCCAGCACCTTTTGCCAGCTGAAGGTGGTGACATCCAGCTTGTCCCAAGGCAGATCCTGCGCAAACGCGGCCGAGGTGGCGTCGCAAATCGTCAGGCCCTTGCGGGCGCCGCTGATCCAGTCACCGTTCGGCACGCGAACGCCAGAGGTCGTGCCGTTCCAGGTGAAAACGACGTCGTTATCCGTGTCGACGCCATTCAGATCGACAATCTCGCCATATTCGGCGGTCTTAATTTCAGCGTCCAGTTTCAGCTGTTTGACTGCGTCGGTAACCCAGCCTGCGCCAAAGCTCTCCCACGCCAGCATTTCGACCTTGCGCTGGCCAAGTAGTGACCACATCGCCATTTCGACCGCGCCGGTATCGGAAGCGGGCACAATGCCGATGCGGTAATCATCGGGGATGCCCAGCACAGCGCGGGTTCCGTCGATTGCAGCCTGAAGCCGTTCCTTGCCCACAGCAGCGCGATGGCTGCGTCCAAGCGGGGCGCCGGACAGCTTCTCCAGCGAAAATGCGGGGGGTTTTGCGCAGGGGCCGGACGAGAAGCGCGGATTACTCGGCCGCAGATCAGGTTGGCGCGCAGCGCTGCGCACGGGGTCGTTCATAGCCATTTATGCTATCCTTCCAGATAAGCGCCCTTCGTTGGGGAAGGGTGTCCCGCCGCAATAGCTAGGGCGGTGCGTGCCCTTTCGCAAGCGGATAAATGGGGCTATAGCGGCGCTTCGCGAATTATTTACGACGGTTTTTATCTATAGCCCGGAGTTACCGCTCATGTTTATCGCTACTCTGATTGCTGCCCCCGGCGGGCTGGAGCCTAGCCTGACGGAAAGCCTGCGCAATGCGTGGGGCGGGGGCGACATCCAGTGGCTTAGCCCCGATGAGGCAGCAGAATTCACGCTATCCGAAGTGCCGGGTAACCTGTGGAATGTGTGGGATGATCTACAAAAGCTGAGCGTTGATCTGGCGGTGCAGCCGCAGGCGGGCCGGCGCAAGGCGATGCTGCTGGCGGATATGGACAGCACTATGATCGCGCAGGAATGCATTGATGAGCTTGCCGAAGTGGCTGGCGTTGGCGAGGCGGTGCGCGCGATCACCGCCCGCGCGATGAACGGCGAACTGGATTTTGAAGGCGCGCTGCTTGAGCGTATGGCGCTGCTGAAAGGTCTGCCCGAGACGGTGGTAACAGACGTTCTGAACGCGAGGATTACGTATGCGCCGGGCGGCGCGGCGCTGGTCGCCACGATGCACAGCAATGATGCGCATACGGCGCTGGTATCGGGCGGCTTCACCGCGTTCACCGGGCCAGTTGCGGCGGCGCTCGGCTTTGACGAGGATCGCGCGAATGTGCTGTTGATCGAGGCGGGCGCGCTGACTGGCGACGTCGCGCGGCCCATCTTGGGGCGGCAGGCCAAAGTCGATGCGCTTGAGGAGATTACCGCACGGCTGGGCCTGAGCGCCGCTGATGTCATGGCCGTTGGTGACGGCGCAAACGATCTGGGAATGCTGGGCCGGGCCGGGGCGGGCGTCGCGCTGCATGCCAAGCCGGCCGTAGCGGCAGAATGCGACCTCAGAATTAATCACGGCGATCTGACCGCGCTGCTTTTCTTGCAGGGTTATGCGCGGACGGAATTCGTAGATGGATGACATGACCGGCTTTGGGGCGTAGCATTGCCCTAGCCTGCGGGCCGCAGATCTATGGCCGCAAGGGTATCAACCTCAAGGGAGTATGACCCATGTCCAGCACATTCATGTTTGTCTTTCACGGCGGCGGCAAGCCCGAGACGCCCGAGGATTGCGATAGGGTCATGGCCGCATGGACCGCTTGGATGACGGGCATTGGCGATGCGATGGTCGATGGCGGCAACCCTGTGGGTATGTCCAAAACAGTCGGCGAGGGCGGCGTGACGGACAATGGCGGCGCCAATCCAGTGTCAGGTTATTCCATCGTGCGCGCGGATAGCATTGATGCGGCTTGCGAATTGGCCAAAGGCTGCCCCATCCTGGAGGGTGGCAAAGGCACGGTCGAAGTGGCGGAGATCATCCAGATGTGATGTGGTAGATGAGCCCCGGTAGAACGTTTTTAGGCTAGCAGACCTGGCGCGGGCTTAATCATTCCTGTATCGATCCCGCGCCAGTTGCGCACGACCTTGTTCATGAACATCTGCGTCGATGGATGCGCGGCGTCCAGCACACCCAGCCGCACCAGCAGCGCGGCGATGGCGCACTCTGCCCCGCGCGTGCCGCCATCTGTGACCTTCAGCGCGATGCCCAAGCCGCGTCCGGGTATGATTGCGATGAAAAATGCCTCGGCACCTGTCTTTAGCGCGACCGGCTCTTTGCAGGCGCGCATCAAGAGGGTGCAGGCGCGCCCCTCTCCGGCCACCAGATCGGGGTGCGCGATCATTGCGTCGCGCAGGCGCGCGGCGGCGCTATCGCGCAGGCTGCCGCCCTCGCGCGCCTCGGCGAAGAACGCCATCGCGCGGGCCATGCCATGCAGCGATGTCAGGAAATTCGGCGCCGAGCATCCGTCGATGCCATAGCCGGGGCTGGCCTCGCCAGTCACCTCCTCGAACGCGGCGAGGCAGGCGCGCTGCACCGGGTGATCGACCTCGACATATTCTGGCCCAGCGCCCAGATGCTGCGCCACCGTCAGGAAGCCGGCATGTTTGCCCGAGCAGTTGTTGTGCAACTGGCATGGCTCTTCATGCGCGCGGATCAGCGCATATGCGGCGTCCTTGTCTTCGGGCATATGGCTACCGCAGCGAAAATCAGGCTCGCTCAGACCGAGGCCAGCCAGCCATTTTGCCACCCGGTCAGTATGGATCGCCGCGCCGTTATGTGACGCGCAGGCCAGCGCCAGCTGCTCTGGCCCGAGGTTTGCTGCATCCGCCGCGCCGCTTTCGATCAGGGGCAGGGCCTGCAGCATCTTGGAGGATGAGCGCGGATAGACCTGCACATTCGGATCGCCCCACGCCTCGACGATCTGCCCGCCCGGCCCGCATATAACCGCGTGGCCCAGATGCATGCTTTCGGCTATCGGGCCGCGCCAAATTTCGGTCATGGGGACGGGGGCAGGTGCGGGATTGGACATAAATTCTGGCTCCGGCGATTGGCAATGTGCGGGTTTCCGCCAATTCAATCTTTCGTTTCTGGCGCGTTCTAGGCTAGTATCGCACTGTCGAGAAGAATACCGCGATTGCCAAGCGGAAATCCCTGTGAGAAGCAGGTGGCTGGCAAGAGCGATCCAATTGAGGCTCAAGGACGGCTTGGAGGCTGCATAAGAATGGCATCACACGTGACGCGCGGCGCACTGGGCGCAGCAATTACTGCATTGACGATGATCGGGTCCGGCGCGGCCCTCGCACAGGCGGCAAGCACCAATCAGGTCGCCGCTAAAACCGCATGGAGCGTGTTTACTGAGAAAACACCTCGCGAGTGCTGGACAGTGTCGGCACCGACCGAAACGATCAATAGCAAGGGTGGCAAAGTCGTGGCTGTGCGCCGGGGCGAGATCCTGTTTATGACCTTCTTTCGACCTGATGCTGGCGTTCGCGGGCAGGTGGCGTTTACCGGTGGCTATCCGTTTGCGGATGGATCGACTGTCGGGCTGCAAATTGGCACCGATACGTTCGAGCTGTATACCGAAAAAGAGTGGGCATGGCCGGCCAGCGCCGACGACGATGCCAAGATTATCGCAGCGCTCAAGCGCGGCTCTGACGCGGTGCTGACAGCGCGGTCGTCACGCGGAACGCAGACCAAGGATTCGTTTTCGCTGATCGGCTACACTGCCGCGATGGAAGAGGCGGCAAAGCGCTGCCAGTAGCTTTCAGTTGTTTGGCATGAAGTAAGAGCGGTCCCCAGCGGATCGCTCTTTTTCGTTGTTGAGAGGCGCATTTGCATAGCTTGCACGATGTTGCCCCCTTTGGCATTGCGCAACATATCCTATATAGGGCCGTATCCGACCCTTGAGAGGCCCGCCCAGATGACCCGCACCGCCCCGATCACCCAAGACGTCATGACCATTCCGCGCAAGGCAGAAGGCGGCAAGCCGAATCTGATCGGCCTGACGCGTGACGCGCTACGCCAGACGCTGATCGAGAATGGCACGCCTGAGAAACAGGCGAAGATGCGGGCCGGGCAAATCTGGCAGTGGATTTATCAGTGGGGCATCCGCGATTTTGCGGACATGACGAACCTCTCCAAGGCGTACCGGATTGAGCTGGAAGAGATATTTACGCTACACACACCCGAGGTCGTCAGCCGCCAGGTCAGCAGTGATGGCACCCGCAAGTATCTGGTGCGCATCGCTGGCGGCCATGAGGTCGAGGTCGTCTACATCCCCGAAGAGGGGCGCGGCACGCTGTGCATATCCTCTCAGGTCGGCTGCACGCTGACATGCTCGTTCTGCCATACGGGCACCCAGAAGCTGGTGCGCAACCTGACAGCGGGCGAGATCGTCGGCCAGATCATGGTCGCACGCGATGATCTGAAAGAATGGCCCGAGCAGGGCGCGCCAAAGGATGAGACGCGCCTTCTGAGCAATATCGTGCTGATGGGCATGGGAGAGCCGCTTTATAATTTTGAGAACGTGCGCGACGCGATGAAGATCGCGATGGACCCCGAAGGCATCCAGCTTAGCCGACGCCGTATCACCCTGTCGACGTCAGGCGTCGTGCCCGAAATCCACCGCACAGCGGCGGAGATAGGATGCATGCTGGCAGTCAGCTTTCACGCGACGACGGACGAGGTGCGCGATGGCCTCGTCCCGATCAACAAGAAATGGAACATTGAGGCGCTGCTGGATGCGTTGCGCGCCTATCCCAAGGTCAGCAATTCTGAGCGGATCACGTTCGAATATGTCATGCTGGACGGCATCAACGACACGGACGAGGACGCGCGCCGTCTGGTGAAACTGATCGAAGGCATCCCGGCCAAGATCAACCTGATCCCGTTCAACGAATGGCCCGGCGCACCCTACAAGCGGTCGTCGAACAACCGCATCCGCGCCTTTGCCGACATCATCCACAACGCCGGTTACGCCAGTCCCATCCGCAAGCCTCGCGGCGAGGATATCATGGCCGCCTGTGGCCAGCTAAAATCTGCGACCGAACGCGCGCGCAAATCACGCCGCGAAGTCGAAGCGGACGCAGGTCTGAGCTGAGCCCAGACAGGAGGCGCCGGTAAGGGTGTAGGACGCGCCGGACGGCTGTTACCTTGGCAAATCATTCTCTGATCGTATGCTCTTGGGCCCCGCAGCCACTGCTGGGCGGCTTGCCTCATTCTTGGTCAAACCGACCGCGCCCGGCCCCAATCCGTTCAGATTGTTGCCGTAATGTGGGGTTATCCAGTGATTATTAATTTATTTTCACAAGGTATAAAACAATGAGCAACGACATTAAGGACATCCTGACCCTCATCACCCGCGAGCGCGGCTTGGCCGTGTCTGACCGCGAGTGGCAGCACCGCCTGCGTGGGTACGGTTATGCGATCCGCGACACCGATGAGGGCCGCGTGATCACGTCGCTGCTGCGCAACGCGCCGCTTTGCGCCATTCCGGCAGAATTGGCAGCGTAATCAGCAAGGCACCTGCGCGGCGTCCCATTCGGCGATGATCCGCACCGCGTCTGCAGCCGTTTCGACAAATTGGAACAGGTCCAGATCCTCGGCACTAATGGTGCCGGCATCTGCCAGCGCCTCCCAGTTTATAATTTTGCGCCAGAATTCTTCGCCGAACAACAAGAAGGGCATGCGCTTCATCCGGTCGGTCTGGATCAGCGTCAGTGCCTCAAACGTCTCGTCCAGCGTGCCAAAGCCGCCGGGAAAGACGCAGACCGCACGCGCGCGCATCAGGAAATGCATTTTGCGGATCGCAAAGTAGTGAAAGTTAAAGCACATGCCGGGCGTGACGTATTCGTTCGGCGCCTGCTCGTGCGGCAGCACGATATTTAGCCCGATAGAGGCGCCGCCCGCATCGGCCGCACCGCGATTGCCCGCCTCCATCACGCCCGGCCCACCGCCCGTGGCGATGACATAATCGCGCCCGTAAGCGGCCATTGATTTGAGGGTCATCAGACGCGCGAATTCGCGTGCCTCATCATAATACTTCGACAGATCCGCCAGCGTTTTCGTCCGGGCGGTATCCTTATTTATCGGCTCGGGAATGCGCGCGCCGCCGAACAAGACCACCGTGCTGCGAATTCCGCGCTCGTTCAGGATCAACTCAGGTTTGAGCAGCTCCAGCTGCAACCGAACTGGACGCAGATCCTCGCGCAGCATGAAATCGAGATCATTAAAGGCCAGCCGGTAGGCCGGTGCGCGTGTCTGGGGCGTATCCGGCACCTGCTCGGCGGTGCTGCGATCCGTGCCCGCATCGCGGAACTGGCTGGCGCGGTCATCGGTCATGTATATCATCCTTGGGGCTGGCATGTGCTTTTTGCCATCAGTATCGCCTCACGCAGGGCTTGACCAGCGGTGCGGGGGCGGCGTGCGCATTGCGCAGACGCGTCTGCCTGCCTATACGATGCTTCGAGAATTATGCATGACCAAGGAGCGCCCTCATGTCCAACGCCCAGCTAGAGACCGCCATCGACGCCGCTTGGGAGGCGCGCGACACCATTAGCCCGGCCACGGGCGGCGAGACGCGCGAGGCGATTGAGGCGACGCTGGACGCACTGGACAGCGGCACCCTGCGCGTGGCCGAGCCGCGCGAGGACGGCGCGTGGCACGTCAACCAGTGGGCCAAAAAGGCCGTGCTGCTAGGTTTTCGCATCAAGGAGATGGAAGCGCAGCCGGGCGGCCCACAGGACGCCGGCTGGTGGGACAAGGTCGACAGCAAGTTCAAGGGCTGGGGCGAGAATACGTGGAAGGCCGCAGGCTTTCGCGCTGTGCCCAGCTGCGTGGTACGCAAGAGCGCATATATCGCGCCCGGTGTCGTCCTGATGCCGTCCTTCGTCAACGTGGGCGCCTATGTCGACAGCGGCACGATGGTCGATGCGTGGGCCACCGTGGGTAGCTGCGCGCAGATCGGCAAAAACGTTCATCTATCGGGCGGCGTTGGCATTGGCGGCGTGCTGGAGCCGATGCAGGCAGGCCCGACCATTATTGAGGACAACTGCTTTATCGGGGCGCGGTCCGAGGTGGTCGAGGGCTGCATCATCCGTGAGGGCAGCGTTCTGGGCATGGGCGTGTTCATTGGTCAATCGACCAAGATCGTCGACCGCGAAACGGGCAATGTGACCTATGGCGAGGTGCCCAGCGGCTCTGTCGTGGTGGCGGGCTCATTGCCATCCAAGAACGGTGTGAACCTTTATTGCGCGGTGATCGTCAAGCGGGTGGATGCGCAGACCCGCTCCAAAACGTCGATCAACGAACTGCTGCGCGACTGATGACCGACAGCGACAAGCCCAAGAAAGCGCCCAAGCGGCAGGAGGTCTATACCCTTCTGGTCGAAATCGGGCGCAAGGCTGGCGACGGCCTGCCCAAAGGCGCGACCGGTGCGGCCCTCGTCATCTATGCCAGCGGCGTGGATGAGGGTGAGGCCGTGCGCGAAACAGTGGCTATTTTGAAACAGGCCGACACCGCGCCGCTGGATGTATCGGGCTACGGTACCCTGGCCGAGCGCGAGGCCGAGGGCCACGAGATCGGCGAAGAGGACCGCGCGCTGATGCAGCGCGCGCTGGACGAAAACTCTGTGATTGTCGCGCAGATGGAGCCGTTCTTTGGCGAAGAAGATCGCGGTACGCGCCTTGATGCGCGTGTGGACCCGAACGCCGAGGACTGAGCCAGCTTCAGGCTGCGCGCTGCATTGCCAGCGTGCGCGCCTCAAACGGCTTGAGCACTGGCCAGATTGGCCGCGCGTGTTCGGGCAGGCGCGCGCCTTCCAAGCCGCCCAGCACCGATGCGGCCAGCGCGGCGGGATCGCGGCGCAAACGCCCGATATATAGGCTCTCGACCGGGCACCCGGCGGCCAGTATGGCCTGATGATCCGGCAGCAGCAGGTGGTGATACGTCACCAGATCTGGGCCGTTCCCATGATACGCCGATGCACCGTTGACCAAATGCCGCGCCGGAACCAGCGCCGCCTCGGTGCCGAACATGTACTCAACTTCGCTGCCGCCGATGACCAGCCGCTGATGCGGCGCAATTACGATGTCGCGCGTTAGTCCAAAGAACGGCGCACGCAGCCGAACGGGCCGCAGCGACCCATGCGCTGGCACCGTTTGGCGCACTGCGCGCAGCACCGGTACCGCCTCGCCGCCCGAGGTCAGCACCAGATCGCCGCGCTTCAGCTGGGAAATCGGGACCTCGCCGTGCGGGGTGGCGATGGGCACGCCGCCGGTCAGGCCGGGCATCGGGCCAATAGGCTCCACTTCGTCCGATACAGCGATAAAGCCGACATCGGCGTCCATTACCCGGTGCGCCGGAAACCGGGTGAGCATCCTCAGATCCTCAAGCGAAATGGGGCGCACGGCAGATACGGGCGCGCGCCGGATAAGCCCGCTGGACAGATGTTTGAGCGACAGAACACCGTTGCCGGCATCCGCGTCCCACGCATACCGCACACGCACCTGATCTGACCGCCCATCCAGATCATGGGTTAGCGCCGCGTGGCGCACATCGCCGCCCATCTCGTCGATCAGGATTATGCCGCCCGAGGGCAATACCTGAACCGACAGCGCGCCGCCGCCAGACCCTATTCGCGCGAACTTTAGGAGTGTCTGGGGGCGCCCTTCGGGCGATAGATATGTATCGATCATCAGCGTGCCGCGCCGGGCGACACCACTGATTGGCTCTGTCTGTAGTGCGCCTTGGTGAAGCAGGCCGGCCGCATCGAACCGCCCCCCGCTGTGATCTGCGTACCCTATCCAGCCCATGTCAGGCTGCCCGCGCGCCGGACATCAATACCTGCGCCTCGTAGCGTTTCAACGTGCGCCGCGCAGAGGGGCTATAGCCGCGCCCCGTCTGGCGGCAGAGCTCCGGAAAGATCGCACAAATTTCGTCGACGATCTCGGCATCGAAGCTGGAGACAGTTTGCGGTCCGGGCAGGAAGCTCTCGGTTTGCAGGCCTTCTGAATAGACCACCTGATGCCGGTCAAACAGGATGTGGACATACTCGACCTCGCCGCCCTCGACGCGCCGCACGCTGCGATCATTGACCAGATCGCGCGCGGCCACCAGCACCTCGCCTTCGCCAAAGAGCAGCTCGGCCAGAGAATCGCGGATCAGCACCCGGTGCAGCGGCGACAGGGCCAGTCGCTGATGAGTGCCGAAAGTGTCGGCCTCAATGACGATGGGGGCAAAGTCGCCCGCCGCTGCAATCCGCCGCCGCCCGATCCAACGCAGCGGTTGCGCGCCCTCGTCGCGGGTCATCACCATGTCGCCGGGCTCCAGCGTCTCGACGGCGCGGTTGCCGTCCGGCGTAAGGATCATTGTGCCCGCTACGAAACAAGGCACGCTGTCGACCAGCACAAAGGCAGTGTCGCTGACGCCGCTAGAATTCTCGGCAGTGTAGGTAAAGTTAAACTGTTCTGTGTCGCCATCACCGGTCAATCCCAGCGTGCCGTCGGCGTTCAGTTGCACCGTTTGGCCGCTGTTCAACGTGACAGTATCGCCCACCGCGACCGCCTGGCCATTGATATGTGTGATCGTCAAGCTACCGGCGCCGTTGTTGATGTCGTTGGCCAGAACATCCAGCGACTTGGACCCTAATGGGTCCAGATTGGTCACATCGTCGATGGCTAGAAATGTCGATTGAACACTACCGCCCGCGATGATCAGCGTGCTGTCGTAATTCGCATCGGTCACGTCCGCGATGCCAATGCGGATCGAGTTGGTCTGGTTTGCGATAACAGGGATCTTGAGCGTCAGATTAACGGTAAAGCCGTCCATCTCGGTGTTGTACTGGTCGTTCGTGTTGTCGATGAAGAGGTTGCCGTTGGCCCCGGCGTTCAGGTTGTTGGGGTCGATATCACCGTCTCCAACGCTCAGCTGCACTTGCTGGCCGTTGATCCAGACGCCGACGAAGTCCTGAAACGCTCCGGCCGCATATTCGGGATATTCGTCCGACGCAAAGACGAACTGCATCGTTAGCATGTCGCCCGTAGGCGTGAAGTCGACGTCGATATAGGACGCATCGAATGTGGATGCGCCTGCCGCCGTGTTGAAATCAGCGACGTTGTTGGGGCCGCTCGAATCGGTCGTTTGCGATGTGCTGGTGTTCGATCCGCCCTGCCACCACTGGCTGCTTCCGGTAAAGCCGCGCAGATCGCCGGTCGAGAACATGACGCCCGTGTCGCCCGGCATAACACCGGGCGAGATTGCGTCGCCGTCACTATAGATGCCCGAGCTGTCGCGATCTCCGGTGTAGGACGCGCTCTCGATGGTCACGCCAGAGCCGAACATCTCTTGCGCCATCTCAATAGCTGACGCATTTCTATCGATAGGTATTTCTACGCCTGCAACCATGTTTTGCCTCAATTCATTAGATCAAGGTCAGAACACACGCAGCCTAGCGGCGGGCGTAATTCGCCCGTCTCCACTGATGAATCGCAAAAATGGCGATCCGCTCGAATTAGGGCCTATTGCGGCCCCGCTGCTGTTGCCCTGCCTCGGGTCTCTTCTTTTTATAACCCCACTTTTACCAATTTTTCGCCGCGCTGTTAACAGTTATCGCGGCGCGCAGGCATTATTTGCAAAGGTGCGGCATCCGCGCTAGCCATCGGAGGTCAAAACTCATCTGCGAGGGACCATGCCGCACTCACCGATAGACCCCGCCGACCTGACCGCTGCGCTGATCCGCTGCCCGTCCGTGACCCCTAACGAGGGCGGCGCGCTGGCGCTGCTGGAGGACCTGCTATCAGACGCCGGCTTTGCCTGCTGGCGCGTTGACCGTGCTGGAATCGCCAATTTATACGCGCGTTGGGGCACCAAGGGCGCAGGGCGCAGCTTTGGCTTTAACGGGCATACTGATGTGGTGCCGCTGGGGGATGAGGCCGCATGGACGGTGCCACCCTTCGGTGCCGAAATCCGCGACGGCATGATGTGGGGCCGAGGCGCGACCGATATGAAATCGGGGGTTGCCGCCTTTGCCGCCGCAGCCGTTGATTTTGTGCAACAGACGCCCCCCAATGGCGCCGTAATCCTTGCCATAACCGGCGATGAGGAGGGAAATGCGCTGGACGGCACCACTGCCATCCTGGACTGGATGAAGGCGAATGGCGAAGCGATGAGTGTCTGTCTCGTGGGCGAGCCGACCTGCCCGGACGAGATGGGCGACATGATCAAGATCGGGCGCCGCGGCTCACTAAGCGGATTTTTCTCCATAACCGGCGTGCAAGGCCACTCCGCCTATCCGCACCGCGCGGTTAATCCGCTGCCAGTTATGGCGCGGCTGGTGGACCGGCTCAGCAGTCATACGCTGGACGAGGGCACTGATCATTTCGATCCATCAACGCTGGCGTTCGTGACTATCGACACTTGCAACCTGGCGACCAACGTGATCCCCGCCACCGTCCGCGCGACCGTCAATATCCGCTATAACGACGCTCATTCCGGCGATAGCCTGACCGCGTGGCTGCAAGAGCAACTAGACGCCATCTGCGACGAAGCAGGCGTAACTGGCACGCTCAAGGTCACTAACACCGGCGAGAGTTTCCTCACACCTCCGGGCGAGTTCTCGGACCTTATCGTGCGCGCGGTCGAGGCCGAGACGGGGCGCACCCCTGTGCTTAGCACGTCCGGCGGCACGTCCGACGCGCGCTTTGTCAAGGATCACTGCCCCGTGGTCGAATGCGGGCTGGTGGGCCGCACCATGCATCAGGTGGATGAGCGGGTGAGTGTCGCGCAGATCCACCAGCTCAAGGCGATCTACACCCGGATCCTAAGCGACTACTTCGCCGGGTAGATGCGTCCGGCGCTGGTCATTATGCTGAAAGAGCCGCGACCGGGCCGGGTCAAAACCCGGCTTGGGCGCGATATCGGCATGGTGGCGGCCGCGTGGTGGTTTCGTCACCAGACGGCGCGGCTGATCCGGCAGGTGCAGGATCCGCGCTGGCACGTCATCCTTGCGATAGCGCCTGATCGGGCCGGGCTGGCCTCGCGCGTCTGGCCCGCGCATCTGCCGCGCATTGCCCAAGGCGGCGGCGATCTGGGCGACCGTATGGCACGCCTTATGCGCGTTTCGCCAGCGGGTCCGGTCTGCATCATCGGCGGGGATATTCCCGGCGTGCGCAAACATCACATCGCGCGGGCATTCAAGGCGCTGGGCGCGCATGATGCCGTCTTTGGCCCTGCGCTTGATGGCGGCTATTGGTTGATAGGATTGAGGCGCATGGCGGCTATCCCCACTGGTTTCCTGCAGGGCGTTCGCTGGTCCACCGCAGATGCCCTCTCGGGCAGCATGGCAACCCTGCCGGGCGCGCGAATCGCACTGGTCGATACCCTGCGAGATGTCGATACTGCGGCAGATCTGCACGCCGCGCGATAACGGTTCCCGCCGTGCAGACTGCATGATACGAGACGCGCATGAACCAGATGCCCACCAAAGCCGAGATCCTCCAATGGATCACCGATAACCCAACCCTCGGCGCCAAGCGCGAGATCGCCAAGGCGTTCGGCATCAAGGGTGCCGCAAGGATCGATCTCAAGCGCATCCTCAAAGAGCTGGAGGCCGAGGGCCATCTGGAAAAGCGGAAAAAGACTTACCGCGATCCTGATCGCTTGCCGCCCGTTAGCGTCCTACAAGTCTTGGGCACCACCCCCGATGGCGACCAACTGGCCAGGCCGCTGGAATGGCATGGGGACGGGCAGGAGCCTGTCGTCCTGCTGATCCCCCGCGCGTCCGATCCAGCACTGGGCGAGGGCGAGCGTATATTGGCCAAGCTGCAACTGGTCACAGGCGAGGCGCATCATTACGAGGCGCGGCTGATCCGGCGCATCGGGACGAACCCGTTGAAAGTGCTGGGCATCTTCCGCAAAGGGTCCGACGGGGGGCGCATCCTTCCCATTGACAAGGGGCAGGGTAAAGAATGGCAGGTGGACGCTGCGCAGGCTGGCGGCGCGCAGGATGGCGAGCTGGTCGAGGCGGAGCAATCGGGTCCGAAGGGCCGCATGGGCCTCCCACGTGCACGCATCACCGCGCGCCTTGGCGATCCGTCGGCGCCGCGCGCCGTGTCGCTGATCGCGATCCACCAGCACGGCATCCCCGATGAATTCCCCGACGCCGTAATCGCCAGCGCCGACGCGATGAAGCCTGCCGGTTTGGCAGGCCGCGAGGATTTGCGCGATCTGCCGCTGGTCACGATCGACCCCGCTGACGCGCGCGACCACGACGATGCCTGCTATGCCCACGCCGATGACGATCCCAAGAACGCGGGCGGTCACGTCCTCTGGGTCGCCATCGCAGATGTAGCGCATTACGTGACACCCGGCTCTGCGCTGGACGATGAGGCGCGGCTGCGCGGCAACTCCAGCTACTTTCCCGACCGCGTCGTGCCAATGCTGCCAGACCGGCTGTCGGGTGATCTGTGCTCACTGCACGAGGGCGTGCCGCGCGCGTGCATTGCTGTGCGAATGAGGATCAATGAGTTTGGCGAGAAAATCGGCCAGACGTTCCACCGGGGCATCATGCGCTCGATCGCGTCACTGACCTATCAGGAGGTGCAGGCGGCGATGGATGGCTCGCCAAGCGCGCGCTGTGCTGAGATGATGGACGACGTGATCCGCCCGCTTTATGCCGCCTACGACGCGCTAAAAATTGCGCGCAAGAACCGCCAGCCACTGGATCTGGACCTGCCCGAGCGCAAGGTCGTGCTTAGCGATGAGGGCAAGGTCCTCAGCGTCAATTTCACTGACCGGCTGGATGCGCACAAGCTGATCGAAGAATTTATGGTGCTAGCCAATGTCGCCGCCGCCGAGACGCTGGCCGCCAAGAAAACCGCGCTCCTTTTCCGCGTGCACGAAGAACCACCGGAGGAAAAGCTGGACACGCTGCGCGACGTGGCCGAGGCGGCGGGGCTGGTTCTGGCCAAGGGGCAAGTGCTGAAAACCGCGCATATCAATGCGCTGCTGCACGGCGCCGCTGGCACCGACCATGCCGAGCAGATTAACATGAGCACCTTGCGTGCCATGACGCAGGCCTATTATTCGCCCAGCAATTTCAGCCACTTCGGCCTTGCGCTGCTATCCTATGCGCATTTCACTTCGCCCATCCGGCGCTATGCCGATCTGGTTGTGCACCGCGCACTGATCACCGCACATGGCTGGGGCGATGATGGACTAGCACCCGGCGAAGAGGACCGGCTGGAGGCGACGGCCAAGCATATCTCGGACACCGAGCGGCGCAGTATGATGGCCGAGCGGGACACCAATGACCGCTACTTGGCCGCGTTCCTTAGCGAGCGCGTTGGCGAGGAATTCACCGGGCGCATCAGCGGCATCGCGAAGTTTGGCGCGTTCGTGAGGCTGGACGAGACGGGCGCGGATGGCCTCATTCCGATGCGTAATCTGGGGCACGAGTATTTTCACTTTGACGCGGATAGCGCCACCCTCATGGGCTCCGATTCGGGGCGGATCATTTCACTGGGCCAGCGCGTGACGGTCAAGCTGTCCGAGGCCGCGCCGGTGACGGGTGGCATCGCACTTGAGCTGATCAGCATCGAGGGCAAGGACATGCCGCAGGGGCGCGGTCGTGCGCGTGGCAAGCCGCCCAAGCGCAAGATGGGTGCGGCAAAGAAGAAGGCGGCCAAGACGAAAAAGAAGGTTGAGCGGACGCGCCGCAGCTAGGGCTTAGGCAGGGCCGGTCACGCGGTTGACATGGCCCATCTTTCGGCCCGGCCTCACCTCGGCCTTGCCATAAAGATGCAGCGCGCAGGTGCCATCGCGGGCCAGATCAGGTACGCGGTCCATGTCATCGCCGATCAGATTCTCCATCACCACGTTCGAGTGCCGTTTTCCGTCGCCGAGTGGCCATCCGGCAACGGCGCGGATGTGCTGTTCAAACTGGTCGATGGTGCAGCCATTTTGCGTCCAATGACCGGAGTTGTGCACCCGGGGGGCGATCTCATTCACAATCAGGCCATCCTCGGTGACGAACAGCTCGACGCCCATGACGCCGACGTAGTCCAGTTTGTTCAGGATCTGCGCGGCCAGCAGCACAGCATCGCTTCGCTGAGCTGGCGAAAGGCGCGCAGGGATGGTTGTGGTGCGCAGAATCCCCGCCTCATGCACGTTCTCGCCGGGATCGTAGGCTGACACGTCGCCAGCGGCATTGCGCGCCGCGATCACCGAAACCTCATGGCTGAAATCTACAAAGCCCTCGTAGATCGACGGTGCGCCGTTCATGTCCGCCAGCGCGCCTTCGGCCTCATTGGGGTCCGAAATGCGCGCTTGCCCCTTGCCGTCATAGCCAAAGCGCCGCGTTTTCAAAATTGCAGGCAAACCGATCTCGTTCATTGCCTGCGTGATGTCGACGCCGTCGTCGATCGCCGCAAATGGCGCAGTTTTTAGCCCCAACTCGTTTAGAAACGCCTTTTCGACCAGTCGGTCCTGACTGACCCGCAGCGCTTTGCGGTTTGGATAGACGCGGCGCAGCTTCTCTAGGACATCCAGCGCGGAGGTCGGGATATTCTCAAACTCGTAGGTTATGACATCGCAGGCCTGCGCGAACGTGCGCAGCGCATCCTCATCTTCGTAGGATGCTGCGATATGGCGATCAGCGACGTGAGACGCAGGGCAATCGGCGCCCGGCTCAAAAATGCAGGTTTTGAATCCCAGCCGCGAGGCCGCAACTGACAGCATCCTGCCCAGTTGGCCGCCGCCGAGAATGCCGATTGTAGCGCCGGTTTTAAGCGGATCAGTCATTGCTCGGCTCCTCGGGGATAGAGGCCGACAGGGCCGCGCGCCATTCGTCCAGCCGCTGCGCCAGCGCCGCATCGCCGTTGGCCAGGATCGCAGCGGCCATAAGGCCGGCATTGGCCGCACCAGCCGCGCCGATGGCCATGGTGGCGACAGGGTAGCCGCGCGGCATCTGGACGATGGAATAAAGGCTGTCAACGCCCGACAATGCCTTGGTCTGGACCGGCACGCCGATGACCGGCACGCGCGTCTTGGACGCCATCATGCCTGGTAAATGCGCGGCGCCGCCCGCGCCTGCGATGATCGCCTTTAGCCCGCGACCGGCCGCCTCGCTGCCGTACGACCACAAGCGATCCGGCGTGCGGTGAGCAGACACAATGCGCGTCTCGTAAGGCACGCCGAGCGCATCCAGAATATCTGCGGCTTCCTTCATCGTGGGCCAGTCCGACTGGCTGCCCATGATGATCCCGACTTCTACTTGCGGCATCGCGCGCCCCTCACTGATTCAGGCGCAAACCATAGGCGGGCGGGCGCGGGGCGTCCACCACTCAGGCGGCGTAATTGCAAAGGCTCAGGCGATGATGTCCGGCAACAGGCGATCCTCGATGTATGCAATGCGATCCTTGAGGCGCAGTTTTTGCTGCTTGAGCCGCTTGACGGTCAGCGGGTCGCGCACGACGCGCTCTTCCAAAGCATGGATCGCGGCATCCAGATCGCCATGCTCGCGGCGAAATTGCTCCAACTCGACGCGCAATACGTCATCGGATTTCATCGAAAGTTCGCTATAGGCGTTCATTCAGACACGATTCCCGCTGATATAAGGCTCGTTGATAATACGCGCAAACCAAGCGTCCGCATAGCCCTTGCACCGCTTGTGGTGAACACCCATATTTGCATCATGGCGCCGCCGCCTATACTGGGACGGCGCCCTGACCAGTCGCTTGACACAAGGACGTGGCACATGACGAAACTGACGTTGGGGGCGCACCCCTATATGCTGGGCTTTGACCAGCTGGAACGACTGCTGGAACGCAGCGCCAAATCTGGCAACGAGGGCTATCCGCCCTTTAACATCGAGCAAACCTCCGACAATTCGTACCGGATTACGCTGGCCGTCGCAGGCTTTGGCGAGGATGATCTGTCCGTCACGGTTGAGGATCGCCAGCTGGTGATCCGGGGCCGACAAAGCGCAGATCATAGCGAGCGGATATTTTTGCACCGCGGTATTGCCGCCCGGCAATTCCAGCGCAGCTTTGTTCTGGCCGACGGGGTCGAGGTCGGCGCCGCGATAATGGAGAACGGACTTTTGCATATCGACTTGACTCGCGCGCCGCCCGAAACAGTTGTTCAGACGATCCAGATCAACAAACGTGGCCAATAACAGAAAGGCACGAACAAATGGATACCGAATTTGAATTTCCGCACGAGGCGGGCCACCGCATCGCATACGTCCGTCCTGTCGCGGTCGAGGATCTGCCCAAGGACGTGCAGAGCCAGGTTGGCGATCTGACGACGCTCTATGCCGTGCACGACGAGCAAGGTGAGCGCCTCGCGCTGGTCAGTGATCGCAAAATGGCATTCGTGCTGGCGCGCCAGCATGATCTGGACCCTGTGACCGTACATTGATACGGGCGCAGCACCGAGTATTTTCGCCAAGTTGAACAAAAGGGCGCGCACGGGTTAGTTGCCGGTGCGCGCCCTTCGGCGTAAAGGGGGCCCGTATTTCGGAGAGTGCTATCAGATGTCCAGACCTGCGCCGAAGGTAGCTATTCTACCCCAAGACCTGCGGCTGGGTATGCGCCCCGGCGCGATCCCGCTGGACCAGCTATTGTGGCCGCTGGGGCAGCCAAGCGGCATCAAAGGCCGCACGCTGAGCGATCTAGAGGCGCATGATCATCTGATCGTTTTTCCGCGCAGGTCGATGCATTGGCGGCCCGGTTTTGGCACGCAGGCACGGGTGTCGATCATGGTGATGGAGCCGGGAGCCATCCACAGCGGACATCTGAAGGCGCTGCGCCGCTCATATAAACGGTTCTACAAAGTGCTGGCGCATAACGATGAATTGCTATCGGCGATACCCAACGGGGCCTTCCTTCCGTTTGGCAGCACTTGGGTTACTGATTGGCGTACTCTTGATACGCAAAAGACACGGATGATATCGCTGATCGCATCGAACAAGCGCTCGCAGGTCGGGCATCGGCTACGCCACCGGATTGTGGAGTGGGCCGCAGGCGCTGGTGTGGACATGGACGTCATGGGGCGCGGCTATACGCCATTCACGACGAAGTCCGACGGGCTGGCGCCCTACCGCTATTCGGTGGTCATCGAAAACGTGCGCGAGCCGAATTACTTTTCCGAGAAATTGTTGGACGCGGTGCTTTGCCGAACCGTGCCGATCTACTGGGGCTGCCCCAACATCGACGATTTCCTCGACACGTCAGGCATGATCGTATGCCAGAGCGAGAAAGACATACGGGCCGCTATTCTAACCACCAGCGCCGAGGATTACGAGACGCGCGTTCCCGCACTTGACGCGATTCAGGAAAAGGCGGCGGAGTATGGCGATTTCTATGGCCGTGCGGCGCGGGCGGTGTTGCAGACCTGATGCGCCTGCGTTGACCAGATCCGCTGGCAAGGCGTGCGTTGTTGCATTGCGTGTCTGCCTGAACGTCAGCGATGAGGTCCTGCTGGTCAATTTTTGCGTAACGCGGAATTGGCCTCCGCCCGATCAAACCTACTTTTAATCAAGGTACGCGTCAGACCGCTGCGCCGCTCGTTCATGGTGAATCGGCAAGGTGCGCCCATAGAGCTGCATCGTTCTCTCTGGCGATCCAACCATGTTTGGCTCTCCGACATAGGAAAATATCGCGACATAGCGTGGCCGTTGTCCGATCAGCGGCGCTACCCGGTGTAGTGAGTATCGGCCGCGAAATATCTGAAGGTCACCGGGTTCAAGGTTTAGCACCTTTACCTTGTCCGAAGTCCCATTCAAAACTCGAGAGACCTCAGCGAAATTCTCGTCGCCCTCACGGATGCGCGGCGCGTATTCAAATGCACCGCCCTGATCGGCGTTCTGTATGGCAAGCGTAACGGTGAAATTATTCGTGTCAAAATGCCAGGGGAAGCCGTTACCTTCCTTGGCTTTGTTAATGATGACATCCGCCAATGGGTCTGCGTATCGGTAGAATTCTTCTTCCTGAAGGCAATCTTGGATGAACCGGTCGAAGCCCTTACTGTCTTGAATAGTCCGAAGTGGCCCGGTCTTGGAGAAGTTATCTGCCGGGACGAATGAATTTGAACGGTCAAAAAACTGCCGTCGCGGATCATCGGAAGGAAGACTAGGATCGTCCTTGGTAAAATAAACATTGGTGCGATTGAAACTGCTGTGCCCGTTGCCAGAGACGCTGTCTGCCTCAGAAGTGAGCGCTCCGATGCCGCTCGAAGTCAGAAATTTCTTAATGACCGCGCAGCCGTTGCGCTTCAGATCATTCCGAACCCTCTCTAGCAGGGAATCGCGCTCGGCCCCTTCTTGGCAAATCGGATAGCTTTTGTAGTCAATAAGATCAGCGGCAATATAGGACACAGGTAATCTCCCATGATGTTCCCTACAGTTATCACCTTAAAATCTCGCTATCAGGTTCATTTTCGACATCGAGATGTCGCGTTTTATTGGTCGAATACGCGGTGGTCGCCTAAAGAGCCGCGGCATTGCCCCGCGGCTCTTGCTTTTATCACCCTTTGATCAGGCCCATCTGCTCCAGCTTGAGGATCACCTGGTGGGCGCAGTTGTCGACGTCTACTTTTTCGGTTTCGACGCGCAGTTCCGGTGTCTCGGGGATGTCGTAGGGGTCCGAGATGCCGGTGAACTCCTTGATCTTGCCTGCGCGCGCCAGCTTGTAGAGGCCCTTGCGGTCGCGGCGCTCGCATTCCTCCAGCGAGGTCGCGACGTGGACCTCAACGAAGGCGCCGAACTCTTCGACGTCCTCGCGCACCGCGCGGCGGGTGGTCGCGTAGGGCGCGATCGGCGCGCAGATGGCGATGCCGCCATTCTTGGTGATCTCGCTCGCGACGTATCCGATGCGGCGGATGTTCAGATCGCGGTGCTCTTTGCTGAAGCCCAGCTCTGAGCTGAGGTTTTTGCGCACGATATCGCCGTCCAGCAGGGTCACGGGGCGCCCGCCCATTTCCATCAGCTTGACCATCAGCGCGTTGGCGATGGTGGATTTGCCGCTGCCCGAATAGCCGGTGAAAAACACGGTAAAGCCCTGTTTGGCCCGCGCGGGACGCGTGCGGCGCAACTCGGTCACGACCTCAGGAAAGGAGAACCATTCGGGGATCTCAAGGCCCTCTTGCAGGCGGCGGCGCAGTTCGGTGCCGGAGATGTTGAGGATCGTGACGTCGTCCTTGTCCTCGATCTCGTCCATCGGCTCGTACTGGGCGCGCTCCTGCACATAGACCATATGCTTGAAATCGACCATCTCGACGCCGATCTCGGACTGGTATTTGCGGAACAGGTCCTGCGCATCATACGGCCCGTAGAAATCCTCCCCGGCCGAGTTCTTGCCGGGGCCCGCGTGATCGCGGCCGACGATGAAATGCGTGCAGCCGTGATTGGCGCGGATCAGGCCGTGCCAGACCGCCTCGCGCGGGCCGCCCATGCGCATGGCAAGGTTCAAGAGCGACATCGCGGTGGTCGATCCGGGGTACTGATCAAGGACCGCCTCGTAGCAGCGCACGCGGGTGAAGTGATCGACGTCGCCGGGCTTGGTCATGCCGACGACGGGGTGGATCAGCAGGTTCGCCTGCACCTCCTTGGCGGCGCGGAACGTCAGCTCCTGATGGGCGCGGTGCAGTGGATTGCGGGTCTGAAAGGCGACGACCTTCCGCCAGCCCAGCTTGCGGAAATAGGCGCGCAACTCGTTCGGGGTGTCGCGGCGGGCGCGAAAATCATAATGCACGGGCTGCTGAATGCCGGTGACCGGGCCGCCAAGATAGACCGCGCCGGCCGTGTTGTGCAGGTAATTGACGGCCGGATGGGCACTGTCATCGGCGCCAAAGACGCCCTTGGCCTCGACGGATTTGTCGGGCGTCCAGCGGTCGGTGACGGTCATGGTCGCAAGGATCACGCCCTCAGGGTCGCGCAGCGCGATGTCCTGGCCCAGCTCAAGTTTGCCTGCAAACTCGTCCGCCACATCCAGCGTGATCGGCATCGGCCACAGCGCGCCCGAGGCCAGACGCATGTCGCTGACCACGCCGTCATAATCGGCCTCGCTCATGAACCCCTTCAGCGGATTGAACCCGCCATTCATCAAAAGCTCCAGATCGCACACCTGCCGCGCCGTCAAATCGTGACTGACCAGATCCGCCGCCTCCAGCTTCAGCTTCTGCGAAGACTCGTGGCTCACGTAAAGTTCCGGGATGGGTCCGTGATTGTTGAAGTTCGTCATGGGATCACTTTCAGAGTTTGCCTGCGATATTTCCTAGTGGTCATTTGCGCCGATTGGCGCGAGCGGCCCGCAGAATTTGCCGCGCTGTAGCCCGCAAATGTGGCAGAAGTCTAGCGGTAGGTGCAGTTTTTCTCCGCAAAGGATCAATTTTCCGCCAAGCGCCCCGAGATCAGCCCATGAAGCCCCAGCCGTCGGGTTTAAATCCATGCGGAAGGACCGCGCGCGTCGCTGTTTCCTCGCCCAACCAGATCGCCATGGCGGTCAGCGGCTGGTCCGGCAGGGACGCGGCCAAGTAGTCGGTGCCATCCTCGTCCGGGGTGCGGGCGCAGTCATAGCCCGCCTCGCTTAACGCGGCCTCGGCGGCATCCCAATCGGCGCCCTCTTCGGGCACGAAGGCATAGTCGATATCGGCCGCATCCGGCAGGTCTGCGCCGCCTGAGACGTCGTCCCATGCGGCATAGGTATCACGCCGTTGGGCGGCGAAATCATGCGTCATTCTGCGGCGTTCTCAGTGGCGGGGGCCGCGCTTACCGCGTCCTCATTTTCGGCCATGCCATGCTCGGCCAGCCAGCGCTCGGCCTCGAGCGCGGCCATGCAGCCCATACCGGCGCTGGTGACGGCTTGGCGGTATTTGTGATCAGTCAAATCGCCGGCGGCAAAGACGCCGGGCAGCGACGTCTCGGTGCTGTCGGGCTTGGTCACGACATAGCCGCCCATATGCGTCTCGAGCACGTCCTTGACCAGCTCGTTCGCGGGCGCATGGCCGATGGCGATGAAAACGCCCTTGGCGGAGATGTCGGTAATCTCACCAGTTTTCGTGTGCTTGACCTTCACGCCTTCGACGCCCAGCGGTGCGTCGGTGCCGTAAACCTCCTCCAACTCGTGGAACCACAGGGTGTGGATCTTAGGATTCTTCTCAAGCCGGTCGATCAGGATGCGCTCGGCGCGCAATTCGTCCCTGCGATGAACCAGCGTGACCTTCGACGCGAAATTAGTCAGAAACAACGCCTCCTCGACCGCCGTGTTGCCGCCGCCGACAACGACAATTTCCTGCCCGCGATAGAAAAAGCCGTCGCAGGTGGCGCAGGCTGATACGCCAAAGCCCTTGAATTTTTCCTCGCTGGGCAGCCCCAGCCATTTGGCGCGGGCGCCCGTGCAAAGGATGATCGCATCAGCGACGTATTCGGTGCCGCTGTCGGACTGGCAGACATATGGACGCTTGGAAAAATCGATCGAGCTGATGATGTCACTGATGACTTCGGCGCCCATAGCCTTGGCATGTGCCTCCATCCGGATCATCAGGTCGGGGCCTTGCACCTCAGTATCGCCGGGCCAGTTTTCGACCTCGGTCGTGGTGGTAAGCTGGCCGCCCGGCTCAATCCCCTGCACGAGGACAGGTTCCAGCATAGCGCGGCTGGCATAGACGGCCGCAGTATAACCTGCCGGGCCGGAGCCGATGATCAGAACCTTCGTCTTTTTCGTACCGGCCATATGGGCCTCCGTTTAGTGGTCTGCGTTTCTTGGCCTGATATAGACGCGGTCGGCGGGCGGCGAAACCCCCCGCAAAGCGGGGTTGCAGTCAAGTCGCCAAAGGCGTTATGGCACGCAATGATCTTGCGCGCATGCGAAAGATTGTTGCGCTGTATGCGGTGCTTGATATAACAATCGCGAAATTTTACGAGAGCTGGAAATCATGGCAACCACCCGTCTGGACCCGATCGACCGCAAGATACTGGCCGAGCTTCAGGCCGATGGCCGTATGACCAACGTGGAACTGGCCCGCCGTGTCGGCATATCCGCCCCGCCCTGCCTGCGCCGCGTGCGTACTTTGGAGGAGGCGGGTTATATTCGCGGGTATCACGCCGACGTGGACGCGCGCGAGTTGGGGTTCGAGGTGCAAGTTTTTGCCAATGTTGGGCTGCAAAGCCAAGCCGAGATGGATCTTACTGCGTTCGAGAGGCGCTGCGCTGAGTGGCCGCTGGTGCGCGAGTGCCATATGCTGAACGGTGAGGTCGATTTCATTTTGAAATGCGTTGCGCCGGACCTGAGTACGTTTCAACGCTTCCTGACCGAGGAATTGACCGCCGCGACCAACGTGGCCAGCGTCAAGACCGCGCTGGTCATTCGCGGCGCAAAGGACGAGCCGGGCGTGCCATTCGAGGTGCTTGAGGCGCGGTTGGCGCGCGGCGCCTGAGACGCTGGCAGGCCACCATTAGATGACAGCCCGGCCGCCTGTTCCAAGAGGGGCGCGCGGATGCACAAGACCGCCGAAATCGGCGGGGTGCGTAACATGCGGGAACAAATCGATGAACTGCTCTAGCTGGCGAAATGTCAACTGGTTCTGAAATCCGGGTCCAGGGTGGTACGTTTCGACCGCGAGGCCAGCAGCAGTGATCGTCGCGTGGCGGCGCAGCGCGAGATGATAAAGCTGCACCGCGCCCGGCGGGCTAAGTTCGATGACATGCGTGCCGTCAATCAGATCGCGCACCGGACGCAACACCAGATCGGAATGGACATTGCCGGACTGCGACGGGTTGCGCTGTGCAATGCGCGCGCCCGGGCCAGTCATCAGGTCAGTCATCGGGCGACCCATACCCAGCGCTCCGGTCATGATACGTGTCAGGCGCGGCGCTTCGGGCGCTGTTTCGCTGCGGCGCAGCGACATGGTTCCGATCCATAGGACAGGCGACGGGCCGCGCTCGTTCGTCAGCACTTTCATTCCGGGGGCCAAGTCCTCGATCGCGACGGGGCCGCGCGGGGTGGCGATCAGCGTGCCGCGCGCAAATGCCGAAAAGGCCGCCTCAAAAACAGGAAGTGCGGGAACATTATGGCGGGCCTCGCGGGCGCTTCCGTCTCTAAGCAGATAAGCGATTTCGCACTCCTGCACGGGGGTCTGAAGGGCATCCCTCAGGTTTGTGACCTCTCGGCGCGCCACGCCCCGCGTCCGGCCGATTTCGGCGCGCGGAGCGCCTGTCAGGCCAAGGGCGGAGGGAGTGTAGACCATAATTTGTTGCGCTTTCTAAGGCTGCATTGCAATGAGAGGCTGGCAATGGAGATCTGGCACGCCAAGGCGCGCACACGAATTCCCCGTGCCTTCGTCATGCACGATCAGGCGTTGCGCAGCATCCGGTCGCGGGGCATCGCAGACGCAATGCGCTGGGAGACGCTGCTGCGCTGGCCACGCTGGAAGGGGAGGGCGGGCATTTTGCCGCCTGCCGTTTTCAAGATGGAGGTCATCCAACGTTTCTGCGGCTTGCTCTGCGTGTTCATGTTTATGCTCCAAGTCTGCCCGATTGTCGGGTCTGCTGTATATCTGGCATCAAACTGACAGTGATTTGCGGCCAAGTTTTGGCAGCGGCGGGGCATTTGCCGCAGGTCATGGCAAAAACGCTCGACATGTTGCGTGGTATGGCAAGCGGCTGTTTTTAGATGAGTTATTGTAATTTCCATCAGCTGCGCAGCCTGCTGACTGGCGGCGCGCATCTCAATTTAGGCGATGTTGTGGCGGGGCTGCCCTTGGTCTTAACCATCCATGACTTGATCAGAGGCGGATAGATGCGATCAGGCGGCCATAGTCTGCCTCGCCCCGGTGCGTGGTGCGGCGGTAGGAGTAGAATCGATCTTCGTCCCCGTAGGTGCAATGGCCGGTCCATTCCGCATGGCCCACCCCGGCGCAGCGTAATCGCGCGAGGCCGAAGGCCGTGAGGTCGAACTGCATTCGACTCTCTGCGCCGGGGGCAAAGAATTGGGCATGGCCTGCATCTGCGGTTAGAAACGCGTCGGCGAACTCCGCGCTCACCTCATAAGCCGCTTGGCTGATTGAGGGGCCGATGACAGCGTGGATGTTGCCCCGCGCAGCGCCGAGAGCCACCATTGCGTCGACGGTGGCCTCCAGCACGCCGTCCAATGCTCCGCGCCAGCCGGCATGGGCCGCGCCAATTACACCTGCATCCACATCGGCAAACAATACGGGCTGGCAATCTGCGGTCAGGATCGCCAGCGCAATTCCGGGGGTGGCCGTGACCATCGCATCTGCGCGAGGCCGCTCTTTCAATGGCGCGTTCACCACAGCGACATCGGCTGAATGGATCTGACGCACGCTTTGCAAATGATCCGGCGCGACGTTCATAGCATCTGCCACACGGGCGCGATTAATGTTGACGATTTCGCGCAGATCGCTGGACCCTTCGCCGCAGTTCAGCCCCGTGAAGATGCCCGATGAGGCCCCGCCTCGGCGGGTAAAGAATCCATGGCGCAGGGGCGCAAGACTGTCGGCAGTCAGGATTTCCAGCGTCATGAGACAAGTCCCGGTGGCGGCGCGGCACCCTCGGGGTAAAGGCCCATCACCTTAAAGAGCGTCCCCATTTCCGCCGGATGGGTCAAGCGCCGATGTGCCGCGACATGCGCGCTGCGCGCCTCGCCGCTTAGCGCATCTGCCAGCTTTTGCGCCCGCTGCGCGATGCCCAGACGCTCTAAAAACACCCCTTGGGTGCTAAGACGCGTGTGCCGCGCGGGCGCGGCGGCCAGCGCCAGCGCCTCGAAATCGACATGCGCGGTCAGATCGGCGGTACCCGGCGCCGCAAAGGGATCAGCGGTTGCGTGAGCACGGAGCGCCTGAAACGTATCGCCGAGCGTGCGCCAGTCGCCGTAATCCACGATCAGTGCCGCGCCGCCAAGTCGCGCGATCTGCGCGCCGAGATGCGCGGCGATGCGGGTGCCTGCCGGGCAAAATTCGACGATATCGCCCTCTGCCGTATCCTCCAGCCGGTGGGCGAGCATCGGTAGCAACGTGGGGGCGCTGAGGGCAGGCGACAGGCTGGCGCCATCCCGGCTGACCATCAATTCGCGCCATGCGTCGCCGCTGCGCTGTGCCTGCCGGATCGGCAGCGCGTCGAAAAACTCGTTAGCGATTAGAAATAGGGGCAGGTCAGGCAGCGCCTCGACATTTGCGTGCCATAGGGGGGCGTAGCTGTCCAGCGTCTTGGCCTGCACCGCGCGCAAGGTCTGAGATGTCTCGACCAGATGCACCTGCGCGGCGGCGTGAAAGCCGGGCACACCCCGCGTGGCGCGCAGGATATCGGCCATTAGCGTGCCGCGCCCCGGCCCCAACTCGGCCAGTCCAATGACGCTTGGCGCACCCTGATCCAGCCATGTCTGGGCAAGGGAGAGGCCCAAAAGCTCGCCGAACATCTGGCTAATCTCGGGCGCGGTGGTGAAATCGCCTGCCGCACCAAAGGGGTCGCGCGTGGCGTAGTAGCCATGTTTGGGATGCATCAGGCACAGCGCCATGTAATCGGCCAGCGACATAGGCCCGTCCGCGTCGATCTGCGCCAGGATCAGATCGCCAAGCGGGGTCATGTGCTGTGCGGGCGCGTCGCTAGTAATATGAGGCCAAATGCGATCATCGGCAGTGACAGCAACTGCCCCATCGTCAGGCCATAACCCGCACCCAGTTGCACTGCATGGCCCAGCGGATTGCCTAACGTCATAAACTGCGCATCGGCCTGACGCGCAAATTCAACTACAAAGCGCGAGGCCCCGTAACCGATGAAGAAGCATCCTGTGATCCAGCCGGGTCGCTTGAGCGCGCCGCGACGGTAGGCAAGCCACAGCAGCACAGCGCCCAGAATGACGCCCTCCAGCAATGCCTCATATAGCTGCGAGGGGTGGCGCGCGCAAAGTCCCAGCACCTCAGGGCAGTCCTGCGCGGCGGCGCCGGGAAATACCACGCCCCACGGCAGAGTGGTTGGCCGGCCCCACAGCTCGGCGTTGATGAAATTGGCGATGCGGCCCAGTGCCAGCCCAATGGGCGCGGCCATACACAGCAGATCGCCGACGGACAGGATGCGCAGCTTGTTGCGGAGCGAGAACGCAATGCACGCCACCAGCACGCCCAGCATACCGCCATGAAACGACATGCCGCCCTGCCAGACCTTTAATATTTGCACTGGATGCGACAGGTAATAGCCGGGCTGGTAGAACAGCACAAAGCCTAGCCGCCCGCCCAGAATGACGCCCAAGATGGCCCAAAACAGCAGATCCTCGACCTGTTTTGCGGTCATCGCAGCGTTTCCACCCTGCCACAGATGCGGCCTGCGTACAGCGCCCAGAACGATCCGCCATCCGGCGAGGATGCCCGCGATGTAGGCCAGCGCATACCAACGCAGCGCGAATTCCATGCCAAAGACCGAGATCGAGAACAACTCGGGCGAGATATCGGGGAAGGGGATAACAGCTTGCATACCGCGTTCATGGCCGCGCGGCAGGGGGGAAGTCAACGGGCCTCACGCATCTTGTGATCAGGGGCGCGCGCACCATATAACATGCCAGACGCGGCCCTGCCGCAGGATGTTTGAAATGCGGCCCCGCCGCAGGCGATAGGAGCAAGACATGCAGACCCGCAACAAGGTGATGGACGATATCTCGCAATTGATGACCAACGCGATGGGCGTGGCCCAAGGCGCAAGGAAAGAGGCCGAGACGGCGATGTCGTCGATGATCGACCGCTGGCTGGCCGACCGCGATTTCGTCACGCGTGAGGAATTCGACGCCGTGCGCGCCATGGCCCAAAAGGCCCGCGAAGAGAACGAAGCGTTGAAAGCGCGCCTCGACACGCTTGAGGCAGGCACGCCCGAGCGCCGCTGACACGCGGCGGCGGCGAAATAACGCCGCTGCCCTTTCTTGCTATTATCACACGACGAGATTGCCGCGCGCGCCGCCCCCTGGCCCAAAGGAGGCGGGTATGCCGCGTTTTTGGCAGTCCGCCGATCTGCGCCCGGACTGCTGGTCTGCGCCGCAAAACAACACCTCTCTCATTTTTCGGCCTGACAAAACTCATTGACTAGACCGCTTTAGTCTCACAGTTTAGAGATAATAGTTCTGTGATTTCCGTGAGTTACAATCAAAAAGTGTATTATGTCAGGGGGATTCTCCCATGAGGTGTGTAGAGAAAAATGACGCGACGTTATCGCGTAGGGTCACGACATGAGTGTGGATCCGTCCTGCGATTGCGGGTGGCCGGTCATGTCGCCGGATGCGGCAAACCGCGTGCGGGCAGTCCAGAACCGTCTGGGGCGGCTACGCGAACTGCGCCAGATAACGCGCGACGCGCCTGATCGTCTGCGCCGCGACGCTGCGATTATCGACTACACCCGCGCACTCGACAGCCTGATCGAAGATCTAGGCGCGCTGGATGAAATGGGAGTGTTGGCGGCCTGTATACGGCGCCTTGAACCCTGCAAAGGGCAGTCGCCGCAGGACTGATACGGGCGAAAACGACTCCAAAGCGCCCGATTTGGGGCTTAATACCAGTCTATCCACAACTTATTGCGGTTATCCCCAACAAATTGCTTTACACACGCACGGCCGTACCGCACCATATATGGTAAGGGAATGGGCGCGCACCCCATCCCGTTGAGCAGTTATCCAGCGCTTGGGGGCGTCAGATCCCCGTCGCAGGATTAGATCCAAAGGTGAAACCATGGCCCTGTCCGAGCAGTTTCTGTCCGATGACGTGCACCCCATAGATATTGTCGAAAATTTGGCGACACATAATGATTGGCAATTCGACCGCGTTGGCGATGACCAGATCGCAATGGCCGTCGAGGGCCAGTGGCGCACCTATTCGATTACCCTCGCATGGTCCGCCTATGACGAGACGCTGCGCATGGTTTGCACCTTTGAAATGGACCCACCCAGCGAAAAATTGCCGGCCCTTTTCGAGGCCCTGAACGAGATAAACGACCAGTGCTGGTCCGGTGCCTTTACCTATTGGCGCGAACAAAAGTTGATGGTCTATCGCTATGGATTACTGATGTCCGGCGGGCAGGGTGCCAGCCCTGAGCAGATCGACACGATCATCACTGCCGCCGTCCTGAACGCCGAGCGTTATTATCCCGCATTTCAGTTGGTCGTCTGGGGCGACCGCACTCCGCGCGACGCGATGCAGGTTGCCATTGCAGAGGCTTATGGCCGCGCGTAACCTTACCGCCTGAACCTGAATTCAGGCGAAAGGGACGCTTATGGATATGGATTTCGTGGCCGAAAAGGGCCTTGTGCTGCTTGGCTGTGGCAAGATGGGCGGCGCTATGCTGCAAGGCTGGCTGAAGGGTGGATTGCCCCCCTCATCGGTCTGGGTGATTGACCCCAAGCCATCGGATTGGCTGAAATCCACAGGCGTTACCATTAACGGCGATCTGCCCACCGCGCCGGGCATAGTTCTGATCGCGGTCAAGCCGCAGATGATGGGCGATGCGCTGCCGAGCTTGCGCGAAATGGGCAATGGCACCACCCTCTTTATCTCGGTCGCCGCAGGCACGCCGATCTCAGCGTTCGAGGCTGCATTAGGCAGCGCCAGCCCGATCATTCGCGCCATGCCCAACACGCCCGCCGCGGTGGGCCGCGGCATCACCTCGATCATTGGCAACGTCCACGCCAGCAGTGACCAGATGGACCTGGCCGAGACATTGTTGACCGCCGTTGGTCAGGTCGTGCGGCTGCAGAATGAGGATCAAATGGACGCCGTCACCGGCGTCTCAGGCTCTGGCCCGGCCTACGTCTTCCACATGATTGAATGCATGGCAAAGGCGGGCGAGGCCGAGGGGCTACCGGCCGCGCTGGCCATGCAACTGGCGCTGGCGACGGTCGCTGGCGCAGGCGCGCTGGCAGAGGGATCGGACGAGACGCCATCGCAACTGCGCGTCAATGTCACCAGCCCAAATGGCACCACACAGGCGGGTCTAGACGTGTTGATGGACGCCGAGAACGGCCTGCCAGACCTGATCCGCCGTACAGTGGGCGCCGCCGCCAACCGATCGAGGGAACTGAAGAATGGCTGACATCTCATTTGATGACTTCATGGCTGTCGATATCCGTGTAGGCCGCGTCACCCGGGCCGAGCCGTTTCCCGAGGCGCGCAAGCCCGCGATCAAAATGTGGATCGATTTCGGACCTGCGATTGGCGAGCGCAAGACATCGGCCCAAGTCACCGCGCATTACACGCCCGAGACGCTATCAGGCCGGATGGTAATGGGCGTCGTCAACTTTCCACCACGACAGATTGGTCCCTTTATGTCCGAAGTGCTGGTGCTAGGCGTCGCGGATGCGAACGGCGAAATAGTGTTGCTGTCGCCGGACCAGGATGTGCCCATTGGCGGACGAATGCATTGAGCCGCGTTTTCCTGACCCGGCCCCTACCGGCGCGCGTTATTGCCGCCGCAGAGGCTGCGTTTGACGTAGAGGTGCGCAAAAGCACGCTGCCAATGAAGCCCGGCGAAATGCGCGCAGCGCTCGCGCTATATGACGGCGTAATACCGACATTGGGCGATATCTTTGACGCCGAGGTGTTCGAGGATGGCGCGCATCGCTGCAAGATACTGGCGAATTTCGGCGTCGGTTATAATCATATCGACGTGGTCGCCGCCCGCGCCTGCAATGTAACCGTCACGAACACCCCCGGCGCTGTCACTGATGCGACCGCCGATATTGCCATGACCCTCATGCTGATGAGCGCACGCCGCGCGGGCGAGGGGGAGCGGCTGGTGCGATCAGGCATGTGGGAGGGCTGGCATCCGACCCAGATGCTGGGCCTTCACTTGGGCGGCAAGACTGTGGGCATCATTGGCATGGGCCGCATCGGGCAGGCTATCGCGCGGCGCTGCCATCATGGCTTTGGCATGGACGTGATCTACTACAACCGCTCTGAGAAACAGATGGATTTCCCGGCTCTGCGGATGGACGAGATCGCGGCGCTCGCCGGGCGCGCCGACGTGATTGTTGTTTGCGTGCCCGGCGGGCCCGGTACGCACCATCTGATCGACGCAGGTGTCTTTGCCGCGATGCAGCCGCACGCACACCTTATCAACATCTCGCGCGGGGATGTGGTGGAGGAGGCGGCGCTGATTTCCGCGCTGCAAACGGGCCAGATCGCGGGCGCGGGTTTGGACGTTTATGAGCACGAGCCAAAGGTGCCAGATGCGCTTGTCGCGTTGGAAAGCGCCGTGTTGCTGCCGCATCTGGGCACGGCTGCGCTAGAGGTACGAGAGGCGATGGGGATGCTGGCTGTCGAAAACCTCAAGGCGTTCTTTGCCGGCGACGCACCGCCCAACGCGGTCAACTAAAATGGGGCTGGCCGCCGTCACGGGTACCGGGGTTTTTACACCGTCGTACGTTATCACCAATGACGAACTGGTGACGGCTTTCAACGCCTACGCAGACGCGTTCAACGCGGAGAATGCAGACGCCATAAACGCAGGCGACATGGCGGCCAAGCCTCATTCCAGCAGCGACTTCATTGTCAGCGCGTCAGGTATCCACCAGCGATATGTGGTGGAGAAGTCTGGCATCCTTGATCCGCAAATCATGCACCCAACCCTGCCGCCGCGCGGCGATGATCAGCCCAGCCTGATGGCCGAAATGGCGCTGGATGCATGCACAAAAGCGCTGGCAGAGGCGGGCCGCGGCGGCGCTGATGTCGATCTTATCATCTGCGCTGCGTCCAATCACGAGCGGGCGTATCCCGCGATTGCTGTGGAAATTCAAAATCTTCTTGGCGCGCGTGGGTTTGCTTTTGATATGAACGTCGCCTGCTCATCGGCCACATTTGGAATGCAGGCGGCGGCGGACATGATCCGTGCTGGGTCAGCCCGCTGCGCGATCGTCGTCAGCCCCGAGGTATGTAGCACGCATCTGGAGTGGCGCGACCGCGATTGCCACTTCATTTTTGGCGATGTTTGCACGGCGGCGGTGCTGGAGCCGGAGGAGGTGGCCAAAGGCGCACATTTTCGTATCCTCAGCACCCAATGTGCCACACAGTTTTCAAACAATATTCGCAACAATGACGGCTTTTTGCGCCGCGCCCATGGCCAGATGCAGGACCGCCGCGACATGCAGTTCATGCAGGAAGGGCGCCGCGTTTTTAAGGAGGTTCTGCCGCTGGTCGCGAGCCATATCGCAGACCATCTGGCGGACGCAGGCACACCGCCAGAAGGGCTAAAACGCCTCTGGCTGCATCAGGCCAACAAGGCGATGAACGACTATATTGGTCGCAAGGTGATGGGACGAACACCAACGCCAACAGAGCAGCCGAACGTTCTGCAGGACTACGCCAACACCTCGTCGGCAGGCTCAATCATCGCATTTTCGCAGCATAGCGCCGATCTGGTTCCGGGCGATTTGGGCCTGATATGCTCGTTCGGTGCGGGCTATTCGGTGGGGTCTGTTCTGGTCGAACGCGGCTGATCTTTGTGGCCGTTTTGCCAATGGCGCACACTGCGCGCGACCAGCGTAGCACTGGGATAGGCGATAGAAAACGCCAGGATGATGCAGACCACGATAACCCAAAATGACGTATAGCCGAGGCTTGCGCAGACTGCGATTAACGCGCCTGCCACCGCTGCCGCGCTGAGCAATGTCAGGTATAGGGCGAGGCGATCCATCGGGTGACCTTTCTACTTTGCGGGTACCTTAAAGTAACTCATGCCGCGCTCGCATCGTTCCGCCTAGCGCCCCTGCCGCATACTGGCGCGCAGTTGCGAGGGGGCCGCGCCGTAACGCAAACGCACAGCGCGCGCCATCGCAGCGGGCGAGTCGTAGCCGCACCGCACGGCGATCTCGCCCACCGCCAAAACGGTGCTGTCCAGCAGTTTGCGTGCTTCGGACAGGCGAATATGACGATAGACCGTGCCGGGCGGCGCGCCCAATGCCCGGCGAAAATGGCGGTCGAGCGTCCGAGGCTGGCAATTCAGCCTCCGCGCGATAGCGGCCAAAGGCAGGGGCCGCTCTACATGCGCGCGCATCTGCGCCAGCGCACCCTGCACCAGTGCATCGGTCTGTGGCGGGGTAGCCGACGTGTCGCTGCCATGCATGAACTGATCTTCGACATCCAGCCGCGCGGCCATGCCGGCGTGATACGCAATCAACTCCATCATCAGGTCCAACGCGCTCATTGCGCCGGCGCAGGTAATCGTCGGCCCATCGTAGATAACGCGCGCACGCTCGACCTCAACCTCCAGAAACCGCTCGGCAAAGGCGTCCTGCAGATCCCAGTGCAGCGTGGCGCGGCGCCCGTTCAGCAGTCCAGCCGAGGCCATCAGCCATGGCCCGGTGTCCATCCCGGCCACGAATCTCGCGCGTGACGCCGCAGCGCGCAGCGCCTTGCGAACCAGCGCTGTGTCGTGGCGTACATGGTCGTAACTGGCGAGTACGAATAAGTAATCGCAATCGCCCAGTTGCCCCAGCGCATCATGAGGCAAGACCTGCATCCCGCTGGAGCTGTGGACCGGATTGCCTGCCATCGTCACAATCCGCCAGTGAAATAGGTCCGCCCGGCTGACGGAATTTGCGGCGCGCAGCGGCTCTAGACAATTGGCGAGGCAGAGGTTCGAGAACCTGTCAAAGAGCAGAAATGCAATGGTGATCGGTGCGCCGGGCGGTTTTGTCCATTTTTGCATCATTCCTGTCCGATACCGCACTATCGGGCCCGTTGCCAGCGTTACCATATGCGGCAAGCGACGACTCGAAATCCCCCCCCGAAAGGATGGCCCATGCCCCTGACTATGAACCGCGACGTCTTTATCACTTGTGCCGTGACTGGCGGCGGCGGCACCCAGGATCGCAGCCCGCATGTGCCGCGCAGCCCCCAGCAGATCGCAGACAGCGCCATTGCGGCGGCAAAGGCTGGCGCCGCCATCGTGCATTGCCACGTGCGCGATCCCGAAACAGGCAAGCCAAGCCGCGACCTGAAGCTATACCGCGAGCTAACCGATCGCATCCGCGCGTCAGATACTGACGTGGTGCTGAACCTGACCGCTGGTATGGGCGGCGACATGATCTTTGGCGATCCCGAAACCCCGCTGCCGCTGAACGAGGGTGCATCCGATATGGTCGGGGCAAGTGAACGCACCGCGCACGTGCTGGAATGCCTCCCCGAGATTTGCACGCTGGATTGCGGCACGATGAACTTTGCCGAGGCCGATTATGTCATGACCAATACGCCCGGCATGTTGCAGGCGATGGGCGGCATGATGACCGGCGCAGGCGTCAAGCCAGAGATTGAGGCGTTTGACACCGGCCACCTTTGGTATGCCAAGCAACTGGTCAAGGATGGCGTGCTGGAGGCCGATGCACTGGTTCAGCTGTGCATGGGCGTAAAATGGGGCGCGCCGAACGACATGAACACCTTTATGGCAATGGTCAACAACGTGCCAGACGACTGGAACTGGTCGGCATTCTCATTGGGCCGTGACCAGATGCCTTACGTCGCCGCAGCAGTGCTGGCAGGCGGCAACGTGCGCGTCGGGCTAGAGGATAACCTGATGCTGGACAAAGGCGTTCTGGCCGAAAACCATCATCTGGTCACACGCGCCCGCGAGATCATTGAGCGTATGGGCGCACGCGTCATGTCACCCGCAGACGTACGCGACAAACTGCGCCTGACCAAGCGCGCGCCGAAGTGAGCCAGCGCGTCCTCATAACCGGGGGTGCGTCTGGCATCGGCCTTGGCCTTGCGCGGAGGTTTGCGGCGCAAGGCGATCGTGTCGCACTATGCGATGCCGACGGGGATGCGGTTGCGCGTGTCGCTGCCGCCATGCCAGACGCCATCTGCAGGCAGGCGGATGTCACGGACGCGGCCCAGATGGACGCATTTCTAGGCGAGGTTGAGGGCGCGTTGGGCGGTATTGACGTGGTCTGCGCCAATGCGGGCACCGGCGGCCCCGCTGGCCGGATCGAGGATCTGGACTATGACGCGTGGCAGGCGTGCCTTGCCGTCAACCTGAACGGCGCGTTTCTGACCTGCCGCTGGGCCGCGCGGATCATGCGCGCCCAAGGGTCGGGCTGCATCGTCATCACCTCGTCGACGTCGGGCCAATGGGGTCACCCCTACCGCTCGCCCTATGCGTCGGCGAAATGGGGCCTTATCGGCCTGACCAAAACGCTGGCGATGGAGCTGGGCCCCGTGGGCGTCCGCGTCAACGCCATTTGCCCCGGCGCGGTGACGGGCGACCGGATGGACCGCGTCGTTGCGATGGAGGCCAAGGCGGCCGGGCGCCCTGAGCAGGACGTGCGCGACCAGTATGTGCGCGGCGTGTCGATGCGCACTTGGGTCACTGTTGATGATCTGGCCGACACGGTGCTCTTCCTCGCCTCGCCGGCCGCCTCGAAAATCTCTGGCCAGATCCTGGCGATCGACGGCCACACCGAAACAAACGCGCCCTAAGCCGCGAGAGAATGGACACTAAAATGACCAAACAAATGACAGCGGCCATTATCGGCGGCGGTGTGATCGGCGGCGGATGGGCCGCGCGGTTTCTTCTGAACGGGTGGGATGTACGTATCTTTGACCCCGACCCGGAGGCCAAGCGCAAGATCGGCGAGGTGCTGGACAACGCGCGCCACGCGCTGCCGATGCTCTATGATTATGCCATGCCAGCTGAGGGCGCGCTGAGCTTTCACGACACCGTCACCGAAGCTGTCAAAGGCGCGCACTGGATCCAAGAGAGCGTGCCTGAGCGGCTGGAGATGAAGCACAAGGTCTATGCCGAAATTCAAAGCGCCTGCGCCGAGGATGCCGTTATTGGCTCGTCCACTAGCGGCTACAAACCAACCGAATTGCAGGAGGGTGCCGCGCGCCCCGGTCAGATCATGGTCTGCCACCCGTTCAATCCGGTCTATTTGCTGCCGCTGATTGAGGTTGTCGCGACGCCTGCGTCTGACCCGGCCATCGTCGATCGCGCCGCCGAAATCCTGACCTCAGTTGGCCTATACCCCCTGCGCGTGCGCAAGGAGATCGACGCGCATATCGCCGACCGGTTCCTTGAGGCTGTCTGGCGCGAGGCGCTGTGGCTGGTCAAGGACGGCATCGCCACGACCGAGGAGATCGACAACGCAATCCGCTACGGCTTTGGCATTCGATGGGCGCAGATGGGCCTGTTCGAGACGTATCGCGTCGCAGGCGGCGAGGCCGGGATGAAGCATTTCATCGACCAATTTGGCCCTTGCCTGAAATGGCCGTGGACCAAGCTGATGGACGTGCCTGAGCTGACCGACGAGCTGGCCCAGATGATCGCTGACCAGTCCGACGACCAATCGGGCCACCTCACCATCCGCCAGCTTGAGCGCAAGCGCGACGGTAACCTGATCGCTATGATGCGCGCGCTCAAACAGCAAGGGAATGCCTCTGGCCGCCTGCTGAACTCGCATGAAAAAACGCTGCGGCCTGTACTGCAGGGTGGCAGTCCAATGGTCAGCCTACGCCGCACTATACCGGTCGACTGGACCGACGTGAACGGCCATATGAATGAGGGGCGGTACGGGCAAGTCTTCTCAGACGCCGCCGAAGAGGTGATGGCGTATGTCGGCGCGGATGACGCGTATATCGCGAACGGCCTCAGCTATTTCACCGTTGAGACGACGACCAAGTATCTGGCGGAAACACGCGCTGGCGAGGCCGTCGAGGTGCACACCCGCGTCACCGAAGGGCAGGGCAAGAAGCTGCGCTGCGTCCATGAGCTAAAGCGCGCATCAGACGCCGAAGTGTTGGCCACGTGTGACCAGTTTATGCTGCACGTTAGCCTTGAGACGCGGCGCACCTGCGATCCGTCGCCAGACGTCGCCGAACGCGTCGCCGCGCTCGCCGCCGCCCATGAAGGAGCGAAATCATGAATTTTGGACTAACCGACGAACAGGAAATGATCGTCTCGACGGTGCGCAGCTTTGTCGAGAAGGAGATTTACCCTCACGAGGCCGAGGTCGAGCGCACAGGCGAAGTGCCAGCCGACGTGGCCGAAAAGATTAAGCAAAAGACCCTCGATCTGGGCTTCTATGCCTGCAACTTCCCCGAAGACGTCGGGGGCGCGGGTCTGTCACATCTGGAATTCGCGCTGGTCGAGCGCGAGCTTGGTCGTGGCTCCATGGCGCTGACGCATTTCTTTGGCCGGCCGCAGAACATCCTGATGGCCTGCGAGGGCGAGCAGCGCGAGCGGTATCTGCTGCCCGCCGTGCGCGGCGAGAGAATGGACGCGCTGGCCATGACCGAGCCGGGCGCCGGATCGGACGTGCGCGGAATGAAGTGCAGCGCAAAACGCGACGGCGGTGACTGGGTCGTCAACGGCACCAAGCACTTCATCTCGGGCGCCGACCACGCCGATTTCATCATCGTCTTCATTGCGACAGGCGAAGACGACACGCCCAAGGGGCCGAAAAAGCGCATCACGACATTCCTTGTCGATCGCGGCACGCCGGGGTTCACCATCCGCGACGGATATAAATCGGTTAGCCATCGCGGCTACAAGAACATGATCCTTGAATTTGATAATTGCCGCCTGCCGGACGCGCAGGTTCTGGGCGAGGTCGATGGCGGCTTTGCGGTGATGAACGAATGGCTCTACGCCACGCGCATCACGGTCGCCACGATGGCTGTCGGCCGCGCGCGTCGCTGCTTTGACATGGCGCTGAATTACGCGGCAGAGCGCGAGCAATTCGGTCAGCCTATCGGGAAGTATCAAGGTATCAGTTTCCAGATCGCGGACATGATTACAGAAATCGACGCCGCCGACTGGCTGACCCTCGCCTCCGCATGGCGGCTGGATCAAGGCCTGCCCGCCAATCGAGAGATAGCGTCGGCCAAGCTCTACGCCAGCGAAATGCTGGCGCGCGTCACCGATGCGACGCTCCAGATCTATGGTGGAATGGGCCTGATGGATGATTTCCCGATCGAGCGTTTCTGGCGCGATGCGCGGGTTGAGCGTATCTGGGACGGCACGTCTGAGATACAGCGCCACATCATCAGCCGGGATCTGCTGAGACCGCTGGGGGCCTGAAGCTACCGCTGCGTCAAAAGAACTTTGATGCCTCCGGCGGGGATACTTAAAGCAAAAAGAAAAGGGGGCGCCGAATTTGACGCCCCCGAAAAGGTAAAACCCTTTCTCCTTGCACGGTCATCGGCGTCCCCGCCTGTACCGTGAGTTCATACTGACCAAGAGTGGTTAATCATGCGTTACCAGCCTTTTCGTCTTACTTTAAGTATTCTCGCCGAAGGCATGGAATCTCTTTCGGGGGAACATTTGCAATGACACGCGACCTAACACGCTTAATTCGCCCGAAATCTATCGCCGTCATTGGCGGTGGCGTCTGGTGTGCGTCGGTGATTGAGCAGTGCCGCCGCATGGGTTTCGACGGGCCGATCTGGCCGGTGCACCCAAAGCGCGCTGAGATGGCCGGGCAGGCGACATATCCGTCAATCGCCGCCCTGCCGGGGGCACCTGATGCGACGTTCATCGGCGTCAACCGATCTGCCACAGTCAACGCGGTGCGCGATTTGGCCGCCATAGGTGCGGGCGGCGCGGTCTGCTTTGCCAGCGGTTTTCGCGAGGTGCAAGCAGAGATGGGTGATGGGGATGCCCTGCAAGATCAATTGCTTGAGGCGGCGGGGGATATGCCAATCATCGGGCCCAACTGCTACGGCTTCATAAACTATCTGGATGGTGCGCTGCTGTGGCCCGATCAGCACGGCGGTGAGCGCTGTGACAGTGGCGTCGCGCTTATCACCCAAAGCTCGAACATCGCGATCAATCTGACGATGCAGGCACGCGGCCTGCCGCTGGCTTATGTGGCGACTGCTGGCAACCAGGCGCAAACGGGGTTGGCCCAGATTGGGCTAGCACTGCTAGATGACCCCCGCGTGACCGCGCTGGGCCTGCACATTGAGGGCATTGGCGATCTGGATGCATTTCAGACACTGGCCCAGCAGGCGCAACGCTTCGGCAAGCCTATCGTCGCGCTGAAGGCCGGAAAGTCGGCGCAAGCGCGTGCGGCGGCAGTGTCCCATACCGCCTCGCTGGCCGGCAGCGATGCAGGCGCGCGGGCGCTACTACGGCGGCTGGGCATTGCGCAGGTGGATAGCCTGCCTGAGTTGCTGGAAACGCTCAAGCTGTTGCATCTGGCCGGACCGCTGGCGTCGAACCACATCGTCTCGATGTCCTGCTCTGGCGGCGAGGCAAGTCTAATGGCTGATGCCGCCGTCGGGCGTGGCGTGTCGTTTCCCGAGTTGAGCGTGGCACAACGCACGGCCCTGCGCGCAGCGCTTGGTCCCATGGTGGCGCTTGCCAACCCGCTGGATTACCACACATTTATCTGGGACGATGTGCCGCGCATGACCGAGGCATTTACCGCGGCGCTTACCGGGGATGTTGCTCTAGGCTGCCTCGTCGTCGATTTTCCGCGCACCGACAGGTGCAGCGATGCCGCGTGGGATTGCACCATTACCGCGGGTGCTGCGGCGCAGCAGGCGACCGGCACGCCGTTGGCCTTCGTTGCGACCCTGCCGGAAAACTTGAGCGAGGGTGTCGCGCGCCGTATCACGGATGCGGGCCTGATCCCGCTCTTGGGTATTCAGGAGGCGATGACAGCGATCGAGGCTGCTGCTGCGCTGGGTCGCCACCGCCCCGCTGGGCGCGTTCTGCCACCGGGCGGCGAGTGCCCCGCTACCGTGCTGAGTGAGGCAGAAAGTAAGGCTGCGCTGGCGGCCCATGGCGCTGACGTGCCGCGAGCGCAGCGCGTTCAAGCCGCAGCACTGGAAGTGGCGGCGCGCGAGATGCCCATGCCACTGGTGCTGAAGGGCGAAGGGTTCGCGCACAAGACCGAGGCGGGCGCGGTGGCGCTGAACCTCACCTCACCGGACGCGGTAGTGCAGGCTGCTGCCCGCATGAACGCCCCCGCATATTTGCTGGAGGAAATGATCACGGGCGGTGTGGCTGAGCTGCTGATAGGGGTCGTGCGCGACCCGGCGCACGGCTTTGTCCTGACGCTGGCAGCGGGCGGCGTGATGACCGAGATATTGCGCGACAGCGTGTCGTTGATCCTGCCTGTCACCGCTTGCGATGTCGATGAAGCGCTGGATAGCTTGCGCATCGCGCCCCTGCTCGCGGGGTATCGCGGCCAGCCGGGCGCGGACCGCGGCGCTATTGCACGCGCTGTGATGGCTGTGCAGGACTACGTCATAGAAAACGCCCAAACCCTACAAGAGGTCGAGATCAATCCGCTGATCTGCACCCCCACACGCGCCGTCGCGGCGGACGCACTTATCACGACAGGAGAACAGCCATGACAGACAGCCCAATCAAGACCGAAACACGAGGCCGCGTTCTTGAGGTTACGCTGGACCGGCCCAAGGCTAACGCAATCGACTTAAAAACCAGCCGCCTCATGGGCGAAGTCTTCGCGAGCTTTCGCGACGACGATAACCTACGCGTCGCAATCATCACTGGTGGCGGCGACAAATTCTTTTGCCCCGGCTGGGATCTGAAGGCGGCGGCAGACGGCGATGCAGTCGATGGCGATTACGGCGTTGGCGGCTTTGGCGGTATTCAGGAACTGCGCGGCCTGAACAAGCCTATCGTTGCCGCCGTTAACGGCATCTGCTGTGGTGGCGGGCTGGAACTGGCCTTGGGCGCTGATATCATCATCGCTGCCGATCACGCGCAGTTTGCGCTACCCGAGATCAACTCGGGCACCGTGGCCGATGCGGCAAGTGTGAAGCTGCCCAAACGCATACCCTACCACATCGCCATGGAAATGCTGCTGACTGGCCGCTGGATCGACGCAAGCGAGGCCGCGCGCTGGGGCATGATCAACCGCGTCGTGCCAGCCGCCGAGCTGATGACAGAGGCGCGCGCGTTGGCCGATAAGTTGGCAGATGGCCCTCCTCTCGTTTACGCGGCGCTGAAAGAGATCGTGCGCGACGCCGAAGGAAACGACTTTCAAACTGTGATGAACAAGATAGCGCGGCGGCAGTATCCCACCGTCGATGCGCTCTACTCCTCCGAGGACCAGCTTGAGGGCGCGCGCGCGTTTTCGGAGAAACGTGACCCGGTCTGGAAGGGGCGCTAAGATCAGGCGCGGGGTGCTATACGGAGGCAGTTCGCGCGCGATCAGATTATCGAGATGACACCCCATTGTGGAACCGATACATACAGGGTTTATAGATGAGGTTCTGTTGACGAAATGACGCACCAAGATAGCGGCAGCCGCACATGGCTAGTAACGCCTGACCTCCTTGGCTTTGTCGATAGGGACGGACAATTTTTCGATACCAATCCTGCTTGGATGTCTTTGCTCGGCTACACAGCCGAGGAAATTCGCAGCCAACGATTTTCTCATTTTGTGCATCCTGATGACATAGACGAAGCAAACAAAGCGTTCGAGGGTTTGATGCGCGGCAAACCCGCCTTGAATATTGTTAGCCGATATCGCTCCAAGGGTGGCAACTACCAATGGATTTCATGGAACGCGGTGCCGGAGGGCGATAATTTCTTTTGCAGTGGACGGTGCGTCACCGTTGAAAAGGAAAATGAGGCAGCGTTGCGCACCCGCGAGGAAGAGGCAAAGCTGCGGGAGCAATTCATCGCCGTTCTGGGCCATGACGTGCGCAATCCGCTGGCCGCGATTAACGCCGCATCACGGATGATCGGGCGCACCACCAAGGATGCGCAGATCACCGAGATGGTGGAGTCGATTCAAGGCTCGACAGGGCGGATCGCGCGGCTGATTGACGACGTGATGGATTTTGCCCGCGCACGTCTGGGCGGTGGCCTGAACATTGATCGCTACGACGATCACGACGTCAAACCGATCCTTGAGCATACGGTAGGCGAAATATCGTTGGCCCATCCCGAAACCGAAATTCTTACGGAATACGATTTCTGCGATCCGATCAATTGTGATGCCGGGCGGATTGGTCAGATGATCTCGAACCTTCTTGCCAATGCCGTGCAGCACGGCGCCAAGGGCGAGATTGTCACGCTTGCTGCCTATGACGACGCCGGTATTTTCTATCTCTCGGTCATGAACCGTGGCACGCCTATACCGGACGATATCGCGCCCAAGCTATTCGAGCCGTTCTCGCGCGGAGGCCTAGACGAGTCGCAGCAGGGTCTTGGCCTCGGTCTGTTCATCTCGCGCGAGATCGCGCGCGCGCATGGCGGCGACCTGACCATGGAATCCAGCGAGAGCGGGACGGTCTTTACCTTCCGCATGCCGCGCCGCCGGTGACGGCGACAGTCGCCGCGCCTAGCCCGTGACGATATCGCGCTGGTCCTCCAGCCCCATCGACACCAGCAGCGGCGATTCCTCCTGCCGCTCCTGAAACGTGGCCTTGCCGTCCAGCCCTTGCCAGCCGAATGAAATCAGCGACTGCGCCACCGCCCCGCCCAGCGTCGTGCCGGGGCCGGTAATGATGAACATATCCGGCGCGAATTCTTGGGCCGCGATGCGGATTGCGCGGGCGAAATCATAGGTTTCAGTCACCTGCGCGCCCAGCGTGTACTCATGCAGCAATGCGGTGTCCGTGCCATGCGGCCACCAGATCGCACCGCGCCCGTCGATCATCGGCAGCGATGGCTGCGCAAATAGCGCGGCAGGCAGCGCGGCACGACCTGCCTCGGCCACTGGCGCCTGCAGGGCCGTGTGAAATGCCGCGTGATGGGGCAGGCGCATGGGAAAACGGTCCTCGATGCGCGGCACCGACGCCTCGAATTCGGCCAGTCCTGCGGCATCGCCGGCCAGCACCAGCATCCCGCCAAGGTCGATTGAGAGGCGCAGCACGGCGCCCTCGTCATCGATCTGGCGCACTGTTTCCAGCAGCGCCGCGCGGCGCCCGGGATCGGGGCGCCAGTCAGGCCCGGCGCAGGGATACACCAGCTGGCCGCCGATGGACGCCTCCTGCATCAGCCGCCCCATTGTGTTGACCACCTGAAAGCCGCCTTCAGCGTCCAGCGCGCCTGCGGCTGCCAGCGCTGTATACCAGCCCATCGAATTTCCGGTAACGGCGACAATCTCGATGTCATCGGCCAGCGCCATCCGGTCGAGGTAGGAGCAGGCGTAAATCAGCGGTGACGCGGCATCGCCGGGGGTGTGTGTGGCGGTGGCAAACCGCTCGGCGCTGTCCAACTCGGTGACGGGCGTCTGGCCTTCTGCGCGGCGAAGGGCGTCGAACGTATCCAGTAGCGGGGCGCCAGCGTGGTGGCGGCCCAGATAGCCCAGCTCGGCCTTGTTGTAGGTGCCCCGGCCGGGGCAGATCAGCACGGCGCGGCACGTCATTCGCAGGCCTCCCTTGCGGCGGCAACGATGCTATCACGCGAGGGCATAGTGGCGGCATAGGCCGGGCCGGTCGCGATAAAACTGTCCTCGGCGGTCAGGCGGCTAACCGGCATTTCTGCCCGCTCAACAAAGAGGGCCATTAGCGCCTCGGCTTGTCCGCCTGAGCGGCGGCACTCATCCACGATCAGCACCGATTTGCACCCCCGCGTCGCGGCGATCAGCGCCTCGGCTGGCAGGGGCGCGATCCAGCGCATGTCGATCACACGCGCGTCTATCCCTTCAGCCTCCAGCGCTTCCTGGGCCTGCCGCGACAGGTAATACCCGTTGCCGTAGGTCACGATCGCCAGATCGCGTCCCTGCCCATGCACGCCGACGCTGCCTAGGGGAATTCGCTCGTCCGGGCCGGGATACGTTCCCATCCAGCCACCATCCCCGACCTCATGTAGATCGCGCATCGGGTAGAGCGCGATTGGCTCGACAAAGACCACCACCCGCTGCTCCTCCCGCGCGAGCCGAACACATTCGCGTAGCATCAGCGCGGCGTCGGGGCCGGACGATGGGCAGGCGACAATCAGGCCGGGAATATCGCGCAGCACGGCCAGCGAATTGTCATTGTGAAAATGCCCGCCAAAGCCCTTTTGGTATCCGAGGCCAGCAATGCGCAGCACCATCGGGTTGGTGAACTGCCCTTGGGAAAAGAACGGCAGCGTCGCCGCCTCGCCGCGCAACTGATCCTCGGCGTTGTGCAGATAGGCGAGGAACTGGATCTCAGGCATCGGGATAAACCCGTTATGCGCCATACCAATGGCAAGGCCGAGGATGCTCTGCTCGTCCAATATTGTATCGATCACTCGGTCCGTCCCGAACCGCTGGTGCAGGCGCTGCGTTACGCCGTAAACGCCACCTTTTCGGCCCACATCCTCGCCCATCAAGACGATCTCGCCGTGGGCCAGCATCAGATCGGTTAGCGCCCAGTTGATCAGGCGGCTCATTGGCTGGGGCTGGTCCATCTGCTTCATATCGCTGCCGAAGATCGCTGCGCGCGCCTCCGCGCTTGGCCCGTTTGTCGGTGTGCAGTCGCGCTTGGGCGGGACAATGCTGGCCATCACGTCGCTTGCTGTCTTCAGCTGGGGCCGCTGCACGGCCTCTGCCGCGACACGCTCTACCCGGGCGTTCGTCGTGTCGTATATGGCGAGGGCATCCGCACGGTCCAGCGCGCCTGCGGTATGCAGCAACCGGACACTGTGCAGCAGCGGATCGTTCGCCTCCTCTGCCTCTACCTGCGCTGTGGGCAGGTAGGTGGTGGGTAGGTCCGCACCGGCATGGCCGTAAAGGCGCACCATGTTCAGATGCAGGAACGCTGGCTTGCGCTGCGTGCGAACGTAGCGCGCCGCCTCTGCCGCCGCGCGGGCAGTGTCGTAGATATCTAGGCCGTCGGCGGCGAAATACTTGATGCCGGGGCGGTGCTGCATACTGGCCGCGATCCAGCCCTTGGGTGTCTGGGTCGAGATGCCGATGCCGTTATCCTCGCATACCAGCAAGAGGGGCAACGGCACCGACTGGACGCTGGTCCAGCCTGCCGTATTGATGGCGCCCTGCGCGGTCGAATGGTTGGCAGATGCGTCGCCAAAGGATGCCATGGCGATGCCATCATGTGGCAGCATGCGATGCTCTGGCGGGCGGCGGCGAGCAAGGCCCAGCCCATACGCCGCGCCGACCGCCTTGGGCAGGTGCGAGGCGATTGTCGAGGTCTGCGGCGGGATCATCAGCGCCTTTGACCCCAGCACCTTGTGACGCCCGCCGGAAATCGGATCTTCGGACGAACAGGCAAAGCTGAGCAGCATGTCCCATAGCACCGACTGCCCCGGCACTTGGCCTGCGCGCGCGATCTGGAACGCGGCGTCGCGGTAGTGCAGAAATGCGATATCATCGGGTCTCAGCGCATGGGCAACTGCCGCCATCCCTTCATGCCCGGACGATCCGATGGTGTAGAACCCTTGGCCCGCCTTTTGCATCGCGCGGCTGGTGCGATCTAGCGCGCGGCTGAGGCATTGCGCGCGAAAGAGCGACACCGCATCGGTATCGCTTAGCGCGCCGGTCGGCATGGTGCCTTGCGGTAGATCGCCCGATGCGGCGCGGGCGCGGAAATTCTCATGCACGATCTGCGCGCGATCCATCGGGGCACTCCTGTCGGTGGCGGCTTGGCGCGCACTTTGCCCGCGCCCCGCGTGCACCTCAAGCCTTGTTTTCCGCCGTCCCGCCCGGCTAAGTCAGGCGGGCGAGGACGGGGGCGCATGTAATTTGACAGATCTGCTGGACATCAGGGACGTGTCGCTGACCATCGAGGGGCAGAGCATCCTACACGGTGTCACCTTATGCGGTGACCAACGGCGCATCGGCATCGTCGGGCGTAACGGATCAGGCAAGAGCACGCTCGCGCGCGTCATCGCAGGGCTACAATTGCCCGATAGTGGCACCGTGCGCGTGCGCGGCGTCGATGTAGCAAAGGACAGGCGCGCAGCGATCCGCACAGTCGGCATCCTGTTTCAAAACCCGGATCATCAGATTATTTTCCCTACCGTGGATGAGGAGATCGCCTTTGGCCTACGCCAACTGGGCCAGAGCGCGGCCGAGGCAGAGGAGAGCACGCGCGCGATCCTCGCCCGATTTGGCAAGGGGCACTGGGCCGGCGCGGCGGTTCATCCGCTAAGCCAAGGGCAAAAGCAGCTGCTTTGCCTCATGGCGATCCTTGCCATGCGCCCCAAGCTGATCGTGCTGGACGAGCCTTTGTCGGGCCTCGACATCCCCACGCGGATGCAGCTTATGCGCTATCTGGACGGGGCGGAGGCGCACTTGATCCATATCTCGCATGACCCCGCCGTGCTGGCGCACTATGACCGCTTGCTTTGGATCGCGGATGGGCGCATCGCCGGGGACGGCGCGGCCGGAGACGTGCTTGGGGCATTTTCCGCTGATATGCAGCGGCTGGGAGGGATGGATGATATCTCTGACCTCGCCGGTTGAAACCTGGGCGCACCGCTGGCGCGCGGGTGCCAAGCTGGGGGCGCTGTGCCTTGCAACGATGGCTCTTTTTGCGATGGGTAGCGTGGTGGGGCATGCGGTGGCGTTTGCGCTGATGCTGGCGCTCTATGCGGCGCCGGGGCTGGTGTTTTTCCGCGCGGGGATGGCGCGGCTGCGCATGTTGTGGCCGTTTTTGGCGATCATCGTGATTTGGCATATCGTAACAGCGACGCCGGGGCAGGGCGCGGTGATCGCGCTGCGGCTGGTGACGGCAGTAGGGCTGGCAAACCTTGTAACGATGACGACGCGTCTGTCGGACATGATCGGCGTGGTCCGCTGGCTGGCAGCACCCCTGCGCCGGTTTGGTGTGAGCACACGCGCGCTGGAGCTGGGGATCGCGTTGGTTATCCGGTTTACGCCTATGCTGGCGGGCAAGGGAACCCAACTGGCCCGCGCTTGGCGGGCACGGTCTGCACGAAGGCCCGGCTGGCGGATCGTGCTGCCGTTTACCTTATGTGCGATAGACGACGCCGAGCATGTGGCCGACGCAATCAAAGCAAGAGGCGGGGTCTAAGACCAACGCAAGGGCTGCATGGCGGCGCGCTGTCATCGGCTCTTTGTTAATTACCTGTTGCCACACGGACCCATTCCATTGCACCTAAGCCCCTACGCCCCCGAAAGGAGCCTGCCCAATGGAACGCAACATCGCCCTCGTCGCATTATTCGCCGCGCTGATCGCCGCCTTGGGCATTATTCCTCAGGTTACGCTGCCCTTCGGCGTGCCGATCACGGCGCAAAGCCTTGGGGTGATGCTGTGCGGCACCGTTCTGGGCGCGAAACGCGGCACGATGGCGGTGCTGCTCTTTATGCTTCTGGTCTGCCTTGGCCTTCCGCTTTTGTCCGGCGGGCGCGGCGGTCTTGGCGTGATTGTATCGCCCACAGGTGGATTTTTCATCGCCTTTCCAGTCGCCGCATTTATCGCGGGCCTCATCACGGAAAGTTGGCGCAGCGTGCCGCTTGCCGTCTCGGCAGGGGTCGCGGCGGCGGTGGGCGGGATTGTCCTCTATATCTTTGGCATCATCGGATTGGCCCAGGTGCTGGACAAAACACTGGGCGAGGCCGCGCTATTGGTCACCGCGTTTATTCCGGGCGACGCGGTGAAGGCAGTGCTGGCTGGCCTCATAACCTCAGCGCTCTACCGCGCGCGTCCTCGTGCGGTGCTGTCGCGTGCCTAAGGTGGTTCGGTTCAGGCGATGTGGCAGAGCCGGAACGCATCGTAGATCGCGGCGTGCACGTTGCGACTGGCCTGCGCGTCCCCGACGCGGTGTAGCTGGTAGCCGCCCCTGCCCATAGGTTGCGGGCGCCGCGCGATCAGCGCGTCCACATCCGTGACGCCGTCATTGCCCGACGCGCCGCGCAAGGCTGCGAACATCTCATTATCCGGCACGGTCCCCATGTCGACGATCACCTGATCGACGTTCATCTGCACCTCGGCATGTGTCAGCTCATTCAGCAGGGTCGCTGTCAGCCGATTGTCCGCCCGCGCAACTGATACCAGCCGCAAGTCGGGTATCGCCGCGAGCCCGGCCCGCGAAAACTCGGTGCGCCAGCGGGTCGTCTCAGCATAGGTCAGATCCTGCGCCAACCCTGCGTCGATCGTGGTAAATGCAACCTCGGCGCCAGCATCATGCGCCAGTTTGGCGGCCATGGGCGCGGGGTGGCGGCCTGTGCCGTCCCAGACCAGCACCCTACCTTCGGGCTTGGCCTGACCGCCAATGACATCCCACGCGGATATCACCAGATCGGCGCCTGCACCAAACTCTGTCTGCGGTAGGCCCCCGGTGGCGAGGATCACCAGATCGGGGTTTAGCGCCTCGATGTCGGCGGCCTCCATGTAGGCGTTGTAGTGGACGTTAACGCCTGCGCGCTCCAGCTCGGCCAGTCGCCAGTCTATGATGCCCGACAGATCGCGGCGCCAGCCGGTGGCGGCCAGCACCAACTGCCCGCCCGGCTGCGCTGCGGCCTCGTGCACGCTGACATCATGCCCGCGCAGGGCCAGTACGCGCGCCGCCTCAAGGCCGCCGGGGCCAGCGCCGACGACAACGGCACGGCGCCTACGGCCCGCCAATTTCACGTCATGCGGCAGCAGTGTCTCGCGGCCCGTGACGGCGTTATGCAGGCATTTGGGACGGTATTGCGACTGGCAATGCTGCGCGCCGACGCATGGCCTGATGCGGTCCTCTTGCCCCGCCGCCAACTTAGCCACCAGGTGCGGATCAGCGATTTGTGCGCGCGTCATTCCGGCCATGTCCAAATGGCCCGCCGCCACCGCATGCCGGGCCGACGCAAGGTCGGATATACGCGCCGCATGGAACACCGGCAGGCCGACCTCGCGCTTGAACCGTCCGACATTTTCGACCCACGGCGCGATAGGCGTGCCAATTCCCGGCATATTCTCCATCACCAAGGCGCGCATGGTGTCCATTGAGCCGTAGATGGCGTTAAAGAAATCGATGCCGCCCGCCGCCTGTAGCATTTGCGCGGCGCGTACGCTTTCCTCGGGCCGAAGCATCCCGTCTGGACCTTCGTCCACGACCCAGCGGATGCCGATGATAAACGCGTCGCTTGTGGCCTCGCGCATTGCCTCATGCACCATCAGGGTAAAGCGCATTCGGTTCTCCAGCGAGCCGCCGAATGCGTCAGTGCGCAGGTTCGTGCGGGGCGACAGGAACTGGCCCAGAATATGCCCGCCGGTCAGCGTCTCGATCCCGTCAAGGCCGCCCTCCTCGCAGCGCTTGGCGGCGGCGGCATAGGCCGCGATCACGCGGTCTATGTCGTGGCGGTCCATCTCGCGCGGGATGGCGCGGTGCAGCGTTTCGCGCAGCGCCGAGGGGGCGATGGCGGGCATCCATTCGTCTTGGTATGGGTCAGCGCGGCGACCCAAGTGAGTGATCTGGCACATCAGCGCCGCGCCGTTTTCGTGCATCCGGTCTGAGAATTTTTGCAGATGCGGGATGATCCCGTCATCGCCCACATTCAACTGGCTAAAGATATTGGGGCTGTCCGCCGCGACATTGGACGAGCCGCCGAACATCGACAGGCCGATACCGCCGCGCGCCTTTTCGGCGTGATAGGACTGGTAGGCCTCCTGCGGATAGCCGCCCACCTGTAGTCCGCAGGCGTGGCTGGTCGACATGATCCGGTTGCGGATCGTCAGCCCCCGGATTTGCAGTGGTTGCAGCAGTGGATCGCGGGTGGCGGCGCTGGGTGTATCCTTCATGGGGTGTCCTTTCAGACTTAATCTGGCCGGGTAAAGGGTTGCGCGGTGCGGGTTAGCCCGCCATCGACGCGGATATTTTGCCCGGTGATGTAGGTGGCGTTCTCGCCCGCGAGAAAGGCGACTACGGCGGCGATCTCATCGGGCCTGCCGGGGCGGCCGAGGGGGACGTGGGCGGCGACCTCGCGCAGCCGATCGGGCGTGTATTTGGCGCGCAGGGCGTCCGTCATAATATAGCCGGGCGCGACGGCGTTGACGGTAACGCCGTGATGCGCGACCTCGGCGGCCAACGCTGCGGTCATGCCGTCCAGTCCGAATTTCGACGCGCAATAGGCCGTGTTGCCGGGATTGCCAAGCACGCTCCAGATTGAGGTGATACTGACGATGCGGCCCCAGCCCTGCGACGTCATATGCGGCAGACACGCGCGGGTCAGCGCGTAGGGGCTAGTAAGGTTCGCGGTCATCATCTGCGCCAGCGTTCCGGCATCCGTGTCGACCATAGTACCCTTGATATTGATCCCGGCGTTGTTGATCAGGATATCGGGTCTGAGGGTATCCGCGGCCTCCGTACAGGCGCGCTGCAGCGAGGCCGGATCGTGGTAATCCAACTGCATATAGCCAATGCTGGCGTCCAGGCCTTCGGGCCGCGCATCCGCACGCCCGGTGATGGTGCAGGCATTGCCCGCTGCCGCCAGAACCGCCGCGATGGCCGCGCCGATGCCGGTGCCTGCGCCGGTGATCAGGGCTGTGCGGCTCATGGCGCATCCTCGTAGAGATAGCAGGCCGTGCGATGGGCAGGGCCGGTGCGGCGGGCATCGGGATGCACCTTTGCGCAAACCTCCATGGCGTGAGGACAGCGGCCCAGATAGCGGCAGGCGCGGGTATCGTCGCGCAGCGGGTTGTAAATGTCGCGCGTGCTCGCTCCGGCATGTCGCCCCTTGTCTAGCGTGCCCAGCAACTCTTGCGTGTAAGGGTGCCGGGGGTCCGCATAGACGGCCTTCGTCGGCCCAACCTCCAACAGCTTGCCAAAGTACATGATCGCAATACGGTCGCACAGAAAGCGGGCGACATGCAGGTCGTGGGTGACAAAAACGATGGTCAGATCATGCGTGTCGCGCAGGCGTTTCAGCAAGTTCAGGATCTGCGCGCGCACCGATACGTCCAGCTTGCTGACAGCCTCATCGGCGAACAATACCTTAGGCCGCGTCGCCAGCGCCCGCGCAATGGCGGCGCGTTGCAACTGCCCGCCTGACAGCTCATGGGGAAAGCGACCTCTGAACTGCGCGCCGAGCCCAACATCGACCAAGAGCGCATCAATTGCGCTATCCATATCCTTCTTTCCGGCCAAGCCATGCAGGCGCAGCGGAATTGCCAGCGCCTGCGCGACAGTGTGGCGCGGGTTCAGCGAGCTAAGCGGGTCTTGAAATACCATCTGCATCGCGCCGCTGCTAAGATCCAATGGCGCGCCATCTAGCGTTACGGCGCCGCTGGAAACGGGATGCAGGCCAAGGGCGGCCTTGCAGATCGTCGTCTTGCCACTGCCGCTCTCCCCTACAACGCCCAAAATTTCGCCGCGGCTGACAGCCAGATCGACATGATCGACAGCGTTAAAGACGGTGCTGCGGCCCTGTAATTGCGAGAGCAGCCCTGTCCCGGCGCCAAAGCTGACGACGACATCGTCAAATCGCAGGAACGGATCGGTGGCGGCAGTTAGTGTTGCGGCGTTCATGACTGCACCCCGGCCCGGTCGGCCTTGATGCAGCGCACTTCGCCGTGGCTCGGCACATGGTGCAGCGGGATAGCGTGATCGCACGCCGCCTCGTGCAGGGGGCAGCGCGGGGCAAATCGGCAGCGATTATCAGGCCATTGCCCGGTGCCGACCTCGCCTGCGATTTCGGTCAAGGTGTCCACATCGCCCTCCAGCTCGCGCGCGGTCTGGACGAGCCCTCGGGTGTAGGGGTGGCGGGGTCTTTGCATCAGCGCCTCGGTCGCGCCCTGCTCTACGATCTGGCCTGCGTACATCACGATGATGCTGTCGCTGATCTGCTCTGCAATTGTCATGTCGTGCGTGATAAAGATAAAAGACGCGTCCACCTCGCGGCGCAGCTTGTCAAAGAGGTCAATGATCTGCCGCTCCACCAGATTGTCGAGGTTCGTGGTCGGCTCATCCGCGACGATCAGCGATGGTCGTGCGAACATTACCAGTGCGATCAGGCAGCGTTGCAACATCCCGCCGCTTAGTTGGTGGGGATACTTGCGCAGCGCAGTTTTCGGGTCAGCGATATCGACCTGCCTCAGCGCCTCGGCGGCGCCCTGCATGATGTCGCTATGCCCGGCTGGATGGCGGCGCCCGGCGGCGGCGAAGTGCCAGCCGATGGTTTTTACCGGATTAAAACTGCCGACCGGGTCCTGAAAGATCATAGCCAGCTCGCCGCCGCGCAGCGCGTCGAACTCGGCGGCTGGAAGCGTGGCAATATCGCGCCCCTTATAAAGGATGTGATCGGCCTTCAGCGATCCGGTGGCGGGCAGCAGGCGCAGCAGTGCCTTTGACGTCACAGTCTTGCCCGATCCGCTCTCGCCGATGAGGCCCAGCACTTTGCCATGCTCAAGCGTGAAGCTGACATTCGACGAGACTGGCAAATCGCCCGAACCGAGGCGAAAGCTGACGTTCAGGTTTTTTACATCAAGTAGCGGCGCGCTCATGCGTCCCTCGCTTTCAGTCGCGGGTCTGCCAAATCACGCAGGCCGTCGCCCAAGAGGTTCAGCGCTAATAGCGCGATGGTCACGGTGAGGCCCGTCATGGTCAGCACCCATGGCGCGCGGCGGAAATATTCCTGCCCGTCGGCCATGATGACGCCCAAGGACGGGGTAGGCGGCTGCACACCGAGGCCAATGAATGACAGCCCGCTCTCAATGACGATGCCAAAGGCGACAGCGATGCTGGCCTGCACCAAGATGGGCGCCGAAATGTTTGGCAATATCTCGCGGAACAAGATGCGCGTCGTGCTTTGCCCCATGACTTTCGCGGCCTGAACATAGGCATCGCCGCGCACGATTTCGGTCGTGTTACGCGTGATGCGGGCAAATATGGGCAGGTAGACCAGCATAATCGCCAGCGCCACGTTGGTCACGCCAAAGCCGAGTGCAACCATGAGGAAGAGCGCGAGCACGAACGCCGGAAAGGCGAACAGCAGATCAACGACGCGCATCACGATCGCGTCGAACCAGCCGCCGAGGTAGCCGGCAAACAGCCCCGCCGTGATCCCTATGCACATCGCCGCCAACACGCCCGAGACGGAGATCAGCAGCGATATGCGCGCCCCCTCCATCACGCGGGCCAGCACGTCCCGGCCAAGGCTATCAGTGCCGAACGGGTGCGACCACGAGGGCGGTTTTAGCACGGCGGTGAAATCGAATGCCCCGCTGCCCCAAGGCGAGATGATCGGCCCGATGGCTATGGTGAGCAAAAATAACGCGGTAATCGTCGACCCGGCCAGTGCCGCGCGGTTTTGCATGAGGATTTTAAGTTTCATGGTGCTACCTCGCGCGCCGCGGGTCGAGCGCCGCACAGATCAGATCGACGACGTAGTTGACGCCCAGAACGATGGCCAAAAACATCACCGCGCAGGCCTGCACCACGAAATAATCGCGCGCAAATGCCGCCTCGACCATCAGCGAGCCGACACCATTGACGCCAAAAATCCGCTCGATAATGACGACGCCGCCCAGAAGGTAGCGGATCTGGAGGCCGATCACGACGATGAACGGGATCACCGAATTGCGAAAAACGTGATGAACGAACCGAAAGCGCCCTGAATGGCCTAGCGATTTGGCGACGGTCACATGCTCGCGGTCCAGATTTTCGATCAGCGAGGTGCGCAGCGTGCGCGTGAACACGGCCGCCATCGGCGCGGCGATAGCCAGTGCCGGCAAGAAGCCGGAGTGAAGCGCGCCTACGATCGACTCCGACGCCGGGATGAAACCGTAGGAAGGAAAGAGCCCGAGGCCGATGGATAGGCCAAGGATCAGCATGTAGCCGAACCAAAAGTCTGGCATTGATACGCCAAGGACGGCCAGAGATGTCGCGCCCGTGTCGATGAAATTGCCGCGATTTACAGCGGCCAGCGTGCCAAGGATCAGGGCCAGAACGACCGCGATGCTCATGGCGTATAGTCCGATAAAGATTGTATTTGGCAGGCGAAACGCAAGCAGTTCGCCAATGTCTGCACCCGACGATACCGACAGAGACTGGCCGAAATCGAACCGCAGGATGCCGCCCAGCCAATCGAAATATTGCACCAACAGCGGCGCGTCGAGGCCCCTCTCGGCATTAAATCTGGCGATCGTTTCGGGCGTTGCAAAGTCGCCCAGCACCACCAGCGCCGGATCGCCCGGCGCGGCCTTCATCACAAAGAACACAACGACGGTGCCAACCAGCATCGTGATCAGCGCGCCGCCGAGGCGTGTCAGGAAATACTTGAGGCCGGAGGGCATTCAGGCGTCTCTCACTTGGGTAGGGATGCCCCGCACACATGGGCGCGAGGCGTCTTTGTTATCGCAAAGTCAGCAATCCTTGACCTCGGCCAGTTGCGCGCCAAAGCCTGAATAGGGCCGCTGCACGAAGCCCTGCACCTTTGGGGCGAGCAGATTATGCACGTTGCTCTCAAAGCACGGCAGGACCGGGCAGTCCTTGATCGCCAGCGCCTCGGCCTGGCGATAAAGCTCGCCGCGCGGGCCCAGATCCAGTATGCGACGGGCCTCCTCCAGCAGGGCGTCAACCTGCGGGTTCGAGTATTTCTCGTAGTTGCGCGACCCGTTGGTGTGATAAATCTCGTACGCGTATTCGTCGGGGTCAATGAGGCCTAGCCAACCCCAGATTGACGCTTGGAAATCGCCTGCCTGCTTGCGCTGGTAAACCGTGCCGCTATCGGACACCTCGACCGTGAAGTTCACGCCCAGCACCTGATTGACCTGCAGCACGAACACCTCGGCAAAACGCTTCCACCAGCCTGAGCCCCATGTCAGCACGGTCGCCTCGGTGCCGGCCCCGTACTTGGACAGCGCCAGCTCTTTTAGCGCCTCCTCGGGATTCATCATTGTCTCGGCGGGCGCATCCTGGGTCGCGGCCCATGAGATTGAGTTCGGCACGACGCCGTTCGCGGTGCGGCCCTCGCCAAAGAGGACAACATCCACCATCGCCTGGCGGTCAAACGCCATCGAAACGGCACGGCGGAAATGAACGTCGTCAAAGGGCGCGACGGCATTGTTAACGCTGATAAATCGGGTGTTGGTGCCGGGTGCCTTCAGCACCTGAACACGGTCGTCGTTTTCCAGATCGGGAATGTCTGCGAAGGGTGCGGTGCTGGTCAGATCAATGCTGCCACCCAGAAGGGCGGTGACGCCTGCCGACTCCTCGGCGATCAGGGGGATTTCGACGATATCGACCATAGGCAAGCCGTCCTCGAAATACTCGGTGTGCTTGGCCAGCGTAAGCGACGCGCCGGGCTGATACTCGGTTAGCTTAAAGGGGCCGGTGCCGACAGGATTGGTCGCGAAATCATCGGGCGTGCCGTCTTTGAGCAGGTGCATCGGGACGATTTGGCTGCCGGTGCGCGTGTTCGTCAGATAGCTGAGCATTGGTGCGAACGGCTCGGCGGTCTCAATCTCGACGGTGTAGGCGTCAGGCGTGCGAATTTCGGAAATAGGCGCAAACTTAGATTGGTGCGGCGAAGCGGTCGCGTCATCACGCAGCCGGTCCAGCGTAAACTTGACATCCGCCGAGGTCATTTCGACGCCGTCATGGAATTTCACGCCCTCACGTAGCTTAAACCGCAGGATCGTTGGGCTGACACTCTCATAGCTTTCTGCCAGATCTGGGACGATATTCATGCTCTCATCGAACTTCAGCAGGCAGTTGAAAACGCCCCAAACGACGTAGGATTCCGGGATCAGCGTGGTCTGCGCCGGGTCTAGTGTATTGATAACATTATATCCCGTGATGCCCGCGCGTAGCGTGCCGCACGCGGCCTCGGCGCGCCCGGCCCAGAGCGGCAGCATCGCGAGGGTGGTCGCGGCAGCGCCCGATTTCAGAATCGCCCTGCGGCTAACCTTGTGGCTGATGTTGCTTGGTTTTGTCATTGTCAGTCCTCCCTTTTTTTATTGTTCAGGTTGATTTGATTTTGCGGTGTAGCCCGAACAAACGTTCGGTCTGTTCGGCAAACCGCGCAAGTTCTTCGTCGCGCCGGGTATCGGTCCAGCCCAGCTCTTGGGCCATCACGGCCGCGACGGATGCGGCCTCGTTAGGGGTGAAATCATGGCGCAACCCTGTGCCGCTGCGCCGGTAGAGGACGCCCATGAGGGTGCGGGCATGTTCATTCTGCACGGCGGCGCGCACGTCGGCGATAGTGTAGTTGATGCCGGGCGCAATGCGGGGGGAATTTGTATTCTCCAGCGGCATCCGTGGCGCGTAGTGCAGCACACGGCTTTGCCCGCCGGGCGTCAGTGACGCTTGGAGTTTGCGCGTGACCTCGCGGCCCGCGTCGCGGTGGCTCATCACTGGGGCGGCGGTCATGGCATAAACGCCTTCGAGGCCGTCGTCGCCCAGATCGTGCAGAACGCGGCTGCGGTTGCCCTTGGGATGCGCTGGATCGTAGGTCAGCGGGCGCACCCCGGCCCAAGTGCGCAGAACGCTCGCGCGTGTGACGTTCAGGCCGGGAAAGAGCGCTGCCGCCTCGGATAACAGAAATTCCATATCGGCGGCGTCGACATGGATATCGTCGGGATCGCCGTCATACGCTGTCTCGGTCGGGCCGATATAGTGGTGGTCGTGCCACGGGATGCAATAGAACGGCTCGCCCGCGCTATTGATCGTAGTGATCCCTTGGCCGCGATACTGATCTGGCAGTTTGATGACAATATGCGCGCCTTTTGTGCCAAAGATGCGGCGCTGCGAGTGCTGGCCGCCGCTGCCCAGCACCCGGTCGATCCAGATGCCGGCCATCGTCATCACCCGCCGTGCGCCAACCTGCGCGCGTGCGCCGCCACGGCCTTCTAACATGACTTTGCGCACGCCGCCTTGGGCACCGCCCAGTGTCGCGCGGGTGTAGTTCAGCGCAGTTGCACCTGCATCCTCGGCGTCGAGGATCGCGTCGATGCAGATCCGTTCGGGCCAATTGAATTGATACTCGGTAAAGCGCGCAGCCGCCTTTAGCTGGTGATGCCTGGCAAGTGCGGCGACGATGGGCTGCTCCAGCGCGGCGCCGCGATTTAATCGCTGATAATCCAGCGGCACGTCGTTCGGCGCGAGCTGCTTGAGCAGGCCAAAGGCAAGGTCGGTCTGCCATGCGCTATAGGGCCCGTCCTCGTAAATGGGAAAGAAGAAGTCGATAGGGCGCACCCGCTGCGGCGCGGTCAGCACCATCTCGCGGCGTTCGCGCATTGCGGCGCGCGCCATGCGCAGCGACGTCAGAAATCTGCTGGGATGCCGCGTGAAATAGCGCACTGGTTGCGGCGCCTCGAAGTAGCGCAAACCGCAATGCAGGAGGCGGCTAGAGCGGCTGGTGGAGCCAGAAGCGAAGTCATTTTTTTCCGCCAAAAGGACAGAATATCCTGCCGCTGCCGCCTCGCGTGCTGAGCTGGCGCCTATGATGCCGCCCCCGATGATAACGACGTCAAATACGCGGCCATCCAGGGCTGCCAGATCGCCAGTGCTGATCGCATGTGCATCCATATGCCGCAGCATGAGGCGTGCGCGTCACTCGGTCAAATGCCCAGCGGTTCGGACACTATGACTAAATGTTATACCGCCAGCAATGCGTCGATCCCCGCTACCAGCCGACTGCGATGCGCGCGCAGCACTGTCAGAAATTCGCCGGTCACGCGCGATCGCGGTTGGTGGCGCGGATAAAGGATGCCGACGCGAAACATCAGCTCGGGAGCGAAGCGGCGAAAGACGATGCCGCCGCCTGTGTTGCCCGCCGCTGTGAACAGATCAATCAGTCCGATACCCTGACCGCGACGAACCATCGCGCAGACGCCAGCTGCATATGTCGTCTCGCACAGGATATGGGGCACAGCGCCCGCATCGGCCAGCGCGGCGTCCATCAGCCGCCGCGCGACAGTCTCGGGGCTGAGGCTGACCATCCGCTCGCCATGCAGATCGGCGGGGGTGATAACATCGCGCGCGGTCAGCCTGTGATCCTCGGGCAGAGCCATGACATACGGAAGGTCGCAGAAATTCTCCCGCTCGATACCCGGACGCTCGAACGGGAATTCCGCGATGCCCAGATCGACCTGCTGCGATGATACCCACTCTTCGACGCGCATCGAGAGTTGCAGGTCATAACGGATCTTGATCTCGGGCTGCACCGTTTTGAACGCAGTGATTGCGTCGGGCAGAAACGTCAGGCCGAGGGCTGGCATCGACGCTATGTGCAGGCTTCCGCGCCGCCCCTGCTTGATATCCTCGGCGGCCGAGGTCAGGCGGTTGTAGCTGGCAAATGCGCGCTGCAATTCCTCGTAAAAGAGACGCCCCTCTGCCGTGGGCACCATGCGCCCGCTGCGCCGGTCAAATAATGCCAGACCCAGCGACGCCTCTAACGCGTCAATCAGCCGACTGACGGCTGGCTGGGAAATGCCCATGATGTCGGCTGCCCCGCTGGCGGTGCCCGTTACCATCGTTTCACGAAAGGCCGTAAGTTGCCGCCAGCGCATTGCTATCCTGCCTATCGTCAAGCGTGTGAGTGGACCTAAGATAAGGTCATGGTGACCTGTATTTGTCCATATCTGGGCGCGCTTTGGCGTATGTTGCAATGGACATCTGGCGCGCCTGCTGTTTAATTCGCGCCACGATCGCGGGGGATGGGCGCAGAGGGCGCCAGCAGGCCGCCGCGTGATCCGATTTAACTGGGAGGTTTTTACATGGATCGTCGTTCCTTTATCCGAGCGGGTGCTATTGGCACAGCTGCGACTGCGCTGGCCGCGCCGGCCATCGCGCAGGGCAACATTACGTGGCGCATGGTCACAACCTGGCCCAAGAATTTCCCCGGCCTCGGTGTTGGCGCACAGCGCCTCGCCGACCGTATCACTGCCGCATCGGGCGGCCGCCTGACCGTGCAGGTCTATTCCGCCGGCGAGCTGGTTCCACCACTGCAGAGCCTTGACGCGGTCATCGACGGCACCGCCGAAATGAGCCATGGCGCGGCCTACTACTGGCAGAACAAGTCGCCCGCGCTGTCGTTTTTCACCGGCGTGCCCTACGGCATGACGACTGCCGAGCTGACGGCTTGGGTCCGCTTTCTTGGCGGTCAGGAAATCTGGGACGAAATCTATGATCAGTTCGGCGTCCAAGGCTTCCTGTCGGGCAACACCGGCAATCAGACCGGCGGCTGGTTCCGCGAAGAGCTGACGGGTCTGGATTCGATCAAGGGCCTTCGCTTCCGAACGCCCGGCCTTGGCGGGCGCGTGTGGGAGAAGATGGGCGCGACCGTCACCAACATGGCGGGCGGCGAAATTTTCCAAGCGCTACAGTCCGGCACGCTGGACGCGGCCGAATTCGTTGGCCCCTACAATGACCTCGCCCTCGGCTTTCACCAGGTCGCAAAGCACTATTACCTCTCCAGCTTTGTGGAGCCGGGCCTCGCCACTGAGATCGTCGTTGACAAGGCCAAGTATCAGGCCCTGCCAGAGGACCTTCAGGCCATCGTGCGCGACGTCAGCCAGGCGGAGTACGACATGGTTTCGGCCGATTTCGTTGCCAACGACCCGCGTGCACTAAAGACGCTGATTGAGGATCACGGCGTGCAAGTGCACCAGTTCCCCGACGACATCATGCAGGCCGGCGCTGTCGCTTCCAAAGAAGTGATCGAAGAGCTGAAGGCCAGCGACGATGCGCTGGTCCGCAAGACCACTGAAAGCTATCTGGACGCGCTTGCACTTGTCCGCTCGCGGACCGAGCAGATCGATATGCCGTACCAAGCGGCCCGTGCGAAGTACCTCGACTTCTGAGGGATTTCCCATGCGGAAATGAGAAAGGCCCGGCATCGCTGCCGGGCCTTTTTTTGTTGCGCTGCGAGCGCGTTAACCGGCGATTAGCCTTGGTAGCCACGTGACAATACCGGGAAAGATGAACAGGATCGCAATCGCCGTAATTTGCAGCATAACGAAGGGCAGTATGCCCTTGTAGATGGCCGAGGTCGGCAAATCCGGTGGCGCAACGCCGCGCAGGTAGAAAAGCGCAAATCCAAAGGGCGGCGTCAGGAATGAAGTTTGCAGATTCACGCCGACCAGCACGCCTAGCCAGACCGGATCAACGTCCATCGCCAGCAGGATAGGCGCGGTGATAGGTATCACGATAAAGATGATCTCGAACGTGTCTAGAATGAAGCCTAGAAAGAACATGATCGCCATCACCACGGCGACCGCAGCCAGCGTGCCGCCCGGCAAATTGCCAAGGAACTCGTGCACCAAATTGTCGCCGCCCATCAGACGGAACACGACCGAAAAGACCGACGCACCCAGAAGCACGACGAACACCATTGAGGTGATTGTGGCGGTTGCGATCACCGTCTCGCGCAGGATGGTGAAGGACAGCCGCCAGCGCAGCGCGGCCAGCACCATTGCACCGACGGCGCCCACCGATGCCGCCTCGGTTGGGGTGGCGACACCGCCCAAGATTGAGCCGAGAACCGCAAGGATCAGCAGCATGGGAGGGATCAGCGCCGAGAACACCTCGCGCAGAAGATTTCCGCGCTCGTCCTCGGGCACGGGCGTCGCTGGGCAGGATGCGGGATCTGTGATCGCTTTGAATATAGTGTAGGCAAGGTACAGCCCGACCAATAGGAAGCCCGGCAGCAGCGCACCTGCAAATAGATCGCCCACCGATACGGGCGTCGGCGCAAAATTCCCCTTGGCCATCTGGACCTGAGAATTGATGCCCGACAGCATGTCGCCCATAAAAATCAGGACTGTGGACGGCGGCACGATCTGGCCCAGCGTACCGGACGCGCAAATGACGCCTGTCGACAGCTTGGGATCGTATCCTGCCCGCAGCATCGCAGGCAGCGAGATCAGGCCCATCGTCACCACAGTTGCACCGACAACTCCGGTTGAGGCGGCGAGCATCGCACCGACGAGGATCACCGAAATGCCAAGGCCGCCGCGCAGGTTGCCAAATAGTTTGCCCATGGTCAGCAGAAGCTGCTCGGCAATTCGCGACCGCTCCAGCATGACGCCCATAAAAATAAAGAGCGGCACAGCAACCAGCACCTCATTGGTCATAAAGCCGATATAACGGTTCGGCAGCGCGCCAAAGTTGCTGGGATCGAACACGCCTAGCCAATAGCCGACCCCGCCAAACATCAGCGATACACCCGCCAGCGTAAAGGCGACCGGAAAGCCCATCAGCAAAAAACCAATGATGCCAAAGAACATAAGCCCGGCGAGGATCTCGCCGATCAGGATGGGGTCCATCAGTGCGATCCCTCGATTGCGGCAGCGGCGGCGTCATGCGCATTCGCCGGATATTGGATCATCGGCGGCACCAGATCGCGGCGACCGCCCAGTATCAGGACCGAGCGGCAAATCATCGCCAGCCCTTGCAGTGCCAGCAATGCGGCGAACGCGATGATGAACGACTTGAGGATATAGAGCCCCGGCATCCCGCCGACATTCGCCGAGGCCTCGCTATAGGACCACGCACGCGCCACGAAGGGCATTGAGTAGGCATAAACAATAACGGTGAACGGCAGCAAGAAGATCAGCGCGCCGGCCAGATCGACAAGCGCCCGCCAATGCACGCTGGCAGGGCGATAAAATATATCGACGCGCACATGATCATCGCGCATCAGCGCAAAACCGGCGACGGCTGTGAACATCGCGCCGCTAAGCCAGATATACAGGTCCTGCATCCATACAAAGCTGACGGCAAAGACGTAACGCTGCACAACGACGGTGAAACAGACCAGCACGATCGCTAGCGCCAGCCAAGAAAATACCTGACCTATAAGCCAGTTGATCCAGCAGATGAGGGCTGCGATCCCTGCGACAAGTCGCATCATTGGCTTGGCTCCTCCGAGGTCCGGTGCGCGGCCTTGCAGGCGCGTTCGCGTCTTAAAACGTGAAGGGCAGGTTCAGTCAACAAAAAGAGGCAAAAGGCCGCGTCAGCCCCGGCCGATATAAGGCATTTTTGTCGCCATAACGGTCATAAATTGCACGTTGGTATCTGGTGGCAATTGCGCCATGTGCAGGACCGACCGCGCGGCATGGGCAACGTCCATCACCGGCATGTCGGGCTGGGCCTCTTTTAGCGCAGCAACCATTTCGCTGGTGGCGTTGCCGATGTCGATCTGGCCGCAGGCGATATCAAAGGGCCGCCCGTCCAACGATAAAGTGCGTGTCATCCCGGTGATCGCATGTTTCGTCGTTGTATAGCAGATTGACCCTTCGCGCGGGACATGCGCGGATAGCGAGCCGTTGTTGATGATGCGGCCACCCTGCGGCGTCTGCGCGCGCATCTGGCCAAAGGCGAGGCGCGCGGCGATGAACATACCGCGCAGGTTGACAGCGACGACCTCGTCAAACGTCTCGACCGGCACCTCGTCGATGGGGGCTGAGACACCAAAGATGCCGGCATTATTGAACAGCGCATCGAGGCGGCCCGCCTTAGCGACGAACTGCTTAAACGCGCGCTCCATCGCGCCCGCATCCGTGACATCGCAGGGCAGGGCCACTGCGTGCTCATGTGCGTCCGCGATCTGCTTTAGCGCGTCCTCGCGCCGGGCCAAGAGGCCGACGCGCCAACCAGCATTCAGGAACTCCAGCGCCGTGGCGCGCCCGATCCCCGAGCTTGCACCAGTGATGAGGATGGATTTCATTCTTCCAATGTCTCCAGCGTTAGGGGCACAGGCTTGGTGCGTAGATCGTCAATGCGCAGCGCGTGCTCGGGCTTGGATAAGCGGTTTCGCACGACCCAGTGCAGTCGCTCTTCCGCGCGGGTAATCGCAACATAGGCGAGGCGTTTCCAGAGAGGCTGGCCCGCTTCGGTGCGGCCCATGCGGGCGGCGACAAAAAGGTCGGGTGCAAAGACTTGCACGTCTTTCCACTGGCTGCCTTGGGCCTTGTGGATGGTGACGGCGGCGCCGTGCAGAAACGTCGCGCCCATGTTGGCGGCGAAGGGGATGAACGGCTCTTCCTCGCCCGGCTTTTCTATTTTTACGATGCTAGCTGCGCTGATCTGCGGATCTTCGGCGCCCATGACATGCAGTCGGGAAAAGCCGGGTTTGCGGCCCGGCCCTAGATAAACCACCTGCGCGCCCTTGATCAGCCCGCGCGCCTCCAGATCCAGCCGTTTCTTGCGGTGCTTCAGCGGCAGTTCGATGCCGTCGCAAATCAGCGGCTCGCCCTCCAGCAAGGCGTCGTCGGGCGCATTATGGACAGAGCGAAAGGCGTTGATCAGCTTGATGCGCGTCGCGTTGCGCCAGACAAGGACCGGACTACGCGCCATCAGATCCACCTCGACCCGGCCCGCCCATCGCACGCGGTCGTCGCGCTTTGAAGCCTCTTCGATCATCTGTTCGAAGTCCTGAAATTCCAGTGCTGGATCGGCCAGCGCATGGGCCAGATCGAGGATCGGGTTATCTGCGTCCTGGCGGTGAATGCGGTGCAGCACCAGCTTGGATTTCTCTGGCAGCGCCTCAAACACCATCCCGCCCGTACTGTTGACCGGGGCCAGCTGCGCCGGGTCGCCGAAAACCAGCAGGGTCGAGAAAATCTCCTTCAGGTCGTCCATCTGGCGGGTGTCCAGCATGCTGGCCTCATCGACAAAGCCGATGTCTAATGGCTCATCGCGCCGCTTCCAGCCGGTGATGAAATCACTGCCCTTCAGACCTGCCGCGGCCAGCGCGCCGGGGATTGACTTGTTAGTCTGGTAAAACGCGAACGCCCGGTCGAGCGCCGTTTCTGACAGATCGGGCACCTCAGGCCTCTCGCCATTTCCGGCCAGCCATTCGGCGATCTTTTCATACTCCGGGTCGTAGACGGGGGTGTATAAAATGCGGTGGATGGTGGTCGCGGGCACGCCGTGCATCCGCAGGACAGATGCCGCCTTGTTCGTGGGGGCGAGGATGGCAAGGGTGCGGCCATCTTTGCGTTTCTTGCCCTCGTAATCGCCCGAGACGATATCGACGCCCGCCTCCTCTAATGCGCGGTACAGTGCAGCCAAAAGCAGCGTTTTGCCTGACCCGGCCTTTCCGATGACGGCCATAACGCTGGTCTTGCCCTCCTGCGGAGGCATCGTGGTCCCGCTAACCAGATCGACACCAGCGGCGCGCAACGCTTCTGTGATGCGGTCATGCGCCTCGGCCTGATCGGGGGAGTAGGTAACGGCGGTTTCAGTCATTTCTGTCATGACGCGACCCTATATGTGGCGAATGGGAGGGGCCAGCGAAAGACGGCATGAATTCAACGGAAAGGCGTGCGCGCGCCTGCCCGTTCAGGCGAGGTGGCTCGCGCCATTAGGGCAGAATTCGTTTAAATCGTCTGGTCGTACTCGCCCACCAGTGGTTCCGTCCGGATCACGGCATCAATGTCGGCAAAGATCGCACGCATTTCTGCATCGCTCTCGCTGCTTTCGCAGACAACGACCAGATTGGGCGTGTTCGAAGATGCCCGCACCAGACCCCAACTGCCGTTATCTAAGATCACGCGCGCGCCGTTCACTGTGACGACCTGTGCGATTTTGCGGCCCGCCAGCGGCATCCCAGCCTCGTGATGCGCAACCAGCTTGGCGACCAAACGCTCAAGCACGTCGTATTTCTCCAGATCGGCACAATATGGCGACATGGTGGGAGTGGCATAGGTGACGGGCAGCGCTCGGCGCAGGTCTGCCATTGATTTGTCGGGATTACGCTCCATCAGCTTGCAGATCTCGACGGCGACGCGCAGACCGCAATCGTAGCCACGCCCGATAGGCTCGGCCAGGAAATAGTGCCCCGATTTCTCAAACCCGGCAAGCGCGCCGATTTCCTTAACGCGTCGCTTCATGTGGCTATGGCCGGTTTTCCAGTAATCAGCCTTGGCGCCATGCGCCTGCAACTCGGGGTCGGAGGCAAACAGCCCGGTAGATTTCACGTCCGCAACAAACGTGCTGCCGGGATAGAGCCGCGCAAAATCGCGGGCCATAATGACGCCCATCTTGTCCGCGAAAATCTCTTCGCCCTCATTGTCGACTACGCCGCAGCGGTCGCCGTCGCCGTCAAATCCCAGCGCGAAATCAGCGCCGGAGGCGCGCACGCTGGCGGCCATGTCGTGCAGCATCTCCATCGCCTCAGGGTTCGGATTGTAGTGCGGAAAGGTATAATCCAACTCGTTATGCGACGGCACCACTTCGACGCCCATGCGCGCAAACAACTCGGGGGCAAAGGCAGACGCGGTGCCGTTGCCCGTGGCGCAGACCACCTTTAGGGGTCGCGTCATGCGGAAATCACCGACGAGGTCGTCCAAATACGCCTCGCGCACACCATCCACATACTCATAGCTGCCACCGGGGCGCCGCTGGCCGCGACCCTCCAGCACAATGGCTTTGAGCTCGCTCATCTCATCGGGGCCGTGGGTCAGGGGCCGTTCGAACCCCATTTTGACGCCGGTCCAGCCGTTGGGATTGTGCGAGGCCGTGACCATCGCGACAGCAGGCGCGTCCAGATGGAACTGCGCAAAATAGGCCATCGGGCTGACGGCGGGGCCAATATCCAGCACCTTGATCCCGGCCTGCATCAGGCCCAGCATCAGCGCGTTCTTGATCGACAGCGAGTAGTCGCGATAGTCGTTGCCGACCGCGATCACCGGATCTATGCCGCGCGCGATCATCTGCGTTCCAAGGCCAAGGCCGAGGGCGGTAACGCCCGGCAGATTGATCTCTTCTGGGTATTTCCAGCGCGCATCGTATTCGCGAAACCCAGTGGGCATGATCATGGCGTCGCGCAGGAATTCCCACGTGTTGGGCGTGACTGTCTGGGCGGGTGTGTTCATGGACGAATGCTCGCTCTTTCTTGGTGGTGTGCCGGCGCGTGCGGTGGTTGTGCGCCGCGCGGGTGAATTGCAGTTATGTGGCTTGATTTCAACTCAGGAAGATACCTGTTCGCGCAGGATGGATGCGGTGAGCGAGATCATCAGATATATCCCGGCAAAGACGAGAAACGCCAGAATAGTATTCTCGAACGAGCGGGGATACGCCGCGTCCTGTGATGCGACGGGCCGCACGCTGACTGTCAGATAGCGCACCTGCTTGCTTGCTTCGCTCGAACTCATACGCTGCGATTCCAGCGCGGCCTGGAGCACCATGTCCGCTGTTAGCAAATCGGCCTGCGCCATCTGGATATCGGCGGTTTGCGAAGCGAGCGAACTGTTACCCTCGCCCGCGTCGGTCAGCCGCGCGCGCTGCTTGATCTGCTCGCGCTTCAGCACTTCGATCTCGCTGGTCAGGGCCTCGACCCTGGCGCTATTGGGCCGGGCGTTGTTCAACTGCGTATTCAGGGCCAGCTGCTTTTCCTGTAGCTGCAATTCGACATTGCCGATCAGCGAGCGGATATTAGTGATCTCGCCCTGCGGGTCCAGCACGGTGCCTTCTTGCATGACGACTAGTTGGCGCTGCGCCTCGCGGCGGTCCGTCTTGGCCTGGGCAAGGCTTTCGGTTGAGGACTCCAATGCGTCTTCGCGTTTGCGCTTGGACAGATCATCCACCCGCTCCTCTGCGTAGTCGATCAGCTTGCGCGAGAATTCGGCACTGACCTCAGGATTTGCGGTGGATACCTCCATCCGCAGAACACCTTCGGTCGGATCGTACCCGATCTTCATATATTTCTTATATAGCTTGTAGGCTTTTTCGTTGCTGGCATCCGGGTCCAGCCGCTGGAGCGGATCAATCCACGGCTGGCTGAAATGATCGCGAAAGCCTACATCGCGGTCGAGGCGCAGCATCGCATCCTTGGACAATAGGTAGGACTGCGTCGCGATTGCGTCCTGCCCGGTGGCAAACTGGCTGGGCAGAAGGCCGCTAAGGCCGCCGGCACCGCCGCCGCCATCGGCAGACAGGATCAGGAATTCGGATTTGGTCGAGTACATCGGGGTGGCCACGGCGTAGTAATAATACCCCGCCAGCAGCGTCGGCAAAAATACGAACGCGGCAAGCCGTGTCAGCAGCAGCAGCAGCTTGCGGCGGCGACGTTTGCCGATGTCCCGCTGGATGCGCATGATCTCTTCGGTGCGGCGGTCGGCTGGGCTAAGTTGGGCCGACGGCAGCGTTGTTTGCATCGGAACCGTCTGCGGAAGTTGCACTCGCGGATTGTCCAGATTGCGGCCCTTGGCAGGGACCAGCTCACCGGCATCGTCCTGATTTTGGTCGTTCGTCACCAGCTCCAGAATGCTGGCGCGTTGGAAGGGGTCTATGCCGCGCGCACGTAACAGGCGAACCGCATCGAAGTCAGATGTCGGGGCCAGCCCATTCTTTTGCGCGACGCGGCGCGCCATGCGCAGCTGGCGGCCTGTCAGGCCTTCGTTGCGGATCTCGTCAATTGAGGCGCCCGTACTCATCTCGCGCGCGCTGGTAATTTCGCCGGTGCGCGGTGGTTCACTGTCCGGCAAATCGGTCTGCGCTTCCTCGGGTGGAGGCGCAGCAGGACCTTTCGGCGCGACGGATGTGTGCCGCTCGCCAGGCAGTTGCCCAACCAGCGCCTCGTCCTCCGCGCTAGGCGTGCGGCGAATGCGGAATTTTCTAGCCTTGGGTTTCGTAGTCATAAAGCTGTTTGGCCTCTTCCAAGGTGTCGAACATATGAAGCTGGCCGCCCATCAGGACGGCGGCCGTGGTCGCAAATTTCTCCAGCACGGCGGGCTGGTGCGATACGATGATCACGGTTGTCGTCGCGAGCCGTTCGCGCAGGATCTCGCCTGCTTTTTGGTTGAACTCGACATCGGTCGAGCTGGGCATGCCTTCGTCGATCAGATACATATCAAAATCCAGCGCCAACATCAGCGCAAAGGTAAAACGCGACTTCATCCCTGTGCTGTAGGTGCCCAAGGGCTGGTCGAAATATTCGCCCAGATTGCACATCCAGCGGCAGAATGCCTCAACATAATCGGGATCCAGACCATAGAGCCGGGCAATATAGCGGCTATTCTCCATCGCCGAAATCTTGCTGATGACCCCGCCCATAAAGCCAAGCGGGAAGCTGATGCGGCAGCTGCGCCTAATGTCGCCCTCGTCAGGTTTCTCCAGACCGGCCATCATATTGATCACCGTCGTCTTGCCGGTGCCGTTTGGTGCCAGAATCCCCATGGATTTACCCAGCTCGACGCGAAAGCTGACCTTTTCCAAGATCACCTTGCGCTGCGTGCCGGTCCAGAAGGACTTGCTGACATTGTCGAACTCGAGCATGGAACGTTCCGAAAACTGCTTGTGCGCCCTCTTGTGTCGGGGCTTTGGCGGGCCAATATAGGCCCCGGTTGATACCTCACCATGAGGGCTGGCTGGAATTATGAACAGATATCAAGGCAGAATTATGCCCTTAGGGTAAAAATATCCTCTGGATTTTAGCTCTTTTGCCTCGGATTGGAAACAATCCTGCAGCGCTTTGCCCTTGATAGTGTGCAATATGCGGACAGGCGCTATCCGGGACGTACTGGATAATCATGGGCTCGCGTCATATTTATCGCGTATGGATGACCTCGCCGCCCGTATTTCACGCTGTCGCCTCTGTGCGGATCGCTTTGCCGCGACTGCCACCCATCACGCGCCGCGCCCTGTGCCGTGGTTCGGCCCCGGCGCGCGGCTGCTGATCGCAGGGCAGGCGCCGGGCGCGCGCGTGCATGCGTCGGGCATCCCCTTTGACGATCCGTCTGGCGACCGCCTGCGCGACTGGCTGGGGCTGGACCGCGAGGCATTCTACGACCGCGCCCGCGTGGCTATCGTGCCGATGGCGTTCTGCTTTCCCGGATACGATGCGCGCGGATCGGACCTGCCGCCGCCTGCTATCTGCCGCGAGACGTGGCATGATGCGGTGATGGCAGAGTTGGCGCCTGTTCCCTTGCGCGTGCTGGTCGGCGCACATGCCCAGCGCTATCATCTGGGTGTGCGCGGCAGTGTTGCGCAGACGGTGACGGATTGGCGCGTCCATGCGCCCGGCACATTTGCGCTGCCGCATCCGTCGTGGCGTAACACAGGCTGGCTAAAGAAAAATCCGTGGTTCGAGGCTGAGGTGATCCCCGCCCTGCGCGACCGAGTGAAAGAGGTAATGCAAGATGACTGAGACCGCGCTGGACCGCGCCCATGCCGCGATGGAGGCCGCAGATGAGGATGGCGCGGCGCGCCTCGCCTTCTACCACTGCCTCGCCGATACGCAGCTATTCCTGCTGCTGACGGAGGAGCCGTCGGGCGATCATGTTACCCCCCGCACGTTTGAGGTGGAGGATGCAGTATATGCGCTGGCCTTCGACGACGAGGCGCGGCTGGCCGGATTTACCGGCGGTCCTGCGCCTTATGCCGTGTTGCCGGGCCGCACGCTGGCCGGAATGTTGGCGGCAGGCGGGGCAGGGCTGGGCCTTAATCTGGATGCGGCGCCATCGTCGATCTTGCTGCCGACAGAGGCGCTAAGCTGGCTGGCTGAAACGCTGGGGCAGGGCGGCGGCAATGAGGCGGGGGCGCAAATCGAAACTGTGACCGCACCCGAAGGCGTGCCGCAGGCGTTGCTGACCGCGCTGGACGCCAAGCTGGCCCGCGCCGAGGGGCTGGCCAGCCATGCCTGTCTCGCCGGGGCGCGATATACAGGCGGTGCACCCGGGCATGTGCTGATGTTCATCGGTGCCGCGCCGGGGGCCGAGCCTGCGCTGACGCGTGCCGTGTCCGAGGCGCTGACGTTCTCAGGTATTGAGGCGGGCGCGCTGGACGTCGGTTTCGCGGAGGTCGGCGGCCCGCTGGCGCAGCGGATTGAGCGTGTTGGGCTGAGATTTGATCTGCCCCAAGCCACAGCGGCGCCCCAGCGGGCCGCGCCGGGATCTGATCCGTCACGGCCCCCTCGACTAAGGTAGCGAGGTCAAATCGTTTGAAGCGAGCCTGCCGTTAGTACCCCAGCTTGGGATCCACCTTATGCAGCAGCGGCTCGCCTGCCTCGCTGCGGCGGACATTCTCGGCGATTACCTGACTGGCGGTGTCGTCGCGCGTCTCGGACGCGATATGGGGCGTCACCGTCACTGATGGATGCGCCCAATAAGGATGCTCTGACGGCAACGGTTCAACGCGAAACACATCAAGCGTCGCGTGGCCGATATGGCCCGACTCCAGCGCGCTTAGCAGCGCGTCGTCGTCGATCAGCGGACCGCGGCCGGGATTTATCACCACCGCACCTTTGGGCAATTGCGCCAAGCGCTGTGCATCCAGCAGATTTTCGGTCTCCGACGTCTTTGGCAGCAGCAGCACCAATATCTGCGCGGTGCCTAGCGCCGCCGCCAAACCATCCTCGCCATGCAGGCAACGCACGCCGTCCAAGTCCTTGGGTGATCTGCTCCACCCAGTCACGTCAAACCCGAGATAGGCAAGGGTCTCCGCGCAAGCGGCGCCCAGCTCGCCCATGCCGAGGATGGTGACGGCGCGCTCTTGTGCCAGTGGTGGGATCTCCTTGCGCCAGACGCCGTCCTGTCCTTGGATATGCGCGTCTATCCCCAGATGGTGGCGCAGGACGTGGGCGGTGACCCACTCGACCATGCCGCGCGTCAGGCCATGGTCCACCATTCGTGCCAGCGGTTGCGTCAGGGTCGGGTTGTCGATGATCCCCTCGACGCCGGCCCACAGATTCAGCACTGCCTTGCAGCGCGTAAAAGGCGTAAAATCCTGCACCGGGCCATTGGGCGCCATCACGATGTAGTCCACTTCATCGGGCGCGATTTCGCAGGCAAGGTTAAAGTCAGTGATCCCGGCTTGTGTCAGCGCGTGGGTCAACGGGCCCTCGTACTGCGACCAGCGGGGCGGCTTGGCAGAGAACAGAATCTGGATCGTCATGGGCTACCTCGGTTTGTGGACATGTGCGCTCTGGACCATGCCGAAACCCAGCATGAGGATCAACATCGCAGAGCCCCCATAACTGACCAGCGGTAGAGGAACACCCACAACGGGCGCGAGGCCCATGACCATCGACATATTCACCGCAAAGAACAGGAAAAACGTCGCAGCGACCCCCAGCGTCAGCAGGGACGAAAACCTGTCGCGATTGGTCATCGCGGTACTAATGCAGAACACGATAATCAGCGCATAAAGGCCGAGCAGCGAGATCGCCCCGATAAATCCGAATTCTTCGGCCAGCGTGGTAAAGATAAAATCCGTATGCTTTTCGGGCAAAAAGTTTAGCCGCGACTGCGTGCCTTGCATAAAGCCGCGCCCTGTCCAGCCGCCCGATCCTAGGGCAATCTTGGACTGGGTGATGTGATACCCGGCGCCCAAAGGGTCGGTCGATGGGTCCAGAAATGTGTCGATCCGGCGGAACTGGTAGTCTGCCAGCAGCTGCCAATCGGTGCCCCGGCTCTTGAACACGGTGGTGACGAGGCCGATGCCGGCTGCGGTCACTGCGGCGAAGTAAGCCCAGTGAACCCCTGCGAGGAACATCATTCCGCCCCCCGCCGCGATCAACAGGATCGACGTGCCCAAATCGGGCTGCTTCAGCACCAGATAGGTCGGAATGAGGATCACGATTAAGGGCAAGATCACCCAAATCGGGCGCGACGTTTTGTTCAATGGCAGCCAGTCGTAATAGGCTGCGAGAACCATCACCAACGTAATTTTCATCAACTCAGATGGCTGTAGCCGCATGAATCCAAGATCAATCCAGCGCTGTGCACCCATGCCAACGCTGCCAAACAGCTCGACCGCGACCAGAAGTGCCAGTGATATGCAATAGGCCAGCCCGGCCATGTTGCGCCAGAACCAGATCGGCACCATCGCGACAAAGAGCATGGCCGCAAAGCCGACGCCAAAGCGCTTCATCTGTGGGTCCATCCACGGCATCGCCGAGCCGCCGGCGACCGAATAGAGCATCAGAAACCCGACGCAGGCCACCGCCGCCAGCAAAAGCGCAAGGGGCCAGTTGACGTATAGGATCTTGCGCAGGCCCGTCGGCACGCTTTTGACCGAGTATGCAAGATAGCTCATGCGCGGTCGCTCGGCTTTGGGCCGTGATGGGGGCGCGCGTCGCGCAGACGTTCCTGCTGCGTGCGAATGCGCCCCTGGTCGGCGGTGGGGTAGGCCTCCAGCGGCGGATCGCCCTGATAAAGCGCTTGCAGCGTAATGTCGCGTGCGATTGGCGCAGCGGCGGTTGAGCCGCCGCCGCCGTGTTCGATCACCACCGCAACTGCGATGCGCGGATTGTCAAAGGGCGCGTAATCGACAAACAGCGCATGATCGCGCCGCTCCCACGGCAGATCCTCATTGCGGCGCACGCCCTGCGCTCGCTCGGCGGCGGTGATGTTGCGCACTTGGCTGGTGCCGGTTTTGCCCGCCATGCGCATCCCGTCGGCAACGATCCGGCTGCGATAGGCAGTGCCGCGTTTATTGTTCGACACGTCGTACATGGCGCGGCGGACGCTGCGCAGGTTATTCTCGTTGAGACCCAAATCCTCGCCATGGCCGGTCGGCTCCTCGACACCGTCGACGGATTTTATCAGGCGCGGCGTAACGGCGCGGCCGGTGGCAATGCGGGCAGTCATAATCGCGAGTTGCAGCGGCGAGGTCAGTACAAATCCCTGACCGATTGACGAGTTCACGCTGTCACCGATCACCCAGTCGGCCCCGCGCGATGCGCGCTTCCACGCTTTGTCGGGGATCAAACCCTCTGCAACGCTTGTCATCGGAAGGTCGTGCGCAACGCCAAGGCCAAGGCGGCGCGACATATCAGCGATATTCTCAATGCCGGTGCGTAGGGCCATCTCGTAGAAATAGACGTCACAGCTTTCGCGCAAAGCGCGGCCTAGATCGACATTGCCATGGCCCGCCCGCTTCCAGCAGTGAAACCTGCGGCCCGCGACCTCGAGATAACCGGGGCAATAAACGGTATCTTCGGTCGTGGCTGAGCCGTTTTCGAGCGCGGCAAGCGCTGTAACCATCTTGAACGTCGAGCCGGGGGGGTAGATGCCCTGCACAGCCTTGTTCGGCAGGGGGCGATACTTGTTTTCTAGGAGTGCGTTGTAATCGGCGACAGAAATCCCGCGCACAAACAGATTGCTGTCGAAGCCGGGCGTCGAAACGGTTGCCAGGATGTCACCGCTCTCGCAATCAATCACGACGGCGGCGGCGCTTTCGCCTGCTAGGCGCGCGTGAATGTATGATTGCAGATTGCTGTCGGTGGTGATTTGCACGTCTTTGCCGGCCACGCCCTCACGCCTGTCCAGCTCTCGCATGACGCGGCCGGCTGCGTTCTGCTCGATCCGTTTGGTGCCGGCGGTGCCGCGCAGCATATCCTCGCGCATTGCCTCAAGGCCGATTTTGCCAATCTGAAAGCGCGGGATCAATAACAGCTGGTCGGGGGCCTCGATTTTGTCCAGATCATAGTCGCTGACGGGGCCGACATAGCCCAGCACATGGGCGTACTCACTCTCCATCGGATAGCGGCGCGACAGGCCCACTTCGGGGCGCACGCCGGGTAGGGCAGGGGCATTGACAGCGACGCGGCTCAACTCTTCCCACGATATGCGGTCGGCAATGGTGACGGGATGCACGCGCGAGCGCCGCATTTCCTCGCGGGCGCGCTCCAGCTCCTCGGGGTCCAGATGAATCAGGCGGCCCAGCTGCGCGATCGTTTCCTCGACATCGCCGGCCTCTTCGCGCTCCAGCATGATGCGATAGCTGGGCACGTTTTCTGCCACGACCAAGCCGTTGCGGTCGTAAATCTGGCCGCGTGCAGGGGGGATCAGCCGTATCTTGATGCGGTTTTCCTCGGCCAGCAGGCGAAACTGATCGGCCTGATCAACCTGAAGATGCCGCATCCGCCATGCCAACAGACCTACGAAACCAGCCTGACCCGCGCCCAGAATCAGGCCGCGCCGTGTAATACGGCGCTGGCTGACGGCGGTATCGCGTGTCTGGCGTTTCAAATTCGTAACCTCCTGCCGCCGCCCTCGCTGGGGCGGGCCTTGCGCACGCCCAGCAACGTTGCTGATGCAAATACGATCAGTGGATAGCATAGCACCGTCATAGTCATTTGCATCAGGCTAAGCCCAAGCGGTGCTTGCGGTACCAGCAAGATGGCCAATGTCAGCCGATACATCAGCGTGATGGCCAGCGTCACAGTCGCCACGGCCAGCCATTCGGGCGCGAAGCCCAGATCGCGCAGCCCAGGCGCGCGGGTCTTTAGTGCTTCGCTGCCCAGCAGCACCAACGCTGCCCAGAGGCCGGGGGGCCGCTGAAACATCAGATCGGCTAGCAGAACCGCAATCCCGATAAGGAGCGGCGGCGCGTATTCGGGCCGCCGCAGACCCCAAGCAAATGCCAACGCGACGATGATGTCCGGTCCAGCCCAGCCGGGCGGCAGTGTGTCCAGCGGCAGGAGGCGCCATAGGATCACAGCGGCGCATAGCGCAGCAAAGAGCGCGCGCATGGCCCATAGGCGCGTCGGTGCCCGATCAGCCATCGATCGCTACCGCCGGATTAGGAGCGCGGTCCTCGGGCGAGGTCGGCGCAACATCGGGCGCGATCAGATCGCCGCTGTCGTCGATACGCACGCCGGCGTGGTCGCGCAGCACGCGCAGGAACTCCAACCGCTCGTAATCGGCGGCAAGGCGCAGGCGCAGTCGTCCGCCCGGGTCCTGCGCGACGCGCCCCACCAACAGACCAGCGGGGAAAACACCGCCGTCGCCAGAGGTGATCACCCGATCACCTGCGCGCACCTTGCCCGCATCCTCAAGAAAATCGATGGGCGGCGCGGCGGTATTGTCGCCCAGAATCAGCGCGCGTTGGCCCGAAGGCTGCACCGTCACAGGAATGCGGCTGGACGTATCGGTGAGTAGAATCACGCGCGCCGAATTGTCGCCAACGCCCGAAATGCGGCCAACCAGCCCCAGACCGTCCATCGCGGCCCAGCCATCGACGATACCGTCGCGCGCGCCCACATTCAGCAAAACAGACTGACGAAAGGGCGACCCCGAGTCGGCGGCGACGACGCCGGTGACATAGGTCAGACGCGGATCGAGCCGGACGTTATTCAAGTCCAGAAGGCGCGCGTTCTCCTGCTCCAGTTGCAGTGCCGCTTCCTTCCATGCCTGCATCTGCTGCAACTCGCGGCGTAGCTCCTGATTTTGGCGATAGATGCGTTGGTAGCTTTGAAAATCGCGAAACAAATTCACGGTGCCCGTTACCGGCGCCATGGCCCAATCCAGATTGGGCACCACCCGGTCGATCACAGCGGCGCGAAACCGCTCGACCCGCGGACTGTCGATGCGCCACAGGACGAATAAGCCCAGCAGGCACACGATCAACACCCCCATGAGGAGTCGCCTCAGCGGGCCGGCATAGTCATCCGATTGTCTGCGGTCCTTGGCCAAACAGAGGATCCCTAACGTAAGCGGGGCCGCGCCCCAGCCCCAAGGCTATAGCGGCGCGGTCCGTGCGGCAATCGTACAGGCGCGTGCCTTAGCTGTCGTAGTCGATGGCGTGGCGCAGCTGTTTTTCAAACTCCAGCGCCTTGCCAGTGCCAAGCGCCACGCAATTCAGGCACTCGTCCGCGATGCTGACGGCCAGCCCGGTCTGCTCGCGCAGAGCCAGATCAAGCTGCCCCAATAGCGCACCGCCCCCGGTCAACATGACGCCCCGGTCGACAATATCAGCGGCCAAGTCTGGCGGTGTGGCCTCCAGCGCGGTCATTACGGCCTCGCAGATCTGCTGGACCGGCTCGGCCAGCGCCTCGGCGATCTGTGCCTGGCTAATCTCGGTTTCCTTGGGCACGCCGTTTAGCAAATCGCGGCCGCGAATTTTCATCGTCTCGCCGCGCCCGTCATCGGGCATCCGGGCGGTTCCGATAGATGTCTTGATCCGCTCGGCCGTCGCGTCACCGATCAGCAGGTTCTGCTGGCGGCGCAGGTAGTTGATGATCGCCTCGTCCATGCGGTCGCCGCCAACGCGGACCGACCGGGCATAAACGATGTCGCCCAGTGACAGCACGGCTACTTCGGTCGTGCCGCCGCCGATATCTACCACCATGTTACCGGTGGGGTCGGTGATCGGCATGCCCGCGCCAATGGCGGCTGCGATAGGTTCTGCGATCAGACCCGCGCGGCGGGCGCCGGCGCTTAGCACAGACTGGCGGATCGCGCGCTTTTCAACGGGCGTCGCGCCATGCGGAACGCAGACAATAATCTTGGGCTTGGAGAATGTTGTGCGTTTGTGCACCTTGCGAATGAAATGCTTGATCATTGCCTCAGCGGTGTCGAAATCGGCGATCACGCCTTCGCGCATGGGGCGGATTGCCTCAATGCTACCGGGCGTGCGACCCAGCATCAGCTTGGCGTCCTCGCCTACGGCGAGCACTTTTCGTACGCCGTCTTTGACGTGATATGCGACGACCGATGGCTCGGACAGGATAATGCCGCGCCCCTTGACGTAAACCAGCGTATTCGCGGTGCCGAGGTCGATGGCCATGTCCGAGGTAAACATCCCCGGAATTCTGCTCAATATGGACATTTTGGGCGGTGTCCTGTCTTTTGATTAAAAACGCAAGTGGGGCGACTCTTGGCCGCCACCATTCGCCCTTATAGAGACGCGCAGGGCGCGGTTAAAGGGCCTGTTTTGCGACTGTAAGCGCCAAGTTGCCGGTATTTTGCTGTGCCGGGCCGGGCTTGAGCGGGCGGGGCTGGCACGCTAGGGGACGCACCTGACCCTAATCGCGAGGTTTCGCATGATCATTCTTGCCGGGCTGCTGATTGCCTTTGTTTTGTTGCTGATCTTCTCCAATGGCAAGACGCGCCGCTGCCGGTGGCGCGAGGATCGCACACGCGACGAGGGCGGCGCGCGGTATATGCGCTGTCTGGCGTGCGGTGCCGAGACCTTTACAAAGAACGGCAAACCGCCAAAGATTTGTCTGTCAGGCGCGCCAAAGGCGTGAGGCGATGGAAATATTCCTAAGGGGTAGAAAGTGACCGAACCAGACGATGCCGCCGCCCGCCGGGCCGTCGCCCCGGTAATCTGCTATCCGGTCGAGACGTTGCCGCAACCTGACATGGCGCTGTTTTCAGCGGCGCGGGAGGGCGCTGTCAAGGTTTCTGAGATTATGGTGCCACCGCGCGAGGCTGTTTGTTTTCATGCAGAGGCAGGCCAGTTTTTTCGCATATCATCGGTGGATGGCCCGCAGGTTGGCGATCTGAACCTGTGGAACGCCGCCGATCTGAGTGAGCGATTCTATTCCGGCAAGACGCGCGCCCTGCACGGCACGCACATAACGCGCGGCCAGCGGATGTGGTCGTGTCTGCCGCATTTGCGGCCCATGGCGACGATTACCAGCGACACATTGGAATGGTATGGCGTCGACGGGTTTGGCGGGTCCGTCCATGACGTGATCGGCACGCGCTGCGATCCATATACCGGTAATCTGCTGGCGGGCGGGCAGTATCATCATTGCTGCCACTCCAATCTGATCCGCGCATTGGCGGATGAGACGGGTCTGCCGCTGGATGAGGCTGAGCGGCATGTCCATGATGTGCTGAACGTGTTTATGTGCACCGGGTTCACCCGCGATACTGGACAGTATTTTATGAAGGCCAGCCCAGTACGCCCCGGCGATCATCTTGAGTTTTTTGCCGAAATCGACCTGCTTGGTGCTCTGTCGGCGTGCCCCGGTGGCGATTGCTCGGTCCAGCATTCCAGCGATACTGCGACCTGCCATCCGCTGCTGGTCGAGGTATTTGCGCCCGCGCCCGGCGCGCTGAACGGCTGGAGCGTGCCGCCTCTGAATGGCTACGACCGCACGCATGGGCGCGGGACTGCCCCGGGGCGTGCAGGGTGATCGGCTACACGCCCGGATGCGATGTCGGGCCGCCGGAGGAGTGGCCGAAGACCTGACTAAGGTGTTTTTTGGACAGAAGTCTGGTGGGTATTGATGGGGATAGCCCACGTGAGTGGGAAGGCCAGATTGCTAAAGAAGCGTTAGTTGTAACGCTCTGCGCCCCAAGTCAATTGTCTGCTGTGCGGGACTTTGTCGGCATTCAGCCCAAATGCTTGTTGAAACGATGCGTGTCCACAACGCCCATGTTCGCCACTTTTTCTGGTAGCCACAGAGCATCCTGAAAGGTTTCGCTCAGAACCCAGCCGTTGCGTCGATAAAATCTTTCTGCTCGAGTGTTTCCTGCTGTGCTGTAGAGAAGGGCGTCGGTTACACCGCTATCTGCGATGTTTCGTTCGCCAAAAGCTAGAAGAGCGGCAGCAATCCCGGTGCCGCGGGCGCCCGAAGCAACGTATAGCTTTACAAGTTCGGCTTCGTTGGTCGCCACAAATCCGACAATAGATTTACCAGACGTCGCGACAAAAAACTGGTCAGCCGAACCTTCTAGCCAGAGCCAGAAGTGTTCGATTTCGCGGAATTTCAAGAGTGGTTCAGGTACAAGGTGCGCGTGTGCATCATGCCAACCAGCATGCCATATTTTGATGATCGCTGAGTGATCTTCTGCACGCGCAGGTCTGATATTATCCATAAAGCGACATTTAGCTATTTGTCGGCTGCGAACTCAACAACCAAAAAAGATCTAAATCAGCGATTCAGCCACGAAAAAAGGCCCCGGATATGCTCCGGGGCCTTCCATTATTCAGTTTTGCAGTGCGCTTAGTGCGCGTGGCTCTTGTCCCAGTCTTCGCGCTTGGGAAGCTGCTCGAACGTGTGCTCGGGCGGCGGGCTGGGCAAGGTCCATTCCAGCGTGTCGGCGTATTCGTTCCAAGGGTTCGCCTGCGGAGTTTTTGCGCCCCGGAAAAGCGACCAGATGATCACGCCAAAGAAGAACACGAAGCTGGCGAAGCTCAGGAAGGCGCCCATCGACGACCACCAGTTCCACGGCGCGAACGCCTCTGGATAGTCGATGTAACGGCGTGGCATACCTTGGCGGCCCAGAAAGTGCTGCGGGAAGAACGTGAGGTTTGCACCGATGAACATCGCGTAAAAGTGCAGCTTGCCTGCCCATTCGGGATACATGCGGCCCGTCATCTTGGGGAAGTAGAAGTAGATCCCCGCAAAGATGGCAAACACGGCACCAAGGCTCATCACATAGTGGAAGTGTGCAACGACATAGTAAGTGTCGTGATACGCGCGGTCGATGCCCGCTTGCGCCAGCACAACGCCCGTCACGCCCCCAACGGTAAAGAGGAACAGGAACCCGAACGCCCATAGCATCGGCGTCTTGAACTCGATCGAGCCGCCCCACATTGTCGCGATCCAGCTAAACACCTTCACCCCGGTCGGGACGGCGATCACCATCGTGGCCAGCATGAAATAGCTTTGCTGCGTCAGTGACATGCCCACCGTGTACATGTGGTGCGCCCATACGACAAAGCCCAGCGCGCCAATTGCAATCAACGCCCACACCATCGGCAGGTAGCCAAAAATCGGCTTGCGCGAGAACGTGGCAATGACGTGACTGATGATGCCAAAGCCGGGGAGGATGATAATGTACACCTCCGGATGGCCAAAGAACCACAGGATGTGCTGGTAGAGGATCGGATCACCGCCACCTGCCGGGTCAAAGAAGGTCGTCCCGAAGTTACGATCTGTCAGCAGCATTGTGATCGCGCCCGCCAGAACAGGCAGCGCCAGCAGAATCATCCATGCGGTGACAAAGATCGACCATGCGAACAGTGGCACCTTGAACAGTGTCATGCCAGGCGCGCGCATGTTCAGGAATGTCGTGATCATGTTGATCGCGCCCAAGATTGAGCTGGCGCCCGACACGTGAACCGCAAAAATCGCAAGGTCCATCGAGATACCCGGAGCGCTGGTCGATAGCGGCGGATACAGAACCCAGCCAACACCAGCACCCAGTGCACCGTTGTTGCCGCCCGGCGACAACAGCGACGCGATACCCAGCGACGTACCAGCCACATATAGCCAGAACGAAAGGTTGTTCATCCGCGGAAACGCCATGTCTGGCGCGCCGATCTGCAGCGGCATCAAGTAGTTGCCAAAACCGCCAAAGAGGGCGGGAATCACAACAAAGAACATCATCAGGACGCCGTGATAGGTAATCATCACGTTCCAAAGATGCCCGTCAGGTGTGCAGGGCGATGCGGCGTCCGCCAGAAAACGCGCCCCTTCAAGGCACATGTACTGAACACCCGGCTCCATAAGCTCAAGGCGCATGTAAACGGTGAATAGGACCGAGATCAGACCGACAAACGCCGACGTGATCAGATAAAGGATACCAATATCCTTATGGTTCGTGGACATGAACCACCGGGTAAAAAACCCTCGTTCGTCGTGGTGGTCGTGGCCATGAATGGCTGCATCTGCCATTGGGCGCCTCCTGCTGGTATGTGTCCGGGCGCCAATTGCGGTAAATGCTGCGCACGCGGGTATCTGCCTACGAGGTTTTAGTGTGCCGGGCAGGTTCGGGCAACGCCCGAGTGGCGCATGCGGCAAATAAAATTGTCGCACCCCCCCCTCTACTTGGGCTCCCTATCCGGCGCTACCGGGCCGATAGGCCATCGCCAGCGCCTCTGACGGGACTGCACTCCTCCGTTCGCTGATCGCTATGTCGCAAAAATTGTAAAAAAGATGACTGGCGGCGGAACTAAATTGTCAGGATCCGTGTTGTGACCCCAAGCGACGCGATAACCTGCGCTTTTGCAGGAACGTGTTGTTCGACAACTTTTTGGGAGGATACTATGACAAATTTCCGTAAACTGAGCACCGCAGCCGCAGCCCTGACACTGGGCACACTTCTGTCGACCGGCGCATACGCCGACATGACATGCGGTGACTTCAACGCAATGGACGCCGACGGCCAAAAGTCAGCTATGATGGAAATGCAAGGCCCCGATGGCGGGCGCGAGCAGGCGCGTGACGAAGCAACCGGCGAAGACGGAACCGAAGAGGGTGCCAATGTCGCGATGTCCGATTCAGAAAACACCGAAATGAACAGCGATTCCGGCCAAGAAGGTCAGCAGGACATGGCTCGCGGTGACGACGAAGAGTACATGAACGCGATGATTGAGCACTGCAAAGGTGGCGACGACCTGATGATGAAAGACGTTCGTCACCCTTCGGAAGAGAACAAAGTCGAATAATAGAGATACCTTAGGCGCCAGTTTTCTACCCTACATGTGTTAAAGAGTTTTAGGCGTCACCAAGGTTAATGTGCCCGCGTCCCTTATTGGGGCGCGGGCGTTTTTATGTCTGTTCGTCCGAAGTTGGACCGTGCCTTTTTCTTAGGTCATTCTGAGAAGATATTATCAAAACGGCGCCGCAGCGCGACATCGACATCGTTCATCGTCACGGGTAGGCCCAGATCGACCAGGCTGGTTACGCCGTGCTGCGTTATGCCGCAGGGCACGATGCCGCTGAAATGCTCCAGATCCGGCTCGACGTTGATCGAAATTCCGTGAAAGCTGACCCATTTGCGCAGTCGCACGCCGATGGCGGCGATCTTCTCTTCTGGTGGATCACCGGTTGGCGTAAGTGGTTTGTCGTCGCGCGTCACCCACACACCGACCCGCCCATTCCGCAACTTACCCTTAACGTTGAATTCGTCCAGAACGGCGATCACCCAGTCCTCTAGCTGGCGCACAAAGGCACGTACGTCGCGTCCCCGCGCGCCCACATCCAGCATGACATAAACAACGCGTTGGCCCGGGCCGTGATAGGTATATTGTCCGCCGCGCCGCGCCTCATGCACAGGAAAGCGGTGCGGATCGATAAGATCCTCGACCTTGGCCGAGGTGCCAGAAGTATAGAGCGGCGGATGCTCCAGCAGCCAAATCAGTTCAGGCGCGGTGCCTGCAACGATATCTGCCACACGCGCCTCCATCGCGGCGAGGGCCGTGTCGTAATCCGTCAGGCCGGGCGATATGATCCATTCTACCATGGGCTGCGTGATACACTGGTGCTGCGTCCTAGAAAAGAAGGCATCACCCGACTTTTCGCCGCGCCAGAATTTGGACTTCACAAACCTATCTCAAGGCGCTAAACGCGGCGTCATACCATGACAGTGCGGTCGTGGCGGAATGGTAGACGCGCAGCGTTGAGGTCGCTGTGGGGTTAAACCCGTGGAGGTTCGAGTCCTCTCGACCGCACCAATTTTTCGTCAGCAGGCATATGAGTTTGAGACAGAACCGGATCAGGGCGCTGTCGGGTCGTTCTCGACGCCAACTTGCATCATCTGACGAATGAGCGCCGCGCGACTGGTGACCCCGACCTTTGCAAAGATGTGCATCATGTGTGTGCGAACAGTCGCCAACGTGACGCCGACGCGAGAGGCGACTTCTGCGCGTGTGTCTCCGCGCATCAACTCAATCGTGACCGTCGCCTCCGCCGAGGTGAGTCCGAACTCATGCTGCAGAATTGCTCGGATTTCCCGATGCCGTTGCGCAGGATCGGCAAGCAAGAGCATTGCGACCGGAGCCGGATACTTTGCAAATTCCGGCCCAGCGCCCAAGCCGTCCTCCCGAAATGGTATGATCTCAATCAAGAGGCTGCTGCCGCCTTCCTTGCTGACATGCTGTATTCGCCCGCCTCTGACCTTGCTTGCGCCAGTCTCGCGGCAGGTCGAGATCAGATATTTAAGGCGCGCCGTTTCATGCTCGGTACTTAACGCTATGCAGCCGCGGTCGATCCGAATGCTGCTACTTCTTGTGATTACGTCACGGGCCCGGTCGTCTACCAGAACGACTCCGGCCTCCACGTCCACCAGAAGCGCGCCGGAGGACGCTTTCGACCGTGCAAGCTCGCGCTGCAACTCGACCCTCCTGATAGCGCAGCGGATTTGAACGGATCGTACGAGATGCGGCAGGATTAGGCCGAAACTCTTTGCCACGTCGGAATCTATGCAATCGTTGTTCCGAGATGGCTGCAGGCCGAAACTGACCAGCGCGCCCCGTTCGACAATCAGATTCGCGGCAAGGCGTTCGGTAGCCTGTCCTGAACTCCGCCAGAAATCATTGTAGAACTCAGAGGCCGCGAAATGCGCCCGGCCGGTGTTCTTGAGGCTTGTGATCGCCCCGACAGGAGACCGGAGTGACATGTCTAGCGTCACGTCCTTCTTCCACCAGTGTTTCTGGTAGCTCAAGATGACATCGGGGTCAGCGCGCGGAGCCACAACAGAGTTCATCCCGAGCGAGGGCGCGGCAAAGACCAGCCATGCGTTGTCCGCGTGGACGACGTCGGCAATGTCGTTAAGGAGGGCCTCCCAGCCTGCCCCTGTCGCAGCCGCATCGTAGATGTGGTCCACCACCCGCCAGGCGGAACTATTGTCCATGGGAATCGCCTCCCTCCGGAGGCTCAGGATACCACGTTCGGAGCGATTCAGGCATCGGTTATCAGACGAACGTCTGACGCCGCGTGATGAGTGTGAGAGTACAATCAGTCAGTTGCACCGCCCTCGTGTTCCGACGGCAATCACACTACGATCGAGGATAAGGGAAATGAAACGCTACTTCCAAACCGCCCTGCTTATTGTCCTAGCAGCTTCCGCTTCTCAGGCGCAGAACAGGGCCCGTCAAACAAACGAACAGTATCCTGACCGCGGAACCATTCGGCCAAATGAGTACGGGCTGGAGCGCCCTGCACGTTTTGACGGCGTGCCCATGACTGACGACCGGGCCGCCTCGATTGCCAGCGCTGCGGGAGTCGAGTTGATGGAGTGGCGCGGGTGCGCCGGAATTGACGATTGCTTGCTGATGTCCGTCATGGACGACGAGGAAGAGGAGTTCGTCTACGTGATCAGTTCCGAAAATTGTGTGGAGATAGAGATCGACTTGGATGATCCCCGCGCCGGACCGATCACGCGCGACCCCTCTCGGCCGTTCAAGCATAGCGCGCGGAGAGGCAGTAAGGCGGCATCGGCGCGCACAGGATCCGTGGAGGGCAAGCCCGAAAACAGGACCAATCCGGTCGGACACACCAACAACGACTGTTTCGGTGGGGAGACGGCGGTGCTACGCGCGCGCATTTCCCGCAGTCTTTCGATCGACAACCTGAATCTGGCGTTTCATGGCGAAAATATCTGGGAGGTGCCAGATACGACCGGCATTTATGAACTGCTTTTTCCAGACGGGGACGGATGGAAGCCGCTGGCAACCGAGCGGTTCCTAGCTTTCCAGCAATGGACGCCGCCTGTCCCCGATGAGCACCGCGCCGGTGTCGATCAACAGGGCCACGCCTACGAGATCGTCGATCCGCAAGGTGTAGTTTTGGGTTCGGACGAGGAGTCATACATCGTCTACGAGGCGTCTGGCGACACGCAGACGAAAAAGGAAATGTGCCAAGGGGAGCAGGACCGTTTCGACAAAAGAACTGCGCCTCTCAGCGGATCGGCGGTCGATCTTGTCTGCGGCGCCACGCCAATGTTCGACAGAATCACTTTCAGTGCGGGCTTTGTCAGCGGGACCAAGGAAGTGCCATATTGCGATTTTTTTCACGATTTAGCGTCGGAATTGACCGGCTACTATAGCCAATCCGTCTATGACGATTGCATGGAAAATCCCGGCCGCTACGACCCTGATTATCCGCCGGAGCCGGGTCCCTATTCGCTGGCCGGCTATCTCGGCACCGCTCCCGTTGTCGCCCTGCAAATAATTCTTCCTCTGGCGTCTTGTCCAATTTCCCACACAAAGGTCATTGGATACCGAGTGGGTGGATTAGATTGCACGCAGACAACCAAGTATATCTGCGCCGAGCAGAACGATGTCTGCACCTGCGACACGCCTGCAACGGATGAGGTCTGCACGGGTGGGGCAAGACCCGGTGAAAGCGACCCTCTGCCCTGAATAGGGATTAAGCAACGCGCCCGAGAGCTGACGCATCTATTTTGAAACCCGAGATGTAGGGCGCGCAGTCGGAATGACGGCTCTGTTAAGGATCAGGTAGCGGAGGTTCGAGGTGGGCTGGTTCCCTGCCTCTCACTGCTTGAGGTACGCACCTTGATGTCTCGTGAAACCGCGCTTTTCGCAAGCCTCTCCCATGTGCGCGCTCAGTCGAAGTAGCGCACCAGCTGGGTCGCGGGGCGAAAAATCTCGATCAGTAGATCAATCACCTCGTCATCTAGCAATAACGCGTCAGGCACGTCCCTACAGCAACCAAGGCCGACCATTTTCAGGTAGGGCGCCGCAGAATTGCTACTGTCAAAGCCATCTGGCATAGCGCGCAACGTCTTTCGCGTGATCAATCCGTCGGGGAAAGTCTCGTTGAAGTCCGGGTCTGTGAGCAGGTCTTTCAGGCCCTCCGCATCATCGACAAGGCGCTGCCTCAACCGTGCCAGCGCCTCCTTGGACGGATGGAAAAGCGCCGCGCCTGCGTAGCAATTTCCCGGCTCAATATGAAGGTAGTATCCGAAATCCTCGGACGGATGACCGGCATTGGCAAAAACATCCACGTCAGCACGATAAAGATCACGGCCAACGCGATCACGCGGCTCTTGGAAAAACTTTGTGTAGCTTTGCTTTGGTTTGATCCCGGCCTCGGCCACGAATGGATCAAAGCGATCAGCATAGTCGTGCAGCGTCATTGCAATGCCGGTGAAATTACGCATGGCATCGTCGCGCGCGTCACGGTGCTCGTCCATCCACGCCTTGCGATTGTTCTTTGCGAGATCTGCAAGGAACGTGAATGTTTCCGGCTCTACCATGGGCGCAACTCCTGCTTTGCACTTGCCGCAGGGCTGTCTGCGTATCCGTAGCACCCTCTTAGGGTTAATTCAGACCATCATCCATGCAAAAGCTGTATCGACGCGACGGGCCGAAAGGTGAAATCGCCATGCCGCCGATCCGTTTGGGCGGATTTACTCAAGCGATAGCGACCAGATCCTCGTGATGGGAAACGCTGCGGACGTCGCGGCGGCGCAAAATCGGGCGCGCCGTAGGTCCGATTGCCGCCGAGGCCGCGCTTTCATCGCCGCAAGACAGGCCGGGCAAGATACGCTCCAGTTCCGCTGAGGCCAGCGGACTCAGTGCAGTCATCGCCAGTGGGCCGGGATAGAAACTTTCGGTGTGCATCCCCTCAGCGATCAGTACCTCGTGGCGCGCACACAGAACGTGAAAATACTCGACGCGCGACACGCCGTTCGCCACACGCGCGCCCGCACCGGGGATTTCAGCGAGGTGCCGCGCCCTGATGAAATTGTCACCCACAGCGACGCAATGCTGCGGTGACACCATGATGTCGCGGGTCAGGCCGTGATGCCCCCGGCGCAATCGGATGGGCCGCATGTTATGCGCGTCGAGCGCATCGCCTGTAGCCATCTGCGTGCTGCCGATCCATTCGACGGGGCTCGAACCATTGTCGACGGTGGTCAGCAAGTCGCCGGGACAAAGCTGTTCGATGGCCACGTAGCCGCGCGGCGTCAAAAGGCGCGTACCGCGCGTAAAGCAGACAGCAAAATTGCCCGCCTGCCGATCGCCCGTCAGGCCAATAGACTGGAAGGGATTTTGGGTCAGATTGCCCAGACTAATTGACTGAATGGGCTTTGCCTCAAGCGCGGTCTGATCGGCGTTGGCTGAAAACTCTGGCGCGAGGTATACGTTTCCGTTGGTATCCTGAAAAATGACAGCCGAAATCGAGGCTGTTGTGCCGTCTGTGTAGGTTATGGTCGAATTATAGACCACAGACGCATCAAACGTCTGGTCCGCCCCACCATCAATGCGAAAAGTCTCGCCTCCGCCGACGGCATTGTTGTTGGTGTCGTACGCGGTCGAGTTTCCGTTCCCAAATCCGGTAGATCCGGGCGAAAATTGAACGATACGATTGAAAAGCGGACTGCTGGCGCTGCCGGCTGACGCACCTTGGAGCGAGGCCGCGTTTTCAACCGTGTTGTTTCCTTCTGTGGGGTCCAACCGAAAGCTGCCGGTGTTTCCCAAATAGAACACATTGAACGTGGTTGGCATCGCTAGTCCCCGATTCTAATCAATCACAGGTTGTATAATAGCAACGCATTGGTGAAATGGCAAAATGTAGTTAACCTACGAGAAACAATGATATAATTGCGATTCTTTTCCGCAGACAAAACTACTTGCACGGGTTTTCAGTGGGTTGGGGCACCGGCAGAATCAGCCAGAGCCTGTGCATGGAAGTTGGCAGGCCATTAAGCCGTTCTCAGGCTGATTTTGGCCTGCGATTGACGGACGCTGTTGATACGGCAAAAATGTTGCTTCAGATGTGGCGCGTGGGCCGCGCGGCGCCCTTGGATAGATGCACAGAGGCGCTGAAACCAATTGCGATCTGCTGCATTGTCCGCTCAGCAAACCCGCGCGACCAACAAACAGTATTCGCCCCCTCCCGTTCGCTTCTCCAATCCGGTAAACCTCGCCTAGACCACATCAGCGAGTGCAGTCGCATTTGTCGTCATTGCGTCCGGCCTTAGCCTGATGGGGATCGGCGCGGCGTTCTGGGGGTCTGGTCGCAGGCCTCGCGCTGGTTGGCATTGAGGCTGCGCGAAATACCTTGCGACGCGCCTGATACGCGCCGCAGACTCTACTTGCACCCCGCCTGCCACAGCCATAGAAAGCCCATGATTTTGACCGCTGCGGACGCCTCCGCGGCCCGATTGCAATGGATGAGGACGAACAATGCAGGTCACCGAGACCCAGAACGAAGGCCTAAAGCGCGCCTACACAATGCTTCTGACCGCTCAGGAGCTAGACGCCAAGGTCATGGACAAGCTGAAAGAAGCGCAGCCCGACGTTGAGATGAAGGGCTTTCGCAAGGGCAAAGTGCCGCTTGCGCTGATGAAGAAAAACTTTGGCCAGAAGGTCACAGGCGAGGCCATGCAAGAGGCCGTCGACGAGGCAATGAAGGCCCATTTTGTGGAAAAGGGCGTTCGCCCCGCCGCCGAGCCCGCGATGAAGATGACAAACGAGGATTGGAAAGAGGGCGACGACGTCGAGGTCGAAATGTCCTACGAGGCGCTGCCCGAGATCCCCGATCTGGACCTGAGCAAACTGAAGCTTGAGCGTCTGAAGGTTGTCCCCGACGATGCCGCAGTTGATGAGGCACTGAAAAACCTAGCCTCCTCCGCGCAGGACTTTGACGACCGCAAAAAAGGCTCCAAGGCCAAAGATGGCGATCAGATCACGATGAATTTCGTCGGTAAGGTCGACGGCGAGGCGTTCGAGGGTGGCTCGGCTGAGGATTATCCTCTGGTTCTGGGCTCCAACAGCTTTATCCCCGGTTTCGAAGAGCAGCTGGTTGGCGTCAAAGCCGATGAGGAAAAGGACGTTACCGTCAATTTCCCAGATGACTATCAGGCCGAGCATTTGGCTGGTAAAGAGGCCGTGTTCGCCTGCAAAATCACAGCCGTAAAAGCCCCCAAGGACGCCGAGATCAACGACGAGTTGGCCACCAAGTTCGGCGCCGAGGATCTGGACGCACTCAAGGGCCAAATCCGCGAGCGGCTGGAGGCCGAGTACGCCGGCGCCGCCCGCGCGGTGATGAAGCGCGCGATGCTGGACGAGCTGGACAAGATGGTCAGCTTTGAGCTGCCACCCTCGATGGTCGAGCAGGAAGCAAAGCAGATCGCGCATCAGCTGTGGCACGACGACAATCCTGACGTACAAGGCCACGATCATCCCGAGATCGAGACGACGGACGAGCACAACAAGTTGGCCGAGCGCCGCGTGCGTCTGGGCCTTTTGCTGGCCGAGCTGGGCCAGCGCGCCGAAATTCAGGTGACTGACCAGGAAATGACGCAAGCGATCATGGAGCAGGCCCGCCAGTATCCCGGCCAAGAGCGCCAGTTCTTTGAGTTCATCCAGAAAAACCAGCAGATGCAGCAGCAAATGCGCGCGCCTATCTTTGAGGACAAGGTCATCGACTACGTCGCAGAGCAGGCCAAGGTTTCTGAAAAAGAGATCACCAAGGACGAGCTGCAAGAGGCGATCGAAAAGCTGGACGACGAGGCCTGATTTTCAGGCGACCGGCTATTTTAGATTGGAAGGAGCGGGCCGAAAGGCTCGCTCCTTTTTTCTTTGACGTGCAGCGCTGAAATTGTCCGGCTTAGCGCGTACTACTCGCGCACGCCTGAAAACCGCGCCTGCCAGTCTTCGCGCTGCTCATCGGTGATCTTGGCGAATGCCACTTCTGGCACGGTAAACGCATGGCCGGGTTTCAGTACATTCAGGGCGGCGGGCACATCGTCCGGCCAACTGTCGTCGTCGGTCTGCATTGCCGCCAACATATCGGCCGCCGCATCCGGGACAAAAGGCGCGCTCAGCACTGCATAAAGCCGTATTAGATTTAGCGCCAAACGGATCTGCGCCGCTGCCTTATCGGGGTCGGTCTTGAACGTTGTCCAAGGCGCGACCGATTGCAGATACTCATTGCCAGCCACCCAAATTCCGCGCAATTCGGCGGCAGATTTGCGCACTTCCATCGCCTCCATGTGCTGCTCGTACGCTCGCACGCGGGTCGTGATACTCTCGATAAGTGCCTGCTCATCGGGTCCAAACTCGCCCGCCTCAGGCACGGCCTCGCCGAATTTTGAGCGGCAGAACTTGGTCACTCGGCTGACGAAATTGCCCAGCACGTCTGCCAGATCCTTGTTCACAGATGTCTGGAAATTCTCCCACGTGAACTCCGAATCGCTGGATTCGGGCGCGTGCGATAGCAGCCACCAGCGCCAGTAATCGGGCGGCAGGATGTCCAACGCCTGATCCATAAATACGCCGCGTCCCTGCGACGTGCTAAACTGGCCGCCATCGTAATTGAGGTAATTGAACGACTTGATGTAATCGACCAGCTTCCATGGCTCGCCCGATCCAAGGATCGTCGCCGGAAAGCTAAGTGTATGAAAGGGAACGTTATCCTTGCCCATGAACTGAGTGTAACGGACATCATCCGCGCCCTTGTCGGTGCGCCACCACCGCTCCCACGCGGCATCGTCCAAGCCATGTGCCTCGGCCCATTCCCCGGCGCAGGCGATGTATTCGATTGGCGCGTCGAACCAAACGTAGAAAACCTTGCCTTCCATCCCCGGCCATGGCGCATCGCCGCGACGCACAGGAATGCCCCAGTCCAGATCCCGTGTGATGCCGCGATCCTTCAGGCCGTCGCCATCGTTTAACCATTTGCGCGCGATGGAGGTGGTCAGGATGGGCCAATCCGCCTTCTCGTCGATCCAGTCGTTCAGCTGCCCGCGCATTCCCGACTGCATCAGATAGAGGTGCTTGGTCTCGCGCACCTCCAGATCGGTGGAGCCTGAGATGGCGCTGCGCGGCTCAATCAGGTCCGTGGGGTCCAGCTGTTTGGTGCAATTCTCGCATTGATCGCCGCGGGCCTTGTCATAGCCGCAGTTGGGGCAGGTGCCCTCGATATAGCGGTCGGGCAGGAACCTGCCGTCGGCGTTCGAGTAAACTTGGCTCTCGCTAACTTCGCGGATCAGGCCCTGATCGGCCAAACGGCCCGCGAAATGCTGCGTCAGTGCATGGTTTTGCGGGCTGGAGGATCGCCCGAAATGGTCAAAGCTGAGGCGAAAGCCGCGCGCGATTTCGGCCTGCACGCCGTGCATCTCGGCGCAAAACTCAGCTACCGGCTTGCCCGCCTTTTTGGCCGCCAATTCGGCCGGCGTGCCATGCTCATCCGTGGCGCATAGAAACAGCACCTCATGCCCGCGCCCGCGCAGATAGCGCGCATACAGGTCGGCAGGCAGCTGGCTGCCCACCAGATTGCCCAGATGCTTGATCCCGTTGATATAGGGGATCGCAGATGTGATCAGATGCCGTGCCATGCCGCGCCTCGCTTGATTACTTGCGCCCGCTTTAGCGCAAGCGGTGCGGCGGGGCCAGAGGATCGGGGACATAGGATCGGGGCGCTAGCCCTTGTCGCGAAAGCCCCGCGTCAGGCGCCCGACGATAAACGAGGTGCGCGGGCTCCAAACATAGCGGGTCCGATCGGCGCGGGTCGGGCGGACTCGCATCCGGCTGAGGCCAAAGATGACCAACGCGATATGCGCGGCCGCGATCATGATGAACATCGCAGACGGCCCGTATGCCTCGATCAGTTTTGATGCGGCCAAAGGCGCCGCAATCGCCCCCAACGCATAGAAAAACATCAGCGCTGCCGACAGCTCCACCCGTTGGTCATCGCGTGCGAAATCGTTGGCGTGGGCGGCCGAGACCGAGTAAATCGGAAACGACGTCAGACCAAAGAAGAACGCGGTTAGCATCACACCCTGCGCCGACAGCGCGCCCAGCCATGCGGTTACGACGCAGCTGCATACAGCGGCGATAGACAGCCCGATCAGCACATGACGCCGGTCGTATTTATCCGCCAGCCAGCCCACAGGAAACTGCGCCAGCGCACCGCCCAGCACAAAAGCGGCCAAAAACCATGCGATCTGCTCTATGGCTAGCCCCACCTGCTGGCCGTAGAGCGGCCCGACCATGCGGAATGTCGCGCTGCTAAGCGCTGCAACTACTACGCCAGCCGCCGCCAGGGGCGAACATGCGATGGCAAGGCCGGGCCGTAGGCGCGGCGCGTTTGGCGTCTCGGGCTGCTCGGCTGTCGTCAGGGTGATGGGCAGCAATGCGGCGCAGCAAATCAGCGCCAGCAGGTTGTAGGACACATAGGACGCAGGCTCCAAAACCGAGATCAGCATCTGTGCCACCAGCGATGCGCCCATGTCTGCCAGCCGGTAGACGCCCATTGCCCGCCCGCGGGTGGCATTCGTGACCTTGGCCTGCAGCCACGCCTCCAGCACAGTATAGCAGCCGGCCACGCACAACCCCATCGCGATCCGCATCGCGGCCCATGCGTATGCGTCGATAACCACCATATGCGCGATCAACGACATCGCGCCTGCGGCTGTGAAGGCGGCAAAGGCACGGCTATGCCCCACTGTGCCCATGAGGCGCGGTGCCCACCAACATCCGATGAAAAAGCCTAGGAAATGCGCCGATCCCAAAAGGCCAATCTGCGAGGTAGTAAAGCTGAGTGCCAAGCCGCTGAGCGCGTCCAAAGGACCAAGGCCCCCTGACGCCAGTTGCATTAAAATGACCGACAGAAACAGCGCCGCAAAGGAAATCATCATACGCATTTGTGCATTTCCTTGCCCAGCGCCCCAGCCTGCGGCGAGATTGCACAGCAATCAGGTGAAAGCCAAGCCTGCGCAAGCCTTGCGCCACTTAATATCTTCGCGCGGTGCGCCCTTTCACTTTGCGCGTGACGTCGCGCGCCAACGGGTTAGTTTGCGCCGCAAAGGCAAAAGGAAAATTATAGATGAAAATGAACGCGCTTGGCCGTACCGGCCTGATGGTGTCCGAGCTGTGCCTCGGCTCAATGACGTGGGGCACACAAAACACCGAGGCCGAAGGTCACGCGCAGATTGATCGAGCGCTGGAGTGCGGCATCAATTTCATCGACACGGCGGAAATGTATCCGGTAAACCCCAAGACCGCCGAGACGCAAGGTAGATCCGAAGAGATCATCGGCACATGGCTGGCCGCCAGCGGTCGACGCCGCGATGTCATCCTCGCCAGCAAAATCTCGGGCGAGGGGATGAAGTATGTGCGCGGCGGCGCGCCGATCACAGCGGCAAGCATTCCGGAGGCTGTGGCCGGCTCGCTAAAGCGACTGCAGACCGATCACATAGACCTCTACCAGTTTCACTGGCCCAATCGCGGCAGCTATATGTTTCGTCAGAATTGGACGTTCGATCCGTCTGGCCAAAACCCTGCCGAGGTGCTGGATAACATTCACGAGACGCTTGAGGCCCTTGGCCGCGAGGTGGCACGCGGCACTATTGGCCATTTCGGTTTGTCGAATGAAAGCGCGTGGGGCACTGCCCAATTTCTGCGAATAGCCGAGGCAAATGGCTGGCCTCGCGTTGCCAGCGCCCAGAACGAATATTCGCTGCTATGCCGCCTCTATGACACGGATCTGGCCGAGCTTAGCGTGAATGAGGATGTCGGCCTGCTTGCCTTCTCGCCCCTCGCTGCAGGCCTTTTGACGGGCAAATATCAGGGCGGCGCAGTACCCAAAGGCTCGCGCATGTCAATCGTGAGCGATTTGGGCGGGCGCACCACCGACCGCGCCTTTGTCGCCGCGCAGGCCTATCTCGATATCGCGGCCCGTCACGGCCTCGACCCCGCTCAGATGGCGCTGGCCTGGACGCTGACACGGCCCTTTATGGCTTCGTCGATCTTTGGCGCCACCACTATGGCGCAACTGGACGTGGCGCTGGGCGCCGCCGACATCTCTCTTTCCGATGAGATAATGCGCGAGATCGACACAGCCCACCGCGCAAACCCGATGCCTTACTGAGGCATCTCGGCAGCCAGACCGCGCAGATATTCAGGCATCTCGCGGTCGGCCACAGCCGCCTCGCGTAGCAAGTGATCGAAATGCTCGGTGAGTGCCTGAACCCGCTCGGTATCGCGAAAGGCCATGTAGTTTCGCCCGATATAAACGACCGCCAGCAGCGGGCCAAATATCGTGACTGGCGCCGAATAAACGCGACGCGCGTCGAACAGCGATAGGCGCAGGCGCGGATAGAGCTGCTCGGTCACATCAATCAACTGCGCAATTTGCGCGCGCCGCACGTCCAGCGGCAGGCCGCGATAATACCCCTCGCCGCGCGCGAAGCTTTGCATTTCGCACAGCGGTAGGGCGATCTCATAATCCGATTGCGCGCTGCGCATCCAAATCAGCCGATCCTCGGACGCGCCGATCACCTGGTCGGTACTGCGCCCCAGATGCGGCTCATATTCCCACTCTAGCATCTCACGCGTTTTCAGCATGTCGGGTAGGGCGGCGGGAACGTGGCGGATTTTGTAGCCCGCAGCCTCCTTGTGCCACTCAAATATCTGCGCATCGACCAACGCGCGCGGCGCCTCGGTCAGCGATAGCGAATTGGCCAGAATATCCGCCGCCGTTTCGGGCCTGTCAGTCAGCCCCAGCAGCCAATCGGCGGAAATGCCAAGAACCCGCGCACATTCGCCCACGACCTGCGCATTGGGCAGGCGTGCGCCCGCGCCCGATAGCAGTTGCGACACGGTCGAGCGGTCTACGCCAATAGCACGCGCCAGCGCGCTCTGACTTAGGCGCCGCATCCCGATCGCTTCGGTCAATCGAGAGCGAAATAGCGTCGATCGGGCTCGCTTGTCAGTTTTAGCCATCATTGGTGATAACTATCACAGATGTAGCAGAATGTTAACTACATACGGAATGTTCCACATACGCGCGCCACTATACGACTGAGGCATCACATCACCTATGGAGCATCTATGGAACGGCCCCGCCGCACATTGGTCAAGGCGATCATCTGGAACATCAGCGGCCTCGCGATAATGAGCATCGTTGGCTATCTGGTAACAGGCTCTGCCGGAGCAGGCGGTGCCATGGCAGTGATCAACACCGCAATCGGGCTAAGCCTTTATTTTCTTTACGAACGGATTTGGTCGCGAATTACGTGGGGGCGCGTCGATGCGCAAACCTGAATGGCCCACTCTGGCGGTGCTGGCTCTGACCTATGCGATCTGGGCGCTGGCGACGACGTGGGCCGCCGAATTCTGGCTGCCGCTGGGCATGGTTCTGGCAGCGCTCGCCATTGCGCAACATTCATCGCTGAGCCATGAGGCGCTGCACGGCCATCCCTTTGCCAGCGAGCGCGCAAACGTCGCGGCGGTCTGGCCGTCGCTGGGCCTCCTGGTGCCGTATCAGCGCTTTCGCGCCACACATTTGGCGCACCATAATGATGCGCTGCTGACTGATCCCTATGACGACCCCGAAACGAACTATCTGGACCCTGTGGTCTGGGCGCGCCTGCCGCGCGCCATTCAACTGGCGCTGATGTTCAATAACACGCTGCTGGGCCGGTTGATTATTGGGCCCATCGTCGGAATGACCGTTTTTTTGCGTGGCGATTGGCGCGCGATCCGCGCGGGTGACGCAGGTATCAGGCGCGCTTGGCTGGCACATCTTGCGGCCTTAACGCCTGTTCTGATCTGGGTCTGGGCCGCGCCCATGCCAATCTGGGCCTATCTGGTTGCAGCCTATGGGTCGATGTCCCTGCTGAAAATCCGCACCTTTCTGGAACATCGCGCCCACGAGCGCGCCAGCGGTCGCACCGTAGTGGTCGAGGATCGCGGGCCGCTGGCCCTGTTGTTTCTGAACAACAATTACCACGTCGTGCATCATATGCACCCGCAGACTGCATGGTATCGCCTGCCGCACCTTTATGCGCAAAATCGGGCGCACTATCTGGCGCGAAATGATAGCTACGTTTATCGCAGCTACGCCCAGATTTTTCGCCACCATTTCCTACGCACCAAGGACGACGTGCCGCATCCGCTATGGCCTCGGCCCTGAATAGAGGGCATGAGGGCGCCATGCCTGCATGGATCCTTCTCTCGGTTGCTGCCGCCGCGTTTCAGACGCTGCGTTTTTTGCTGCAAAAACGGCTGAGCATGGGGCCGCTGTCTACGGGCGGCGCGACATTCGCGCGCTTTGGCTATTCGATGCCGTTCATTCTGGTACTGGCTGCCGGGTACGTCTGGTATCAGGGTGCCGGATTTCCGGAGTTCACGCCACTCTTCTGGGTCTACGCGCTGTCCGGCGGCGCGGCGCAGATTGTGGCGACCTGGTGCATGGTCGCGCTATTCGCCGCGCGCAATTTTGCTGTGGGGATCGCGTTCAAAAAAACCGAGGTGGTCCAGACCGCGCTGGTCGGGCTGGTGATACTGGGCGATCGGATCGGTGCCGCCGGGCTCGCTGCTATGTTGGTGGGGCTGGTCGGCGTGCTGATCTTGTCGGGCGGGGCGGGGGCCGCGCGCTGGCGAGTAATCAACCGGGCAGCAGGTCTTGGCTTGTTGGCTGGCGCACTATTTGCGGTGTCGGCGGTTACATATCGCGGCGCGACCCTACAGATTGCATCGGACGACGCGCTGATGCGCGCGGTTGTCACGCTGGCCGCCGTGGTTGCAGCGCAAGCAATTGCAATGGTGCTTTGGCTGCGTTGGCGCGAGCCGGGCCAGATCGGCCGGGTGTTTGCAGCCCGCCGCGTTGCAGTGTGGATCGGGCTGGCGGGACTGGGGGGCAGTCTGTGCCTTTTTACCGCGTTCACGCTGCAGAATGCGGCATATGTTTTTGCTGTGGGGCAGGTCGAACTGATATTTTCGATGATCGCATCGCGCGCCGTGTTTGGCGAGCGGATGACACCGCGTGAAGGGGTAGGCATTGCGCTAGTCACCGCGTCGATTATTGCAGTGGGCTTGCTCCGCTGAGGCGCAGGAACAGGCTTTCCTCATCATTGTTGCGAAAGAAAGGGACCGACGCGGGGGGCGCTGGATCACCTGCGCGCGCCGCGATTTCCGCCAGAACCACCTCGGTAATAAAAGGCAGGTCGAACCGGCGCGCCTCGGGCAGAGGGATCCATTGCAAGTGAGACAGCTCTTCGCAGGCGGCGCCGAAATCGTCCAGATCGCCGACAATATGGGTGGCGTCGACCTGAAAAAACCGCGCGTCAAAGCGGCGCGGGCGGCCCGGCGGCGTGATTGCGCGGAACACAAATTGCAGCGCGCCCGCATCAGGCAGGTAGCCGCGCGCGGCAAAGCTGGCCCAATCTGAGGGTACTTCCACGTCCCAGGCGCCTGGGCGGCCGATGATCAGCCCGGCCTCTTCCCAAAGCTCGCGAATCGCAGCGGCGGCGAGCGCATGATGCAGGCCAGGCGCGGCGTCCTCGGCCAGCCGGTCGGAGCATAGGGCAGGCAATGACATCACCAACGGAACATGCGCGTCGCCCGGATCAACTGCGCCACCGGGAAAGACGAACTTGCTTGGCATAAAGGCAGCCGTTGCCCCCCGCTGCCCCATAAGTACGTGCGGGACAGGTCCATCCTTACGCAGTACGATGACTGTGGCAGCATCCCGGATCGGAGGCGAGCTCGCGCTCACGCGCCAGAGCCGAAGCCGTGCATCTGGCGCGCCCATTGGAACCCTACGATGGCGCCCTTGAGCCGAGGCAGAAGATAGAGGGAGAGCCCAACAGAACCGACCGCGAAGATGGTGAACAGCGTCATCGGCTCGGGGCGAAAATTGACGAACACTATATGCAGACCGGGGGCCATGATGTGCCCGACGATCAGAATTGTCAGATAGGCAGGACCATCATCCGCGCGGTGCTGGGATAGATCCTCGCGGCAGACAGAGCAGGTGTCTCGCACTTTGAGGTAAGTTTTAAGCAGTTGGCCCGATCCGCAGTTGGGACATTTGCGGCGAAAGCCACGACGCAGCGCGGGCCAAAGCGCGCGTTCTTCGGTTTGGATTGCTTGATCTATCATCGCAGCCTCGAAACTGTGTCACGCGCAACTTGGGCCACGCGCGCCACAATTGAAAGAGGCAAGGGACCCTGAGGCGCTCGTCGCGCGCATTTGTCGCGCGTCGAAAGCTGAAAAGCGGCTAGATCAATACCCCCGACTGACTGTTAGGCCGCTGGCCGGGCACTGATCGTGACGGTATTACGCCCGCGCGCCTTTGCCCTGTAGAGCGCGCGATCGGCCTGATCAAAGAGGGTATCGACATACCCGCCCAGATCCTCACCGCGCGCGCCGGGCTCGCCCATAGCCACGCCAATGCTGACAGTCACGTGTGCGGGATTGATATGACCGCGCAGCATGATCCCGGCCTCGCCGATGCGACGGCACAGCAAGTCGGCTGTGCGCCGCGCCTCCGCACCGTCCGTGGCGGGCATGACGATCAGGAATTCCTCGCCACCGATGCGGGCAACCATGTCGCCCTCTCGCACCGAGTTGCCCAGAATGTCAGCGACGTGGCACAGCACGCGGTCGCCTGCCGCATGGCCCAGCCGGTCATTGATCTGCTTGAAGTGGTCCAAGTCGGCCACCATCACAGCAAATCCCCGAGCTTGCGGACCGGTCCGCGCCGCGAGATCCTTTAGGAAAGGCATGGCAAAGCGGCGGTTATAAAGGCCCGTCAGCGGATCAATCATCGCCGCGCGCAGCCCGTCATGTAGCCGGGTTCGCAAATGGTCAATCGACTGCTTGAGCTGGATCTGACGGGTCAGGCGTAGCGCCAACTCATCCAGACCGGTGTCGCCGATAATCACGTCGCTCGCGCCCAGATCCAGCAGGCTTGCAGCTAGCGCACGTGCGCCTTCGGGCACAAGGCAGACGATCCGGCTGTGGCGCACTTCTGGCGATGCGCGCAATTCGGCCATCAGGTCAAGGCCAGCACTCTCATATCCCGCAGGCAGCAGTAGGACAAAGACATCTGCCGCCCGGTCGCCAGACGTGCCGGAAATCGAGCCACCTGACTGGGTTGCAGAGATCTGATGACGGCAGACACTGCGCAGCCGTGTCCGCAGGGCCATCGCATCGGCCATTTCGACCCCCAGAACGGTGATCCGCCCGGCACGCAACAGCCCGCCTTGGGCCTCGCCAAAGCCGGCGGCGCAGTCCGGCCCCGCGTTCAGGCGCATGTCCTGCAACGCGTGGTGCTGGCGGAGCAAACCGCGCAAGCGCGCCAGCATGATCCGCTCATCTATCGGCTGTGAGATGACGTCATCGGCCCCGGCAGCCAGCGCTGCCACGCGCGCCTCGCCCGTATCCTCGGGCAATAGCGCGACGATGGGAACGATGGCCAAATCAGGCCTCGCGCGAACTGCGTTGATCAGTTCGGCATAGGTCATATCCGTTAGGGCCGCGCCCAAAATGATAAGATCCGGCTGCAATCCGCGCGCCATAGACATCGCACCGGCACCCGAAGATGCCTGATGCACGTCAAAATGCGCCGCCGAAAGCTTGACCTTCAACACGATCCTGTTGGTCGCCACAGCGTCCACGATCAAAATTTTCCCTGACATGGGCTAACGCCTTTCTGACTTGCCCTATTCTCACGCTCGACTATCCGTGCCAGAAGTTAAGAAAACCTTTCTGGGAATGTGACAGTCATGAAATATACGCGGGAATCCGCCGAGACGATCGCCATACGCTGCCTTGGATGGTTGCTCGCAAATGACGAGTTAACCCCTGTATTCCTTGGTGCAACGGGCGCAGGTGAGGATGATTTGCGCAGCGGCGCGGGCGATCCGGCCTTTTTAGCCGGCGTTTTGGATTTCGTGATGATGAACGATGAATGGGTCATCGACTTCTGCACATCCACACAGTTGCCGACCGATGCCCCAATGCAGGCGCGCGCGATGCTGCCAGGCGGGCAGCAGGAGCATTGGACATGATAAGCACCCCACGCAAAATAGACGGTGTTATCTTTGACAAGGACGGCACGCTGTTCGATTTCCATACTACATGGGCGGATTGGACCCGCGATCTGCTGAACCATCTGGCAACAAGCTATGATGTCGATCCTGGCGCATTGGCCCGTGCGATCCAATTTGATCTGGCTGAATGTCGCTTCTTGCCGACCAGTCCACTGATTGGCGCGACGAGCCGTGAAGGTGCCGAAACGCTGGCCGCCGCCATGCCGGGGTCGGATGCGGACGAGATTGAGGACTATATGAACCTATCGTCTGCTGGCGCGCCTCTGCAGCCTGCAGTGCCACTGATCCCGTTTCTGGAAGGGCTGGCGGCGCGTGGCCTCAAACTCGGGCTGGTCACGAACGACAGCGATCATGGCGCGCGCGCGCATCTGGGTAATGCTGGCGTACTTGAGCATTTCGACTTTGTAGCCGGGTATGACAGCGGCCATGGCTCCAAGCCGGGCGCCGGGCCGCTTCTGGCCTTTGCGCGGCAGACGGGTCTGGATCCGGCACGCTGCATCATGGTGGGCGACAGCACGCACGATCTGATGGCTGGGCGTGCGGCGGGGATGTATACGCTGGGGGTGCTGACCGGCATCGCCGAGACGCCCGAGCTTGCGCCGCTGGCAGACGCCGTCCTGCCCCATATCGGACATATCCCGGATTGGCTGGACCGGTGACGCGGCACCCGGCCTTCGGCCTTATGCTGGCGGCGTTCGGGGCGCTGGTATTGACGCCCGATGCGATGCTCCTGCGGCTGTCTGGAATGAATGGGCCGCAAATGTTGGGCTGGCGCGGAATATTCATGGGTACGTCTCTGATCGTGATCTGGGCGCTGACCAGCCGGGCGCGGCGCGCTGATCTGGCCCTCCTGACCAGCGGTGCAGGGGTCGCCATCGCCTGCTGCCAGTTCTTCAATTCGTCGCTCTTTGCGCTGGGTATCGCCGCGGCCCCCGTTGCCATCGTCTTGTTTGGCATTGCGACGACGCCAATCTGGGCCGCGCTTTTTGCTTGGGCGTTATTGGGCGAGCGGACGGCGAACGCGACCTGGATCACAATCGCCGTCGTCGCGCTGGGCATCGGCATCGCCGTGCTGGGCGGCGGCGAGGCGTCGGCCACGCCGGGCGCGGTTGTATTCGGCGCGGTGGCAGGGCTTGGCGTGGCAATGATGCTGGCGATGAACTTTGTGGTGCTGCGGTCGCGGCCCGCCCTGCCCATACCGCTGCTGATCGGCGTGGGCGCGCTATGTGCCGGGGCGGCGGGCGTGATGGTAACAGGACCCGCGCAGATGACGGACGGCAATGTCTGGGCGATCGCAATCACGGGCTGCATCATCCTGCCGGTGTCGTTTTTGTCGCTATCCTTTGCCTCGCGCTATACGGCGGCGTCGAACGTTAGCCTGCTGCTGTTGCTTGAGACGGTGCTGGGCCCTGCATGGGTGTGGTTGGTACTGGACGAGGCTCTAACGCCGCCCATGGTGCTGGGCGGCGGGATCGTCGTGGGGGCGATCGCACTCTACTTGCTGCACGCGCGGCGAAAAGGGCGCCGCCGATATGCGAAAACGACAAACCTTGCCGCAAAGTGAACAACTCTGAGACCGGCGCCGTGCTTCGTTGGGGCCATCCAATGCGGAGGCTTACCCGATGGCGGACGAACAAAAGCGCAGACAGCGCACTGGCGGCCGGGCCGGCGCCGCAAACCGGCGCGGCAGCGCCGTCATTGAGCAGATGCCGTGGAACCCTCCCATCAATATCGACCGCCCGACCGAGCCGCTGGATGATGCAGGTGTCGCCGCCATTCATAACGGGGCAATGCGTATCCTCGAAGAGATCGGGATCGAGATCCTGAACGCTGAGGCGTTGGAGATATTCCGCGCCTCCACCGGCTGCACAATTTCCGGTACAAACCTGCGCATGGGCCGCGATTTTGTGATGGAGCAGATCGCAACCGCGCCCGAGCAATGGACGATCACGCCGCGCAATCCAGAGCGGCAGATTACCGTCGGCGGGCGGCACCTGAACTTTGGCAATGTGTCGTCGCCGCCCAGTTACTGGGACATGAAGCTGGGCCGCAAAGTGACGGGCACCCGCGAGATGTGCGCGAACCTGCTGAAGCTAAGCCAGTATTTCAACTGCATCCATTTTGTCGGCGGCTACCCGGTCGAGCCGCAAGATATCCACCCCTCGGTCCGCCACCTTGACGTGCTCTATGACAAGCTGACGCTGACTGACAAGGTGGCGCACGCCTATTCGCTGGGCAAAGAACGCGTTGAGGACGTGATGGAAATGGTGCGCATCGCCGGCGGATTGAGCCATGCAGAGTTCGATGCGTCACCGCGAATGTATACCAACATCAATTCGACCTCGCCGCTCAAGCATGACGAGCCGATGCTGGATGGCTGGATGCGACTTGCCCGCCGAGGGCAGGGGCTGATTGTGACACCCTTCACGCTGGCAGGTGCCATGGCACCTGTGACAATGGCAGGCGCGGTGGCGCAATCTGTAGCCGAGGCGCTTGTGGCGGTTGTGCTGGCACAGTTGGTCCGCCCCGGCGCGCCCTGCGCTATCGGCACGTTCACCTCGAATGTCGATATGAAATCAGGCGCGCCCGCCTTTGGCACGCCCGAATACATGCGCGCCACGCAAATGACCGGACAACTGGCGCGGCTCTACAAGTTGCCGATGCGCGCCAGCGGCGTCTGCGCTGCTAACGTGCCCGACGCGCAGGCAACATGGGAGACGTCGAACAGCCTTTGGTCTGCTGTGCAATCTGGCGCGCACATGGTCTATCATGCGGCCGGCTGGCTGGAGGGCGGGCTGATCGCGTCGCCCGAAAAGTTCGTGATGGATTGCGAGATCCTACAGCACATCCAGCGCTACATGGACCCGATGCTGACGGCCACCACGCCCGATGATATCGCTGTCGACGCTATCGCGGAGGTCGGCGACCAGGGCCACTTCTTTGGCATCCAACACACACAGGATCGCTATACGACTGCGTTCTACCAGCCCTTCCTCAGCGATTGGCGCAACTTTGAGGCCTGGGAGGCGGCAGGCGGCATCTGGACGGCAGAGCGCGCCCACCAGATATTCCAAGATATCATCGCCAGCTTTGAGGCGCCGCCTATTGACGACGCGGTCCGCCAGGAGCTGGCTGATTTCGTCGCCCGCCGAAAATCCGAAGGCGGCGCGCCAACAGATTTCTGATGTGGCCAAGGCAGGCATCCTCAGGCATTTTTATCCAAAGTCGCCCGGCAGGCGCGGTCGACAGCAGCGTGCAGCAGAACGGTGCAAACCGCTAGCACGATCAGCGCCGCAAACATCAGGTCTGTCTTGGCCCGGCCATTTGCCAGTAGCATAAGATAGCCCAGCCCTTTGGACGCGCCGACCCATTCGCCGATGATGGCGCCGATAGGTGCGTATACTGCGGCTAGGCGCAGGCCCGAGGCGAATCCGGGCAGGGCGGCTGGTATGCGGATATGGCGCATGATCCGCGCGGGGCTGGCCCCCATGAGGCGGGCCATGTCTATCCACGCCTGAGGCGTCCGCATCAGCGCGTCAAAAAAGGCTGACGTTACCGGAAAGTAGATCACAAGCAGCGTCATCACGACCTTGGAGCCTATGCCATAGCCGAACCACAGCGTCAGGATCGGCGCGAGGGCAAAGACCGGCACGGCTTGGCTAAAGATCAGCATTGGGCGCACTAAGTTTCGCGCAATGGGCGACGCGGCGAGGCCGATAGCCGTTAGGCCGCCAAGGACTGCACCAAGAGCAAGGCCTGCCAGCACCTCAATCCCGGTGATCATGGTGTGATGTGCGATCAATGCGCGGCTGGTCCAGAGGGTTTCGGCCACAAGGGCCGGGCCGGGCAAGATAAAGCGCGGCACGCCGGTCGCGATGATCAGCCCCTGCCACACCGCGAGCGCGACGAGGGTGGCAGCAGCGGCATTGGCGGCGCGCCTCATGGGGCAGCTCTCAGGGCGGCCAGTAGCGCACCTTGAGCTTCTAGCGTCTTGGCGTCGTCAACTGCGCGCGGCGGCACGCCCGGCGGGACCGGCCATGGCGCGAGGCCGCGTTCGTTGAGGATAAGGATGGCCTCGCCCAGACGCGCGGCCTCGGACGGATCGTGCGTGACCATGAGGACGGTGTGATGGTTCAGCAACTGCGCCGTCAGATCCTGCACCTGGGCGCGGGTGCGCGCATCCAGCGCCGAGAATGGCTCGTCCAGCAGGACGATGGGCCGGTCCTCCATCAATGTGCGGGCGAGGGCGGCGCGCTGGCGTTGCCCGCCCGACAGCTGAGCGGGCGGCTTGGCAGCGTGCTCTATCAGGCCCACCTGCTCCAGCAATGCGGCGGCGCGTTCGGACTGGGGATCAGTGCCGCGCAAACGCGCGCCCAACATTACATTATCTAGAACGCTCAGCCACGGTAGCAGAAGATCGCTTTGTGCCATCAGGGCCACGCGCCCTGTCAGCGGGGCGCCGTCGCTGGCAGTAAGCGTGCCGGTCAGCGCCGCCTCGTCGGCGATACCTGCGATCAGGCGCAGCAGCGTGGATTTGCCTACACCCGATGGCCCCAGCAGACAGGTCCAACTGCCCGGCGCAACATTAAGCGTGATCTGCGGAACAAGGGGCGCATCGCCGATGGCAACATGCCCTTGCAGGAAAATGCCCGGCGCGCTCACCCCGCGAGACCCATGTCCCAGAAAGAGACCTCTAGCCGAGTGGCTGTGGCGAAGCGGTGCGATAAAGCCGCCCAGCGGGGGCTGTCTTGTGGCACGTCGCCAAGGCGGCGCAGAATGGCCGCGTCCAGTAGTGCGCCTGCCTCGTAGCAGACCTGCTGGTAATCTGCGCCTGCGTAAGTGCTGATCCAGTCCGCATAGGGCGTGTCACATTTTGCCGCCGCCAGCCGCAGACCGATCTCTCCATATCCCATTACGCAGGGCATCAGCGCCGCCAGCAGATCCAGAAAATCACCCGAATGACCTGCATCCAGCACATAGCGCGTATAAGCGATGTTCTCCATCGCCTCGGGCGCGGCGAAAAGCGTCGCTTCGTCTATGCCCTCGGCTGCGCAGGTGGCGACGTGCAGTGCGATCTCCTCGTTCAGCAAGGCATCAACTATCCGAGCGCCAAAGCGCATTTCCTCGACCGTCTCGGCCTTGGTCACCGCTAGTGCCCATGCACGCGAGAAGTGGATGAGAAACACGTAGTCCTGCACCAGATAATTCAAGTAAGCGGCGCGTGGCAGCGTGCCGTCCTTCAGCCCCTCGACAAACGCGTGGTGCGTATAGGCCTGCCAAGGCTCTGCCGCCTCGGCGCGCCACGCAGAGAAGGTCGCGCCATACACCTGCGTGCCCTTATCAACGCGCACCGGGATCTACGGCCAGTTGCGATAGCGGGCGGATACCGTCGATAAGGCCTGCCTCGCTCATGAACTTCTCAAACCCAGTGTAGCGCGCGACGTCGACCGCCGCCGGACGCAGGGCAAAGCGGGGGATGGTGTCGACCCAAGCGCGCGAATTCAGCTCATCATCCAATTCAGTGGAGGTTGACTTGAAAATCTCCCAGCTGTCCTCGGGGTGGTTGACGATGTACTGCGTTGCCAGTTCGGTCGCCCGTAAAAACCGCGAAATGACTTCAGTATCCATCGTTTCGGGGTTGGCGACATAGATCAGCTCGTCATAGGGCGGCACACCTTCCTCCTCGATAAAGAAGCAATGCCCGGGCACGCCCTCTATATCCATCTGGTTCAGCTCAAAATTGCGGTAGGCGCCGATGACGGCATCGACCTGCCCCGACATGACCGACGGGCCAAGCGACCAGTTGACGTTGATCAATTCGACATCTGCTAGGGCAACATCGTGGGCCGACAGGATGGCGGTCAGCAGCGCCTCTTCGACGCCGGCAACGGAATAGCCTATCTTGGCCCCTTTGAGGTCTGCGATCTCCTTAATCGGGCTACCCTTTAGCGTCAGCAGGCAGTTCAGCGGGCTGGCAACCAGCGTGCCGACGCGGATCAGCGGCAGCCCCTCGGCCACCTGCATATGCAATTGCGGCTGGTAGGATACGGCTAGATCGGCCTGCCCTGCGGCCACCATCTTTGGCGGGGCCGACGCGTCGGCAGGTGCGACCACCTCGACCTTGAGACCGGCATCGGCGAAATATCCGCGCTCCTCCGCGATGATGATCGGGCCGTGATTGGGGTTGACGAACCAGTCAAGCACAACGGTCAGCTCGTCCTCTGCGAGGGCGGGCGTTGCGGCAAAAAGGGCGGCGGCGAGGGCGATGGCTTTCATCGGTGACTTTCCCGTATCTGGCTGCCATGGCCCGTGCGACCTGGGCGCCGCGATAGAGTGCGGTCCCGTCGCACTGCATAGCCGCGGTGCAATGGTTGGTCAGATGGCGGAGCGGGGAGATACAAAGATGCGCGCGGCGCGGGCGCGCCGTGCAATGTCTCCGTTCCCTACGCCGGTACTGACCGGATCAGGTTCGATGGGTCGGCATCTGCGCCTCTCAGCCCCGGCAATGCGGAGCCCCCCAACGGATGTTGCCAAACCTAGCTGCGCGGCGGGGCGAGGGCAAGCGGGTATGCGCCCTATTGCGCGGGTCCACCGATGGCCGCCTTATTCGGCCGTTCATGTTCTGGATTGAACGCGGTAGGATGCGAAGAAACCTCAGGCGCCGCTGAAACGAGCCGCCGCGACTGTAACCGGAGAGCCGCCTATGATCCGTCCATCCCAGTCTGCCACGACGCGGCTGTCATATGCCTTCGTTGGGGCTGTCGCCGGTTTATCGGCGTGGTTTTTGATCGAGATGGTGGCGGATCTGGTCGGCAATGCGCGCCTTGTGCTGCTTTTGGTGTCTGCGGGGCTGGGCTTCTTTTCGATACTTCTCGCGCTTTTGGGGCCGGTCCGCCTGGTACCGGCGGCTGCGGCGGCCACGATAATGGCAGTCCTCTCCGCGGCCCTGCTGCTATGGGCCAGTTTCCGGCACGTAGATGTCCGCGCATTTTTGGACCATGGTTATGGTCTGGCTGCCTACTTTTACCTTTTGGCCATCGGGACACCTTTTGTAATCGCTGCGCTGCAACGGCATGGCGGTTGGCGGCATTATGGGATGCTCTTTGACGCGGCGTGGGAGCTGGTGGTGCGCGGGGCCGCCGCGTGGCTGTTCGTCGGCGTCGTCTGGGGCGTTCTGCTGCTATCAAACGAACTGTTGGGGCTTGTCGGGCTAAACATCATAGAGGACCTGATCGAGATCGACGCTATGCCCTATCTCATTAGCGGGGCCGCGCTGGGTCTGGGAATCGCGATCGTGCACGAATTGCGCGAATACGTCTCGCCATTCTTGGTGATCCAGTTGCTCCGCGTGCTGCTGCCTGCGCTGCTGGTGGTTTTGGCAATCTTCGTTCTGGCGCTGCCGGTACGGGGCCTTGGCAATCTATTTGGCCAGTATTCGGCAGCGGCAACGTTGCTGGGCGTCACGGCTGCAGGCGTCACGCTAATCACGACGGCAATCCACCGCGACAATGACCTGTCGGTGCAGGGGCCAGTGATGCGCGGCGCCGCTTGGGGATTAAGCCTTATGCTACCGGTGCCGGCCCTGCTCGCGCTTTGGGCGGTGTGGCTGCGGGTGAATCAGTATGGGCTGACGCCTGACCGTGTTGCCGCGTTGATTGCTGCCGGAGTGGCGACGATCTATGCGCTGGCCTATGCGGGGGCTGTCATTCGCCGGCGTGGCTGGCGGGCGAGGCAGCGGCACGTGAACCGCTGGATGGCCCTCGTGTCGCTGGCCATCGCCGCCGCATGGCTGACGCCACTGCTGAACGCCGAGCGTCTGTCGACCGCCAGCCAATTGGCCCGCTATGAACGCGGTATCGATAACGATAAATTGGCGCTGTGGGAAATGGCGCATCTCTGGGGCAAGGTCGGCCAGCAAGGACTAGCCCGGCTCAAGGCAGATGCAGAGGCCGGCGGCGATGAGGCGCTGGTGGCGCTGATTTCCAAGGCTAATAGGATCGAGAGTAAGTGGAACTTTGAGGCTGAGCAGGGCGATGCGGATATCTCGAACATGGACGGTATCGTGCCAGTGCGCCCCGAAGGACGCATGTTGCCGCCCGGCGCGCTGAACAGTCTGCCCGGCGACGACAGGCGGATGATCGTCGATGCCTGCAAACGCCGCGTTGCGGGCGGGCATCCCGGCTGCGTCATGGTCATCGCGCAGTACGAGCCTGAGGGCAGCGGAGCGGAGCAGGTCATCGGCTTTTTCACAACGACCGGAGGAAACGCGCGCATTATGTCCTTTTCGCTAAAGGACGGTGCGCTGATCAATGACGGGTATCCTCGCGATCTGGCGCAGGGCAGGTATCCTGCCGTGGAGCCTGATGTTATAGACGATATCTTCGCGGGCCGCTTTGATATCTTGCCCGCGCCGCGCTGGGTGCTGGAGGTCGGCGGGATGCGGCTCTTTCCGCAAAACTGACGTCGTTCGTAAATTATTAAGACTGGGGCGGCATATCTGGAGTGAATGCAGCGGAGAGTGTCATGCACGGACTTATCAACCGGGCCATAGAGCGGTTCGTTCGGGATACCTACGGACGGGATGTCTGGGGCGCCGTGATGCGGGATGCAGGTCTGGAATTCACAGAATTCGAACCAATGCTGAGCTATGAGAGTGATTATACGCGGCTTGTGCTGGACGCACTTGCCGCCAAATTGAACCGGCCTCTGACTGAAACCCTTGAGGATATCGGCACCTATCTGGTGTCCCATCCCAAGGTTGAGGCGTTGCGGCGCCTTTTGCGATTCGGCGGCCCGACCTTTACCGAATTCCTTCATTCGCTTGATGACCTTCCAGCGCGCGCGCAACTGGCCGTACCGGACTTGCACCTGCCGGAGCTGGAGTTGCGCGAGCATGGCGCTGATGTCTACAGCGTTCGCTGCCGGGGAGATTTGCCGGGGTTTGGCCATGTGATCGTTGGCTTGCTAAGGGCGCTCGCTGATGACTATGGCGCGCTGGCGCTGCTAGAACACAAGGGGATGCGTGACGGCTGCGAGATCATAGACGTGCGGCTGCTAGCGGCCGAGCATACCTGCGGGCGAACCTTTGACCTGGCTGCGAGAGCCGTATGAGCAACAGTCGCGCGACACAGACCCGGAACTCAGCACCTAGCGATGGCCTTGCTGCCATGATGGATGTGCTCTGCCCGATGCACGTTGTGCTGGGCGAAACCGGGCACGTAACCCACGCAGGCCCTACTTTGCTAAAGCTCTTCGCAGATGCTCCGGTGATCGGCGCGCGATTTGCTGAGCTGTTCGAGGTCAAGCGCCCTCGCGGCGACGGCTCTATGGCCGCACTGATGGGCGGGGCTGGGGGTAAGATGCACCTGCGTATCCGCAGCAGCGCGCGCACAGACCTAAAGGGGGTGCTGGTTCCTTTGCCGCCGGGCTGGGGTCCAGAAGGCGGCGCGCTGATTAACCTCTCGTTCGGCATCTCGGTCGTCACAGCGGTGCGCGACTTTGGACTGACCGGCACCGACTTTGCGGCGACTGATCTTGCGGTTGAAATGCTCTATCTGGTCGAGGCCAAGACTGCCGCGATGGAGGCGTCACGCAAGTTAAACCTGCGACTGCAAGGCGCCATGATCGCCGCCGAGGAGCAGGCCTATACCGATACGCTGACAGGCCTGCGCAACCGCCGCGCGCTGGACTATGTTCTGGCCAGACTGGCCGAGGCGGAACAGGACTTTGCGCTGATCCATATTGATCTAGATTTCTTCAAGGCGGTCAACGACACCGGTGGCCATGCCGCGGGCGATCATGTCCTGCGCGAAGTGGCGCGGATAATGGTTGAGGAGACGCGCAGCGACGATACTGTGGCGCGTGTCGGCGGCGATGAGTTCGTGCTGGTTCTAGAGCGGGTGACAGATCCCGAACGCGTGCATGACATCGCTGCCCGCATGATCACGCGGCTGTCGCAGCCACTGCAATTTGCAGGGCAGGTTTATCAAATATCCGCCAGCGCAGGATCTGTGCTGTCATGCGATTACGCCCAGCCGGACTTAGGACAGATGATGCAGGAGGCAGATACGGCGCTCTATACAGCGAAGCACCGCGGCCGAGCGCGTCATGTCCCGTTTAGCCGCGATCTCAAGATGCCGGATGCAGTGCGCAACGAAATCAGCGACAAGGCAAGTGGGCGCTAAGCTGTGCACGTCCGGGCAATCATGCTTCGGCCTGCTCCTCCAATTCGCGGTCGGCTGCCGGGACGTCTAGAGTGGACCACGTATCGTCTTTGGGCGGCGGCGGCGGCAAATCGCAATCGCGGCGATGGATATTCACCTTTGCCATGAAATTCGCCGAAATAGGCGCGGTCACAAACAGGAAGGCCATAATCAACAACTCGTGCAGCGCACCTTGCCCAATGGTGTACGAGTGGATCATCGATGCTAATAGTAACGCGCCAATCCCTACTGTGCCTACCTTGGTGGGGGCATGCAGGCGCGTCATCGCATCGTTGAACTTGAGCAACCCGATTGAGCCGACCAATGAAAATACCGCGCCGATGATCAGGCAAACAGCAACGGCGTATGTGGCAACGATTTCCCAGATCATTCGATGATATCCCCCCGCAGAACAAAGCGCGCGTAGGCCACCGTGCTGACAAACCCCAGCATAGCGATGATCAGCGTCACCTCGAAATAGATCGTTGTGCCCTGCGCGATCCCCAGAAGGACGATCAATCCGATCGCGTTGACCACCATCGTATCCAGCGCAAGGATTCGGTCGCCCGTGCCCGGCCCGATCATCAGACGGATCATCGCCATGATCTGGGCGGTGGCGACAGCACCGAACGCGATCCACAGCGCAATGTTCATCATATGGGTGGCGGCCATCATACGAAAATCTCCTTCAAACGGCGCTCGTAGCGGTGCTTGATCTCGTCGCGGATAGCGTCAGGATCTTCCGTGTGCAGGGCATGCACCAACAGGCTGTGCCCCTCATCCGACAGATCCGCCGACACAGTCCCCGGCGTCAGCGTGATCGTGCCCGCAAGGATCGTGATTGCCTCAGGCTGGCGCAGGTCCAGCGGTACGATAACCCATGCTGGGCGCAGTTTTGCGTTGGATTTGGTTAGCACGATCCACGCGACAAGCACATTTGCCACCATGATATCCCACAGCACGATCACGATATAGACAATCATCCTGCCCAGCCGAAAACCGCGCGGTGTGCCGGGCCACCAAACCGCCGTGGCCCATGGGATGATGATCCCAAGGATCAAGCCAAAGACCAGCATACCGGGCGACAACGTGCCTTCCAGCAACGCCCATACGGCTGCCAGAAGCAACGTTAGAAACGGATGTGGAAAGAGCCAATAGAACGCGCGCATCATGTCAGTGGTCCTCGCTTTCCTGTTTATCCGCCTCTGCATGGCCCGCATCATCACCCGCCCCATCGCCGCTTAGCTTGCCGGGGGTATCCAGCACCACCCCGATATAGGGCGCAGGATCAAAGAGCTGCGCCGCGATGGCAGTGCTATGGCGGTAGACCGGTCCGGCAAAAACTGTCAGCGCGACCATGAGCGCGAGCAGGCCCCCGACAGCAACATAGGCCAATGCGCTGGGCGCAGGCGGCATGACGGCCACTTCTGGGTTCTGTACCGCGTCCGCCTTCCAAAACAGGACGCTGCCAGCACGGGAGAACCCGACGAGGCAGATCAGGCTTGTGCCCAGTACTACCGCCCAGATCCAAACTACCAATGGAGATGCCACGGCCGCATCCAGTATCAGTAGCTTGCCGACAAAGCCTGATAGCGGCGGCAGGCCGACCATCGCTATGGCCGCGGCAAAGAACATGCCAGCCGTTAGCGCCGCACCTGACATTGGCGCCGTTGCACGCAGGGCCATACTGCCACGTCCTGTGCGCACTAGATCAGCAATCAAAAACAGCGTCGCGGCGGACAGCGTCGAGTGCAATATGTAATACAGCGCCGCGGCGATCCCTTCTGGGGTAAAGAGTGATATTGCGACCATCACCATCCCCATCGAGCCGATGGTGGCGTAGGCGACCAACCGATCCAGCCGCCGCGCGGCCAGAACGCCGATCATGCCAATAGCGACTGAGATCAGCGCCGCAGGCAATAGCCATAGTCCGTATAATCCTGCCGTGGCCGCCAGATCGGGCGGAAATATCAGGGTATAGACGCGAATGATGGCATACGCCCCCACCTTGGTCATAATGGCGAAGAGTGCGGCGACAGGGCCCGGCGCCTCGGCATAGCTGGACGGCAGCCAGAAATGCAGTGGAACGACTGCCGCCTTAACCGCAAAGACAAGGAGCAGCAGAACCGCCGCGACGCGGATACCCACCGTGCCGCCCATGTCGATCTGGGCGATGCGCACTGCCAGATCGGCCATGTTGAGCGTTCCCGTCTCGGCGTAGAGCGCGCCAAGCGCAAAAAGAAACAAGGTTGATCCAAGTAGATTATAAAGGACGTATTGCACGCCGGCGCGCAGTCGCACCGCACCGCCAGAGTGGATCATAAGGCCGTAGGATGCGATCAGCAGCACCTCGAAAAAGACAAAGAGGTTGAACAGATCCCCAGTCAGGAATGCGCCCATCAGGCCCATCAACTGGAATTGAAACAGCGCATGGAAATGGCGGCCGCGTTCGTCCCATCCTGATCCGATAGCGTAGAGCAATACGAAAAGGCCCAAGGTTGCCGTCAACAGCACCATCAGTGTGGACAGCCGGTCCGCGACCAGCACGATACCGAATGGCGCGGCCCAATCGCCTAGCTGGTAGATCGTGATTGTCCCGTCCGCCGCCTGCCATGCAAGCGCCGCAGCGATTCCGATCAGCGCCGCAACACCGGCGACCGCAAGCGTTCGCTGGATGCCAATATGATGGCGCGCGGCCAACACAATAAAGGGTGCCAGGATCGCAGGCAGGATGACGGGGAGAATAATCCAGTGGCTCATGTCACGTCCTCCGGGTCATTGGCCGGATCGTTGACGCGGTCGTCATCGGCGCCCAGATATGACCCTAGCGCCATCATGACCGCAACTGCAGTCATGCCAAACGAGATGACGATCGCGGTAAGTACCAGCGCCTGTGGCAGCGGATCGGTATAGATGTCCGCGTCGCCAAGGATTGGGGGGGCGCCCACGGTCAGGCGGCCAGATGCAAAAAGGAACACGTTGACCGCATAGGTCAGCAGCGAGATGCCCATAATAACCGGGAAAGTGCGCAGGCGCAGCATCAGATAAAGGCCGGCCGAGGTAAGGATGCCAATGGCGGAGGCGACGAGCAGTTCCATATCAGACCTCCTGTTCTGTGAGGCGAGGACCACTGGTGTCGCCGGACGGATCGCTTTCGCGGGATGGGTCGATATCCATAGCGTGCTCGCTGTCTTCGACATGAGCGCGGCGCGCGAGACGCGAGAAACTCTCCAGCGACAGCATCACCGCGCCGACAACCGCAAGGAACACGCCGAGGTCAAACAGGGCGGCGGTGGCCAATTCGAACTTTTCAAACGGCGGAATGCGGACATAGACGAAATCAGAGGTTAGGAACGGCTTGCCAAAGAACCACGATCCCATCCCGGTCAGGCCGGCGATCAGCACGCCCGCGCCGATGACGCCGTGATACGGATAGCGCAGGCGCGCCGACGCCCAGCTAAACCCGCTGGCCATGTATTGCATAACCACGGCAATTGACACGACCAGACCGGCAATGAATCCGCCGCCCGGCTCATTATGGCCGCGCAAGAAGATGTAGAAGCCGACCATCAGCACGACAGGCATGATGACGCGGGTCAGGACAACCATCATCAGCGGGTGAATGTCGCCCGCGCGCGGTTGATCTGGTTTGCGATTCAGTAGCTTGGCGCGGGCGGGGCCGGATAGCAGCGCCTCGGTCAACGCATAGATCAGCAAGGCCGCTATACCCAGCACGATGATCTCGCCGAACGTGTCAAAGCCGCGGAAATCGACGAGGATCACGTTGACCACGTTCGTGCCGCCGCCACCTTTGTAGGAGTTCGCCAAATGGAATTCTGATATGGATGCAGCCACTGGATCGCGCAGCAGATAATGCCACGACAGACCCATCGTGGCCAAACCGCCGGCGATGGCTATTGCTGCGTCGCGGGTGCGGCGCAGGACAGACGATTCGATGGGCGTGTGGTTGGGCAGGAAATTCAGAGCCAGCAGCATCAGGATGATCGTCACCACCTCTACGGTAAATTGCGTCAGGGCCAGATCAGGCGCGCTGAAATGGACGAACGCAATGGACACCATCAGGCCGACGATACCGATCAGAATTAGCGACAACAGGCGATTGCGATGAAGGAAGACCAGCCCAACAGTTGCCGCGACCAACATCAGCCATCCAGCGATCGCGATCGTGCTAAAAGGCGTCATTTCGTAGGCTGCGGGACCAACTGTGCCGGTGGTCCACGCATGCAGCCCGGCGGCCAGAACAGTGGTCGCCATGATCGCGCCGTAGCGCGAGAACGCTCCGTTATGAAGAGGCTGGATAATGCCGCGCGCCGCAGCGACGGCCAAGCCGATCACGCGGTCAAAGATGACTTTGGCCTCGGGGCGCGGGGCCGCGTCCCATAGGCGCAGCGCGGGGGTGAAGAGCGCCAGCATGATAAGGCCACCGACCACCGCAACCATCGACATGTATAGGGCCGGGGTCAGCCCGTGCCATATCTTGAAATGCACGTCGGGCAGGGCGGCGGCATCGCCGAGGACGGCGCTTGTCACCAGTTTGACGAACGGCTCGGCGATGAAAGGCGCGAGGCCAATCACCACCACTGGTATGATCAGCAGGGCAGGGGGCAACCACATGCCAGCGCCCGGATCGTGCGGCGAGGCAGGATAATCGTCACGCTTGGGGCCAAGAAATACATGCCCGATCAGGCGAAAGCAGTAGGCCGCCGAGAAAATTGAGCCAAATACCGCCAAAGTAGGGACCAGCCACGGCGCGGCGAAGAGCGTGGTGTGATAGGCCTCCTCCAGCATCATTTCCTTGCTGAGAAAGCCGTTAAGCAGCGGAATTCCTGCCATCGATAGCGCAGCCAATGTGGAAATTACAAAGGTGATCGGCATCAGATGTCGCAGCCCGCCAAGGCGGCGAATGTCGCGGGTATGCGTCCCGTGGTCGATGATGCCGGCGGACATAAACAGCGCCGCCTTGAACGACGCATGATTGAGAATGTGAAACACAGCCGCCATCGCGCCAAAGGCTGTGCCGGTGCCCAGCAGCATCGTGATCAGGCCCAGATGACTGACGGTCGAGAAGGCGAGCAGCGCCTTGAGGTCATGCTTGAATAGCGCGATGACCGCGCCCAGAACCATGGTAATCAGGCCCGTGCCGGTGACGATGACGAACCATTCCGGCGTGCCAGATAGCACCGGCCACATGCGCGCCATCAAGAAGATGCCCGCCTTTACCATTGTCGCCGAATGCAGATAGGCCGACACAGGCGTCGGTGCGGCCATCGCGTGCGGCAGCCAGAAGTGGAAGGGGAACTGCGCGGATTTTGTGAAGCAGCCCAACAGGATAAGTATCAGCGCAGGGACGTAGAGCGGCGACTCCTGAACAAGCTCCCGGTTCTGCAGAATGACGCTAAGATCATAGCTGCCGACAATCTGGCCAAGGATCAGCATCCCCGCAATCATTGCCAGCCCGCCCATTCCTGTGACCGTCAGCGCCATGCGCGCGCCCTGACGCCCTTCGGGCAGATGCTTCCAATAGCCGATCAGCAGGAAGGACGATAGCGACGTCAACTCCCAAAAGATCAGCAAGAGCAGGATGTTATCCGACAGGACAATGCCTACCATCGCGCCTTGGAATAGCAGCAGATAGGTGAAAAATTCGCCCATGTTGTCGCCGCGCGCGAGGTAGTAGCGTGCGTAGGCGATGATGAGCAGACCGATACCCAGAATGAGGCACGCGAAGAAGAAGCCGAGCGGGTCCAGCATCAAATTCACGTTCAGCCCGATGGCGGGCAGCCAGTCGATACCGGCTGTCACCACCTCGCCGGCCAATACGGCGGGCGCGTTGGTCAAAAGGCCAATCAGAGTGGCCGCCGTGACGGTAAAAGTCACCCCGGCACAGGCACTGCGGCCTGCGGAGTTCATGAGACCGGGTAGCAATGACCCCAGAAAGGGAAGCAGGGCGATAAGGAAGAGGGACACGCGAACTCCTGATCTTTGGCCTTGGCCGACCGGTCATAAATGAGTGACTTTTGCCCCGGCCTCAAGCAAAACCGACAGAAAATCGGACAAATGACAGCAAGGACGATTGCAGCCGACCGCCAGCAACGTCGTGGTCGGTTAGCGGGACACTGCAGCACCGTTCAGGCATTTGCTTATAGCGGCCAGCAGGTCATCGCGCGAAATCGGTTTCATCAGCCGCGGATCGCCGTCCTGCAGCGCCTCGTCCTGCGCTGTTGAATCGGGGGCATAGCCAGACAGAAAGATGAAGGGCATACTTGGCCTCAGGCGGCGGCAGGCTTGGGCGAACGCAGGGCCCTGTAGGCGGCCCGGCATGACGATATCGGTCACCACCAGATCGAAATCCCGAGCGGTCTTAAATAATTCAAAACCGGCATCGCCGTTCATTGCGGTCAGTACGTCGTAGCCTGCACTCAATAATATGCGCTCCAACACCAGCATGACTTCGGGGCGGTCCTCGACCAGCAGGACCCGTGCTTTGGTCGCCTGAATTTCGGGCGTGGCGGCGGCCTCGACGGGGGTTGCGCTTGTCGCCTCCTGCGCCTCGGCGCGAAAGTAGAGGCAAAAACATGTGCCTTGGCCTTGGACCGAGCGGACGCGGATGGTGCCGCCTGATTGGCGCACGAACCCCTCGACCATGGACAAACCTAGACCGCTGCCCTTGCCGACTGGCTTGGTCGTAAAGAACGGATCATAAATCTGCTCAATCACCTCGGGCGCGATGCCTGCGCCATCGTCGCTGACCGATACCATGACGTAGCATCCGGGCGATACCGTCTCGGCCGGATGATCAAAGTAGCCGTCGTCGATCCTCACATTCTGCGTCTCGATTTTGAGCGTGCCACCGCTAGGCATCGCGTCGCGGGCGTTCAGCACCAGATTAAGCAGCGCATTTTGCAATGCGCTACCATCGAGGCGCACCGGGTCGATCCCCGTTGGCAGGTTTGCCTCGATCACCACATTTGACTCGATTGCCCGCCGCATCCAGCGCTCGGTTTGACGCACTGTCTCGTTAATATCGACGATCTTGGGCGCTAGTTGCGCCTTGCGCGCATAGGACAGCATGCTGCCGGTCAGGTCCGCCCCCTGCCTAACTGCGTCCAGCGCGGTTGCAATCAGGCCGCGCGCCTCAGTGGGGTCCGCCGGGGCACCGCCCGGCTGGCTGACCTCCATATCCAGCAGCTCGAGGTTGCCCATGATGACAGCTAGCAAATTATTGAAATCATGCGCAACTCCACCTGTAAGCTGGCCGACCGCCTCCATTTTTTGCGCCTGCCTCAGTTGCCTTTGACGCGCGCGTTTCTCGGTGATGTCCTCAACAACGGCGATCACGCCGTCGCCGCTGGTAGGGATCGCCGCCTGCGCAAAGGTGCGACCATCGCCAAGGGTTTCCACCCAGTTCTGAGGGCTTTTTCTGGCCTGCGCCAACCGACTGGCAATGTTGCCGCCTGCATCGCCGGGATCGCTGCTGTCGCGGGACGCTTTCAGAATATCGGCAAACTTTGTGCCGGGCACCAAAATGGCAGCGCATCGCGGCTGCATGGTCGCATAGAGGCTGTTCCACATCACCAGCTTGAGTTCCGAATCGAAATAGGCGACCCCGACAGGCAACGCCTCGCTACCCTCGAAAAGGATCTCTTTGAGCCTGCGCAGCGACCGCTCGGTTTTCTTGCGCTCTGTTATGTCCAGGTTTGTGCCCACCATCCGCGTGACTGTGCCGTCGCGCACAACAACGAATGCGCGGGTCAGGACATCTACCCAGTGGCCATCCTTATGACGCAGTCGAAATTCCGTCTCGGCGGCGGGCCCTTCCTGTGCGCCTGCAGTCAGGCGCGCAGGATCGACCAAATGGCGATCCCCGGGGTGGACTAAGTTGAGTATCGCTGTGGCGGATACCTCTACTTCGCCGGGGGCGTATCCCATCATCGTGTACCAGCGAGGCGCCAGATAGACGTCGCCGGACGCGATATCCAAATCCCACAGCCCATCATTAGCTCCCTGCATCGCGAGCGAGAAACGCTCTTCGCTGATTTGCAATTGGCGGCTTCGTTCTGCCACGTGACGCTCCAGATTGGTGTTCAGTGCGTGCAATCGTTCGCGCATTTCGACGACATCGGTGATGTCGTCTTCGTTCAACACCGCAACGGCATCGCCGGTTGCCGGATCGCGTCCCTGATGGGCCCTGACGCGGTGGATGCGGTGGCCAGCCGCGGTCTGCACCGCCAATTCCGCGTCGAAGTCTTTGAATTGCGCAATGTCTGCCAGTAGTGACGCGGCAGCGCCCGGCGCGCTTAATCGCTGTGATAGGTGGCCTATCTGCGAGCCTGTGGCGCTGGGGTCTGGCCCGCCATAACAGGCAAACGCATGAGCGTTCTGCGTGAGCAACGCGCCGTCCATCGCATACATACTGAGCATGGCCGCTGCGTAGCGCACGCTTTCCTGCAGGCGGGCGGATTGAATGTCGGTTTGGGGCCCGGTGATATGGGAGGCTTCGACAAAAAGCGCCGCGCGCCCGTCTTCAATTTCAATCGACCGGCAGGACAGCGTCAAACGTACGGGGGCCCCGGCTGGATAGAGCGTCCAAGTTTCATAAATTTTGCCTGACTTGCCCAATTCCTGCAAAGTCTGGCGCAAGCGCAGATGAACTGTATCGCTATCGGTGGAGAAGTCGCGCGCGCGCAGCGCGTCCATGCTTCCCGCCTTCCAAAATTCCAATGCCGCGTCGTTGCCCCACCAGATGCGGTACCGGTCCAGATCAAATACCCAAATCGGAACGCTTAGATGGGCAAACATTTCCAGTTCCGAAGGGGTGCGCGCGCTCAAATGTGTCATGATCTCGCTCTTCGGTGGAATTGCCGTGCGATCGCCCCGCCGCAAGGGTGTCGGACCATCTCGACATCTTTTGCCGGGATTACAACCTTTAGGCGATTGCCAAAGTCTAATGACACTTGCCTCTGCGTCAACAGTCCAAAACCCGTTATCGCGCGGATTGCACCAATCTGAGGGATAAATAGGCTTGCCCCCGCAAGAAACGGCATTTCTTCAGCGGCGGGTTGAGTAGGCAACGGAAGGCTTGACCGCCCTCTTTGCTCAAACATGAGGCTCCAAGTCAGCGTATCGGCAGCGGATCTCCCATGTCAGACATCACCTGCCTCAGTCCGGCCGCGATCTCTTGCGTACCGGCGCTGGCGGCGGTTTCCAACACTTTTGAGATGCTGGGCGATGCCTCGGCCCCCGTAACGCGCGCAATTGGCTGGTCCAGCCAGTCGAACACGCGGCGCTGCAATGCGTCTGCCAGCCACCCTCCGTATGAGGTGCCTTGTGCGCCCTGCTCAACGATCAACACATTGTTGGTCTTGCGAATTGATGCCTCTATTGTGTCCCAATCCAGCCCCGCGCGGTCCAGGCTACGCAGGTCGATGACCTCAGCATCAACGCCCAGCTCTTCAACCACTAGGCGCGTTTTCTCGACCATCGCCAGATAGGTTAGCACGGTCAGCTTTGAACCGGGGCGCACTACCTTGGCCTTGCCCAGCGGAATGATGTAGTCAAAATCATCAACCGGTGCAGCGCCCTTCGCGCCGTAGAGTTCCACATGCTCCAGCACCAAAACTGGATCGCGGCAGAGAAGCGCGGCGTTCATTAGCCCCACGTAGTCGAACGGTGTGGATGGCGCGACGATGCGCCAGCCGGGCGCGGTGGCAAAGATCCCGGCCGGGTCCATCGAGTGCTGCGAGCCATAGCCGGTGCCAATCGCCACCTTGGTGCGCAGGACCAGCGGCATGTCGGCATCACCGCCGAACATATGGCGGAACTTGCCAATTTGGTTAAACACCTGATCGGCGGCGACCCACATGAAATCGGGATACATGAACTCGATGACGGGACGCACGCGCCCATCGGCGGCCATGCCCGCCGCGATCCCGGTAAAGGCATTTTCGCTGATCGGTGTGCCAAGAATGCGGTCTGGGAACGCATCGGTCAGCCCGCGGGTCGCGCCGTTGGTGCCGCCCTTTAGGCGGTGCACGTCCTCGCCCAGAACAACGATGCGCGCGTCTTGCTCCATCCGGCGGTGCATGACGTCGGCGACCGTATCGACAAATCGCGCCTCGTGCAGAGCGCCGTCAAAGTTGGCCTCTTCGGCGGTGCGTACGCCGTCGAACTCGGACAGATCACCGCGCAGACCAGCATCGCGAAAGTTTTCCTCGGGCCAGAGGGCGGGAATAATCCGGGGCTTGCCATCCACCTCTTCGATCAACTCGCTTGCTACATCAGCCATCAACGCCACCGAGCGGCCGCGCAGCGCGGTAATGTCGTCCTCGCCCAGCACTTGCCGCTCCATCAGATTGCGCGCCATCGCGTCTAGCGGATCGCGGGCGCGCCATTCGGCTTCTTCGGCCTTGTCGCGATAGCCGAATGCGCTGCCGGGCAGGGGGCCGTTTTGGTGGAAATAGCGGTAGAGGTCGGCCTCGATCACCGTGGGGCCGTCCCCGGCGCGCATGATCTCGTTCGCAGCCATGGACGCATGATAAACGGCGATGGGGTCCATCCCGTCAACTTTGAATGCCGGGATGCCAAAGGCCAGCCCGCGCGACGAAAGGCGCGGCTCGGCGGTGGATTCCTCGACCGTTGTGGACACCGCATAGCGATTATTTTCGATAAAAAAGCAAATCGGTAACTTCCACGCGGCGGCAATGTTCATCGTCTCCAGCACAGATCCGATGTTAGTCGCGCCGTCGCCAAAGTAGCTATAGACGACGCGGTCCGTGCCCGCGTTTCGATGCGCCCATGCCGCGCCCGCTGCCATTGGGACGCCGCCGCCTACGATTGCGTTGGTGCCGAGGTTGCCCGCCTCCTCCCACCGCAAATGCATTGAGCCGCCGCGCCCCCGGCAGAAGCCTTGGGCGAGGCCCATGATTTCGGCCATTGTGCGTTTCGACAGATCGCGAATATCGCCAGAGAAGTCGTCCGTCGCGGAAATGCGGCTAGCCAAATGCCTCAGCGATTTTGCCAAAAACTGGTGATGCGCCCGATGTGATCCATTGACCTGATCGCCGTCCTTCAGCGCCATAGCTGAGCCGACAGCGCCGCCCTCCTGCCCGATGGCCGAGTGCGCGGGGCCATGCACCAGTTGCTGCCCGGCAAGGTCCAACACCTTTTCCTCGAACGCTCGGATGAGGTGCAACTGGGCAAGGATCGTGCAGCCCGTCCCGGGATCGATAGCATTGCGATCAGCGTCTGTGACGATGACCTCGCGCCAAAATGCGAGTGGTTTCAGGTCGTGAAATTCGGGCATATCTGGTCCTTTCGTGACCTAGGCCACCATGTAGAGGCCGCCATTGACCTGGATCGTCTCACCGGTGACAAAACTGGCCGCGTCGCTGCATAGGAACGCGGCGACGCTGGCCACCTCTTTCGCTTGGCCGAGGCGGGCGAGGGGCGTCGATTTCAGTGTCTCATCGCCGCGTGTTTTCATCAGATCGCCAATCATGGCAGTGTCGATAATGCCGGGCGCAATAGCGTTGCAACGGATATGCGGCGCCAATTCGCGCGTGAGGCTGCGCATCAGCGCACCGACCGCGCCCTTGGCTGCGGCGTAATGCGCATTGGTCTGTGCGCCGCGATGCGGGGCAAGGGAGGTGAGGAAAGTGATCGCGCCACCCGGTTTCAGATGCGGCACCGCGCGGCGACAGATATAGAACACACCGTCGAGGTTGATCGACATGGTGCGCCGCCACTGATCATCGGTCATGTCCGCAAACGGCTGGGCCGGATAGATGCCCGCGCCGGGGATGAGAAAGTCGATGCCGCCAAAGCGCGAGGCGGCGAGATCGACCAGTGCCAGCGCGTCCTCAGGGTTGGCAGCGTCGCCCGCCAGCGTTGCGATACGCGCGCCGCCCAGCTCGCCTGACAATGCTTGCAGCGCATCTGCGTTCCAATCGCCCAGCACCAGATTGGCCCCCGAGGCATGAAAGAGCTTCGCGATAGTGCGCCCGATGCCGCCCGCCGCGCCGGTCAGGACCAGCGTGCGATCTGTGAAATCGAAGCTCGCATTCATGGTGTTACCTTCCCCCTCAAAACGTTCGCGCCAGAAAGCCGCCATCTGACAAATGCGCGTGACCCGTGATAAAAACGGCGGCGTCAGAGGCTAGATAAACAGCCATCTCGGCCACTTCTTCGGGCGTGCCCATGCGGCCCATAGGCGTGCGCGCCTCGATGGCGGGCAGATCCAGCTTTCCGTTGCCGATCAGCTCATCGGTCAGGGCGGTGCGAATGTAGCCGGGGCAAATCGCGTTGACGCGGATGCCGTGCGGCGCCCATTCACCTGCCAGCGTTTCGGTCAAGGAAATGACGCCTGCCTTGGCCGCGCAGTAGGCCGCGCGGCGCGGCGACGCGGCGAGGCCCCACATCGACGCAGTGTTCAGTATAACGCCGCCGCCTTGTGCGATCATGCGTTTGGCGACTGCCTGCGCGCAGATGAACGTGCCCGTAAGGTTGACGTCGATGGCGCGCCGCCATTCGTCCAGCGTGAGTGCTGTGCTGGGCCGGTTCATTGAAATACCCGCGTTGGTCAGCAATATGTCGATGCTGCCAAAGGCCCCCTCGCAAGCGGCGCAAGCGGCCTCAACATCGGCCTCATCGGTGACGGAACCGGAATGGGTCTCAACCCGCACTTCGGGGAATTGGGCGCGCAATTTCGCGGCGGCCTCGACCAGCGCAGCCCCGTCCATGTCCATTAGCAGTAAGTGCGCGCCGTGCCGGGCAAATGACTGCGCCATGGCATAGCCAATCCCTTTGGCGCCGCCCGTGTTCAGCACGGCGCGCCCCTTGAGGCCGGGATAGGTGGCAGGTGCAAATTCTCGTTTCATATCAGTGCCTCTCTACCGGGCGTCGGACAAAATCAGGTCAGCGCCTTTTTCGGCGATCATAAAGACTGCGGCCTGCGTGTTGCCCGAAACGATGGTCGGCATGATCGACGCATCGACCACACGCAGGCCAGTGACACCTCGGACTTTCAGCGACGGATCTACGACGGACGCGTCATCCGCGCCCATGCGGCATGTGCCGCTGGCGTGATAGATTGTCTGGCCATTATCGCGCGCAAATTGCAGCCAATCGGCGTCCGTCTGGCACGCCTCGCCGGGGCTGAGCTCGGCGCCTCGAAAGGGGTCCATCGGGGATTGCGATACGACTTCGCGCGTCAACTTCATCCCGTCCACCATGGCGCGGCGGTCCTCCGGTGTGCTTAGGAAATTAGGGCAGATAACAGGCGCCAAATCTATCCCCGGCGCCGCGATGTGCACTGTGCCGCGCGATTCCGGGCGCAGTTGCGTGACGCCGATCGTCATGCCCGGTGCCTTGTCGAGCGTACGCTCGGCGGCGTTGGCATAGCTGGCGTGCAAGAAGAACAACTGCACGTCCGGCCCCTCGATATCGGGCCGCGTCCGCATGAAGCCATGCACAAGGCCCGTGCCGTAGGTCAGGATGCCCTTGCGCGTCAGCGCATATTGAAGGACTGACTTTACCAGCGACAGCCCGCGCGTCATCTCGTTCAGCGTGACGGGCTGGGTCACGCGCCAGTTCATCCGCGTGCAGTAGTGGTCGATGTAATTGGCGCCGACGCCGGGGGCGGCGTGTGTGACCTCCACCCCCGCGGTGCGCAGCACCTCCGGATCACCGATGCCCGATAGCTCCAATAGTTGAGGCGAGTGAAAGGCACCGGCGGCAAGGATCACCTCGGCCTTGCTGTGGATCTGCCGGATTGTGCCACCTTGACGCAGCTCAACCCCCACGGCGCGAGCACCGTCCAGCAGGATGCGGCTGGCCTGCGCGCCGGTCAAAACTGCCAGATTGGGCCGCTTGCGGATGGGGTCCAGATAGGCGGCTGCGGCGCTGACACGGCGGCCATTCTTTTGATTAACTTGATAATAGCCAAAGCCGTCCTGTGACGCCCCGTTGTAGTCGTCATTCTCAGGGTGGCCCGCCGCCTTGGCCGCGTTGATAAAGGCACGTCCGATCTCGGGCCGCTCCTGCACTTTGGTCAAAGGAAGGGGGCCGCCGCGCGCGCGAAGGTCGCCGCTGGCCTCGTCGTAATCCTCAACTTTCTTAAAGTACGGAAGGACGTCGTCGAACCCCCACCCGGTGCAGCCGCGCTGCGCCCAGCCGTCAAAGTCCTGCGGCTGGCCGCGCACATAGATCATCCCATTGATCAGGGTCGAGCCGCCCAGCCCCTTACCCTTAGGAATTGCGATCTGGCGATTCATCGTCGCCTCTTCGGGCTCGCTGATCAGTCGCCAGTTGTGGCGCGGGTTGGTCAAAAGTTTGGAAAATCCGGCGGGGACATTGACCCAATGGCTTTGACCGTCGCCTCCGGCCTCGATCAGCGCGACCCTATGCTTGCCCGACGCAGTCAGTCGGTTGGCCAGAACGCAGCCCGCAGTGCCACCGCCGACGATGATGTAGTCATAGATTTCAGTCATGTTGCGGTACTACCTTGCCGGGGTTCAAGATGCCGCGCGGGTCCAGTGCGTCCTTAATCCGGTGGGTCAGATCATGCTCAGTCGGGCTGGCTAGGCGCGCCCATTCGGCCACGCGGTATTGCCCCAGTCCGTGCTCGGCCGAGATGGAGCCGCCGTGCCGCGCCACCACGTCATGCACGGCGGCATTTACGCGGTGCGCATCAGCCTTGGGGACATTCATCACGTTGTAATGCAGGTTGCCGTCGCCCAAATGTCCGAACACGTTTAGCCTCGCGTCGGGCGCAGTACGGCTCAGCATCTCTCCCGCCTCGCGCAGGACGGTGTCAATCTCGGTAATTGGCACAGAAATGTCATGCTTGATCGCGCCGCCAGCCTTGCCCTCGGCCTCGGTCAGGGACTCGCGCAGGGACCAAAGGGCGTCAGCCTGCGCGCCCGATTCGGCCAGTACGCCGTCGGTTGCCCATCCTTCGGTGAAGGCTGTCTCTAGCAGGGTCTCAGCAGCCTCGCGCAGGCCGGGTAGGGACGATCCGGCCTCAATCAGCAGATACCAGTCTGCGCCTTTGATTGGCGCGTTTTGGCCCGTATGCGCGGTTACGAGGTCCAGACCCGCGCCCGAGATCAGCTCAAACGCAGACAGCGCTTCTCCAATCTCGCTTTGCGCGTGAGTATAAAGCTGGATTGCAGCGCCGATATCCGGCACGGCGATCAGCGCGGTCGCGCGGTGACGTGGCAAAGGCACAAGACGCAGGACGGCGGCGGTAACGATGCCAAGGGTGCCTTCGGTCCCGATGAAAAGCTGCTTCAGATCATACCCGGCGTTATCCTTGCGCAGATGGCGCAGTCGGCTGAGGATCTGGCCGTCTGGCAGAACAACCTCCAGCCCCAGCACCAGCGCGCGCGTCATGCCGTAGCGCAGCACATCAACGCCGCCCGCATTGGTCGCAATCAACCCGCCAATGCGGGCCGATCCTTCGGCAGCTAGGCTGATGGGCAGTAGGCGGTTTTCTTCCTCAGCGGCGTCCTTGACCGTTTTCAGGATCGCGCCTGCCTCGACGAGGGCGGTCATGCCAACGGGGTCGATCCGCCGAATGGCGGTCATGCGGTCCAGCGCGATGATGACCTGCGTTCCGCTAAGATCCGGCGTGGCGCCGCCCGCGAGGCCTGTATTGCCACCCTGCGGAACGATCCCCGCGCCAGCGAGGGCACAGGCGGCAACTGATTTTGAAACCTCATCGGTGGTGGCAGGTCGCACGACGCAAAGCGGCGTGCCGTGAAAGAGATCGCGCCAATCGGTGGCGTAGGCGGCCATGTCCGCACCGATCAGCACGGCGCAGTCGCCGACTATATCGCGCAGATCATCCAGCAAGCCGCTCCCGTCCCGCATCAGAGCGCGCCCATAAATTCGGCCATCAATCGTGCCTGAGATTGCAACATTGGCAGGCCCGGATGGGTGCGCGCGCCTACCTTTTCAGCGGCGGCGAGGAGGGGGGTGACGGCGGGTTCCATGATCGCCTCGGCGATGATCTGGCCTTTGCGGAGTTGCTTTGCGTCCAGTGGCAGCGGATCGCCCTCGCGCATCCCCAGCGACGTCGCGTTGACGACCAGATCCGCCGCAGCCACAGCGGTGGCATCGGTGGATAGCGTGACATCTGGATAGGCGGCGGCGACGCGCGCGGCCAGGTCTTTGGCACGTGCCTCGGTCCGGTTGGCAATGGTTAGCGCGGTAATGCCCGCATCCGCCAAGGCAAAGGCGATGGCGCTGGCCGCGCCGCCTGCACCGGCCAGAATGACGGACAGGCCTTTGGGGTCAAACCCGCCATCTCTCAGCCCCTCGACAAAGCCAACACCATCAAGGATCGCGCCCGTCAGTTTCCCATCTGCGTCCCTGCGAATGCAATTCACTGCGCCGACCATGCGCGCCTGATCGGTCAGATCATCGCAGAGGTCCGGGATCACAGTCTTGTGCGGGACGGTCACGATGAGGCCCGCAAGGCTTTGGATGTTGCGCAGCCCGCGCACTGCATCCTCTAGCCCATCCGCACCCACATGCAGCGGCACCAGCACGCCGTCATGGCCGATCTCGGCAAAAAGGCGGTTCATCACCTGCGGCGTTTTCACATGGTGAATAGGATCGGCGAGGATGCCGTAGACGCGGGTATTGCCGGTGATTTCGCTCATTTTTCTGCCTTTTCGGTATCCGAGACGCGCCCGCGCGTCACGTCATGTAGAGGCCGCCAGCCACGTCGATTGTTTGCCCGGTAACGAAGCTAGCCTCACTAGAGGTGAGCCATAACGCGGTATCGGCTACCTCGACCGGTTGGCCCAGCCGTGCCATAGGCGTCAGGCGGATCTGCTCGTCATTGGCGGCCTTGCCCGCGCCCGCAACCATGGGCGTCTCAATCCGGCCGGGTGCCAGCGCGTTGACGCGGATGCCGTGCGGCCCAAGCTCGGCGGCCAGATGGATGGTAAAGCCGATGATGGCCGATTTCGTCGCGGCATAATGACTGGCCACAATCGGCGAATGCGTTTTTCCTGCGACCGACGACATATTGACGATCCATCCGCGCCCGGCCTCGCGCATTGCGGGGGTAAGTGCGCGGATGGTATTGAAGCTACCGGTGAGGTTCACGTCGACGACGCGGCGCCACTCGGCGGGGTCCATTTCCCACACGCCATGCGGCTTGCCCGCGTGCTTGGGCGAGATGCCGGCATTGTTGATTACTGTGTCAAAGGGTGCGCCCATCGTGTCGGCGGCGCGTCCAAGCGTGCCCTCGACCGCGTCCCAATCGGATACATCCAGCATCATCGGCACGGCGCGGCCAAGGCCGCCCTTGGCAATCAGCGCCTCGGTTTCCGCAATGCCGTCCTCGTTCATATCGGCCACGCCGACGATTGCGCCCCGCCGGGCAAAGCCAAGCGCGATGCCGCGCCCAATGCCACTGCCGGCGCCGGTGACCAGCACATGCCTATCTGCGTGACTGGGGCGGGTGTCGATAGCCTCGGGGGTGATTTCACGTCGCTCCATGGCCTATATTCCCAAGTATGCTTTGCGCACATGCGGGTTTTCCAGCAGCGCGTCGGCGTCGTCGGTCAGCACGATCTCGCCATTTTCCAGCACGTAACCCCGGTCAGCCGCCTTGAGCGTGTGAAACACGTTCTGCTCCACGATGAGGACGGTCGCGCCCGTCTTGACGATGCTGTCGATCACTTCAAACACTTGGCTCACGATGATCGGGGCAAGGCCCAGAGACGGCTCGTCGAACATCAAAAGACGCGGCTTGGCCATAAGACCGCGCGCGATGGCAACCATTTGCTGTTCGCCCCCCGACAGGGAGTTGGCCTTCTGCTCCAATCGCTCTTTGACGCGCGGAAAGAGCTCTAGCACCTCCTCCATCAGTTCTGACTGGCTGGCGCGGGCGCCCTTGCGGTAGGCGCCCATCTTGAGGTTTTCGCGCACCGTCATGTCGGGAAAGAGCTGCCGGCCCTCAGGTATCATGGTGATGCCCAGATCAACCACCTCGTGCGAGCTGAGTTGGGTGATGTCCTGCCCGTCAAAATGGATGCTGCCTGCCGTCGGCTTGATCAGGCCGGATATGGTACGCAGCGTCGTCGTCTTGCCCGCGCCATTGGCGCCGACGATGGTGACGACCTCGCCCTCAGTGACCTTGAGCGATACATCGTGGAGGATCGTGGTCGCGCCATAACCGGAATGGATGCCCTTAAGCTCAAGCATGGGTAAACTCCTTGCCCAGATATGCCTCGATCACCTGCGGGTCCTCGACGACGGCCTTTGGTTTGCCCTCGGCGATCACCTCGCCAGAGCTGAGGACGATGACATGATCGGACAGAGACATGACGGCCTGCATCACATGCTCGATCGCGATGATCGACACGCCAGTGTCGCGGATAGACAGCATCAGATCGATCGCACGGCGCACGTCGGCCTGATTGATGCCGGCCATCACCTCGTCCAGCAGCAGGATGCGCGGCTCCATCGCCATGACACGGGCGACCTCCAGTCGTTTCAAGCCACCGATTGTCAGCGAAGATGCCTCTGCCTCCAAGAAGGGCGCGAGGCCCATCTTCTCGGCTGTCTGGCGTGCGGCATCGCGGGCGTCTTGCACGTGCGGATGGCGGTGGAATGCGCCGACCATGATGTTTTCCTCGACGGTCATCGCCGCAAAGGGCTGAACAATCTGAAAGGTGCGCCCGACGCCAAGAGTGGCAAAATCGGCGGGGTTCGAGGGGTTATGCCAGTTGCCGTCCGGTCCTTTTACCTCGACCGTGCCACTATCGGCATCCAGAAAGCCCGAGATCATGTTGAAGAGTGTCGTTTTGCCGGCGCCGTTCGGCCCAATGAGCCCCAGAATCTCGCCCTCACGCAGCGTGAAGGACACATCGTTGGTCACGTGCAGACCGCCAAAATGCTTGTTCAGGTTCTTGACGCGCATGATCTCCTCGCCCGGCTCAGGCGGGGTGAATTTACGCGGCTCGGCGGGGGCGGCCACCTCCGCGGCCTGCGTGCCTGCCCTGTCGGTGCGCGGTACGAAAAAGCGCCCGACGAGGCCCATGATCCCGTTCGGCATAAAGATCACGACCAAAACCAGTACCGCGCCATAGACGAAGCCGTGCAGGCCAATCGCCTCGGCCCCCAAGGCGCCGCGCGCGAATTCGGTGATCGGCACCAGCAGCATCGCACCGAGGAGCGGGCCAAAGACGCTGCCCAATCCGCCGATCAGCGCAAACATCGCGATCTGGATCGAAAAGGCGAGCGAGAAGGCTGATTCCGGCTCGATGAATGTCAGGTACATACCGTGGAATGTGCCCATCATCGCCGTCAGCGCCGCCGATATGGCGACCGCGATCAGGCGTACCTTGACTGTGCCGACGCCAGCGGCGCGCGCTGCCGACTCGCGCTCACGCGTGGCAACCAGTTGGAAGCCAAGGCGGTGCGAGCGGATCCACCACGCGACGGCAAGGATAAAGCACATCATGCCGAAGGCAATAATCAGCGCGGGCAAACGCTCGCGGAATACCATCCACTCCCAGCCGATGTTCAGCGGGATCATCATGCCCGTCGCGCCGCCTGTTAAGTCACGAAAGTGCAGGGCAAGAACGCGGAAAACCTCAAGCAGTGCAATCGTTGACAGGGCAAAGAACGGGCCATGCAGGCGAAAGCAGGGGTAGCTGATTATGACGGCGACAGCAGCCGCGAGGCCCGCGCCAGCAAACATACCCAGCCATGGCGAGATGCCCATATTGGTCAGGATGATGCCAACATAGGCGCCGATCCCGTAGAATATCGCGTGGCCCAGTGACAGTTGCCCGGCGAACCCGCCGACGATGTTCCAGGCGGTCGACAGGCCCGCAAAAATACAGATTGTGATGAATATGTGATAGACAAACTGGTCGTCGATCACGACTGGCGTAACGAAAAGGCCGATCAGCAGAAGGGCCAGCGCGATGGCGGCAAACTTGGTGCGTTTCGCGATTTGGGGCGCGCCTGCGGTCGCTTCGGCGGGGGTGATTGTCTGGTCTGTCATGATACATGCGACAAAGTCTGCCGCCCTCCGAACAGGCCCTGCGGGCGCAGGATCAAGATGAGAAGAAAGACACCGAACACCGCGACTTCGCGCATGTCAGAGCCGATGTAGAAGCCCGCGAGACTGTCGATAAGCCCGATGATCATCGCGCCCAAGAACGCCCCTCCGATGGAGCCGAGGCCGCCAAGGACGACGACCACGAAGGCGGTCAGCACAAAGTAAGTGCCGATGCCCGGCGACGTCGGATAGAGCGGCGCAACGAGGCATGCGGCAAGGCCGACACATGCAGCGCCAAGGCCGAAGGTGACCATGTAGACGCGGCTGACATTGATGCCCATCAGCTGGGCTGCGGCACGGTTTTGAGCGACCGCGCGAATGCCTCGGCCCGCTTGCGTGTGTTGCAGAAACAGATGCAGGCCCAGCACCAGCGCAGCGGCGACACCGAACATCACGATCTGTCCGACGAGCATCCGAACCGGCCCAATCTCAATCGCGGTGCGCAGCCCGTAGGATGGCGTGGTGGCGATATCGGCCCCGAACAGCAACAACGCGAGGTTAATCAGCGCGGTTGAAAGGCCTACGGTGGCGAAGATCTGAATGTCATGATTGCGCGCTGACATCAGCGGCTCGATTAGGAATTTCTGGGTCATCATACCCAGCACAAATAGGAGCGGCGTGACCGCGACGACGGCAGTATAGGGATGCACCCCCAGCCGCGTAGTGATCAGAAACGCGGCATACATACCAATCATCAGGAACTCGCCATGGGCGAAATTCACCACTTTGACGATGCCAAAGATCAGCGTCAGCCCGACGCTGGTGATGGCAAAAAGGCCGCCCAGCAGTAGACCGTTCACTACGACTTGAAGAAATACGTCCATCGACCAATTCCGCCATGTTTGGAAAGGGGGAGTTCGAGAAGGGTGAAACGGCCCGGTCGTGGGCCGTCCCGATCATTTCAAGACCAGACTTAATTTCTGGTGCGCATCTCGGCGGCGGCGGCATCGTCGGGATAGACCGTCACCAGCTTGCCGTCTTGCCATTGCAGGCCCATCATGCGGGCGCGCTCATTCTGGTTGTTCTCGTCGAACTTGACGCCATAGCCTGCGGCAGTCGTGCCTTCGGGGATGTCGATGGCCGATACCGTTTCGACGATGGTGTCTGCTTCAAAACCGCTTGCTTCGTTTAGGGCCGACAGGATCGCCATCGCGCCGACATAGTTGGTCAGCGAGTGGCCCGAGCGCGGCTCGCTGCCGTATTTTTCCTGATAGGCGGCAAGGAAATCGTCGATGCCCGGCGTGAAGTCCTTGTTCACGATGTATTGCGTAAAGTCGGTGTCTAGCACGCCGTCGATGATGTCATGTCCCACCGCGTCTGCCGTCGGCTGTGTGGAATAGCCGCCGCCCCCGCCGATGATCGCCGTTGGTTTATAGCCAGCCTCGTTTGCCTGCTGCAGGAACAGGACCGAGTCGTTCTGGTAGGACGTCTGTAGCACGATATCGACTTCGCGCTGCTTGAGGTCCAGCACGATGGACGACATGTCGACAGTCGAGGCCGGATAGGCTTGCGAGGTGACCACGTTCAGGCCCGCTTCCTCTGCAAAGCGCTCTTCGTGGCCGGACACGGACGTGCCATAGCTGCTGTCCTCGTAGATGATACCGATCTTGAGATCTTTGGCATCGACGCCTGCGGCTGGCGCAACCTTGTCAACGATCATGTTGATGATTGTGTCGGCCATATCCTCGGCTGTCGGATTGACGCGAAAGAGGTATTTCAGGCCGCGCCCAGTAACCTCATCAGCGACGGCACCCAGCTCAAAGTAGGGGATGCCCGACAGCTCGGCCACTTGGCTCGCGGCGATAGAGCGGCTGGACGAGTACGTGCCGAAGATCGCCTTGACGCCTTCGCGCGAAATCAGGCGGCGGGCCTCACCGATGGCTTGGTTGTTGTCGACCGCATCGCCGCGCTCCAGCACGATCTGCTCGCCTTGCACACCGCCCGCGGCATTGATCTCGTCCACGGCAAGCTCAAGTCCGCGCGCGCTTTCTTCGCCCAAGAGGGCCAGTTGCCCGCTGAACGGATAGAGCGCGCCGAAAGACACATCGGCATATGCTGCCTGCGCGCCAAACAGCGCCCCCGCAGCCACGGTTGTCTTTAGAATGTTCGTCAGTTTCATGTTCTTTTCTCCTCCTCAGGTTTCTCAAAAATTTGCGCTGTCAGGCGCCGTCATCCATCATGGTCAGGACAATCTTGCCAACATGCTGCCCGCTATCCATTCGCGCATGTGCCTCCCGCACGTTTGCCAATGGATAGGTGGAATCAATCACAGGGTGCGCGGCGCCCTTGGCCAGCAGCGGCAGGACATTCTCCTCCAGTGCGCGGGCCAGCGCCGCCTTCATTTCGACAGGCCGGGCGCGCAGGGTCGATCCGGTCCATGTCAGCCGCTTGGTCAATAGCTGCAACATGTTCAGCTCTGCCTTTGGTGGCTTTTGAAATGCGATCTGCGCGATACGCCCGTCGATGGCCACCGCCTCGATATTGCGCTGCATGTAGTCGCCGCCAACCATGTCGAGGATCACTTCGGGACCATTGCCATCGGTGGCTTTCTTCGCCTCCGCGACGAAATCTGCGGTCTTGTAGTTGATCGCGACGTCAGCGCCATTCTTGAGCGCAGCGGCACACTTGTCGTCGCTGCCACAGGTTACCAAGACCCGGCACCCCAGCGCCTTGGCCAGCAAGATTGTCGTGGTGCCGATGCCAGAGGTGCCGCCGTGGATCAAGATCGTCTCACCCGCCGTGAGGCCCGCGCGCTGGAACACGTTGGACCAGACCGTGAAATAAGTCTCGGGGATCGCGCCGGCCTCTATCATGCTGACGCCATCGGGCACAGGCAGCGCATTCGTCTCATGCACCACGGCCCATTCGGCGTATGCGCCGCTGGGCACCAGCGCCATGACGCGGTCGCCTTTGGCAAAACGGGATGCGCCAGCGCCAAGCGCCTCGACAGTGCCCGCCAGTTCAAGGCCGAAGATATCGGATGCGCCGGGCGGCGGCGGATAGTTACCCTCGCGCTGCATCACGTCGGGGCGATTGACGCCTGCCGCATGGACGCGGATCAGGATCTGGCCATTACCGGGTGTGGGCCGCTCGGTCTGGATTACGTCCAGCACGTCGGGGCCGCCCGCGCCGCTGGCTATGACGGCTTGCATCATGTCGCTCATGTTGTTCCTCCGCTTCGGTATCCGCGCTGGGCATGTGCGTGCTCGCTCCCTCCCCGGAGCGGACAAGCGCCCTTTGAGCCGACCAGATCTTTGTGCGGTGACCCTCGCAAAGAGGGGCGTTGGCGCATAAGATCTAACATTGGGCACGGGTACGTTATTTGTTATAACAGTGTAAGCCGAGGAGATGGGTATTTGTCAACGCGCAGTTTGAAAAATGATATAAGCGGCGGAGATACCCATGCGTGGGCCATCCCGATTGCCAAGGAAAATCTAGGGGATAGAGCTTATCTTGCCCTGCGTGCCGCGCTGATGGGCGGGCAGCTGAAACCGGGTGAGAAATTACGATTGCGCCCCATGTCCAAGCGATTCGGCATCAGCGCGACCCCCATGCGCGAAGCATTTCTGCGGCTGGTTTCGCTGGATGCGCTGGCGCTGGACGCGCGCGGCACCGCTATGGTGCCCGAACTGACGCTGGCCGAGCTGATGGAGATCCGCAACATCCGCATTGATCTAGAAGGGCGCGCTGCCGCTGCCGCCGCAACCCATGCGACGGCGGCGCAGATCGACATGCTTGACGATATGCACGCCCGCCTGTCACGCGCCTTTGATGCAGGCGATCACGCGCTGGCGATCGATCTGAACACACAGTTTCACCTGCTGCTCTGCCGTGCGGGCGGGATGCCTATCCTGTTAGAGATCGTCGAAAACTTGTGGGTCCGCTGCGGCCCGCTGCTGTCGCATCTTTATGATGGCGGAAATCCGTTTCACGAGGTTCATCCGCATCTGACGGTCATCGAGGGTCTGCGCGCGCGCGACCCGGAGGCAACACGCGCCGCGATCTGCCACGATATAGAGCATGGCGGTCAGGGCCTGCTACACCATGTCAAAAGTGCGGATACCCGCAGGGAGTTGGAAGACTAACACCTGAGAGCGTCATTGATAGCCAGCCCTGTGGGTAGCGCGTGCCTAAATGATGTCCTGTTGGGGCTAAATTGTTGCACAACCACACTTAATTCGGGAACTCTTGCGTTTTGGCTACTGGCCAAGCGGGATTGCTGCTAAGGCGGTCCGGACATGCATGAGAGCACCTGAATGCAATAAAGGTCGGGAGTGTGAGACGTGCCTACGTTCACAATTGTAGACAAGGACAAGGATCCGCTTGGTCCTAATGAAATCAACGCCGGTGGCACGATCCACGTCAACGACGGCGATGTCTTTGTTTTTGACTCGACGGCGGATTCAAAGACGACGTTCCAATCCGCGAGCGGAAGCGTCACCGATTTCTCTGTCCAGATCAACGACAGCAATCCGAACAAGTTCGACATCGACTTTAAGGATAATCTGAGCCCTACGATTACAATCGCCGACAACGCTGACCTGTCGGATATCAAGATTGATGCCGACAAGGCCGAGTCCGTTCAATTGACGGCTGGGGATAACGTCACGCTGGGCGAATACAAAGGGTCCAAGGATGGCGCGGATACGCTCGTCATTGGTGACGACTTCACCACGTTATCCAAGCTAAAGACCGAAGGCGGCGACGATAGTATTTCTATCGGCGATCGCGCGAATATCGAAGAATTAGACACCGGCAAAGGCAACGACTCGATCACCATCGGCGACGATTTCAATGGCAAGAAGATTAAGACCGACGATGGCGACGACATCATCCGGCTTGGCGCGAATGCCACTCTGGACGAAGTCGATGGTGGCAAGGGTAACGATGTCCTGATCACACAGTCACCGGGTGTCACAGGCAAGAACACCGAGTCAATCAACGTTGTCTGCTTTGCGCGTGGGACATTAATCAGAACCGCGACGGGTGAGCGCCCTGTTGAGGACCTCGTTATCGGTGATTTGGTCCTCACCGCAGACAATGGTTTGCGACCAATCGGTTGGATCGGCGCGCGAGCGCTGTCCCAAACGGACCTGGAACAAAAGGCAGAGCTTCGCCCCATCCGTTTTCGCCAAGGTGCCCTTGGTGAGGGATTGCCTGCCATGGATCTGGTGGTTTCGCCCCAGCACCGAATTCTGTTTCGGTCACGGATTGCAGAGCGCATGTTTGGCAACCGAGAGGTTCTGGTGGCGGCCCGGATGATGTTGGGCCTGCCCGGCGTGGAAATCGTGGAAACCAGCGATGGCGTTACCTATTTCCACTTTATGTTCGATGCCCATGAGGTGGTTTTTGCCAACAGTTCCCCGACCGAGAGCATGTTCGCCGGACCGCAGGCGATCCTTGCCCTTGATGCCAAAGCGAGGGCGGAAATTGCAATGCTCTTTCCTGAGCTTCTGAGTGCTGACACGAAACCTGTCCCCGCGCGCCCGTTTCCCGGCAACGGACGCCTCGCCCGAAAGCTTGTCGACCGACATGTGGCCAACAACCGTTCGGTCGTCGCGTAGACCTTTCCCTATTTTTGCCAAACGGAAGTCCAGACCACTGTGATACGAGGCATCGGGCAACAGTCGCCTTGGGCCGCGCGTAGCCGCCTTTTCAGCAATTGCCATGCAATGCGTGCAGCGCTTGTGGGGTTATTAGCCACACGAAATTGGTATCTGCTTGTTGTCAGAGCTTCACACGTCTCAGCCGCAAGGCATTGGTAATTACTGAAACTGAGGACAGGCTCATCGCCGCGGCAGCGATCATCGGCGACAGAAGAAGCCCGAACACCGGGTAAAGAACGCCTGCGGCAATCGGCACGCCCAATGCGTTGTAGGCGAAGGCGAAAAACAGGTTCTGCTTGATGTTGCGGATGGTTGCACGGGCGAGGATGCGCGCTTTGACGATGCCATTCAAATCACCGCCGAGCAGCGTGATCCCAGCACTCTCTACCGCCACGTCAGCCCCGGTCCCCATCGCAAGGCCCACATCGGCAGCGGCCAGTGCGGGGGCGTCATTGACGCCGTCCCCGGCCATCGCGACCTTGTGTCCCTTAGCATGCAGTTCGTCGACCAGTTTCTTCTTGTCCTCGGGCAGCACGCCCGCGCGAACGTCGTCAATACCAAGCTGCGCGGCCACGGCTTTTGCAGTCCGCTCATTGTCGCCCGTCGCCATAATGACCCGCATCCCAGCCTCGTGCAGCGCGCGGATAGCTTCTGCGGTGCTGTCTTTGATCGGATCGGCAACGGCGACGATGCCGACAATCGCGCCATCCACTGCCACAAACATTGCCGTCTTGCCGTCAATGCGCAGCGCATCGGCCTTTGCTTCGGCCTCGTCTGTGCCAAGCGACAACTCCTGCATCATTGCGCTATTGCCAAGAGCCACGTCGCGTCCATTGACGCGTCCCCGCACGCCCTTGCCAGTGACGGCCTCGAACCCTTCGGTATCGCCCGCCGTGACGCCGCGTTCCTTCGCGCCGTCGACGACAGCCTCTGCAAGCGGATGTTCAGAGCCCTTCTCGAGCGCGGCGGCAAGCGTGAGGATTGCGCTTTCGTCCTCATTTGCCAGCACCACGACATCAGTCAACTTGGGCTTGCCCATTGTGAGCGTGCCGGTCTTGTCGACAATCAGCGTATCAACCCCTGCCATCCGTTCCAGCGCTTCGGCATCCTTGATCAGCACGCCCGCTTGCGCCCCGCGTCCGGCCGCAGTCGTGATCGAGATCGGCGTAGCCAGCCCAAGGGCGCAAGGACAGGCGATGATGAGCACCGAGACAGCCGACGCGATGGCAAAGACCAGCGCGGGTTGCGGTCCCCAGATCAGCCATGCCCCAAACGCCAGAACGGCGATCGCCACGACCGTGGGCACAAAGTAGCCGGCCACACGGTCGGCCATCCCTTGGATCGGCGCCCGCGATCTGCGCGCATTCGATACCATCTCGACGATCTGGCTCAACATGGTATCGGCGCCTACCCGGGCCGCCTCGATCACGAGCGATCCGTTCTTGTTGATGGTGCCGCCAGTTACGCGATCGCCCGGCCCCTTTTCCACCGGCAGCGGCTCGCCTGTGATCAGGCTTTCATCGACGGATGATGTGCCATCGACCACCTCAGCATCCACCGGCACCGCATCGCCCGGCCGCACTCGCAGCCGGTCGCCAACGACGATATTCTCTAGTGGTGCGTCGTATTCCGACCCATCTGGCAATATCCGCCGGGCCGTCTTGGGTGATAGGTCGAGTAGCGCGCGAATTGCATCGCCCGTCCGCTCGCGGGCCCGCAGTTCAAGCACTTGCCCAACGAAAACCAGAGCGATGATCACAACAGCAGCCTCAAAATAGGTGCCGACAGCATCACCCATCCGATAAATCTCGGGAAAGACGCCCGGAAGGAAAGTCGCTACCAGCGAATAAGCATAGGCCGCGCCAACCCCGAGCGAAATCAGCGTCCACATATTCGGCGAACGGTTCAGGATCGATGACCACCCCCGTTTGAAAAAGGGGAGGGCGGCCCAGAGCACAATGGGCGTGGCGAGCACAAATTCGATCCAGACAGCGGTGCGATGCCCGACCCAGTCGCGCACCGGAAAACCGACCATTTCGCCCATCGTCAGGATGATCAGCGGCACGGCTGCCGCCGCGCTGATCCACATACGGCGGGTGAAATCGATCAATTCGCCGCTGGGCTCATCCGAGGGCACCATCGGCTCCAGCGCCATGCCACAAATCGGGCAGTCACCGGGCGCATCGCGCACTATTTCGGGATGCATCGGGCAGGTATATTGTGTCCCGGCAGGGGCGCTGTCCCCCCGATCCGCAGCATTTCCCGAGACATAGTAGAACGGATCAGCATTGAATTTGGTCTCGCATTTCTCAGAGCAGAACCAATAGGTTTCGCCGCCCCCCTCGACATGTCTGCTTTCGGGTTTCATCGCGACGGCCATGCCGCAGACTGGGTCCTTTGCGCTCTCGACCCCATCTGGATTGGTGGATTTCGCGTCGTGGTGGTCGTGTTCCATGGCCTGCCAACTTCCTTCTGATTCGCTTTAGGCTGGGGCATCCAGCGACTGGAAGCTCAAGCCTTTTTTCAGCGATGGTCGCGATTGCCACCCCTTATCGCAGCTCGTGAGAAAAGAACGCGCTCGAACAGAAGCGTCGCCGCTGTTCTCGCCTGTCTCTCACCGCAAGGATGACAAGGGGCGCCAGCGTCAGCGCACTTAGCCCGATGGCCACCCAAGCAGACTGCGCGGGCTCTTCACTGGCGGCTTCACTTCCGCAATGGGCGAGGACGAACCTGGGATAATTTCCGCGGGGGTCGCTAACGCAAAACGCCAGAACTACAGAAGGCTGAGTCCAGTGGCGTAACTTACAAAGTCAAAAGAGAGGAGCGACATCAATCGACTGGCGAAAACTGTCAGGGTTAGGCACGGGGCTGTTTGCGACTGAATAGCCTGTGCTGCGGCCGCAATGATCTCTGCCAGAAGCGTGTTCAGTCTGCGCGATGTGTAAATTCGTTGCGTTGAATACCAGCGTCGTTTCTGCGGGCTTTGCCGAACTCCGAAATCACTGATCCCCAAACGTCAGGAAAATTGGAGACAAGTAACCAGGTACAGGAATGTTGGCGCGTGATTTCAGATTGGTTTTAGCGCGTCTATCAGCGTGCTTGCGATCCGGCCTTCCGCAAGGCTTTGAATGTAGTTTTTACGGCGTTCCACGAAGTCAGCACCAAGAACCACTTCGTTCGCTTGCCTTTGAGCGGCTGTAGATACCTTTCCAGACAGCTTATTCTGCCGAGCCAGTTCCAAATGAGCGCCAGTCTCGTCCTCAACGGAAAGAACTTCGAACCCTCCAGTCCTGAAAACATCGATAAGAGTTTCGCGCGTGTGAAGGTGGCTGCCCTCAACGCTCCGCGCCCAAGGTAAGGGGTAATGCGGATCGCCCGCCAACTGGGTTACCTCGGTCCAAAGCAACCTGCCTCCCGGCTTCAAAACGCGGAAGCATTCGCCTACCACTGCCACCTTGTCCGGTAGGTTCATCCCAACATAGAAGCTGTAGGCGTGGTCAAAAGTATCGGCGGCGAACGGAAGATTTGCGGCGTCGGCCTCAACGAATGTGAGCAGATCGCCGAGGTTACACAAAGTGGAAATTTCTTTCGCCGCCAAAATGAAATCCGGCGTCAGATCGATGCCAGTAATGCGACAGCCAAAAGTGGTTGCAAAGTAGCGAGCCGGTCCGCCGATGCCTGCCCCGATATCCAAAAGGTGGGCATCTTTCGCCGGATGAAGTCTTGCAGCGTGCTCTTGCGTCGCCAGCAATTCTCGGCCGTGCAGTTGGTCAAATGAAAAGACTTGATTTGCCGTCAGCGCTGCGCCCTCGTCATGGGACCGGGGGACTGCGGCAAGGATACGCGCCACGATATCGGTCGCGCCATAGTGCTCTCGAACCGAGAGCGTCATGAAGCGAGACCCTGCCGGGCAGTCGGCTTTTCTTCCTTGGCTCCGGCGAACATCCAGAACATCAGTAGCGTACTCAAAACGACGATTATGGATCCTGGAGGAGCCAGTACCCCTCCACCGCCATTGTCGATGTCATACTTTCCAGCCACCAAGACAACTGCGCCGATTTGGTAGAGTGCGAACTGCGGCATGGCCAATCTGTTTTCCAACAGTGATGGCCAGTTGCGATAAATGAGACCGAATAACACGGAAACTACGAACCCGAGTAAGTTGGCGTGTGCGTGTGAGTTGGAAAACTGCAACTGATCAGTGATGCCAAGATAGACCCCGAACACCATCCCAAGGATCAGCCAAACGAAACCTGCACTTATATAGAGACGATCAATCTTCACGACCTTACACTCCCATTTTAGAAGCTGGCCGCTGGTCACGTATTAAGGAACGTGGTCAGACAGTTTCACAATTGATGCGCTTGATTCAGAATTATGGCAATTCAAATCTTAGGCCAGACTTTATTACAAGATCGACAGCCACACCAATCGGAACCCGCGAAACGTCCACACATGATCACAACAAAGTTGGTCGCCGCAACATGCGCCAATGGCAGCTTTCGGCCGGTGGCCAGCCCGACTTGGATGCCAAAAATAGATCTACCCTGCGGCACATAAGAACGTGATCAGGCCCAGGGCCCGGCTCGTCTCCCGTTCCGCGGGTTGGTCGTACGGCTGCCGGACGTGGGCCGGCTGGCAACGCCGGAGGATTGTCCGCGTTGCGCTGCCATTGCTCGAAGAGCGGCCACGCGGTTCTCGGTCGCAGGATGAGTTGCGAAGAGATTGTCGTGCTTATGCGCGTGCAGCGGATTGATGATGAACATATGAGCTGTCGCCGGGTTGCGCTCGGCCGCGTGATTGTCGATGCGAGCCGCACCTATGGCGATTTTATCCAGTGCCGAAGCCAGCCAGAGCGGCTGGCCGCATATCTCTGCTCCGGCCTTATCTGCCGCATATTCCCGCGTCCTGCTGATCGCCATCTGCACCAGTGCCGCCGCCATAGGTGCAAGAAACATCATGAGCAATGTACCAATCAGTCCCAGCCGCTCCCGCGATTCGCCAAAGAAAAGCGCGAAGTTGGCCAGCATCGAAATCGCACCGGCGAAGGTTGCTGTGACGGTCATGATCGCGGTGTCGTGGTTGCGGATGTGTGCCAATTCGTGGGCGATCACACCCGCCAGCTCTTCACGTGTCAGGCTACGCAGCAAGCCGGAGGTTACCGCAACGGCCGCGTTCGCTGGGTTGCGGCCGGTGGCGAATGCATTCGGCTGCGGTGTGTCGATCAAATAAACCTTCGGGGTTGGCATGTTTGCTTTCCGCGCAAGCTCGGCGGTTAGGGCATGAAGACCCATCCGATCGCCCGGTGGCGCCGGTTGAGCGTTGTGCATACGCAGGACCATGCGATCAGAGTTCCACCAAGTAAAAGCGTTCATTGCCGCTGCGAAAACAAGCGCGATCACCGCACCGCCCGAGCCGCCGATCAGGTAGCCCACGCCCATAAAAAGCGCGGTCATCGCGGCCATCAGCATGGCTGTCTTTACATAGCCCATTTTGGTCTCCCGTACGCCTCATTGAGGTAACGATGGAAATATGGGGAGGGTTTCGACCTGTGCAAGCATGTGCGGTCAACGCATCGCGAACCGGAGGTTCGAGGAGACGTAGTTTTATGGCCGGTTGGTGCCGGTTATGTCAGAGGGATTCAGGGCCCTAGGCTACATGCTGCGTTGGCGCAGGGCCGCGCCGCCCCCATTCCAGCCATCCGGTAGGCCGCTCTCCATGTCTTGGTAACGGCTGGAATCAGCTCTTGTGTGCCGAAATCAACAGCATCATCGGCCGCTCCAGTTCTTCGGCCAGATCTGGAAATTCGGCAATCTGCTCAGGCGTCGGCGCAAACTCAATCATCCGGCGCAACTCGAACCCTGATCCGATCAGCGTATTGATTGTGATTGCCAAAGTCCGATGGTGCTTCACCACGCCCTTGGCGAACCAGTCCGTGTGGCGTTCGCCCACAATGGAATAGCCGTTAACCGTCCAAGTCTTCTGACCGTCTTCATCCATCGTCCAATGCGGATGGGAGGCTGCCATAAAGATCGGATGTTCGATCGTGAAGACCAGGTCGCCGCCCGGCACCAATGCCGCATGCATCATGCGGACCAGCCGCTCAAAATTACGTACATAATGGAAGGTCAAAGCGCTGTAGACCAGATCGGAAGCCGCCTCAGGCAATTCAAGGGTTTCCAGATCGGCAATCCGGTAGTCGATACAAGCATCCATGGTTTCGTCTCTCGCGCGCTCGATCATGTTGCGTGACAGATCGAACCCCAGAACCGAGGCCGCGCCCTGTTCGCGGAACCAGCGGGACGCCCAACCGAAACCACAGCCGAGGTCGACCACCCTCTTGCCACTCAGGTCTGGCAGCAGGGCACGGATCGCAGGCCATTCCGGCGCGCCTTCTAGTCCTTTCACCTGCCGGGGAAGTCGGCTGTAGCCCGCGAAGAAATCGGGATTGTCGTAGATATTCTGTGCCATCTTTGTCTCCTGAGAAATGGGAGGGCAAGGCACGTTTTCCGCGCCAAACAACCGAGTTTAGAACGGCGAGACCGAGGCGGCAATCAGCGTGGTCAGATCGCGTGATCGGCATTTCCCTCTCACCCATTCGGGATTTTTCAACAAGGGTGCCGGAGAAGTCAAATTCCTTGAGTTGTCGCAACAGCATCAGACTGACGTTGAAGTGGCCAGAATGCTGCACCATGCACCAACGGCTGCAATGGTGGCGATCTATGTCTGGAGTAGGCCTCTCACGTCGATCAGACGGTTGGGATAATCAGAAGGCTTGCCGCGTCGTCGCATGTCCGCACTGAGCCCATTTTGACCGATGCTGCACGTTGCATGAATGTCTGCTCTACGACGGTGATCCACTTGCCATTCCAACAATCATTGCACCGAGTGCAACAAGATGGACCAGCATCAGGGCTTTGTCGTTCCACATGGCACCGACAGCAAACCACCCCAACACACCGATCAGAAACAGGTATAGGTTCCATGGTGTGCATCCGAACCCTGCCGCGGTGTAGCCCATGATCTGGATGATTGACGCGGACCATTTGACCACAAAAACCATGCTGTCAAATCGTGGGCGCGCGACGATAGCATCAGACGGCACGGGTCAATCCCCCGTCAATACGCAGGTTTTGGCCAGTGATGTAGCCGCCATCTTCGGAGGCGAGCAACGAAATCACCGAGGACACTTCTTGCGCTCGCCCATAGCGCCCCATCGGAATGCGCGCGCGGCGATCTTCGGTTTCGGGGAGACTGTCGATGAAGCCCGGTAATACGTTGTTCATGCGGATATTGTCAGCCGCATATTTATCGGAATAAAGCTTGGTGAAAGCGGCAAGACCCGCCCGGAAGACGCCCGAGGTCGGAAACAGTGGGTCAGGCTCAAACGCCGCAAAAGTTGAGATATTGATGATCGTGCCGCCGCCCTGCGCCTGCATGACAGGCGTGACAAGCCGCGTCGGCCGGATGACGTTCATCAGGTAAACTTCCATGCCCAAATGCCAATCATCATCCGAAATTTCGAGCACCGGCCCCTTGGGCCCGTGGCCTGCGGAGTTGACCAGAGCGTCGACACGGCCCCAGCGGTCGACAGCGCCTTGAACCAATGCAGACAGGTCATCGGGGTTGGTGTTGGATCCCGTGACACCAAAGCCGCCTAACTCAACGCCAAGCGCCTCGCCTTTGCCCGACGAAGAGAGGATACCCACCTTGAACCCATCGGCGGCCAACTGGCGGGCGGCATCTGCGCCCATTCCGCTTCCGCCTGCGGTGATTAGTGCCACTTTTTCTACTGACATTGTTCTCTCCATCTCTATTTTGATCTATCGATACTACAATTCCGTAGATCTCTCTCCTGAGAATTGATGCTTCATGCCTGTAGGAAAACTATCGCCAAATGTCACAACTTCCTCCCCTCAACGGGCTACGCGCATTTGAAATGGCTGGCAGGGTTCTGAATTTCCGTGCTGCTGCGGATGAACTGGGCGTCACTCAAGGTGCCGTCGCACAACAGGTGCGCCAGCTTGAGACGCATTTAGGGGTGCCATTGTTTGAAAGGTTATCCAAAGGGCTGGCGTTCACTTCGGCGGGTCGGAGCTATCACGTGAATGTCGCCGCGGCGTTCGAGGCACTTCGCAGTGCGACCGATCAACTCAAGCCCGAACCCGGAAAAGTGCTTGTCAGTGTCACGCCAACATTCGCTGCAAAATGGTTGATTCCCAACTTGCCTGACTTTTCGGCAAAGCACCCTGATATCGACCTTCGCATTCTGGCAACAGAAAAGGTTTCAAGCTTTCACGGCGACGGGATTGACCTTGCAGTCAGGCAAGGAAAGCCACCATTTGGTGCCTCCCTCGACGCTCACCTTCTGTTTCGTCAAGAGGTTATTGCAGTCTCAGCACCAAGCCTTGTTTCCGAGCACACTTTGCCTGTCAGCCCTCAGGCCATGTCGTCTATGCCCAAACTTCATGACGCGCATGATCTCTGGCCAGAATTTCTGGGATTGTTGAATATCGAGGACAGAGGAGGTCGTGGGCTGCGCCTTAGTCAAACGTCCTTGGCCGTGGATGCAGCACTTTTTGGTCAGGGCGTGGCTCTGGTAAGCCGCTTTCTTGTGGCTGCGGAACTTGAAGCCAAGCGATTAGTCCAAATCACACCACAAAACCTGACCGGCGAACGGGATTTCTACCTGCTGGCCACGCGAAAATCCAAGCAGAACAGCGCGATCGATTCCGTGGTGGCGTGGTTATTAGAGCGAGCTGAAAGGTAGCCCTTCCCTGATTGTGGCCATTGGAGCAGCCGCGGCGAAGAACCGTTTTGTCCGCAGAGCAGACCTCCATGGTCGACGCAGCGACCGGCAGGATCGAGCCCAAATTGACACGGTCGAGGCAATGTCAGAAGCTCTCGAAATGAACGCTCAAACCATTCATTCTTATTGGATAACAGCATCTGGCCGCGAAGGTTGCTCTGGGTCGGTCGATGCCCGTTTTCCCTATTGGAGCTTCACAAAAACCGTAATTTCGATTTGTGCGTTGAAGTTGGTTGAAAGCGGAAAGCTCGATCTGGACGCCAAGCAAGATGGAAAACCTTACACACTTCGTCAGCTTCTGAATCACACCTCGGGTCTCCCGGACTATGGGCAATTTTCCGAATATTATTCAGCCGTTGCAGCCAACGAAACGCCTTGGCCACGCGACAAACTACTTGATGTGGCGCTTGCAAATGGAATGTTGTTTGAGCCGACACAAAGTTGGTCGTATTCAAACATAGGCTACATGTTCGTGGGCGAGTTAATCGAAACGACGACAGCAAAACCGCTTCGCAACGTCATCGCCGACATGGTCTGTAAGCCCTTGGGGCTGAATAGCATTGAGCTTGCAGAAACTTGCGAACAGTTTCGGCATCTCCACAGGAAAGCCGCGACGGACTATAATCCAAAGTGGGTCTACCATGGGTGTCTGATCGGGAACGCACCAGATGCCGCGCGGCTGCTGCACGCACTTATGACGGGTCAACTGTTGCTACCAGCGACCATGCGCGAGATGTTAGATGCAAGATTCCTTGGCGGCGCTATTCCCAACCGTCCATGGACAGAATATGGATATGCGCTTGGCCTAATGTCTGGTGCCGTGAAAGGTGCAGGTAAGGCGGTAGGCCATTCTGGTGCTGGACCGTTCAGTGTAAACGCGGTCTATCATTTTCCAGATCTCAGTGACCCAATCACTGTAGCCTCGTTCACAGACGGGACCGCTGAGGGTGTCGCCGAGTTTGCAGCGGAGAGGTTAGCCGAAAGTCAGTGACTGCGTCGCCCGCGCAACCGTCATTCAACTTCGAAAATGCTGCAGAGAGTATGAATGGCAGCTTCTGGGCGGGGACTCGGGCGGTCTCGAAAGATCAGCAATGGGCCGTGAAGGACGGTTTCATGTTAGCCAAATGAAGAATTGCTGTGGGGCGGCTCTCGCCAATGCTCGGGTCTTAGTCCTATCCCGATGGCGCGCGCTGGAAGGCCTCTTAACACCGAGAATTTATCCAACAGTTTGAGGAAAAATGGCGGACGTGGTGGAGATTTCGTGTTCAGCGCTGGTTCCAGAATAAACCTGTGAGCCATCACCTGGGCTTTCTGAGTCACCTTTGCTGGCCAAGCTCGGCGCTTTTGCACTTGAGAAAGGCCTTTTGGTCCGACCGACCGCGTTAAAAGAGACGGCCCCAAAAGGCGTGCAGTCGCCACGGCGTCTTGTATGGCAAGATTGATGCCGACCCCGCCCACAGGAGACATCGCGTGAGCCGCATCGCCGATACACAGGAATCCGTCACGCCACCATTTTGTGAGACGGTTTACTTGCACAGTCAGCAATTTGACTTGATCCCATGAGGTTAAAGCCAGGGTAGCTTCCGCGAGCTCCGGGGCAATCGCAGAAATTCTCTGGCGAAACGCCTGGAGTCCTTCCGCGCGAATGACATCCGCGGCCCCTTTTGGGAATGGCAAGGCGCACTGCCAATAGTCACCGCGATTAATTTGAACGAGAAACCCGCCCGAGCCAATCTGCCCTAGCGATTCCGGTGCCTTTGTTGGTTTTCTGGGCAAACGCATCCAAAATACGTCAATAGGCGCACCGAGGTCCTTAACCTCCAGTCCAGAGGCGTTGCGAAGTGTGGAATCTCGCCCATCCGCCCCAATTGTAAGGTCGGCATGAATGGCAAACGATCCCTCTTTGTCACTTGCTCTCACGCCGACAATTTGCCCCTCACAATAAATCAGGTCTTCGGCTTTGGTAGATTGGAGAAGCTTAAAGCCTGGATATTTGCGCGCTGCGCCGGCCAGATAATCAAGGAAATCCCATTGCGGCATCATTGCAATATATTTGCACTGCGTGGACAGCCGACCAAAATCAGCAATATTAAAGCCTTGTCCCGCAACCGTCACAGATACTTGGCGGATTTTTTGATAAGAGCGAGTGAGCAATCCGGTTAATAAGCCCAACTCATGGAACAGCTCCAACGTCGATGGGTGAACTGTATCTCCGCGAAAATCACGCAGGAAATCAGCGTGCTTTTCCAAGACGATAACGTCGACCCCTTGCCGCGCCAGAAGGTAGCCCGCCATCATTCCTGCGGGGCCACCACCGGAAATAACACACTGAGTCTCTAATGACCGCATGACTTCCCTTCCTCAACCTAATTTCAGTTCACGCATGTCCTACGTCAAGGCGAAGCAGTCAGGTTTGTTGCGCAAAGCCCCCGATGGAACAGAGATAGAGCACCTGTCTGAACCTTAAAAACAACGGCCATTGCCGCGCGCCTTGAGCTTTCTGAGCAGATGCAGGCAGAGTGGGAAAGGTGGTTTGGGGGATGAGCAGATCAAACCCCTTCGAGTTACTTATGACGAGCTGTCTGCTGCCCCCTACGCGACCCTTCTGCGGGCTCTGCAGGCGCTCGAATTGGAACACGAGCCGAGAGACGAAGTCACGACCCCCGTAGCAAAGCTGGCAGACGCCACAAATCAGTCATGGCTGAACGGTATCGATCAGATATTATTGAGATTGGAATTAGATGCATTGATCGACATCGGCATTAATATTTGTCATGAAAGTCTTCAGCGACGAGCGTGTTGCCAATCCGTGCGACCTCTTGCACTAAAATATTCAAGTCGTCTCGGATGGTGCGGTGGTTGTTGATTGCGGCACGCAGGCAATGGCGGCCTTGTACGGTCGTATCGGATACCGCGGCAACTCCGGTCTCTTGCATGCGGACCATAATTTCAGTGTTTAGTCGCTTGAGGGCCTGTTCCGATAGCCCGCCGGGATCATAACGAAAGCAAACGATGTTGATAGTCGTTGGGAAGCACAGCTTTAATTCGGGCGCTGCATTGATTTTTTCCGTTAGATAGCGGGCATGTTCGAGATCCTGCTCGATTAGGCGACCGAACTTGGCGACCCCATGTTCCTTAAGTGCCATCCAGACCTTGAGCGCCCTGAATCCGCGCGACGTCTGGAGCCCAAAATCATGCAGCCACTCGCCTGATGCTATGCCGCGCGGGGCGTTTTCCAGATACTCGGGCGTCACGGTAAACGCGCCTTTATGCAGTTTGGCATCCCGGACTAGGGCGCATCCTACTTCGAATGGCGCATGCAGCCATTTGTGCGGATCAAGCGCAATTGAATCGGCCCGCGCTATCCCCCGAACCAGCGCCTTTCCCTTTGGTGCAATGGCCAAAAGTGCACCAATGCAGCCGTCGACATGAAGCCACAGCCCCTCCTCGGAGCAAAGGTCGGCAATCGCCTCCAGATCGTCGATCGAGCCGGTATTGACTGTTCCGGCAGTCGCTATCACGCATGCCGGGCTTACTCCGTTTGCCCTGTCTTGGGCGATTGCTGCCCGCAAGGCGACGACATCCATTCGGCAGTTGGCATCGGAGCGCACGCGGCAAAGGGCCCGATTGCCCAGCCCCATGGCCTCTAACGCGATCTGGTGGCAGGAATGGAGCTGATCAGAGCCGTAAAACCGCATGGGAGCCTTTAGCGCACCCACACCGAGTTCGCGCAAATTGATGCCTGACATTTTATTGCGAGCTATGGTCAGGCCAATCAGATTTGCCATCGACCCGCCAGAAACCAGCGTGCCGCTCGCTTCCGCTGGATACCCCATCATCTCTTTCAACCAGCTGACGACCTGTTTATCGATCTCGGCCGCGGCGTGGTCGCCACCGCCGAGGTTCGACCCAAGGATGGCCGCCAGAAAATCACCCAACGCCCCGGTGAAGTTGCTTGATCCCATATACCACATCCAGAAGCGCGGATGGATGTTGCCCATGGGATAAGGCAGCATGTCGGTGACAAGTTGGTTGTAGACCTGTTCTAGCGGCTGGCCCGTTTGCGGGGCTGGGGATCGAAAACGCGCGCGCACGTCGGAAGGGATGTCTTGCCAAACGGGCCTGTCGCGCACGTCTTTTGTATAGTCGACCGCGTCGTCAATAATTCTGCGAGCGAGATCGCGGAGTTGCTCCCAGTCCGCAGGGTCGAGAGTTTCGTCGCCGACGTGCTCTGCATCATTCGTGTTAGCATCCATAGCCCGCTTCTCCAAGTTGTGGAGTTCGTCAGTATCGGTGACCATCAGGGCCCGACCGGATCTGGCCTCACCACCACGGTAGCCGCAATCGGGATAAAATCATCGCCAGGCATACCCACACGGCGTGCATGTTCTTTGATCGCCTCGCCGTCGATGGCTTCATAGATGCAGCATGTGCCCAGTCGTCCGTCCGGCTCGTCGATGACGTATGACCGTATCCAGCGCAGCTTGTCGGCCATCTCATCATTGCCGACCTTGCTTGAGAGCGCTGCGGCCTTTTCCAATTCGCCTTGGTTTGCCCAAGCGCTTTGGCGGCGGATCATGTAAAGTTGCATCACGTTTCTCCTTGCGTTGCGGCACCTATTCGGCGGCCATTTGGAAACTGGGCGTTGACTGTGACAGCGCCACCTCTTCGTCAGTCATGTCTTCGGGGATCATTTCGAAAAGCGGCGTTGACATGTAACGCTCGCCGGTGTCGGGCAGCATGCAAAGGATGACGGTGCCCGGTTCCGACCGTTCGGCGATCTTTATGGCGACCGCGAATGTTGCGCCGCCTGAGATGCCCGTCAGAATGCCTTCCTTCTGCGCGAGCTTCTGCGCCCAAGCGATACCTTCGGGGCCGGCAACAGGGATCAACTCGTCGTAAAGGTGGGCGTCCACCGCTTCTTGCAGCACATGGGGTATGAAGTCGGGGGTCCAGCCCTGAATCGGGTGGGGCTCAAAGGCCGGGTGGCTTCCGGCAGGTGCGCCGTCCGCGTCTCGGGATTGAACCTTGCCACTGCCAAGTAGCTGCGCATTCCCCGGCTCCGTCAGGATGATCTTCACTGCGGGGCGCTCGCGGCGCAGCGCGCGGCCTACACCCGTCACCGTGCCGCCAGTGCCGTAGCCGGTGACCCAGTAATCGAGCCGTTGACCCTTGAAGTCTGCAAGTATTTCGCGCGCAGTCGTATTCTCGTGGATGCGGGCGTTGGCATCCGTTTCGAACTGGCGAGCGAGGAACCAGTCATTTGCCTTGGCCAATTCGACCGCCTTGCGATACATGCCAAACCCTTTTTCAGCACGCGGCGTCAGCACGACTTTTGCGCCCATCATCCGCATCAGTTTTCGACGCTCGATCGAAAAGCTGTCGGCCATCGTCACCACCAAAGGATAGCCTTTTGCCGCGCAAACCATCGCCAATCCGATGCCGGTGTTGCCCGAGGTCGCTTCGACAACCGTTTGGCCAGGGCTCAGGCTTCCGTCCCGCTCAGCCTCTTCTATGATGCTGAGGGCCAGCCTGTCCTTGACTGATCCGGCCGGGTTAAAGAACTCAGCCTTCACGTAGATCTCTACGCCAGATGGCGCGAGGGCGTTGATCCGTATCGCTGGGGTGTCCCCGACGGTTTCGAGAATACTATCGAACAGCCTTCCCCGCCCTTGTGTTGTTCGCATTGCACTATTTCCCATTGTCCTTCTCCGTTGTTGAAATGCCGCACCCGGTTTGACAATGCGGGCAAGCCCGCAGCGCGCCCGCCGTTCGGCACCTTGGTTAAGCTCTTCCTCCTGAAGCTACTCTGTCAGCCACGGACGTGCTTGATGAAGCCCTGAAGAATTCATGCAGAGATGTGCGATTTTGTCGTATATTCTGGCATGACTTGGGTATTTGGAGAATTCCGGCTCGACCCCGAGCAATTCCAACTCAGCCGGTCCGGTGAACCCGTGCAGGCCGAGCCGCAGGTACTGTCGCTGCTGATTCATCTCATCCGACATCGCAACCGCATGGTGACGAAAGAGGACCTTGTCGATGCTGTCTGGGGCGGGCGGGCCGTCTCGGACGCCAGCATTTCCAGTCGCATCCGCTCGGCCCGGCAGGCGGTGGACGACGACGGCGTCCGGCAGGCGGTCATCCGCACGGTGCATGGTTGCGGGTTCCGCTTTGTCGCTGACGTGGGCAGTGTCCCGGCGTCAGTTGTGGGCGCGCCCGACGACAGGACGGCTGTGCATCCGGTCGGGCGTCCATCGATTGCCATTCTGCCGTTTCAGCCGCTTGGGCTGTCGCCCGATCTTGCCGTGTTGGGAGAAGCGATTCCGCACGAGATCATCGAAGCGCTGTCGCGGCTACGGTGGCTGGCGGTTATCGCACGCGGCTCTTCTTTTCGGTTCCACCAACCCACCCCCGATCTAGATGCTGTGGCAACGGCGCTTGCGGCGCGTTACGTCCTGTCCGGTATCATCGAAGCCCAGAATCGCACTGTGGCGGTGACGCTGGAACTCACCGACACAAACTCCCGCGAAGTGTTGTGGGCAGACCGGCTCGTCGCTCGCCTCGGTGAAATCGACGACTTGCGGGCGCGCATCGTCGTGCATCTGGTTTCTGCACTGGAGATGCACATACCCTTTCATGAGGCGCAGATTGCGCAGTTGAATGGCCCCGAGGGGCTGGATGCCTGGGCCAATTATCACCTTGGCTTGCGACATCTGTATCGGTTCACGGCGTCTAATACGGCGCTTGCACAAGCCTGTTTCACTCGCGCCATCACGGCAGACCCTCGGTTTGCGCGCGCCCATGCCGGGCTGTCCTTCACAAGTTTTCTGGACGCCTTCCTGCGCCAAGGCCCTGATCCCGCAGGTGCCGCGCGCGCTTCTCGGCGGCACGCCGAACGCAGTCTTGAACTCGACGCTCTCGATCCGTTCGCAAACTTCACCATGGGTCGGTCATACTGGCTGACGAACCAGCCCGAGGTCGCGGCAGATTGGCTGGCGCGCGCGACCACCCTCAACCCGAATTATGCCCAAGGCTTCTACGCCTCGGCCTTTACCGCCATGATAGCGGGGGATGCACCCGCCACGATGGCCGGTCTGGACACGTCGCTGCACCTCAGCCCGCTCGATCCGTTGCTCTATGGCGTTCACGGTGTTCGTGCGCAAATACTGCTCCAGCAAGAAGACTATCAGGCCGCAGCCGATTGGGCCGACCGCGCCGCCACGGCGCCTAGGGCACATTATCTGATCGCCATGATCGCGCTGGCAGCGAACGGACTGGCCGGGCGCGACAATCAGGCAACCCGTTGGCGGCACGAGGCGCTTAGGCTCAAGCCTGATGCAACTGCGAACGATTTTTTCGCCGCCTTTCCGACACGCGATGCCCTGTCCCGCAAAAAGATAGCTGCGGAACTGAGTCGAAATGGGTTTTAACGCTGATGAGGCATCCGGCGCCAAATTGTTTTTGTTGGGAATCCACGCTTTCTGAATCTCTGCCCCCAACGGCTGTTCCGATGTCTTGTGGGTCTCTAGGAAGCCCGGAGAGTGACTGCCTTGCCGCAGTTTCGGCAGGTTGAGGTTCAGCGTCCCCAGCAGGTAAGAGCGTATTAGCAGCGATACAGCGCGCCGCCAGCCGTGCGGGCATGTCGCCACTCGCGCCGCGCCGCCCACCTGAAATCAGTAGTTCTGCACCGTATCTGCCACGCCAAAGACGGAGCCGACGAGGCCCAGTATCGTGCGCACGGACGTGACCGACGATTCGGTGGCCAGCACGGTATCCTCTGGCTGCACCAGAAATTTCCGCGCGGCAAACAGGCCATCTGCGGTCGTCATGTCGAAGGCAAAAATTACCTGCGCTTTGGACGGCCCCGTGCCATCAACGCGCAGCGCGGTCTGGCCATAATCGCGCAGGACCAGCACCCCTTTGGGGTTTGCGCGGTTGTCAGACAGCCCCCCGATCAGCGACATCGCCTCCAATGCAGTAATTTCTTCTTGCTCAAAGCGGATCAATTCTTCGATTCCGGTGGCGCCGAAGGCCGTGAAATAGCGTTTGTCCTCTAGCACGAGGATATTGTCGCCGCCCCGCAAGGTGATGTTGTGCGATGCATCGGCAAACAGCCGTTCGGCGCGGATATCATAGGTGCTACCGCCGCGCTGGAGCCTGACGATGGGATTGCGCAGACCGGGCGCGATACCACCGCCTTGGGCGATAACGCTGAGGATTTTGTAGTTACGGTCGGGCATGGGAAAGCTGCCCGGACTAACCACGCCCGATATCAAATCGACCGCATTGTTTGGCCCTGGTGTCATCTCTAGCTGGACCTGCGCCGACGGGACGATTGCGCTGATGCGGTTCTGGATCTCGCGGCGGGCCTGTGCAGGCGTTTGGCCGTTGATGACCACCTCGTCCAGATATGGCACGAATATCGTGCCCGAAGGCGACACCGTCAGCCCCGGCAACTGCACGGATTTCACGTCGCGCTGGGTTAGCAGGGAGTTTTCCTGATTATCCCAGATTGACAGGTTCACCTTGTCGCCGCTGCGGATTACGCTGCCTTGTGGCCCGCGTGTGCCTGTCGGCCAGCGGTAACTGCTATTGGTTCCGGTGCCGGGCCAATGGGCGACGGCGGCGGCATTTGCGCGGCCGACGCGCACCACCTGAAAGGCCGACGTGTCGGAGCGTTCTTCGTTGACGATCTCGGATGTCAACGCGGCGCCGCGCGGTAGGGTGCATGCGGATAGCACCGTCACGGTCACCGCAACGGCGGCCCATTTTGACGCACCACCGATAGATTTGATCGTTCGGTTCACGCTGATGCCCCCCGCGTCAGTGAATGCCGTGGCCCCCGTTGGAGCAATGTTGAGTTCCTACATCCCGCGCGGGATGCGAGACAACCCAAAAGAGAGTACACTGCGCTTCCTTCGCGTGGTGGTGCCTGTGAAAATCCGCCTGTCGTAGTTAAAATTCGGTCCCAATGGGCGCGAAAGGCGGATCGCCGCGCATGCGCAACTTTGAGATCGCATTGCCATCACCCCATTGGGTTTTATCATGGTCCACCCCGTTGCGGCGCGATAGCATAAGAGCCACTGGTGAGTAGATACGGGCGGGCAGGTGCAATGGGCGAAAACTGGGTTGTTGTGGGCGGCGGCGCGTGGGGAACGGCGCTGGCTTGTGCCTGCGTGCGGGCCGGACAAAGCACCGCGCTTCTGTGCCGTGACGCTAAGGTTGCGGACGCGCTCAGCACCCAAGGGCGCAATCCACGCTATCTGCCGGATATTAACCTGGCCGAACGGATTGCAGCCACGACCGACCCCGCGGTCTTGCAGAATGCAGGGACGATAATCCTGGCGATTCCGGCGCAGTCGCTGCGCGGCGCGCTGCCTGCCCTTGAACCGCACGTTCCCAAAGACGCCGTTTTGATCAACACGGCCAAGGGGATCGAGGTGGCGACCGGCCATTTGCCCAGCCAGATCCTTGCCGAACTGTGCCCCGGACGCCCGCAAGCTATTCTGTCCGGCCCCAGCTTTGCCGTCGACGTAGCGGCGGGCAAACCGACCGCCGTGACGCTGGCCGCTGGCGATGATGCGATTGCGATGGCGCTTTGCCGGGCGCTTAGCTCAGACGCGTTTCGCGTCTATGCCAGCAGCGATGTGGCGGGGGTCGAAACGGGCGGCGCACTGAAAAACGTCTATGCGATTGCCGCCGGCATTGTCGTCGGCATGGGTTACGGCGAAAGCGCGAAGGCCGCGCTGATCACACGCGCGTTTGTCGAATTGCGCCGTCTGGGAACCGCGATGGGCGGGCAGGAACAGACGTATATGGGCCTATCGGGGTTTGGCGACCTGATGCTGAGCTGTGCGTCGCCGCAATCGCGCAATTTCGGCTATGGCATGGCGCTGGGCCGGGGCGAGGATCTGGCCGGACGCCCGCTGGCAGAGGGCGCAGCAACGGTAAAAATCGCCGGACGGATCGCCAAGGAGCACGGCGTTGATGCGCCTATCCTACAGATGACCCGCCGCCTTCTCGCAGGCGAGGTGACGCCGCATGACGCGATGCAGACCCTACTGGCACGTCCCATCAAAGAAGAGTTCTGAGGCAGGGCACACGGATCTCAGCGTAGACGTTTGAACACCGTCTTGAGCATTATTTCCCAATCGTAGCAGAACGACCGATTACGCTGATAAATCAGGTCTATGTGCGCCTTGCGCGGCACGCATCGCGTAGCATAGACGCGGTCCGTCTGCGCAGCGCCATCGCAGCGCGACAGCAGATATTCCTCATGCTCGTGAAAATAAAGAGTAGCGAGGCCAGTAATGCCGGGCCGCGATTTCAGCACTTCGGCATATATCGCGGGAAACCTCTCGACATATTGGCGCAGGGGCGGGCGCGGCCCGACGAGGCTGATATCGCCTTTCAGCACGTTGATGATCTGTGGCAGCTCGTCCAGCCGCGTTCGCCGCAGCATTTCGCCAGTGCGCGTCAGGCGGTCCGCTTTGTGCGCGCCCGACACGCCGCTGTCGTCTGCGCTGGGACGCATGGTGCGAAATTTGATCAGGCCGAACGCCTCGGTTGGCGTCCTCATCCGCTCTGCCACGTAGAATATGGGCCGACCGTCACGTACCGCGATCAGGATGGCGACCCAGATCATCACCGGCAACAGGACTGTGCCCAGCGCGATCACCGATATGAAATCGAAAAAGCGTTTGAAGGGGGTCATGGTGCATCCCCAAGCTTCGCCCATTGGTCCAACATGTGCCGCGCGGTGGAGGCGTCAGGATCAAAGGCATGCAAAGCGTCCAGCGCGCCGCAGTTCAGCGTGATGCGCTGCACGGCCTCTGGAGGGGCGGGGCGCGCGGTGTAGGGTGCGCCATGCGCCTCTAGGAGTGTTTCCATGGCGACGGGCATCGGCGCGCCGATGTTCAATGCACCCGGCAAGGTATCACCGGCATGCAGCAGTGTTTCCAGCACCTGTGCCAGCGTGCCGGGGCCAATATACGTCCGCAATGGGCCGCGCCCGTCGGCAAACCGGTCCAGATGCACGGGGTTTCCCGCGCTGGCCGTTGCGGCGTTCACCATCAATGCATCCGCGCCCAGCACGTTGCCGATCCTGAGGGCGCAGGTGGGTAGGCCGCCCTCTATGCTGCGTTCCGCGTCCAGCTTGGCCTTGCCATAGGTATTGGTGGGGATGGGGGTGTCGGCCTCTGAATAGGGGCGGTTTTGGGCGGTGCCGTAGACCGCCGAGCTGGACGCCAGCAGCATATGCGCCGCGCCTACCTGCGCCGCTGCCGCGTGGCAGGCGCGCGCGATTAACTCGTTTTGCGCCATGTCCGCGCCCGGGCCCGGAGTAACGCCGGCCAGCACCAGCAGGCGGTCGAACGGGCCGTGCGCGGCCAGCGCATCAGGGCCATCTGCCGCGTCCCACGCGATTTCGCCGCGTTGCCGCGTCTGGTACGTGAGTGCAATTCCGCGCGGCGGCGCTGCCTGCCAATAGCGGCGCAGCATCCGCCCCACGCGGCCTGAGGCGCCGATCACCAAGACTCTCAGATGTTGCGTCACGCGCACCTCGCAAGCGAAATTCGAGCGGCCAGTTTAGCGTGTTCCGCGCCGGGTGCCAGAGCCTGCATCGGCATCGGGGATCAACAGCGCGGCGCCCAGAACCTTGCGCGTGCCGTCGAAAACGGTGGGTTTCTCGCCGCGCCAGCGGGCAAAATGGCGATGACGCCGCTCGCCACTGCTGAGGTCCGCCAGCGTCTCGTCAGTCTCTTTTGCGATGCGGCCCAGCCGGGTGCGCAAGTTATCCTGATACTGCCCGCGATGTTTCGCCTCCATCCGCAAATGAAAGAGCGATGAGCGGATGCGCGGTTTGATCTCCATCGTGGCCACCGCGTCCGGTGCGGCGAGCCAGCCGCGCTGGGCCTTGGCGATCAATGCGCTCGCATCTTTGCCGCGCGCCAAACGAACCATCGCGCGCGCGGCGGGGCCAGTGGCGCGGCGCAGATCGTCTTTGGCAAATCGCCCTCGCGCCAGCGCGTCCGCCGCAAGAAACAGCAGCCCCGCGCGCGCCGTCTGTCCGGCGCAAAACGCCTCGCACCCGGCCTCCATCAGCCGCTCCCACATCAGATCTGCGCGGGTCCAGCCGGACGCCCGCGCCAGTCGCCAATCAGGATCGCTGCGCTTAAATGCCCAGATACGCGGCACGGACCGTCTCGTTATCGTGCAGCTCATGGGCAGGGCCCTCCATCGCGCAATTGCCCGTCTCCAGCACGTAGGCATAGTCGGCCAGCTCTAACGCCAATTCGGCGTTCTGTTCTACCAACACGACCGACAGGCCTTGCGCGTTGATCTCCTCAATAATCACCGCGATTTCCTCGACGATGACGGGGGCAAGGCCCATCGACGGCTCGTCCATCAGCAACAGGCGTGGTTTCGACATCAGCGCGCGTCCGATCGCCAGCATTTGCTGCTCGCCGCCGGACATTGTCTGCGCGCGTTGGCGCCGTCGCTCGCGCAGACGCTCAAACCGCTTAAAGACATCTTCGAGGTCGTTCTCGATCCCGTCCTTGTCGCGGCGCAGGAATGCGCCAGTGCGCAGGTTTTCCTCGACCGTCATGTTCGGGAAGATGCGGCGCCCCTCAGGCACATGCGCGATGCCGTGGGCGACCACCTTGGACGCCGGCAGCCCGTCGATACGCTTGCCCTCGAATGTGATCTCGCCCTTGGTGATCGGCACCATGCCCGACATAGCGCGCAAGGTGGTTGTCTTGCCCGCGCCATTGCCGCCAATGATGGTCACGATCTTGCCCTCGGGAACTTGGATCGAAATGTCGCGGATCGCGTTGATCTTGCCGTAGTTTACGGCAACGCCTGTCATTTCAAGCAACATGGCGCGCACCCCCCAGATAGGCTTCGATCACGGCGGGATGGTTGCGGATCTCTTTGGGGTTGCCCTCGGCCAGAAACTTGCCAAAGCTCATGCAGGTAATGGTATCGCACAGGCCCATGATCGCCTGCATGTCATGCTCGACCAATAGGATCGTCGTGCCGGCCTCGCGCAGGCGGCGCATCAGGTCCATCATCTGGCGCGTCTCCTCGGGGTTCATGCCAGTGAACGGCTCGTCCAGCAGCATGATATCGGGGTGGCTGGCATAGGCGACGGCCATGCCAAGGGCGCGCTGGTGCCCATGGCTCAGATCGCCGGCCCTCTCGGCCGTCAGGTGATCGAGGCCAAAGAATTCCAGCGCCTCATTCGCGCGAGCCGCAGCACCCTGCTTGTCCTCGCGATCCCAGCCGACGATCGCGGCAAAGATGTTGGGCCGGAATGGCATATGCGTGCCGATGAGGGCATTTTCCATCACGGTCAGTTCCGCAAAGAGGGTCGAGTGCTGGAACGTGCGCACGACACCGCGCCGCGCGACCTCGTGCATTTTCAGCCCCGATATATCCTCGCCGCGCAGCATTACGTTGCCGCTCGTCGGCTTGTAAAAGCCTGAGATCATGTTGAATGTAGTCGTCTTGCCCGCACCATTGGGGCCGATCAATCCATGGATTGTGCCATGTTCGACGGTGAAGTTCAGCGCGTCGACCGCCACCAAGCCGCCAAAGCGCATGGTCAGGTTCTCCACCTTCAGAAACTCGCTCATTGCTTGGCCCTCCGCTTGGTGAACTTCTGAACGATGCTTTCCAGCCCGTTGGGCATGAAGAGGATCGAGGCGATCAGGATGCAACCGTAGATCAGTGGTCGGGCCTGCTCAAACCCCATCTCGCGCAGGACGACCTCGTTCAGAATGGTCAGCGCGACGCATCCCAGTATGGGGCCATAGAACGTGCCTGTGCCGCCGACGATGGCCCATGTCAGCACGAATACCATGTAATCCAGATCAAAGCTGCCCGGATTGATCGTGCCGATATAATGCGCCAGCAGTGCGCCGCTGATGCCGGCAAAACCGCTGGCAACCGCAAAGGCCAGCGTGCGATACGCGCGCAGGTTGACGCCCGACGCCTCGGCCAGCTTATCCTGCCAGTGGACGGCGTGGAACGTCAGGCCGACGGGGCTACGCTCGATCCGCCAGAGAATCCACATGCAGACAGCGACGACGAGACCAGCGAAATAGAAATAACTAACCGGCTCAAAGAAATCGAAATTGTAGATCCCGATAGAGAAGTCAGGCATCGGGTCAATGCCTTTGATACCTTTGGCGCCGCCGAATGGATCGCGAAAATGCTTCCATAGCAGGCGAATAATCTCGCCCGCGGCAAAGCTGCCGATGAGGAAGTAGAACCCCTTCATGCGAAAGAGCGGAAAGCTGAGGATGACCGCGATCAACGCCGAGACCAGCCCACCCAGCAGCATTGAGACGGGGACGTATATTCCCAGCTCTTTGGTAAACAGCGCGCTGGCATACGCTCCAACGCCCATGATGACGACATGCGCAAGTGACCATTCGCCGGTCAGCGTCAGCAGCCTGTAGGAGGTCACCAGCAAAATGTTGATCGTCAGAAATACCAGAATTTCCTGCTGCGAAAAGCTAAGGCCGTGAGGCAGGGCCAGCAGCGCGACGGCGGCGAGGGGCCAGATCAGGAATTTAAGCACGATCCGCACTCCCGAACAGGCCGGTCGGCTTGACGATAAGCACCACCAACATCAGCGACAGGCCCGTGATGTCGGCAATGACGCCCCCGTAGAATGTGGTCACGAAGGTATGCACAAACGCATAGACGACCGATGCGATGATCGCCCCCTCAAGTGATCCGACGCCGCCGACGATAATGACGATGAATGCGGTCACGATCACAGAATGCCCCATATGCGGATTGACCGACACCAGTGGAGCGGTCAGCGCGCCCGCGATACCCGCCAGCCCAGCGCCGATGAACATGGCAATGCGCGCGGTGTGCGCGATGGAAATGCCCTGTAGTTCGGCCGCCTGCGGATCTTGGGCCGAGGCGCGCAGTGCCCAGCCAAACCGTGTTCGTTTCAGGAAATACCACAGCGCCGACAGCAGCAGTACGGCGGCAACAATCACATAGACCCGCGCAAGCGGGATGCTGATGCTGTCCGTAAACCAGATCACATGTTGCGTCACCGGGGGAATAAACTCCATCCGGACGCCAAATCCCATTGAGGCCAGCGCCTGAAGGATCATCAGGAAACCGATTGAGGCGACAAGGCCACCTAAGGGGTTGTCGCGCAAGGGCCTGAACAGCGCACGCTCCATCAGCAGGCCAAGGCAGCCGACGAAAAGCAGGCCGATCACCACGGCGAAGAAGAAGGGCATATGCATGTCGGCATAGACGGCGACGACTACGTAGGAGCCGGCCATGAACAACTCGCCATGGGCGAAGTTAATGACGCCCATCACGCCAAAGATCAGCACGAGGCCGACCGCGACGAGCGAGATGTAGCTTGCGGCATAGACGGCATTCAGGCCTGTCTGGGCCAGAAGATCCAGCATGGAATTATACTCTCAAATGGGGGCAGGGCGCGGCGCGAGGTTACAAACCCCGCGACGCCGGTGACGGGCGATCAGCCGCGCTGATCGTACATCTGGTTGTATGCCTGCATGTGCTTGATCAACAGGTCGCCGTGCTGGTCATACCAGTCAGGGATCGACTTAAAGCCCTTGATGACGGCTTTGCCATCTTCGATCACGACGACAGGCCAGTCACCGACCAGCGCGTTGTCGATGCCGAACAGCTCGGTCCCCCACCACTTGGCGTCGCCAAAGGCGTGCTTGCCGGTGCCGCCCTCTTTCATGGCGGTGATGACCGCATCGGGATCGGCGCTCCCTGCCTTTTCGGCGGCGGCCTTCCACAGATCCATGATCGACGCATATTCCCAGCTTACCGCGCCCCATTCGCCGGGGTGACGCTCGGCGTATGCGTCGTAGAAGCCTTTGGCATCCTCGAAGTTGATGTTGTCACCCGCCAGTGCCGGATCGTCGAAGTCTGGGAATTGGAAGATGAAGCCTTCCATAAATTCCTTGGACGTTTTGGCGATCATCTGGTCATAGAAATCGGCGGTCGCGCTGATCAGCTTGCCCTCGTAGCCTTGCTGGAACAGCTGCTCGCTAATGGGGTGGACGTAGTCCGAATAGCAGGTGTCGAGGCAGATAATATCTGGATTGCTCGACATCATGCGCGTGACGATCGGCGCGAAATCGGTGGTGGCAGGGTCGAACAGCAGTGGCTCCTCCAGCACTTCGATGCCGCGCGCCTCGAATGCTGCCAGATAGGTGGCGACCGAGGGCAGGCCCAACGCGTCATCCTGAGCGCAGATCACAGCCGTCTTTGCATCGGGATATGTGTCGGCCAGATAGTCGACGCCGGTGACCAGATAAATCGGGTGCACTTCGGTCGGCGCAATCAGTGTGGTGCTGTCCGGGCTCAGATCCGATGGCAGCAGGGTGGAAAACAGCATGCCGGTCTTGTCGGCAACAGGCTGCACGCCCGGCCATGTATCTCCGCCCAGCATCATGATGAACGACACGCCGTCCTCGCGGATCAGCTTGGTCGCGCCGGTGCGCGCCTTGGCGGGGTCATATTCGTTGTCGTAGCTGACGAACTCGACCGGGTGCTTGCCATCAGACAGCTCGATCCCGCCGGCGGCATTCACCCGCTCGGCCCAGATCTGGCAGCCGTCGAGGCCGGGCTTGCCCCATGCGGCCACGGCGCCGGTCAGCGGCGCGAGAAAGCCGATCTTGATCGGCTCACCTGCGGCCAGTGCGGCGCCGGGCAAAGCTGCGCCAACGGCAGTAATGGCGGTGCTTTTCAGAAAGGTGCGGCGCGACAGTCCCGCGGCCATAATCTTGGAAATCATCTGGTTTCTCCCATGTTGGTGCCGCAAATCTGGTGCGGCGTATATCTTGGAGACCGGGCAAAACGCTGCGGCCCCACATACACCCGTTTGCATCACAAATTATGAGCGAAAAGGGGAGGATCGGTCCGGTCTCAGTCAAATCGTAACAGGGCGTCTGTTTCACAAGCAAGAAACTTTGTTGCATCGCGGTCTGGTTTTTTGAACCAATTATGCGCACAGGTTAGCGCGCCGTCAGTCTTACATGGCCTTTCATTACCTTAAATCAGGGCCTTAGAGTGTCAATCCGCCAGCGCAACTTGGTCTGCGAGCATGGACCAATTACTGAACCGAATTGTAAAATGGTGCGCCATTGGTTGGCGCGTTTGCACCGATTGACCGGCCTCGCCACAGAATCCCCCCACCTCAGACCGGGCGCGCAGCCTCGCCGGAATATGCCCAGCCGCCATTGGCCAGCCGCTGTTGCCATAACTGGCCCAGATCGGACATTTCGCGCCGCAATAGCCCGCCGTGCTGCCCCAACCAAGCAGGGATCGAGCCGAATTCGACGATACGCGCCTTTCCCCGTTGAACGGTGACCACTGGCCAATCGCCGACCAGCGCGTTCGAGATGCCAAACATCTCCTCGCCCCACCACTGTGCGGGGCCGAAAGCGTGCGTGACCTGTCCCAACTGCTTCATCGCAGCCAGAACGGACGCGGGCGCGAGGCTGCCCGCCTTTTCGACCGCCGCCTGCCAAATCTCTAATGTGGCGACATATTCCCAGCTGACCGCGCTCCATGAGCCGGGAAAGCGGCGGTTATATTCCTCAAAAAACATGTCGGGCTGGTTAAAGAAGAACGCCTTTTCGCTCAGCAGTGGATCGTCGAAATCCGGAAACTGAAAGACGGTGCCTTCCATGAATTCGGGCGAGGTACGCGCGACCAGAGCCGGATAGTTATCCAGCGTGCATGACATGATTTGGCCCTCAAACCCCTTGGCGTAGGCATATTCCGTCATCGCGTGCACCATTGGCGCATAGCTGGTCGACCAGCAGAGGATATCAGGCCCGCTTTCCATCATCGCATCGACGATAGATGCGGGATCAGTCTGATCGGGCGGGTACTGTATCTCTTTGGTGATCCCGATCCCCGCCGCCTTGAATGCCGCGCGGTAGGTGGCCAGCGATGGCAGGCCCAGTGCGTCGGTCTGGCTGCAAATGGCCACCGTTTTTAGATCAGGCCGTGCGCGGCCCAGCCAATCAACGCTTGTGACGTTATAAATCGGGTGCAGCTCGCTGGGTGCGATCAGCCACGGAGTGTCAGGCGACAGGTCCGATGGCAGCAGTGTTGACGTTAGAACTTTGGACCGCATCAGAAAATCGCGGACAGGGGTGAACGTGTCGCCGCCCAGCATCATCAGGAGGGCCACGTCGTGGCGCTGCACCATCAGCCGCGCGCCCTCCATTGAATGTTCGGGGTCATACCCGCAGTCGAACGCGTGGATGCGCACCGGATGGCGCGCGCCGTCGATCAGCAGGCCGCCCGCGTCGTTTAGCCAATCCTCCCAGATGCGCGCGCCGTTCAGGCCGGGCAATCCCCAGCTCTCTACCGGGCCGCTGAGTGGGCCGAGAAAGCCGATATTGACGACGGCCCTCGTGCCTGCATTCAGGCGGGGCAGGGCGCTGCGCACGGCGAGGCGATGGGCAAAACTGGATTCTGTCATACGCCTGATATACCTGCGCCTCCGGCGCCCTGTCGCGTGAGAACTTTCATCTTGGCGTAAATACTCAAATGAAAACACCCGCGCCATGGCGCGGGTGCTCTCGCTTTTTCAGTGGAACGCTCAGGTTTTAGTGGGCGTAAGCCTTGATTTCGCCGGACTTGAGGCGACCCGCGTACGAGTTCAACTCACGCCGCACCAGCTTCATCAGGAAGTATAGCGCAAAGATGTTGACCACGGCCATGGCAAAGATCGCCGCATCCGAGAAGTCGATGACTGGCCCAAGACTGGCTGCCGCGCCGATAACGATAAAGACGCAAAAGATGATCTTGAACGTCAGCTCGGATGTCTTGCCCTCGCCAAAGAGGTACGTCCACGCCTTGAGGCCGTAGTAGGACCAAGAGATCATGGTCGAGAAGGCGAAGAGGACGACTGCAACCGCCAGAACGTAGGGGAACCAGCTAATGGCCGACCCGAACGCCGCAGATGTCAGCGCGACGCCCGATGTATCGCCTACGGTGGCAATCGCTGTGCCCGCCTCGTTCAAGACAAAGAGGCCGGTTTCTGGGTTCACGATCAACTGCCCTGAGATGGTAATAACCAGCGCGGTCATCGTGCAGATCACGACCGTATCAATCAGCGGCTCCAGCAGCGATACGAAGCCTTCTGTGATCGGCTCTTTCGTGCGGACCGCCGCGTGCGCGATAGCCGCCGAGCCGACACCAGCCTCGTTCGAGAATGCCGCCCGCTTGAAGCCTTGGATCAGCGCGCCCACAAGGCCGCCCGCCACACCAAGACCGGTAAACGCACCGGCAAAGATCGAGCCGAAGGCCGCGCCGATCTGGTCGTAGTTCATCAAGATGATGACCAGTGACGCACCGACATAAAGGATGCCCATGAACGGCACGACCTTTTCGGTGACCTGCGCGATGGATTTGATCCCGCCGACGATCACGGCGAACACGACGGCCGCAAACACCACGCCGGTAATCCAGCCCGGATAGTCGCCAACAATGCCAGCGATCTGTGCATGTGCCTGGTTGGCTTGGAACATGTTACCGCCGCCAAGCGCACCAAGGATGCAAAAGACCGAGAACACGATCGCAAGGAATCCGCCGCCGGGAAGGCCCAGCTCGGCAAAGCCCTTTTTCATGTAGTACATCGGGCCGCCGGATACGGTGCCGTCTGGGTATTCGTTACGATATTTCACCGCCAGCGTACATTCGGTGAACTTAGACGCCATGCCCAGAAGGCCCGCTAGGATCATCCAGAAGGTCGCGCCAGGTCCGCCGATGCCGACGGCTACCGCAACCCCCGCGATATTACCGAGGCCAACAGTGCCCGAGAGTGCGGTGGTCAGCGCCTGAAAGTGGCTGACCTCGCCCGCGTCATTGGGATCGGAATAGTCACCTTTGACCAGCTTGATCGCGTGGCCAAAGAAGCGGAACTGAACGAAACCGAAATAAAGGGTAAAGATACTCGCGCCGACGACTAGCCACATCACGATCCAAGGGAACGATGTGCCGGGGAAGGGGGCGAAGATCAGGTTGACGAAGGGACCGGTGGCTGTGGCGAAGGCGGCGTTGACCTTCTGGTCCAACGATCCGGCCTCTTGCGCCATGGCTGAGGCCGGGGCCGCTATGGCCGCCGCGGCGATGAGGGCCTTTTGTGCGTAATTCATGGGGATATGCCTTTTCAGCTGACAACGGTGACGGGCACGGTCGAGCTCATCACGAGGTTGGAGGTGGAGCTGCCGAAGAACCGCTTGGCAAAGCCGCCTTCGGATGCGCGTGCGACGATGATCTGCTCGGCGCCTTCCTTGGTCGAGACGGCAATCAGCGCGTCCGACACGTCGCCATGGCGCACCACGCCGCGTGCCTTGAGGCCTTCAGCCTTTAGTTTGGCGACGGCTGGGTTCACCACCCGCTCCAGCGCGGTCGTGGTCTCCTCTTCGCGGCGCTTGTGGCGCTGCTCGTTTTCCTCTGCTGTCTGAAAGGAGAAGGGCGACCATTCCACAATATAGGTCACCACTAGCTCGCAATCTCCGATCAATTCGGCGAGGCGGCTTGCATGTGCCAACGCCCTCTCGCCCGAGGCGTGGCCGTCTAGGCCCACTACCAGTTTCGTTGTCATTGTCCCGTTTCCTCCGGTTTTTGTGTCCGCTCGCTATCATTGTTGCCTGACCGTGCGGCGCGTCCATTGGCGCACCATTCTGAGGCGAAAGCGGCGGATACTAAAAAATGTAACAGAAACTTGTACAAATCCACCATAAATTGTGATGCACTCGAAGCACGCTGTATCCAGCGGCCAATTAGTGCGCCGATGGACAGGCGGGGTGAAACCGCCTATCGCCCTACCCGATACTTAGCAAAAGGCGCGTACATGCCGCATAATCTGCCCTTCATCATCGCAGGACACGAAATCGCACCAGGCACACGGCGCACCGTGGATATCCCGGTCAGCACGCTGTCGGATCACACGCCAGTCAACCTGTCGGTGCATGTCGTGCATGGACGTAAGCCGGGCCCGGTGATGTTCGTATCGGCCGCCATTCACGGCGACGAGGTGATCGGCGTCGAGATCGTGCGCCGTCTCTTGCGTGCCGGCCCGCTGAAGTCGATGGCCGGTACGCTGTTGGCGGTGCCGATCGTCAACACCTTCGGTTTTTTGAACAATGCGCGATATTTGCCTGACCGCCGCGATCTGAACCGCTGCTTTCCGGGCGGGCCAACAGGCTCAATGGCATCTCGGCTTGCCGATATTTTCATGCGCGAGGTTGTCCAGCGGGCCGATATCGGAATCGACCTGCATTCCGCCGCCATCCACCGCAGCAACCTACCGCAAATCCGCCTGACGCCGGGAAACGAGCGGTTGGCGACGCTGGGCCGCGCGTTTGGCGCGCCCGTGATGCTAAACTCGAAGCTGCGCGAGGGATCTCTGCGCATGGCCGCCGAGCAGGCAGGCGTTGACGTGCTGCTATATGAAGGCGGCGAAGGGCTGCGCTTTGACGAATTGGCGGCACGGTCGGGCATGGCTGGCATCCTGCGGGTGATGCAATCGCTAAGCATGGTTGCGCAAAAGGGGGTGCCAAGGGAGCGCACTGCCACGGTAATGTGCAACGCGTCGCGCTGGTTTCGCGCGCCTGCAGGCGGGCTGTTTCGCGCGTATCGTGCAACTGGCGACGCGGTTGAGGCGGGCACTGTGCTAGGCGCCGTCGCCGACCCATTCGGCGAGGCCGAGTCCGAGGTGATCTGCGACGAGGCCGGCATCGTCATTGGACGCACGAACATGCCAGTGGTCTATGAGGGCGAGGCGCTGTTTCACGTCGCCAGTACGCTACGCGGAGAGTTCGCCGCTGATGGCGTCACGGCCCAGATGGATGCGGCACCACTCTTTGACGAGGACGAGATCCTCTAGCGCGTTTTGTCCGGGTTCTGCGGCAGGATAAATATCGACACCATCAGCAGGCTAAAGATCAGCTCATAAACCTCCCACTTGCGGTCCACGACCAGCACGGCGATCAGGATGCTTGCCCCCAGCGCGATGGCGGCATGTTTCAGCCACGGCACCGGCACGGCCATGGTATCGGCCAGCGCCGCGATGCGGCCGCCCCGCGGATAAATCAGCGGCAGACCAACCAGATAGAGCAGGATACAGATCGTCAGCACGGGGCCAAACAGCGATTTGGTCAAATGCACGTCTCCGACCATCAGATTGTGCAAGTTCGTCTCATCCTGCTTGTTGTTTTGCTGAAAGAACTCGCTGGATTCCCAGCCAAATATGCGCTGGCCCCACGATATTTCCTCGCCCGCCGCCATAAAGAACATCAACGCATAAAGCGCTGTCAGCGCCGCCGCGCCGGTGCGACCCTGCCGCGCCAGCGAAACTGCATGGGTGGCCAAAACGATACTGGCGACCAGCAGGAAAAACGCGGTGCCGTTCTCGACCAGCCTGTCCTCGGCCGCGAAGACAAGCGAGAAATACTCGGGCGAGGCCAGTGCGATCACGACCGTCGCGATCAATGTGGCCGCGATCGTAGCCATCAGGGCCGCATCGCATTTGCGTAGAAGTGTCATGTGGCGTGTCTCCTGCGGCGACGTGGGCTTTGAAGTGCGTATCAGCCGCTAACCACGCAAATAAGCGAGCGGCGCCGCTGCATCAAGATCTAACGGCGACACTCACGCTGCCGTTACGTTACCCCCTGCCTAGCGCTCTACCACTACTTGCAATCGTGTCACGAAACCGTGAGGGTGGGCGCAAATGGTCGAGGCGTGCCGGGAATGGGCATGTCTGTGCGCCCCCTACCGCGTACACGCACCGCCACTTTAGGTCGGTCAGGTGCGAAGCGAGGGCGGTGCAGCCCTCAGGAGGAGATATCGAATGGATCTAAGATGCTGAGTGTAATTCGCGTTATAGACGCGTTGAACGAGGTAGTGGGGCGCATCGTCTCAGTTGTCGCGGTAATTTTCGCCGCGATTATTATTTACGACGTTGTCATGCGTTATGCGTTCAACGACCCTACACGCTGGGCCTTCGACGTGTCCAAGCAGCTCTTTGGGTTCTATTTCGTGATGCTTGGCGGCTATGCCCTGCGTCACAAGGCGCATGTGCGGGTCGATATCCTGACCGAGCGCTTCAGCCGCGGCTGGCAGCGCATCGTCGATTTGCTGGGCTATGCCATCTTCTTTTTCCCGTTCACCTACGTTTTTATGACCCGGTCGTGGGATTTCGCGCTGAAGTCCTGGAATCAGGGCGAGACGACTTATGGCGCGATCCAAATGCCGGTCTATCCGCTGAAAATGGCGATGTGCGTCGCTGCAGCGCTGCTGCTGATCCAAGGCATCGCGGAGGTGCTCAAAATCATCCTCGACGTTGAAACGACATCCGACGAGGTGCTGCAATGAACCCCGAACTAATTGCTGTCTTAATGTTCAGCCTGCTGCTGCTGGGCCTTTTCATGGGCCACCCTTTGGCGCTGGTGTTGGGCGGAACCGCCGTGCTGACCGCTGTGATCGCGGGCAAAACAATGGTTTTGGGCATCGTTATTAACCGTATTTTCGGCGACGTTCTGGATAACTACACGCTGATCGCGATTCCGCTATTCGTCTTAATGGCGCGGTTCTTATCGGATTCTGGCGTAACCGACCGCATGTTCGAGGCGCTGCGCCTATTGCTCAGCAATGTACGCGGCGGCCTTGCGCTGGCTGTTGTGTTCATCTCGATCCTGCTGGCAGCGACGACAGGCATCATCGGCGCGTCCATCACGGTGATGGGTGTCATGGCCCTGCGACCCATGCTGCAATACGGATATGCCCCTACGCTGACAACCGGCGTGATCGCCGCATCCGGCTGCCTTGGTATCCTGATCCCGCCGTCGATCATGCTGATCCTGATGGCCAGCTATTCGCCTCTGACGGTCGGCGATCTCTTTGCCGGCTCGATGATTCCGGGTATTCTGCTTGGCCTTAGCTATGCAGCCTATGTCTATATCATTTCTGTTGTGCGTCCCGATTTGGCCCCTTCGGTCGAACCGGATGAGAAGATCTCGCGTCCCGCATTGATCCGCATGCTTGTTGTTGAGGCGCTGCCGCCGCTGGTCCTGATCTTTGGCATCCTTGGCTCGCTGCTGGCTGGTATTGCGACGGCGACCGAGGCATCGGCGATCGGCGCGGGCCTTGCATTGATGATCGTCATATCGCGCGGACGCTTTCACTGGCGTACCTTCTACGGCGCGATGTTAGAGACCGGACGTACGTCGGCCATGATCCTCTTTATCGTCGTAGGCGCGACCGCCTTTACCGGCGTTTTCAACATCACCGGGGGCCTGCGCGCCACGCAGGAAATCATTCGCGCGCTGGATATGGAGCCTTGGGCGCTGATCGCCATGATGCTGGCCATCGTCTTTATCCTTGGTGCGTTCCTAGACTGGACGGGGATCGTGCTGCTGTCCTTCCCCATCTTCCTGCCTATCGTGCAGGAAATGCCGGATGTCAGCCTGCTCTGGTTCGTCGTCCTGATGGCGGTGGTCCTGCAAACATCATTCTTGACGCCGCCATTTGGGTACGCGCTATTCTACTTACGCGCCATCGCACCCAAAGAGGTGCGCACCGGCCATATCATTCGCGGGGTCATGCCATTCATTGGCCTGATCGTGCTGATGTGCATCCTCGTCGCTGCCTTTCCGCCACTGGTGGAATGGCTGCCGAGCGTGCTTTACGCGCAATAATGCTACCAAAAAAGGGAGAGTAAGCATGACTAAACTGACAATTCTGGCCGCTGCTGCCAGTGCCGCAATCGCGGGGCAGGCAATGGCACAGGAAAGCTGGACCATGACCACCACATGGCCATCCTCGCTGGAGCTGATCGAGACGGATAAGCATTTCGTCGATTTGGCGAACAAGCTGACGACAGGCGAGCTGAACATTGAGTTCTTCGAAGGCGGATCGCTGGTGCCTGCGGGCGAAGTTTTCGGCGCGGTCGAGAGCGGCACAGTTCAGGCCGGCGCCGATTGGCCGGGCTATTGGGCGGGCCGTGATGCGGCATTCTCGGCGCTGGCAACCACACCGTCGCTGTTCAACGCGGTCGACTACGTCAACTGGATCCAGCAATGGGGCGGTGCGGACCTCTATAACGAGATCTACGGCAACTACGGGATGGTCTATCTGCCCTATGGCGTGACCAACAACGAATCCGGCTTCCGCTCGAACGAGCCGATCCGCAACCTTGCCGACCTTCAGGGCAAGCGTCTGCGTCTGTCGGGCCTTGAGCAGGGCAAACTGCTGGAGCGTCTGGGCGGTAGCCAAGTCTCCATGGCCGGCGGCGAAATCTATCAGTCGCTGGAACGCGGCGTGATCGACGGCGCCGAATTCTCGACCCCCAACGTGGACTGGTCGGGCGGCTTTCAGCAGGTCACCAAATACTGGGCGACACCCGGCTGGCACCAGTCGGCGTCGGTATTCGGCGTGATGATCAATAAGGCATCGTGGGACGCCCTCAGCGATGATACCCGCGAGAAGCTGCAAATCGCGGCGGACGCCACGATGATGTGGTCACTGGCCTTCACCGAGAAGCGCGCAACCGAAGCCTACGCCAAGTTCGACGAGGCGGTCGAGATCAACCGCTACGACGACGAGACGCTGGCAAAAGTGCAGGAGATGGCGAACGAGGTCATCATCGAGGTCGCCTGCGAGAACCCCAACTCGGCCAAAGTCTATGTGTCGATGCTGGACTACCTGAACGACTACGCCCAGTGGCGTGACGCATCAGCACCGTTCAATCTGGGCCGGACACCAAACGGTCCGGACGTGCAGACGATCAAAGACTGCATGTAAGATCTAGCGATTAGCGCAAGAGATGGATGGCCCCTGCGATGAGCGGGGGCCTTTTACATTTGCTTACCGATCAATTGGGTCGGACCGCTTCAAGAGGAAATATAAGAAAAGATTTCTGAGAAGAGGTCAGCAGACAACGCTCAGGACGGTTGCGCCTTGGATGTCATGTTTGGAAGTACCGGACGCGCGCTCTCATCACGATGATACTTCATCATTTTGAGGCAAGTCAGGCATTAGCAATAGTTTTATTAGTTCTTCGCGATGCAGTTTCTTCTCTTACGCCCTGATCGACATTGTCGCCCCGAACATTAACTTGCATGGCGTGTCACCAACTTCTTAGTCGAAGTCGCAAGATTCCAAGAAGCGTCCCCTATAGCAAAACCAGCCCTACAAGCGTAATGTGAACCCATCAGGAGGACGTCATGCAAAACGCCGAAATCATAGCCAAGATGCTGGACGCCGCCGCCGACCATGTGCCCTTTGACGGGTGGAGTCATACGGCCTTTGTCGCCTCGGCTAAGGATGCAGGGATCGACCCAGCCGTCGCCCGCGCCGCCCTGCCGCGCGGGGCGGTCGATCTGGCGCTGGCCTATCACGATGCGGGCGATGCTGCGATGCTGGCCCGGTTGGAGGAGGCTGACCTGAGCGAGATGCGCTTTACCGACCGCATCAAAGCCGCCGTCCGCTACCGGCTGGAGGCTGGCGACCGCGAGATGGTGCGCCGTGGCACGACACTCTTTGCGCTGCCTCAGCATGCCGCCGACGGGGCGCGCGCAATCTGGGGTACGGCAGGTCATATCTGGACCGCGCTTGGCGACACCTCGGATGATGTAAATTGGTACACCAAGCGGGCGACGCTCTCGGGCGTCTATGGCTCTACCGTGCTGTATTGGCTGGGTGACCACAGTCCGGGCAATACCGCAACGTGGGAATTTCTGGACCGGCGAATTGACGACGTCATGCAAATCGAAAAGCTGAAGGCGAAGGCCAAGGATAACAAGCTGGCCAGCGCGCTCTTGGCCGGGCCGATGAAGATACTCAGCCATATCCGTGCCCCTCAGCGCAGCGCCGATATGCCAGGCCGCTGGACCAGCCCAGACCGTGCCAATCCAGCCAAGACGAAAACAGACTAAAGGGACGCCCCATGACCGACACGATGCAAGCCGTCGAAATCACCAAAGCCGGCGGGCCCGACGTGCTAAAGCTAGCCACGCGCCCGCGCCCGCAGCCCCGCGCGGGCGAGGTTGTGATCCGCGTTGCCTACGCAGGGGTCAACCGTCCCGATGCGCTGCAACGCGCGGGCGCCTACGACCCGCCCCCCGGTGCCAGCGACCTTCCGGGGCTGGAGGCGTCGGGCGAAATCTCCGCTATCGGCGAGGGTTCCTGTGAGTGGCAGGTGGGCGACCGCGTCTGTGCCCTGCTGCCCGGTGGTGGATACGCCGAATATGTGGCTACCCCCGCCGCACATTGCCTGCCGATCCCCGAGGGAATGGGCATGGCCGAGGCGGCCTGCCTGCCCGAGAACTACTTTACCGTCTGGACCAATGTCATGGACCGGGGCGGGCTAAAGGCGGGCGAGGTATTTTTAGTCCACGGTGGGTCGTCCGGTATCGGAACGACGGCGATCCAACTGGCGCATGTCATGGGCGCGCGCGTATTCGCGACCGCCGGAACGGATGAGAAATGCGCCAAGTGCGCCGCGCTAGGCGCAGAGCGTGCAATCAACTACCGCGACGAGGATTTTGTCCAGATCCTGCGGTCTGAGGGCGGCGCCGACCTGATCCTTGACATGGTTGGGGGCGACTACATCCCGCGCAACGTCAAGGCACTGTCGGATGATGGCCGTCTGGTACAAATCGCGTTCCTTGGCGGCCCCAAGGCCGAACTGAACTTTTCCCAGGTAATGGTCCGGCGCCTGACGATCACCGGCAGCACACTGCGCCCGCAGAGTGATCTGGCCAAGGCCCGGATTGCCGCCGCGCTACGCCGTGACGTGTGGCCATTGCTAAGTGGGGGCCGCATTGCCCCGGTGATGGACAGCACCTTTGCGCTGTCAGATGCCGCCAAGGCACATGCCCGGATGGAAAGCAGCGCCCATATCGGCAAGATCGTTTTGAAGGTCGGGTAGATGGCCCTGGGTGCGGTGCAGATTGCGGTCCTGGCGCTGGGTATTCTCAGCCTTGGCCTGAGTGCGCTGGCGATCCGGCGTGATGCGCCGCTGACGTGGGAGTGGGCATTGCCGGCCGTGATGGAGCGGGGCGGCGCGCCTGTCTTTGAGACCGTTCTGGACTACACCGCTAAGACAGGCATAGCCCATTCGCCCGCTGTTATCGTGAACAAGGAGGGTGCCAGCATATTGTGGTTCGCCGGCTCGCAGGAGGCGCAGGCGGATGTCGATGTCGTCGGCGTCGATATCGGAGCAGACGGCGCGGTGTCCAAGATTACGCCGCGCCTCACGCGGAGCGCTTTGGGCGATGCGTTCGAGCCTCGCCAATTGGTCGTCACGCTAGGCAATACAGTGCAAAATGATGGGGCTGCAGATACTCTCTATACCACGGCGGTATCGGTGGGGGGCTGGGCCATGGCATCAATTGCTGAGGTGCAGATGGGGCCAAGCGGGCCGCTGCGCGCGCGCAAACTGAACCTGTCGCCGCTGCTCAACCGCTCATTTCTGGTAAAGTCGCCGATGGCCGGTTACGCCGATGGCAGTTTTGCGCTGCCCGCCTATTTCGAGATGGGCGCCACCTACGGCGCGCTAGTGCGACTTGATGGGCACGGGCGGGTGCGCGACATGCGCCGGATGCCGGGCCGGATGAAGGCGATCCAGCCGATGATCGTGCCGCTGGACGGCGCGCGCGCCGTGGCGTTTCTGCGCAATTTCGACAGCGGCGCGCGGCGGCTGCTGGTTACGCGCACAAGCGACGGTGGCCAGACGTGGGACGAGGTGCGCGAGATGGACGTGCCAAATCCCAGTGCGCCGGTCGCCGCACTGGGCATCGGTGGCGACGACATCCTGATGGCGGTCAACGATGATGCGTCGGATGGCGGCATATTGAACCTTGCGCTGAGCGAAGATAGCGGCGCGACGTGGCGACACTTGAAGACACTAGAATCCGGCAGCGGCGATGCGCGCTATCCAATGATGCGCGCGCTACCGGATGGTCGCATCCTGCTGGCCTACAGCACAGCGGCCAAGCGAGGGATACGCGCGCACATATTTAATCTTGCATGGGCGATGGCCGAATGATCGGTGCGTTGACTGCCCTTTGGCTAGCGTCACTGCTGGGTTGGCTGGCCTTTCTGATTTTGGGCATCGGAGTGCAGGCGCAAATGGCGGTGCCGATTGGGCTGGCTCTGGGCCTTGGCTGTGCGGTGCTTCTGCGCGATACCCTTCCGCTGCGGGGCATCGTTGCGCTATTTGGGCCTGTTGGCGCAGTGCTCCCGCTGATTATCTTGCGGCAGATGGCCGCGCAATTGGGTGTGCCAGTACAGCCCTTTGGCAGCGTGGAGTTGCTGGTGTTTTTGGCGCTCTATCTCGCGTTTCTCGCTAGTGCGGCAGGGGCGATTCCGGTGGATATCTACCGGCTGGGATATGCGCCGATCCCGGTGGCGGGGATTGTGCTGGCGCTGTGCGCATATGGATTTGCCCAAGGAAGTGTGTTCGTTCCGCTTTTGGCGGTGACGGGGCAGGCGATGTGGGTCATGGGCTGGGGGAGCAGCAATTACTTTGATCATGTGCTGCACCCTATTCTCGTGCCGGCGGTCGCAGCTGTATTGGTGTTACGGCTGTTTTAAGGGGTGTTTGGGGGCTTTGCCCCCCACGCCTGAATTCCTTTGAAATTCAGGCGCTCCCCCAGGATATTTTTAGCAAAAAGAAATGAGCCTCAGATATTGCGCAGCTCAGCGTCAAGCGCGTCTCCGCTAGCCGCGCGCGCGCTGGACGCTGATGCGATCAGTGCGTAGGCAGCCGGCGTCAGGAATAGGGTGAAGGCGGCGGCAAGGCCCAGTCCGCCAAAGATGACCCAGCCGATAGCTGCGCGCGCCTCGGCCCCCGGCCCGCTGCCGAGGATCAGAGGCAGTCCTGCCATCACCGTACAGATCAGCGTCATGGAGATGGGACGCAGGCGGGCGCGCGCCGCCTCTAGCGCGGCATCGGGCGCAGACGCGCCGCGGTCACGCAGTTGGTCGGCAAACTCGACCAGAAGAATGCCATTCTTGGCCATGACACCCACCAGCATCAGAACACCGATCTGGCTGTAAATGTTAATCGTGGTGCCGGTCAGCAACAGCGCATAAATCGCGGCGCAGATGCCGAACGGGACGGTCGTCATTACGACCAGAGCGCTGGTCAGGCTTTCGAACTGGGCCAAGAGAACCAGAAAGACGACAATCAGTGCAATGATATAAGTAGCTGTGAGGGCGCTTGACGTCTCATCCAGCGACGCGGCCTCGCCAAGGAAGATAAGTCCAATGTCGCCGGGCAATTCTACATCTCCCAGTGCGCGCATATTGTCGATGACACCGCGTAAGGGCGTTTCGGGGGCTATTGACGCGCTCAGCTCAATCGCGCGGCGTTGGGCGTGGCGATCAAGCTCGGCGGCGACACCGTTTTCCTCAAATTTGACCAGCTGGCTGAGGGGGACAAGGCCGCCGCCCGCCCCGCGCACATAGAGGTTCATTAGGTCAGAGGGGTCGCGAACCGCGCCTGCGCTGGATTGCAGAATGATTGGCACAGCCTCGTCCTGAATCGTCAACTCTGCGATTTCGTCCTCGTCTATCAGCGCGCGCAGGGTCGTCGACAAGGCCGACATTTCGACCCCCAGATCCGAGGCGCGGTCGCGGTCAACGAGGACGTTCAATTGTGGCTGTGTCGCCTGATATTGCACGCGGATATCCGATAGGCCCGGCACGCCCTCCATCGCCTCGGCAAAGCTATATGCCGCCTCCGCGATCTGCGGATATGTCGGCCCTGTCAGCGCGATGCTGAGGCCGCCCGCCGAGCCGCGCAGGCCCAGGCTGTTGCCGCCAAAGATGCGGCCCTGAGCGCCAGCGAGACTGCCAAGTTGCGGGGTGATCTGCGCCTCAATCTCGGCTTGGGAGACGCGGCGCTGGTCCCAGGGCGCGAGGCGCAGACCGATGCTGCCGCGATTGAGGTCATAGCGCCCTGTAATGGAGTAGAGGCTGGCCGCCAGTCCCTGATCGACAAAGGGCTGCATCATCGCCTCGACATGCTCGACCTGCCGGTCGGTGTAGTCGAGGCCTGTTCCGTCGGGCCCCTGTATCCACACCGAAATTTCGCCGCGATCCTCATCGGGCAGCAGCTCTTCGCCCAATTGGCCGTAGACGAGGGAGGCTGTCCCGGCCAAAAGGGATGCCGCGACCAGCGTGACCAAGGGTGCGCGTATCATGGGCGTAATCAGTGCGGCATAGCCATTTGCCAGCTTACCGCCAAGGCGGGCCAATGGCCCTGTGCCGCCGCCCATATCGCCGCTGAGCGAGGCCAGCATCGGGCACATCGTCAGCGCCACAAAGGACGATAAGCCGACCGTGATGGCCAGAACGAAGCCAAATTCGGTGAAAAGACGACCCGCTTCGCTGGGCAGAAACGAGATCGGCACGAATACCGCGATCAGCGTGACGGTGGTGGCGATGACGGCAAAGAACACCTCTCGCGCACCGATGGCCGCGGCGGCGCGCGGCCCCAGACCCTGCTGCCGCTTGCGCTGAATATTTTCGGTGACAACGATGGCATCGTCGACGACGAGGCCAGTTGCCAGCACCAACGAAAGAAGAGTGATCAGGTTTATTGAGAATCCCATCAGCCAGATAGCAGCAAGTGATCCGGTCAGCGCGATGGGGATGGTGATCGCCGGGATCAAGACCGTTCGCAGCTTGCCAAAGAACAGCCAGATGACGCCGATCACGATCAACAGAGCAAAGGCCAGCGACTTGGCCACCTCAGCGATCGAGCCCTTGATGAACACCGCGCTGTCCGAGGTGATCTCGAACCCAAGCTCGCCGTAGCGCAGGCGCAAGCGGTCAATGGCGCGGCGGATATCGTCCGAGATTTGGACCGTGTTTGATTGCGCCTGCCGCACGATGCCGAGGTTCAGCACCATTCGCCCGTCCAGCCGCGCGACGCTGCTCGCTGTGGCAAGGCCGAAATAGACATCGGCAACATCGCCCAGCCTGACGTTCTCCCGCACTTTCAGCTCTTGAATACGGGCGGGATCGGTGACGGTGGCGTCGGCGCGTACCAGCACCTCAAGCTGGCCTGAGCCGAAGCTGCCGACTGGCACGTCAAATTGTGCCGCGCGCAGGGTGCTTGCCACCTCGGCGATGGACAGACCGAACGCGGCGAGCCTCTCGGGCGCGACCTCGACCCGAAGCACGCGCTGGCGATCGCCGAACACGGCCACCTCGGCCACGCCCGGCACGGCGGTGAATTCGGGAATAACCGCATCTTCGACCAACCGGGTCAGCTGGTCGATGGAGCGCGCATCACTCCAGATTGCGATGTCCATGATGGGATTGGCGTCCTGCTCGGACTTGACGACATACAGATCCTCGACGCCTTCCGGCAGGCGATTTTCCACCCGCGCGACAGCCTCACGCACATCGCTGGCGGCTGTGTCCAGATCGCGGGAGGCGCTGAATTCGACGCGCATGCGGAAGTTACCCTCCTCGGACGAGGTTCTGACCGACGTCACCCCGGCGACCCGCGCGACTGCGCCCTCGACGAGGGAGGCAACCTCGGCGTCCAGCGTGGTGGGGGAAGCGCCGGGATAGTTGGCGCGCACTGATACGATGGGGCGGTCGATGTCCGGAAGCTCGCGAATTTCCACACCCCAGAGCGCGCCGACCCCGGCGATGACGATCATCAGGTTCATCACGGCGGCCAGCCAAGGGCGCCTTACGCTAAGCGCGCTTATGCCTCCGCTATCGCTCATGTCGCGCCTGCAGCAGGGGTGTTCAGCACGTTGACCGCGCGGCCGGGTCGCATCCTTTGCAGGCCCTCGACGACAATACGGTCGCCTTCGGACAGCGGGCCGTCCACGATGACCGATCCGGCCCTGCGGCGGATCAGGCGCACCTCAACGGGCTGCGCGTTGCCTGTGTCATCAACGCGCCAAACTTGCAGCGAGCCACCCGAAAATTGAAGCGCTAGTTCCGGCAAGATGGGATAGCGCGCGCCGGGCAAGTCCAGCGTGACGGTGAACGACGCGCCGGGGCGCAGCACATCAGGCTCGTTCGGGATCGTGGCGCGCACGCGGGCTGTGCGACTGGCGGCAGCGACGCGGCTGTCGATGGCTGTAATCTCGCCGCGCAGCACACCGGCGTCGGTGCTGGATGAGGTCGCGCGCACCGGCAAGCCCAACTTGGTGCGCGGGAGCAGCGCCTCGGGCAAATCGAACTCGACCAATATCTGGCTGCGATCGTCATAACTGGCGATGGGGTCGCCGAGCGTGAGGCGGTCGCCCGCCTCGACCGCCGCAATCCCTGCGATCCCGGCAAAAGGCGCGCGCAGCACGCGGTTGTCCAAATCGGTGCGGGCCTGGTCCAGCTCAATCTCGGCTATGCGAAAGGCCGTCATGGCATCCTCAAATCGGGTTGCCGTGGTTGTGCCAGTGTCGCGCAGGCCTTGATAGCGGGTTTGTTCCGAGGTCGCGCGCTCCTGCCTTGCCTCGGCCAGCGCGACGGCCAGCCGCTGATCGGTGTCATCCAGCCGCAATAGCGGATCGCCTGCCTCGAAATGGCGGCCGGGGGCAATTGTCACATCGGTCACCTCACCGCCCGCAGGTGCACGAAGCATGACCGAGCGCAGCGCAAACCCGGTGCCGACGGCAGCAAAGGACAACGTATCCTCGGCCAGCGCCACAGTCGTAACGAGGACGGGAACGCCCGCGTCACCGTCGCCGCGCGCGGCCTCTGTCGTCTGGGCCGGCTGCCATAGCGCGATCAGATCAGCGCGGAAGTGCCACGCGCCCGCCGCGCCCGCGATCAACGCGGCGCTGAGGATGAGCTGCTTCCAGATAGATGTTCTTTGCATAGGCCTATCGCGTTTGTGCGGGAAACCGGACCGCCCCCGGGTTTTACAATAGCCTGCCGAGCGGCTACGTCATGCCCTCATTTATGCGATTGCCCAACGAAAAACGCCGCCGGAGCGTATCCGGCGGCGTTATCTATCTACATTGGCAGTGGCTTAAGCGGCCAGCGCACCCTTGGCCTGGTCAACGATCGCGGCGAATGCTGCGGGCTCGTGCACGGCCAGATCGGCCAGAACCTTGCGGTCCACTTCGACGCCGGCCAGTGCCAGACCGTTGATAAAGCGGCTGTATGTCAGCGCTTCGTCATGGCCGCGCACGGCTGCGTTGATCCGCTGGATCCACAGGGCGCGGAAGTTCCGCTTGCGATTCTTACGGTCGCGTGTGGCGTACTGGTTGGCCTTGTCGACCGCCTGCGTGGCGACCTTAAAGGTATTTTTCCGGCGGCCGTAGTAACCTTTGGCTGCTTTGGTGATTTTCTTGTGACGGGCGTGCGTGACGACGCCACCTTTTACTCTCGACATATCAAATCCTCCTTAGCGCGCGTAGGGCATCATCGGCTTGATGATCTGCTCATCAGCCTTTGACAGGGTGGTGGTACCGCGTGCGTTGCGGAGGAATTTGTTGCTGCGCTTGATCATGCCATGCTGTTTACCAGCTTGGGCTGCGATCACACGGCCTGAGGCCGAGATCTTGAACCGCTTTTTGCAGCTCGATTTTGTCTTCATCTTGGGCATTTCCGGCTCCTCTTTGGTGGTCGGTCGGACGCGCGACTCGGCATGCCACTCTGGGCCGGACGCGCGGGTGAAGGTCGCCTTTTAGGGGTGCAGGCCCACCAACGCAAGGGCAAAGCGGCGTTAGCGGGTGATCATTCCCACTACGCGGACAAAGGCGTTCGGCACATCTGTCAGGCTGTAGCCCGACGGCTTCTTTTGAATGGCCCAGACCACGAGGCAGCCCGCCGCAATCAGCACCAGTGCCGCCACGCGGGGCGGCCGCCTATCGGACAGCGCCGAGATGATGGCCGGCACTGCAAAGATGCCCAGTACTACGCCTATGACCAGTGTGAGGTCGCTGTCCATGTTTCGTCGTCCATCCATTTAAGTGCCCCTACGGCACTCTAGCTTGGTTCGGTGGCGTAGATCAAACTTTCCTGACACGGCGCGACACGAAGGATGTTCGTGGTGCCCGGCACGTTGAACGGCACGCCTGCTGTCACCACGATCTGGTCCTCGGTCGTGGCGTAGCCTTGGGCTCGCGCGGCGCGCGCGGCGTTGATGACCGCTTGTTTAAAGCGGTTCAGCTCTGGCGTCATCACGCAGTTGACGCCCCAGCTCAGCGTCAGGCGCCGCGCGGTGCCGCGCTGCGATGTCATGGCGATGATAGGAACGCGCGGACGCTCGCGCGCGGTCAAGAGGGCGGTGGTGCCGGACTGAGTAAAGCAGCAGATCACCTTGATATCGGTCGTCTCTGCGATTTCGCGCGCAGCGGCCACGATACCATCGGCGACCGTCTTGCGGGCGATGCTGCGCGACGCCTCGATGATCTGTGTATAGGTCGGATCGTTTTCGACCTCGCGTGCGACGTTGTCCATCGTGGTCACGGCCTCTATCGGGTAGCTGCCTGCGGCCGATTCCGCCGATAGCATGATGGCATCCGCGCCCTCATAGATAGCGGTGGCGACATCGCTGACCTCTGCACGTGTCGGCACAGGCGCGGTAATCATCGATTCCAGCATCTGGGTGGCGACGATCACCGGCTTGGCGGCCGAGCGGCAGGCCCGCACGAGGCGTTTCTGGATGGGCGGCACGTTCTGCACTGGCAGTTCGACCCCCAGATCGCCGCGCGCGACCATGATGCCGTCCGAGGCGGCGAGGATCGCGTCAAAGCGCGTCACAGCTGACGGCTTCTCAATCTTGCTGAGGATCGCCGCGCGGCCTCCGGCCAATTTGCGGGCCTCGGTCACATCCTCAGGGCGCTGCACAAAGCTGAGCGCGAGCCAGTCGACACCCAGCTGGCAGACGAATTCCAGATCCTTACGGTCCTTTGCCGACAAAGCGGCCAGAGGCAATTCGACATCGGGCACGTTCACACCCTTACGGTTGCTGATCGTGCCACCGACGATGACCTCACAATCGGCGAAATCCTTGCCGCACTCGTTGACCTTCAGGCGAATCTTGCCATCGTTGACCAAGAGGGATGCGCCCTGCTCCAGCGCCTCAAAGATCTCGGGATGGGGCAGGCAGACGCGGGATGCGTCCCCCTCGGCCTTGTCCAGATCAAGGCGGAAGGCGGCGCCGACCACCAGCTCCTCTTCGCCATTGGCAAAGACACCGACGCGTAGTTTTGGCCCCTGAAGGTCGGCGAGGATGCAGATCGGGCTGTCCAGATCCTTCTCTACCTGGCGAATGATGCGGTGCTTTTCGCGGATTTCGTCATGCTGTCCATGGCTCATATTCAGGCGGAAAACATCTGCGCCAGCCTCGTGTAGGGCGCGGATCATGTCATAGGTTTCCGACGCGGGGCCAAGGGTGGCGACGATCTTGACGTTGCGATGGCGTCTCATATGTGAAATTTCCTGTGTTCAAAGGCATGGTAGCGTGGCTTCTTGCTTCTTGCCATTCTTTGGGTCCGGCGCAAAGAGACGAAAAAGGGTAGTTTGCCAAACATGACATACAATCCTTGCATCATCGACGGGGCAGATCGTGCAGGCCGCTGGGTGGTGCTTTGCGATCACGCATCGAATCATGTGCCGGATTTCGTAAATGATGGCGGTTTGGGCGTGGCGGCGTCCGATATGGCGCGCCACATCGCCTTCGATCCGGGTGCGGAAGGTGTTAGCCGCGCGCTGGCTGCCGCACTGGACGGGCCTGCAATCCTGTCACGGTTTTCCCGCCTCGTGATCGACCCAAATCGGGGAGAGGATGATCCTACGCTGATCATGCAGCTTTATGACGGCACGATTATTCCGGGCAATCGCGGCATCTCTGCTCTGGACGCCGATGAACGGCTAAGGCGCTGCCACCGGCCCTACCACGCCGCCGTCACCCAGACGCTGGCGGCCCGCGCGGCGCCCGTGGTGGTGTCGGTCCATAGCTTTACGCCCCAGTTAAAAGGCCGGCCGCCGCGTTCGTGGCAGATTGGTGTGCTCTACTCCACCGACACGCGGCTGGCCGATCCGCTGCTGGCGCGTCTGCGGGCGGGGCCGACCTTGAGCGTGGGCGACAACCAGCCCTACACCGGCCACCTGCCTGGTGACACGATTGCGCGCCACGCAATTGCACAGGGCAGGCCCAACGTGCTGATCGAGTTGCGCAACGATCTGATCGAGACAGAAGCGCAGCAACGCGCATGGGCGCAGCGTTTGGCGCCGATATTGGTAGAAACTTTGGCCTTCGCGGGTCTGTGAAAAGGGGCAGGCGATGCCGCATGTCATCATCGAACACTCTAGGGGCATCGAAGACTTGCCCGCGCTTTGCGCGGCGGTATTTGACGCGCTGGCCGTGCATCCGGCCATTCCAAAGCCCGAGACGCTCAAGCTGCGCACGTTTGAGGCGGGCGCGCATCTGCTGGGCACGCAGGGCCAGAGCTTTGCCCACGCGACCTTGCGCCTCTTGCCGGGGCGCGATGCAGACACCAAATCAGACTTGGCGCAGGTGATTTTGGGCGTGATGGCCGATCTACTGCCGCATGTGCATAGCCTGTCGGTAGATTTGGCCGATCTGGACCCGGCCTATGCCAAGCGCGTTTTACCTGATTGACGAGGAGACAAGACGATGGACGACCAAACACAAATCGAGCTTGAGGCCGCCGCCTTTCGCACCCTGCGCGCGCACTTGATGGAGAAGCGCACCGACGTTCAAAACATCGACATGATGAACCTGACCGGATTCTGCCGCAACTGCCTGAGCCGCTGGTATCAGGAGGCCGCAAATGAGCGCGGAATCGAGATGTCCAAGGACGAAGCGCGCCAGATTTTCTATGGCATGACAATGGATGAGTGGAAGGCGCAGCATCAGTCGGATGCCAGCCCGGATCAGCAGGACGCGTTCAAGACGGCGTTCGCAGAGAACGTCGAAAGCAAGGGCTGAAAATACATGCGGACCGCCGGGTGCCAGCGGTCCGCTATGGATATTTAGGGCAAGAAGAACCCTGAGTGGCGGCGATCAGATCGCGTGTTTCAAACTTTCTTCAATGTAGATTTCGCGCAAGCGCGTGGCGACTGGGCCGGGCGTGCCGCCGCCTAATTGCGCGCCGTCGATCTCGACGACGGCGGTGACGAAGGCGCTGGCGGACGTATAGAACGCCTCGTCTGCGTCCATGGCCTCGGCAACGGTGAAGCTGCGCTCCTCCACCTCCATTTGCGCCTCGCGGGCAAAACGCAAGACCGCGGCGCGGGTGATGCCATGCAGGATATCGTGCGACAACGCGCGGGTGATGATGCGACCATCCTTGACGATATAGGCGTTGTTCGACGTGCCCTCGGTGATGTGATCTTCTTCGATCATCCATGCATCATCGACGCCAGCGGCCTGCGCCATCATCTTGGCCATTGATGGATAGAGCAGCTGAACCGTCTTGATATCGCGGCGGCCCCAGCGCATGTCGGGCACCGAAATAATCCGCGCGCCGCGCTTGGCCACCGGGCTGTCAATCATGCCGGGCTTGTCTTGGGTAAAAAGGACCAACGTCGGCTCTGTCTCTTCGGGCGGATAGTGAAAATCGCGGTCACCGGAATTGCCGCGGGTAACCTGAAGATAGATCAGACCCTCGTTGATGGCGTTGCGCGTCACCAGTTCGCGGTGGATTTCCAGCAGGTCGTCATAGGCTGCGGGCCGCTTCATCCCCAGTTCGGTCAGCGAGCGGTCGAGGCGGACGTTGTGGCCTTCAAAATCGATTAGTTTGCCGTTCAGAACGTTGGTAACTTCGTAGACCCCGTCGGCCATCAGAAATCCCCTATCAAAGATCGAGACGCGTGCCTCATTCTCGGGCAAATACTCGCCATTCACGTAAACTGTGCGCATTGTCATTATCCCCAAAGTTCCGGCGCGGGGGGGTGTACCCCGGCACTGTCGAATGTCAGCGGTGTATCGCGGTCTTCTGCCAGCAGCAAAGGGCCGTCAAGGTCAGTCACCATAACGCCCTGTGCGACCAACGTCGCGGGCGCCATCGCCAGGCTGCTGCCCACCATGCAACCGACCATCACGCGGTACCCCTCGGCCTCAGCCGCGCGGCGCAATTCCAGCGCCTCGGTCAGGCCGCCGGTTTTGTCCAGCTTGATGTTGACCACATCGTATTTGCCCTTAAGCGCGGCAAGGCTAGCGCGGTCATGGCAGCTTTCGTCGGCGCAGACCGGCACTGGGCGCTTCATGCCTATCAGCGCGTCGTCGTCCCCTGCGGGCAATGGCTGCTCGACAAGCGCGACACCAAGGCGCACCAGATGCGGCGCCAGATCGGCGTAGACCTCGGCGCTCCATCCCTCGTTTGCATCTACAATGATCGTCGATTTAGGCGCGCCCGCGCGGACGGCCTCGAGCCGGGCCATATCGTCTGGGGTGCCCAGCTTAATCTTGAGCAGGGGCCGAAAGCTGTGCTTTGCCGCTTGCGCCTGCATTGCCTCTGGTGTGTCTAGCGATAGCGTATAGGCGGTGATTTCGGGGCCGGGCGCAGGCAAACCGGCCAGCTCCCAAACGCGGCGCCCGGCGCGCTTGGCCTCCAGATCCCACAGTGCGCAGTCCAGCGCATTGCGCGCCGCGCCTGCGGGCAGCGCCGCCAGCGACTCGCGGTCTGTCACGGATGCGCCCTCGATTTGCGCGGTCACGCTGTCCAGCGTCTCGCCGTATCGGGCATAAGGAACGCACTCGCCGCGCCCCTGATGCGTGCCGTCGCTGACGGTAACCGTCAGTACCTGCGCCTCGGTCCGCGAGCCGCGACTGATGGTAAACACCTGCGCCAGCTTGAACACATCGCGCGTCACCGTAACCAGCATGCGCACCCACCTTTCGTCTTGGTCAATAAAATACTCAGAACCGAGCACCAGCCAGTTGGCGCCGGGCCCAGTCTTAGATCGCCTCTAGCGCGTCTACCAGCACGCTTGCGCCAAAGCGGTACGGGTCCGTTGCAGGCAGATCCATGCGCTTCGATACCTCGGCCAGATAGGCACGCGCATCAGCTTCAGCCATATGCTGCGTATTGACTGAAATGCCGACAAAGCGGCAGTTCGGATTGCCGACCTGCGCCAGCGGCAGCGCGGTGTCGCGCAGACGCTCCAGCGTGGGCAGCTGATATCCCGGCAGGCCGCGCATATGAGTGCGCGTCGGCTCGTGGCACAGGATCAGCGCGTCGGGCTGGCCGCCATGAACAAGCGCCAGCGTCACGCCGGAGTATGACACGTGGAACAGGCTGCCTTGCCCCTCAATCAGGTCCCAATGGTCGTCGTCGTTGTCGGGCGTCAAAAACTCGATTGATCCGGCCATGAAATCGGCGATCACTGCGTCCAGCGGCACGCCGTCACCGGTGATCAGGATACCGGTCTGGCCCGTTGCGCGGAAGGTCGCTTTCATCCCCCGCTCGGTCATCTCGCGCTCCATCGCCATGGCGGTGTACATCTTGCCGACCGAGCAATCGGTGCCGACGGGCAGGCAGCGCTTGCCGCGCCGCTTTTCGCCATTGGCGATGGGATACTCCACTGATGGGATGCGCACATCATGCAGAGTGCGGCCATATTCATGCGCGGCGGCGACTAGATCGGCCTCATTACGCAGCAGGTTATGCAGACCGCTGGCCAGATCATAGCCCATGGCGAGGGCCGCGATCAGCACCTCTTTCCACTTGGCCGAGATGACGCCGCCGCGGTTGGCAACGCCGATAACCAGCGTTTTGGCGCCTGCCGCCTTGGCACCTGCCAGCGTCAATTCCCTCAGGCCCAGATCGGCGCCGCAGCCCGGCAGGCATAGCTGGCCAACCGCATTTTCAGGACGCCAATCTCGGATGCCAATGGCAACCTTGGCGGCCAGCATATCGGGCGCGTCGCCCAGAAACAGAAGATACGGCGTCTCGATCATGGCAAATTTCCTTGGCAGGGGCCAACGCGCAGGGGCGCAGAGGGCGGATTCGGGCTTTGACGCCAGAGTTAAGCAGATTTACCGTCACTATCACGCAAAATCATACCGGGTCGCAGCGGGGACTGAGGAGGTACGCAATAAAACGCGCCATACGTCGATATTTCGCGAAGGTTCTTCGTTTGCGCCTTATATTTGTGCAGATGATTGCCCAATGCTGCACCTGCAAAATGGCCTTGCAAGGCCAAAGGTAATTTAATAGCGATCAGACATACCCAAGCGCAATATGATTACCCAAGAGGCCCCGACATGAGTTTTCGCCTACAGCCGCCCGCCCCCGCCCGTCCCAATCGATGCCAGCTTTTTGGCCCTGGTTCGAACGCAAAGCTGTTCGAGAAGATGGCGGCGAGCGCTGCCGATGTGATCAACATCGACCTAGAGGATTCTGTCGGACCTAACGACAAGGATCTGGCGCGCAAGCAAACGATCGAGGCGATCAATTCGGTCGATTGGGGTACCAAATACCTAAGCGTGCGGATCAACGGGCTTGATACCGGGTGGTGGTATCGCGATGTGGTCGATCTGCTTGAGCAGGCGGGCGACCGGTTGGATCAGATCATGATCCCCAAGGTGGGTTGCGCGGCCGACGTCTATGCTGTCGATGCGCTGGTCACGGCCATTGAGCGTGCCAAGGGCCGGACCAAGCCCATCAGTTTCGAGGTTATCATCGAGAGCGCGGCAGGCATCGCGCATGTGGAGGAGATCGCAGCCGCCAGCCCGCGTTTGCAGGCGATGAGCCTTGGCGCGGCAGACTTCGCCGCCTCAATGGGCATGGCAACGACCGGTATCGGCGGCACGCAGGAAAACTACTACATGCTGCATGATGGGGCCAAGCATTGGTCCGATCCGTGGCATTGGGCGCAGGCAGCGATTGTGGCGGCCTGCCGTACGCACGGATTGCTTCCCGTCGATGGCCCGTTTGGTGATTTTAGCGATGACGAAGGATTTCGCGCGCAAGCGTTGCGTTCGGCCACACTGGGAATGGTCGGAAAATGGGCGATCCACCCCAAGCAGATCGCGTTGGCCAATGAGGTATTTACCCCCAGCGAAGCAGCCGTCGCCGAAGCGCGCGAAATTCTCGCGGCCATGGAGGCAGCCAAGGCCAATGGCGAGGGCGCGACCGTCTACAAAGGCAGGCTTGTCGACATCGCCAGCATCAAGCAGGCCGAGGTGATCGTGCGCCAGTCCGAGATGATCGCAAAGGGCTGATCCAGCGCTTTGTCTTATCGGCGGTGCATCTCGCTAGGCTGGTGAATGATCAGGCGGGGTGAACAGGCTATGCACATCTGGTGATTTGACCCGTCCGCAAAAGTGGCTAAGGCTGGCACATCATCGCCGGGAGCCTTCATGGACAAGCCAGCCTCACTCTTCACTCCGGTCCTCATCGCCGGGTGTGCGATCATGCTGATCTCCTTTGCCATCCGCGCGTCATTTGGCGTGTTTCAGATCCCCATCGCGGGCGAGTTTGGCTGGCTGCGCAGCGAGTTCAGCCTCGCCATTGCGATCCAGAATTTGGCGTGGGGCATCGGACAGCCGCTGTTCGGTGCGATGGCCGAAAAGGTGGGCGACCGCCGCGCCATTGTGCTGGGTGCGCTGATCTATGCTGCGGGGCTGGTCGCGTCATCCTTTGCGGTGACGCCCGGCGCGCACCAGTTTTTCGAGATCTTCGTCGGCTTTGGTATCGCAGGGACCGGCTTTGGCGTGATCCTTGCCGTTGTTGGACGGGCTAGCAGTGACGCGCACCGCTCAATGAGCCTGGCCATCGCGACGGCGGCGGGATCGGCAGGGCAGGTTTTTGGCGCGCCGGTGGCCGAGGCGCTCTTGGGCGTGATGAGCTGGCAGTGGGTGTTCATCCTCTTTGCCGGCGTTATCCTTGCCAGCCTCGCGGTGTTACCGATGATGCGCGTGCCGGTGATCGCTACGCGGGCCGAGCTGGAAGAAAGCATGGGGCAGATACTAGGCCGTGCGATGCGCGACCCCAGTTATGCACTGATCTTTCTGGGGTTTTTCAGTTGCGGCTATCAACTGGCCTTCGTCACCGCGCATTTCCCGGCCTTCGTGACCGAAATGTGCGGCCCTATTCTGCCGGGCGGGATGCTGTATGGGCTGGGCATCACCAGCACATCGGCGCTGGGCGCGGCGGCGATATCCCTGATCGGGCTGGCGAATATCGCGGGCACGCTAACGGCGGGATATCTGGGAAAGCGGTATTCGCGCAAATATCTGCTGGCGGGGATATATGCCGGGCGCACCGTCATTGCGGCGGCGTTTATCATGACGCCGATCACGCCCGCGACGGTGCTGCTGTTTTCGGTGTCGATGGGCGCGCTGTGGCTGGCGACAGTGCCGCTGACCAGCGGGCTGATCGCGCATTTATACGGTATACGCTATATGGGCACGCTCTATGGGATCGTGTTTTTCAGCCACCAACTGGGCAGCTTTATGGGGGTCTGGCTGGGCGGGCGGATGTATGACATTTACGGCGATTATACCGCTGTCTGGTGGATCGGCGTGGGCGTCGGCGCGTTCAGTGCAATCGTGCATCTACCGGTCAAGGAGACGCGGCTGATTGCGGCATAGGCTCAGCGCGCCAAGTGCGCAGCGAGGATTTCGGTCACTTCGGTATCATGCGTGTAGGGCAGGGAGTGGTCTGCGCCCGCAACCACCTTTTGCTGCGCGGCGGGGTTCCATGCCGCTAGCGTATCGCGCCCCGCGACCGGAATAACCTTGTCCTGCTCGGCCCAGATGGCCAGCGTGGGGATATCCGCCTGCGCCACCGCGCGGTGCGCCTCCTCCATATCCGCATCGAGTGCGCCGCGCAGAGAAGAGAGCACGGCAGGCAGGAAGCCACGATGGCGCAGCTGCGCGATCTGCATATCGACGATGCCCGGTATGCTAGATTTCTGGCTGCGATCCTTTTCCAGCGCGCGGCGCATGGAGCGGCCATAGACCGATAGCATCGCCCACGACCCCAAAAGACCGGTCTGCGCTAACAGCCGGGACGCGGGGCCAAGGTCGTGGCCCAGCCCGGCAGGGGCCAGCAGCACCAGATGGCGGATCATCGCTGGCCGTTCAGCGGCAAAGGTGGGTGCGATGGTGCCGCCCATCGAATAGCCCAGCAGCGTGATACCCTCGGTGACGCCTTGATCGGCCAAAAGATAGGCAAGTTGCCGGGTGAAAAACGCGCAATCCTGTGCGCCGCGCGGCCTGTCCGAATAGCCGCGCCCGTAGAGGTCATAGACCAACACGCGATAGCCCAGGTCGCCCAAACCCTTGGCGATAGGATCCCAGACAAAGGACGGCGTGGTCAAGCCATGCACACAAACGGCCACCGGTCCATCGCCTGCGCCCAGCCAGCGGTAATGCGTTATGCCTTGCGCCAGTTTGGCGAAGCTGCCGGGTGCCTCGGCTCGTGCGCGCTTGCCCATACGCGGGCGGATCGCTTCGCGCAGAAACGGAAAAAGAGTCAGTAGCGACAAGAGCGTGATCGTAACTATCATACGGCCTCCTCCCTGGTCAGCAGGTTTGCGGCGACAAGGCGTTCCGCCAGACCCGCCGCGCCGGTAAAGTGATGCACCTGCCAGCCGCGTGCGGCAGCGGCCATGATGTTATCCTCGCGGTCGTCAGTGAACAGCAGTGCGCCCGGCGACAGGCCGCAATCGGCCTCGACAGCGGCGTAAATGGCTGGGTCCGGCTTGATCAGGCCCATCTCGCCTGAGATATAGGCGCGGTCGAACTGGCGCAGAAACGGGAATTGCGCAGCGCTGAGCGGAAAGTTTTGCGCGCCGAAATTTGACAGGGCAAAGACGGGGATGCGCCGCGCCCTGAGGGCCGCCATAAGGCGCGCGGAATGGGCGATTGCGGGCTGCGCGATCTCGCACCAGTGATCGCGGAAATGAAGGATCTCGGCGGCGTACTCGGGCTGCGCGGCGGCGGTCCTCGCCACCTCAGCGGCAAAATCGGCGCCTGCGTCAATCCGGTCCATCATCGCGTGAATGTCTACTTGGGCAAACATGGCGCGGCTGCGCGCAGGGCCAATCGCGGCATCGAAATACCGCTCAGGTTGCCATTCGATCAGGACGTTGCCGATGTCAAAGATGACCGCTTGCGGTGTCATTTTGAGGCGCCTACCTGCGGTATCGCGGCGCGGGGCGTGCGCCGCTGGCACGGTGTTCGCGCCACAGCATATAAAGGCCCGATCCAAGGATCAGCGCGATCCCGGCCCATGCGTTTGCGGTCGGCCACGTGTCAAAAAACATCGCGCCCCAGAAGATCGCGATCGGCATGGCCACATATTCAAACGGCGCGGCAAAAGCCGCCTCGCTGAGCCGGTAGGCCTGGGTTATCAGCCAACTGCCGCCGACCCCCGCGACACCCAGCATGACGATAATCCAAATGTCGCCCTGCGCGATGGGCCCCCATGCGCGCAAAAGGAACGAGAGCGACGGGTGCGCCCCTCCGGCATAGCGCCCATGTCCGATCAGCGCACCGATCACTGCGCTCGATATAAGAAATGTGATAATGACGTAAATCGTCATTGTCGCCGCGCTTTCGGTATCGCGAACCTTGCGGGTGACCATGTGCATCGCACCATACAGAAGGGCAGCCATGGCAGGCAGCAGCGACGCCAACTGAAACGCGTCCGTTCCCGGCTGCACGATCAGCAGAACACCGATCAGGCCGACGGCGATAGCGATCCAGCGGCGCGGGCCGACCACCTCCCTGAGGAAGATCACAGACATTACCGCGATGGCCAGCGGCGAAATAAAGAAGATCGCGACTGCGTCGGCGATAGGCAGCGCGGCAAGGCCAAGAAAAAGGCAGGCGTTGGCGCAGACGATGAACATCCCGCGCAGCAAATGCGCGCCGGGCCGCGCGGTGCGCAATACGCGCCAGCCACCGCTGATAGGCATGATAACGGCCAGAAACACGACAAGGCTGACCAGTGAGCGCAGCATGACGATTTGATGCAATGCGTATGCGTCGCTAAGCAGTTTGATCCCCAGATCGACAAAGGAAAAGCAAAAGATCGCGGCCAGCGCGCAGAACGCGCCGGGTGTATTGGTACCTTGTATGGCGGGGGCACACATAGTTTGGGGCCTTTCAGGGCGCGAGAATGCGCGCCTGTCTTACGGCCCGCTCCAGCGCGTCCAGAAAGCGTGAGCGATCCGCCTTTGTAAACCCCTTGCCACCGCCCTGACGGAACGGATCGGCAGCGCGCAGGTCCGTCATCAGATCGCGGGTGGCCAGCACATTGCCGATATTGGCAGAGGTCAGCGGCTCGCCGTTATGCTTTAGCACCAGCGCGCCTGCCTCTACGCATTTCGCAGCCAAGGGGATGTCTCCAGTGACGACCACGTCGCCCTTGCCCGCCCGGTCCGCGATCCACATATCCGCGATGTCCGGCCCGTCGGGCACGATGATCGTCTGTACCAGCGGGTGGGGCGAGGGGCGCAGGCCGCCGTTAGACACGATATAAACGGCCTGCTGATGCCGCGTGCCGACGCGGATCGCCTCGTCCTTGACGGGGCATGCGTCGGCATCAACGTAGATCGGCATTGGTGGCTCCTTCGCCGGGCTAGAGAATATATAGCGCGGCGCGGGGGATCACTTCACCTCGTAGGCTGTTGAATCGGCTAGCACGTCATGGATCAACTCTTCAACCGTCTCGGTCGAGAAGTCCGCATCCTCATAGATCTTATAGAGCTTAAAGTCGGAAACGCGGGTCAGCACGAACCATGCCAATATCGCCGCTTCGGGAGATTCGGGGTCGATACCCATATCCTCCGCGACGTTGCGGATCCACTTGTGGGCGGAACTGCCCGCGACATAGTGGGAGAACGACCAGTCACCGTCAGAGTAGGTCGACAGGAACCATTCGGCGCGCCTTTTGTCCATGTCGAGTTGAGGCGCTTCTGTCTGCGCATATTCTGCAGCTTCGATCATCGCGGCGTTGAAACCCTCGTCCTTGCCGTCCTTGTTGGTAGTCGCAACGTCCCAGTGCGGATCAAAATGGGTCGATGCGGCCCCGAACAGAAGCTCTTGCGGGGCACCGCGCTTGAGGAGTTCTGCATAGACCACCGCGCCATGCTCGCCCATCCAGCCCCAGTGGGCGATACCGTCCTTGCCGCCCCAAGCGTCGGGGAACCATTCGGGCTTTGCCACCTTGCCGATGGATTTGTCCCAATTATACCAAACCTTGCTCCAATCGTGCAGGGCAAGCTGCGCGATAACCAGATCGCGGTCCATTGTTCGCACGCCATGGATGCTGTCGAACATTTCGATCCAACCCAGCGCGATTTCCATCACCTCAACGAGATGGACAGCGAGGCCGCCTGGATAGTGATGATGCCCCGGCCCGCCTGTGGCAGGGGCGGTGCGAAGCGCGTCGGCCGACGCGGTCGCATTGAAAACCGTCGATTCCGGCGTTTCATACATATCCAGCACGAGCGTGCGCAGCTCCGGGTTCTCGATCGAGTTGATGTACCCCATCAGGCGGTCATACGCGGCAGTGGTGAATGCGCCGGTGCGCGCCATCTCGGTCGGGTCCATGGCGAGGATCTCGTCAATCCGCGATTGAGGTATGTCGGTGGCCGCAGTTAAAGGGGCCGCGTTACCGGCAACAACAAACGTGGCGGCAAGCAGGGCATTTCTGAGCATGTCTGGCATCCTTGTTGGCTGCGAACGCAAAAATCGCTCGCTACTAGTGCAAAATCTATTCTGTCAAACAAAAGCGACAGCCTCGTGACAGCCGAAATTTACGCGCAGCATGCCACGATCTATGCCTCGGCGGGGGTCCCGCCGGGGTCGGAAGAGATAACGAGTCGATATGGCTTGGATGCTAGGAGGCTGGAGCGCGTCTGGCTATCGAAATTGTCAACAAGATACGCGGCGGCGCCGATCACCCGTGCGATCTATTTGATACTGCAGTGATTTTAGTCAGCACGGGGGGGATTACTTCGCGGCGCCCGCATTGGCCTTCTTGCGATCTACCTTGTATTCCTCAGGGATCGGCATGCGGTTAAATGCGTCTAGCCCTGCGATTTTGTACGCCTCAGCAAGTGTTGGATAGTTGAACGTGTTCTGCACAAAGTAGTCCACCGTACCCTTTAAATTCAGCACAGCCTGAGCAATGTGAATCAGCTCTGTCGCGCCTTCGCCCACAATTTGCACGCCTAAAACGCGGCGGGTTTTCAGCGAAAACAGCATTTTGAGCATGCCGTGCTCCAGCCCCATGATATGGCCGCGCGACGTCTCGCGGAACCGCGCGACGCCGACCTCATAGGGGATGCCGCGCTCGTTCATTTCTTCTTCCGACATGCCGCATGTGCTGATTTCGGGCACTGAATAGATGCCATAGGGAAACCAAGGGCTTTCAGGCAAGGTCGGCGTTTCCAGCGCGTGACACGCCGCGATCCGCCCCTGTTGCAGCGAGGTAGACGCGAGGCTGGGATGGCCGATCACGTCGCCTGCGGCATAGATATGCGGCACAGACGTCTGGTACGTTTTGTGATCAACCGCAAGCCGCCCGCGATGGTCAGCCTTCAGGCCCGCCTTGTCCAGGCCCAGACGGTCGGTCGCGCCCATACGCCCGGCAGCGAACAGCAGCATGTCAGACCGCACATGGCGCCCGTTCTCTAGCGTCACCTCAACATGGCGCCCGGCATCCTCGATGCTCTCAATCGGAGAGCCTAGGCGCAAGTCGACGCCATTCTCACGGATCTGATGGGTGAAATCGTCAATCAGCGCATGGTCAATGAAATCCAAAAACGTCTCACGCGGCTCTATCAAGGTGACGCGCACGTCCAGCGCGGCGAACATGGTGGCGTATTCCACACCAATAACGCCCGCGCCAATCACCGTCAGGCTGCGCGGGATCGTCTCAAGCTTCAGAAACTCATCGCTATCCACAACCGTCGTGCCGTTGAATGGGCAACTATCGGGCCGATATGTCTTGGTTCCAGTGGCAATCAGGAACTTGTCTGCGGTCAGGCGCGTGGCTTGGCCTGCATCCACCTGCACTTCGAGCTCTTTCGGGCCGATAAATCTGGCGAGGCCGTGCAGGGTTTCCACATGGTTGCGGTTAAATTGATGCTCCAGCACATCGACCTCGTAGTCGACGGTCTTGTGCAGGCGGGCCTGGAGATCCTCGGCGCCGATGTCGTCCTTGACGCGGTAGGAGCGCCCGTAAAAGCTGCGCTCGCGCCAACCCGACAGGTTTAGCACCGTCTCGCGCAGCGTCTTGGACGGAATTGTGCCGGTATGCGCCGACACACCGCCCAGACGATCCTTGCGGTCAATGACCAAAACGCGGCGCTTCAGCTTACCTGCCTGAATCGCGGCAGAGCGGCCTGAGGGGCCAGAGCCTATGACGATCAGGTCGAAATGGTCCAATAGTTCATCCTGCATAAAGCGCCTCGGCGTGGAAGGTCACGTGATCCTCCATGAAGGTGGAAATAAAGAAATAGCTGTGGTCATAGCCGGGCTGCATCCGGATGGTGGCCTGCTGGCGGCGCTTGGCGGCGGAATGGGCCAGTGTCTCGGGTCGAAGCAGGTCGAGGAATTGATCATTTGTGCCAGTATCGACCAGAACGGGACCGTCAAATCCCTTTTCTGCCATCAGCAGGCTGGCATCGTGCGCGGCCCACTTGGCTTCATCATCGCCCAGATACCCTGACAACTGCTTGCGGCCCCAGTCGCTGGCGGTGGTGTTACAGATCGGTGAAAACGCCGAGACAGAGCGGAACCGGCCCGGCAATCCCATCGCCAGCGTCAGCGCGCCGTGTCCGCCCATCGAGTGACCAGTGATGGCTTGGCGCTCCATATCGAGGCTGAATTCGGCGCCCAGCAGCGCGGGCAGATCATCGGCGACATAGTCCCACATCTTGAAATCCTTGGCCCACGGCGCTTGAGTGGCATTCACATAGAACCCCGCGCCTTGGCCCATGTCGAACGCGTCATCATCTGCCACGCCGTCACCGCGCGGCGAGGTATCGGGAAATACCAGCGCGATGCCCTGCTCGGCGGCCCAGCATTGTGCGCCAGCCTTGGTCATGGCGTTCTCATGCGTGCAGGTCAGGCCGGACAAAAACCACAAGACCGGCACGGGGCCATCGCGTGCCTCGGCGGGCAGGAAGAGGCCAAAGGTCATGTCCGTTCCTGTCGCCTTGGAGGCGTGCGAATAGACGCCTTGAACGCCCCCGAAACAGGTATTTTCGGATTTGATTTCCATAGCGTCGCTCCTCTTGGCCGGTGTTGTGTCACGGGTATGCTTAACAGGCGGTTGATGGGTATGAAACGGATAAAAGGCGCGCCCTTTCGCGCGGCCCCGCTACTTAAAACAGCCGCTGCACCCAGCCGATAACCAGCGATACCGTCACGGCAGCCATGATTGTCGAGATTAGTATCGACGTGGATACCCGCTGCGGCGCGACGCCGTAATGCTGCGCCAGCATATAGACATTGCCCGCAACCGGCAGGGACGCCGCCGCGATCATGACCGCCGCCGCGTAGGGCGCGACATCGAAGATGAGCAGCGCCGAAATGGCGACAGCAGCAGGATGCAGCACCAGTTTGCAAAAGCTGAGCCAGCCCGCCACATAAGGCCTCTCTGCAGATTTGCCCGCCAGCGATGCGCCAATGGCAAAGAGCGCGCCGGGCGTCGCGGCGCCGCCAAGGATGATTAGAAATTCGTTCACCGGGCCGGGGATCGGCAGCGCCAGACCCGACCATGTCAGACCGACAACGATAGAGACAATCATCGGGTTTTTCAGCAGGCCCAGCCCGACCGTGCCCAGCACCGCAGGCCGCATCCGCCCGTCGCGGGTCCCGGTGATTACGATCACGATCAGCGCGCCAAAGACGATCAGATCGACTGCTAGCACCATCATAACGGGCGCGATCGCCGCCTCGCCCATCAGCATCGCCAGCATCGGGATACCCAGAAAGCCGACATTGCCAATCACGACGCATTGCGCCTCAACCGCGGCCTCTTCGGCCGGGATGCCGCGCAGGTATGCCGCCACAGTGGCCAGCACATAGATCACCGCCGAGCCGCACAGATAAGCCATCACGAAAGGCAGGTCGAACACCTCTCGCAAGCTAAGGTTGGCAGAGAATCGCAGCAGCATTGCCGATAGGGCAAAGTAGAAGACGAACTTGGTCAGCCACGCGGTCGCCGCTTCGGTGAAAAACCCGCTGCGCCCCGCGCCATACCCCAGCGCGATGATCATGAAAAAGGGCAGGGTTTGGATGAATATCGCGGCCATGGCTCTGGATAGCAGGCCCGCCCGTAAGGTCAATTGCTCCTGCGGCGCCTGCGTACCCCAGGCTGGGCGCGATCCTAGCAGCTGATGTCGCGCGCGGCGCGCTACCGACTGGCGATATCGACATGACCGCGAACCAACTGGCCCAACTGCGTAAAATCTGCAACTGCCCCTTTTTCCAAATCAGATGGGCGCGCCCGGTTTCCCGAACGCGCCCGCATTTCTTCTTGCTTCAAATATCCCCGCGCGGCGCGCTCCCGCCCGTGCCGCGCGCGCGTCAGCCCAGTTCAGCCAGCCGTGCCAATGCAGCGCGCAAAGCCTGTGCCTCTTCTTCGCGCAGCGCCAGGTTTTCGCGGGCTTCCTCGACCACCTCATCAGGGGCTGAGGCGACAAACTTGGGGTTGTTCACGCGTCCTTTCAGGCCGCCGATTTCCTTTTCCAGCTTGCCCAGCGTTTTTTCCAGCCGTGCTTTTTCCTCGCCCACGTCGATAATGTCGGCAAGTGGCAGGCCAAAGATGCCGCCCTCAACAGCGACAGTTGCGCAGCCTTTGGGGAAGGCATCGACGTGCTCAAGGCTCTCGATGCGCGCCAGCCGCTTGATCATCACCTCGTTGCGATCCCATGCCGCGCGGCCCGCATCATCCAGCGATGTGGCCAGTAGCGGTATTTTCAATCCGGCGGGCACGTGCATCTGCGCCCGCGCGCTGCGCACCGCCTCGATCAAGGAAATCACCCAGTTCATCTCGCGGTCCGCGGCGGGATCGACGGCCTCGTTGCCATATTCCGGCCAGTCAGTGTGGATCAACATTTTTTGCCGCGTACCCAGATTGGCCCACAATTCTTCGGTGACGAAGGGCATCATGGGGTGCAAGAGGATCAGGCACTGGTCGATGACCCATGCCATCGTCTCGCGGCTCTCAGCCTTCACGGCGTCCGATCCGTCCATCAGCAGCGGCTTGGAAAACTCCACATACCAGTCGCACACCTTGCCCCAGACAAAGATATAGAGCGCGTTCGCCGCATCGTTGAAGCGGTAGTTGCTGAGTGCCGCGTCGACTTCAGCGCGGACCTTGGCCGTCTCGCCCACGATCCAGCGGTTCACCGTCTCATTCGGGGTGGGGACGGTATCTACCGAATACCTTTCGCCCAATGCCGCTGGTGTCGCGCCGTTCATTTCCGCGAAACGCGCGGCATTCCACAGCTTCGTGCCGAAATTGCGATAGCCTGCGACGCGGCTGCTCGACAGCTTCAGATCGCGCCCCATCGCGGCCATCGCCGTCAAGGTGAAGCGCACGGCATCGGTGCCGTATTCGTCGATCAACTCCAATGGATCCAGTACGTTGCCCAGTGATTTCGACATCTTCTTGCCGCTCTCGTCGCGCACCAGCGCGTGGACATAGACATGGCCGAATGGCTTTTGCCCCGTCACTGCGTATTGCATCATCATCATCCGGGCGACCCAGAAAAAGATGATGTCAAAGCCGGTGATCAGCGTTGATGTTGGGAAATACTTCTGCAATTCAGGCGTTTGCTCGGGCCAGCCTAGCGTGCCAATGGGCCACAGGCCTGACGAAAACCAAGTGTCCAGCACGTCGGGATCGCGCCAGACAGGATAGACCAGCGTCGTGGGGTCCTGAGTTGCCACATATTCCGCGAGGCTCTCGCCCAAGAGGTGCATCGCGGCCTCGCGAGTGTCCACCTCGACGAGGCGCGCGTGGTTCAGCGGTGTCGGCAAAGCTGCCAGCACATCGTCGAACTTATCCGCCAGCCCATCAAAGCTGGGCGCTGCATGATAACGGTCGCTGCCGGGCGCCATTGACTGGTCCCACAGCAACCGCTGCATTTCGACCAGATCCAGCGCGCCGTCGCCCTCGTCATCCCGAAACGCGCCGCGCTCCAGGTCGAGGCCATACCATACCGGGATCTGATGCCCCCACCACAGCTGGCGCGAAATGCACCACGGCTCGATATTTTCCAGCCAGTGGAAATACACTTTGCGATCGGATTCGGGCATTATCGTCACTTCGCCCGAGCGTACGGCATCTATCGCTGGCTGCACGATCTGCGCGGTGTCGACAAACCACTGGTCGGTCAGCATCGGTTCGATCACCACTTTGGAGCGGTCGCCAAAGGGCTGCACGATCTGCTTGGCCTCGACCAGCGGAACCAGCGTATCCTCGCGCGCCTCGCCGCCCTCTTCGGGTGCGAGCGGTGCCATGGCAGCCTTGCCCAGACGCGGATCATGCGCCTGCGTCATAACGGCAAGGCCTTCGGCGGTAATCTCGGCAATCACGCGTTCGCGGGCTTCCATCCGGTCCAGTCCGCGCAGATGATCCGGCACGAGGTTGATCGTATCGACCTCCGCCTCGCCTAGCTCGCGCTCTCCCTTGGCTACGTCCATCGCGATGCTTGCGGCCTCGGCATAGGGCGCGCCGTCGCTACGCATTTGTGCACGCGTGTCCATCAGGCGGTAGCAGGGGATGCCGCCACGCTTGGCGACTGCATAATCGTTGAAATCATGCGCACCTGTGATCTTAACCGCACCCGAGCCGAACGCAGGATCAGGGTATTCATCCGTGATAATGGGGATCAGGCGGCGATGCTCTTTTGGCCCCACGGGGATTTCGCACAGTTTGCCAACGATTGCCGAATACCGCGCGTCCGAAGGGTGCACTGCAACTGCGCCGTCGCCCAGCATCGTCTCGGGCCGCGTCGTCGCGATTGCGATGTAATCGCGCGTCTCGCGAAGCGTGACGTTGCCGTCTTCGTCCTTCTCGACGTATTCGTAAGTCGCGCCGCCCGCGAGGGGGTACTTGAAGTGCCACATATGCCCTGCGATATCGACATTCTCGACCTCCAGATCGGAAATCGCTGTCTCGAAATGCGGGTCCCAGTTGACCAGTCGCTTGCCGCGATAAATCATCCCCTTGTCGTACATATCGACAAAGACCTTGATGACGGCATCGTGGAAGTTGCCTTCCTCACCCTCGGGGGCCGACGGGGCGCCGGACATGGTGAACGCCTCGCGCGACCAGTCGCAGGAGGCGCCGAGGCGCTTGAGCTGGCCGATGATCGTCTCGCGAGACTTGATCTTTTGCTGCCAGACGCGGCGCTCGAATGCCTCGCGGCCCATCTCTACACGCGTCGGCTCTCCATTGGCGGCCATGTCCCGTTCCGTCACCATCTGGGTGGCGATGCCCGCATGATCCGTTCCCGGCTGCCATAGCGTGTCAAACCCGCGCATCCTGTGCCAGCGAACTAATATGTCCTGCAGCGTATTGTTGAACGCATGGCCCATATGCAGGCTGCCGGTGACGTTCGGTGGCGGGATCATGATGCTGAACGGCTCGGCGCCATCGCGGGCATTTGCGCCCGCCTTGAAGGCGCCTGATGCCTCCCACGCCTCATATAGCCGCTGCTCGGCCTCGGCCGCATCGAATGTCTTTTCCATCGCCATGGGAACGCTCCTTATCCTTGGCTTGTGGCTTAGCCAATTCGGCGCCCGAGGGAAAGCGCCGCTTGCAAATCAGGGCTGGCCACGCGCGCGCCGCTATCGTCCTATAGCGCCGCGCCTAGTGGGAGAAGACGATGCACGAAATGACTGCGATTTTGCTGGATGGGCAGGGCGGCGCCCGCCCGATATCGCCCGATGCCGCCAAGGACCAGATATTGCCCGAAGGCGCAGTTCTGTGGGTGCATGTGCACCAATCGCCCGGCGAGGACGGCGCGTGGCTGAATGCATTTGGCGGCGACAGCATTGTCGCAAGCGCCCTCATGGCCGAAGAAACGCGGCCGCGCTGCACGCTCTATCAGGGCGGCGTCCTGATGAACCTGCGAGGGGTTAATCTGGAGCCGGGCGAGGACCCCGAGGATATGGTCAGCCTGCGCATCTGGGCCGGACAAGCCCGCATCATCACGCTGTCGCGCCGCCCGGTGCGGGCCGCGCTTGACCTGCTCGCGCATTGCGAGGGCGGCACAGGCCCCGCCAGCGCGTCTGAGCTGATCGCGCAGCTTGCATTGCGTCTCGCCGACCGGGCAGAGCCTGTGGTGGCTGACCTGAACGAGCGGATTGACGATCTGGAGGATGCGGTCGAGACTAGCAGAGGCGTGCCGCCACGGCGCGAGTTGGCCGAAATCCGGCGCGTGTCGATCCAACTGCGGCGCTACATGTTTCCGCAGCGCGACGCGCTCAGCACACTAGAAATTGAGCCGCTGCCGTGGATCGGCCCTGCGCAGCGCAGTGCCCTGCGCGAGGCGACGGAGCGGGTGACGCGGCTGGCCGAGGAGTTGGACGCGATCCGCGACCGGGCGCAGGTGGTCCACGATCACATCATGGACGCACGCGCCGAGGCGATGAACCGTCAGATGTTGCTTTTGTCGGTTGTCACGGCCGTGTTCCTGCCGCTCGGCCTGATCACTGGCCTGCTAGGAATAAATGTCGGTGGAATGCCGGGGGCGGCGTCGCCCTATGCGTTCTGGATTGTCTGCGCCCTGCTGGTTGTTTTGGGCGCTGTGCTACTTGGGGTTTTCGGCCGCCTTGGCTGGCTGATGCGCCGCTAACTGGGGAACAGTCCGCTCAGCGCAGTGGCCACAATGCGCCGCACCTTGGGCCGCTTGCCTGCCGAGAATGGCAGCGGGCGGCAGACCTCCATCGCGGCGACGCCAACGCGGGCGGTCAACGCGCCGTTCACGACCCCCTCGCCAAAGCGGCGCGAGATTTTGGACAGCAGGCTGCCGCCAGCGACCGAGCTGATGACATCGTCGCCCACCGCTACCGCGCCGGTTGCCACCAGATGCGTCATTACGGCGCGTGTCAGGCGCAAGCTGCCCAGCGTGCCTGAGCGGCCGCCATAAACCTCGGCGATGCGTCTGATCATGCGGATGTTCGCGGTCAGCGCGACCACCACGTCGGCCAGGGCTAGTGGCACCAGCGCGGTGACGGCAGCGACTTGGCGCGCGGCGGCCTCCACCTCGCGCAGGGCGGCGCTGTCGAGGGGGACCAGCAACTCGGCCTCAGCGAGGGCTAGCAGGGTAGCGGCATCGAACTGATCGCCGCGCTGCTCGGCCAGCCGCGTGCGCCCCCAGCTGGTATCTTCGCGGGCGGCATAAAGCTGGACCAGATTATCCGTTAGTGCGCGGGCGGCGGGCAGGTCGTTATCCGCCAGAGCCATATCCGCCCTGCGGTGCAGTGCATCAATGCGGCCCAGCCTCGCAAAAGCGGCGATTTCGCGCAAGGCAATGGCGATCAGCACCAAGATCAGCGCGCCAATCATGCCCATCACGGCATAACCCAGCAGTGGCACGCGAGCGATTAGACCGGTGGCAAAATCCCACGCGGCAAGCGATATGGCAAAGGTCAGGAGGGCGCCTACGAGGCCCCAGAAAATGCGCGCCAGTTTTGACGGACGGCGCGTGGCCAGCACCGCCGCGGTCTGCATCGCGCGGCCCTGCGGGACGGATGCCTCCAGCTCGGGCACGGGCGCTGCCTCGGACGGGGCGGCCTTTGGCACGCTGTCGTCCAAGTCAAAGAGGATGGGACCTTTGCGGGGACTACTCATCAGAGGTTCTCCTGTCGGGGTGCCAGAGCATTTGTATGTCCGGTAGCGCCTCGTCATTGCCTGCACCGATGCCGCGCGCTCCCTCGGCGAAGCCCTGCGCGCTGTAAAAGGCGCGCGCGCTCTCGTTTGCCTCGGCCACCCACAGCTCTAACTGGGGCGCATCGCGTTTGGCATCATTGAGTAGAGTGCGGCCCAGCCCGCGCCTCTGTGCGCGTGGATGTACATAAAGTGCATGAACCCGCGCCCCGTCCCGCGCGATAAACGCGGCAGGCCCGCGCGCGTCGTGCAGCACCCGTACCCAGCCGCGCCGCGTGATCTGGGCCATGACGCGCAGATCGGTGCGATAGGGCCGCACGCGGGGCAGCCACGGACTGCGCCGGGCAAAGCCCCAGAGGATAGCGGTCATCTGCGGCACATGCCACAAACGCGCGCGATTAGGATTGGCGGCCCTCACAGGCGGTCCCCGATCAGGAACTGCGCCGCGCGGTCCAGCCTGATATGCGGTGGGCCCATACCGGGCTTTAGCGCCAGCGGGGCAGGGGCGAACTTCATGATCTGGTAGTCCTGATCCAACCACGCCTCATGCCCCTGACGCGCCGCTGCGATCAGCGATGCGGGGCTATCGGGCAGCGCACCGGGATAGAACGCAGCCTGCTTGCCCGCGCTACCGTCAGCGTTCAGCAGCGTGCCGCGTACGCAGCCCAGCGTTTCGCCGTCATGTTCGCGCGTCTCCTCAACGGTGGCGCGAAGGGAGGCCAGCGCGATGGACGACGTTTCGGCCCCTTGGAAATCGGCACGTGCACGCGCCTCGCCGGTCAGCGCCTCCATAAACGCGGTCAGGCGGGCGTGCTGAGTGTGGTGCAGATGGTCTGCCTTGGTCGCGGCAAAGAGAATCTTCTCCACCCGGCGGCCCAGAAAGATACGGCTTAGAAATGCGTTGCGACCGGGGCGAAAGGCGCTGAGGATCTCGGCCATCGTGTCCTGCAAATCGGCCACTGCGGGCGGCCCTGCATGGATCGCCTCAAGCGCGTCGACCAGCACAATCTGGCGGTCGATACGCGAAAAATGATCGCGGAAAAACGGCGCGACGACCTGAGATTTGTACGCTTCAAAGCGACGCTCCATCTCGCGCCAGAGGCTACGGCGCCCTGTGCCTCCGGGCTTTGCCAGTGGCGCAAAGGTAAGTGCGGGGGAGCCTGCCATTTCGCCCGGCAGCAAAAACCGTCCCGGCGCGATGCCACTTAGCCCCTTTTGGCGCGCAGCATTGAGATATGTGGTAAATGTATCGGCCAGCGCCTTGATCTGCGGCTCTTCCCATGCGCCGCTCGCATCAACCTCGCCCGCCTCGGCCAGATAAGATGCGGCAATATCGCGGCGCTGGAGGGCGTCCAGCGTCTCAGCGCTCCACTCTGCGTAGGATTTATCCATCAGCGGCAGGTCCAAGAGCCATTCGCCGGGGTAGTCCACGATGTCGATATGCACCGTGCGCGGGCCTGTCAGCCCTGCCAGTAACCCGGCGGGGCGCACGCGCAAGGAAAGCCTAAGTTCAGATATAGCGCGGGTGCTATCGGGCCAGTGGGGTGTGGGCGCGGTCAGCGCGGCAAGGTGGGATTCGAAGTCAAAGCGGGGCACGGTATCGTCGGGCTGTGGCTGCAGGAACGCCGCCGCGATGCGCCCCTCATGGGCGGCGACGAGGCCGGGCATACGCCCACGCTCCAGCAGATTTGCGACTAGCGAGGTGATAAACACCGTCTTGCCCGCCCGCGCGAGGCCGGTGACGCCGATGCGGATCACCGGCTCGAAAAATGCGCCGGATACGGTGCTGGAAATCTGCTCGGCCCCGCGAGTGAGGGTGTCTGCCAGTGTCGAAATGCCCAATGTGCGGCCCTTTTGCGTCGTTGCCTGGCCCCATAGATAACGGTGTGGCGGGGTGGTTTCCAGTGGTGGCGCAGCCCGCAGACGGCAGGGCGACGCGTATTTGGACCATGATGAAGGCCCCGAGGCGCTTTTATAGCCGCCATAAATGCACTATGCGCCGGGACATGCCGCGATTTGCACTGAAAGTCGAGTATCACGGGGGGCCGTTTTCGGGCTGGCAACGCCAGCGCGACCGGCCATCCGTGCAAGGCGTCATTGAGGCCGCGCTGGCCAAGCTGGAGCCGGGGGAACACAAGATCGCCGCCGCCGGTCGCACCGATGCAGGCGTGCATGCGATGGGGCAGGTGGCGCATTGCAATCTGGTCAAGCCGTGGGACCCATTCGCCCTAATGGGCGCGCTGAATTATCATATGAAGCCTGCGCCGGTCGCAATCGTCGACTGCGCAGAAGTGCCTTGTGAGTGGCACGCCCGATTTTCGGCTCAGGAGCGGCGGTATTTCTTTCGCCTCGCGATGCGCAGGGCACCTGTAACGCACGATGCCGGACTGGTCTGGCAGGTGCCACACCCGCTAGACATCGACGCGATGCGCGCTGGGGCGGCCTACCTGATCGGCACGCATGATTTCACCACTTTCCGTTCGACCACGTGCCAGTCGGCCAGCCCGGTCAAGACGCTGGACGCGATTGAGATCGCAGCCGCTGAGGGGCGGGGTGGGCCAGAACTGCAATTTCAGGTGCGCGCCCGGTCGTTCCTGCACAATCAGGTGCGCAGCATTGTCGGCTCGCTAGAGCGTGTTGGACGCGGTGGCTGGGCGCCCGAGGCCATTCGTACGGCACTGGATGCCAAGGACCGCGCCGCATGCGGGCCGGTCTGCCCACCACAGGGCCTGTATCTGGCGGGTGTCGGTTATGAAGACGATCCATTCGATGCCGATTAGGCTTTGCGCCCATCGCACCGCAGCGCTAGAGAAGGGCCGCGCGGTCCCTTAGCTCAACAGGATAGAGCAGCTGACTTCTAATCAGCAGGTTCGGGGTTCGAGTCCTCGAGGGATCGCCAGATTTGCCGTTGTTGTCGTCCGATGGGTGCATAAGCTTGCACGAATTGGCATTTCGCGAACCTCTTTCAACGAATGAGTTGAGACGCCAGCTAAATTTTCTGCAGGCCCTCTTGAATATTGGGCAACTGGCAACCCATTTCCACTCTTAGGCCATCGAACCGCATAGCCCATGCGCTCGCCGACCTGACATGACGGGACGGTCAGACAAGTGGTCTATCTCCAGCTTATTCTCGGATTTGCCCTGCTTGTCGCCGGAGCGGAGGCGTTGGTGCGCGGTGCGGTGTCCGTCGCTGTGCGGTTCGGAGTATCTCCTCTTCTGATTGGCCTGACGCTCGTTGGTTTTGGAACCTCTACACCGGAACTCGTCACGAGTTTGCAGGCGGCCTTGGGCGGGTTTCCGGGCATTGCGATTGGCAATGTCGTCGGGTCTAACATTGCAAACATACTCTTGATCCTCGGCGTAGCAGCCATAATTATGCCGCTGGCTATTGATCCTGTCTCGTTTCGCCGCGACGGAACGGCCATCGCGATCACGACTGCGCTCGCCGCCGGACTGATTATCTATGGGTCGTTGGATCGGTGGATGGGGAGCGTTCTGATCTTTGCGCTACTCGTCTATCTCGTCGTTGCCTACAGGAGCGACTGTAGCAGCGTCGCCACAGGCGGACCGCAGGATGATCCCGTAGGCGTTGCAGTGCCCGGCCCGGTCTGGGTAGCACTTGGTTTGGCGCTCGGCGGGATCGCAGTGACAATTCTCGGCGCGCGACTGACCGTGGACGCAGCAGTCGTCCTCGCCCTGCTGTGGGGCATGAGCGAGACGGTCGTGGGGCTTACAGTCGTCGCAGTGGGCACGTCGCTACCTGAATTGGTGACGTCCGTCATGGCAGCGCTGCGGTGCCAATCCGGCATCGCCTTTGGTAACGTCATCGGGTCGAACATTTACAATATCCTCGGCATCTTGGGTTTTACCGCGCTGATCCGTCCAATCCCTATCCCGCCACAGATTGCACAGCTTGATGTCTGGGTCATGTTGGCGGCCACGCTAGCGCTGATCATTGCAGTGCTGGCATGGCGACGGATCGGGCGCGGGACCGGCCTTGTCTTTCTGGGTGCGTATGCTGCCTACACAGCTTGGCTTGTCGGAGGTGTATAAACGGCGCTTCACGTTGGCCCTGCTCGTAGGGTCCCATCATCATACTGCTTCAGGAAAGAACGCCACATGAACACTATGAACCGCCCAATACTCGGGCTGATGATCGCGGGTATGCTGACGCTTGCGGCCACATACGCGCTCGACGCTCAGGGCCTAGATCGGTCTGCCGACGTCAAAATGCTCGGCGACTGCGAGGGTTGTGTATTCGACAAACAGGATTTCTCGGAGCGTAAATTGATGGGCGTCAATTTAGCGTCTGCCCAACTGAGTAATATCGTATTTGACCGTGCCGCCATGAATTTCGTGATTTTCGATGGAGCAAGCCTACGCAATGTGAGCTTCGTTGGCGCAGACCTCAGCGGTGCCAGCTTTGTCGGGTCGCGGCTGATAGACGTAACTTTTGATGGGGCAGACCTGAAGGGTGCCGTGTTCGAAGGGGCAATTCTGGAACGAACAAACCTACAATTGGCGCGGCTATGCAACACCCAGATTCCCGGTGACATTTTGGAGAATTCGGACTGCAGATGAACGCCTTACCCTCCAATATACTCGGTTCCGATGCCAAACCTAACGGAGGGCTTTCAGATGTGCCCGCCACGGAGCAGGCATCCCCCCGGCCATGTACACGAGCGCCAGACCCACCATGAAAGTGCTTTGAGCTGCGATGTCTTGCATTGGCCAGAGAGCGAAAGCCGCCAGAAGCATCCCAAGGACCGTCAGCACAATCGCACGATCTGCATCGAACAGCTTTTTCACAATATCTACCCGAATGCTGGAATAACGGCTGCCGGTAAACGCTGTCGCACCGGGTGCGCTGCCACAAAGACCATTGCTTTGCGAGGATCCGTGGCAGCAACTATGGTAAGGGTTTCCCGGACGCGGGTCCGGCAGTCCCATGACTGGAAACAGGCAATCGGACATTTTGGCAGCTATCCGCGCCGCAATATCCTACCGAACTGCCATTCAACATCGGCAGAAGTGGCATTCTTGAAGAATGGCGGCTTTCCATTTATCAGAGCAGAACTTTTCCATTGGTTCTGAAAAGTGTTTGGCGCCTGAATGCCTTGGACTACCATTTCCGGAGAGAAAACCTATGCTCCAGACACTCGGACTTCTCTTGGGCTGCCAGTTGCTGGGAGAAATCACAGTGCAGGGGCTTGGCTTCGCAATGCCAGGCCCGGTTCTGGGTCTGACCCTGCTCGTGCTGATCCTCGGCGCAATGCCTGCCCTCGCTGAACGGCTCAGGCCGACGACCACGGTCATACTGGCGAACCTGTCGTTCCTATTCGTGCCTGCGGGTGTCGGTGTGATTGGCAACTTCGAGGTTTTGATGGATGACGGATTTGCACTGCTTGTAATCCTGACCCTGTCGACGGTGCTCTCCATGCTGGCTGCTGTCGGAACATTCATTGGCGTTCGGCACGCAACAGAACGTTGGACGACATGACAGACGTTGCAACCCTCTGGAGCTATCTGGCAACCACACCGCTGATCTGGCTCACCACAACGATCATCGCCTATCTGGTTGCAGACGGGGTGGCGCGGCATTTGGGTAACCCACCCTGGGCCAATCCGGTGCTTCTGTCGGTTCTGCTGATTGCACCAGTGCTCTGGCTGACACAGACAGACTACACGACCTATTTCGAGGGTGCCCAATTCATCCATTTCCTGCTGGGTCCCGCGACTGTGGCCTTGGCTTTACCGCTTTGGGAAAATCGGGACACAATCCGGACCTCGGTCGCGCCGATCTTGCTGGCTTTGCTAGCAGGCTCGATCGTCGCGGCGGGCTCGGCCATTTTGCTGGCGCGTGCCTTTGGGCTGCCGATGGAGGTCCTGCTGTCGTTGGCGCCAAAGTCTACTACCGCGCCCGTGGCTCTCGGCATCTCCGAAGCAATTGGAGGGGTTCCGGCGCTGACCGCAGTGTTGGTCATTCTGACGGGGATCATCGGGGCTGTGACGGTAACGCCTTTGATGAATTTGCTGCGGATCACTGACTGGCAGGCGCGAGGTTTTGCTGTCGGTGTTGCGGCACATGGCATTGGGACGGCCCGCGCATTTCAGGTAAATCCTGTGGCAGGGGCCTATGCTGGCATCGCCATGGCACTCAACGCTCTGCTGACAAGCCTGATCGTACCGCTGTTGGTGCGCTGGCTGGTTTGAAGGCCTTACAACTCGGTACTCGAAGGGAGTGCGGCTTGGCGCCAAGGTGCTTGGCAAACGGCTGCCATCTGGCGAGCCATGCTTATCAGGAACGCTCCCGGCCCTCAGCGGACCACTATCACATGGTTAAGCGCCGCGGCGCTGCTTCACCAGACCGGACAGTCGCTGCGCTTGCGAAATCTGGGGGCAAACGAACTCACCCTATGCCGGCAGAATGAGCTTTCGGCATTCGTATTCTTTTTTGTGGGCTGCTATACTTAATTTCATTCGGCGCGCGGGGCGTTGTAATCCTCGTCCGTGACATGCTCCATCCAGTCGGCAGTCTTGCCATCGACAGAAGTCTGCACTGCCAGATGGGTCATAGCGCAGTCTGGTGACGCGCCGTGCCAATGCCGCTCCCCCGGCGCGAACCAGACCGTATCGCCCGAATGCAGCACTTGCACCGGCTGCCCGTCGGACCCGGCCAGCCCAGTGCCCGACGATATGTGCAGCGTTTGACCGGCCGGATGGGTGTGCCACGCCGTCCGCGCGCCAGGCTCAAAAGTCACTGACAGGATTTTGACCGGTGAGGGGTCGTCACCCGACACTACCGGATCAAACCGGACCTTGCCGGTGAAATACTCGCTGCTTGGAAAGTGTGAAGGTCGGTCCCCGGCGCGGTGGATCATCATGTCGAGCTCCTCTTAGCGTTGTACTGTGGGCAATAGCAGGATTACGGCTGCAAACCCATGACGATTTCATGTACGCCGTGCAAAACGTTAAAGATCCTAATACGTTTTCACAAAACTGGGCGATAAGATCTGCACGCACTTGCGTAGTGCCGACCCATACCGGTCTTGGGACGATCCATAAAACGCCGCGGTGCAGCTTTCGCATTGTGGCCATTCGCGCATCTTGCAGCATTTTGTACGTTGAAGCGTCGGAATGCAGGACGAAACTGCCCTTTGTGAAACCTTTTCAGCGGCGACACTCAGCCCCGGAAAGTGGGCGCTTGCGCTCACCGCCAGCGCGTAGACCGTTTGGAACGATGGGCAGACGCGGGCATTCGCCGCAGATGCAAACTGATGTGCCTTCAAGTCAGGAAACAGATGCTTACGCGCTCGTCGATCCCGCGCCATCGCTTGTATAAGCAGTAACTAAACAAGCCATAGTGGTGTGGAGGGGTGCGCTTTACTCCGCATGTCCGGCATCCGCTCAAATTTCAGCGAATGGCATGATCTTCCCAACGACCCTGATGAGCGGGGCGCTTAAGAATTGAGCAGCGTCAGTGGCTGCTACCTTGGAAAGGTGGCGAGCCTCATCGGATCTATTTCGAGCCGAGCGTAGACCAGAAATCCCGCCACCAAAGATTGTGCTGACTAGCCTGCTCGCTCAGCCAGTTGACGAAGGCTTGTGTCTCGTCGCTCCATTGTTCGCCCGAGGGGGTTACCAGAAAATAGGAGTCGGGCGACGGCAACCGATTTGCAAACGGGCAGATGAGGCGGCCGTCGCGCAAGTAGCCTGCCGTCGTGACCTCGTCGCCGACGGTCAGACCGTCCCCCCGCGCTGCCGCCTCGAGGCAGAGTGCGGTTTGGTTGTAAATCCGGCCAGCGTCAGGATCGAAATCTCGCGCTCCGGCTGCAGACCCAAGCGTCGACCACCAGAAAGTGGACCGGTCGTGGATGAGAATGTCGTCGCGCACATCCTGCAAGTTGGGCGCACGGCCGAGATCGTCGAAATACCCCGGCGCGCAGACCACGAATACTGCGTTCGTCATGAGTGGTTGGAACCGACAGTTCCGCCATGCTCCGCGCCCCCAGATCACCGCGAAGTCGAACCCTTCCGTCGGCGGCGTTTCCATGCTGATCCGGGTCTCCACGGATATCCTGATGTCAGGAAAGGATCGCTCAAAATCCGGCAGGCGCGGAAATAGCCAGAGTTGGACGAAATCGGCGTCGGCGACCAGTCGTATCTGAAGGGCCCGTTTGGTGCCGATTCTCTCGAGCCTTTCCCGAAGCGTGGCGATACTGATGTCTGCGGCCTTGAACACCTCCCTGCCGAAAGGTGTCAGAGTGATTTTCTTGTGTCGTCTCTCGAAAAGCAATTTGCCGAAATGCCCCTCCAGGCCCGCGACCTGCTTGCTGACAGCCGATTGTGTTACGTTCAGTTCATCGGCGGCCTTGGTAAAGCTCTCGTGACGGGCAGCGGCTTCAAACACCCGTAGTCCGTTCAGATTGGGTAACGGCTTTTGCATTCCTTATTCTCTTTCATAGTGCGAGAAATTCTAATTTGACACCTCATTGCTCATTCAACAACACTGTAGTTTGGCGAATACGCCACAGAGGAAAACAGACATGAAGGTAACGGTCGCGGCCACGCAGATGGCTTGTTCCAAAATTTATGAAGAGAACATGGACAAGGCCATGCAGCTTGTGCGCAGAGCGGCGGGCGCGGGCGCGCAAATTGTCCTGCTCCAGGAAGTCTTTTCCATGCACGAGTTCCAGTTCATGGAAATGGGGCCAGAGCCCTTTAAGCTGGCCGAGCCGCTGGACGGGCCGACTGTGACCACGATGCGCAAGCTGGCGGCGGATTTGTCGGTCGTCCTGCCGATCAACATTTTCGAGAAGGCGAATAACGCCTATTACAATACTAACGTTATTATCGACGCGGATGGCACGGTGAAGGGGCATTACCGCAAGTCGCATATCCCGCTCGGGCTGCCCGGTTGCTATGAAAAGGTCTATTCTAACCCGGGCGATACCGGGTTCCAGGCTTTCAAAACCGCCTATGGCACAATCGGCGCGGGTGTCTGCTGGGACCAGTGGTTTCCCGAGACGGCACGGATCATGGCCCTTAAGGGCGCCGAGATCCTGTGCTTCCCCTCGGCTATCGGGTCCGACTGCCACGACCATTGGGAGACGGTGATGCGCGGCCATGCGGCGGCCAACATCATGCCTCTGGTCTGCTCGAACCGGGTCGGCACCGAAAAGGGCACTCTCGGCGAGGTCACGTATTTCGGACAGGCTTTCATCGCTGGTCCGCGCGGAGAAGTTCTGCAACGCGCTGACGAGACGTCCGAGACCTTTGTCGCGCAGGACTTCGACCTAGACGAGTTGGCCGAAATGCGTGCGCATTGGGGCCTTTTCCGGGACCGCAGGCCCGATCTCTACAAGCCGCTGCTCACGCTCGACGGCACCACACCGATGGGGGAGTGACTGCGATGGCGCAACTTTACCCTTTCACAGACCCTCGGGCAGCCGAGACGCACGCACCGCGCAGCATTGCCAAGGGCGACAACGTCCGCGTGACGGATACCGAAGGAAATACCTTCGTCGATGCGGTTTCGGGACTCTGGTGCGCGTCGCTGGGGTTCAATCATCCCCGGCTGATCCGGGCCGCCGAGGCGCAGATGCAGAAACTGGCCTTTTATCACGGGTTCATGGGGCGCACCTGCGAGGTGACCGACAGGCTGGCGAAGCGCTTGGTTGCGCGTCTGCCCGGCGACCTGTCGCATGTGTTCTTTGCCACGTCTGGGTCCGAGGCCGTCGAGAGTGCTGTGAAGATGGTGCGCTACTATCAAAACGCGCGCGGCAAGCATGGCAAGAAACGGATCATCGCCCGCGAAGGCGGCTATCACGGCTCGGGGCAGATGGCGGCAGCGCTGACCGGGATGAGCTATTGCCACGACGGCTTTGACGTGCCGCTGGATATGGTCGTACGTGTCGGTCGCCCGCATTACCTGCGCGATGCCGAACCCGGCGAAACCGAACTGGATTTCTCCAGACGCATGGCCCGCGAACTCGATCAGACCATCCGCCGCGAGGGGCCGGACACGATCGGCGCCTTTATCGGAGAGCCGGCAATGGGCTCGGGGGGCGTCATCCTTCCGCCAGAGGGCTATTGGGCGGAGGTGCAAGAGGTGCTGGCCAAGCATGACATCCTGCTGATCGCGGACGAAATCATCACCGGCTTCGGCCGGACCGGGAACTGGTTTGGCTGCGAGACATGGGGAATCAAACCGGACCTGATGACGATGGCCAAGCAAATGACCGCCGCCTACTTCCCGATGTCCGCTGTCGCCATGACCGCGCAGGTTAGGGATGTGATCGCCGACGCCGCGCACGGAATGGGCACGTTCGGGCATGGTGTGACCTATGGCGGACATCCCGTGGGCGCTGCGGTGGCGCTGGAAACCCTCGACATCTACGAAGAGATGGACCTGCCGAACCACGTCAATGCGCTCGGTGATCATCTGGCGCAGGCGCTCGAGATTATCGGCGCACAGCCCGGTGTTTTGGAAGCGCGGCGAGCCGGCCTTTTGGCGGCGGTGGAGATGAATACGAACGAAGATGCCGAGGCCGTTGTCGAGGCCGCCGAAAGAAACGGCGTATTCTTTCGCCTGATCGGTCCGGTTATCGCGATTGCGCCACCTTACACCGCGTCTCGGGACGACCTCGATGAGGTTATGCGCACGCTGTCCAAAAGCATTGAGGAGGTCATGCCTGTTATGACCACCGCCTGACAGTTGGCTGCGAAGGTCGGCTGACCGAAGTGCTGATACCAGACAAAAAGGAGCCGAAGAAAACCGTACGGTGAGTCAAAATCGTCTTTGACTGCGAGTTCGGTATTAGGACGGACTGGCGTTAACTTAATGCAGCTGCGTCTCAACAAGATGCTGAAAAGGCACGATCATAACTTGATGACGCGTTTTCCAACAGAGGAGAGACAAATGTCTAAACACTTCAAATCAGAAATCTTGAATGGCAATGGCCGGTCCCTGTCCGGCCCGTCACGGCGCGGGGTGCTTGCGGGCTTGGCCGGCACCGGATTGGCTGTGAGTGCCACGGGCCTGTTGACTGCCGGACAGGCACAGGCGGCGACGCCAAAAAAGGGCGGCCATTACCGCGTCGGGATCCACGAAGGGAACACCAACGACTCCCTTGATCCGCGTACGACGAACGGCGTCTGCATGATCCAGTTGAACCATACGATCTTCAACTTCCTAGTTGAAATAGACACCGACGATTCGATCATTCCCGAACTCGCCGAAAGCTGGGAAGCCTCGGGGGACGCGAAAAGCTGGCTGTTCAAAATTCGGAGCGGTGTGGAGTTTCACAACGGCAAACCGCTGACGGCGAGCGATGTTGTCGCATCGATTATGTATCACCTACGCGACGATTCTGAATCTGCGGCAAAGCCGCTTTTGGAGGGGGTTACGTCGATCACGGCAGAGGACGAGCATAGCGTACGTTTCGAGCTTTCCGAAGGGAATGCCGACCTGCCCTATGTCCTGACCGATTATCACTTTGTCATCTTGCCGGCGGACGGCGAGGGCAATGTCGATATTTCGGGTGTAGGCACCGGCGGATACATGCTCGACTCGTTCGAGCCGGGCGTGCGGATCGAAATGACCCGCAATCCTAATTACTTCAAGGACGGCCGGGCGCATTTCGATGAGGTTACCTTTCTTATCATCAACGACAGCAACGCGCGCACCAACGCCTTGCTGACCGGCGAGGTCGATTCAGATAGTCAGGTCGCCGCCAACACGCTTCAGTTCATTGAGCGCAACGACAGGGTGACGATTGATAACGTGCCGAGCGCCGCACATGTGACAATTCCAATGCACGTGGACACCGCGCCCTTCGACAACGTCGACGTGCGGCTAGCGCTCAAACACGCAATCGACCGTCAAGAAGCTATCGACAAGGTCATGGGCGGCGCGGCGGTCGTCGGCAATGATCACCCCATCGGCCCCACTATGCCATATTACTCGGAGTTGGAGCAAAACACCTTCGATCTTGATAAGTCCAAATTTCACCTAAAGAAAGCTGGGATGGAGGATCTGTCGGTCACGTTGGCGGCAAGTGATGCTGCCTTTCCAGGGGCGGTAGACATGGCCACACTTTTTCAAGCGTCTGCCAAAAAGGCCGGCATCAACATGAAAGTTGATCGCAAACCTGCCGACAATTACTGGTCTGATGTCTGGCTGAAGAACCCGTTTTGTACCGCTTCTTGGGGCGCGCGGCCGACGCCGCAGATCATGTTCTCACTCGGCTACAAGGGCGGCGCCGCCTGGAACGAAAGCCACTGGGACAACGCACAGTTCAACAGCCTGCTCGAAAAGACGAAAGCCGAGCTGGACGACGCGAAACGAACCGAGATGTATGCCGAGATGATGCGGCTGTGCCGGGATGATGGCGGCACGGTTGTGCCGTTCTTCTACAACCGGCTTTCGGCCCGCGGCAAGAATGTCGCGCATTCCGACAAAATATCAGGGAACTGGCAGTTGGATGGCGCGCGCTCGGCCGAGCGTTGGTGGTTCGAATAAAAGTTGGCCCTCCTTGCGGTGCCTGTGACTTTCGGCACCGCAAGGGACGTCTGGTTCCGTCGACAGCGGATGCTTCGCCCCGCTTGCTTGGCGCACTCTCAAGCTACATCGCAGTGAGACCACCATGAACGAGCATTTCCGTGACAGGCGCAAGATCAACCCCAGCAAGGGTCAGTCGCTTCCCGACGGCAGCCCCAACGACAACGACCGGGTCGAAATCGGGCCGACGCAGCTCGCCTTCGCCGAATGGGAGCAAGCGGGCCTTGTCTTGCCGGACCTGCCCGCGATGCGCCGCTACCGCTGGGAACGTCTGACGCGCCACGTCACGGACCGCGGCTATGGTGGCCTGCTGATGTTCGACCCGCTTAACATTCGCTACGCCACTGACAGCACCAACATGCAACTTTGGAACGCCCATAATCCCTTCCGCGCCGTGCTGCTCTGCGCTGACGGCTACATGGTGATCTGGGACTTCAAGAACATGCCCTTTCTCAGCGCGTTCAATCCGCTGGTGCGCGAGGTGCGCTCTGGTGCGAGTCTCTTTTATTTCGAACGGGGCGACAGCATCGATTTGGCTGCCGAGAAATTCGCGGGCGAGGTGCGCGACCTTCTTGCCGAACACGGGGAGGGTAATCGGCTCGCCGTGGACAAGATTATGCGACACGGTCTGCGCGCGCTAGAGGCGCAAGGGATCGTCGTGATGGACGGCGAGGAAGTCACCGAAAAATCTCGTTCGGTCAAGGGACCGGACGAGATATGCGCTATGCGCTGCGCCATCCACGGCTGCGAAACCGCGATGCGGGAAATGGAGAGCTTCGCGCGCGCGCATGCCGGTGACGGCATCACCACGGAAGACGATATATGGGCCGTGCTCCATGCCGAAAACATTCGCCGCGGCGGCGAATGGATTGAGACGCGGCTCCTGACTTCGGGGCCCCGCACCAACCCTTGGTTTCAGGAATGCGGACCCCGCATCGTGCAGCCGAATGAGATCGTCGCCTTCGACACTGACCTCATAGGAGCCTACGGCATCTGCGCCGACCTCTCGCGGACCTGGTGGATCGGCGACGAGGCACCGCGCCCCGACATGGTCGAGGCTATGCAGATTGCCCACGACCACATTATGACCAACATGGCCATGCTGCGCCCTGGCATCAGTATCCCGGAATTGACCGCGAACTGCCATGTGCTGCCAGACAGGTATCAAAAGCAGAAATACGGCTCATTGATGCACGGTGTCGGGCTATGTGATGAATGGCCGCTGGTCCTCTATCCCGACGGGGCCGTGCCGGGTGCGTTCGACTACGCGATCGAGCCGGGCATGGTTCTTTGTTGCGAAGCGCTGGTGTCACCCGAAGGGGGGGATTTTTCCATTAAGCTCGAAGATCAGGTGCTTATCACCGAGGACGGGTTCGAAAACCTGACGCAGTACGGCTTCGATGCCCGGTTGATGGGATCGACCTCTAGCGTGTGAAATCGTCGATTTACGATAACCTTCCAGGCTGGCAGCTTCGTAGGAGCTCTTAGCATCGTCATGCGCTGACAGAAGCTAAGCCACAAAAGTAAAAATAGAATTTACCCCAAAATCCAGTGATAAATGACCGCTTTGTCAAGAAAGTGCGCGATTAGCTATCTTTTCTGTTGGTTTTTGTGGAAAGACGTGCATTATCGTGGAAATGGAAAGACGGGCAGTGGGTCCATGAGTGACGTGCGTTGCGGGCCTCAAGTCCTGAAATCTCACAGATGGAAGTGGTTATGCTGCTATGAAGACGTCCGTGCCGCCACCTGCAGAATCAGAAGAAAATTACTGGCCACTTGATTCATCAAGCACTCCGCGCTTTGCCGGGCCTGTCAGTTTTTTTCGCTTGCCGACGTTACACAATCCTGAAGATGTCGACATCGCATTGGTTGGCTTGCCATGGGACGGAGGCACGACAAACCGCCCCGGTGCGCGTCACGGGCCTCGTGACATCCGAACTATGTCAACACTCATCCGGCCCTTTCACCATGTCACGCGGACGTCGCCATATGAACTCTGCCGGGTCGCTGACTTCGGCGATGCCCCCATTAATCCTGTCAACATTGATGACACATTGGAGCGAGTGGAGGGTTTCTATGATAAACTCCACCGTACTGGCGTTACACCGTTGAGCGCAGGGGGCGATCATCTTGCCACTCTTCCGATTTTGCGCGCTATTGCCAAAGATGGGCCTGTCGGACTGATCCAGTTCGATGCCCATTCGGATACCAATGATAGCTATTTTGGCGGGCACCGCTATACTCATGGCACGCATGTGCGTCGTGAAATCGAAGAAGGTTTGATCGATCCAAAGCGGACGATCCAAATCGGAATTCGGGGAACCAGATATCAGCCCGATGGTGACGATTTTGGCGTTCAGCAGGGTATTCGCACAATCTATATTGAGGAATTTTTTCAACTCGGGACTGAAGGTGTGTTGAAGGAAATTCGCAGAATTCTAGGATCCGGCCCCACTTACCTTTCTTTTGATGTGGACGGTCTCGATCCTTCCTTTGCGCCGGGAACTGGAACTCCGGAAGTGGGAGGATATTCCACTTTCCAAGCTCAAGAGATGATACGCGGCCTCGCTGGTCTCGATATCGTTGGCGGAGATGTCGTCGAAGTGTCGCCGCCATTCGATCCCAGCGGAAACACGGCGTTGATCGGCGCGACAATGATGTTCGAGATCCTTTGCGTCATGGCAGAAGCCAAGGCGCGTAGGATGGCTAAAGCAGATCCTCGAAGCGGACCATGACATCACTACACCATAGGAACGTATTTGGAGACCGGACGTGCGTAGAGGCCGAGCGAAGCCCGTAATCTTAAATCTGCAATGTAGTAGCTGGGAGGAACCAGCTGGAAATCAAACCAACCGATTTCTCAGTTAAGTTTAATCTACCCACTTTGAAAAGCGGACTTTCCCGAGAACCAACCAAAAACAGAGGAGACCATCATGAAACTTGATAATAAAAACAAAATTGAACTTCGGAGCGGACTAAACCGCCGTCAGTTGTTAAACTCGCTCGGCGCTGCGGCATTGGCCACGCCTTTCCTCAACAAAGCTGCGTTTGCGTCTTCGGGGGAAGTCAACGTGTTTGCTTGGGGCGACTACATGCAGCCCAATATCGTTGAGGCATTTACCAACGCGACTGGCATCAAGGTGAATGTGTCGACGTATGGGTCAAACGAAGAGGCCCAGAGCAAACTTCGCGCCGCCGACGGCAAGGGATTTGACCTCATTTTTCCATCGGTTGATACCCGTCCAAACTATGATGATGGCAATCTGCTTTCGGAAATTGACGAGAGCCGACTGGATGTCGATCAGATTCAAACAGCATTGTGGCGCAATTCACTGAGCTTAGGCGCAGCACTGCGGGGCAAGCGTTACCTGGTGCCCTTTACCTGGGGTACGGAAGGCATCACCTATGACAGTTCCGTTCATAAATTCGCACCGGGCGAAGTGTCCTACGGTGACCTCTGGGCCGACGGTCTGGAAGGCAAGGTCGCTGCACGCCAGAAATCGGTGCTGGTCAGCCTAGCGATTTACCTTGATGCGATTGGTGAGTTGCCGTCAAACCGCGCCATGGACCTTTACGAGTCTGAAGCTGACACACGTCGCATCTTTGACGGTTGCGTTGCCTTTGCAGCAAAGCACAAGTCCAATATCGGGGCATATTGGAACAACGCAACCGAAGCGACCGGTGCTTTCACCGACTCTGGCTGCTCCATCGGGCAGACTTGGGATACCACCGGGATCAAGTTGCATACCGAAGTTGATCCCAAATGGCGGTATGCAGCGCCCAAAGAGGGAGCGTTGGGCTGGATGGACACGGTTGCAGTGCCATCAGGCGCCGTGAACGTCGATCAGGCCTATGAGTTGATCAATTTCCTCTTGTCGCCGGAAATCGGTGGCATGTTCGCGAACAACACGGGCTACAATTCAGCCGCCGTGGGCGCCGACAAACATTTGACGGATGCCAGTCGTGAGGCATTTGATTTTGCGTATCCAGAAGGCGCGATCGACAACCTGTGGTGGTGGCCAGTCTTCACCCCTTGGTTCTCGAGCGTTCGGCAGGAATATGTTGAAAAACTCACGAACGCTTAAGCCTAAACCAAAAATAGCGCGGGCGATTTCTGCCCGCGCTAACACCCAACGGTAAAGGCTCTGATATGCTCGGCAAGGACATAACGCTAAGCAATGCTTCCGTGATGTTCGGTGATTTTACTGCCGTTCATCCGCTTGATCTGGTAATCGAACCCGGCGAGTTCTTCTCAATCTTGGGTCCGTCCGGCTGCGGAAAAACTACACTTCTAAGGATGCTATCAGGCTTTCTGCAACCTACGACCGGCAACTTGGAAATTGGCGGTGAGCCAATGAACGGGATCAGCCCAAGCAAGCGGCCTACCTCACTTATTTTCCAAAATCTTGCTCTGTTTCCGCTCATGACAGTTTGGGAAAATGTTGCCTTCGGGCTTGAAATGAGAGGTTGGAGCAAGGCAAAGCGCAAGGACCGCGCGCTTGAGTTGCTGAGTACTGTGGCGCTATCAGAGCAAGCAAATAAAACTCCGGCGCAATTGTCTGGCGGGCAGCGCCAGCGCGTAGCAATTGCCCGGGCTCTGGCAGTCGAACCCGCGGTTCTTTTGCTGGACGAGCCTCTGTCCGCGCTTGATCTGAAACTGCGCCAACACATGCGAGCCGAACTGAAACAGCTTCAAAAGGCGACAGGCATCACATTCGTCTACATTACTCATGATCAGGGCGAAGCGCTGACCATGTCAGACCGGGTGGCCGTCATGAACCAAGGAAGAGTTGAACAGGTTGGGACTTCGGACCACGTGTACCGCCATCCGGAAAATCCCTTCGTCGCAACATTTGTCGGTGAAAATAACATTATGCGCGGAAGAATCGTCGAGACCGCCGATGCTTTTGCCGTCTTTGAGGGAGAGCACGGACGATTCCGCGCGCAGAACGCCCATGGCTTGAAAGCCAATGACAAGGCGATGTTGTTCATCCGCCCTGAGCGAATGGTAATCTCCAAGGCCGGGACGAAGGCGGAAAATGCGGTTGCTGTCAAATTCCTGAGCCGCGATCTGGAAGGTCCATTTTCCAATTTGCATGTGCAATGCGGCAAAGACGAGTTTTCCATCCACCAGACTAATCTTGACGATAAAACCTACGACATTTCGGAAAATTTGACACTCAGCTTTTCTCCCCATGATGCAATGGTGATGGCCGAAGGTGCCTTGTCAGATGAGTAATCTTATACGCTCTTTCGGTGGGTTTATGACCGCCATGATACTGCTTTTGGTGGGGACTTGGATTTTCGTTCTGATTGCCGGACCTCAACTCATCATGATTGACCAATCTTTGTGGCGGATGGAACAAGGTACAAATGGTGCCGAAGTATCCGCACGAATTGATCGCCTATATAATCAGATTGACGTTCTGTCGTTCGATAGCATGGACGAAGAGGCGAAGCCTGCGTCGGATGAAAAGGATGAAAATCTCTCTGAATACGCGGCGAAAATCGAAGCGTTAAATACCGAGATCAATCAGCTTGAAGCAACAGAAATCGTGCCAAAGAAGGTTTACTCTACCGACAACTATCGACTTATGGGATCAGCGCATCTTGCAATTTTTGTCAAAACCGTCCTGGCGTCATTAGCAGTAACTGCTATCGCCTTTGTGGTTTGCTATCCCATCGCTTACACGGTGGCCAAATTGGCCGCCCCCAAGCGCGCCGCGATGATCATGTTGGCCCTGACAATTCCTTATACGATCAATGAACTGCTACGCATTTTTGCTTGGCAAATGATCCTGAATTACAATGGCCCAGCAAACGCCCTGCTTGGTTTCTTTGGCTTCGAACCCGTGCCATTTCTGGAAAGCGGCGCTGGCGTGTTTGTGGCTATGGTCTATGCCTACATTCTGTTCATGGTCTTTCCAATTTATAACACGATTGAAACTTTGGACACAAACCAGATCGAGGCTGCAAAGGATCTTGGTGCTGGGGTTTGGAGCATCCATAGCCGTGTCGTGTTTCCGCACGCCCGCCCCGGTGTCGCGGTAGGCTGCATCATGACATTCATGCTGTCGGCGGGGTCGTACGCCGTGCCCTATATTATGACGCGCGGCACAGCAGGTCCTTGGTTCACACAGCTGATCTATAATAAATTCTTCGAATCTACGAATTGGAATGTTGGCGCAGCGTATGCGCTGACGCTGCTTGCCGTCTGTGTCGTGTTCATCTTCCTTATTATGAAAATTTTGAAGGTTCGCTTGCAGGATATTGCGAAATGAGCGGGCAAGCAAATCTCGAGACCAGCGGGAAAAGCAAACTGGTGCTTCGTGTCTACATGGGGGTGTTTTTCTTCTACATGTTCTTCCCCCTCATCATTATGGTTGTGGCGGGCTTCAACGACTATTCTCAACCTTCTGTAACTGTGTGGCGCGGCTTCACTTTGAAGTGGTTCTTTGAGCTAGCGCAGGATGGACGTATGTGGTCTGGTCTTGCAAATTCGCTGATCATCGCAGTTTGCGTTATCTTGATCGCAATGCCGCAGGGACTTGCCGGGGCTCTTTTGCTCACGCGCCTCCAGTCTCGCTTTACAGGGGTATTGTATGCGATAATGGTTTCACCGCTTTTGACCCCCGGGATTATTCTTGGAATCTCGACAGTTATTTTCTGGCGCAATCTCGGTGTTGGTGGTGGATTATTCACAGCAATTCTCGCGCAATCCACTTTCGTTTCCTCTTACGCGATGCTGATGTTCATGGCCCGCCTACAGCGCCAGGATATTAGTCTGGAGGAAGCAGCACTGGATCTGGGTGCCACTCATACGCAGGCATTCTGGCGGATCACGGTCCCATTCCTAAAGCCTACAATTGTGACCGCGTCGGTGATTGCATTCCTTCAATCGTTTGAAAACTACAATACCACGATCTTTTCAATCGGCGGGCAACACACCCTTGTCACGGAGATCGGGTCGCGAATGCGTTTTGGTCTTAGTCCTACGATCAATGTGATAGGGATCCTATTCATCGCTTTGACCATCGTCTTCGCGTCGATCTATGGGGTGCTGCGTGAACGGGAACGCCGCAAGGAAGAAGCACAATGATCGCTCCTACTGGGTTTTTAGAATCTGACGCGGGCACGTGGCATGCCCAGATATCAAACCTATCAGTGGAGCGGGCGGCGCAACTGGCAGTGCGGGCGCGCCATGCACCATTGTACGCTCACGCCTTTTCATTCCACCTGAATTTTCGCTTCGGAGGCATGAAACCAATTGATCTATTGGACTTTGCGTCCGAGCAAAATTTGACTGGCGTGAAAATTCATGTCGAAGACGGTGAGCATAACAGCCTTCAGGCCGACCGGCAGACATGGGGCAAGTTTGGCGAACGGGCGCGTTCCCTGGGCCTCGATGTTCATATTGAAACAAGTGTAACCACCGGTGACGGACTGGGCGACGCTATTGCCATCGCAAAAGCGACAGGCGCCACGTCCGTGCGTTGCTATCCGCGTTATGAGGCCAGAGTATCGGAAATCATCACCAGAACGATTTCTGATTTGAAACAACTCGCTGAATTCGACCCCAAAGGGGCCTTGCTTTTCACGCTCGAACAGCACGAAGATCTAACCTCCTCCGAACTCGTGCATATTATTGAAAGTGTTGGCAATCCGAACCTTTCCTTGCTGTTTGACTTTGGCAATATGGTCAATGCCTACGAGCGCCCCCTAGAGGCGTTGGCAGCGCAAAGCGCCTATATCACGCAGGTGCATATTAAGGATTGCTGGGTCAGATCCGACCGGGGCGGCTGGGCGCAACTTGGCTGCAAGAGCGGAACCGGACATCTGCCTTTTGCAGAGTTGTTGCTGGGCCTGCTGTTGCTAGGAGAAGACGCGCCACAAGTGAATGCTTTCGCCTTGGAAGAAGAAGCGGACTATTTTGCGCCCGCCATGCGTTTCCCGACTGAGGAAGAAGATCCCCTGATTAAATTCCGCACATCCAGCCTGACGCCGGTCGCTGAAGCGGGATTGGACGAACGATTGAAGCGGGAACGTGATGAGGCCTTGACGCAGGTCGTATATGTACGCGGCCTTCTCGAGAAGTTTGAAAATGCAGCAAACAAGACGGTCGCCAAAGCGAACTCATAGCGAAAGATTGCCACCTATTTATTAAGCACATTTTCCGTTCTATCTTTGATATGGCAAGTGAAGGGCGACGGTGACTGCGGATTGTGCGAAAATTCAGGATGCGCAGTTCAGTCTAATATCGTTCTGCAGGCGGCGCGAGTGGCATGTCAGCGTCCGGCCTTACCTCTCTGTGTCTGACGTCAGCGCCTATTGGCCCAAATAGCTATATTTGATAAGAGAGTGTTCTTGGCTCATCGTAATCACTGAGGAGCCCCAGAAGTCCCGAAGGATCTAATTCATTTTGCAAGCGTGACCTCGATACCCCATCCGTGCAATTTTGAGGTAATTTTACTGTCTGGCAGAGCGTCAGTCACCAACTCGTCCACTGCACGTGGATCGGGGCCACAATGGGGGGCCGTTTGGTTGAATTTTTGGCTATTTAACGCGAACAGCACACGGTCGGCGCAAGCGGCGACGACGTTGGCCAGACTGGCATCGGACGCGCTGAGAAAAAGAAATCCCTGTCTGGACGACAGAGCATTGGCGCCGAGAATGGCCATATCAAACGCGAAACGCCGTGCCTGATTTTCGGTCACAAAACCAAACGTTCCACGCTCTTCACCCATCATCTCGCCACCTAAAAGATGTACCCGATTACCGTTGTGGCCAGCCAGCGCCTGCGCCACTCCGATTGAGTTCGTAACGACGGTCAACTCAAGATGTTTCCGCAATTCTTCAGCAACAAAGGCAGTCGTCGACCCTACATCCAGAAACAAAGTCATCCGATCTGAAACCCGTCCAGCCACCGCTGACGCAATTGCTCGTTTCTCTTCCTGATATTCCGATATCCTCCGAAAGAAGCTCGGCGCGTTCTGTGAGGTCGCGAGGCAAGCCCCTCCACGTACCCGTTCTAATGCTCCTGCTTTTGATAACGCTTTGATCGTTCGACGCACGGTTTCTTCGGACACGTCCAGAGATTTGGCCAACTCAGCGCTGCGAGCCGATCCCCCCAGACGCCGTACCATATCCAAGAGTTCAATCTCTCGGTGAGAGTGGGTGGGCACGTGGTTCATTCGTGGTTTCCTATCGTCAATAACAATCCACAATAAGCCACAGAATTAGGCATTCAATCAAGTGGGCAGGGCCAGCGTCGTAACCTTCGGTCACATCAACATAATATTTGGTGAAAGCTGTATGTCGCGTGAAATTCTAACGTTCCATTTCGGTAGTACAGAACTATTTCTTACGGCATTGCAAAGGTGAACACTGCCTTCCGCCGGGATAGACGATCGTCATGAGGGCTGGACCAACAAAGCTGCGCCTAAAGCACCGACAAGCTGCACAGTCTACCAAGCCGATCTCGCATCAAGCACCAGATGCCGGTCAAGGCGCCAAAAAGGGGTCTCAACAACCGGATCGAAGGCAGTCACAGGCCGACACCCCTACGAGAGAAAACCATGGGGCGCAACAAATCCTCCAGACAAGCACAGCGGTTTCCGCTGCCCACGCTCGGATCAACGTAGTCTTCCGTCCCCGCCGCTATCGCCTCACCGCCACATCTTGCCGCCATGCCAGGTCCGATTCATTCGGTCTGCGGGCCGACTATGCCGCCCAGATGGCTCCGTGATCTCAGCGACTATGCCACTTCGCAATCAGGTAAAAATAACTTGGCACCGCCGACGTTATGGCCAACCGCGCGAGCGTACCCGCAACATAGGCGCCAACAGATAACTGGCGGGCGATGGCAAAATTGCGTGATCCTTGAATCATTTTTTCAAGGAACCAACAGCGCCCAATTTACCTTGAGTACTCACTTAACACGAATGTGAACACCATCTTGGATCGGGGGAAACATGTACGGAATTTTCTATCTCATCGGATTGATAGTGGTGGTCCTCGCCATTCTCAATCTCGCGTTTTAATCCATAGGAGAGTACCATGACCAATTCGACCTCACCTACTTCCAGCGACATCAAGGCCAAGGCCAAATCCGTAACTGAGGACCTGGGAAATGCCGCGCGCGAGACGGCGCAAGACGCCGCAGGCGCCGTCCGCGAAGAGGCTGTGCGCCGGGCTGACAGTGCTAAAACCGGCGTTGCAGACGAAGTATCAGACGTTGCATCGGCGCTGCGCAAGGCGGCGGACAGTATGCGCGACGGCTCCCCGCAGGAGCGGACATTTGGCCAAATCGCTGGCGGTCTGGCAGACGTATCGGAGTCGATCCGTGGCAAAGATCTGGGCGAAATGGCCAGCGAGCTAACCTCGTTCGCCAAGCGTAATCCCATGCTCTTTCTTGGCGGTATCGCGCTGGCTGGCTTCGCTGCGACGCGCTTTGCCACTTCATCAGCACGCCGCGAAAGCGACGAAGGCAGAGCCGAGCCGCAAAGCTCATCGCAGGTCTATGCAGGTCGCTACTCATCCGGCATGCCGACCGACTCTGCCTCCGTGTCTTCTAACAGGGCAGGAGGTGCGTCATGAACGATCCGACAAGGAAATCTACGACCGACATGCTGGGCGACGCCCTGAACCATGTCAGCAGTTTGGTGCGCAAAGAAGTCGATTTGGCACGCGCCGAGGTTTCCGAGAACCTCAACAAAGCGGCCGTCGCCATCGGGCTGATCATTGGTGCAGTTATCGTCGCCCTAACAGCGCTTAACGTGCTGTCCGCCGCCCTCGTCGCTGCCCTGACCAACGCGGGTATTGATGCCGGTTGGAGCGCACTGATCGTCGGTGCGGTCTTTGCCATCATCGCATTTGTGATGGTTGGCAAGGGGATCAACGACCTCAAACTGTCCAGCCTTGCACCCTCTCGCACCGCTAAAAACGTCAAGCGTGATGCCAACGCAGTAAAGGATGCCTACGATGACAAGTGATAACAAATCCCCCGACGAGATCGAGCGCGAGATTGAACGCGAACGCGCAGGCCTCAAGGACTCTATCGAAGATCTGCAGAACCGCTTTTCGTTTGACGGTTTCGTGCAGCAATTCGGTGATCAGTTTCGCGAGCATGGCGGCGACTTCGGCCGCTCGGTTGCGAAATCTGCGCGCGATAATCCCGTCGCACTTGCCCTGACCGGCGTCGGATTGGCCTGGATGATCTTTGGCAGCGACCGCAAGGTGGATCGCTACGACGATCGCTACTCCGCGCCGCGTGGCAATCACGCTGATCGCTTGGGCCACGACGTGCCGGACTATGCGGCACGGCGCGGTGCGGCCTATTCCGGCCCCAAAGCGGCAGCCGCGCGGAATACCGGACGTCAGCCCAGCTGGGCGCGCAATTGGGACGATGACGAATTGGGTGGCTCGTACCGCGACACCAGTTCGGGCACGTCGCTAGGCGACCGGGTTTCGGGCGCAGGCGCATCAATCAAGGATGCAGCTAGCGGCGCAAAGGATGCGATTTCGTCCGGGTCATCTTCCGCCGCGCAGTCGGTTTCCTCTGGTGCAGCGTCGGCGCGGGATACGGCCTACGATACGGCCAGCAGCGTGCGCGATACGGTAGGTCATGCCGCTGAGAGCGTTCGTGACACTGCAGGCAATGTCTGGAGCAGCGCATCGCAGCGCGCGCAATCGCTTCAAACGCGCCTATCTGAGGGGACAGAGCATCTGTCCGAGGAAGCACGCGAGCGTATTGCCGCGGCCCGTGCGCGCGCCATCGATGCACGTGATGAAGCGGCACGTCGCCTCAGCCGAGGCAGCGATCAGGTCGCCGATTTCTACGAAGAGCATCCGCTTGTCGTAGGCGCGGTTGCTTTTGCCGTAGGCGCGGCTGTCGCGGGTGCTTTGCCCCGTACGCGGGTCGAAGATGAGTATATGGGGGGCTACAGCGACGATCTTTATGACGAAGCCGAGCGCATCTATTCCGACGAGGTCGAGAAGGCTCAAAAGGTCGTCAAGGCAGGCGTGGACGAGGCCAAGAACGTTGCGTCGGAGTTCAAGTCCGATATCGACGGCGCGGCGCCCGGAGACAAAAGCGCAGTCGACGCCGCCGTCGACAAGACAAAATCAGCGGCCACACGCGTTGCCGATGCTGCCAAGGACAAAGCGAACGAGCAGCACCTCGGAGATCCGAAGGCAGAAAGCTAAACCCATGCGGGCGGCCCGTTATCCGGGCCGCCCGCTATATTACAGACCTAGATAAGGAGTGCCCTGATGAGCCGTGGCCGCCATGCAGAAAAACCGACGACTATCCCGGCCAAGGGCTGGAAGGACATCGCTCTGCGGGTCAAGGCTGAGATGGCAGATGATCACGTTGGCCTTATCGCTGCCGGCGTCGCGTTCTACGCGCTTTTGGCAATTTTCCCTGCATTGACGGCGTTGTTGGCGATAGGCGGCCTACTGGTCGATCCGTCGCAGATCGTCGATGAGTTGCAGACGCTGACCGCCATCATGCCCGAGGAGGTGTCCACGATCATCCTGTCGCAGGCCAAAGGTGTTGCCGGGTCGCGCCAAGGCGGGTTGGGCCTGGCTGCGGTGCTTGGTATTGTGCTGGCGCTTTACTCAGCATCGAAAGGCGTCGGTAGTTTGATTGAGGGACTGAACGTCGCTTACGACGAAGATGAGGAACGCGGATTTATATGGCTGAAGGTTGTGACATTTGGCCTGACCATAGGCTTAATCATTGGCGCTCTGCTGGCGATGGGATTAATGATGGCAGTGTCGGCTGTGCTGGCGTTTGTTCAACTTGGGTCGGTGATCGAGGTTGTTGTGACGGGCGCGAGCTGGCTGTTCATGCTTGTTCTTATCGCGATTGCGCTTTCTTGCCTCTACCGGTTTGGCCCTGATCGCGATCGTGCCGAATGGAAATGGGCCTCTCCCGGCTCGGTCGTAGCCACCGTAATCTGGCTAATCGCCTCGGTCGGCTTTGCGCTCTACGTTACGAATTTCGGCTCCTATAATGAGAGCTTCGGCTCGCTCGCTGGGGTGATCGTACTGCTCATGTGGCTATGGATTTCGGCGTATATCGTCGTTTTGGGGGCAGAGCTGAATGCCGAGATGGAAGCGCAGACCAGATACGACACGACTGTAGGTGCCGACGAGCCGATGGGCCAGCGCGGGGCTGAGAAGGCCGACAAGTTGGGCAGGCGAAAGAGCTGATCGCGATTGAGGCTTCTATTTTTCACTTTTAATCCAATGAATTGACTTTCCATTTCTACGGAAAAACTTCTTTGGATTCGTGTGTAGAGCCATGTGAATTCTAGACGCAAACCCTGCTGACCCGCTCTGTTTGAATCAATTCCTTAGATGCGCCGTATTCCGCTTATCAGGCTAATATCCCTCACCGAAGCGGAACTGGAGTGGCTGAAAAAAGTTAGATCTGCATCAGAAACGTTTATCTAAGTGAGGCATATAATGGACCACTCAAAGCACACACCCCTCCGACAAGATGAAATGACGACAGCGACTGTCGAAGGTGCAAATGTTTACGGACCAGACGATGGTCATATCGGCGATGTTTCCCACCTTCATGGCACCGGCGCTACGGCAAAAGCCGTTGTGGATGTCGGCGGGTTTCTTGGTCTTGGCGCCAAGCCTGTTGCGCTACCGGCGTCTAGCTTGGACTTCATGCGCGACGAACATGGCAAAGTTCATGCGAAAACCGCGATGACAAAAGATCAGTTGAAAGACTTGCCGGAGCACAAGCACTAATTCAGTGCAAAGTAATCTCTGCAAAATGCTAAAGAGGGGCCGTCTTTAAAATTCGGCCCCTAGCTTCAAAAGAAAATAAGGGATGGGTATCATGGGTTTTATCTGGACAATAATAATTGGCTTTGTCGCCGGGGTGATTGCAAAGTTCGTCACTCCCGGTGACAACGAGCCATCTGGTTTTATACTTACCACTATTTTGGGCATTATCGGCGCGTTTGTTGCGACATGGATCGGGCAGGCCGTCGGATGGTATAGCGCTGGCGATGGTGCAGGATTTGTTGGTGCGATTGTAGGCGCCGTTATTGTTCTGTTGATTTGGGGCGCTGTTGTTGGTCGTCGCAATTCTTAAAATTAGCTACAAATAATCGGGTACGTGTACCCCCCTTGCGAGAAAGGATACTCATTATGGCACGAGGTGGTTTTCCCTCTATGACCGCGCTGCTCGGAGTGTTGGCAGTTGCAGGTTTTCAAAACCGGGACAAAATCTCGGAATTTTTGTCAAATAAAGGCGGCTCCGGCGGAAACGCCGGTGGTGACGTTGAGGAAATGCGTGGAAGCTCATCTGGCCAAAGTCTGGCGAGCGCTCCAGCTCTTCAGGGGGGCCTTGGCAACCTTCTGAAATCACTTGGTATCGACCAGCTTCTTGGCGGTGGATTATCTGAGCTGACTGATCGCTTTCGCCAAAACGGCCAGTCGCAGAGCGTGGATTCCTGGGTCGGCTCAGGAGCAAACCGCGACGTTTCGACCTCTGAGCTTGAACAAGCATTGGGTGACGAAACCCTTGATGACCTGTCCGAGCATACCGGGCTCACGCGCGAAGAACTGCTCACACGCTTGTCGCGAGAGCTTCCGCAGGCGGTAGACAAATACACGCCAGAGGGACATTTACCACCGCAAAGCGCTTAGGGCGCTTTGGGTCCCTGTATGCAGGTGTTCTGGCGAAATGGTCGATGATGCGCAGCGCGCCGAGAAACTGCGCATCATCGGCCGACATCGGGTGGGATTGCCCCTCTTATTCTATGAAAATCACCGATGGAATGTCGGTCTAATCAACATCTCTTGTCGTCCTGAAATGGACGGCACACTGCATCATCGGGCGGAAACCTTTTCCGATGACCGCATCGTGAACCACGGATCTTTCCGAATACCATCTAACGGTTAATCTGATCCTGGGCAGATGCCATCCAGGAGCTGCACGATACAAAAAAATAGACAGCGTTAAGATGTGCTCTACATTCTAATGTTCGCTATTCTGGATGTGCTTCATGCCGACCAAAGATCATTTCGCGCCATTTCTTCCGCTTGGCCAGTACGCGTGGCCTAGCCTTCCGGCGGACGACCGTGTGCGGCTAATCTTTGAGCGCTTAAAAAGCGAGATTTTGTGGTCCGGCAAGTCTGACAAGCCAGTCGTCGCCGATGATATGTTAAAGGATGCGACCGTAAATAGGCTGGATGCCATCGCCGCGCCTCCGGCCTGCGGCCCGCTTCTGGATGAGCTTGGCGCAACGTTGAGCGCTTGGCTTTCGTCATCGGGACTCGCAGATCGCATTCAGTTGATCGTCCTGCCACCTTGCGACGAAAACAAAATCATCGAGGCATGGGCTGGCCGCCATGATCTGGAATGTCTGATACCACCCGCCCGCAAAGATTTACGGCCCCTGAGTGAGCCGCAGCTACCAGATGTCGACGGCAATGGGGTGCTGGTCATTCCCCGACTTGAAGACTGGTTCATCAGGCATCGGAACGGTCTGGGCACTGTTCGCGCGTTGATGGAGGCGCTGTCAGCCAGCGACCGACGTTTCGTTGTTGGGTGCAATAGCTGGGCGTGGGCCTATCTAACGGTCGCGATCAACGCGCAGATGCAGCTACCGAATGGCTGCACATTTCAGGCCTTTGACAGTCAGCGCTTGTTTGATTGGTTCTCAAAACTTTCAGCCGATCCGGCGTCAGGCATATCGAAGTTCAGGAAGCCGGACAGCGGTATGGACGTGTTTGCACTTGATGAGAACGGCGCGCCGAAGTCGGACTTCTTTCAGAAGCTTGCGGCGCATAGCCTCGGGATACCGTGGGTGGCATGGAATTTATGGCGGCGCAGTCTGCGGACCAACCGTGAGGATGTGGACGATAAGGTTGCTGACGACGATGATGAAACTCTATGGATTGCTGCTCTGGATGATTTCTCGCTACCGGCCGAACATCGTCAGGAGGCGTTGTTAGTCCTTCAGTCTTTACTGGTCCACGGAAGGCTTTCAGCAGAAAGCCTGCGCCTCACAGTGCCCTTCGTTGGACGGAGCAACGTCGTGCAGGCTTTGATTCACGGCGGCTTCGTCAAGCTCGAAGCCGAGCTTCTGACCTGTGTGGCAGCCGCATACCCGGCCATTCGGCGCGAGTTGCTGGATGCGGGTTTCTCGATGGATAGGCTCTGAGCATGGAAAACAACAAAGGCACCGAGCAGGCGGTAAAACTGCTCAATGACTTTCAAAATATCAGCTTTGTAGAAATTGTCGTGGTAGTCGCGCTCACATGGCTTGCCATCGTCACCGTGCGCAAGCTCGCGCCATTTTTTGCTGAACGTGGCCCTCAACAATTGCGTCTCTGGCTGCTCGGCTCAGTGCCGATCGCGCGGCTGCTTTTGATGATCTTTGCTATTATGTGGATCATACCGATCATCTTCAACGTGACGTTTCAAAACTTTCTGGTGATTGCAGGTGCCGCCAGCGTCGCGATCGGTTTTGCATTCAAGGATTACGTCAGCAGTCTGGTCGCGGGCGTGGTTGCTATATTTGAGCGCCCGTATAGGCCCGGCGACTGGGTCGAGATTGAGGGTGACTACGGCGAAGTGCAGCATGTCGGCCTGCGCAGCCTGCGTATCGTCACTGCGGATGACAACCTGATCACGGTTCCTCATTCGCACATCTGGTCGTCAAACATATCCAATGCCAACGATGGCACCCGCACATTGATGTGCGTCTGTCATTTCTACCTCAATCCGGAACACGATGCGACGCGAATGCGGTCAGCGTTGCAGGATGTGGCACTAACCAGCGCATATTTGAACTGGGCAAAGCCGGTAGCGGTGATGATAGCCCAGACCCCCTACAGCACGCATTATCAGGTCAAGGCTTATCCCTTTGATTTGCGTGATCAGTTTTTGTTCATCAGCGATGTAACCGAGCGTGGCAAAAACGCTATCGCCGAGGCAGGCGGCAGAGAAGTCGCTGCAGTGGTCGCCCCTGCAATTTAACACCTTCAATCAACGAAAGTAGCACCTCTTATGGAAGAAATAGACGCCGAACCACAGATGATTTTTGACAAGATTGACGCTTGGGTAGACGGACTGTTTAAGTTGCTGCCTAACATCGCAGTAGCCGTCGTTGTTATCGTGCTTTTCTGGCTGCTCGCGCGAGGCCTCAGCGCATTGGTGCGCAGATCCGCCAGAAACCGTGACCGTACCAGCCTGGCCGAAGTGGGCGGGGCGCTGGTCAAATGGGCGATTGTCATTATTGGCATCATGTTGGCTGTGACGATTGTCGCGCCGACTGTGACGCCCGGTGATCTCATTGCGGGCCTGGGTGTTAGCTCTGTCGCAATCGGTTTTGCGTTCAAGGATATTCTGCAAAATATGCTGGCAGGTATTTTAATTCTTTTGCGCCAGCCATTTGCGGTCGGGGATCAGATCGTGTCGGGTGGGCATGAGGGAACCGTGGAAAAGATCGAAACACGCGCGACATTTGTCAAAACCTACGACGGTTGCCGCGTCGTAATCCCCAATTCTGACATCTACACAGATAGCGTCATTGTGCGAACCGCATTTGAAGAGCGGCGCTCGCAGTACGACATCGGCGTGGGTTGCAATGACGACTGGACTGAGGCACGCCGCCTGATCCAAGAAGCGTGCGCGACCGTTGAGGGAGTGTCTGCCGATCCCGCGCCTGAAACAATCCCGATCGAGCTGGGCGATTTTGCGAACGTAATCCGCCTGCGTTGGTGGACGAAATCGGACCGTGCGAGCCAAATCCACGTCTTTGGCGAAGTTTTGCAGGCGGTCTATAAAAAGCTCGATAGCGCTGGCATCGACATGCCGTATCCGACCCAAGTGCATCTTTTCCACGACCAGACCGAAGAACACGATGGCAACCGGTCAATGCAAAGAGAGGGCTGGCCTGCAGGGACGGGAGAGGTGCCAAAGCAGGCGCGGATCGTGGATGGGTTTAAAAAATCTGAGGCGAATTCCAGCAGCTGAAATCCCGTACGCTGATATAAGCTGCAATTGTTTGCTCGTGACGGCGACCGCCCCGAGCCCTTTGGCGCGGCGGGCGATAATAGTCGCACCGCAGGCTCCCTAGTGGACAACGAGGCGTAGGGTCGCGAACCCCAGATCGGCCGCGAGCCCGATTGTCAAAGCGCGGATTGCCCGGCAGGATAGGGTAGCAGCAGGAGATACGAGCATGGATAAAGTGGCAGTGATATCAGGGGCCAGCCGGGGTATAGGCGCGGCAGTCGCTAACCGGCTAGCGGATGCGGGATGGCGACTATCGCTAGGGATGCGGACGCCGCAGGACGCAAACGCGCGCTGGGCAGAGCACCACGTCTCAGAATTCGACGCCGCTGCACAAGGCGAGGCGCGCTGGATCCGCGAGGCGCTGGAGCACTATGGCCGTATCGACGCCGTCATCTGCTGCGCCGGAGTGATGGAGCCGCAGGACGTGATTGAGATAGACGACGATGTGCTGGACGCGATGATGGAGGTGAACGTGAAATCCCCCCGCCGTCTGGTGCGCGCCGCGTGGGACGCACTGGGCGGATCAGGGCAAGGGCGCGTCATCATGCTCGCATCGCTGTCGGGCAAGCGGGTGGCGTCGGCCGCCAGCGGTTCGTACTCGATGTCGAAATTTGCGGCTGTGGCCCTGACCCACGGCATACGGCAAAAGGGTTGGGACCAGGGTATACGCGCCACGGCGATCTGCCCCAGCTACGTCAATACCGATATGGCCGCCGCAATTACCGAATTCCCGGCCCAGCAAATGACGCAGCCCGTCGATATCGCCCGCATGGTCGAACTGGCGCTTGATCTGCCAAACACTGCATCCGTCGCGGAAATAGCCGTGACCTGCCGCCGTGAGGCGCATTACTGAGTCACGACAGCCCTGCGCAAAAAGCCGCGATGCGGTCCACGGCATCCATCAGTTCGGGCTCAGACGCGGCATAGCTGATGCGGAAGTAGGGGCTCTGACCGAAGGCTGCGCCATGGACGGTCGCAACGCCGCCTTCCTCCAAGAGGGCCATGCAGAAATCCTCATCGGTGTCGATTTTCGTTCCTGCGGGCGTCGCCTTGCCCAGAAACGCCGCGCAGGACGGGAACACGTAAAAGGCGCCGGGCGGGGTGGGGCATTCCATGCCGGGAATGGTATTTAGGCGCTGCACCACTAAATCGCGGCGACGCTCGAATGCGGCGCGCCGCACCTCCAACTCGTCCTGCGGGCCAGTCAGCGCGGCATGGGCTGCCCACTGGCTGGGCCGCGCCGCGCCGCTGGTCAACTGGCCCTGCATCAACGCCATCGCGTCGATCAGGGCCTGCGGTCCTGCCGCATATCCAATGCGCCAGCCGGTCATGGCGTAGGCCTTACTGACGCCGTTCATGGTCAAGGTGCGATCGTTCATCGCCGGGGCGGCAGCGGCCATGGTGGCAAAAGGGACACCGCCATAAATCAGGTGTTCGTACATGTCGTCGGACAGCACCCAGACGTGGGGGTGCCGCTCCAGCACCTCCGCCAGCGCGCGCAGATCATCCGCGCCGTAGACTGCGCCCGACGGGTTTGATGGCGAATTAATAAACAGCCAACGCGTCTTAGCGGTAATTGCAGCTTCCAGCGCGGCGGGTGTCAGCAGAAATCCCTCTTCGGCGCTTGTTTCCACCACGACCGAGATCGCGCCTGTCATGTCGACCATCTGGGCGTAGCTCACCCAATAGGGCGCGGGGATGATCACATCGTCGCCCGCATCGAGCGTGGCCAGCAGCGCGTTGGCGATCACCTGCTTGCCCCCTGTGCAGACGATGGTTTGCGAGGGCGCATAGTCCAACCCATTCTCGCGCGCGAACTTATCCGCGACTGCCTGCCGCAGTTGCGGGATGCCGGGGATGGGGGTGTATTTCGTCTCGCCGCGCGCGACGGCCTCGGCGGCGGCTGCCTTTACGTGATCGGGCGTGTCAAAATCCGGCTCGCCGATCGACAGCGAGATAATGTCACGCCCTTGGCTGCGCAGGTCGCGCGCCTTTTGCGTGATGGCGATGGTCGCCGCAGGTTGGATACGCGATAGCGCGGTGGATTTGCGGAACTGGGTCATAAAGGGCCTCTGGCGTTACAGAACCGACCTTAGCCGCGCCCCACCAAAGAGCAAGCGGATCAGGCGCCGAACACGGACCATCCGGTGAAATTGGCAAGGCGGTGGGCCGCCTCGGTCCCGGCTTTGGAGTTGCCGTAGTGGTTCAGACCCGGCGACCAGACGGCGATAGACGCCTTTCCGGGTGCGATCATCAGGATGCCCCCGCCGACGCCGCTTTTGCCCGGCAGGCCGACGCGATAGGCAAAATCGCCCGAACCGTCATAGTGCCCGCAAGTCATCATCAGCGCATTGATCCGGCGCGCGCGCCGCCGTGATATCAGGCGCGGCGCGCCCTCTAGCCCGGCCAGCATCCGTCCCGATTGCGCCAGCTGATCGGTGGTCATCGCGATGGCGCATTGATGCATATAGGTGCCAAGGGTCAGGTCAGGCTCGTTTCGCAAATTGCCAAAGGAATAGAGGTAATGCGCCAGCGCCGCGTTGCGGTGGCCTGTCGCCTCTTCGGAGGCGGCGACGTGTTTGTCGATGTGGATATCGGCGTCGTCTGCGGCAGCGCGGATAAATTGGATCAGTTCTGCCAGCGCCTCGCGCGGCTGGCGCCCGTCCAGCAGCGCATCGGTCGTCACGATAGCGCCCGCGTTGATGAAAGGATTGCGCGGGCGGCCTTTTTCCTGCTCTAGCAGCGCGATGGAGTTAAACGCGGTGCCCGACGGCTCGCGCCCAACGCGCGCCCAAAGGGTATCGCCAATGCGGCCAAGCGCGGCGGCGAGGGTGAACACCTTGCTAACGCTCTGGATTGAAAAGCGTTTGGTATGGGCGCCGGCCGATAGCGTGCGACCGTCCGCCATCGCGACAGAAATGGCGAATTGCGCGGGGTCGACGCTGGCCAGTTCGGGGATGTAGTCGGCAGGCGTGCCCCAGTTGGCAGCGTCGTGCATTTCGCGGTTCAGGTCGTGCAGGAAGTCCTGAAGGCCATCCGGGAAAGTATCACTCATCGGTATGCCTTGAGGTTAACGATGCCTCATAGGCTGGGTCAGGCCCCCCTCTGCTAAGGCGTTGGCTGTGGGTCATCCGGTATCCTTCCGGCGCACGTCTCAGGTGTTGAACAAAAAGTGCAGCACGTCGCCATCCTTGACGATATACGACTTTCCTTCGGCGCGCATCTTGCCCGCTTCCTTGGCCGCCTGTTCGCCGCCCAGCGAGGTGAAGTCGTTATAGGCGATGGTCTCGGCGCGGATGAAACCGCGCTCAAAATCACCGTGGATCACGCCTGCTGCCTTCGGCGCCGACGTGCCTGATCGGATCGTCCAGGCGCGTGCCTCTTTCGGGCCTACGGTAAAATATGTCTCGAGGTGCAGCAGCTCATAGCCCGCCTTGATCAGGCGCGACAGGCCGGCCTCGTCCAGTCCCATTTCGGTGAGGAACATCTCGGCCTCATCGGCGTCCAGCTGGCTGATTTCCTCTTCGATCTGGGCGCTGATTACGACGGCGGAATTACCCTCGGCCGCCGCCATCTCGGCCACCTTCGCCGAAAGGGCATTGCCGCCGGAGGCATCTGCCTCGCCGACGTTGCAGACATAGAGCACCGGCTTGGTGGTCAAAAGTTGCAGCAGCTTCCAGGTCCGTTTGTCGTCGTCGTCAACAGCGACGGTGCGGGCGGGCTGGCCCTGCTCCAGCGCGGCAAGTGCTGCCTTTAGCAGGCGCTCTTGCTGGATTGCCTCCTTGTCGCCGCCGCGGACCTTGCGGGTGATGTTCTGCATCCGCTTCTCTATGCTCTCGATATCAGCCAGCATCAGCTCGGTCTCGATCGTTTCGGCGTCGGCCACCGGATCGACGCGGCCCTCGACATGGGTGACGTCGCCATCCTCAAAGCAGCGCAGCACATGCGCAATCGCGTCCACCTCGCGGATATTGGCCAAAAACTGGTTTCCCAGACCCTCGCCCTTGCTGGCGCCCTTTACGAGGCCGGCGATATCGACGAACGTCATCCGGGTAGGAATAATCTGCTTGCTGCCCGCGATCTGCGCTAACGTGTCCAGGCGCACATCCGGCACTGCCACATCGCCCACGTTCGGCTCAATCGTGCAAAAGGGAAAGTTGGCGGCCTGCGCGGCGGCGGTGCGCGTCAACGCGTTAAACAGCGTGGACTTGCCGACGTTCGGCATCCCGACGATACCCATTTTAAAACCCATGACGGCGCTCCTGATCCAGAATTCACGGCATCTATGGCAGTGGGGGGCGCGAGGTCAAGCAGACCATTGATTTCTGCGTCCCTTTGGGCCAAACCCTGAGCGGTCACAAAAGGGAAATGCCATGAGCCGTATCGACGCCAAATTCGCCGAGTTAAAGACCGCCGGGAAAAAGGCGTTCGTGGCCTACATCATGGCCGGCGATCCCGATTTTGACACGTCGCTTGAAGTGGTCAAGGGCATGCCCGCAGCTGGCGTCGACATTATCGAGCTGGGTCTGCCCTTCACCGATCCGATGGCCGATGGTGAGGCGATCCAGCTGGCCGGGCAACGCGCGCTTAAGGGCGGCATGACGCTCAAGCGGACGCTGCAATTGGCGCGCGAATTTCGCAAGGGCGACGACACGACGCCTATCGTGTTGATGGGCTACTACAACCCGATCTTTAATCACGGCGTGCCGCAGTTCCTGATTGACGCACGCGAGGCAGGTATCGATGGCCTGATCGTCGTTGATCTGCCCCCGGAAGAGGATGAGGAACTGTGCATCCCCGCGCAGGCTGCGGGCCTCAATTTTATCCGGCTGGCAACGCCTACGACCGATGACAAGCGTCTGCCCAAAGTCCTACAGAACACCTCTGGCTTCGTCTATTATGTCTCGATCACCGGCATCACTGGCGCCGCTGCGGCCGAGGCCGGGGATGTGGCGCCAGAGGTGGCCCGCATTAAAAAACAGACCGATCTGCCCGTCATCGTCGGCTTTGGCATCCGCACGCCCGAGACGTCGAAGGCCATTGCTGGCGTGGCCGACGGCGCGGTCGTCGGATCGGCTATCGTTAGCCGGATGGCAGCGGGGGACAGCCCGGCGAAGGTGCTGGAGTTTGTCAAAGGGTTGGCCGACGGCGCCCACTCGGCCTGAGATGGCAAGTGCCTCGCTCACGACACCCCTCGGTGCGCTCTGCGTGACAGAGGAGGGCGGAGCAATCACAGCGCTGGCGTGGCACGATGCGTTTATGCCGGATGACACACCGCTGCTCCGCCGCGCGTTAAAGCAGTTGGCCGCTTATTTCGCAGGCGAGTTGCACCAGTTCGATCTACCCACCCGCGTCAACGGTACCGCGTTTCAGAGACAGGTCTGCGAAGCCATCGCCGCCATCCCCCACGGCGAAACGCGCAGCTACGGTGATCTGGCAAAGGCCCTAAAAGCGCCCGCGCAAGCCATCGGCACAGGCTGCGGCGGCAATCCGATCCCGATTATTATTCCCTGCCACCGGGTACTGGGGACGAACGGCCTTGGCGGTTTTTCCGGTAAGGGCGGTGTCGAGACGAAGGTTTGGCTATTGCGGCATGAAGGGGCGGGCGGGTTGTTGATTTAGATAGGGAGCCCCGCGAAACCAGCTGGCTTGTAGCGGACCATCGCTTCCGGGCCGCGCGGGTCCAAAGCATAGAGGTCGGAGCGGTTTGCCAAATATGCGCGCCAGCTACGCTCGGGATAGGTGCTGATCTGCGTGCCGTGCTTTTTGCGCATTGCCGCAGCCAGATCAACGAGCCGCATACCGGACCCCTTTTCGGTGTGCTGCTGGATCATGGCACGGATTCTACGGTCAAAGTCAGCTGACGTACCAGTAGGAATCAACTTTGTTTCTCCCAACTTTTCTTCGCCCCCCAACTGCACAAACGTCGAACAAGCCATACGAAAACACTCGGGCGCTTTCGCCTCGCCCAAGCCCAGCACATGCAATCCCCGTTCTCGCAGACGTTGCGACAGATGGGTGAAATCTCCGTCCGATGTCGCGACGGCAAAGGTTTGAAGTCCGCCCGTTAGCGCCAGTTCCATTGCGTCAATGCAAAGGAGAACGTCAGCCGCGTTTTTGCCTGCGCCCGCATGCATCACACGATAGCCCGGGGCGTTCAGCCAGTCGCAGGAGTGGTGCGCACCGCCATAGACACGGGCGACGTCGACCCGGCCCAATTTGCGCGCGTATGAAAGTATATCTTTTGCATGGGTGGCGCTAATGTTGTCGCCATCGACCAATAGCGCGATCCGCTCTGCACTCATCACTAGTTTCCATGGATAACCCGTAACCTGATGGAATGATAGGAAGGCAATGGGGCGGAAATTTGACAAATCGGGGCGAGGATGCGGGTTTTTGGCTTGGATATCCCAGCGAGGGTCAGGCTGCCTTACGCTCGGGCACGATCTGCTGCACGATACCCGCGCCGAGCAGATAGACTGACGCGATGACCAGGCCCCAGTGGGCCCAGCTTTCGGGGTGGAAATCGACCCAAGCGGCCCAGCCTGCAAAGAACGTCCAGATAAAGATCATCGGCAGCGATATCTTCCGCCAGCGCTTGGTGCGCACGGGATGCACGAACTTCAGTGGCAGGAACATCGCGATAGCCAGCACCGTCACCAGTCCCAGCGTAAACCAGTGGGGCGGCTCGGTTGCAAAAAGGACCAGCACCAGCATGTTCCAGCAGCCCGGAAAGCCTTGAAATGACTTGTCTTCGGTCTTCATTCCGCGGTCGCAGAAATACATAGAGCTGGCAAAGATAATGGCGATAATTGCCACCCAACCCGGCCAGCCTGGCAGCAGCCCGGACTTGAAAAGGGCAAACGCGGGAATGAACGCGTAGGTGATGAAATCGATGATCATGTCCAGCAAATTGCCGTCGAAGCGGGGGGCGTATTTCGCCACGTCATACTTGCGCGCCAGCGGGCCATCCGCGCCGTCGACGGCGAAGGCAACGACCAACCAGACGAACATCAGGCCCCATTGTTCATCAGCCGCCGCCAACATGGCCAGCATGGCGAACACGATGCCTGTCGCAGTAAAGAGATGGACAGAGAGGGCTTTGATTTCGCGAGTCATGGCGTCCCTATAATCGCTTGGGGCGGGGCGGGCAATCAGGCTTTGGGGTGAGCGCGTGCATAGATTTCCATCAGGCGGGCGGTGTCGACGCCGGTATAGGCCTGCGTGGTCGATAGCGATGCGTGGCCCAGCAGTTCTTGGATCGCGCGCAGATCGCCGCCGGCATTCAGCAAATGAGTGGCAAAGCTGTGGCGCATGGCGTGCGGTGTCGCTGTCGCAGGCAGGCCCAACTGCGCGCGCACGCTTGCCATCACGGATTGGATCGCGCGGGGGGCCAGTTTTCCACCGCGCGCACCCATGAAGAGCGGGCCGTCCGCCTCGATCGGGTGCGGACAAGCGCGGGTGTAGGCATCAACCGCATCCCGCGCTGCGGGCAGTACTGGCACAAGCCGCTCCTTGCCGCCCTTGCCAGTGATGCGCAACGTGGTAGCCAGGGGCGCGTCGGCCCCGGTCAGAGATAGCGCCTCGGATATGCGTAGGCCGCAGCCGTAGAGCAGCGTGATGACCGCCTGATCGCGCGCTGCGATCCATGGCGTCAGCGATTGAAACTCTGCCGTGTCGATCACATTTTTGGCGGCCTCCACGCTGAGCGGTCTGGGCAGTTTGCGCTGAAACTTGGGGCTACGGGTGGCGAGGACGGCGGTCGGCTCAAACCCTTCACGCTCGGCCAGCCAGCGAACGAACGATTTGACCGCCGACAGTTTGCGCGCAAGGCTGCGTGCGCCAACATCATGTCCGCGCGTGTGCGCCATCCATGCGCGCATGTCGGAGGTTGTGATCTGCGCCAGCGCGCCCAAGCCCTGCGGCTCACCCTTGTGCTGCGTGATAAAGGTCAGAAACTCGGTCACGTCGCCAGTATAGGCCGTAATCGTGTTGGCCGCCGCGCCGCGCAGCGCGCGCTGATGATCCAGCCACAGCGCCAGCGCATCGCGTGCGGCCGGCGAGATCATGACAGCCAGCGCCGCATCGCCCTCTCAAACACGCCTGCAAAAAAGGTCAGCAGATCAGTGCCCTGTTGCGGGGTGAACTGGTGCGGGTCCTCGGCGCCCAAGACCAGCATACCGGGCAGGCGCCCCTCGCCGAAATCAAGGCGCAGACACGCCTCGGAGCGGATATGCGCGGCCGCTTCGCCGTGTAGCGCGCCCTCGCCACCGCTAAGCTGGCGCAAAGTGACCTGCCGCTCTCCGTTGCGGCCATTCTCGATGTAGCGCGCCACGAATCCCGGCTCGGCCACCGACAGAACCTCGCCCAGGCGCTTTACGGCGGGGTCGTCGTCGTCCTGCACCGATTCGAGTATCAGTCGCACCGATGAGACGCGCAGGATGTCGGCTACTTCGCCGCCCAGATCGCGCAGGAACGCCTCAAATTCAGTGGGGTCGAGCATGCGCAGAATGGCGCGATGCACTTGATTTGTACCGGCCAGATTGTCGTAGGCGGCGGCAATGACACTGCGATGCGTATCCTCAAGCCGGTCCAACCGCGCCTCCAGCCTGTCCATCGCGATTCCGCGCAGATCGACGATATTGCCGCCCATCGCCCGCTCGTTCGCGGCGATCAGAGCATGCATAAGGTCATGATCTTCTAGGATAACATCGGGCTGACTGATGATCCGCTCGCGCAGATGATCGTCCATCTTTGGTTTACTGCTCATGCTCACGCTCATTTTTTGGTTTTGTGGGTTGTAGCATGGGGTTGAGGGGAAATCTTCATCTGATTTGAGGGTGAGGGGCGAAAAGATGCTGGGCAGAGGGGGGCAGGATGGCAATGACTGCATATCTTGCGAAACTCGGTCGTTTCCGCATCACGGATCGATGAGGGGCTGCCAACGATGCAGTTTCCCAACTCTTCAAATCGAAACTTGGCCTAATTTGTGGATGTGCGATCGCTGGCGCGTTTCAGTGATCTTTGCGAAGCAACACCCGGTGAACTTTGGGCCGTGCAGCGATGGTTGTAACAGTCCCAAATTGCGCCAGTTTTTCGACTTGCTCGCTTTCTGTTGTTGCGCGCAGGTCGAAAATTGCCGCGCCGCCGGGCTTGAGCGCCTTGTCGATGGTGGGCAGATAGCTATCCACGGGATAGTGAAAGCCGCACGATATAAAGCTCACCACCAAGTCGACGGGATTGATCGTTTCCGGCGAAGTTTCGCGTGGGTTTACACATTCTATGTCCGCAGCAGGGACGTTGTTCGCCACCAACAACTGACGAGCGACCTTGAGCGAAGAATAGGCCGCACCTTGATCTTTGAACCCGAAATGGCGGTGCTCATTCTGCTCTAGGTCGATGAGGACGATTTCGGTTTTCAATGACATCGCGGCAAACAGATCGAAAAACCCGTAACCGCATCCGATATCAGCAATGCGTCTTGGCTTTAACTCCTTCAGCAATCCCTCAATGGCGAGGTATTCTGCATGGATCACCCCTGCCGCGCGCTGTGCGATCTTTATACCCAAGTCGTCGATAACCGCACTGATTGGTTCGACGTTGCCCCGGTTCCACGCCTTGATGATTTGACCGGATTTGGGAATGTCGAACATGACCTCTGATCTTTGCAGAAGTAGGTTCAGATAGTCGTCGCGCTCAAAGCAGCTCAGATCGAGAGAGTTTATTGCTTCGGTCTTAGATCCTGCTTCAATACTGGCTTTAGCTGACATTGAACTTCCCTTTTGGTGCGTGCTTTATCTTGGGAATTTTTTTCCCCATGCGAAGTTCTGTAGGACGGCATCTGGCAACGACCGGCTCAAAGCAGCCGATGGGTGCGTTGGGCCGAGATGGTAATACGCCCGGCGGCGCGATCCGCCGGGCGCAAGGTCTATTCACTTTTCAACCGCGTCAAACGATTTTCTGACCTGTCTTGGCCCAATCCTTCATGAACTGGTCCAGCCCGGCGTCGGTCAGCGGGTGATCTGCCATCTTCTTGATCACTGCGGGCGGCGCGGTCATCACGTCCGAACCGACCATCGCGGCCTGATAAGCGTGGTTCACTGTACGGATGGAGGCCGCCAATATCTGCGTCTCGTATCCGTAATTGTCATAGATTTGGCGGATGTCGGAAATCAGTTCCATCCCGTCAAGGTTGATGTCGTCCAGCCGACCGATGAAGGGGCTGATAAATGTCGCGCCGACTTTGGCCGCTAGCAGCGCCTGATTGGCCGAAAAGCACAAGGTCACGTTAACCATGTTGCCCTCATCCGACAGCACCTTGCATGCCTTGAGGCCGGCCCATGTCAGCGGCACTTTGACTGCGATGTTGCCCGCGATCTTTGCCAGCTTGCGGCCCTCTTCGATCATTGCATCGGCCTCCAGCGCGACGACCTCGGCGCTGACGGGGCCGTCGACCATTTCGGCGATCTCTTTGGTGACTTCCAAAATATCCCGGCCTGATTTCAGGATCAGCGACGGGTTAGTGGTGACTCCGTCGACCATGCCCAGATCGTTCAGCTCGGCGATTTGATCGACTTCGGCGGTATCTACGAAAAATTTCATGGTGGCGGCCCTATCTGGTGGATTGGAGTTTGCTCGGGGTTGGTTTATCCCATGGGCGACCCCCGTGAAACCCCGGAAAAGGAGCGCGCGCGCGTGACCGCTGCCCCCAAATTTTTTGACGCAGGCGAACTAGTGGGCGTGCTGACAGCCCAGCCACTGGATCGCGTGCTGGATTACCGCGCGCCGGAGGGGGGCTGTTTTTTAGGTGCGTTCGTTGAGGTGCCTTTGGGTCCGCGCAAGGTACTGGGCGTCGTCTGGGGGGCGGGCGAGGGCGGCTATGATCTGGCCAAGGTGCGCAGCATACTCCGCGTGCTGGACGCGGCGCCGATGGCCGATGAAATGCAGGTGTTTCTGCAAAAGGCTGCTGATTACACCCTGACGCCAATGAACGCGATGCTGCGCCTCGCCACCCGCGCGCCGGGGCTGGGTGATCCTCCGTCGATGCGCAAAGTGTACCGGATCGGCTATTCCGCGCCGTCGAGGGTGACGGATGCGCGCAGCCGCGTGCTGGAGGTGCTGGAGGGGCAGGGCGATCAGTCGTTCACGCTGAAGGAGCTTTCGGATGAGGCGGGTGTCACCGCGTCGGTCATCAAGGGGCTGGTGAAGCAGGGAGCTGTTGATGAAGTAGATACCCCCCGCGACACGCCCTACCGCCGTCTCGATCCGGCGCTTGCATCAAAGGAATTGACAGGCGATCAGGCTAGCTGCGCCGCCACGCTGGATACCGCGATCCAGACTGGCGCATACGGCACTACACTGCTGCGCGGCGTGACCGGTTCGGGCAAGACCGAAGTATATCTGGAGGCCGTCGCCAGCACCCTGCGTACGGGGCGTCAGGCGCTGGTGCTGCTCCCGGAAATCGCGCTTACGGCAGAATTCCTGACCCGTGTTCAGGCCCGTTTCGGCGCCAAGCCCGCCGAGTGGCACTCAGGCGTTACCCTGACCGAGCGGCGCCGCTGCTGGAAGATGGTCGGCGAGGGCGGTGCGCAGTTGGTCGTCGGCGCGCGGTCGGCGCTCTTTCTGCCATTCCGCGATCTGGGCCTGATCGTGGTCGATGAGGAGCATGACACCTCCTACAAGCAGGAAGACGGTGTTTTGTATAATGCGCGTGATATGGCCGTGCTACGCGCGTCGATCTGCGGCGCGCAGGTGGTGCTGGCGTCGGCCACGCCCAGCCTTGAGACTTGGGTCAACGCCGAGGCGGGCAAATATACCCGGCTGGATCTAAAGGCTCGGTTTGGCGTCGCAGTCATGCCCGAAGTGCGTGCGATAGATATGCGGGTTGAGGATCTTCCGGGCAACCGCTGGATATCGCCCACCATGCAATCGGCGATCACGCAGCGAATTGAACGCGGCGAGCAATCGCTGCTGTTCATCAATCGTCGCGGCTATGCACCCGTCACAATCTGCCGGGCCTGCGGGCATCAGGTGGGCTGCGATCACTGCGATGCGCGCATGGTCGAACATCGATTCCAAAAGCGCCTGATGTGCCACCAATGCGGCGAGACAAAGCCGATGCCGGAGAAATGCCCCTCCTGCGAGGTGGAGGGCAAGATGGCCCCTGTCGGCCCCGGCGTTGAACGTCTGGGCGAGGAGGCGGCATCTTTATTCCCCGACGCGCGCGTTGCGACGCTTAGCTCTGATATGTTCGCCAGCTCGCGTGCGCTAAAAGAGCAGATCCGCGCCATCGCCATGGGCGAGGCCGATATCATCATCGGCACGCAGCTGGTGGCGAAGGGGCACAACTTTCCACTGCTCACGCTGGTCGGTGTGATCGACGCAGATCTAGGTCTGCAAGGGTCGGACCTGCGCGCGGCCGAGCGGACATTTCAGCTGATGCGCCAAGTCGCGGGCCGCGCGGGCCGCGCCGACAAGCCGGGCACGGCCATGCTGCAAACCTTCCAGCCCGAACACCCGGTGATCCGTGCGATCCTGTCCGGCGACGAGGAAGGCTTCTGGCGCGCCGAGGCAGAGGAGCGCAGGCACGCGGGCGTGCCGCCCTTCGGACGCATGGCGGGCATCATCCTCAGCTCGCCCGACATGCAGCAAGCGTTCGATGTGGGTGCCGCGCTGGCGCGCTCTGACGGGCCGCTGCGCCAGATCGGCGCGCAGGTTTATGGCCCTGCGCCTGCGCCCATCGCCCGTGTCCGCGGACGCCACCGCGTGCGGTTACTGGTCAAGGCGCCCAAAGGGGCGGCGCTGCAACCGGCGCTGGCGCAGTGGATTGCAAGTGTTCGCGCGCCCAACTCGCTGCGACTGAGCGTGGATATCGACCCTCAGAGTTTTTACTGAGCGCGCGACATTGACGCACTGTGCCAGTTGCGGCATGGAACACGAACAGCGCGGCCCCCAACGCCGCAGCCACCCGGGCGCCAATCCATGCACATCACATGACCCCCGATATTTTGCCAAATGAGCGCGCCAACATGCTGGGTGCGGTCTGGATGGTCGCGGCCATGGCGCTCTTTGCGGTCGAGGACAGTTTTATCAAGGCCGCATCGCAGACCATGCCGGTCTGGCAGGTCCTGATTATCTTTGGCCTGGGCGGCGCGCTTGTCTTTGCCGGCCTGCTGCTACACCGCCGGCTGCCGCTTTTCGTGCCAGAGGTTGTGTCGCGGCCCATGCGCATCCGCGCGTTCTTTGAGGTGTCAGGGCGGCTATTTTACGTGCTCGCCCTCGCGCTGACGCCGCTATCGTCCGCGACTGTGATCTTGCAGGCAACACCGCTGCTGGTGGTGGCCGGCGCCGCGCTGGTGTTCGGCGAGCGGGTGGGCTGGCGGCGCTGGACGGCGATTTTCGTCGGAATGGCCGGGGTTGTGGTGATCATCCAACCGGGCGCAGACAGTTTTTCGCCGCTGTCCATTCTTGCGCTGCTGGGCATGGTCGGCTTTGCCGGGCGCGATCTGGCCAGCCGCGCGGCACCGGCCGCGATTGGCACGTTGCTCTTGGGGCTCTACGGGTTTCTAGCGGTGGCGATAGCTGGCGTGATCTTTGCCGCGTGGCAGCCTGAGATTGCCGTTTGGCCCGACACGCGCGGCGCTTGCTATCTGATCGGGGCGATTCTCGGTGGGGCCGTTGCATATTCATGCCTGATGAGGGCGATGCGCACCGGTGAGGTCTCGGCGGTCACGCCATTCAGATACACACGACTGTTGTTTGGTATCTCGTTGGGGATCGTGCTGTTCGGAGAAAGGCTTACCGCACCAATGATACTGGGGTCTGGCCTGATCGTAGCCTCGGGTATCTTTATCTTGTGGCGTACTAGGAAAGTGTCCGAGGACAGCAACGGGTAGAAAAATGCGCCGCGTCGACGCGCGCAAATCCGCTCGCCAAACGCCATGCTCGGGCGTAAAGCGAACACATGACACGCACCGTCCCCCTCGCTGATGCCCGCCTACAGCCGTTCTGGCGCCGCCCGATGATGCTGCTTTTCCTGATGGCTGCGGCGATGCCCATCGCGTTTGCCACCTGGTCGGCGCTGCTGAACAACTTTGTTATCGAGGTGGCACAGTTCGACGGGCACGATATCGGCTGGCTCCATACGGTGCGCGAAATTCCCGGCTTTTTCGCCATCGGCGTCATTGCCATCATCATTTTCGTGCGCGAGCAGGTGCTGGCCCTCGTGTCGCTGATCCTATTGGGCGTCGCCACTGCGATTACCGCCCAGTTCCCGACGATGGGCGGCATTCTGACCATCACCATGCTCAGCTCGATCGGGTTTCATTACTATGAGACGGTCAACCAATCGCTGCAATTGCAATGGATCGACCGCGCCCGCGCGCCCCAGATGCTGGGCTGGCTCATGGCCGCCGGATCGGGCGCCACGCTGATCTGCTACGGCATCATCGTAATGCTGTGGGAGCCCCTGAACCTGACCTACACCATCGTATACCTGCTGTCGGGCGGCACCACGGCGGCCATCGCGATCTTTGCCCTTGTCGTCTACCCCCAGTTCGAGGCGCCCAATCCCCAGCTAAAGCAGATGATCCTGCGCCGTCGGTACTGGCTCTATTATTGCCTTCAGTTCATGTCGGGCGCGCGGCGGCAGATATTTGTCGTATTCGCAGGCTTTATGATGGTCGAAAAATTCGGCTTTGCTGTGCATGAGGTGACTGCGCTTTTCATGATAAACCTCGTGGCAAACATGATCTTTGCGCCCCTCATGGGCGGCGCGGTGGCCCGCTACGGCGAGCGGCGCACGCTGATCTTTGAATATGTCGGGCTGATGATCGTGTTTTTGGCCTATGGCGGCGTCTACATGTTCGGCTGGGGTGTGCTGCTGGCAGCGACGCTATACGTGATCGACCATATGCTGTTCGCCCTCGCGCTGGCGCTAAAGACCTATTTCCAAAAGATAGCCGATCCGGGCGATATCGCCCCTACTGCGGCGGTTGCGTTTACAATTAATCATATCGCCGCCGTCTTCCTGCCTGCGATGCTGGGCTATCTGTGGCTGGTTTCGCCCGGTGCGGTGTTTGTGCTCGCGGCTGGCATGGCGGGCATATCGCTGCTATTGGCGCTGCTTATCCCGCGCCATCCGGCGCCGGGCAATGAAACCATCCTGTCGCGCCTCGTGCCCGCACCGGCCGAATGACGCGCCAGCCCGCGAGGCTATAGCCATGCCCACATTTACCGCCTTCACGACGCTACATGGCCAATCTGGCGCCGAGGCGCTGGCAGACGCGCTGGACGAGCTTAGCCTAGAGCCAATAGGCGTCGGCACGTTCGAGATTGAGGACGGCAGCGGCACATGGGAGGTCGGCGGCTATTTCGAGGCGGCGCCTGATATCGCCGGGCTGGAGCTGCTGGCGCGCGTCCACAACGCGAAACCCTTTGTCATCTCCGAAGTGCCCGAGACCGACTGGGTTGCGCATGTCAAACGCGAGCTGACGCCGGTCGAGGCTGGACGTTTCTTTGTCTACGGCAGCCACGACGCGGATAAGGTGCCAGCGGATGCCGAACCGCTGCTGATCGAAGCCGCTATGGCCTTTGGCACCGGGCATCACGGCACCACGCAGGGCTGCCTGCGCGCGCTTGACCGGCTGGCGGCTGCGGGCGCGCCGCACCGCTCCGTTGCTGATATCGGCTGCGGGACTGCCGTGCTGGCAATGGGCGCTGCGCGCGTCTGGCCGGGCGTTATGATCGCCAGCGATATTGATCCTGTTGCCATCGACGTTGCGCGGGTAAATGTCGCGGCCAATAATTTAGACGGGCGTGTGCGCTGCATCGTTGCGACTGGGCTGGATCATCCTGAATTGGTGGCCGCCGCGCCCTTTGATCTGGTATTCGCCAATATCCTCAAAGGGCCTCTGATTGATCTCGCACCAGCTATGACCGCCAGCCTTGCAACAGGCGGGCACGCGATTCTATCGGGCATTCTGAACGAGCAGGCCGATGAGGTGCTGGATGTTTACACACGAGCTGGAAACAGTTTGGCGCACCGCGAAGTGATTGGTGATTGGACTACCCTCACTTTGATGAAAACTAACTAAAAAATCGTTCAAAAGCAGCCGAATTGGGGCAGCTGCCCCAATGTTGCCACAATTCGACCCTAAATTTTCCTTGTGATCTGGCGGGGGCCGGAAAACTTGGATGCTTGTGATGTCTACAATGACACAAATTAATTCTCCGGCTGCCTTTGCCGCCCGCATTAAGCGGGTGCGCAACACGCACGCCAAGATGGCGCGCGGCTACGACGCCAAGGTAGGCCGCGACGGCCTGATCGTGTTTCGCCCCAAGCGGCGGCGCAGGTCGATAGCCTGGCGGCCCTTGTTGCTGCTGATCGCCGCATTCTTTGGGTTCAAGGTGTTCGTCCTGATGCAGATTGGCGAAATGGCGTACCAACAACGTGTCGATACGTTGGCTGCAGGGGGCGTGGCCGAACAGGCAGGCGCTTACTTCATGCAGATCGACCCTGTCACGCGCGCGATCGCGGCACAGATCGCGCCACTTATTTAAGCCTTAAGGACCCGCACTTTTCCGAGACGCCGCATCCAAGGCCGCAAACGACCATTTTATCGGTTTCAGTTTTTAGCGAGTGATTTCAGTACCAGTACTGCGAAACGCCCTCGTCCCGCTCTGTCGGTTCGGGGGTGTTTCCTTGTCTGGCGTGGGATGCGTCGCTGCTACGGGACGCAAGTGCGATGCGTTATTCCTAGCAATTCGAGGCAGGGTGCAAAGCAAAACGCGCGCCTCTGGCAGGAGGGCGCGCGCTTCAGTTTTTATAGTATTGGGCTGAGGCCCTAGGCGCACCCATCAACGGGCGCTGAAGTTGGCGATGTCGCCGCGGGTCAAGCCGATGTCTTCCAGTTCGCGATCCGACAGGACCGACAGGGCCTTACGGGTAGCGCGGGCGTCTTTCCAAGCGGTGAAAGCAGCGGCAAAGCGAGCGATGTTCAGGCCAACGGGTGCGTTGGTGAACTGGGCGGAGCGGGTTGTTTCGAGAGCGGCCATTTCGGGCTTCCTTATGTAATCAAGGCATCATGCCCTGAGAGTGAATCATCTGTTGCTGCAGTGCAGATAGAACCGACTGCGCATTCCCACAACACCCGGTTATCGCATAGTCATCATGCGCCGGGTGCATAGGTCGCGAGTGCACACATCAACCTTTTATTAAAGGCTATGTGCCGTGTCATGCATCCAACGCACAAACATTAAATCCATAATGCTGCACTGCAGCGATGCGCGGTTGCTGATCGCCACCTGAAACAGGGCATCGTTCATTCCGCTTGGCCCGCGTTCCCCTTTCGTGCTAAGCCTTCCGCAAAGCCGCACAAAGCGGGCGGACAGCGCCGGATAATTGCGGCAGGGCAGGGGCGACATATCATGCGTGTACTTGGTATCGATCCGGGGTTGCGAAACCTTGGCTGGGGCGTGATTGACGTCGACGGAAGTCGGCTGAGCCATGTGGCGAACGGCACCCTGCATTCGGTCGGTGCTGGCCTGCCAGAGCGGCTGTTGTCGTTGTTCCAGCAGCTGAGCCTGATCTTGATCCAGTACGCGCCGCATACATCAGCGGTTGAACAGACATTCGTGAACAAGGACGGCGCAGGTACGCTGAAACTGGGCCAAGCGCGCGGTATCGCGGTGCTGGCCCCGGCGCAGTATGGCATCGACGTGGGCGAATACGCCCCGAATACCGTGAAAAAAACGGTCGTCGGCGTCGGGCACGCGACCAAACACCAGATCGCGCATATGGTTAAGATGCAGCTCCCCGGCGCGGTTCTCACCGGGCCTGACGCCGCCGACGCGCTTGCGATTGCGATCTGCCACGCGCACCACGCGGCCAGCCGCGCGCGCATTGCAAAGGCGATGGCATGATCGGGCGCATTGCAGGCCGCATTGATTACCGCGCCATTGATCACGTGCTGATCGACGTGCGCGGGGTTGGCTATCTGGTGTTTTGCTCAGACCGTACGATGCAGGCGCTGCCGCGTGCCGGGGAATATACCGCGCTCTACACCGATCTGCTGGTGCGCGAGGATATCCTGCAACTCTTTGGCTTTACCACGCTGGTCGAAAAGGAATGGCACCGCCTACTGATGAGCGTTCAGGGCGTCGGCGCCAAGGCCAGCCTTGCCATTCTGGGTGCGCTGGGCCCGGACGGTATCGGACGCGCTATTGCGCTGGGTGACTGGAATTCGGTCAAGGCGGCCAAGGGCATTGGCCCGAAAACTGCGCAGCGCGTCGTGAACGAGCTGAAGGATAAGGCGCCCGAGATCATGGCGATGGGCGCAGGCCCCGCACCTACCCCGCCAGAGATAGACGGCGAAGTGATCGAGTCCACTGCGCCAGTCGCCCCGCGCCCTGCGCCCGCCGGACCCGGCCCGCAGGCCGAAGCGCTGTCGGCCCTCACCAATTTGGGCTATGCGCCCGGCGAGGCTGCGGGCGCAATTGCGCAGGCCGCTGGAGATATGCCGGATGCTGGAACAGCCGATCTGATCCGCGCCGCGCTAAAACTGCTGGCGCCGAAGGGGTAGCGCGATGATCACAGACCCCGATCCCACACTGCGCCCCGAAAAGCTGGCCGAGGACGAAGGGCGCAGCTTGCGCCCGCAAGCGCTTGCTGAGTTCATCGGCCAAGCCGAGGCGCGCGCAAACCTACACGTTTTTATCCAATCCGCCCGCCAGCGCGGCGAGGCAATGGATCACACGCTGTTTCATGGCCCCCCCGGCCTTGGCAAAACCACGCTGGCGCAGATCATGTCGCGCGAACTGGGCGTCGGGTTTCGAATGACCTCCGGGCCCGTTCTGGCCAAGGCGGGCGATCTGGCGGCGATCCTGACCAATCTTGAGCGCAATGACGTCCTCTTTATCGACGAAATCCACCGCTTGAACCCAGTGGTTGAGGAGGTGCTCTATCCCGCGCTCGAGGATTTCGAGCTAGATCTGGTGATCGGCGAGGGGCCGGCCGCGCGCACCGTGCGGATTGAGCTTCAGCCCTTCACCCTTGTCGGCGCGACCACGCGGATGGGTTTGCTGACCACGCCGCTGCGCGACCGCTTCGGCATCCCCACACGCCTGCAATTCTACACGGTCGATGAGCTGCACGAGATCGTGACGCGCAACGCTGCATTGCTGAACATCCCTTGCGCCATTGATGGCGCCCGCGAGATCGCCCGCCGCGCACGCGGGACGCCGCGCATCGCCGGGCGGCTCTTGCGCCGTGTGGTGGATTTCGCGCTTGTCGACGGTGATGGCACGATAACGCGAGCGTTGGCCGACAGCGCGCTGACACGCCTTGGCGTCGATCACCTTGGCCTCGATGGGGCGGATAGGCGCTATCTCACCCTGATTGCTGAGGCGTATCAAGGCGGCCCGGTCGGGATCGAAACGCTCAGTGCCGCGCTGTCAGAATCGCGCGACTCGCTTGAGGAAGTGATCGAGCCGTATTTGCTGCAGCAAGGGTTGATCCAGCGCACCCCGCGCGGCCGAATGCTGACCCAGGGTGCGTGGAGCCATCTGGGCCTCGCGCCGCCCAAGGCCGCTGGGCAAAGAGATTTGTTTTGACGCGGTGCGCAAGCGGCGGGGTCTGATTTTGAGAATTTTTACCAAGATGAAGCTGCAGGGCGGGATGCGTGCCATTTTCGGCGTTTCGCCGCGCGCGCCTCTGGGTTAGAGAAGCGCCGCGCAACTTGACTAGGAGGCCGCGATGACACCAGAGCAGATCGAGGCGCATTTCACACGCTCGGACGGCAGTTATTTGTGCGCCCGCTGGGGCCGCCCCATTGCGCCGGTGGTTTTTGGCGTTGATGACGCGACTTTGGCGGTGGTGAAGGGCGCGATCGAAGCTGTCAGCCAGCTAGCAGGTTGCGATATGGCCGAGACTGACCCCGAGCTGGGCGCAAACATGATGGTATTCTTCTTTCGCGCGTGGGACGAACTGCTGGAACTGCCCGATCTGGGCCGCATGATACCCGATTTAGAGCCACTGGTCGCGCGGCTGAAAGAAGCGGACGCGAATCAATACCGCATTTTCCGCTTTGATGAAGGCGACGCGATCAAGGCGGCGTTTGTGTTTCTGCGAATGGATGCACATCTGGCCGCCGTTCCTGCCGAGACGCTGGCGCTGAGCCAAGCGGTGCAGACGATACTGCTTTGGTCGGACACCGCGTTTCAAGACCGCTCGCCGCTGGCCATCGTGCCGGGGCAGGAGGCGGTGGTGCTGCGCCCCGAAATCGGGCTGCTGATCCGTGCGGCTTATGATGCGGTCCTGCCGAATGTGGCCCAAGATGCGGCGCACGCGCTGCGCCTGTCGGCGCGTATGTCGCAAGCGACCAGTTGAGCGAAGGGACCCGCCGACTGCACGAGGCCGGGGTAAAGACCACCTCCAGATGTGGTCGTTCGGTCGGCCAAGACGCTGCCAATGCGGATCGGCGGCAAAGTCACCTTTGGCGGCGGCGTTGCTGCGCTGATGCGGTGCGGCTAAGCTGCGCGGCAGACCCCCTCTTAGGTATGGAGACACCTCATGAAACCTATCCGAATCGCGCCCGGCGCCCGGATGAGCCAAGCAGTTGTGCACGGGGATATCGTTTGGCTGTCGGGGCAGATCGGCGATGCCGGCGATGATTTGGAGGGGCAGACGCGCTCCTGTCTGGCCAGTGTCGATGCGCTGCTCCAAGAGGCCGGATCGGCCAAGTCGCATCTTATCAAGATGGAGATATGGCTGGCTGATCTAGCTGATTTTGATGCGATGAACGCAATATACGAGGCGTGGCTTGACCGGGAAAACCCACCTGCACGCGCCACCTGCGAGGCGCGTGTGCGCAGCGATGGCACCCTGATCGAGATGGTCGCAACCGCCGCGTTGGTGTGAAGTGCAGTTACAAACAGGCTTGACGGTTTGTTTTTCCATCGACACTCTAACCCTTGAGAGCGGCAGGCGGCTGAAGGCTGCAAACGGCCCGCTTTCCAACAGGGAGATACAAATGAAAAACATTCGCAAGATCATCCAAAGCATGGGCGTAGCGGGGGCCATTGCCGTCACGCCGCAATTGGCAAGCGCCGAGACGAACTTTATCGCGAACTCGTTCTACGACGCAGAAACGCCCTTTTCCAAGTGGGGCTACACCGATTGGGCTAAAACCGTAAACGAGTTGTCGGGCGGCGAATTGGTGCCCGAAGTCTTTACCGGGACCGTCCTCTTGGCGCCGCGCGCCAACCTTCAGGGCATTCGCGACAACGTGGTGCAGGTCGCGCACCATGCTGCCGTCTATACTCCGTCCGAATTGCCCGTAGCGAACGCGGTGCAAGAGCTGGGCTTTAACTATTCCGATCCGCTTGTCGCGATTTTTGCTGTGGCAGATTTCAGCACGCATAACGCGACGCAGCTGGCCGAGTGGAAGGACAAGGGCATCGTTTACTTAGGTGCCTACGCGACGCCCCCATATCTGCTGTTCTGCCGCGAGCCGATCCGCAATCTCGCCGAACTGAAGGGCAAGCGCATTCGCACTGCAGGCTCGACCGTTTCGCTATGGGTTGAGGCAGCTGGCGGCATTCCCGTCAATGTCCCGTCGTCCGAGATGTATACCGGGCTTGAGCGCGGCACGCTCGATTGTGCGTCGAACGCGGGCAATGACCTGATCGACCGCTCGCTTTGGGAGGTTGCCGATTATACCACTTTGCTGCCGACCGGCATGTACTGGTCCGGTCCTCAGTGGGGCGTGAACCCTGGATTCTGGGCTAGTCTGACGGACGATCAGCGCGAAGTCATGATGAAGGCCTCGGCCATCGGCATGGCGCGTATGAACGTGGCCTATATCAAGCGCGCCGACGATGCGTTGATCGAGGCGCAGGAAAAGGGTCATACAGTCTATGAGCCTGAGGACGACCTGATGCAGTCAATCGTGGACTACCGCGAAAAGGCGCTGGCTGGCGTCTATGACACTGCCGAGCAAAAGTACGGCCTGACCAACGGCAAGGAGGTCATCGACGACTTTCGCGCAACGTGGGACAAGTGGGAAAAGCTGCTGGAAGGTGTTGATCGCACCGATGCAGAAGCGCTGGGCGAGATCGCTATGAAAGAGATCTACGCCGATCTCGATCCTGCGACATACGGCGTTCAGTGATGGATTCGGACGGCGCCGCCTTGGGCGGCGCCGGACATACCCGCGAAGACGGCGGTGGCCAAGCCGCTGATCGCCCGCGCCGCACGCAGGCCCAGCGATCCCATAAAACGCAGCAAAAGATTCTCACTGTCACGACCCAGTTAGTCTTGTCCAAAGGGTTGCGCGATACCTCGACGGTCGATGTGGCCGAAGCGGCTGGCGTTTCGCGCGGCGCGCTTTTACACCACTATCCCAGCCGCCAGGTGCTGATGCAGGAGGCGCTGCGCCACCTGCTGAATGGTGAGATCACCGAGATTAAGGCCCTCGCGGGCGCGATCCGCACGGGCGACATGGATTTAGATGGCTTCCTATCCGAGATGTGGGCCCGTTTCTCCGGCCCGCTGTTTATGATAACGATGGAGTTTCTGACCGCCGCGCGCACCGATTCCGCCATCCGCGAGGCTTTGATCCCGGTTGCGCTGGATTATAATCACCAGTTGGATGAGATCTGGGAAAACCTCTTTCCCGATCTGAGTGGCGCCAGCGGCACGCGGCGTATCGCGCTGAACGCGACGCTTTGCTTGCTGCGCGGAATGGGCACGCAATCGATTTGGCGCGACGATCCGCAGCTGTTTCTGGATATGTTGGAATTTTGGAAAATGTCGCTGGGCAATCTGGCACCGGCCCCGTCCAAGGAGACACTGCAATGAATACAGACACGCCCCCACCAGAGGGGACGGGCCTGATCTATAGCGCGATCCGCTACGTGAATCTGGCGCTGCTGGCGATGGGATGCCTGTTTTTGCTGCTGATGATGGGCCACATTACGGTCGACGTCATCGTGCGATACGTTTTTAACGGCTCAATGATTGGCACGCTTGAGACTGTCTCATTCTACTATGTCGTCCTCGCTGTGTTTTTGCCCCTCGGCTATGTCGAGTTGAAGAACGAGCATATTCGCGTCGACCTCTTTGCGCAGATGATGCCGAACTGGGCGCAACTGGCGCTGTATATCCTCGCCTGCATCGCAGGGCTGGTGTTTTTCGGGATGCTGGCGTGGCAGAGCGGCATTGATGCCATCCGCTCCACCCAGCGGTTAGAGACGATCATGTCGAATTTCCTATTCTACATCTGGCCCAGCCGATGGGCGCTGCCTGTTGGCTTTGCCGGGATGTGCCTCGCTATTCTGTCTAATCTGCTGCGCGCGCTTCAGCGCCGCCAAGCCCTGTAAGGACGCGCGCCCATGAGCAATCTGGATATTGGTGTCATCGGCACGCTGACCGCGCTGGCCATGATCGCGCTGAGGGTACCGATTGGCCTGACGCTGGGCCTTGTGTCCATCTTTGGCATCGCGGCGATGATTTCGATGAATGTTGCGTGGGGCATGATCAGCGCCACGCCCTTCGATTTCGTTGGCCAGTGGGAGCTGACTGCAGCGCCGATGTTTCTGCTGATGGGCTATATCTGCACCACGACCGACATGACCAAGAGCCTCTTTGTCTCGCTCAAGGTGGTGCTTGTGCGCTTGCCCGGCGGGCTGGCCGTGGCATCCGTCGCGGCTTGCGCGTTTTTTGCTGCTGCCTCCGGGTCCAGCGTGGCAACGGCGGCGGCGATGTCGCGCATCGCCGTGCCTGAGATGCTGAAGGCTAAGTATGACAAGGGGTTGGCGACCGGCACGATCGCGGCTTCCGGTACGCTCGGCTCGCTTATTCCGCCCAGCGTCCTGCTAATTTTGTACGGTGTTTATGCGCAGGTATCGGTGGGGCAGCTCTTTCTCGCCGGGTTCATCCCCGGCGTGGTGTCGGCGTTGATTTACATGGTGATGATCGTCACGCGGGTAAAGTTAAAGCCGTCGCTGGCCGGCGTTGTCCAAGAGGACATCAGCCGCGAGGAAAAGATCGCGGCGGTCAAGGACATCTGGCCGCTGCCGCTGCTGATTTTCTCGGTGCTGGGCGGTATTTTCGCCGGCGTGTTTTCCCCGACCGAAGCAGGCGCGATAGGCGCCGCCGTTGCCACGCTGATCGCGATTGTGCGCGGATCGTTCACATGGATTGCGCTGCGCGATGCGCTGGTCCAGACGGCGATCAGCACGACGGGCATTTTTATCATCCTGATCGGATCGGTGTTCTTTACCCGCTTTCTCGCGCTGTCGGGCCTGCCGCAAGCGTTTGCAGACGTGATTCTCAGTGTCAGCGATAATGTCTGGTGGATCCTCTTTGCAGTCGCGCTGCTCTACCTCGTCCTCGGAATGCTGATTGATTCCATTGGCCTTTTGCTGCTGACGCTGCCCTTGGTCCTGCCGCTGGTGCAGGGCGCGGGCCTGGATCTGGTGTGGTTCGGCATCATCGTGATCAAGCTGCTGGAGGTCGGCCTCGTCACGCCCCCCATAGGCCTGAACGTCTATGTGATAAAGGGCGCGCTGGGAAACCTCGTGACCCTACCGGAGGTGTTCAAGGGCGTCGCGTGGTTCATCGTGATGGATATTCTGACGCTTATTTTGATCATCATGATCCCTGCCATGTCACTCTGGCTGCCCTCACTGGCGTTTCGCTGAACGGGAGGCGCTTGTCCGGCTAAGGTTGGGGCAGATATGGACAGGTCACTCAATTGGCCGAGCGACTGCTTTGAGCCCGTAGCTCTCGATGCTGCGCTTTCTCCGAATGGCAGCAAACTTCTGATCCAACCACCGAGATATTATTCGGCATCTCCATGAAGTTCGGCCGCATCCGGGCGGTTCCAGTACCGGTTAGGATTGTCCTTATCGTCCAAGAGCTTTGAGCGACTGCCCCAAACCTCCTCTACCCGGATGGTTGGCTCTTCGTTGACATGAACTGAGAAGATGACGTCGAAAGCCCTGCGGAGCAAATCGGGGTCACACGGCAGGGAGAAGACGATCTGCTGAGCGGCGGTTTTTTGAATCGTGCCTTCTGCACCGGCATGAGATCCTTCGAGCGCGCGAAATCTCTGATAACCATTTTCCCTTACAAACATACAGTTATCATACGGACCTTGTGTTAAAGGCAATTCTTTTCCCAATGCGATCAAGACGGGTTCAACCCCACCCGTTGGCGTATCAATCGTAACTACCCACTCTCGTTCTAGAGTGGCCGGGGCCATATCGAAGCCGTCGAGTACATGCTTGGTTGTCATTGCAATCTCCAATCAGAACAAATTAAGAACATTTGCTTGCGATAAGTCAAGGATGGTCTCGAGTTGCCAAGCGGCCAAACAATTGAGCAGTGCTTGTTGCGTAGCAAGTTCGCATGGCCAAGGTATATTATGAAGCGGCCATTCCTTTGTTCACGACTTACGGCAGCTTCGTCCGGCGATCTCAACTGATCGACGCAACACACTCCGCAAACTTCTCCGCTGGGGTTTGGTATTGCAAGGTCTTGCGGGGGCGTTCGTTCAACTGCCTCGCGATTGCGCTGAGTTTTGCTTGAGAATGGACGGATAAGTCTGTTCCTCTTGGTAAATACTGCCTCAAAAGCCGGTTGGTATTTTCGTTTGATCCGCGTTGCCACGGTGACTGAGGGTCGCAAAAGTAGACGTCGACGTCAGTTGCCATGGTCAGGCGTGGGTGATCCGCCAGCTCTTTGCCGCGATCCCATGTCAGAGATTTGTAGAGTTCGCGGGGTAGTCTCTGAGCTGACTTGATGAGCCCTGAGATGACGCTTTCGGTGTCTTTGTTAGCGACTTTGACCAGCATGACATATCGTGACTGGCGCTCGACAAGCGTCGCAACATAGCTGTTCTTGGAGCCGCCAATCAAGTCACCTTCCCAGTGCCCCGGTACGGCACGATCCTCGACAGCTGCGGGCCTTTCACTGATCGATACAGCGTCTTTAATTTGACCAAGACCATTGCGTTTGAGGCTTGCGTGTCTGGAGCGGCGGACTGTGCGTTTGGCGCGCAAGTGCTCAAGCAACTCCTTCTTCAGCACGCCGCGCGCTTGAATATAAAGGCTTCGATAGATCGTCTCGTGTGACACCTGTTTGTGCGCCTCTCTCGGGAACGCGCGTTTGAGCCAGCCCGCAATCTGCTCGGGAGACCACTTACGCCGTAGCTTTGCTGATACTGCGTGGGCCAATGCTGGGTGGCAAGCCAGCTTACATATCTTTGGGCGCAGAGCACGGTTCCATGCCGCCTGATCTGATGCCGTCGCACGATAACCCGCAACGCCACCATTGCGCCGGACCTCCCGGCTGATCGTCGAGGGTGCGCGACCCAACTGGCGCGCGATCATACGAAGGGACTGCTTCATACTCAGACCGCGCGAGATCTCTTCGCGTTCCGAAAGACAAAGAGCAAACTTTCCGCGTATTCGATCTGGCGGGCGAATGCCTCCTGTCGGGGAAATCACTGAGAACACCGATGATGACTGACGGTCAAAAACCCGTCCAATCGATCTCATCGACTCGCCACGCTGCCAACGATCCCAGATATCCGCACGTTGCTCAGCCGAATAGTAAATCCTGGTACGATACTTCATTGCCAACACTCCATCTCTTCCTAAAGATTAAAGTGTTGCGTCCACCTGTTGAGACCACCCCACTTAGCGGACATTAACCTTAATAGTCCTACGCGCCAAAGGGCAGGCCGAAGCCCGCCCCGGACCCTTACAACCCCGCCGCCTTCTTCTTTGCCACGCCGCCCTGCATAATCAGCGGCATGTGCGCGCCCTGTTCGGTTAGCAGGTTCAGATCATCTAGCGGATTGCCGTCTACCACGATCAGATCGGCATGTGCGCCCGGCGCGATTACGCCCAACTCGCCCTCCATGCGCAGGACCTTTGCGGCATCCACGGTAGCTGAGCGGATGACGGCATCGGCGGGGATGTACTGCCCGCGCAGGGGGAACTCGCCCGACTGGTGCGGCTGCATCCCGCCCAAGAGGTCCGAGCCGTAGCCGACCGTTACGCCGGCCTTGTACATCTTGGCCAGACGCTCCAGCCCGGCTTCGCGCACGTCGGCAATCTTGGCGACGGACTCGGCGGGCAGGCCATATTCGGCGCCAGTTTTCGCCAGCCGGTCGTAGGTGATGTTCGTCGGCACGACGACCTGCCCCTCGCGGGCGATGCGGGCGATGGTGTCGTCGCTCATCAGGTTGCCATGCTCGACGCACTCGATGCCGCAATCCAGTGCGCGGACGATGGCCCGGTCATCATAAAGGTGGCCCGACACATAGGTACCAAAGCCCTTGGCAACCTCGACGGCTGCTTTCAACTCATCCACCGAAAACACCAGATATCCGACCGGATCGGAGGGGGAGGACACGCCCCCGTCGGCCATGATCTTGATGAATTGCGCGCCGCCTTTCAGCTCTTCGCGGCAGGCGGCGCGCATGGCGTCAACGCCGTCCAGCACACGGCCCATCGAGCCTAGCTTGCCCTCGTAGTAGCGCACATCGCGGCTGTGATAGGGACCGCGGTAGTCGGTATGCCCGCCGGTCTGCGACAGCGCCTTGCCGCAGATCACGAGGCGCGGCGCGTCTATTAGCCCGTCTTCTTGGGCCTTTTGCAGGCCCCGGTCGGCGCCGCCCAGATCGCGGACGGTGGTAAAGCCGCGCATCAGCATCGCCTTCATCATCTGGGCCGATTTCAGCGCGATCCACGAATTTGGCAACTCGGCATTAGTGGCGAGATCGGCGGTCGTAGCGATGACGTGGACGTGGCAGTCGATCAGGCCCGGCATCACGATCTGGCCCTTCAGGTCCAGCGTTTCCTCCGCATCGAATTTGGTGCCTGCGCCCACCTCGACGAAGCGGCCGTCTTCGATAGCGATGTCCACCGGATCGCCCGGCTGGGTGGCCGTGCCATCGACGATGCGCGCGTTTTTAAGCAGCAATGAGGTCATGATGAGTGAATCCCTTTGTAGGTTGCGGACCGGCGCCTGCCGACTGGCGGTAGCCGAGGAAAATGCAGTTGCAGACAGCGCTGCTGGTAAGTTGGATAACAGCACAGACGCGGCCAAGGGTAAAGCCTGCGTGGACGGGCCCGCTTGGGTTAAATGGTGCGCATTGGACGGCGCGCGCAAACATGCTTTAACCGGGGGCGCTGAATTCAGGAAAGGCCCGCCGCTATGGCCCAAACCACGACACGTCCTCATGATGCTGCCAGTACAGCGCCGCCGCACCGCTTTGATATCCGGGTTTACTACGAGGATACGGATATGGGCGGCATCGTTTATCACGCCAACTATCTCAAGTTCATTGAGCGGGCGCGCAGTGATTGGGTGCGCGAGATGGGCGTCGACCAGCGCGCCATGAAGGAAGAAGACGGCCTGATTTTTGCCGTGCGCCGGATAGAATGCGACTACCTGCTTGCCGCGCGCTTTGATGAGCGGCTGGAGGTACTGACGCGTATCGGCGGGGTCACCGGTGCGCGGCTGGTCCTACGGCAGGATGTGATGCGCGGGGCTGACACGATATTCTCGGCCACCGTTACCATCGTCTGCGTCACCGATACCGGGCATCCTGCGCGACTTCCGGCGAATATCCGCCTGATTTTGCACTAGGCGCTAAAAATTGCCTGTATCACAGCGATCTCATTGGCTTTCACGCGAATGATCGGCTAGTTTCCCCGCAAACAAGGCAGGCCCGTCAGTGGCCGCGTAAAAAAAGAGCAGGCAATGGAAGCAGAAACCCTCGCACTCGCGCAGGACATCGATTTCTCCATGTGGGGGATGTTCGCGCAGGCCACGTTCGTCGTGAAATTGGTCATGTTTATGCTGATCCTCGCGTCCTTCTGGGCGTGGGCAATTATCGTGCAAAAGCTGATTTTGTATCGCAAGGCCCGCACTGAGGCCGAGACGTTTGATCGCCTGTTCTGGTCGGGCGAGCCTCTGGACGAGCTGTTTGAGCAGATCGGAACCGAGCCGGACGGACAGTCGCAGCGCATATTTGCGTCGGGCATGATGGAATGGCGGCGCAGTCACCGCAACGACGGCGGTATGATCGCAGGCGCGACCGCGCGCATTGACCGCAGCATGGACGTGGCCATTGCCAAAGAATCTGAGTCGATGCAATCGGGCCTGTCAGTATTGGCAACCGTCGGCTCCACTGCGCCTTTCGTTGGTCTGTTCGGCACGGTCTGGGGCATTATGCACGCGTTTATCGGCATTGCCGCATCGCAGAACACCAGCCTCGCCGTCGTCGCGCCCGGCATCGCCGAGGCATTGCTGGCTACTGCACTGGGCCTGCTGGCAGCTATTCCCGCAGTCATTTTCTACAACAAGCTGAGCGCGGACAGCGATCGCATTGTTGCGGGCTACGAGGCGTTTGCAGACGAGTTTGCCACCATCCTTAGCCGCCAGTTGGATAGCTAGGTCATGGGTGCAGGAGTGGTTCAAGGGTCAGGCGGAGGCAAGCGGCGCAGGCGCGGACGCAGCCGTGCGCGCCCGATGTCCGAGATTAACGTCACGCCATTTGTCGACGTGATGCTGGTGCTGCTGATCATTTTCATGGTCGCGGCGCCGCTTATGACAGTCGGCGTGCCGGTTGAGTTGCCGAAAACGGCGGCCAATTCGCTGCCGGGCGAGCAGGAGGAGCCGCTGACAATCACGATTACAGCGGACGGCACCGTGTCCATTCAAACCACCGAGATTGCCCGCGACGAGCTGATCGGCCGCCTGCGCGCCATCGCGGCCGAGCGCGACAGCAATCGGGTGTTTTTGCGTGCCGATGGCGCAGTGCCCTACGCCGACGTTGTGCAGGTCATGGGCGCGCTCAATCGCGGCGGCTTTGACGATATTGGCCTAGTGACGGACATCGGCGGCCCGGCGCTGGACGCGCCGGACGGCTGAGGCGGGCGGCCGCGTGAACACAGGTCAGATCATATCGGGCGCAGGCCATCTCGGCCTGATCGCTTGGATTCTGTTTGGCGGGGCCTTTCCGTCCAAGCCGTTGGATTTTGACGTGACCAAGGTGACTGCCGTCAGTTCTGAGGAGTATGCGGCGATCATCGCGCGTAGCAATTCGCCTGAACAGACCAGCGAAGTATCCCCGCCCGCCGCGCCTGACGTGCCGCAGGACTCACCAGATCTGAGCAGCGAGGCCGATACAGCGCCCGCCGCGCCCCAGCCCGACACCACGGCCGAGGCCATCCCCGATCCCGCGCCACAGCCGCCCGCCCAGGCGCAGCAAGCCGAGGTCGCCGATGAGGCCCCGGTCATTGAGCCGCCATCCGAGGACATTGCCGCACTAGTGCCGGAAACCTCACCGCGCCCGCAGCAACGCCCCGCCGAGCGTGTGGCGCCTCAGCAGGTCGACCCGCCAGCGCCCGACAGCACCGTCGATGATGTGGTCCGCGAAGAGGCCGTGCCGGACGAGACCGCCGAGACGCCCCGCGAGGAGGCCGACGCTACCGCGCCTGAGGCTGCCGCGACCGAGATCGTGACGGAGGCCGAAGAGGTCGAAGAGGCCGCGCCGTTGAATTCAGTCCGTCCCAAAACGCGGCCCGAGCAACTGAGGCCAACGCCCCAGCCTGATCCGCAGCCCGAGGCGCAGACCCAGACTGCTGACGCCGCACAGCCAGAGGCGGCTGATCCCGTTCCGGCGCCTGCCACCGACACAAGCAGCGTTGAGGATGCGTTGGCGGCCGCGCTGGGCGGCGCTGCGGACACACCTGAGCCCTCGATCAATGCAGGTCCGCCCCTGACGGCGGGCGAAAAGGATGGCTTGCGCGTCGCCGTTCAAAATTGCTGGAACACAGGCTCGCTTAGCTCTGACGCGCTGAACACCACCGTCACCGTCGCCTTTGAAATGTCCGAGGACGCGCGCCCAATCGACAGCAGCATTCGTATGCTAGACTCAAGCGGCGGCACCGACGGCTCGGCCAGTCAGGCGTATGAGGCAGCCCGCCGTGCGATCATCCGTTGCGGCGCGCGCGGCTTTGGCCTACCGGCTGAAAAATATGCGTCTTGGCGCAACGTGGAACTGGTATTCAACCCTGAGAACATGAGGATCAAATGATGGCGCGATTCACGGCCCTGCTGGCCCTTCTTCTGACGACGCTCACTGCCCTTTCTGCCACCGCGCAGAGCGGGCCTCTCAGGCTTGAGATCACCGAAGGCGTGATTGAGCCCCTGCCATTCGCTGTCCCGGCCTTTGTCGGGACAGGATCGGGCGGTCAGGCGGCGCAAGACATATCGAGCCTCATCTCTGCCGACCTTAGCGGCACCGGCCTGTTCCGGGAAATCCCGGCCAGCGCACATATCAGCCGCATCACCAGCTTTTCCAGCCCGGTGCAGTTCGCCGATTGGAAGGCGGTCAATGCGCAGGCCCTCGTGACTGGCGCGGTCGATGTGGACGCATCGGGCCGCCTGACCGTCCAATTCCGCGTCTGGGATGTCTTTGCCGGCCAAGAGCTGGGCAGCGGGCAACAATTCGTCGGCACTCAGGACGGCTGGCGCCGCATTGCGCACAAGATTGCCGATCAGGTTTATAGCCGCATTACCGGCGAGGGCGGGTATTTCGACAGCCGCGTCGTCTATGTGGCCGAAACCGGGCCAAAGGATCAGCGTGCCAAGCGGCTCGCGATTATGGATTACGACGGTGCGAACACTACCTACCTGACGGATTCGTCGTCGCTGGTGCTGGCGCCGCGCTTCTCGCCCACGGGCGACCGCATTCTCTATACCAGTTACGAGAGCGGATTTCCCAAGATCTACGTGCTGGACGTGGCCAATGTCAGCCGCCGCCAATTGCCCACCCAAGAGGCCACGATGAGCTTTGCACCCCGTTTTTCGCCTAACGGGCAGACGGTAGTCTATTCGCTGGAGGCGGGTGGCAACACGGACATCTACACCATGAACATCGGATCGGGTGGCAGCCAGCGCATGACCAGCGCGCCGTCCATCGAAACCGCGCCCAGCTTTAGCCCCGATGGCGCGCAGATTGTGTTCGAGAGTGACCGCTCGGGCAGCAATCAGCTGTATGTGATGAGTTCGGGCGGCGGCGAGGCGCGGCGTATCTCAAACGGTGATGGCAATTACGGCACGCCTGTCTGGTCGCCCCGCGGTGATCTGATCGCCTTTACCAAGCAGTCAAAGAGCCGCTTTCACATCGGCGTCATGCGTACCGACGGCAGCGAAGAGCGTCTGCTAACTGCATCGTTTCTGGACGAGGGGCCGACGTGGGCGCCCAATGGCCGCGTCATCATGTTCACCCGCGAGACACAGGGCGAACAGGGGCAGGCAGGGCTTTATTCGGTCGATATTACCGGGCGCAACCTGCGCCGCGTCGACACGGCGGGCGCCGCGAGCGATCCGTCGTGGTCGCCGCTGCAATAGGCGCAGGGCCACATCAGAATTCAGGCGCGCGGCGTTTCCCTTGGGCCGCGCGCTGTGATAGATAAAACAAAACGACACGCGCAGTCTGCGCACCCCAACTTACCGCGAGGCAACAGCATGACTTTACTCAAGACGATGATCCTTATCTGCGCCGGCCTGTCACTGGCGGCATGTACCAATCCTGACCGCTTCGGCGACGACGCTGCCGGGCTAAATGGTGGCATTGGCGCGAATGGCGCTGGTATGGCTGGCTCGGCCAGCGATCCGACCTCGCCTGCGTATTTCCAGCAGACTGTCGGCGACCGGATCCTGTTTGTGATCGACACCTACAACCTGACGCCCGACGCACAGCGCACGCTGGACGGACAGGCGCAATGGCTGCTGACGAACCGCGACTATAATGCGGTGGTTGAGGGCCACGCGGACGAGCAAGGCACACGTGAATACAACCTCGCGTTGGGCGCGCGTCGCGCCAATTCGGTGCAGGAATATCTGCTGACCCAAGGCGTACCCGCCTCGCGGCTGCGCACCGTCAGCTATGGCAAAGAGCGCCCGATCGAGATTTGCAGCAACGAGGCGTGCTATGCCCAGAACCGCCGCGCCGTGACGGTCATTTCCGCCTCGCCCAACAGCTAAGTCCCTGAAACGATCCTAAGTACCGGAGCCTCCCATGCGCCGCATCGCCGCACTGATACTGACAGCCACCATCGCCCTAGCCGCGCCCGCCCATGCGCAAGGCAAGTCCGAGACGCTGGCCGATATCCGGCAGGAGCTCTCGGTGCTCTATGTCGAGGTGCAAAAACTGCGCCGCGAACTCAGCACGACAGGCGCGACAGGCCAGTTGAACGTGTCCGGCTCGGTACTTGACCGGGTCGGCGCGATCGAGGGCGAATTGCAGCGCCTGACCGCCCGCACCGAAGAGATGCAACAACGTATAGACCGGGTGGTCAGCGACGGCACCAACCGTGTTGGCGATTTGGAGTTCCGGCTGGTTGAGCTAGAGGGAGGCGACACGTCAAAACTGGGCGAGACGACGACACTGGGCGGCGGTGACCTGCCATCATCCGGAGGTGTTTCCGCAATTCAGCCAGCGCAGACCGACACCCCCTTGATTGAGCCTATGGCGGTCGGCGAAAAGGCCGATTTCGATGCTGCCGAGGCTGCGATGACGTCAGGTGACAATACGGACGCGGTGCAGAAATACACAAACTTTCTGGATAACTACCCGGGCAGCCCGCTTGCCCCGCGTGCCTTTCTTGCGCGCGGCAAGGCGCTTGAGGCGGGCGGCGATATGAAGCAAGCAGCAAAGTCCTATCTCGACGGATTTTCGGCGGACAAGGCCGGACCGGACGCGCCCGAGGCGCTTTATCGGCTTGGCCGCGCATTGGGCAAGCTGAACCAGCGCGATGCCGCCTGCCAGACACTGCGCGAGGTTGAGACACGTTTTACTGGGACCGTCCCCGCGAATGACGCCCGCGTTGAAATGCAAACCCTCGCCTGCCAGTGAGCGCCAAAGGCGTGCGCAGCGGTGATTTGCACACGCTAATTTCGACCCATTTTCAGAACGATACCCGCCCGCTCGGAATTGCCGTGTCGGGCGGTAGCGATTCGCTTGCGCTACTGCATTTGATGGCCGAATGGCGCGGTGCTCCGCTGCGTTGCGTGACTGTAGATCATGGCCTGCGCGCCGCGTCGGCGGGGGAGGCGGCGCAGGTCGCAGACATCTGCGCGGGGCTAGGCATTCCGCATGATACATTGGAATGGACTGGCTGGGACGGGCAAGGGAACCTGCCCGCGGCCGCCCGCGTTGCGCGCTATGCGCTGATGGCAAATTGGGCGCAGGATCGCGGCCTTGACGGGATTGCGCTGGGCCATACGGCGGATGACGTAGCCGAAACATTGCTGATGCGCCTGGCCCGGCGCGCCGGGGTGGACGGGCTGGCTGCTATGCAGGCACGGCGGCAAGAGGGCGGGGTGACGCTGCACCGCCCACTTTTGCATGCGCACCGCGCCGACTTACGCAGCTATCTGGACGCCAGGGCAATCGCTTGGATCGACGATCCGACAAACACGGACGCGCGCTATCGCCGGACGCAGACCCGCCGCGCGCTAGAAGCTCTGGCGCCGGCCTGTATAACTGCCGACGCGCTATCGGACGTCGCGCACCACCTGCGCGAGGCGAGCGACACGCTGGGCTATTATGCGGCGCGAGAGGTGGCGCAAATCGCCAGCTTTGAACATGGCGACCTGCTGCTTGAGGCTGCCCCCTTTGGCGCACTGCGCCCTGATATCGCGCGGCGCATTCTGCAAGCCGGGCTTGGCTGGATCACCGGGCCGGGCTACGGCGCGCGCGGGCCTGACGTGACGCGGATGCTGGCGCGCCTTGATGCCGGGCAGGGCGGTACGCTGGCGGGCTGCCGGATCACACAAAGCGGTGGCAGTATCCGTCTGGCGCGCGAATTTGCCGCAATTGCCGCAGAGCGCGTTCCGCAGGGCGCGCTGTGGGACAATCGATGGCATCTAGATGGCCCGGCTGTAGAGGGCGCGGCGGTGGGCGCGCTCGGGCCTGATGGGCGCAAAATGTGCGCAGAGTGGCGCGAAAGCGGCCTTCCTGCCCATTCGGTTGATACCACTCCCGCGCTCTGGATCGGCCAGACGCTGGTGGCTGCCCCGCTCGCCGGATATGCAAATGGGATGTCCGCCCGGCTGGATCGTACTGCCGCTGATTTGCAAGCTGTGCTATTATCGCATTGAAGATGGGGACATGATCTCTATTTAAGACATAACGCCCGCGTGCTATGTGCCGGGCTTCCGAAAGTTTAGGAGAGATTCCTTGGGCAACGCACGTAATATCGCTTTCTGGCTGGTTTTGTTCCTGCTGGTCCTGGCGCTGTTCAACCTCTTCAGCGGCTCTGGCGGCGCGCTTCAGAGTCAATCGGTGAAATATTCCGAGTTCGTCACGGCAGTGAACGACGATGCCGTCACCAACGTTACGCTAGATGGCGAGAGTATCCAGTTCCGCAAGACGGACGGCAAAGATTATGTCGCAGTCAAACCTGCTGATGCCGATGTCACCCAGACCCTGATCGACAAGGGCGTCCCGGTGACTGCCAAAGCGCAGGAAGAGTCGGGATTTCAGACGTTCCTGCTGTCGTTGCTGCCCTTCTTGCTGCTGATTGGTGTCTGGATTTATTTCATGAACCGGATGCAGGGCGGCGGCAAAGGCGGTGCCATGGGCTTTGGCAAATCCAAGGCAAAGATGCTGACCGAAAAGAGCGGACGCGTGACCTTTGACGACGTGGCCGGCATTGATGAGGCCAAAGAAGAGCTTGAGGAAATCGTCGAATTCCTGCGTAACCCTCAAAAGTTCAGCCGTCTTGGCGGCCAAATTCCTAAGGGCGCACTGCTTGTTGGCCCTCCGGGTACTGGTAAGACCCTGCTGGCGCGCGCGATTGCGGGCGAGGCGGGCGTGCCTTTCTTCACCATCTCGGGCTCCGACTTTGTCGAGATGTTCGTGGGCGTTGGCGCATCGCGTGTGCGCGACATGTTCGAGCAAGCCAAGAAAAACGCCCCCTGCATCGTGTTCATCGACGAAATTGACGCTGTGGGCCGTCATCGCGGCGCCGGTTACGGTGGCGGTAATGACGAGCGCGAGCAGACGCTGAACCAGCTTCTTGTCGAAATGGACGGCTTTGAGGCTAATGAGGGCGTCATCATCGTTGCGGCGACGAACCGCAAAGATGTGCTGGACCCTGCGCTGCTGCGTCCCGGCCGCTTTGACCGTCAGGTCGAGGTCCCGAATCCCGACATCAAGGGCCGCGAGAAAATCTTGGGTGTCCACGCCCGCAAGACGCCGTTGGCCCCCGACGTCGACCTGCGCATCATCGCGCGCGGCACGCCCGGCTTTTCCGGTGCGGATCTGGCGAACCTCGTCAATGAGGCGGCTTTGATGGCCGCACGTATAGGTCGCCGTTTTGTCGCGATGGAGGATTTCGAGACGGCCAAAGACAAAGTCATGATGGGTGCAGAGCGTCGCAGCATGGTTCTGACGGCCGACCAAAAGGAAAAAACCGCGTTCCACGAGGCGGGCCACGCCATTGTGGGAATGGCCCTGCCGAAATGCGATGCGGTCTATAAAGCGACGATTATTCCGCGCGGTGGTGCGCTGGGTATGGTCGTTAGCTTGCCCGAAATTGACCGTCTGAATTGGCACAAGTCTGAGTGCGAGCAAAAGCTGGCGATGACGATGGCCGGCAAGGCCGCAGAGATTATCAAATACGGTGCGGATGACGTATCGAATGGCCCGGCTGGTGACATCCAGCAGGCCAGCGGGCTGGCACGCGCCATGGTTTTGCGCTGGGGGATGTCCGACAAGGTCGGCAATATCGATTATCAGCAGGCGCATGAGGGCTACATGGGCAATGGCGCCGGCAGCTTCTCAATCTCGGCCAGCACCAAAGAGCTGATCGAGGAAGAGGTCAAGCGCATGATTGATGAGGCATATGCCACCGCGTTCCGCATCCTGACCGAGAAGAAGGATGAGTGGCAGCGGCTGGCCGAGGGCCTGCTAGAGTATGAGACGCTGACCGGCGAGGAAATCCAGCGCGTCGCGCGCGGCGAGCCGCCCCAGCCCATTGATGGCGATGATGGCCCGGACGAGGGTAGCGCGCCATCAGTCACTGCAATCCCCAAGACAAAACCCAAGACACCGCGCAGCGGTAGCGGCGGAATGGAGCCTGAACCCACAGCGTGACCACGACCGAAAATCCCGCAAAAACTGACTGGAATCCGCGCGCTTATGCGCGGTTTCAGGATTTGCGCCTTCGCCCTGCGATGGACCTGCTGAATGCAGTTGACCAGATGGGTGCGGGCGACGTGGTCGATTTGGGCTGCGGCGGCGGCCAGATGGGCACCGCATTGGCCGAGCGCGCCATGGGCCGCGACGTAATCGGCGTCGATGCATCGCCGGCTATGCTCGAAAAGGCGCGCCAGTCGCGCGGCTACAGCAGCCTTGGGCGGGCCGATATCCGCGAATGGCATCCGCGCCGTGCGCCTGGCCTGATTTATTCAAATGCTGTTCTGCACTGGTTGGATGATCACGCCACTCTGATGCCGCGACTCGCTGCGATGTTGGGCAAAGGCGGCACGTTGGCCGTGCAGTTGCCGCACCAGAATAATGCGCCGTCGCATCGGATGTGGCTGTCTCTGGCCGAAGATTTGTTTCCGGGCAGGATTGATATGGGCGCGGGCCCGGGCACCCTGTCGCCTGTCGAGTATGACGTTTTACTGGCGCACAAGGGCCGTTTTCGCCTGTGGGAAACTGAATATTACCAGCGGCTGAGCGCCGACGCCGAGAGCCATCCCGTGCGGCGCTATACCGAAAGTACATACGCGCGCCCCGTTCTGGATGCGCTGGACGAGGACGAGCGTGCGGCCCTGATCGCCCGCTACGAGGGGGTCATGCGCAGTGCCTATCCTGTGCGCCGTGACGGATCGGTCTTGTTTCCGTTTCGGCGGTTGTTCTTTACGCTGACGGTTTGATGCACCTGCCCTAGAACCCTCTGGCTATGCACGATCCCGATGGGCGGCATCACCAATCTGCGTTTGACAGACCCGCGCAGGCGGCGAAGATGTCGCTCTACATGCCACGTTGCCGGAGCCTGCATATATGTCTGCCCAAAAATTGACCGCCTACACCGCCCGCATTGTATGGCTGGGCACGGTGCCTGAGGCGCGCGATAACATCCGCTCGGCACCGCGCGATGCGGTGGAGTTGAGCTATGCCGGGGTGGCAGGCGAAATGCACTCGGGGCTAACGCGCCCATCATGCGTGCGCGTCAAGACGCAGTATCCCCAAGGCACCGAGATTGCCAATACCCGCCAACTGAGTATCGTGTCGACCGAGGAACTGGCAGAGATCGCGCAGCGCATGGATATGGCTGCGATAGACCCCGCATGGCTGGGCGCGTCGATGGTGATCGAGGGTATTCCCGACTTCACGCATGTCGCCCCGTCGGCGCGGCTTCAAGGGCCGGACGGTGCGTCGCTTGTGATCGACATGCACAACCGTCCCTGCCTTTATCCAGCCCGCGAGATCGACAAGGATCATCCGGGCCGCGGCCCCAAGTTCAAGACTGCGGCCAAGGGACGGCGCGGTGTGACAGCCTGGGTTGAACGTGAGGGCCGCATGGCACTGGGGGATCGTCTGCGCCTTTTTGTGCCCGATCAACGGGCGTGGGCGCCCGATCGGTAAGGCTGTTCAGTCCGGCGCATCTATAAAGCCAGATAGCCGATTGCCGCGAAGGTCAGCAGGACGCCGCCCCACTGGCCGGGCGTCATCCGCTCGCGCAATATCGCCCAAGCCAAGATGACCGTGATCATGCCAAACGTCGACGCAGCGACAGACGCGAATTCGGGCCGCGCCATGCCTGCGGCTGCGATCACGATGCCCAGAGCGATGCAATCCAACGCCCCCATAAGGGCAAGCAGCGGCCACGTCCCGCGCGCGGGCAAGCGGATGCCGCCCGTGGCCGCCAGCAGGGTTGTGGCGAATACCACGGCGGCAAGGCGCGTGACCATGATCACCTGCACTTCGCTGCCCGCATGTGCGGCGGCCTGCCCCAGAGCAAAGGTGGCAGCAAAGGCCGCGCCGCCTAATATTGCCCAGAGGATCGCCGCACGCTTGTTTGCGCTGCCGCCGTCCTCGCCAACCAGAAAACCAACAATCGCGACCCCGGCAACAACGGCGCCCACTGCCAGCCACTGATCAAATGGCACAGCCTGTCCGGCCATCGCGGCCCAGCCGACTGAAAGCACTGGATAGGCACCAATGATGGGCGCGACGAGGCGCACTGGCCCAATCGCGAACGCATTGTATAGGCCCACGTATGCGAGCGTGAAGGTCACGCCGCTGGCGCCGGCAAGCGCGGTCGCGCGCACGGTCATGTCGGCCCAGTTGCCAGCAAAGAGGGTGGCTGGTGCCATGATCAGTGTTCCGATGATCAGCACAGTCGTTAGCGCTGGCAATATGCCGCCGCGCTGCGAGACAAAGCGAACGCAGATGTCGTGAATACCCCAGCAGAGCGCGGCGATGAGGCCAAAGACGAGAGACGCCATCAGCGCGGATTGCGAAAGAAAGGGATCATGAAAACGAGGCACGCAACCAGAAAGAAGAGGGAGCCGAACATTGCCCAGAAATGCCCGATGCTGGCGATGCAGAATCCGATCGCCGAGATCACAAATAACACCCAGCCGAGAAAATTGATTTGATGGTCGCTCATGTTCATGCAGGCTCTTGTTGATTGGGGGTATCTTTCGAGATATTCTCAAGGTTAAATAATTATTCCACAGATGCAATTGCTGCATCGATTGGGGAGGTGGAACGATGCTCGACGATAACTACGCAAGGGTCCAGCCCGGGCCGCCGCGCCCTAGCAAAATAATCGAACCAAGCGTATTTTCGATGCCGCCCGGCGTCGAGCGATACGTGATCGAAGGCGGCGGTGCTATGCTGATTCGCATCGAGGCTGGCGATCGTTTCACAATCATCAATGACGAGGGCGGCCAGCCTTGCGAGGTGGTCGCGGCAGATGAAAAAGGCGTGATCGACCCTGCCATCATCGGCGGCGCACCCAATAGCGATGCGTCGGGACTGAAGGCTCTTTTGACCGCCAACGACCAGTCGCTGCGCGGCCTGCGTATGGGGCTGGAGGCGCGGGGACTGGACCTGTCAAAGGCGCGCGCACACCGATTCTGGGATGCCAGCACACCTGCCAAGTCTGAACAAAGCTTCGCGGTAGAGCGTGACGGTATCCTGATCGTCGCGGCGCCCGGCGGCGCGATGGACCTTGAGGCCCAAGATACGGTAACGCCGCTGACCGTGATGGTGACCCGCGCCGTTATCAAGCGGCTGGCAAAGTTTGCGCTGCCTGATCCGCTGGCTGACCCGCTGCAAAGCATCCGGGTGCATAGCGCCACCGCCGTATCGTATTTCGTCAAGGCGGGCGACTACATCCAGATTCAAGATGTGGATGGCCGCCAATGCACAGATTTTGAGTGCTTTTCCGCGTCCAAACTGGACAAGGGGATCGAGCACGCACTCGATGTAACGACCACGCGCACCTTGATGGGCCACGCCTATCCAATGCCCGGCCTGCACGCAAAGTATTACGATCAGGAGATGCTGCCTCTGGTCGAGGTGGTTCAGGACACCTGCGGGCGCCACGATGCCTTCGCGATGGCCTGCTCGGAGAAATATTACAACGATATTGGCTATCCCGGTCACGTGAACTGCTCGACCAATTTCAACAACGCTCTGAAGGACTATAACGTTGCCGCGCGGATCGGCTGGATGGCGATCAACTTCTTCTTCAACACCAGCATCGACGATCACGGCGTGATGTACACGGACGAGCCTTGGTCGCGCCCCGGCGACTATGTGCTGCTACGTGCGTTGACCGATATCGTCTGCGTCAGTTCTGCCTGCCCAGACGATACAACCGTCGCCAATGGGTGGAATCCGACCGACATTCACATTCGCACCTATAGCGGCGAAGAAAAATTCTCGCGGGCAATAGCATTCCGCCCAACACCCAATTCAGAGGCCAAGATGACCAAAGAAACCGGATTTCACGAGAGCTTTTCAAAACTGACGCGTAATTTCGTGGAGTATAACGGTTATTGGCTGCCCAGTTGCTTTGGTGAGACCGGCCCGATTGAGGAATACTGGGCCTGCCGCAAAGCGTGCGCAATCATGGATCTTAGCCCGCTGCGCAAGTTCGAAATTCTGGGCCCTGACGCTGAAAAGCTGTGCCAGTACGTTTTCACGCGCAACATGAAGACGCTGGCCGTCGGCGGAGTGGTTTATACCGCGATGTGCTATGAACATGGCGGCATGATCGACGACGGCACCGTGTTCCGCTTGGGGCAGGACAATTTCCGCTGGATCGGTGGCACGGATTACGGCGGAGAGTGGATCCGCGAGATCGCGGAAAAGCTGGAGCTGAAGGTGCTGATCCGCTCATCCACCGACCAGTTGCACAACGTCGCTATTCAGGGCCCCAACAGCCGCGATCTGCTGCGCAAGTTGGTCTGGACTGCGCCGCACAACCCCGAGTTTGACCAGTTGGGTTGGTTCCGATTTACCCCAGCGCGCCTGCACAATGAGACGGGCACCGCCTTTGTCGTATCACGCACAGGCTATACCGGTGAGCTGGGGTACGAGGTGATGTGCCACCCCAAGGACTGCGCCGAGATCTTCAATGCCATCTGGGAGACCGGCCAAGAGTTCGGGATCAAGCCGATGGGTCTGGAGGCACTGGATATGGTGCGTATCGAGGCTGGTCTGATCTTTGCTGGCTATGATTTTTCCGATCAAACTGACCCGTTTGAGGCGGGTATCGGATTTACCGTGCCGCTGAAATCCAAAGAGGATGATTTCATCGGCCGCGACGCCCTGATCCGCCGCAAGGAGCATCCGGTGCGCAAAATGGTCGGGCTGGAAATCGACAGCCAAGTGCAGGTGTCACACGGCGATTGCATCCATATCGGGCGCGCGCAAATCGGTGAAGTGACGTCGTCGATGATCTCGCCTCTGCTGGGCAAGAACATCGCACTGGCCCGCGTGGACGTAACGCACGCCGAGTTCGGGACTGAGGTCGAAGTTGGCAAACTTGACGGACATCAAAAACGACTGCCCGCAACTATTGTACCCTTTGCGGCATACGATCCCAAAAAGGAACGCCCCAGATCATGACAGAGACAGTGCTCAATAAACTGGGCGGCGAGGCCGCACTCAAGCAGCTTGTCGAGCACTTCTACGATCTTGTCGAATCGCAACCCGAGGGCGCGCAGATTGTGCGCCTTCATATGGACGGCCACGGTATTCCGGCGACGCGAAAAGGGCAGTTCGAATTCCTCTGCGGGTTCTTTGGCGGGCGGCAATATTTCAAAGAGCTTCACGGGCATATGAACGTGAAGCTCATCCACGAACACATCCCCATCATGCAAAAGGACGCCGAGAATTGGCTGAACCTGTGGGACCGAGCATTGGCCGATCTGGGTCATAGCGGCGAGCATGTCGAGCGGGTGCGCGCCACACTGCGCCGGGTGGCACTGGTCCTGGTGAATGACGGCGCTGTGGTGGGCGAGGGGAGCGTGCGGCAGGCGAATATCTGAGCCTTGGTTGGGGGCTGGTCTGGTGTGGCGTGAATGGCCGCTGTGCGGGACAAACCACCATTTCGCTGCGGTTGCGCCATTGTCGGCTTCGATGAAGCTGTTCATCAGACGGCCGGTTTTCAACGGCAACCCAGCCTGCGCCCGATGACGCATCGTCCTGAACAGTGTTTATCATGTTTCGACCTCTTGACCGCTTGTTTGCCCCTGCTGTACTTCCTAAAAAATGATTGAATTAGCGATTCTTGTTACGAAAGTATCTGGTCTCTGCCTCGCATTTTTTCTGTGCTGGTCGGTCTTGATATTTGGTGCTGTTAGAGAAATGGACGCCAAATCCGCTGAAAACCGCACGCCGGGCTTTGTCATCAGAGTTAAAGGTCCAGCTAAAGCCTCTATCGCCCTTATGATTGTTCCTGCGGTGTACGCTATCTGGACCGGCTCACTAGACACCTTCTTTTATACTACTGCATCCGCAGGTTTTTTGATTGGGGCGTTTGCATGTTGGCGTGCAGCGACTTCTCTCGGTTCATATGCTTTGGAAGCCGAAGCGAAGTGGCGTGAAATCAAATTCAAAACTTACCTTCAAGCGTTTGGCCTCATTCTTTTAATCATTGCTTTTGAACAGGGCAGGGCCTACTTCGAAACTCTTGTCTGAAACGTTTCCGAGGCCAAAACTAGACCCGCCGAAAAGCCTCCTTTTTGGAACCACTGAAAGTGGACTGATTTTCCACTGCCAAAAACCCCGTTCAAAACCCCAGCAGTTGTTGAACGTTTTCGCCTCACCTATGATAGCAGCCATTCGAGCATCGTGCAGCATCGGTGACTCAGGGCTCAAAGCGGACAATTCCATCTTTGAGCAGCATCAATTCAACTCCAAACTTCGGCGGGATGAAACGGGGGGCTGCCAAAAAAAGTTAAGGCAGTGCAGGCCGCCGATCATCCGAGCTAAATAAAAAGCGCGGTAGTTCCCCACCGCGCTTTTGGCCTCATTACACTAACCAAAAATCAATTCTGCAAATATACTTCCAGGCTGTCGTCCAGCGCGTCTTTCCACGGGGTGTGGTGCTTGGGCGCCTTGGTGCCTGTTATAACGGACGTATAACTGTTGTTGCGGAAGGTCATGATGTCTTCCTTTTTGTGGCCCTTCCACGCCTTGAACGCCTGACATGCGCCTTCGACGTCAAAGCTGGGATAGTCCGTCTCGTCGATCAGTTCCTTGACGTAGTCGCCCTGATACCAGATGGCGTCATAGTCATCCTCGCCCTTGTTCTCGAGTGCGACGCGGTCTGCGACGTCGGCCTCGCGCTCGGCTTTGCCGGGGATCGCTATCTTGCCCATGATCGCGTCGCGGACCCACCATGCTTGTGCGTCGAACATGTTAAAGGTGAACCACTGGTCCTGCATGCCCAGATAAAACATGTCCGGATCATCGACGAGCGCGACCCCCTTATAAAGATCGCTGGATGCCAGACGGTTGGCCGTGCGCAGGCGCAGCGCATCCTCCATGAAGGGGAAGTGGTGCTGATATCCGGTGCAGAGCAGGATCGCATCCACATCCTTGGTGGTGCCATCCTTGAAGTGCGCGGTCTTGCCGTCAACGTGCGTCAGCAAAGGCACTTCCTGCCAATTATCCGGCCATTTATAGCCCATCGGCGCGGTGCGGTGACTGACGGTGATCGTGTTGGCGCCGTATTTCCAGCACTGGCTGCCGATATCCTCGGCGGAGTATGACGTGCCGATAATCAGCAGATCTTGGCCCTTAAACTCCAGCGCATCGCGGAAGTCGTGGGCGTGCAAGATACGGCCCGGAAATTTGTCAAAGCCTTTGAAATCCGGGACGTTCGGCGTGCTGAAATGGCCTGTTGCGCAGATAACGTGATCGAATTCTTCGGTATATTCGTGATCCTTCGGCAGGTCGCAGACGGTCACATGAAATTTGCCATCTATCTTTTCGACATGGCGCACGACCGTCTCGAACCGGATCTGACCACGCACGTCGGCCTTTTTCACGCGCCCCTCGATGTAGTCGAACAGCACCGCGCGGGGGGGATAGCTGGCGATCTGCTTGCCGAAATGCTCCTCAAACGAGTAATCGGCGAATTCCAGACCTTCCTTGGGGCCGTTTGACCACAGATAGCGATACATGGAGCCGTGCACCGGTTCGCCATATTGGTCCACGCCAGTGCGCCACGTATAATTCCAGAGGCCGCCCCAATCATCCTGCTTCTCAAAGCAGACGATCTCGGGGATTTCCTCGCCGTTGGCCTTGGCTGACTGGAATGCGCGCAGCTGTGCAAGGCCGGAAGGGCCGGCGCCGAGGATTGCGATACGTTTTGTCATTTATGTCTCCCGTTGGTTCAAACCGGTTTTTATGTCTGGTTCATTTGGTATGGACCAATTGAACCGGCGGCATCGCCGGGAGTCAAGAATTTTGGTCCGTTAAACGCCCGTAGGCGCGTCTTTTCAGCCTTCTTGGAGCAGTTGACGCTGCTCTTCGATCAGGTGCAGCTTAATGAATTCTACCGCCGCATCAGTGTCGCGGGCGGCGATGGCGTTGAACAAACTATTATAGCGCTTTTGATAGGCCTCAATTCGGGCGGGTGTCAGATGGCGGCGCAATTGCGCACTGCGAAAACTCTGACGGCAAGCGTCGATCACCAGATCATAGCAGCCCGCGATCAAAGGGTTGCCCGTACCGGTGGCAATCTTGCGGTAGAATGCCTCCTCGTGGCGCACAAAGGCGCCGGCATCTGTATGGACCGCCTCGATATCGCTGAGGATTTTGCCCAACGCCTCGATATCGCGGGGGGGCATGTTGACCACCGCGAGGCGCACCATGTCAGGCTCAAGAATGCCGCGGATCACTTGCAAATCCAGCGGGCTGGACGATGCCGCAATTTCGCTGTTCGACACGGCCGGCGCGCCGTTGGTCTGCGGATTGACGAAACTGCCACTGCCCGCACGGCGGCGGATCAGGCCGTTGCTCTCCAAAACTTCCAGCGCCTCGCGCACTGTATTTCGCGCAACCCCAAGGTCCGACGACAGCGTCCGTTCGGATGGAAGGCGCTCGTCCACGGCGTATTCGCCGCTACGGATGCGCCCGAAAATGGTGTCCACCACGGTCTGGACCGTCGCGCTCATCTGCGATGATACCGTCAGGGCAGCGGTAATCTGGGCCATCGTCATTGGGCATCCTTTCGCGTGTGTCCGCTTCAGTTTACACAAAGGCGAGCGGCCGCACATCGGGAATTTGTGCGCGCGCATGTTGCAAGAGGAGCAAGATATGAAAACTGAACAGACAGACAATGGGACAGTCGAAATATGGACCGCCGCCGAGGTAGCGCAGGCACGCGATAAGATCGTGCTGATCGATGTGCGTACCCCGCAGGAACATGCGCTAGAGCGGATCGGCGGCGCGCTGTTAATGGCGTTGCAGGAGTTTGAGCCGGGCGCGTTGCCGGGTCAGAGCGACAAGCGCATCGTGCTGCACTGCGGGTCGGGCGTGCGTTCGGGCAAGGCGGCGGCGATGTGCCTTGCAGCGGGGCTAGGACCCATCGCGCATATGGAGGGCGGTTTGGCCGCGTGGAAGGATGCCGGCCAAGACTACGTGGGCACGGATCTGGCAACCGGTGCGCCAAAGAAGATGCGCAAGGAAAAGTAGTGTAATTCAGGCAAGTGACTGTCGGCATAGGCGGGCACAAATGGCGCGCGCAGCAAACGAAATAGGGCGGACCGCAATGGCCCGCCCTTTTATTGCCGGATGTCAAAGCCGATCAGATGTCGATCGTGTTCTCACGCTCCCAGCGTGAGAAGTGTGAGACGAACCGGCTCCATTCTTCGCGCTTCATCTTGAGGAACGCAGCCGAGAATTCATCGCCCATCATCGACTTCAGCTCTTTGTCCTTGTCGTAGGCGCGCATCGCATCGAGCATGTTCAGCGGCAGCTTGGGTGCGCCGCGTACCTTATGACCCTCCGCATACATGTCAATGTCGTGCCGCTTGCCGGGGTCGGCCTTGCTGCGCACGCCCGATAGGCCAGCCGCGATGATCACAGCCTGAAGCAGATAAGGGTTCACGGCGCCGTCCGGCAGACGCAGCTCGAAACGGCCGGGGCCGGGGACGCGCACCATATGCGTGCGGTTATTTCCCGTCCACGTCACCGAATTAGGTGCCCATGTCGCGCCCGAATTTGTGCGCGGCGCGTTGATGCGCTTGTAGCTATTGACGGTGGGGTTCGTGATCGCCGCCAGCGCGCTGGCGTGCTTCATAATGCCACCAAGGAAGTATTTGCCCTGCTCGCTCAACCCCAGCTCGCCCGTGGGGCTATCGCTCTTTTCGGCGGCAAACACATTGACCTTGGCATCCTTGCCGGGCGCATCCCAGACCGAGATGTGAGCATGGCAGCCATTGCCGGTCAGGCCTGGGATCGGCTTGGGCATGAAGGTGGCGCGCATGCCGTGCTTTTCAGCGACAGTCTTGGTCATGAACTTAAAGAAGCTGTGCTGGTCGGCCATCGTCAGTGCGTCGTCGAAATCCCAGTTCATTTCCCACTGGCCGTTGGCGTCCTCGTGGTCGTTCTGGTAGGCGCCCCAGCCCATTTCCAACATGTAGTCGCTGATCTCGCGGATGACCTCGTAGCTGCGCATCATTGCCTGCTGGTCGTAGCAAGGCTTGCCCGCCGTATCGAGGTGATCGGATATCTGTGTGCCCTCGGGTGTCAGCAGGAAAAACTCGGCTTCGACGCCGGTTTTGATGTGCATACCTTCGGCTGCGGCTTCGGCGATCAAGCGGCGCAGCACATTGCGCGGGGCTTGGGCGACGTCCTGTCCCTCCATCACGCAATTACCGGCGACCCATGCGATTTCGGGCTTCCACGGCAGTTGGATCACCGATGACGGGTCTGGCACGGCGAGCATATCGGGGTGGGCGGGCGTCAGATCAAGGTAGGTGGCGAAGCCGGCAAAACCCGCCCCGTCCTTTTGCATACCCGCGATGGCGCGGGTCGGCACCAGCTTGGCACGCTGGGCGCCAAAAAGGTCAGTAAAGGAGATCATGAAGTACTTGACGCCATTATCCTTAGCGAATTTGGCCAGATCGGTAGTCATACGGTTTGTGTCCCTGTTGTTTCGTTTTTGGGAAGGCTAAAAGCAAAAAGGGCGCGGCACAATAAGTGCCGCGCCCGAATGCTCTGCGATCAGTAGCTGGTACCGGGCTTGCCGGGGTACCAGTTGGTTCCGGCGAGCGGGATCTTGGCCATCGCCGCGGCCTCCATCGTCAGCGCGACCAGATCCTCGGGCTCTAGGTTGTGCAGATGGTTCTTGCCGCAGGCGCGCGCGATGGTCTGCGCCTCCAGCGTCATCACCTTGAGGAAGTTGTTCAAGCGGCGGCCGCCTTCAACGGGATCGAACCGCTTCATCAACTCGGGATCTTGGGTGGTGATGCCAGCCGGATCGCGGCCTTCGTGCCAGTCGTCATATGCACCCGCGGTGGTGCCGAGCGCGTTATACTCTGCCTCCCAACGGGGGTCGTTGTCGCCCAGCGCAATCAGCGCCGCGGTGCCGATGGCAACAGCGTCGGCGCCCAAGGCCAGCGCCTTTGCCGTGTCCGCGCCGCCGCGAATACCGCCCGAGACGATCAACTGCACCTCGCGGTGCATGTCCATGTCCTGAAGCGCGCGAACCGCCTCGCCGATGCAGGCCAAGATGGGCTGGCCGACGTTTTCGATGAACACGTCCTGCGTCGCTGCTGTGCCGCCTTGCATGCCGTCCAATACGACGACATCCGCGCCGGCCTTGATCGCCAGAGTGGTGTCAAAATAGGGTCGCGCGCCGCCGATCTTAACGTAGATAGGCTTCTCCCACGCAGTGATTTCGCGCAGCTCAAGGATCTTGATCTCCAAATCGTCGGGACCCGTCCAGTCGGGGTGGCGGCAGGCGCTGCGCTGGTCGATGCCCTTGGGCAAGTTGCGCATCTGGGCCACGCGGTCGCTGATCTTTTGGCCCAGCAGCATACCGCCGCCGCCGGGCTTGGCGCCTTGGCCGACGACGATCTCGATGGCGTCGCAGCGGCGAAGGTCATCGGGGTTCATGCCGTAGCGCGAGGGCAGGTATTGATAGACCAGTTTGGATGAATGTCCGCGCTCTTCTTCGGTCATGCCGCCGTCGCCAGTGGTGGTCGAGGTGCCGGCCATGGTTGCGCCGCGCCCCAACGCCTCTTTGGCGGGGCCAGACAGAGCGCCAAAGGACATGCCCGCGATGGTCACGGGAATATCCAGCTCAATCGGCTTTCTGGCAAAGCGGGTGCCAAGGACAACTTTGGTGTCACACTTCTCGCGATACCCTTCGAGGGGATAGCGCGAGATGGACGCGCCCAGAAACAGAAGGTCGTTAAAGTGGGGCAGGGACCGTTTGGACCCGCCCCCGCGAATGTCATAAATGCCGGTGGCCGCTGCGCGGCGAATTTCGGCGTTTGTCGGGTTCGAGAAGGTGGCCGACTGAATGGGTACGGTGCGCGGTGCGCCTTTGGAATCGTCTTTCATGTCGCCTCCCTCAATATGCATTGTCGATATCAAAATTATAGAGCTTGCGCGCCGAGCCGTAGCGCTTGAACTCTTCGGGCTTGGCGTCACTTTCGCCGCGCTCCAGCAGATCTGTCAGGATCTCAATATGCTCGGGGCGCATTTCCTTTTCGATGCAGTCCGCGCCCAACGATTTCACGGTGCCGCGCACGAAAAGACGCGCTTCATAGATGCTGTCGCCCAATGCGTCGCCCGCGTCGCCGCAGACCACCATATTGCCAGACTGACCCATGAACGCGCTCATGTGGCCGACATTGCCGTGCACGATGATGTCGACGCCCTTCATAGAAATACCGCAACGCGAACTGGCATTGCCCTTGATGACCAGCGTGCCGCCATTCGCGGTGGCGCCAGCATACTGACTGGCGTCGCCGTCGATAATGACTGTGCCGCTCATCATGTTTTCGGCAACGCCGGGTCCGGCGGACCCTTTGACCCGGATCGTCGCCTGCTTGTTCATGCCGCCGCAATAGTACCCGGTCGACCCTTTGACCGTGACCTCGATGGGTGCGTCCAGGCCCACGGCAATAGCGTGGCTGCCCTTGGCGTTGACGATTTCCCAAGCGGTTTGGTTGGTATCTTTGGTCTGCGATTGCAGCGCCGCATTCAGATTGCGCAAACCTTGCGCTTCGAGGTCAAATGTTTGCATTTAAGCGGCCTTCTCGGTTGCGGTCGGAGCGGCGTTATGGCTCCAGAAATAGACGGTCGAGGGCTCCGGCTCCCACACGCGGGCGTAGTCAATGCCGGGCAAGTTCACCAACGCGCGGTACTCTGACCCGAAGGCGACATACTGGTCCGTCTCCGCCATGACCGCGGGCTTGCACGCGATGGGATCGCGGACCACGCCAAAGCCGTCCTTGGTACCGACAACGAAAGTGAAGAAGCCGTCGAGATCGTCGAGGCTGCTTTCGAGCGCTTGGCCTAGCGTTGCGCCTTGCTGCATCTTCCATGTCAGGTAGGCCGCGCCGACCTCTGTGTCGTTCTCGGTCTCAATATGAATGCCGGCCTTGCGCAGCTTGCGGCGCAGGCTGGCGTGGTTCGATAGCGACCCGTTATGCACCAGGCACTGATCGCGGCCGGTGTTGAACGGGTGTGCGCCCATTGTTGTCACGGCGGATTCTGTCGCCATGCGGGTGTGGCCGATGCCGTGGCTGCCCGTCATCGACGAAATGTCAAAGCGTGCGGCAACGTTTTTCGGCAGGCCGACTTCTTTGTATATCTCCAGCGTCTCGCCGGTGCTCATGATTCGCACGTTAGGCCGCAGGTCAGCCAGCACGGTCCGCGCAGCGGCGGCCCATGCAGTGTCGACCTCAATCACCGCGTGCGTGTCCTTGACGCGCATAGTTACGTCGCCGCCCAGCGCCTTTTGCAGGTCCTTGTCCAGTCCTGCAAAATCGCGGTCTGGCGTGTCCGATTGTACTGTTAGCTTCACCTTGCCGCGCGTCTCGCTGCCATAGATCGCGATGCCCGCGCTATCGGGGCCGCGGTCAGTCATGGTGATCAGCATATCGGTCAGCATCTGGCCGAGTTTCGGCTCAAGCGACTTGTCCTTGAGAAAAAGTCCTACGATCCCGCACATGGGCTTTGATCCTTCTGTGATGTCGATTCTGAAGCTAGCACCAAAGGCAGCGTCACTCAACTAACAAGAAACAAATTTTCATTTGAGGCAAGAGTAAATGGTTGTTTTCGTAAAATGGCCGCCCCGGTACGAGGCGGCCAAATTGTCTTATAGCTCTGTTGTAGCGGTAAAATTCACAGCTGGAACACCTGGTTTGAGATGATTACCACAACCACACCAGCGGCCAGCGTGATGTAGGGCAGCATGCCCGCCTTACGCTGGCTGAGGTCGGTATTGCCGCCCACTGACAGATCTTCGAGCATCTTGGAGGGGAATTTTCCCTTGTCGGTGATGTAGTGACGATACCAGAACACCGGCAGGATCAGCGCAATCGCGATAATGGCCGAGCGCAGCGTGCCCTCGCCCCAGACGTTCGCGCCAGCGCCCAGCAACATGGCGTTGACGAAGGCCAGCGTGCCGCCGATCCACAGCAGGATATTTGGTGCCTTCCACGGGCGATGCGCGCCCGCGTTGTCGATCCGGTGCAGCCAGCCTGAGTGCAGGTTCAGAAAGTTGAACACCAGATAGCAGCAATTCGATACTGCGAGGACAAAGAGGTAGTCCGACATCAAGAGCAGGATCAGGTTGAAGCCTAGATCCGTCCACATGCCGTTGACCGGCGCGCCATGCTCATTCGTGCCCGACAGATACTTTGGCAGCCAACCATCGACTGACCCCTGATAAAGCGTGCGGGACGAGCCTGCCATCGACGTCATGATTGCCAGCACGAGGGCCAGAAACAGCATGACCACCATGATCTTGGCGATAATACTACCGCCGCCAACCATACCTGCCATCGCGCCTGCGACAGCCGATCCGTCAACGATGCCCGGCTCCAGCATACCCTCGACGCCGAGAACACCCTGAAAGCTAAGGGGAACCAGCGTATAGACCACGACGCAAATCACGCCGGCGGCGATGATTGCGCGCACGGTATCGCGCTGTGGATCTTTGAACTCGCTGGTGTAGCAGATCGCAGTTTCGAACGCGTAGGCCGACCATGCGGCGATGAACAAACCGCCAAGGAACAGCGTCGTGCCCTCGATATTCCACTCGCCCGAAATTGGCACAAGCGGAAGCAGGTTTTCGGATAGCACGTCACCGGTTAGCAGCGGGACGATACCCACGATCAGCAGCGGGATCAGAACGGCGAGGCCGATGATCGATTGCAACTTGGCCGCCTGCGAGATGCCCTTGTGCTGCGCGATGAACACGCACAGCAGGATCGCCGAGCCGACGATAGATACGGCATTGATACGCAGCGTCAGGCCCGCATTCAGAAAGTCGAGGTTTACCAGCGTGATCTCCCACGCGTTGATCGCCGATTCGGCGCCAAAGAGGGATGTCAGCACGTAACCTGCGGCCAATCCGCCGCCGATGGCCAGAACGGGCGTCCATGCCAGCCAGTTACACCAGACCGACAGGGGCGCGATGATCTTGGAATAGCGCACCCAGGCGGCGGCGCCATAGATCGACGCGCCGCCAGATTTGTTGGGGAACAAACCTGCGATTTCGGCATAGACGAACGCCTGAAAGAAGCCGAACGTGACCGATAGCATCCAGATTACCCATGACGGATTGCCGATCGTCGCGGCGATTCCACCGATGGAAAAAAGCACCAGCGCAGGCACGCCGGATGCCATCCAAAAGGCGTCTTTCCAGCCGATCGCCCTTTGTAGGCTGCCTCCGCCGCTAGAATTTCCTGTCGTCATCTCTTATCTCTCCTTGCTGTCCCTCCTGCTCTTTTCGCGGCTTTTTGCCTGGCAGGAATATTTTATTAATTTTCGATAGGGACGTTTTTGCCGCCTCTTGTCAATCGTGGGCGCAGCAGGCAGGCTGACATACTGGCAGATGCGCTTCATTTTCGTGTACGCCGCCACAGGAAAAATTATTGCATGAGAATGTTGCTTTTTGACTGCGGCTCATGCTCAATGCTTTGATGAAATCTGACTCTATGGACAGGGGACCATGACATGGCGATTATCTGGAGACACTCCGCACTTGCACACCGCCACGCGCAAATCGGCGGCGAGCTGGAGGACTGGAACGGCATGGGGACCGCATGGTTCTATGACCGTAGCGAAGCCCGCGGGCAGGCTGACTATGAGACAGTTCGCACCAAGGCTGGCCTGATGGATGTGTCGGGCCTAAAGAAGGTTCACCTGACCGGACCCGACGCCGCACACGTCATCGACCGCACCACCACCCGCAACGTAGAGAAGCTGATGCCGGGCCGCGCGGTCTATGCCGCGATGCTGAATGAAGCGGGCATGTTCATCGACGATTGCGTAATTTACCGCCTGTCGGTCAACTCATGGCTGGTCGTCCACGGTACAGGCGCAGGTATGGAATCGATGACATCCGTAGCGGCGGGCAAAAACGTCGCGATTACCTTTGACGACGATCTGCATGACATCTCGCTGCAAGGTCCCGTCGCTGTTGATTTCCTGAACAAGCATGTGCCGGGCATCCGCGATCTGGCTTATTTCGGTATCATGCAGACCAAGCTTTACGGTTGCCCCGTAATGATCTCGCGCACCGGATATACTGGTGAGCGCGGCTACGAGATATTTTGCCAGAAGAAGCATGTCGTGCAACTGTGGGACAACATCCTGCGGGACGGCAAAGAAATGGGCATCGGCCCTGTGCAGTTCAGCACTTTGGACCGCCTGCGCACCGAATCCTACCTGCTGTTCTTTCCCGGCGACAACTCCGAGACATACCCGCACGAAAACGGCGACCCTGCCGGCGATACGCTGTGGGAGCTGGGACTTGGCTTTGTCGTCTCGCCCGGCAAGATCGGCTTTATCGGCGCCGAGAACCACTATGCGTTGGAGGGCCGCGAGCGATTCAAGATCTACGGCGTCAAGCTGGAGGGCGAGACACCCGCCGACGAGGGCGCAGACCTGCTGCAAGATGGCAAGAAGGTCGGGACAGTCACTTATGGTATGATGTCCTACGTCAACAAGCATAACGTTGGCATCGCGCGTATGCCGGTAGACGCGGCCAAACCCGGCACCAAGCTGACGGTGCGCAATGAGGACGGCACTGAGATCCCTGCCGTCGCAGCCGAGATGCCCTTCTATGACAAAGACAAGAAGGTACGCACGGCCAAGGGCTAAGCCACATGATAACCTGCGGCGGGGGAAGGTCCTGCCGCAGGACATGATACAGGCCGACAAGAAAGAGGTACTGGCGCATATGTCGAAGTTTGAATTCCCCCCCTCGATCAAAAGCCGCCCCGTCTGGGGCCGCCTTGAGGCGCGTGCGGGCAAGCATCATCTGATGATCGCCGACGCGGAGGGTGCAGACGCTATTGTGGACATTGCCACGCCCGAGTTGATGGCCATGAGCCACATCATCTACATCCCTAACGGCGCAGATTATGCGGGCAAGCTGCGCGATCTGAAACCGGCGCAGTTTTATGAGGGACCGAGCTATTCTGCGTCATTGCAGCGTATTCGCCGCGTTCTGCAGGACGCGCATATGGGGCTGCAAGTCTATCTGACCGGCACCGAAGGGCTGATGGGGCAGGCGATGCAGGAAGCTGTCAGCGCAGGCATTCCGCACACTGCTATCCAGACCGAACATCGCGGATCGACGGCTCGCCGCATGCAATGCGTGCATTGCAAGGGCATCACCGAGAATGTCGAGGTTGATCCTTTTGTTTGCTCCCATTGCGGGCTGAACCTGTTTGTCCGCGATCACTATTCGCGCCGGTTGGCCGCCTATCAGGGCGTCTGCGTCGATGCCGAGGATCCGGGCAATGTGCCCGCGCAGAAGAGGATTTACGAATGAGCGGGGCCACCAAGATAAAGGTTCGCGTGACTGAAATCGTCCCGCTGAACGATCTGGTCACGCGGTTCAAGTTTGAGCCGCTGGACGGCAGTCTGCTCCCGACATTTTCGGGGGGCGCGCACACGGTCGTCGAGATGAAGGATGGCGAGCGCACCCGCCTGAACCCCTATTCGCTGATGTCCGATCCAAGCGACCGCGATGCCTACACCATCTCTGTGCGCCGCGACGACGAGGGGCGGGGTGGATCGTTGTTCCTGCACAAGAACGTCAAGGTTGGCGACGAGATGGTCCTGTCGAACCCGGTCAATCTGTTCAGCCTCGACCTGCGCGCAAAAAAGCACCTGATGATCGCGGGCGGTATCGGCATCACGCCGTTCATGGCGCAGATAAAACAGCTGGATCGCAACCATGGCAATTGGGAGCTGCACTATTCCGCGCGCAGCGAAGATCTGGCCAGCTATGCACGAGAGCTCACGTCCGAGCATCCGAATGACGTGCATGTCTACTATAATGACAAAGATCAAGTTATTGATCTGGAGCATCTGTTGGACGGTCAGCCACTGGGCACGCATATCTACATTTGCGGGCCGAAGGGAATGATCGACTGGGTGCGCGGCACCGCCAAGGAGCTTGGCTGGCCCCGCGAGGCCGTGCATTTTGAGGAATTCCTAGCGCCCAAGCCCGGCAAGCCGTTCGAGGTGAAGCTGGCCGTGTCAAACAAGGTGATCGAGGTCAGCGAGCACGAAAGCCTGCTGGAGGCGATCGAGCGGGCAGGTGTCGACGCGCCCTACCTCTGCCGCGGCGGCGCCTGCGGGCAATGCGAGACGAATGTACTGGAATGCGATGGCAAGATTGAGCATCGCGATCACTGGCTAGAGCCCGACGAGCACGCTTCAAACGAGAAAATCATGCCGTGCGTTAGCCGCTTTACCGGCAAGACGCTGGTGCTGGACCGCTGATACTCAGGCCTCGGTTTGAATGGTCGAAGAGCCATTGACGCACGGGGTGTTAGGGAGAGACGAAATGACAATCCAATTCAACGAAGAGACGTTCCGTGACGACTACTCGTTCCATAACTCCGCATGGGCGATCAAACGGTTCCCATTCCCGTTCGACAAAGACGACTACATGTATTCCGTCAACATGGAGCCGCATGCAGGCGGCCGCGAGGGATCAATTTTCGACAACCGCTTTGATGTGGACGAGCACTACGTCAGCGAGATGCGCGACCGCGCGCTGGTTCTGGCGGCCGATCCGCTGCGCTGCCAGTCGCTGCCGCACATGACGCTGGCGGGCTGGGACCTGCTGGAGCTGATCATGGTGTCCAAGTCCGAGGATTACCCGGACATGTTTCAGTTGCATCGCGACGGCGACAAATGGCGCTGGATCAACAAGCCTCTGGGGATCGACGACAGTTTTACCTTCCTTGACGAGACGACGCTGCCCTACGGCCCGATGGAGTACATTACCCGGCAGACCCAAGGCGATTTTGCCCTGCTGGACCAGCGCGACGACAACCTCTGGATGGACGCCGGTATGATCACCACCCAAGCGGACTGGAGCTTGGATTTCGATATGGGCATGAACTTCTTTGAGTGGCACGCGCCCGTGCCATTGGCGCATGAGAAGGGGATATTCGTGCGGGCGTTGAAATTCCTGCTGAATATTCAGCAAGGCAGCCCGGTACGGCGCCTGAACTGGACCATGACGGTCAATCCGCTACTGGATACCAGCCCCGAGAATTATCACAAATGGGGCGTGCAAAAGACGACGCTAACGCCCGAGAATTTGGGGTCCAAGCAGCATCTGCGCGTCGAGTTGCAGACATTTTTCCGCCTGCCGCGATCCAACGCTATGGTGTTCCCGATCCGGTGTTATCTGTGCGCGTTTCAGGATTTGATGAGCGTGCCGAAATGGGGCCGCCGCCTGCACCGCGTCATCCGCGACCTGCCGGACGAGCTGGCCGAGTACAAGGGCTTTGCCGCGAACCGGCCTATGATGCTGGATTACTTGGCGAAATTCGACGACGGATTGCCGACATCGCCGGGGATATGGCCTGACATCGAGACTGAGCCAGCGTTACAGTCGTAGCCGGCGATTTTAGGCGTTCTGCGGATAGCAGATGATCGACAGATACCGGCACGGCAGGGTTACCAGCCGCTCTGGCCCGTGCGGTGCGTCGGCGTCGAAAAATAGCGTATCGCCCGGCAGCAACGAAACAACTTCGTCGCCATGGCGATAATCGACGGCGCCTTCCAACATATAGATCGTCTCGATCCCGCCATGCTGAAAGGTGGGAAACACGTCGGATTCGGTGCTGAGCGTGATCAAATACGGCTCTACGATCACGCCCGACCCGTTTGATCCAATATGGCCCAACAGATTGTACTGGTGCCCCGCGCGCGTGCCCGCACGCTCCAGTTCCATGCCTTTGCCGCTTTTGGTGTGCACGAATTCGCGGTTTTCCTCGAACCGACGGAAAAAGCCGGTGATCGGCACGCGCAGTGCGTTGGCCAGCGTCTGCAGCGTTGTTAGCGAGGGCGAGGTGTTGCCGTTTTCGATCTTGGACAGCATCCCGATGCTGAGGCCGGTCTTGGCCGAAAGCTCGGCTACAGTGATCTCTTGCTTGCGGCGATGGGCGCGCAATTCGCGACCGATGGCGATTTCCAGCACATTCTCGCGATCCTCGCGCGGCGCGCGGTGCGGATCTTGGGTCAGCCTAACAGCCTCGCTCTGGTCTATCTTTTGAATTGTCATGTTAAGTCCTGCCTCAGCGCGGGTGCGCTCATCTCTTTGGACAATGCGCAATTTTCCAGCGCAGGACAAGATTTATGGATGTATTATAAAATTTGATACATCCATGAATATATCTATCAACATGCCTCATCTTCCTAGCGATAAGGGGCAAAGAAGTGATTTGGACGCTAATCGCGGTTCACCTGACGCCTCTGCACCCTGAGAAAAAAACTTGACCCACATGAAAGTCGTGCGAGTATGGCAACACGTTCCGCTGCCCTCCTTTGGTGGCGCGGAAGAGTGAATCAGTAAGACCAGCACTGGCATAGCCGGGCTGAATTAAGCGGCAAATACAGACCGCAAAACTGGGAGTTACCAATGAAAAGAACCCAAACGGCCATTCTGGCCGCCCTCACTGCATGCGCCCCCATGGCCGCGCTGGCCGAGGACAGCGCCGATCCAATCGTCATTCCGATCCACAACTGGTCATCGCAGATCGTTATGTCTAACGTCGTCGGCCAAATCCTGAGCGAGCAGGGCGCGAACGTCGAATACGTCACTACTGACAGCCAAGCTGTCTACGAATCGATCCGCCTTGGCGATGTCACGCTAGAGATGGAAGTGTGGGAAGGCGCGTTTGGCGCATCCTTCCGCGCCGCGCAGGAAAAGGGCGGCATCGTCGATGTGGGTGATCATGACGCCGTCACGCGCGAGGACTGGTGGTATCCGATGTGGACCAAAGAGGCCTGCCCGGGACTGCCCGCTTGGGAGGCGCTGAACGATTGCGCCGAGGTGTTCGCCACGGTCGAGACGGGCGACAAGGGCCGCTACCTGGACGGTCCCGTTGACTGGCTCAAGCACGGCAAAGAGCGCGTCGAGGCGCTGGACATGAACTTTACCGTCATCAACGCCGGTAGCGCGGCCGCCCTCTGGGCCACAATTGGTGCAGCCGAGGCTGACAAGAAGCCCATCGTGGTCTTTAACTGGACGCCCAACTTTGCCGAGGCCGTGTGGCCGGGTGAATTCGTCGAATTTCCCGCGTGGGAGGAAGGCTGCGACAAAGACCCCAGCGTGGGCCCGAACCCAGACGCGCTCTATGATTGCGGCAATCCGGCGGATGGCTACCTAAAGAAGGCGGCATGGGACGGAATGGAAGAGAAATGGCCGGCGGCATACGCGACGCTCGGTAAAATCTCATTCACCAACCCTCAAATCGCTCAAATGGCCAAGCTGGTCGACGTCGAAGAGATGGAGCCCGAAGAGGCCGCAGCCGAGTGGCTGGACGCGAACAAGGACGTTTGGCAAGGCTGGATTAACTGATCCACGCCTCGAACTGACCTTTTTCTCAGGCCCCGCCCGACTTGATCGGACGGGGCCGTCTTGCCCTCAGGATGGACTATGACTCAGCAAACGCCAGTGATCTCTTGCAAAAATGTGTGGAAGCTATTCGGCCACGATCCCAAGACTTACCTTGCCACCATGCCTGCCGGGCGCGGTTACGAGGAAATCCGCGCGGATGGCTATATTGCCGGCGTCAAAGATGTCAGCATTGATGTGCATCGCGGCGAAATGCTGGTGATAATGGGGCTGTCGGGGTCTGGTAAATCGACCTTGGTGCGTTGCTTCTCGCGGTTGCATGACATCACTGGCGGCACGATCACCGTCGAGGGGCAGGACGTCATGTCGCTGTCCGAGAAAGAGCTGATTGAGCTGCGCCGGTCCAAGATGGGCATGGTGTTTCAGTCGTTTGGCCTGCTGCCGCACCGCACCGTGCTGGAAAACGTCGCCTTTCCGCTGGAAATGCGCGGGCAGGACCGCCACCAGCGGCGCGAGCGCGCGATGGAGGTCATCAAGCTGGTTGGGCTGGAGGGCCGCGAGGATTATTTCCCGCGCGAGTTATCTGGCGGCCAACAACAACGCGTCGGCATCGCGCGGAGCCTCGCAATCGAGCCGGATATCTGGTTTCTGGACGAGCCATTTGGTGCGTTGGACCCTCTGATCCGGCGCGAGATGCAGGACGAATTTCTGCGCCTTCAGGAGATGCTGTCTAAAACGATCGTTTTTATCACCCATGACTTTGACGAGGCGCTCCGCCTCGCTGACCGCATAGCGATCATGAAGGATGGCGCCGTGCAGCAGTGCGACACCCCCGATCAGATCGTTCTGCACCCCGCCACCGAATATGTGCGCAAGTTCACCGAAGATATCGACAAATCCCGCGTTGTTCATGCCAGCGTTCTGGCCAAACCGGATATCACCGGAACGGGCGAGCCTGTTGATGCCGACAGGACCGTACACAAGATGGCGCAACTGCTGGTGCAGGACACGCGCGAGGCGATCCCGGTGACGCGCGAAGGCAAGGTGATCGGTGCGTTCCGCCGCACTGACGCGCTGGGAATCCTCGTGGGGTCAAACTGATGGTAGCGGTCACCACCGATGCAGGCACAGAGCGCACGTTCACGCGCCCGCGCACCGCGCTGCTGCTGGTCGGGGCGGCTATCCTTTTGATGATAATGCAATATTCCGGCCTGTTACCTTCGGTGCTGCACCGCTTGCCTGAGGCGTGGATACCGCCATTTGCCACGTGGCTGGATGCGGTATTCAATTTCGTCAAGGACGATCTTGGCCTTTTGGCATTCACCAGGTTCCTGACATCGGGGCTGGAATGGGTGCTGGACATTACAGCCAACCTCTTCTTTGGGCAGCGCCGCTGGCCGTTCCTCGGGCCGATCCCATGGACTGCTATCGCCGCCGTCGCCGCTGTTGTCGGCTACTACCTTGGCGGCTGGCGCATGGCGCTGTTAGGCGGGGGCGTGTTTGTCTGGACCGCCCTGATAGGCCAGTGGACAATCGCAATGCAGACCGCCTCGGTGCTGGTCGTTGCGGCGCCACTGGCGTTCATCATCGGACTGACGCTAGGCATCGCCGCATGGAGATACGCGTGGGTCGACCGGGTGATAAAGCCCGTGCTGTCGGTGCTGCAAACGTTGCCATTTTTCACCTACCTGTTGCCAGCCGTCATCTTCTTCAAGGTCGGGCCGACGGCCGGCGCGGTTGCCACCACGATCTATGCCATACCGCCGATGGTCCTGATGACGACGCTTGGCCTGCAAAAGGTGCCCGAAGAGGTGGTTGAGGCCGGTCACATGAGTGGCTGCAGCCGCTGGCAGTTGCTACGCCATGTCTATCTGCCGTCCGCCCGGACCGAGATACTGGTGGGCGTTAACCAAGTCATCATGCTGAGCCTCGCCATGGTCGTTCTGACCGCATTCATTGGAATGCCCGGCCTTGGCGCAAAACTGCTCGCGATGATGGGCAGTTTCAAGCTGGGACGCTCGTTCGAGATCGGCGTAACCATCGTACTTATCGCCATCATGCTGGACCGCATGTCCAAGGCTTGGGCTATCAAGCAGCCCGAACATTTCGAGCGTGGCACCCCGTGGTGGAAGCGGCACATTCTGCTGTTGGTCGGACTGGCCGCATTCGTTTTCTTCTGCATCCTGGGCCAGTTCGTTGAGGTCGCGACCGATATCGGGCGAAAGCAGAACTTTAGCAAAGGCAGTGAAATTGACGATCTGATGAAGGGTTTTCTGGCGCTGGACTGGGTTAACGCGATCACCAGCAGCATCCGGTATTTCCTGAACGTCAAAGTGCTGATCCCGTTCCGCAACTTCTTGCTAAGTATCCCCACGCCTGCACTGATCCTTTTCGTCTCGGCCTTCGCTTTGTGGCTAGGCGGGCGGCGTCAGGCACTTCTGGCGGCTCTCTTTTTCAGCCTCGTCGCGCTGTCGGGTTGGTGGGATCGTTCGGTCATCACGCTCTATTCGGTGATCTCGGCGGTGGCGGTGGCGATGCTCTTTGGTCTGCCGCTGGGCATCATCGCGGCGCGCAGCGACAAGTGGTCCACACGCGTTTTGCTGGCCTGCGATACGGCGCAAACCTTTCCCAGCTTCATCTATTTGATCCCGGCAATCATGCTGTTTGGTATCACCGACGTCGCGGTGATCTTCTCGATACTGATCTTTGCGATGGTGCCGCTGACGCGCTACACCATCGAGGGGCTCCGCACTGTCCCGCTAGAGATGCTTGAGGCCGCCGATATGTCGGGCGCGACGCGTATGCAAAAGCTGTGGAAGGTGCAGCTGCCGCTGGCGCTTCCGACGATGGCCGTAGGCTTTAATCAGGCGATCATGTTCGCGTTCTTCATGGTCATTATTGCGGCCTTTATTGGCACGCAGGATCTGGGGCAGGAGCTGCAGCGCACGCTCGCAGGCACTGACATGGGCAAGAACTTCGTCCTTGGTATTTGCGTCTCTCTAATGGCGCTGACTTTCGATTTGACGATCCTGAAATGGGCGAACGATCAGAAACGGGCGCTCGGGCTGGGTGAGTAAGCTCATTTCCGTCTGAAAATGCGCCTCAGCCCTCACAAAACGCTGCAGTGAGCGCATCCCAGCGCCGTTGCGAGATATCCTGCGCCCGCGCAGTTACCCAATAGCTGGACGCAGGCGACAGGCTGCGTGTGCCAATCCGGACTAGACGCCCAGCCCTTAACTCCTCGCGGCACAGAGGCAGGGACGCAAGGACGGCGCCAGCGCCCGCCTCGGCAGCCGCCAGTGCCGCGCCCATTGTGTCTACCCGCAGCGTTGCGTCAGGGCTTACTTCCAGGTCCAGCCCGCCCGACCACTCGGACCAGCCCGCCCGCGGGCCGGTGACAGCGATACGGGGCAGGGCGGCAGGATCGAGGCCGGGCGCTGCAACCGGCGCCAGTTCCTCGGGGAACAGGCGCGCGGCACGAAGGCCCGGCCAGTCGCCCGCGCCGTATCGCACCACCGCGTTGCTGCGGTCCGGCTCCTGATCGGCCTCCACCACCAACGTCACAAAGGACAGATGCAGCCGCTCGCGTCCCGCCAGCTGCCCTAGGCGCGGCATCAGCCACTGCCGCGTCACCGTCGCACTGGCGCAGATCGTCAGCCGCTGCGCGCGCGTGCCGAATATGTCATGCGCGCTTTGCTGCAGCAGCGTTAGTGCCTCGCTGGCATGGGGCAGCCACGCCTCGCCCCCCACCGTCAGGGTGACGCCGCGCGCACCGCGCTGAAACAGGCGCGCGCCCAGCCGCGCCTCCAGATTGGCGATGCGCTGGCTTATCACGGCCTGCGTCAGCCCCGTCTCGGCGGCAGCGGCGGTAAAGCTGCCTAGCCGGCCTGCCGCTTCAAAGGCGCGCACCCAGTCCAGCGGAATTCCATCCAGCGATCTTTCCGACATAAGAAAATCCGCCTCTCAGGCATAGATATTGATTGTTGTGATTATGCCTGCCTCTGGCACATTGGCAAGCAAATGACACGCCTAATCAGCCCGGAGTAGTCCCCATGTTCCAAGCCAATCTGTCGCCAGACGGTGATATCGTCACCCTGTCAGGGGGCGAGGCGACCGCCCGCTTTCACGCCATTTGGTTGCGCGACAACGCATGGGACGACGCAACGCGTGCGCCGGGCAACGGCCAGCGCTTGATCGCATTGCGAGATATAGATGCGGGTGTGAAAATTACCGACGTGCGCATGGCAGAGGGCCAGTTGCACCTTACCTTTGCGCCCGAAAATCGCAGCATCGCCTATAATCCTGCTTGGCTGATGGCACATAGCTACGACCGAGTAGAAGTCCGCGCCCCCGGCTGGCTGATAGACGGGACCGAAGCGTGGAATGCGTCCCTGATGGTCAATGTCCCCACCGGCGATTTCGTCGCCGTTCAGCGCGATCCGGGCGCGCGGCGTGATTGGCTGGCACAAATCGTACGCTATGGCTTTGCCAAGCTGGAAAACGGACCGGTGGAGGATGGCGCGCTGTTCAAGGTGGTCGATCTTTTTGGTCATGTGCGGCGCACGAATTATGGCGCCAAGTTCGAGGTGCGTACGGAGGTGAACCCGACCAATCTGGCCTATACCGGGCTGGGTCTTCAGGCACATACCGATAACCCGTACCGCGATCCGGTGCCGACGGTTCAGGTGCTCTATTGTCTTGAATCCACCGCTGCGGGCGGCGAAAACATGGTCGTCGATGGTTTTGCCGCCGCGCGCCGCCTGCGTGATGAGAACTCCGAGTGGTTCGACGTCCTTAGCCAGCACTGCGCGCAGTTCGAATATGCCGGTGAGGCGGGCGTGCGCCTGCAATCGCGCCGCCCGATGATAGAGCTGGACCCCGATGGCGCCTTGCGAGCTGTGCGCTTTAACAACCGCTCGGCCGCCGCGATTACCGATGTGCCGTTCGACATGATGCCCACTTATTACGCCGCCTACCGGCGTCTGGGCGAGATTATCGACGACCCTGCGATGGAGGTCAGTTTCCGCCTAAATCCGGGTGAGAGCTTCCTTGTCGACAACACCCGCGTTCTGCATGCCCGCAAGGGGTATTCCGGCGTCGGCACCCGCTGGTTTCAGGGCTGCTACGCCGATATGGACGGTGTCCGTTCCACCCTTGCGGCGCTGCGATCCCCGCAGCAGGAGGCAGCGGAATGATCAAGGAACTTACCCCACAAACCATCGTGCCGTTCCTCGCCGACATCTTTGAGCGGCGCGGCGGCGAAGAGTATCTGGGCGAGCCTGTGACCATGGCTGAACACATGTTGCAAGGCGCGGCGCTGGCCGAAAAAGCTGATATGCCCGAGCGGATTATCGTCGCCGCACTGCTGCACGATATCGGGCATTTCACCTCTGAATTCGGCACATACCATCCGGACGACACCCATGACCGTCACCACGAGGAGGCAGGCGCCGACGTGCTGGAGGCGTTCTTTCCGGTCATTGTCACCGATTGCGTGCGCTACCATGTAGCGGCCAAGCGGTATCTATGTGCGACCAAGCCCGAATATCTGGGCCGACTGTCAACGGCATCGGTCCATTCGCTAAACCTTCAGGGCGGCCCGATGAACGCAGATGAGATCGCTGAATTCGAACGTAATCCGAATGTGGCCGAGATCGTGCAGGTCCGGTACCTCGACGACGCGGGCAAGCACGCCGATATGGAGACACCCGGTTTTGCGCATTACGCGCCGATGGTGCAGCGTGTCGTGGATGCGCATTGCGGCGCGCCTTAAAGAAGGCGTTATAGCCAAAGCCATTCTTGCCGCCAGCATAGCTGCAAAACCACCGGACAAAGGGTAACTCGCTCCGGCATCGCGTCGCTTTGGCGGCAAGAGCTTTGGGTTGATTTCGGCTGTGGTTCAACAAAAAGCCTGTTGCAGGCCAATTTGCCGAACAGCCGCTACCGATGTGCCGCGTCAAAGATTGCCAAGAAAATATGGTGCTGTGAGAGAGGATTGAACTCTCGACCTCACCCTTACCAAGGGTGTGCTCTGCCACTGAGCTACCACAGCAATCGGGCGCTGATTAGACGCTTATGCCCCTTGGCGCAAGCCTAATCTGGACCCGCCCGGATGCCTCATGTATGGACATCGCATGACCGGCAAGGACACCCCGAAACCGCAGCGCAGTGAGGCCGAGATCCGTGAGGATCGGCTGAAACAGTCGCTTAAGGCCAATCTGGCCCGGCGCAAGGCGCAGGCGCGGGTGCGCAAGTCCGGCGACGCAGGCAACAAGGCCAGCCCCGAAGCGGGCGGCGAGCAGGAAGGCTAGAGGCAAATGGACAGCATTATAGTGACCGGGAATGGCCCGCTTAGCGGCAATATCCCAATCGCAGGGGCCAAAAATGCGTGTCTGACGCTGATGCCTGCAACATTACTGAGTGATGAGCCGCTGACGCTGACCAATGCGCCGCGCCTTTCTGATATTCGCACCATGTCGGCGCTCCTCGGCTCTCTTGGGGCCGAGGTTTCGACGCTTCAGGGCGGTCAGGTGATCGCCATGTCGTCCCATGCGCTGACCAGCCAACGCGCCGACTATGACATCGTGCGCAAGATGCGCGCGTCGATCTTGGTCCTCGGCCCGCTGCTGGCGCGGTTTGGCCATGCTGAGGTATCGTTGCCCGGCGGCTGTGCCATTGGCGCGCGCCCTGTCGACCTGCACCTCAAGGCGCTGGAGGCGATGGGCGCCCAACTGGAGCTTAAGGAAGGCTACGTTCACGCAAATGCCCCTGGCGGGTTGAAGGGCGGCACATATGAGTTTCCCATCGTATCCGTGGGGGCAACTGAAAACGCCCTGATGGCCGCGACGTTGGCCAAGGGCACGACCGTTCTAAAGAACGCCGCGCGCGAGCCCGAGATCGTCGATCTGGCCCAGTGCCTACGCCGCATGGGCGCTCAGATAGATGGCGAAGGCACCGGCACGATCACCATTCAGGGCGTCGATCGCCTGCACGGCGCGACGCACCCTGTCGTCACTGACCGGATTGAGCTGGGTACATACATGCTGGCCCCTGCGATTTGCGGTGGCGAGGTGACTTGCCTTGGCGGGCGCATCGATCTGGTGGCGGCATTCTGCGAAAAATTGGACGCAGCGGGCATTTCGGTCACCGAAACGCCCGCGGGCCTGACCGTAGCCCGCAAGAATGGCGATATCCGCGCCGTCGACGTGGCGACCCGGCCTTTCCCCGGCTTTCCGACTGACTTGCAGGCGCAATTCATGGCGCTGATGTGCACGGCGGATGGGACCTCTACGCTTGAAGAGAACATCTTTGAAAATCGTTTCATGCATGCGCCTGAACTGATCCGCATGGGCGCCGATATCGATGTGCATGGCGGTCATGCGACGGTCAAAGGCGTCAAGCGGTTGAAGGGTGCCCCTGTTATGGCAACTGATCTGCGTGCGTCCGTGTCACTGATCCTCGCGGGTCTTGCTGCCGAGGGCGAGACGATTGTGAACCGGGTCTATCATCTTGATCGCGGGTACGAACATGTCGAGGACAAGCTGAGCGCGGTCGGTGCCAAGATAGAGCGGGTAACAGGCCAATGAGCAAACCAGTAAGCGACGACGCCAAGTTTGAGGATGCGCGCGAGGCTGCGCTGAATTTGGGCGCAGTGGATGTCGATGATTTGCAGGTGCTGTCGGGGCTGGCGCAGGATGCCGTTTTCCCCATCACCGAGATGAAATGGCAAAAGGGCGCGCGCCGCTTTGCGCTGCTTATCAATCGGTTCCGCTGGGAGGATGCAGGCGCTACCCGCCATGCGCCCGAGCGGGTGCAATCGCTTCTGGTCATCGGCGACGTGCTGAGCGTCTCCACCCTGGGGATCGACCGCAGCGATGCGGATCTGATCCTGTCGCTGCTTAGCGTCACGTTTGAGCCGGGCGAGGATGGCGCAGGCCATGTGCTGCTGACGCTGGCGGGCGATGGCGCAATCCGGCTGGAAGTTGAGGCGTTGGACGCGACCTTGAAGGATGTAACGCGGCCCTACATCGCGCCTTCGGGCAAGACGCCGCAGCATCCCGACTAAGTTCGACCAGATCGCCGCGAAAAAGGATCGCCAATGCCCCGTTTCCTCGACCACGCCAGCCCCGATTTCGAGGCCGAGTTTACCGCGCTGCTAAATGCCAAGCGTGAGGATAGCCCCGATGTCGATGACGCCGTTGCGGCCATTATCGCCGATGTGCGCGCGCGCGGCGATGCGGCGGTGATCGAGCTGACAGAGCGGTTCGACCGCGCCGCACTGACGCCGCAGACCATGCGACTAACCGCCGATGAGGTGGCCGGCGCAGCAGACCGCGTGACCCCGGACGTGCGCGCAGCGTTGGAGCTGGCCGCATCCCGCATCCGCGCATATCACCAGCGCCAGATGCCGCAGGATGATAGCTGGACGGATGACAGCGGCGCGACCCTTGGCTGGCGCTGGACGGCTGTGGATGCTGCTGGCCTCTATGTGCCGGGCGGGATCGCGACCTATCCCAGCTCTGTTTTGATGAACGCGGTCCCGGCCAAGGTGGCTGGTGTCGCGCGCCTCGCGATGGTTGTGCCTACGCCGGACGGCACGCTGAACCCAGCGGTCCTGGCCGCGGCGCAGATCGCAGGCGTTGATGAGATTTACCGCATCGGCGGCGCGCAGGCTATCGCCGCGCTGGCCTATGGCACTCAGACAGTTGCCCCGGTGGACAAGATCACCGGCCCCGGCAACGCCTACGTGGCCGCTGCCAAACGCCGCGTTTTCGGCAAGGTCGGCATTGACATGATCGCTGGGCCGTCCGAAATCTTGGTCATTGCCGATGGTGACAATGACCCCGATTGGATTGCCCTCGATATGCTCAGCCAGGCCGAGCACGACGAGAGTGCGCAGTCGATCCTGATCACGACGGATGCTGCCTTTGGTCGTAGAGTCGCAGACGCCATTGATGCCCGCCTGCAAACCTTGGCAAGGCGCGCTATTGCGGGGGCCAGTTGGCGCGACTTTGGTGCGATAATTACCGTGCCGGATCTGGATGTCGCCGCGCAGCTAAGCAACCGCATCGCGCCCGAGCATCTGGAGTTGTGCGTGGCAGACGTGGACGCGCTAAGCGCGCACATTACCCATGCCGGCGCGATCTTCCTCGGCCAGTGGACGCCCGAGGCAATTGGCGACTATGTCGGCGGGCCGAACCATGTGCTGCCCACGGCACGCTCGGCGCGGTTCTCATCCGGCCTCGGCGTGCTGGACTTTCTCAAGCGCACGACGCTGGCCCGCATGACGCCCGACGCGCTGCGCGCGGTTGGCCCTGCTGCAGAAACGCTGGCTAAATCCGAGAGTCTTGAGGCGCACGGCCTGTCCGTGCGCGCCCGTCTGGACAAGCTGAACGGTTAGCAGGCATTGCCCCATCTGCGCCCCGGCGTTACTGCTATTGCAACGTACCCCGCGCGAAAGACTGCTCATGAGCCGCATCAGCCATATCGAACTAGACGACGCAAACCTGCCTGCCCCCACGCCTGAGATCGAGCAAGAGCGCAAAGTCGCAATGTTTGACCTGATGGAGGATAACACATTTGGCCTGCCTGCCCGTGACGGGCGCGAGGTGCCTAGTGGCCCGTACCGCGTTGGCCTGTCGATCCGCGAAAAGCGGCTGGTCTTCACCGTCAACACCGAGGCCGAAGCGCTGGCTGCTGAATTTCACCTGTCACTCAGTCCGTTTCGCCAAGTGGTCAAGGACTACTACGCCATTTGCGAGAGCTATTTCGACGCCGTTAAAAATATGCCCCCCAGCCAGATTGAGACAATCGATATGGCCCGGCGCGGTATTCACAACGAGGGTGCGCGCATCCTGGAAGAGCGGCTGGAGGGAAAGGCCGATATCGACAGCGACACCGCCCGCCGACTCTTCACGCTGATCTGCGTGCTTCATTTCGGCGGATAGGCGGATGGTGGCGGACCTTCCTCAATCAGTCTTGTTTTGCTGCGACTATAACGCCGTCCGCTCGCCCATGGCCGAGGGCATGATGAAGAAGCTCTATGGCGCAGGCACCTATGTTCAATCGGCTGGGGTCAAAAGCGAGCAAGATATCGACGGCTTTTCCATCGCTGTCTGCGCCGAAATCGGGGTAGAATTGGCCCGCCATCGCACCCGCAGTTTTGACGAAATGGCGCAATGGGGCGACGATCTGGGATCGTTTGACTTGGTGATCGCGCTGAGCCCTGCGAGCCAGCGCCGCGCCTTGGATCTGACGCGGGTATTCCATCTCGATGTGGTGTACTGGCCGATTATGGATCCAACCGGCCTAGGGGAGACGCGAGCTGCTAAGCTGGCCGCATATCGCCAATCGCGTGACCAGATCCTGAGCCATATGATAGAACGCTGGGGCGACCCAAGGAGGGACGAGACATGATTATCAAGCATTATTTTGACGCCTTTAATATTGGCGATACCGAGGGCATGCTGGCATGCTTGTCCGATGACATTGCGCATCATGTCAACGAGGGCGGCATGCGCCGGGGCAAGGATATGTTCCGCGACTTTTGCGACCATATGACCGAATGCTACCGCGAAGAGCTGACGAACATGACGCTTTTCATGACCGAAGATGGCAAGCGCGGCGCGGCTGAGTATGTCGTCAACGGCACCTACCTCAAAACCGACGATGGGCTGCCTGAGGCCGACGGGCAGACCTACAAGCTGCCAGCCGGGACGTTTTTTACCATTGATGGCGGGTTAATCACGCGCATCACGACTTATTATAACCTCGCCGATTGGCGCAATCAGGTCAGTGGCTGACGGGCGATGGCGCTTCTTGGCGCCTGTGTCCGCACGCTGCGCGGCGCGGCGCTAGAGGCGGCGCTGGACGATGTGGCACGTCTGCGGATCGAGGTTTTTCGCAGCTATCCTTACCTCTATGATGGCGACGCGGATTATGAGCGGCGCTATTTGCAGCGCTACCGCGACAGCAAGGGCGCGATCCTTGTTGGCGCCTTTGACGGCGCGCGGCTGGTGGGTGCAGCGACTGGCACGCCGATGGAGGATCACGCTGATGATTTCGCTACCGCGTTGGCGGGGCAGGGGCTGGATGCGGAGAGTACATTCTACTGCGCCGAATCCGTTCTGCTGCCAGAGTATCGCGGGCGCGGGATCGGTCACGCATTCTTTGACGCGCGCGAGGATCATGCACGGGAATTAGGCCGGGATACATCAGTCTTTTGCAGTGTTCTGCGCCCCGAGGGCCACCCCTTGCGCCCGGATGGCTACCGCGCGCTGGATGCGTTCTGGCGCGGACGTGGGTATGCACCGCTGCCCGGTGCCATCGCGCGCTTTGCGTGGAAAGATACGGACGAGCCCGGCGAGACTGATCACGAGCTGCAACTCTGGATGCGCCGCCTCGGGCCGTCCGCGTGATGCCAAAATGACGACGCGCTCCAAGATTATGCACTGCGTCGACGAAATTATGCTGCTTGGTCTGGTCTGCGGCACCGTCGGCCTGCAAACGGCACGTTCCGAACGGCCACACTGATATAGGATACCATTATGCGTCTGATCGCCTTCGCTAGCCTTGCGCTTGCCCTTCTTCTGATGGGGGAGGCTGCCGTGGCCGATGAACCGCGGGTCAGGCTGGGCTACGGCCGATTGATCACCAATGACTATATCGGCGACGGGCACGACCGCTGGCGCACGGGATCGGTCGCGTCCAGCCGTATCTGGGGGCCCGAATGGGATGGCTCGCTGCCGACTGGCTTTGGCCGACTTCTGGAACTGCGGTTTAACGCTCAGATAATTGCGCCGCGCGATCTGAACAATCCCGCACCCGGTGACAGGCGTTATGCCGGATCGGTCGCGTTGGGGCTACACACGCACTACGCAGCGCTCGGCAGCGAGGTATCGCTTGGCGGCGATCTGGTCTTTACCGGGCCGCAGACGGGGCTGGACGGGCTGCAGGACTTTATCCACGACAATCTGGGCGGGCAGGGTGTTGGCGGCGCCACGCGCAGGCGCCAGATCGGCAATCACGTATACCCAACGGCGGTGGCCGAGATGGGACGCACCCTAACACTGGGCGGCGCGGCGACGCTGCGCCCCTTTGCCGAAGCACGCGCGGGCGTTGAAACGCTGGTGCGTGTGGGCGCTGATTTTACGTTTGGCGGTGCGCTGGCGGGCGAGCTACTGGTGCGCGATCCGGTTACTGGCCAGCGCTATCGCACGGTGCAGAATGATCTGTCGGGCTATGCCTTCGTGGTGGGCGCCGATACGGCCTATGTTGAGGATAGCGCCTATCTGCCCTCTAGCGGCGGCTATCGCCTGAGCGATGCGCGCAACCGCGTACGCGCCGGTGTGCATTACAGCTCTCGCGCTGGACACCGTGCATTTTATGGCCTGACGTGGCTGGATCGCGAGTTCAAGGGCCAGCCCGAAGGGCAGATTGTGGGATCTGTGCGACTACATATCGAATTTTGACAGCTTTTCCTTGACGCGGCTATCCAGGATGAGCTTCGGCTGCTAACCTGCTTGCAATAATAAAAAGAATATCGAGGCAGGATAACGGATATGGGAACGGGCTTTCGAGGCACGTTCGTCATTTCCTGGTCGCAGACGGAAGTGGACGGCTTTGTGCCGGACGCGATCGAGCAGTTAACAGTCGGCGCAACATGGCGTTGGCACGGATCGCCCGTGCGCGTCGATGGGCCGCCAGAATTGCTGCGACTGGAAAATACGGACGGATATGGGGTTAATCGCAAGAGCGCCGCGCGCATGGTGCGGCGTCTGGTCGGAGCAGCTGTGACAGGGACGCGCGATCTAAGCGCGGTGGAGCTGGACGATACACTGCCCGACAGCAGCTTTGTTGTCACCAACGGCGCACAAAGTTTTACCGTCAGTGTGATTGAACTGGGGGGCGGCGCACCGCCGCTGTTGATGTTCATCGACGCGTTGCCGCCGCAGAATACCGAAATGTGGGTGGTACATCACACGCTTGAGGGTGCACAGATTGCATCGGGTGCGCCCGCGACAGGCGGCGTAATATGCTTTACCCCCGGCACCCGGATCGAGACGCCGGACGGCGCCAAGCTGGTTGAGGAACTGCGCGAGGGCGATCGCGTGCAGACCAAGGACAACGGCGCCGAGGAAATCCAATGGATCGGCAGCCGCCGCATGACTGGCGCGCGCCTCTTTGCCATGCCGAAACTGCGCCCGATCCGCATACGCGCGGGCGCGCTGGGCGGCACTAGACCCGACGAGGAACTGCTGGTCTCGCCAGAGCACCGGATGCTGGTGCAGGGCGACGTGGCCCGCGCACTATTCAACACACCTGAGGTGCTGATCGCGGCCAAGGATTTGGTCAACTCCGGCAGTATTCGAGTGGATCTGACGGTGCGCGAGGTGACGTATATTCACCTGCTGCTGCCGCGCCATCACATATTGTGGGCCAACGGCGTGGAAACCGAGAGTTTTCACCCTGCCAGCGCAGCATTATCGACGCTGGGCGAGGCTGACCGCCTGCGCTTGCTGGCGCAATTCCCGTCGATGGCGTCGGAGCCTGAGAAATATGGCGCATTTGCCCGCCGCAGCCTAAGCGCGCCTGAGGCAGCGATACTTGCCTTCGAGGCGGCATAAAGCACCCTGTGCATTGGGCGGCATGATCGCGCATTGGGCGACTTCGTGCACCTTGTGCTGGACACTGTTGCAGCACCGCCCCCGTGCACCCGGCCTCGGGTTTTCTGGGCTGTTCCGGGCGTATGCTACCTAGCGAACGGGATCCAGCAGCGCATCGGTCATCCGGCAATCGCGCACGGCGTCCTGTCCGCATGGCACAGGGTCTAGCCCGCGTGAGAGGCATATCCGCGCTTCCGCTATGCGGCCCGCACGGCAGGTGATCGTCACCATATCTGGCTTTAGCGAAGGGTTCGCTTTGAGAAATGCCGCCTCGACCACGCGGGCGGGCAATGTCACGGGGCGAGTGAGCTTGGCAAAAACATCCGGCCGGGCGATGCGCCCATACGCCTCGCGGGACAGCGCATAGTAGGCAGGCGCGCTAAGGCCGGTGCAGCGGCCATGTTTCTTCCATTGGTACCATGCCAGACCACCGCTGCCCATGATATCAGTCATTGCGTCCGTCATCGCGCGGGAGGGCGGGCGCTGCGCAGTGGGGCAGAAACTGGGCCAGCCGCGATGATATTGCGGCCAGAGGCCATGCAGCGTCCAGCCCGCATCTGCGGTATCCTCGCATTCGGGCGCCTCGCGCGCGTCGCCGGTGGTCGCGCACCATGTGGGTGTCCAACTGAGAGACAGGACGTAGTAGTCAAAGGCGCCGGCCTTCTCTCCATCTGCCCACGCGGCAGTGCAGGTCATGGCGCAGGCCACCAGTTGGATCAAAAGGGCGCGCATATTTCGGTCTTTCCAAATGGCATGGAGGGCACTATACGAGGGGCCAAGTTTCCCGACAATGGCGACCCGCTTCGGACCAAACCGAAGCCTCCTGGAGACAGGAGACAAGGGAGGCATGTTCGGACCCGTTACGTTGTAGGAGATTAAAATGGCAAAACCACTTATGGCCAAGGCCACCGCCGTCTGGTTGGTGGACAACACAACGCTCAGCTTCAAGCAGATCGCGGATTTCGTTGAAATGCACGAGCTGGAAGTGCAAGGCATCGCCGACGGCGACGTGGCCACAGGCGTAAAAGGCTTTGATCCGGTTGCTAACAATCAGCTGACCCAAGACGAGATCGACGACGCCGAAAAGAATCCAGCGCACAAGCTGAAGCTAAAGCACAACGCCGCCGCCGATGGCGAGGAAAAGCGCCGCGGCCCGCGTTATACCCCCCTGTCCAAGCGCCAGGACCGGCCCGCGTCGATCCTGTGGCTGGTCAAGTTTCATCCCGAGCTGGCCGATGCCCAAATCTCCAAGCTGGTGGGCACGACCAAGCCGACAATTCAGGCGATCCGCGAGCGCACGCACTGGAATATCTCGAACATCCAGCCTATCGACCCCGTCGCGCTGGGCCTTTGCAAGCAGTCCGAGCTGGACGCCGCTGTGCAAAAAGCCGCCGCCAAGAAGGCCAAGGACGGCGCCGCGATGAGCGATGACGACCGCCGCAAGCTGCTGAGCACCGAGCAGAGCCTGGGTAGTGACGATGATCACAAGATGCCGACCGCCATCGAGGGCCTAGAGACGTTCACGCTGGGCGAGGCCGATCCTGAGGTCACCGAAAAGCAATACGACGCAGACAGCCTGTTCAAGGTGCCCGCAAGCAGCGAGGACGCCGAGGATGATGACGCGAAGGACAAGGACGCGAAGGACTGAAAAGCGCGTCTTACAGACAGGACAATATCCCGGCTGCAAAATCGCATGCCGGGATTTTTTTTTGCCTGAGGGGTATTTAGGGCTTGCCAGAATCCTTGATGCGTTTAAATGGCGAGTTCAAGACGCCAACGCACGCGCCTCTGGCCGGTCAGCCTTTCCTGACTGACCTCCGGTTCATGTAGCGACGGTAACGTCTCTGACTGCCGATCCCCCGGATTTGACCGGGGCTATCCTTTTGGAGATGACCCATGACAGCCATGATCCCCGGCACCCTGCGTGTCGAAAATACTTCTCTGTCCAGCGCAGATTTCCTTTCTGATCCGGCCGCTGCGTTTATCGCGTCGCGTACGTTCGACCGGCCCACGCTGGTTGTTAGCCGTGCACGCGTTGCTGCGCAGTATGACGCGTTGGTAGGCGGTCTGGGCGATGCCCGTATCCACTACGCTGTGAAGGCTAATCCGGCGCCCGAGATCATTCGCCTTTTGGTGCAGAAGGGCGCGCGCTTTGACGCCGCCAGCCGGGGCGAGATTGAGCTGTGCTTGGCGCAAGGTGCCTCTGGATCTGACATCTCCTTTGGCAACACCATCAAGAAGCCTGCTGATATCGCCTATGCCCACGCGCATGGCGTCACGCTGTTCGCCGCCGACAGCGAGGCCGAGATCGACAAGCTGCGCGCCCACGCGCCCGGCGCCCAAGTCTATCTGCGCGTCATCGTCGAGAACTCCTCCGCCGACTGGCCGCTTAGCCGCAAGTTTGGCTGCGCCCGCTCCGCGCTGGCGGGTCTGATGGACTATGCCAAGCAGCAGGGCGTCGATGTAGCGGGCCTGTCATTCCACGTCGGCAGCCAGACGCGCCGCCCTGAATTCTGGAACCCCGTGCTGGACCAAGTCGCCGAGTTGTGGGCTGCGGGACGCGCCGCTGGGCATGACCTGCGCGTACTGAATCTGGGCGGCGGTTTCCCCGCTACCTACGAGGAAGACATCATGGACGCGGGCAGCTACGCAGCCGCCGTTATGGAAGCCGTGGCCGAGCGGTTTGGCGATGTGCCCTATGTCATGGCCGAGCCGGGCCGTGGCCTGGTGGCTGAGGCGGGCCATATCGTGGCCGAGGTGCTGCTGGTGTCACGTAAATCGCCCGATGACCTGCACCGCTGGGTGTACTTGGATATCGGCATGTTCTCTGGGCTGGCCGAGACGATGGGCGAGGCGATCCGCTACCGGATCGAGACGCCGCATGACGGCGGCGAAACGGGCGCGTGCATTCTAGCCGGGCCGTCCTGCGACAGTGCCGACATCCTTTATGAGCAGCGCCCTGTTATGCTGCCCGCCGCGCTGGCCTGCGGCGACCGTGTGGTGATCCGCCACTGCGGCGCCTACACCAGCAGTTATTCGTCCGTTGGCTTCAACGGCTTTCCGCCGCTGGATGTCGTAGTGATCTGATACCTGCCGGGTTGCGCGCTGGGTTGCCCTTGGAGGCAGCGTCGGCTTAGGCTGGGCAGGTTCTCATAAGGAGCCTGCCCATGCCGCGCCCTCTTGATATTGCCTGCCTGCAGTTGCGTCCGATGCCTAGTATGGACGCGGCGCTAAGCGAGGTGTTACCGCTGGCGAACGAGGCCGTAACCGGCGGCGCGCAAATGCTATTTCTGCCCGAATATTGCGGCGGCCTCTGCTCGGACGGACCAGCCGTCGCGCCGCCGTCGGCGCCAGAGGGCGACCACCCTTTTCTGGCCGCAATGCAGGCGTTTGCAGCTGAGAAAAACGTTTGGATCAATGTCGGGTCCATCGCAGTGGATGGCCCGGACGGGCGTATCATCAACAGGGGTTTTATGCTGACGCCTCAGGGCGAGATCGCCGGGCGCTACGACAAAATCCACTTGTTCGATATCCAGCTGTCCAAGGATGAGACCTACCGCGAAAGCGACCGGGTCGATCCAGGTAAGTGCGCCGTGATCCACGACACGCCGCTTGCGCGGATAGGCCACACGATTTGCTATGACCTGCGTTTTGCGCACTTATTTCGCAGTCTGGCGCAGGGCGGGGCCGAGATATTGGCCTGTCCAGCGGCCTTTACTGCCAAGACTGGCGCCGCGCATTGGCATGTGCTGACGCGTGCCCGCGCGATCGAAACGACGCGTTTTGTCGTCTCGGCCGCGATGACTGGCCCGATACCGGGCGGGGGCGAGACATATGGCCATTCGCTGATTGTCGACCCGTGGGGCACCGTTCTGGCCGATGGCGGCGAGGGACCGGGCGTGGTGGCGGCACGGATTGATCTGGATATGGTAACCCAAACGGCAGCGCGGATACCCAGCCTGACGAACGACGCAGATTTCGCGCGGGTCTGAGAAAATTCGGAGAATTTTCTGGGCCTCCGGCGGGAGTATTGTCAAGTAAGAAAGTAGTTCTTTATCAGTGCCATAGCAGTAGCATCAGTAATCCGATCTACACTGCAATCTACGTCTCAGGTCTGGGCTAAAAAATGTTTTTTCTGAAACAGCTAATCAGGCTCATAACCTGAAGGTCGCAGGTTCAAATCCTACTCCCGCAACCATCGTTACTTGCCTAACGCCCGTAGCCCTGCTACGGGCGTTGGCATTTGTGCCTATGTCTTTGTCGCAAAACGACAAAATCCCGGCGAGCTCGCCCTGAAGCGAGATCAGATGCCCGTTCGGAGCGTCATCAGCCGGTGTCAGAATGATCTTCTCGATCAGGCTGCGCAACAGTTCCCCTGCTTCCGTTTTGATCCCCGGATCATTCAGACTGGTGACGAGGTCTTCCACTTTCTTGCGGAATAGATCCGCGAGGCCAGGATGGAGGAGGACCGTGTCTTCCTCGGGCAGAGTAGCGAGGGCTCCTTCCAGTTCGGCCTTACGGGCCTCCAGCGCATCCATCTTGGCTTTCATGCTCGCTTGGAACATGCCTTTGGCGATGGCTTCGACGATATTGTCGATCTCGCGGGTGGCGGCACGCAGGTCGTGTTCTGTCTTTACCCGCGCTGCTTTGGCGTCGCATTTTCCTTTACGGGTCTCTTCCTGATAAGTCTCAACAAAGGTTGTGATCATTTCCGGAGTCATCAGCCGTTGGCGCATTCCATTTAAGACCCGCTCTTCGAGATCAATCCGCCTGATGGTTTTACGGTTGTCGCACGTGCCGCGATTGCGGGCTGCTGAGCAGCCCATCCGGTCGGCGCTGATCATAATGTAGCCTGCGCCGCAGTCACTGCATTCCACGGTTCCCGACAGCAGGTAGCGGGGGCGGCGGGCCTTATGAGCCTGCGGGCCGTTGTCTTCGTCGCGCGCGGTGAGGATCTCCTTTCGCGTGGCGCCTTGACGTGCCTTCACCTGGTCCCAGAGATCCTGATGGATGATCTGCAAATCCGGCACGGTCTCGCGGACCCAGGCCTCGGGCGGATTGGGCAGCGCCTGGCGTTTGCCGGTTTGCGGGCATTTCACGAAGCGCTGCCGGTTCCAGATCCGCTCGCCGATATAGAGATCATTGTTCAGGATACCGGTGCCGCGCTTCCAGTTTCCCGAGATCGTCGAGAATGACCATGTTTTGGCGCGCGGGGCAGGGATGCCTTCCTCGTTCAGCGCGGTGACGATGCGGCGAGCACTCTGGCCTGCCGCATAGTCCGAGAAGATCCTCCGGGTGATGTCTGCCTCGACCTCGTTAATCACCAGATCTCCTGTGGTGAAGGTGCCATTGGGCAGCGGGGACCGCAGGATACCATAGCCATAGCTCTTGCCGCCTGCGGATTTGCCGTTCCTGACGCGGCCCTCCAACCCGCGATGGGTTTTCTGCGCCAGGTTCTTGAGGAAAAGCTCGTTCATCATGCCACCAATCCCAATGTGATAATTGGTGATGGTGCCTTCGGCCTTGGTGACAATCTCGACCCCGAGGTACTGCATCCGCTTGTAGAAGCCGGAAATGTGCTCGAGATCACGACTGAGGCGATCGAGAGATTCCGCGACGACCACGTCAATCTTTCCGGACATCGCCGCTTGCATCACCCCCTGAAATCCGGGGCGCATATCGGTGGCACCGCTAATTGCGTCATCGCGGTAGATCTGGACCACGGTGAGATCGAGCGAGCTCGCGAGGGCGGTGCAAACTCGGATCTGGTCGTCGATGGACGCTGCGGTCTGCATGTCCGACGAGAACCGAGCATAGATAACAGTGCGTGTCTTGCGTACGGTTTGCAGCATTTCAATCCCTCCTAATCAGTCTTGCGGAGCGTGTCGCAGTCCTGTGTCAAGTCCGCCTCGCGGGCAGCCTGACGTGCCATAAGTTTTACGAGAGCGATGAGCGCAGGATGGGGGCTGTCGGGCTGGCTGGCAAGTCCGGAAGGCCCGGAAGCATGCGCATCGGGTCGGGCGTCGCCCTGCCGGACGCCCTCCTTTTGCGTATATGTCTTCCGCTTGCGCGCCATGGCGTGCCGTCTCCGTGCGCCGCAAGCTGTTAAAAGCGAGGGCGTTCTTTATGCGTTTCGATGTGAGGTCACTGGGACCGGGCTGGGGATAAGATACCGCAAACCGCATCATCATTTCGCCTCCTAAAACCGTGGTTGGCCGTCAAACCTGTGGAAAACTATGGCAAAAATCCGGAAGACTCGCGATTGGCGAAACTGTCCGCTCGGAAACTTTGAAGGTAGATATTGTCGACCCCGTGAAAACCGCCTCTTGGAGAGGAATTTAGATCAGCTCTCCCACCGGTGAGCAGACAGTACTCCCATCAGTCGGGCCCATACATATTGCTCAGCCCATCCAGCCGCGCCTTTTGATCGGCGTCCCAGTCAGCGCGTAGTCCGGCGACGAAGGCCGCCTCTTTGGCCAATTCCGCCCGTTCGGTCGCCAAGACAGCCTGTACCGCTTCTTTCACCATCTGTGCTAGCCGCCCGATAAAGGGCCCGGCCAACCGTACTCGATCAAGAATGCCTGCGCGCTCATCCTTCCCCTGAGGCGCACCGAAACCCCAGCCGAGTTTTGGTGCGCTCCCCGGATCGCCATTCGACTGAAACACTCCGTCCGCTATCAATTCGATCGCATCTGCAACGGCATCAGCGGTGCGCTCGACATCTGCTGCCGCAGTTTCAGCTGCTTTGACCTCTACCTTCGCAGCCTTCAACTTCGCCTCTTCCTCCTCCCGTTTCCTTTTCGTCGCCTCCAAGATCAGTTCCTCAGCCGCGTTCTGGTCTTTCGCGAACTTGGCGCTGTCCCTGGCTGCCGTCTCCTCTGCCCCTTCGGCCGCAGTCCTATCCTGCAGCTGCTCCAAATCCTTCTGCGCCGCCTGAACTCGCTGCATGACCTCATCTTTTGTCATGACGGCGGCCGAGACCTCTTCCCGCGCTCTGTCTCGAGCCGCTTCTTCTTCGAACTTTTCTACCCTTAGTGCTTGGATCCGCTCGACCTCCATGCCGTGCTCTGTGTTCAAAGCTCGCAGTCGATCCGTTTCCGACTGTAGGCGTTTCATAACCACCGAAACTTTGCCTTCGGCGCGGACGAGCATGGCTTCGGCATCGTTCTTTTCCTGCTCAGCGGCCTCGGCCGCCCCTTTTATCTGCGCCGCCTCTCGGGCCAGCGCATCTCTTTGGCGTGCTGCGACTTCCGTCTCGACCTTCGCCTCGCGCGCGGCTTTTTCCTTGCGCTCGCGCGCCTCCTTGATCGCGCGTTTGCGCGATTTCCGGACCGTGGCTTTGGCCAAGGTCCGCCCTTCCTCGACAATCGTTTCCGCTGTCTGGCTTGCAGCCGCCAATGTCTGCTGTGCTTCCGCCTGTGTCAGCTTTTGCTGTTCTGCTCTCCACTCAGACGGTGGGACATGCCGCCGCTTCGCAGGCACCGGCTCTTCGTTGCGTTTTGCCTCCCGGCGTGCCTCGGCATGGCGCGCACCGCGCGTGATGCCCAGAGCATCAAACCAATCTCCGGCCAGATCCTGGGCATACTCATAGTTGCCCAAGAGGGGGTTCATGGAGGCCTGCAGCAATATCTGCTGCCCGCGATTAACGGTGATCCGCTCGCGCCAGACTGCGATAACGAAATGGATGTGATAGGCCTCCTCATCGGCATGACCGCTGGCATAGCGCAACTGCCCACCCGGGAAGTGCTGCTGCAGAAATGCCAGGGCGGTCCTGCGGAACCTGTCGACCTGTTTTGGGTCCCAATCTGCATGGCCGGTGCCGCCGAACCATTTCTTGTTTACTGTCAGAATACCTTCGCGCAGGGGGCCATGGCTTCTGCACATCCACGGATCGACTAGGCCTTGTTCCTGAATGCCGCGGGCTTCCTTCTTGCGCGACTTGGCCATTTGGGCCGCCACATGCGCGTGAATATTCTGCCGTTTGGCCTGATCAACTTCGGCCAGCAGAGTCTCCTTCCAGCCCTCTTCGCCGAAGAGGTGCTCGTTTAGCGCCGTGCTGCCCGGATCGACATGGGACAGATCCCCTCCTCTGCGGGCGTCATGCATTTGAAAGCGCCCGAGATCATTCGGATAGAGCCCCTGAAACCGCAAGACGATCGGCGTTGATCCGATCGCGGCCGACTGAGGATTGTCAAAATCTGGATGGATGGACATAGTTGCACCGAGGTTATTCTGATGTCCCCAGTCTCGTCGGAACCCGTGAAAATCCATTTATGGAATCGGGTAACGTTTTCGTGATAATTGCTGGACCTCTACTCACTAGTCTTGTTGCAATTCCGGCAAGCCCCGGAACCACAACAAGACCGCTCGCTCAGGGATACCCCGAGACCCTTCTCGGGATCATTCAATGGGCCAAGCCCATCTCACGACCCCTGCGACCAGCAGCTTGCTGGACCCTCCTCCGGCTGTTTGAAATAGTTTTTCTATTACCTTTCCGATTGCCTTTTTTGTTCAGGGTTCATCTGTCTGTTTGCTTTGACTAAGCGCTTGCCATTAAGGCCTCGCCATCACCGTGCGGGCCGTCCTGTTGCAGTTTGAGGTGCATCAGTCTTCCACCATTCCACCGGCCCTGCGGCTTTGAGATGTCCTGAACACACCCGACTGACGAAGCGCTCTAAGCGTCGCGGCTTTCGACCTCCTTCATAGCCCCGACTGTCGACCCGGTGTTGATACCGTCACCTTTCCTCGCGCTTGGTTCCCGCACCCGCGCGAGCCACGCCTCCAGCCGCGCACCCTCAAGGAGCCCGACCTCGAGAAGATCATCCGCCATCCGGGTCAGGAGCAGCTTCCGCGTTTCAAGCATCCGCATCGCGCGAGCCTCGGCGGCCTCGAGGCGGACGCGGATGCGGGCGGCGTTCTGCGGCACGCGCAAGTAAGCGGCCGAGGAGGTATCGAGCCAGACGAGCCCCTCGGCGCCAAGGCCCATGCGGGTGTCGATGCCGGTGGCGGTCTGCGTTGCGTGGGCGAGATCTGACATCGCGTTGCCGCCTGCGCCAGCTGCGGCATTGCCAAGGATCAGGCGCTCCGCCGCACGGCCTGCGAGAGAGTAGGTCAGCTCGGCCTCGAGATCGCCCAGCAGATGCTCGCCGGAGGCATAGGCCATCCAGGCCTGACCTCCCTGAGACGTCAGGACCACGCGCGTGATCTTCCCAAGGCCAAGGCAGGTGCCGACAATCGCATGGCCGCATTCATGCAGCGCGATGCGGCGCTCGCGGGCAGGATTGTGCTCCTCCGCATCGGGACTGAGCGCGGTGAGGACGTCGCGCGCGGCAACCGCGCGGCCGTCATGGCGCGCAACGCTGCGCGCCTGGCGCAGGGCGCCGTCGACATCCGCGGCGCTCTGGCCAGTGGCGGCGCGGGTCAGCCGCGCCATTTCCTCGAGGGCGATATCCGACCCCAGACCATCCCGGAGCATCCGCGCCAGCGCCCGCGCTCCGTCGCACTGCGGGTTACTGCGATCATCGCCATCAGGATGTCGCGCGACAGCGGCTCTAGCTGCAGCGCGCCGGGCAGCGCACGCCGCAGATCCTCTGGCAATTGCGCCAGCGTCTCGGCCAGGATCAGGACGGGATAGGGCGCGTCCAGCGCCCGCGTCACGGCTTGCAGCGCGGCGCCCTTGTTGCGCAGCTTGTCAGGGTCCTCGGCTGTGATCTCGACAACGCAGAGATCTGGGGTGCCATCGACGGTCGGATCCGCATCTTTCAGCAAAGCGGCGGTCCAGACCAGCGCCGCGTCCGGCAGGATCGCGGTCTCGAGCATGCTGCGCACCGCACTGGGCGACAGACCGCCGGTATCTGGGCCGATCTCGATCAACGTCACGGCGCTCGGCGCCAGAAAGGCTTTGAGGCGCTCTTCGCTGCCGATTGTCGCGCAAAGACGCAGCATCAGCGACAGATCAGCGGTTGGCACATGGACGGCCGGGCGATTGCGGCTCTGACCCTCCACCGCCAAGGGATCGCCACCGGCCGCGCGCACGGCGTCTGGCTCGTCACTCGGGATTTGCGTCGCGGGCGGCGCTGCGGCGCGCCAGCCGAGTGGCTCGGGATTGCGATCAGACATCTTGCGCGCGGCAGGCTCCTCTGGCTTCCAGGGACGGCGTCCAGTGCCGGGCCGGTTTGCGGCAAGCTCGGCATAGTCGGCGCGCAGGCGGATCAGAGCTTTGGCGGCCAGAGGCGCCCAGGTGGGGGATGTGGAACTCATGGCAATATCCTTTCGTCGAGGGCAGGGAGGCTGGGCCCGCGCCGAACGGCGCGGGGGTACTGGGCGTTGGAAGACGGTGGAGTGGGTGAGGGGGCGTCAGCGGCGCGGACGGCGAGGTTTGGGCTTGGGCTTGGCTGTGTCCTGCCGCGGCCAGCGCGGGCTCTCGACCTCGTCCAGCAGGCGCCGGATGATCGGCTCGGCCTCGGCCGCGTAGATCTCCGACGTCACGTTGATCCACCCCTCCAGCTCAGCGCGCGGGATCACCTTGCCCGGGTGGTCTGCCTTCAGCTGCCGGTGCAGGCCTTTCTCGATCCGCAGCGCCACCTCTGGCCGCTCGGCATGGGCACCTCGTCGATCAGCTCGGCCTCGACATCGCGCCGCAGTCCCAGCTGATAGCGCAGGCGGCTGCCTGGATTGCGGCTGTAGCCAAGCTTGACGAACCAGCCCAGCCCCGGCACCCCGAAGCGCATGAGGTAGAGCGCGCTCGGCGCCGCCGACCAGCATTCGCCGCAGCCGCCGCAATTGAACCGCCCGGTGTCCAGATTGGCGGTGGCGACGCGCTGGCGATGCCCGCAGGCCTCATGCTCCAGCAGCCGGTAATTGGCGCTGCCGCCCGGATCCGCGCCGATCACGCGCCAGCCCCAGTCCGCGGCGGTCTGCTGCAGCTGTTCCAGATGACAGATATCGCAGTGATAGCCATCGCGGCCCGGCACCGGTCCTTCCGCCGCCAATTTTGCGACCCGCCCCCGCTGCAGCCGCGCCTCGTGGCCGCAAGGCAGTTCGTAGATTGCATAGTGCCGATGTGCCTCATCGCGGACCTTGAGCACGAAGCCAGCCTTGGCGGCATTGCCGCGCTGCTGTGCCATCTGGCAGCCACCGCAGGCGGGCTGGGCGCTGCGCAGCGTATAGACCTTATGCGCGGTGTGTGCGCCGCAGGCGAGGCATTCGAGCGCGACATGAGACCGGTCCCGGATCCGGCGGTCGATCCGGTACCCCTTGCGCTTGGCAAAAGCGTGCCACGCTGCCGGGATAGGGCGCTGCTGATCCGTCCAGTCGGTTGCGGCGACGTCACGAGACTGGCGGGGGAGGTGGAGGGGCTTATTGGTATTGATATTGGTCATGGGGCACATCCTTTGCAGACAGGTTGAGAGAGGCCGCGCCCGAGCGGGGCGGCAAAATGTGGGGAGGGGAGCCGCGCAGACGCGCGGCGATCAAACAAGCGTTTGGTGGGGAGGGGTCAGCAGGCCTCGGCCCAAGCCTCGGTCAAGCCGTAGGGCAGATCCTCAGGATCGCAGACCGGCTGATAGAGATCGAGCTGCGCGACAGCCGACAGATGCGCGTGGCACTGATCCAGCAGCGCGCTGATCCGGTGCGGCAGATGGCCCCGCCCGAGACGCTGGCGGAAAAACGTCGCAGCGCGCAGCCGGTCATGCGCCGCCCCGAATGCGCTGATCGTCTCGGCGCTCATGACCGCATCGGCGATGCCCACCATGCTCAAAAGCGCCTTCTCCTCCGCGTGCGTCAGAGGGGCCGCAAGGAGCGCATGACGCATATCCAGCACTGCGTCCCAAGCCCGCTCGGCCTCGCGCAGCCAGGCATCGACAGCCGGATCCCACACGCTGATATCCACGATATCGCGCTCGGCCTCAATCGCCACGGCGAGCGCGCCGTTGAGCTTGGAGAACAGGACGGAGAGGATGGTGGGGGCGTGAAGGTCTTCTGTCGTCCAGATTGACGTGGTAGTCAGATGGCAGGTCATAGTTGGTCTCCTTAACAGACTAATTATCGCTTAGAGCCGGGATGAGGGTTGCCGCCCTCGTTCCGGCTTGTTATGTATTATGATACTAAGAAACTTAGAAATCAATAGGAAAAGTATCATGATATCAAAAAAAGGCAGACCACCAGTCGATACGGCCGCCGTCATGGTGCGCATGCCCGTCGAAATGATCGCCGCTATCGATAAGCTGAGGCGCGAGGAGGAGGATCTGCCGACCCGGCCCGAGATGATCCGGCGGCTGGTCGAGAAGCAGCTTGAGAAAAGCAATCCTACCTAGAATATTGGTTGATCGGAGGCTTTCCAAATTTTGAAGCCTTGTCACACTCGAGACAAGACTTCGGAACGCACGATGCAAACTGCGCCTGCAAATGCGGACGGTAATCTTCGCGTATTAAACGGGATTAAACCGAAGAGCTTACCCAGTCATTCTAATTTTTTTGGGCAGATGTGTTTCCACCAGATCCCAAAAGCATCATGCTAATAGACCAGAGGCTGACTATCCAATAACATTCAAACTGGACTATCCGATTGGGGCACTCCAGCAAGATGCGCCTACTCTGACGTCGATTCAGAGCTACAGATTACCCTTGCCTACAGAAAGATAGTGTTCGAGATGAAAACCCCCACCAGCCGAACGAGCAACGGACTGGCGCAGGCGGTTAAGGCGGAACAGACCCCCAAGAGGGTCGAACCTGAAATGGTGACGTTCCTGATAGTGCCCCGCTTTAACATGTCTGCTGTTATAACGATGATCGACACGCTTCGAGTGGCCAATTATCTTGCGCCATCCCCTCTTTATACTTGGGAAATCGTATCGCTAGATGGCAGCATGATTTTGGCCAGCAACGGTATGCAACAACCGGCAATCGAGCCGCCCGAACGAAATCGGCGAGGCGAGTTAGTGTTTGTCGTGGCCAGCTGGGGTAGCGAGACATACAACAAGCGCGAGACGCTGTCCTGGATACGGCGGCAGTCAAGAGCGGGCGCGCGCATCTGTGCTGTCGAATTGGGCTGTTACCTAGTGGCCCGCGCAGGTCTGGCCGAAGGGATCGAAATGGCGGTTCATTGGTCTTGGGCGCCAGGGTTCCACGAACAGTTTCACGGCACCGTCTTCCGAGAACAGTTATTTATTCACGATCAAAAGATCATGAGCTGTGCAGGCGCGATGGCGGGTGTGGACCTAATGCTAAAACTAATCTCCAAAGCGCATGGTGAGCGAATGGCGGGCGAGATCGCAGATCAGATGCTGCATCACCCTGTCCGCCCCGGCAATGCGCCGCAGCGGCGCACCATGGGGCGCGGAACGGATACACTGGTACCGATGGTGCGCGAGGCGATCAATCTGATTGAAAGCCAGCTGTCCGAACCGCTTTCGGTACCAGAAGTTGCCAAATCGCTGGGCGTATCTCAGCGCCAATTAGAGCGCCAGTTTCGGCAGGGTATCGGCTGCACGGTGGTCCAATTTAGTTTGCTGCTCCGATTGCAGCATGCGCGGGTCCTTTTAATCTCGACCAGCCTCAGTATTCGCGAAATCGCCACAGCGTCAGGTTTCAACACGCTTTCTCATTTTGCATATTCCTTTGGAAAGCACTTTGGTCGGCGTCCCTCAGATTATAGACAAGCCTGGCCCGAACGGGACAATGCCCCGACGTGGCCGGGAACACTGGCCTCATTTCTTCAAACGCTTGAGCAACGCGGCTTGGAAAAAGCCAAGGCGGCACATCTCAGGAAAACTCCGGAACAGACCACCCTTAGCGATAAGGGGAAGTAACAGCAGCCGTTTCTCAAATCAGCGAAACGGCTGCTATGGAAACATGCAGGCCACACAGGACAGTTTGTCCTGCGTGGCGCGCATATCAGCTTATCGCATCTAGAAAGGCGTTGACGGCGTCCGATCCGTTTTCGCCCCACCATGTGGGGTCGTTGTAGATGATGTTATCGATGTTCTGCGCAGATGTGATGGCGTAGAATTGTTCGTCTTCGGGAACCTGCGCGAATGCTTCGGGGTTGGACGGCGTCATACCCAGACACTCGAACAAGGACAGCTGCGCGGGAACTGACTGTGCGTTTGCAATGAATTTCATTATCGCCTCGCGCCCTGCTGGATTGCCTTTGGGCACGATATAGGCGCCGGGCATGGCGATGGCCTCATTCATGACCAGCTTGTAACGCCCATCTGTGTCCTTCTCGATGTTGCGGGCACGGTTCTGAAACAACATGCCCATCGACACCTCACCGTTCACGACCATCGAATGCGCCTCAGAGGCAGAGCCCCAGTAAATGCTGTCATCCTTGATCGATTTGATTTTAGCCAGAGCCCGATCCATATCCAACGGATAGAGCGAGTCCTTGTCCACACCGTCGGCAATCAATGCGCCCTCAAGTGATCCGTTGGCCCATTTGTAGAGCGATCGCGTGCCGGGAAATTTCGCTGTGTCAAAGAAATCGGCCCAGCCGGTCGGCGGGGTGTCACCGTAAGCCTCGGTGTCATAGACGAAGGCATACCCGTAAAGGATGATCGATACGCCATATTCCAGCGCGTAGTTCGGTAGGGTTTTGTCCTTGCTCACGACGTCGTAGTCGATCGGCTCTAGATAGCCATTTGGCCCCAACGCTACGGCGTCAAAGAGGTCGCCGTCGCAAACATCAGCGGTCACGTTGCCGCTATCCACCATCTCCTTGATCTTGCCTTGAAGCGGTCCGGACGTGTCGAACCTCAGGGCCATGCCGGTCTGCTCTTCGAACGACTCGCCCAGTGCCTTGGCTTGGCAATCAGGAGACTCGCCGCCCCAGTTCCACATGATGATCTCATTCGCGGCGGCCTCGGCATCACCGGCGAAAACAGATTGGAGCGCGACCCCCGACATCCCGCAAAGCACAAGAAAGCTGCGCCGGTCCAGGCGTCCAGCATTAAAGGCGTTGGCACCCTCGGTTAGCGTATCACGCATCATTTGTTTATCGAACATCGTGTCTGTCTCCCCATTGATCGAGCGTTCTGCCCGGTTGAAATTGACGCATTGTTTGATTGCGACTTCAGCTTCACACGCTAGCATTGGGCATGGCGAACTCACGAAGTTCCGTTTATTCGACATCTCGTGTCGAAAAATGCGGCGACCGCCTATTTCCGTCCAGACGGAGAGTACGGAGACGCGCGTTATGCGTAATGTCAGGTGCAACGCTCGCGCCTACTCAACCCTAGTGAGAGCTCGCCGCGTCTTCGAGCCAGTCGCACAGTACTTTCACGGCAGGCCGATCAGCAGCCGAATCCATAACCGAAAAGTAAAAGCAGTCCTCAACCTGCGTCGGCAGGTCCAGAACGGCATGGATCTGGTCACTGCTCAAGGCATCATGGCAAAGCGCGGGACTGACCAGCGCGACACCTAGGCCGGCAATCGCGGTGGTCTGGGCCAGGATCATCGAGTCGACGATAAACGCGGGCGCTTGGCGGCCCGAAACACTGAATTGCCGTGTCCAGCGGCTCCATCCATAGAGGGCGCCCACCGTTTCGATCAGTGGCAGCTTCCATAGATCATCAAAGTCGGCAACCGGCCCACTTAGCGCAGGCGCGCAAACCGGAACGAACCTGATAGGCATCAGTAATTTCGCTTTTGGTTTCATTTGCGCAGTGCGGCCGAAATGAATCTCGATGTCGGTTTTGCCTGTCAGATAATCATCTGGCCAAAGTGTGCTGGTTATCTGGACGGCAATATCAGGATGCGCAGCATGAAATCCCTTTAGTTGAGGAACCAGCCACAGCTGCGCAAAGGATGTCGTACATGATACCGAGACGGTTTTGCGCTCCCGCGCTGGTTGGAACATCTCGGTTCCCTTAATCAATTCATTGATGGCAGACGCGGCGAAAGGCACTAGGCGCCGTCCCGCATCCGTCAGGGTCAAACCTTAAGTCTTGCGGTCGAACAGCGCCTGACCCAGCCTATCCTCCAGCGTCCGCACCTGTTGGCTGACCGCCGATTGGGTCACATTCATCTCTTTGGCGGCAAGGGTAAAGCTCAGGTGACGGGCTGTCGCCTCGAACGCCCGAAAGCAAGAGAGTGGCGGCAAGGAACTGGTCATGCAAACCACGTTCAACATTAGCACTGCTAATGTCAATGAGTGCGGATCCATCGTTTGCTGCGGCGCCCTGCAAGACGCATTATTCTTTGTGTTGCGTCTTCCAATTTTCGATCAGTTCTACCCCAACCAAGGAGACAGACCATGCAGACAGTGAAGTTCCGTAAACTCATTGATGGCGATCGCGAAGACTACGAATTTCTCGAAGAATGCGAGATCACCTATGCATCGCAGGTCGGGACTCGTTTGTTGGAAACACTAGAAAAACTCGAATCCGCAATGTCGGGCTTTCAGGTGACGCGGCTAGAGCATTGCCTGCAAACGGCGAGCCGCGCATGGCGCGATGGCGCCGATACCGACTGGATCGTTAGTGCGTTGCTGCATGATATTGGTGACATTCATTCACCCTATGACCACGACGAGTATGCAGCGCTGATCCTTCGCCCCTTCGTGCGCGAGCAATGCAGTTGGACGGTCAAGCAACACGGCGAATTTCAGAAGTTTTACTACGCAGAGCAGATGGGTAAGGACCCGAACACGCGCGAGCGACATCGCGAAAATCCGTATTTTGACGATTGCGCGGTGTTTTGCGAACGCTAAGATCAGCGGGCGTTCGATCCCGAATACCAAACTCTGCCGCTGGATTTCTTTCGCTCGCACGTTGCGGAGGTTTTCGCCCGCGCTCCCTATGACAAGGCAGTGATCAGGCCAGGCGCGCGCATGCCACTTGTTGACCAGCGGGTAGCGAAATCGCGCCTTCAGGCGGCATGAGCACCTCAAACCCTTTAACTGATGGAGCGCAGGATGTTGGACAGAAAAATGAGCGGGCACACTATCGGCGCGTTTCACACCGTTGACGACCTTCTTGCAAATTGTATCGCCCCCGCCGAAAGGGCCAGTAGCCTACCGCCCACCTGCTACAGCGACGAGGCATTTCGGAAACGTGAGACCGCGGCAATCTTTCAACGTAAATGGATCGGCATTGGGCATGCGGGGCGTTTCAAAAAATCCGGTGATTACGAGGCGATCACCATTGCCGACGTCCCGCTGATTGTTTTGCGCGACAAAGTTGGAAAGCTGCGGGCCTTTGCCAATTCGTGCCGTCACCGCGGCGCGCGCCTGCTGGAGGGCGAAGGAAATTGCCGTGGCATCAAATGCCCGTTCCATTGCTGGAGTTATAAGCTGGATGGAACCCTCGTCGGCGTGCCTCATGCCGAAGAAATTGAGGATTTCGACAAATCTCAATACGGGCTGATTGAGTTCAGGGCCGACGAAGCAAACGGTCTGGCGTTTGTATGCCTCAATGCCGACGCCCCCGAACTTGAGGATCAGCTAGGCGATTTCGCCAAGCTGCACGCGCCCTGGCCGATGGATACGCTGGTCCCAACGCGGCGCCGATCTTTCGAGGTGAATTGCAACTGGAAGGTCTTTCTCGACGTATTCGACGAGTACTACCACCTGCCATTTGTGCATCCTGATACCGTCAATTCGCTTTATAACCGTCCCAAGCCGGGCGATGACGCCAGAGGTGAATACGCCTCGCAATATGGTGCGACCGAGGGTACGGGCGGCTTGCTTGAGGGCCAACAGGATCACGCGTTTCCGCCGATGCCGGGCCTTGATCCCGCTGTGGCGAATGGTGTGCGCTATACGTGGGTCTTTCCGAACATGGCCTTTGCCGTCGGCCGCGATGCGATCTGGATATACGAGGCCACACCGATCAACGCGCGCCAGTGCCACGTGACCATGACCGCGTGTTTTCCGCGCGAGGTAGTGGCGCAGCCCGGTTTTGACGACAAGGTCGCGCATTATTACGAACGTTTGGATGCGGCCATTGCCGAGGATATTCCTGCACTGCAAAACCAGCAGATCGGCCTCAATTCGCCCTACGCCATGCAGGGCCGCGTTCATCCACTGCTAGAATCAAATGTTGCGTCATTTGCACGTTGGTATGCGCAGCAGCTGATTTGAGAGGCTATCCGCCCTGCCACACCCTTACCTCTCATACGGAGTCTGCTAAACCAGTCCGGAAATGAAAAATCGCGGAGATGACAAATGGATGATGACCTTCGAGGCAAGGGCGAAGCGGCACGACGCGAGGTGCTGGGCGATGCATATGTGGACCGGGCAGTCGACGGCGCGACCGCGTTCTCGCAACCTTTTCAGGATGTACTGAACGAGTATTGCTGGGGCATGGTTTGGAGCGATGACGCCCTTGAGCGTAAACAGCGCAGCCTGATGAACTTGGGAATGCTGGCAGCACTTGGCAGAATGCAGGAATTTCGTACGCATTTTCGCGGTGCAGTCCGCAACGGCGCGACGCAGGACGAATTGCGCGCGGCCCTAACACAGATCGCCGTCTATTGCGGTGTCCCCGCAGGCGTCGAAGCCTTCCGCGCCGCCAATGAGGTCAACGCGCAAATAGCCGAAGAAGCCGCCAAAGGCTCCGGTCAGGAGTAAGTGGGAGGAGGTCGGCAGCGGCTGTAGGGATACGCATATCTCTTATTCGAGCCGCGTGCCTCCTATTCGGTGCAGCGCATCAGTACGTCTACGGCAGTAACGCTCTCGGGATAAATAAAGAGCGGGTTGATTTCGATCTCTTCGATAACGATCTCTCTAGCCAACACATTGCTGCAAAAAAGGTGAAGGATCGACGAGATCTGCCCGAGGTCCGCCGCATCCGAGCCCCGAAACCCTGCAAGCAGTCCAGCGACCTTGAGCGATGCCAGCGCCAGTTCAATATCGCGGGTCACGCAAGGCAGCAAAAGGGTGCGCGCATCTCCAACCAGTTCGACCAGAACACCGCCACTTCCAAGGGTGAGCGCATAGCCGAACTGCGGATCGTGCCTAAGCCCGACGAGCAATTCAGCTAAAGGTCTGGGGGACATGGCTTCGACCAGAAACCTGTCCGTCACCGCTTCGGGGTCGCAGGCGGCGACGCGGGTCCGCATCGTCTGCACGGCGCGCGCCACGGCCACGGCGCTGTCCAGCCCGACCACGACCGCGCCCATCTCGGTCTTGTGGGCCAGCTTTGCGCCCATCATCTTGAGAACGACGGGATAGCCAATGGCCTCTGCGGCGTCGGCTGCGTCTGTGGCGCGGACGACGCGTCCCTTCGGCACGGGCAATCCGGCTGCCTTGACCCACGCTTTTCCTGCGTCTTCGGTCAATATCCGGGATGCCGTGCCTGTCATGCGGACCTCTAGCGGAAGGGGCGGATCACGCATGATCCGATCTCTGGCTGCAGTCCAATCTGCGGCGGCAGCGATGGCATTCAGCGTCTCATGAAGCCCCTGCATGGGGGCGACACCTTTGCCGATCAGGAACTCGCGCGTTTCAGGATCAAGGTTTTCCGGCAAGGTGGCACAAATCGCGGCAGGCACGCCCTGCTCCTTGGCGGCCTCGGCAAAGGCGGCGGCGTCGTTCTGATAATGTATCTTGGAGCCGTCCAGCCCCGGTAGCGGGTAATCCTGCACCAGAAGCGCGGAATCGGCACCTACGGCCTGCATCATAGCGGCAAAGACCGGTTTCGTACGCTCAAACTGTCCCCATATTGGTGTCGTGTAATCCAGAGGGTTCGACACCGTGGCAATGCTGGGAAGCAGTGCCTTTAGGCCCGCTGCCACTTGCGGCGCAATGGCAGGGAATTCCAGCCCAATGCCCTCAGCATGATCTGCCAGCATCGTCGCACCGCCACCTGAGCAAGTGAAACCTGCAACGCGCGGCCCTTTCGGCGCGCCGACGACGCAGAGATACTTCAGCGTCTCCAGCATTTGCGCCGGGCTGGTGACGCTTATGACGCCGGTGCGCTCAAACAGCGCCTGATAGAGTTCCTTTGCACCCGAAAGCGAGCCGGTATGGCTAATCGTTAACGCGCCGCCTATGGCCGAGGTGCCGGTTTTCAGCGCCACAATAGGCGTGCCGCGTGCCAGCGCCCTGAGCGCGGCGCGCTCGAATTTGGGAATATCCTGCAACCCCTCGATATGCAGGCCAATGGCGCGGACGGCCTCGTCATCTGCGAAAAAGTCGACGTAATCCTCCAGCCCCAGGACCGCTTGGTTGCCGGCCGAAACCATGTAAGCCATTGGCAGCGACCGCTGGCTCATCGTGATGTCAGACGACAGCATGCCCGACTGCGTGATGATGGCTGCTCCATAGCCCGGCGACGCGCCACCATGCTCAAAAGACCACAATGCCGAGTTGCCGACATAGTTGATCACGCCATAGCAATTCGGCCCAATCAGAGCCATGTCGCCAACCGCACGCTTAAGCGCCTCTTCGGAGGCGGCACCCTCCGGTCCCGACTCCTTAAAACCAGCCGAATAGCACACCACGCCGCCTGCTCCCATCGCGGCCAACCGCGCCACGGTATCAATCGCAGACGCGACAGGAACGGCGATATATGCCGCATCCGGCGCCTCTGGAAGATCGTCGAGACTGGACAGACAGGGCACGCCGGCTAGTTCAGCGCGGGCCGGATTTACCGCCCAGATCTGGGCGGTAAAACCGCGCCTGCGCGCCTCCCTGATCGCTGTGGCTGCATCCGTCCCACCGATAAACGCGATATGGCGGGGGTTCAAAAGCCGCCCAAAATTGGCACGCTGCTGCGGCGTCATGCCCCCAGCGGCCTCAAGATTGAGCGCGTGATGATATGGCGCTGGATTTCGCTGGTGCCGTCCCAAATACGTTCAAGCCGGGAATCGCGCCACAGGCGGTGGATCGGCAATTCCTCCATCAGGCCCATTCCGCCATAAATCTGCACCGTATCGTCGGCAACCTTGTTCAGCATTTCCGAACAGAAAACCTTGACCATAGCGGCATCGGCATCCTCTAGCTGGCCCGCATCGGCGCGCTGCACGGCGTCGGCGACCAGCAGGTCGGCGGCCCTCAGCCCAATGGCCATGTCTGCCAGCCGAAATCCAGTCGCCTGAAAGGTGCCGATGGGCTTGCCAAACTGCTTGCGATTTGCGGCCCAGTCAGTGGCCATTCCCATCAGCCGCTCGGCCTTGCCGCAGCAGGTGGCGCCTACCCAGATACGCCCCATGCCCAGCCATTTGCCAGCCAGCTCTAGCCCGCGCCCCTCCTCGCCCAGGAGCTGTCCCGGCCCCAACCGGACGTTGTCGAAGCTCAACTGAAAATTCTTGTAGCCGCGATAGGAGACGCATTTGTTGCCCTCACGGCACTCAAAGCCGGGGATGCCGATATCGACCAGAAATGCGGTCACACGCTTGCGCGGGCCGCGCTTTGTCTCATCCATTCCGGTCGCTGCGAATACGATAGCAAAATCCGGCATACACGGGCCGGAAATGAAATGCTTGGAGCCATTGAGGATCCAGTCATCGCCATCACGCACCGCGCGCGATTTCATCCCCATCACGTCTGATCCCGCCTCAGGCTCGGTCAGGGCAAACAGCTCACGCTTTTCGCCGGTCACGCACGGGGTCAGGTAACGCTCGATTTGGTCGCCCTCGCAGGCCAGTAGGAGCTCGGTCGGGCGTGCAATCCAGCTGTGTAGCGCATGAGTGGTTTTGCCATACTCCCGCTCGATCACCGCCATTTCGGAATAGTTCAGCCCGCCGCCGCCCACATCCTCGGGCAGGTTCGCGGCGAAAAGGCCGACCTCCTTTGCGCGCGCTTCAATCTGGCGGCCTAGTGCCTCGGGCACCTCTCCGGTGCGGTCAACCATGTCCTCATGCGGATAAATCTCAGCCTCCATAAAATTGCGCACTGTGTTCAGCAGCAATTCAGTCTCATGCGATGTCTGAGTGTTCATCTTTGGCTCCGGTCAAGTGCGTGATTGCCGGGCATTGCGCCGCGATACGAGCGCAAAGACCGCAAAAGCAATCAAGGTGAGGGCGATCAGGACCACAGCGGCGGCGGCCACCGTTGGATCCGTATTTTCGCGGATGCCGTTCCACATGCGGCGCGGCAGGGTGTAGATATTGAATTTAGATACGAACAGCGTGACGACGATCTCATCCCAACTGAGGATGAACGCGAAAAGCGCCCCGGCAAATACACCCGGCTTAATCGACGGCAGGATCACACGGCGCATCGTTACCCAGCTAGACGCGCCCAAATTTCGTGACGCCTGCTCCAGCTTGGGGTCAAAATTAGCAAGCGACGCGCTGACCGTGATCAGCACCAGAGGTGCCGCCAGAATGGTATGCGCCAAAATCATGCCCGGATAGGTGTCGAGCAATCCCAGCGGCACCCAGAGCCGATAAAACGCCATAGCCGAAATGATCTGCGGGATAATCATCGGTAGCAGCAGAAAGGCGCGCACAACTTCGCTGTATTTCGACGATACTCGCCAGAGGCCGATAGCGCAGAGCGTGCCGAGAACCGTGGCCAGCGCGGATGTGCTGAGGCCGATCACCGCGCTTTGGAAGAAGCTGGACAACCATTCGGGGCTGGAAAACAGCGCGGTAAAATGGCGCAGAGAATACTCGCCACCTGGCATCGACAGGAAGCGTTTGGGCGTCAGCGACACCGGAATGGCAACCAGCGCGGGCGTGACGAGAAAGAGCAGCAGGATCCACGCGCCCACCCGATTGAAACGTGCGAACAGTCCAGACCTCATGATGCTGTCCCTCCAAACACGGTGCTCAACTTCATGAACCGCGACATGACGTAGAGAAGGCCCAGCACTCCAAACAGCATCAATGCAGCTAGCATCGCCGCCGTGCCCCACTGAAGCGTCACCAGAAGCTGCACATAGATATACTCTGCGACCATCAGCACCTTGCCGCCGCCCAGCACCGCCGGAGTGACGTAGAACCCAAGGCTGAGGATAAAGACCAGCAGCGTCGAGGCGACCAACCCCGGCGTCGTCAGCGGCAGGTAGATGCGCCAAAACGTCTGCGTGCCGCTGGCGCCCAAATTACGCGACGCGTTCATCACCCGCATGTCTAGCGTCTGCATGTTCACCAGCAGCGGCAGGACCGCATAGGGCACCATGTAATGCACCATGCCTATCAGCACGCCGAGCTCGTTACGCATGAATGCAATAGGCTCGGATATAATGCCGATAGTCTCGAACGCGTTGTTCACCAGACCGTTGCGCCCTAGCAGCATCAGCCATGAAAATGTGCGCACAAGGATCGAAATCCAAAACGACACCAGCACGAAACCTAGCATGATATTTCTTTTGTTTTCATGCGCATGAACCATCGCATAGGCGATGACGTATCCAAGGAGCACGCTGAAAAAGGTTGTGATGACGCAGACGCGCACGGTCGTCCAGATGATCCGCACAAGTGCGTCGGATTCGTATAGCTCACGGTAGTTGCCAATGCCTGGTACTGGGTCGGTAAAGCTCAGCCAAAGGATATTCAAAATCGGGCCCAGATAGAACGCGGCGACGATCAGCAAAAAGGGCGCGACCAGAAACCATCCCGGACTGATGTATCTTTCCAAGCTCTTCATTGCCCTATCCCCGCGCCAGTTTCACGCTTGCCGCATCGCTCCACGTCAGATCCACCTTCTGGCCCTTGCTCAGCGGCGCGTGGATGCGCCAACTGTCGACATCCACCTCGACCTCGGTTCCGTCTGCGATGTCGACCATTACTCGCAGCATTGAGCCAAAATACGTGATCGACCGCACCGTACCCGTCAGCCGTGCCGGACCCGCGCCCATGCCCGCCGCCCGAATGTCGATCTTTTCCGGGCGTAGCGCATAGAGGCCGTCCGGCTGCTCCAGAAAATTGCTCTTGCCCAGAAAACTTGCGACAAACCTGCTTTCGGGCTTCTCGTATAGCTCCAGAGGTGTTCCCACCTGCTCAATCCGGCCATCTCGCATAATCACGATCCGGTCCGACATCGATAGGGCCTCTTCCTGATCGTGAGTGACGTAGATGAAGGTCGTGCCGATTCGGTCGTGAATATCCTTGAGCTGGTCTTGAACCTCGACACGCAATTTCTTGTCAAGCGCGCCTAGCGGCTCGTCCAGTAGCAGCACTGGCGGCGCGAAGCTAAGCGCCCGCGCAAGCGCCACGCGTTGTTGCTGGCCGCCCGATAACTGACCGGGTTTACGATCCGCGAAATCCTGCAATTGGACGAGATCCAGCATTTCGTCCACGCGAGCTTTAATCTCGGACGCGGGGCGCCTGCGTACGCTTAGCGCGTAGCCCACGTTTTCGCGCACGGTCATATGTGGGAAAAGCGCATATCCCTGGAACACCATGCCAAAATTGCGTTTTTCTGCCGGGACGTTGGCAATTGAGGCGCCGTCTAGGTCAATATCTCCTGCGGTAATATCGAGAAACCCGGCGATCATCATCAAAAGCGTGGTCTTGCCAGATCCCGACGGGCCGAGCAGCGTCAGAAACTCGCCCTTCTCAATCTTCAGATTGACTTTGTCGACAGCAAGGAAATCGCCAAACTTCTTGGATAGATCGCGGATGTTCAGATTGCCTTGGACAGGCACTAGGCCAGCCATCTAATTAGCTGCCCCGCGCAGCTTCAGCTTGTTGCGGGCCTCTTGCGGGGTGATTGCGCGCCCACCCATGCGCTCGATAATCTCGACCACGCGCGTGACCAGCTGGCCGTTCGTGGCCAGAACGCCGCGATCCAGAAAAATGTTGTCCTCCAGCCCGACGCGCACGTTGCCGCCCATAGCGACAGCCGCCGCGGCCATCGGCATCTGCATGCGGGAAATACCAAAGCCCGCCCAGCTGGCGCCCTGCGGTAGGTGGTCCTTCATCACTTTCATTGTGTCGACGCTCTGATCCGCGCCCCACGGAATGCCGAGGCATATCTGGAACATCGGCGGCGCAGCGATCAACCCTTCGGCAATCATTTGCGTGGCAAAACGAATGTGGCCCAGTTCGAACACTTCCATCTCGGGCTTGACGCCCCATTCAAGGGTCAGCTCCGCCATGCGCCGCAAAGTGGGGGGCGTCGAGATATAGATATTGTCGCCATCACCAAAATTCAGCGTGCCGCAATCCAGCGAGCAGATTTCCGGCAGGCATTCATGGACATGGATCAGACGATCCTCGGCCCCGATCATGTCGGTGCCAGGGCCGGGCATAGCTGGGTTTGTCGCATCTGGAACCCAGTCGCCGCCCATGCCGGCAGTGAGGTTAATGACAACATCCGTGCCGCTGTCCCGGACGCGGTCGACCGCTTCCTTGAATAGCTTTGGATCGCGCGAACCCTTACCAGTCTCTGGATCGCGCACATGAAGATGCGCGACGGCCGCGCCGGCCTTGGCAGCCTCGATCGCGGCTTCGGCCACTTCTTTCGGCGTCACCGGCACATGGGGGCTGCGCCCCGTGGTGTCACCCGCACCCGTGACGGCGCATGTTACTATCACTTCGAAATTCATCTTGATGCCCCTTTTTGTAACATCATTCTTTGTCGGTACGCGAACGAGAGATTATCGAATAATCGACAAATCGGACGTCTGAATGGCGAATTTACGCGCCCGGAGACGCTGCATGCTCCCCATCTCGTCGCACGTCCCGCAGAGCGTTGAGCACGGCGACGATTTCCCTGTCGCGCTGCCCGGCCATGTCTGAAAAATGCCTATCCCCGGCAATTGCATTGCATCCGTCAACCATGCGATCGCGCAGCTCTTGCGTCAGTTCTGGTGCATCAAGTCGCGTCCAAGGCAACTTCAACGCCGGGCCGAACTGATCTAAATTGGTGGCCATTCCCCCCGCCCCGCAGGCCACGTGAAAGGCCATGCACTGGCCTTGTGCCACCATGCGCGGCGCGGGGCCGTTCATTAGGGCAACGTCGATATCTTCGGGGGTTGCCTCGCCATTGGCGACCATGTGCAGCGCCTCGCGCCAGAGCGCCTCTTGCAGACGCGTGGCGATAAAGCCAGGGACTTCCTTTTTCATCAACAGCGGTGCCTTGCCCGCCACCTCATAAAATCGCCCAGCCCATTCGACGGCGGCGGGATCAGTTTTTTTGCCGCCAACAATTTCGACCAGCGGCAGAAGATAGGGAGGATTGAATGGATGCGCGATGACGGTGCGCCCAGGCGTGGCGCAGTCGGCCTGAATATCGCTCATCATCAGGCCCGAAGTGGATGAGCCAATCACGACGTCGGGCGGCACAATGTCACCCAGCGTCTTATACAGCGCCTGCTTCATCTTAAGGTTCTCAGGCGCGCTTTCCTGAATGAACTGCGCACCTTTCACTGCCTCAGACAAATCATGCGACACCGTCAGGCGGTCCAGCGATGCGCCGGGGGCCAACCCCAAGTCGGTCAGGCTACGCCACGCCGTGTCGAGGATTGTGCGGAACGCCGCCACTTCGGCGGGGTCGTGCAAATAGCACGTGACATCATAGCCCCGCGCAAGGAAATGCGCGGTCCATCCGCCACCGATTGGTCCGCCACCGATGCTGGCGATACGGGTAACCTTCCTAGGATCAGGGTGCATCTCAGCGTCCTTTGAAATTGGGTTCGCGCTTTTCAACAAACGCCGCCACGCCCTCGGCGGCATCCTCGGATTTCAGCATCTTGCGGTAGGTTGGCATGGGGTCGGTGCGCATCTTGTGAAACGCTTGCTCCAGCGGCACACATTCAATAGCGCGCTGCACTTCCTTCACGGTCTGCATCGCTAAGGGCGCGGACCATGCGATTGACGCGGCCCATTCGCGCGCGGCATCCATCAGCCCCGCGGCGGGGACCACCTTGTTGACCAGACCATAATGCGCCGCCTCCGCCGCTGTCATGCGGCGGCCCAGCAGAAACATCTCCATCGCGATGTTGCGCGGGATGAGGCGCGGCAGGCGTTGCAGCGCGCCCGCATCAGGCACGATCCCCAAGGGCATTTCAGGCAGCCCGAATTCGACATGATCGGCAGCGATCAACAGATCACATCCCATGGCCATCTCAAACCCGCCGCCAATGGCATGGCCGTTGATTGCGGCAATCACCGGCTTGTTCAGTGTCCAGTTTTCGGTGAGGCCGGTAAAACCGCCCTCGCCGTAATCATCGGTTTCCCACCAGTTATCGAGCTGCATATCGCCATCGTTTAGCGCCTTGAGGTCCCATCCTGCCGAAAATATCCGGTCTCCGCCGCCCGTCAGGATGGCCACGCGCAGTTCCGGATCATCGCGCAACTCCTTGAACGCATCGGCCAGCGCGCGGGACGTGGGAACGTCGATGGCATTCACCTTGGGCCTGTCTAACGTCACTTCCAGAACGTGGCCGTCGCGGCGCACCTTCACTCCATCGGTCATGGTTTTTCCTATCATTGAAATGCTGGGATGACGTCTTGGCAGAACATCCTGAGCGAGCGTTGCTGCGCCTCGTGATCCAGCCCCATTGAGGCGTAATAGATGAACTCATTCGCCCCCAGCGCCTCGTATCGCTTCAACTTTGCGATGCACGTCTCTGGCGAGCCGAACATCAGGTTTTCCTCAAGCATTGCTGGATCGTACTGCTCGCGGCCTTCCAGCTCGCTCAATGGGATCTGCTTGGGAAAGCCGTTGACCACATCGCCAGTGTTGCAAAAAAGGTTTTCGAATTGGCCCAGTAGCGTGCGGATAGCCTTGAGGCCTGCGTCACGATCTGCCGCATTGTCGTAGACACAGGCATGACGCATCAGGGCAAAGCGCGGGATCCATCCGTTATCCGCCTTGGCGATCGCCTCGTCCAATTGCTTTTTGTATATCTCGGCCTCGGCGAACGGGCGGGTCAGCGGCCAACAATTGACGTGGCAGCGATTGCGCATCGCGTAATCGTAGGTGATGGGCGAGCGTGCCGCTATCCAGACCGGCACTTCGGGCTGCACGGGTTTAGGGACGGACGTCGACGTTGGGAACTGCCAGTACTCGCCATCATGGGCATAATCGCCCTTCCATAGCTCGCGGACAGCAGGCAGCATTTCCTGCATGTAGCGCCATGCATCGGACTGCTTTAGCCCCGGCTTCATCCGGTCGAATTCGCGTTGATACGCACCCGATCCGATGCCGAACTCCAGCCGCGCACCACTAAGCAGATCAACCATCGCCGCCTCGCCCGCCAGATTGATCGGGTGCCAGTAGGCCACTGATGCGACGGCGGTGCCTAGGCGGATTTTGTCGGTCTCGCCTGCCCACCACGTCAGCAGTTGGAAAGGGTTCGGCGCGATTGTCATTTCGAGCGCGTGATGCTCGGCTGACCAGACGATGTCAAAGCCGCCCTCCTCGGCCATCTGCACCATCTTGATCGTGTGGCGCACGACGTCGTTCATATCGAGGCTGTCGTCCATCCGCTCGAGGTTGATCGCAAGATGAAATTTCATGAAGTCCGCTCCGTTGTAAAATATGTCTCAGCGCATCACGAACGGGTTCGCCATCGGCTTGTCCGAAGTGTTTATCCAGATCGTCTTGGGCCGGGTGTAGTCATACATCGCCTGAAAGCCACTTTCGCGGCCGTAGCCCGACCCCTTAACGCCGCCAAATTCGGCGATGGGCGACACCACGCGATACGTATTCACCCAGACAATGCCAGCCCGCACCGCATTCGCCACGCGTAGGGATCGCGCACTGTTTTGTGTAAATATCCCGGCGGCCAGCCCGTGCTCGGATGCGTTCGCGAGCGCGATCACTTCCTCTTCGGTCTTGAACCGCTGAACACACAGGACCGGACCGAACAGTTCGGTATCCACAATGCGCAGATCCGGGCGCGGGCACTCGATGATCGTCGGCTCATAGAACAAGCCATCCTCCATCCCTTCGGGCTGCTTGCCGCCGGTCAGAACGGTGCCGCCTTCGGCCTGCGCATGGGCAACCTCGGCCTTGATATGTTCAAGCTGCCCGGTGGTGCAGAGCGGCCCCATCTGCGTGTTATCCTCCAGCGGATCGCCGATGCGAATGGTCTTGGCCATCGCCGTCATGCGGCCCAGAAACGCATCCGCGATATCCTCGTGCAGATAGAGGCGCGACCCCGCGACGCAGCTTTGCCCCGCTGCGCCGAAGATCCCGGCGATGGACGCGTTGACGGCGCTTTCGATATTGGCGTCGTCGAACACGATGAAGGGCGACTTACCGCCCAGTTCCAGCGACACTTCGGCAAAATTGTTCTTGGAGTTTTCCAGCACATGGCGCGCCGCGTTCGGCCCGCCGGTAAATGAGATGCGCGCGACCAGCGGATGCGCGGTTAGCGTGCGCCCGCATGGATCACCATGACCGCTGACGATGTTTACAACACCGGGCGGGAAGCCGGCCTCCTCTATCAGCCTGCCGAAATCCAGCATCGCGCCCGATGCGTGCTCGGACGCCTTCAGCACCACCGTGTTGCCCGCCGCCAGCGCCGGACCGATCTTGACCGCCACGAGGAAAAGCTGGCTGTTCCATGGCACCACGGCGGCGACCACGCCAAGCGGTTCGCGCTTGGTAAAGACGAACATATCGGGCTTGTCGATGGGAAGCGTTTCACCGCTTATCTTATCGGCGCAGCCCGCATAGAATTGAAAGAATTCGGCAATGTAGGCTGCCTGCCAGCGTGTTTCCTTTAGCATCTTGCCGGTATCGATAGATTCAGTGCGCCCCAGTTCCTCAGACTTCCCAGCGAGTAATTCAGCAAGCTTTCTCAGGCACTTGCCGCGCTCCGTCGGTGTCATCTTGGCCCATGGCCCCTCGGTTCCGGCCCGGTGCGCGGCGCGCACGGCGCGGTCCACATCCTCTGCTGTCGCTTCGGGCACGCGGCTCCAGACCTGTCCGTTGCTTGGATTGACGCTGTCGAACAGACCGCCGTCCGACGCACTGATCCACTCGCCGTCAATCAACATTTTATAGGTCCGAATATCACTCATGCCAGGCACTCCTTTGTCGTCGTGATTTGCATTCTTTACGGATAATCTCGAGCGGCCTGCGTTTTTTCGTCGTCCGATGTCGAAAAATAAGAAGGGGCGCCGACACCATGGCGTTTAACATTACGCCAAGGGAGATTTTCAGATGCCAAGAAACAAGCAGATCATTGGAGGACCGCTAGAGATTGGTGGGCGCGTCCTGTCATTGTCGCGGGCCATTCGCGCAGGCGACTTTATTTTTCTGACGGGCCAGATTCCCATGCAGGACGGCGCCCCGATGACCAAAGGATCGATCGAGGATCAGACCCGCGCCGTTCTAAACGACATTCAGGCGACGCTTGCACTGGCGGATTGCGAGCTGACTGATGTCGTCAAGGCGATGGTTTGGCTGCGTGACCGCGCGGATTTTCCGGGGTTCAACGCGATATACGGTGAGTATTTTCCAGTCCAACCACCCACACGCTCGGCCGTGGTCAGCGATCTTTTGATCGACGCCCGCGTCGAGGTAGAGGTTACCGCCTACCGTCCTTTGAAAGCCCCAACATGACGACCATGAAGACGCCCGACGGAACCAGCTATGAGATAGCTGGCCCTGAAAATGCACCCTGCATCGTTCTGATTCACGGGTTAGGCCTGAACCGGCAGTGCTGGCAATGGACCACGCCCGCCCTCATCGGCGATTACCGCGTGCTGACCTATGACCTCTTCGGCCATGGCTACAGCGCTGCGCCACCCCAAATGCCGTCGCTGCAGCTGTTTTCGCGTCAGTTGACCGACCTTTTGGATTATTGCGGCATTGAATCCGCCGCGATTACAGGTTTCTCGCTGGGCGGCATGATCGCTCGGCGCACAGCTCAGGATGCGCCCGATCGAGTCGCGGCCTTGGCTATCTTGCATTCGCCGCATCAACGTACGGATGCGGCGCAGGCGGCGATTCTGAAACGCGTGCAGCAGGCGCGAAAGGAAGGTCCGGCATCAACGGTGGACGCTGCGGTAGGGCGGTGGTTCACTGACGATTTCCGCCATGCCAATCCGGCGATGATGGACCTCGTTCGTACGTGGGTTATGGCCAACGATATTGCGATCTACCACACAATCTACAAGGTTCTAGCCAGCGGCATCGCCGAAATTACCGCCTCGTCACCGCCCCTCACCTGCCCCACTCTGGTGATGACGGGGGACGAGGATTACGGCAACGGCCCTGAAATGGCAGCCGCTATAGCCGCCGAGATTGAAGGTGCCGAAGTGCATATCCTGCCGGGCCTTCGTCATATGGCCCTCGCTGAAAATCCGGACGCCGTGAACCAACCGTTGCAGGCCTTCTTCGACCGAGTTTTCAAAGGACGGGCGCTATGACGACGGACATCCTAAAGGGCATTCGCATTCTGGACCTTAGCCGCATGCTATCGGGCCCTTACTGCACTATGATGTTGGCCGATCACGGCGCCGAGGTGATCAAGATCGAAGGCGCAGGCGGTGACACCAGCCGCACCAATGGCCCTTTCCGTGACGACGACCCCGATCACCTCTGGGCAGGGTATTTCGTCAGCCTCAATCGTAACAAGAAAAGCGTTCAACTTGATCTTAAATCAGAAGAGGGCAAGGCGGCATTTCGCAGACTTGCCGCAACAGCGGAGGTGGTTGTCGAAAACTTCCGCCCCGGCGTTATGGACCGACTGGGCCTGTCCTACGAGAGCCTCGCCGAGGCGAACCCCAAGCTGGTCTATGCCGCCATTCGAGGTTTTGGCGATCCGCGCACCGGGGATAGCCCCTACTCGGATTGGCCTTCATATGACGTTGTTGCGCAGGCGATGGGCGGTGTCATGGCGATCACCGGGCCCGATGCCGATAGCCCCACCAAAGTCGGGCCGGGCGTCGGGGACATCTTTACCGGGCTGATGATGTCGTTCGGTATCATGGCTGCCTTGCGCGAGGCCGAGGCGACTGGCAAGGGGCAGTTTACCGATGTCGCGATGTATGACGCGATGATATCGCTCTGTGAACGCGCCACTTACCTGCATGATATGGCTAGCGCGACGCCCGGCCCTGAGGGCAACGGGCATCCGTTCTTGGCGCCATTCGGCGTGTTCCCGGCCACCGACGGCGCCGTCGCACTGGGCGTTGTCGACGACGCGTTCTGGCGTGCCTTGGCGCAGATCATGGGTCAGCCCGAGTTGGGGACCGATCTGCGTTATGCAACGCGCGGTGCGCGGGCGCTTCACCGCGCGGATGTTAACAACTTGGTCAGCGAATGGACGGCGCAGCATGGTAAAGCTGACTTGACGGGCCTACTGGGCGGCAAGGTGCCGTACGGTCCGCTCAACACGATTGAAGATATCTTTGCCGACCCGCACGTCGCCGCCCGCGGTATGCTGGCACAAATCAATCATCCCACCGAGGCGGGCAAGCCATGGACAGTTTCGGCCAACCCGCTGCGCTTTGGGGGGCGACCGGACGGGGTCTATGCACCGCCGCCAAAACTGGGCGAGCATAATGAACTTGCGCAATTCGCAGCCTCGCAGCAGCCAAGGCCTGAGGACAAACTGGCCTTGCGCGACGCGTTTGGCACCTTTCCCACTGGGGTAACGGTGGTGACCACGCGGCAGGCAGACGGCAAACCGCGCGGATTTACCGCCAATTCCTTTACTTCCGTATCGCTCGATCCGCCTCTACTGTTGATCTGCATCGCCAAGACCGCGCATAGCTGCGATGCGTTTTCCGAAGCTAGGCATTTTGGCATCAACGTCCTGTCTGAGGATCAAAAGGCTGTATCTGGCCTCTTTGCGTCACGCTCGCCCGATAAGTTTGCCGAGGCCGATTGGCACGAGGGGCACGAGGGCGTTCCACTGCTGGACGGCTCGCTCTGTACGTTCGCATGTGCCCGGCACAAGTTGGTGGATGCCGGCGATCACCTTGTCCTGATCGGCCGGGTTCTGGCGCATGAGAAAGTGGACAAGCAGCCTTTGGGATATTTTCGTGGGGGATATTTCTCGATCGGGCTGGAAGAGGAGCTGGTCAAGACCGCAGGCGAGGCAGACAATGTAGCCGTCGGCGCCCTGATCGTTCGGGACGGTCAGCTCGTTTTGCAGGTGCAGCAGGACGGATCGCTCGCCCTTCCTGCCGCACCCAGCAACAACTGCAATCTGGACGGCCTGATTACGTCGCTCAAGAAATCTGGCCTCAATCCGGTCCTGGAACATCTTTATGCCCTTTATCATGACCGCGCTACGGATCAGCACCGTATCTATTACCACGGCATAGTGACTGGCGATGTACCGGCGACGATGCGCTGTTTCGACCTTGCCGACATTCCCTTTGAAGCAATAAAATCTGCTGCCGAACGCAGCATGCTGGCACGCTACAGAGAAGAGTTCCGGCACGGCAGCTTTGGCATCTATCAAGGCGACCAAACTGCCGGAACGGTCAATCGGATCGCAGACAGAACACATTACCAAATTTGAAACGATAACAAGGACACGTCATGCTTGCTGAATTGAGAAAAGTCATCACCTACGATGAAACCATACATCGCGAGGGGCAGCGCGCCGCCACACCGCCACTGCGCATGATCGGTGTCGCGGCCGTGGTACGCAACCCGTGGGCGGGCCGGGATTTTGTGGAAGACCTCGGCCCCGACATCATGCGCATGGCCCCGCCTCTGGGCAAGATGCTGACCGAACGGCTGATCGCACTTGCCGGATCCGGCGACGCCATTGAAGCATATGGCAAAGCCTGCATCGCGGGCACAAATTGCGAGTTGGAGCATGCGTCGGCCCTGATCCACACGCTGCAATTCGGCAATTTCTACCGCGAGGCCGTCGGCGCCAAAAGCTATCTGGGCTTCACTAACACGCGCGGTCCCGCTAACACGCAAGTGCAAATCCCGCTGATGGACAAGCATGATACTGGCCGCCGCTCGCATTACCTGACGGTTCAATTCTCAATCCCAGACGCGCCAGCGGCGGACGAAATTGTGGTCGCGCTGGGTGCGTCGACTGGCGGGCGCCCACATCATCGCATCGGGGATCGCTATTCCGACCTAGCTGCCATGGGCCGCGACGTAGAAAACCCCGCTGGGGTTTCCTGACGCGCGATGCTGCAAGGCAGGACGTGTTCGATTACATTGAGATGTTCTACAACCCGACACGCAAGCACACGAACAACGGCATGCTATCGCCCATTAACTATAAAAAGAACAGAAGAAAATGAACGAGGCAGGCGTCTAGGAAAATAGGGGCACCTCAATGCGCTATCCGTTGCGTCGGTTAAAAACCTACAAACGTTGCTGACCGCTTCCAAAGACAAGATACTTAAAACTTGTCAATTGCTCTGCCCCGACTGGACCGCGTGCGTGCATTTTACCTGTCGCAATACCAATTTCAGCACCCATGCCAAACTCGCCCCCGTCCGCGAACTGGGTTGACGCGTTGTGCATCACGACGGCAGAATCGATGGCACTCATAAAACATTTTGCAGCTTCCATATCCTCAGAGAGGATCGCGTCCGTGTGACCTGACGAATGTTCCTGCACAAATGCGATGGCCTCGCTCAAGTCACCTACAATCTTTACAGATATGATATTGCTAAGATATTCTGTATCCCAATCTTCATCAGTCGCGGGCATGATACCCGGCAGAATACCTTGTGCTTCAGGGTCACCACGTAGCTCGCAATCCCCGAGTGCCGCGGCTAAGAGCGGCAATACCCGAACCGAGATCTTGCGGTCGATTACAACACATTCAGTCGCTCCGCAGATCCCCGTCCGGCGCATTTTTGCGTTCTGGACAATGCCCACGGCTCTCTCGACATCTGCGCTTTCGTGGATATAACTATGGTTGTTGCCATCCAGATGCAGCAGTGTCGGCACGCGGGCCTCCTTTTGCACCAGAGAGACCAATCCGCGTCCACCACGTGGGATGACAAGATCGACGGTGTCTGTGCTGTGCAATAGCAGCTTGACGGCCTCACGGTCACGGGTGTCGACCAATTGAACGGCATCTTCTGGCAGACCTGCCGCCTTAAGACCCGCTGCCAGACACGCGACGATAATGCGCGAGGAATGCAGACTCTCAGAACCGCCGCGCAGGATCACAGCATTGCCGGATTTTACGCAAAGCGCACCCGCATCCGAGCCGACGTTGGGACGCGACTCATATATCATCGCGATGACGCCAATCGGCACACTCACGCGGTCAATCTTCAGGCCATTGGGCCGGTCGAAACTTGCGAGGGTACGGCCCAACGGGTCGGATTGGTTTGCAATGGCATCGACGGCGTCCGCCATGGCGGCCACGCGGTCCTCGGTCAGGGTGAGGCGATCAATAAACGCAGCATCCTTTCCGCTAATGCTGTCCAAGTCGGTTGCGTTCGCAGCCAAAATCTCGCTCGCGCGGGCGCGCAATTCTTTTGCCGCTTCGTTCAATGCCTGATTGCGTTTTTCAGCCGACGCCAAAGACAATTTTTGCGCGGCCGCTTTTGCGCGTTGACCAAGGTTTGCAACGACGGCTGCTACGTCCATCTCGTTCGTATCGGTGCTCATATTGTATTTCCTGTTTACTGCGCCTGTTGCGCGGACCTTATTTCAATTCGGCGGCGCGTCGATATGCGGCCTGCGCGGTATCATTTAGAAGCGCGTCCAGTTGCCCGTCGCGTCGCAGCTCGTCCAATCCGGCTTGTGTCGTTCCGTTCTTGCTGGTTACCGAGTTTCGCAAGTCCTCCAGCGAGGCATCAGACTGTCGGGCGGTTTCAACCGTGCCGCTGATGGTATCAAACACCAGAGCACGCGATGTTTTTTCGTCAAAGCCCAAGCTCTTGGCCGCTTCGACATAGCTGCGCATAATCTCGAACACATATCCCGGACCGCTTCCGCTCACAGCAGTCAGGCGGTCAATTTCATCCTCGCTGGCAAGGGGAACGCACCGGCCTGTCTGAGCGATCAAGGCGGTTACCTCTGCGATCTGTTGTTTGGTGCAAGCCGGGTTTGCATAGAGCCCTGAAACGCCCATCCCCACCATCGCGGCCAGATTTGGCATGACGCGAATGATAGCACCCTCTCCGACAATATTTGCCAAGGTTACAATACTGCACCCAGCCGCGATCGATACGAAACAGCCGCCCGCTTTCAAGGCGGGAATGTAATCGGGCAGCAAGTCGGCGATCATCTGTGGCTTGATTGCGATGACAATAACATCAAATTCTGCGGATGGCAGAGATGTCGCTTTTGTGACATGGGTAATGCCCTCTGGAAGGTCTGCGGCGGCGGGGTCGGCGACTGTAAACTGGTTGCCATCGTGATTGACCCATTGGCGCAGCATCGCGCCGCCCATCTTGCCGCACCCTATTAGAAGTATCTTCAACTTCGGTCTCCTTGTCTTCGGCGAAACCGCACACATTATGTGACGCGCCCCTTTAATAGGGCGCTGGTTCAAACCGGTGAATTTTTATCGGCGCCAAGCAGCCCAAATGCGTCGGAAATTACGCTGCAGCGCAGCAACCTGTTTGCATTCGCTTACGGGGCGCGTGTTATACGACACCCAAACACCTGAATGAGGTCTTGCTATACGGCTGCGTCCAAGGACGCAAACGGTTAGCATTTTTCCTCTTAATACAAATGGATACCGGAGGTATCATATGTCTACGAAAAAAAAGATCGTTGTCAAAATCGGATCAAGCTTGCTCGCCAATAGCAGCAATCTAACACTGCGCTATGCTTTTATGAACGGTCTTTTAAGCGATCTCGCCCAACTTCAAAGGGAGGGTCATAATATTATATTGACGTCGTCCGGCTCGGTTGCGCTGGGGTTAAATATGATCGGAAAACGGCCCGAGGACGCGGGCGTTTTGGACAAGCAGGCCGCAGCCGCCTGCGGTCAGCCGCTGTTGATGAACGCCTACCGTCAGGTCGCATCAGAGTACGATTTGGACGTGGCACAGATGCTGGTAACCGTCGAAGATATGGAAGAACGCCGCCGTTTTCTGAACATCAAGAACACCATGTTGAGATTGTTTGAAAACGACATTATGCCGATTATCAACGAGAACGATACCATTGCGACGCGTGATCTTCGTGTAGGCGATAATGACCGCTTGTCCGCCAAAGTGGCCCAGATGGTGGAGGCGGATGAATTGATCATTTTGACCAGTGTCGAGGGTCTGTATGATCGCGACCCGTCTGATCCGAACGCGAAGTTCATTCACGAAATCGAAGACGTCAGCGAGCATCTCGAAACCACGACTGGTACCAGCGCACTGGGCAGCGGCGGTATGCTCACGAAAATGCATGCGGCAAACATGGCACAAAATGCTGGCGTTGAGACGATTATCGCGGAGGGCATCATCGAACGTCCCGTGTCGTCAGTGCTGAAGAAAGAGCGACGTTTCACCCGCTGTCTTGTTCGGGGTGAAACTGCCTCTCCGTTGAAAGTATGGCTTAGCAACCGTTTGCAGGTATCCGGAACACTCGTTGTCTCCAATGAAATCGCCGAAAATGTCGCTAAAAAGAAAAGCGGGATAAGCCGAATGGATATCATTTCGCTGCAGGGGGATTTTTCGAAAGGGGACGTGCTTCACGTATATAATGAAGATGGTGAGGAAGTCGCCCGCGGGCTTACAAATTTCTCGTCCGAAGAAATAATGCTGCTGGCACGCCATCTGGATATGCCTGTTGAGAATGTCATCGGCTATAAGACGAAAAGCGATATCGTTGGCGCCGAAAATATTCTCGTACTTGAGGAGAACCATCTTCAACTTGAGGCACCGGGACACGATCAGAAAATTGTTGTTCCCGCTTAAGCCATAGCTCTCAACCGTCCTCGGTTCTTGCCGCGAAAGTACCAAAATCTGGGCCTGCAAAGCGTGGTCCACTGATCGAGAAAATGGTGAGTTCATGTTGAAAGGGCCCCTCAACGGCAAACGTCGGCAACAGCCTGTCATTTGCTGATTGTAGTTGGTCCAAATGGATGTTTAGCCGCACTTTGCAAACGGCGAGTGCTGCGCATAGCTGCCGTTCGAAGTCAGCGCAGCATCTGACACATTGGGCTCATTCCTGCCGTTAGCTACGGTGGACACCAAGGTCCGCTTTGGCCGTTCACGTCAATCAGACCGGCGGGGTGCTCAGGATGCATGCCGCGCCGCCGCAGGTTAGCTTAGAGCTCACTTTCACGGGTGCTGTGTGTTGTTTGAATGGCAGCTTTCAAGACTTATACGTTGCGCTCAACTCACTCCGCAGCAATACGTGGGCTGGGCGGCATGTCTGCTGCAACCAGTGCAACAAAAGCCCTCGCCAATTCACTGCCATCGTCGGCCACGCGGATGTGGGTGAGCGGCAGTTGCGGGAGATCGAAGTGTGATGGAGCCTCGACCAGATCGCGGTTCGAAAGCGATAGCGGCAGCGCCGCGACCGCAAGATCAGCCCGCAGGGCCGCGATCTGTCCCATCGACGTATCGCTCGAATAGGCTATCCGATAGGCCCGGCCCGCTGTTTGTAACGCATTCAAAGCCGCGTCACGCCAGGCACATCCCACTTCTGCCACAGCAAGGGGAAGTGGGTCTTGCTGATAGGCGCTCCCTCCATTCAGAACCAGCCATTTCAGTGGCTCCGAGAAGAGGTCCCGTGCCTGAACGATGGATGGCTCAACCTTTTACACCGGTACACACCATCGTAGCGAAGGGTTCTTTGGTCCCGGCCGGGCGATTGACCCCGCGCGGCACTTCATTGTCTGCCCCAACATGTTCGGCAACGGGCTGTCGTCGTCACCCAGCAACAGCGCGGATTCTCAAAACGGTGCGCGTTTTCCTCTCGTTACCTTGTGGAACAATATCGCCTGCCAGCATCGGTTGATCACGGGTCATCTAGGGATTGAGCGGATCGCCCTTGTGGCGGGTTGGTCTATGGCGGGATGTCAGGCCTATCAATGGGCCGCGCAATACCCGGACATTGTCGAGGCAATCCTGCCTTTTTGTGCGTCGGCCCGCACATCGCCGCATAATTTCGTCTTCCTCGAAGGGGTCCGCGCCGCGCTATGCGCCGACCAGAATTGGAACGGCGGAGACTACAATACGCCGCCGGTCGTCGGACTAAAAGCCTTTGCCCGTGTGTATGCCGGATGGGCATTTTCGCAGACATTCTATCGCGAGGGGCTTTATCGCCAACTCGGTTTTGCGGATCCCGAGGCGCTCTTGCAGGACTGGGACGCCGATCACTTGCGCGACTGGGACGCAAACAATCTGCTAGCAAAGCTGGCAACGTGGCAGACTGGCGATATCTCCGCCGGGCCGCTCTACCAAGGTGATTTCAGCGCTGCATTGGGAGCGATCACCGCTCGTGCAATCCTGATGCCTTGCACGCAGGATCTATATTTCCCGCCGGAAGACAATGCAATTGAGGCCAGCATGATGCCGCGCGCTGAACTGCGCCCCTTCGATTCTCCGTGGAGTCACTGCGCAGCCAGCCCCGGCAACGATCCGGGGTTTACCGCCAGTCTTGACGCGGCGCTCAATGAATTGCTGGAGCAAAGGTAGGGGGGCGTTGCACTTGCGAACTCGCATTGGTGGTGCTGACTTTGATCGAGACTGCTGCGGTATCGGGGCATGGAGCCATCAATCACGCTGCCGTAGTAAAGAGTTTCGTGGGAAAGTCGATCTTGCCTCGGACGCCGGACTGATCGATTTAGATGTGGCCTTTCTAAGTTGTGTTGATCGTTTCGATCGCCATTAGCGTTGAATTCGCCGAGGGCAAGGAAAACCTACGGCCGTTCAATCACTCTTTCGATGAGCGCAGAGCAGCACGGGTGATGGGGCGATTTGGAACGCATCAGCTCGACCGCGGAGATTGCCGCGCGGACGCTGGAGAAGCTTTTCGAAATCGACGTCTCTGACGTCGCCAGGGACTTCGAGGTCGGTGGCGTTGCGATCCACAATTTTGTCGTGGAGAAGATTCTTCGCTGATAGTCGAACCGGAAACTGAAGCCCCGGCAAGTACTGAGAACCTAATGTCCAGCTGCGAAGTTTAGTCATTCCGAAACTGGCAGAACGTCCCGGTTTGCACCCGCAGCGAAAGATAGTGCCCCATCTCTGGATGAACGGCCTCGATCCGCCTGAGCGCGTGGCGAATGCGCCAGGTGACCGCGGTGCGGGCCTTTTCTGCACTGTCGCCGAGTCTTCGGCTGCGCCCGCCGAGGCCGAGCGCGGCCGAGAGGGTGGTGAGGATGCCGTCCATCTCTTCGCGCAGCCTCTCGGCGCGGCCTATGTCGTTCGCGTCTTCGGCTTCGGCAATGTCCTCCTGAAGATCGCGAAGCCGGACCTTCAGCGTGGACCGCGCCTTTTCATCAAGGACGGTTCCGCCTGGGGCCTCTACGATGCGCTCGTCAAGGTCGAGGCAGTGGATCTCGCGTCCACCGTTTTCCATCAGCCGACAGATGTCGTGTAGGCCCTTGAGGTCGGGCAGTATGACCCGGAGCCCCTCGAACTCCGCGGTCCATCCCTCGCCTTCCCGTTCGAGCCGCGGGGTCCGGTCCATGGATTGTCTCGATCGCTCGCGTTTCGCCTTCGCTCCGGATATCACTGCGCCGATCCTGGCGAAGGCCTTGCGCAGCATTGCGCAATCTTCGGGCCTGCGCAGCGGGGCAATGCCGAACAGCCAATCGACCGGCGCCTCGGGGGCAAACGTGCCTCCAAACGCGACCTTGCGGCCGTATTCATGGACGTAGCGTGAAAACTCGGCCTGTGCCTCGTCGATCCGGCCCAGCATCACCTCTGCCGCGGCGATGTAGGCTGGCACCGTTACGAAAGGTATTGCATCCGACCTTGCCCGTAGTGCAACCGCATCCGCATAGTCGCCGGTAAAGACACGCGCAAAGGCGCCGATGATATAGTAATGGTTCGGATGAAGCGGATTGAGTTCCATCGCCCGCTTGACATGTTCCACGGCCAGTTCCGGTCGGCCCACGCAGACTTCCAGGACAGCCGCCTCCACGAGGAGGTCAGCATCATTGGGACAGAGTATCAACGCCCGGTCCAGATACCACGCCGCCTGCTCCCACGCGCCTCCATATAGCGCGACCTTCGCGATCACGAGGTGGATCATCGCATCCCGATCATCGAGGTCTAGAGCGCGCCGGGCATGGATGTAGGCGTTCCGGCTGGCCTCATCGAAACAATCCCAGAACCGGCAGCTCCACTCGTTGAACCAGCTGAGTGCCATGCCGGCGTGAGCGCGGGCATAAAGGGGATCGAGTGCGAGCGCCTGTATGAAGAGTTCACGCGCCGCATCGTCGGCCGTGATCGTTCCTTCGCGGAGCATGACCAGCCCGCGGAGCGTGAGTTCCCACGCTTTCAGATCGGTGGCAGATCGGTACCTCGCCTCAGCCAGAGCGGCGTCCTCCAACTGGGCGTTGAGGGTTGCCGCTATGCGCGCGACGACGGCCGCGCCGGTCTCAAAGGGATCGGCGGGCGGGAGAGTGAGCCGATCGCTCCAGAGCTGCGCCAAGGACTCGACCGCCGAGAGATCAACCTTTAGTTGGCGCTCACCGCCTTCCGTCACGCGCAGCCGACCGCGAACCACGTGACTCGCTGCGAGCCGTACGCCGATCTCTAAATCACCTGCCGCGGCCAAATGCGCCGTGGATGCGGGCGCGATGACCCGCAGGCTGCGAAACCGGGTCAGCTCGCCGCAAATGTCTTCAGTCAGACCAAGCGCAAACAGCGCCGTCTCGTCGTCGGGCCCGTCCGTTAGGAACGGCAGGACGACGACGGTTGGCATCCCCATAACCCTGCCCGCACCCTGGTGAGGCCCAATCGTCTTTTCCATGTGTTGCACTCTACATCCTGCAGCGGTCGAGAGAAAGCGCGCAGATGCCCAGTCTGTGGCTGGCCTCACATCGTGAGGCCGGACCTCACGCCTTGTTGGTTGAGAAGCAAACCAGGAGGCGGGCAGAAAGCCCGAAACCCATATGACGATGCAAGACATTACCGGACACACCTTGACCGGTGCGGGCGAGACGGCCCTGCCGTATTACGAAACCGCCATTGCTGAGTTGCAATGCTACCGCGCCGATCCAGTCGCAAGCATCGATGCCGCTCTGGCGGAGTCGCCGGATTTCGCAATGGCGCACGCGCTCAAAGCTTGGCTGCACTTGCTCGGAACCGAACCGGGTGGCATTTCCATCGCCCGCGCCGAGCACGAGGCGGCGGCGGGCACTGCCGCGACGGACCGTGAACGCGGCCACGTCGCCGCCCTCGGCCATCTTGTCGAGGGGAGATGGCACGCAGCCGGGCGGGTGCTAGAGGACGTCACGATCACGCATCCGCGCGATGCATTGGGGCTGCTCGCCGGTCACCAGATCGACTTCTTCACCGGGCACTCGCGCATGCTCCGGGATCGCATCGCCCGGGCGTTGCCCGCCTGGGACAAGAGTATGCCGGGATACCACTCAATTCTGGGAATGCACGCCTTCGGGCTGGAGGAAACCGGCGACTACGCCCGTGCCGAAGCCGCGGGGCGGCAGGGTGTCGAGCTGCAGCCGCGAGACGGCTGGTCGCAGCATGCGGTTGCCCATGTGATGGAAATGCAGTGTCGCCAGTCGGACGGCATCGCCTGGATGCGCGGCAACGCCGATGGCTGGTCAGGCGACAGTTTCTTCCAAGTCCACAACTGGTGGCATCTGGCGCTCTATCATCTCGAAATGGGAGATACGCCGGCGGTCCTCGCGCTGTTCGACAACGAGATCTATGGCGCGAAGTCGGGCGTGGTGATGGATATGGTCGATGCGACGGCGCTCTTGTGGCGGCTGACATTGCACGGCGTCGATGTCGGCGATCGCTGGGAGTCGCTCGCCGACAGTTGGGCGACGGTCAGATCAGGTTTTTACGCGTTCAACGATGCGCACGCGGTCATGGCCTTTATCGGCGCCGGTCGGCGCGACGCCGCACTTGCCCTGATCGCCACACAGGCCGAGGCGATGGCCCGGCCGAACGACAACGCCGGGTTCACGTCCGATGTCGGTCATGCCGTTGCCAGGGCGATATTGGCCTTCGGAGATGGCGATTTTGAAGCGACGGTTCGGCTGCTGCGCCAAGTACGTTCGATTTCCAACCGCTTTGGCGGCAGTCACGCGCAACGCGACGTTATCGAACTGACGCTGATCGAGGCGTCGCTACGTGCGGGCAACGAAAATCTTGCGCGGGCGCTTACGGCTGAGCGGGCGGACCGCAGGCACGACAGCCCACTGAGCCAGCTTTTCCTGCGCCGGGCAGATGCCCTGGCGACCGCAACATAAAGGAGAGAGTGTTGTACCGGAATGAAACCGGGACGGTCCCGACCGCCCATCCACGCAAACCCGCCCTCGGACTGGCTGCCGTGATCTGCCGTATCCTGGATGGCGTCGCAAAGCACCGCAACCGCCGACGTGCGATGCTGGCTCATCGTTCTCTCGGTGAGCTGCCGGAACGGATGCTGCGCGACATCGGGATCGAGCCGGATGGCCGACAGCGTCTGTCCGCTCTGCTTCGCATACCGCCGTTCTGAAGGCGGTCGACTTCCTCTCAGATACTCCGACGCCCAATGCGACGGGGAACGAGGTCGATTACGCGACATTCCCGGCAGCTCGGGTTGCGAGATCGATTAAAATGCACGGACTGCCAAAGTCAGGAGAACCACAATGCTAAGATCTCTTTCGATGACGACCGCCGCCATCCTTCTTGGAACCGCCGCCCTGGCGGAACCGCTCGTCCGCTTCGACGTCGCCGAAGACCACACGCGCTTTGTCTTTCAATCCGCCCCGGTGGACGACGAGGGCATGCCGACCCACGGCAACCCGTTTGTCACTCAGGGCTACGTCTATCCCGCCGACACGCTTGCACCAGGTATCGACGGCGTCAACGAGGACGGGTCTCCGGCATTCCCGGAACTCGTGCTCGGAACCTGGACCTGCGACGGGTTTCTCGTGGGTGCCGCAATGAAGGCCGAAACCGGTGTTTTCCTGGTTTCGCGTCAGACAGTTGTGCTGAACGAAGGCGACATACTGATTTCGCACGGTCCTGAGATAATCGACGAAAACGTCGTGCAATTGCGCGCCATCTCGGGCGCAACCGGCAGCTTCGTCGACCACGACGGCGACATTGGCCAAGTCTTCCTCGGGTGGGGTCCGTACATGGGCCTGCGCGCTGCCTTCGACATGGAAGGCCACGGCGAGGATTCATAGCCGATGCGGCGGCGCGTGGATCCCCCGCGCGCCGCCGAACTCACCCACGGCTGAATTCTTAGGCTCGCAAAGCCAGCGAACATCCCTGCGCTTCGCAGGCTACATGCCAATTCATGGCGGGAATTGGGCGGGATTTACTACACTCCGAAGCAGATCGCAGGCATCACGGCCAAGATCGAAACTGTGGATCCGCATTTGATCGGAGACGGCACATACTACGTCATCGAAGAGGCGGGGCTCCTCGTGGCTTCGGGCGGATGGACGACAAGCGCGCAATTCACCCTCAGTGACGAAGCCAGTCAGCCCCAACCACAATTGGAATCGGCGACCGCCACGATCCGTGCGGTCTTTACGGCCCCCAGCCATGCGCGGCGCGGCCTAACGAGGAAAATCATGGAACACGCCGAAAACAGATCGAGAAATGAAGGCAAGGCTGAAAGGATCAGGCTCACGGCCACACTCTCTGGATTGCCATTCTATGAGAAACTTGGCTACATGATCGAGCGGCCAACTTCCATTTCCCTTTCAAACGGCGGGGTTTTCCCAGCGGTCCAAATGAGCAAGACACCGAAGCGGAACTGCCTTGTTGCCTACGACGTTTGTGAGCGATCTGTTGCCTGAGCCCGGCGTTTCAAAAGAGCGAGACTTGATCAAATGCGTCGGCTGCGGGTCAAAGCTTGAACGGATCGCTGGCCCCACGCACAGGTACATGCTGTCTTCGCCAGCATGTTTTGCGAAGTATGACGAAGTCCTGGCACACGAATACAGCGACCCCGCGCTGATGCGAACCCACCGATTGACGGTTGACGCCTTTGCCATCCAGCACCCGGGTGACGGGACCACGCGTCAGGCGATCCAGTCGGTCGGCCTTCATCTGGCTCGGCTTGGAATCCAAGTGAATCATCTCAGGCGACTGGAAGAGGCCAATAATATCATGCTTTCGCTCGGCCAGTACAAAGCGGAATTGGTTTTTCTCGCACCACCCGCGGAATTCACGATGACCGTGGCGGATGTCGCCAAATTCGCGGGAACGCCTGAACACGTTGACGCGGTCAAGGCGTGGGCGAGGTCGGCGTGGGCGGATTGGTCACAACACCATGACTACATCATTGGTTGGGCTGAACATCACATTGCTGCGTAGACTTTTTGGTAATAGTCACTGCGGAGTCCGGGAACGACATGGTTTGTTTGCGCCGGTCGCTCTCTTAAGGCGAATGAGGTCCGATAGAATAGGCCTCAACAAAACCGGCCGTGGAGAATCGACCTTGTCGCATTATGTAGGCCGCAACGTATCCGTCAAATCCGTTTCAAAATGCGTGGTGGATTCCGCAGGCGATCGGCCTTGATCCGAGCGGCTACGGCACACACTCGTTGAGACGCACCAAGGCGGTGCCTATCTACCGCGAGACCGGCAATCTGCGGGCAGTTCAGCTTTTGCTGGGTCACACCAAAGTTTACAGAACGGTGCGGTACCTGGGCGTCGAGATCGAAGATGCGCTGAGCATCGCCGAGAAGATCGACATTCAAGGGTTGGGCATTATGAGTGTTGATTATGAATGGCAGCAAGGCGAAAGTTGCATTGCAGCAGCAACGCGATGCATTCGACGCCGTAGATAACGTCGATTGCGCCGCGTTATCGACCAGTTAATGTCCGCCTTAGGTCAATCTTCAGGCCGCGCTGCGACGTCGCTGGAGCCCTTCACAAAATTCAGTGATGCTCGCGCAGGGGACTAGCACGTTTGGCAAGCCAAAGCGCGCTCATCGTCGACGACGGCGCTGCTCCTAGAAGGTGTCAACGGGAGTCATTCCATTCTTCCTGTACTGCACCAAAAGTGCTAAGATTTGTCTCCCAACTCCAACACGCACCGAGCTGCCGCTCGGGACAAATAGGAGTGTTAAGCTTTGCTACGGGCTGAGCGACCTTCGACTCCATCTCAAGAATTGGCCGAGCGCCGCGGCTGGTCTGGGTCGACCTTGGCCAATGGTGTGTTGACCGCCGAATTAGCAGATTTCTGCCAGAGCGGAATTAGTGTTGTCATGGCAAGTCGCAATAGTTCCGGTCGGCCGGTCATCGGGCGTGGCGTGGCCTGTCGGATCGATGCCGAAGGCCGTGTTCGCGTGATCTTTCGCGAACCAGCGAATGTGGCGTTCCAGCGTGCGATCGCGGCGAGTGCGCCGATTGCCGTAACCTTCACCAGGCCTTATTCGCACCGCTCAATTCAGTTCAAGGCATCACGAGCAGAAATCGTCCACCTATCGCCATCCGACGGGCCTGCGGCAATCCGGCAGGCGCGCGCATTTCGTGTCGAACTGGTCAGCGTCGGCTATGACGAGACCTTGGCCTCGGGCTATACCAGATTCGAGCCGCATGAGCTTGCTGCTGCGGAGTTTTTGCCAGAGAGCGCGTTCGTTCAGACTCCCGGCCCGAGCGCTGGGAGCGAGTTAACGCCATGATGGAACCGTCGCTCGACATGATCCGGAACTGTTTCGAAGGCGTGGTGCCTGCGGTCCTCGCAACCTGTGACGCCGCAGGCGTGCCAAACATCTCGATCGTATCACAAGTTCATTTCGTCGACTGCACGCGTGTCGCGCTAAGTTACCAGTTCTTCAACAAGACCCGTCGCAACATACTTGAAACCGGAATGGCGTCGGTCTCGGTCGTCGATCCTGAGACTGTCGCGGATTACCGAATTGACCTCACTTACGAGGAAACCCGCTCCGACGGACCGCTGTTCGAAATCATGAAAGCGAAGCTGGCGGGCATCGCATCCCACAGCGGCATGGAGGGCATATTTCAGTTGCTTGGCGCAGATGTTTTTCGCGTCGAAGCGCTCAGTCTCAGTTCCGGCCCCTTTGCAGTGTCCCCAAGTGCGCCGCGAAACCATTTGGGAGCGGTCAGGCGCATTTGGGAAGAGTTAGGCAAGGCACGCGAACTTGGTCCGCTATTCGACGACGTGCTCAGTTGCCTTACGCGATACTTCAAAATCGACCAAGCAATGGTCCTGATGATCGACGAAACCACCCGCGGGCTCTACACTGTCGCCTCGACGGGCTATACCCGGTCAGGGATCGGTTCCGAAATTGCGCTTGGCCATGGCGTCATCGGCGTCGCCGCGCGAGAAGGGGTGCCCATTCGCATTGGCCACATGACCTCAGATTATAGCTATGGCGCGGTCCTGCGCGATCAGGCGCTCGATCACGGGCTCGACGGCGCCGACGCGACCGAAATTCCCTATCCCGGACTCGCCTCTCCCGAAAGCCAGATCGCCGTCCCCATGCATATGCGTGGCCGCATTGCCGGTATCCTTTTCGCCGAAAGCGTCGAGCCGATGCGGTTTCGCTACGACGACGAGGATGCATTGGTGCTTGTCGCGGCGCGGCTTGGCGAGATCATGGCAAGTGGACTCGATTCGATCAAAGTGGGCGACAAAATCCAACCCATGGCGAAAGCAATCGCCCGTCCCGTTCATGTACGTCATTACGGCGTAGACAACAGCGTCTTCATAGATAATGACTATCTGATCAAAGGCGTCGCGGGCGCAATTTTCTGGAAGCTTGTTGGCGAGCATGCGCTTACCGGTCGATCCGAATTCTCGAACCGCGAATTGCGGCTCGATCCCGCACTACGGCTGCCGGAATTCTCCGAGAATCTTGAGGCCCGGCTCGTTCTTCTGCAGCGACGACTTGTTGAGCGCGCCTGCCCAATCCGACTTGAGAAAGCCGGACGTGGCCGCCTGAGGCTGTGCGTTCCCGGCGCGCTAATTCTCGAAGATGTTCCAGCTGATGGCGGAATGTTGTCGGCTTAGTAATCTTTTAGCGTTCCGTGCCGGGAATCTTAGCGAGCCTCCCCAACCGCATCGAGGTAATTCTGTAGGTGGCGAGACCGGTTGCCGGTTTCGATTTCCTTCTCAAATTGCGTGGTAAATATGACCTTCCTTAATAATTCCATTGTTGCCTCCGCGCCGGTGCAATCAGCTATCGAGATTCGCAAGGCTGCACCGGGCGATACCGGCGCGGTGGCGCGCATCTTATATGAGGCATTCCGACGGTTCCATGAGAGCCGCGGGTTCGCGCCGGATTTTCCCAATCTTGAAACGGCGACCGGGATCGCTGCTGCTCAGATCGAGGATCCTAATAACTACGGGGTTGTCGCGCTTTCGAAAGGCCGAATCGTCGGATCGAATTTCCTGACCGAAGATGATCCGATCCACGGGGTCGGGCCGATCTCGGTCGATCCTGATTTTCAGGATTCCGGCGTCGGTCGGCTCTTGATGCAGGCCGTGATCAAACGCGGCGAGAAGGCTAGCGGTATCCGGCTTTTGCAGGATGCGTTCAACACCAAGTCGATGGCACTCTATGCTTCGCTCGGTTTTCGGGTGCGCGAACCGCTGGTTGTGATGACGGGGCGTCCTCGCGAAGGGATGTCTGCCGGGATGCGAGTGCGACCGATGGCATCCACCGACCTCATCGCGGCGGACAATCTTGCCCGCCGGGTGCATGGCTACGCTCGCGCTGTGGAATTGCGTACGGCCCTCGCGCGCGGCACTCCGGTTGTTCTCGAACGCGGCGGCAGGATCAGGGCTTACATGACGATGCCCAACCTGTGGTTGCTAAATCATGGCGTGGCCGAAACATGGGCTGACCTGACGGCGCTCCTTCTCGGCGTCGGGGCGGTCAGTGATGATCCAATTGGCTTCCTGACGCCAATCCGAAACGCTGAGCTGTTCAGTTGGTGTCTCGGTCAGGGATTCACGGTCGTTAAACCGATGACGTTGATGACGCGCGGTGCATACACCGAGCCCCGCGGCGCGTGGTTTCCCTCGGTTCTTTACTGAAATAACAAAACTTTCCGGAGCACTGAAATGCAATCTCATCAGATCACATGGCCATACAAGACCCGCGAGATGCACAGCCATCATTTTGACTCGACCATTTGGAACGACTTCCGATTTCGGGCTGATGATATCGTGATCGGAACTTATGCCAAGGCGGGCACAACATGGATGCAGCAGATCGTTAGTCAGCTCATTTTCGCAGGGGCTGAGGACATCGATGTGCCCGCAATCTCGCCCTGGCTGGACCTGCGGATTCCGCCAAAGGCGTTGAAGTTGTCGGCCGTCGAGGCCCAGACTCACAGGCGATTTCTAAAGACGCACCTGCCGGTCGACGCGCTCGTGTTCTCCCCCGAGGCCAAGTACATCTACATTGGCCGAGACGGCCGCGACGTGGTGTGGAGCATGTACAACCATCACGCCCGCGCCAATGATGAGTTTTACCGTGCGCTGAACGAAACCCCGGGCCTCGTTGGTGCGCCGATCGAGCCGCCGCCTGCCTCAATTCGCCAGTACTATCACGACTGGCTTGACCGGAACGGGCATCCCTTCTGGCCGTTCTGGGAAAATATCCGAAGCTGGTGGGAGGTGCGCGACCTGCCAAACGTGCTGCTGGTGCATTTCGCCGATCTAAAGGCCGACATGCCCGGCGAAATCGTACGTATCGCCAAGTTTCTTGGGATCGACGTGGCAGCGGACCACTGGCCCGCGATCCTTACGCATTGCAGTTTCGACTACATGAAGCACAACGCGGCAAAGAGCGCGCCGCTCGGTGGCGTGTTTTGGGACGGCGGGGCTGAGACGTTTATCCATAAGGGCACGAATGGCCGGTGGCGTGACGTTCTGACCGCCGAGGAAAGCGCAAAGTACGAGTACTTGGCGACGGAAAATCTTGGTCTCGAGGCCGCCGAATGGCTTGCTCATGGAATGCAGACGCATTGCTTGCAGGTCGCGTGACCAACAAAGTGATGTCCCCGCGCAGCCATAGCTGCGCGGCGGACTAAGAAAGTGCGGTGCCCCGGGCAAAGAAGCGGGGATCGAAAAGACGCTGTTTCTGGTGAGTAGCATTCACAGAGGTGATTTTCATGGCTGCCATCCGCCATCACATCGCTTTCAGGTCGTTCCGGTGGGCCATCATCTGGGTGGCCGTCATCGTTATCAGCATTTCTGCCGGTTTCGGGGGTTTTCTCGCTTCGATTGCGCCGAAAGCGTCGGATGCTGGCGTCCTGCTGAGCCCCATAAATTCCAAGGTACCTCTCACGCTATTTGAGACCGGTCTTTATGCTGATCCCGCTACCCTGACTGTCGATCCTCAACATATCGCCTTCGCTCCGCAATATCCGCTGTGGTCGGACGGCGCCGAAAAACACCGCTGGATTTCACTGCCGCCGGGTGACGCCATTGATACGAGCGACCCGGATGTCTGGGATTTCCCGGTCGGTACGCGGCTCTGGAAGGAGTTTTCCTTCGACCACCAAAAGGTCGAGACCCGTTATATGGAGCGACTTGCCGACGGCCTTTGGCTTTTCGCCGCCTATGCGTGGAGCGACGACGGAAAGGACGCACGCCTGGCCCCCGACATGGGACTCAAGAACGCCCATTCATTGGCTGGTGGTGCATCGCATGCGATCCCCGGCGTGTACGATTGCCGTGCTTGCCACCTGTCCGGACCGGTCCCGGTGCTCGGCTTTAGCGAACGGCAACTCGGAAGCAAAGATATGGCTGGCCTGTTCAAGAATAATCCCGAGGCTCCGGCGCTGGATGTGTTGGGCGCGCGCGGTGTGTTCGACAGTCTCGACGCGCGGCACCTGACGGCAAACCTGACAGACGCGTCGACTTTAGAGCGCGAGGCGCTTGGCTATCTGCACGGAAATTGCGGTCATTGTCACAATCGATATGGCCCTTTGGCCAAGCTCGGATTCGACCTGCGTGGATCTGCAACCGATCCATATTCTGGACCGATTGAAACAACGCTTGGCCAGCCCCTGAAATTCCCGCCGCCGGGCCTTGTGCCCGGGACCATTGCGCGCATCGCGCCCGGCCACCCAGACCGGAGTGCTATCCCGCAGCGCATGGCGTCGCGTTCGCCGATGCTGCAAATGCCGCCGCTTGGCACCGCACTGGTGGATGCCGAAGCAGTCGAGTTAATCAACCGCTGGATCGCCGAAACGGAGGTGGTCTCTGTCCACGCCCAGCACCATGTAGGAGAAGAGGAATGAGAAAACACATCTTGACGATGGCCATGGTCGCCACCGCACCACCGGTGGTGACCCTAGCGCAAGAGATGTCGGCGGAGGACAAGCTCAAACGAGGGGAGTACATCGTAACGACCTCTTCTTGCCATGACTGCCATACTCCGTTCAAGATGGGTGAGAACGGTCCGGAATTGGACATGGAGCGGACGCTGTCCGGCCATCCTGAGAGCGAGGTCATTACCGAGGCGGCGGTGCTCGAAGGCCCCTGGGCAGCGGCAGTCTCGATGACGAATACTGCTTGGTCTGGCCCCTGGGGCGTTAGCTTCACAGCAAACCTGACGCCCGATCCCGAAACCGGTGTTCTGCGAGATTACAGTGAGGAGCAATTTCTTGCGGCGCTGCGGTCCGGGCGTCATTTGGGCCAAGGACGGCCGATCCTGCCACCGATGCCTTGGCCGGTCTATGGTCAGATGACGGATGAGGACCTTAGCGCGATCTACGTCTATCTGCGCCAAATTCCTGCAATCCGCAACAAAGTGCCCGAGCCGCTGCCGCCAACTGCGACGGGCAACTGAGAGAAGCGCCGCCGCGCTTGCTCTGCATCAGAGTGGCGCGGCGGTCTATCTGCGAGAAGCCAAGGGAGGATGAAAATGACTGACGAAGATGAGACATCGGCGGACCATCAAGCGATTTGTATGGCCGCCGTCGTTATGACTGGTGCTTGCTTCTGCAATGTGGTGAATATTCGCGTTTCCGCCGCGCCGGTTGAGATGGGCTATTGTCACTGTAACTCTTGCCGGATCTATTCCGGCGCGCCCTTTGTAACCTATGCGCTCTTCGCTGAAGATCAGGTTACTGTTTCGCACGGCGCCGAATTGCTCGGATTGTTCAACAAGACCGGGATAAGCGCCCGGCGGTTTTGCACGCGCTGGGGTTGCCATGTCATGACCGAACATCCGGGAACCGGCTTCATTGATATCCACGCCCCCGTCCTCCAGGAATTGCATTTCCGGCCTGTCTGGCATCTCAACTACGCAGAGGCAGTCCTCCCGGTCCGCGACGGCCTGCCGAAGCTGAAGGATTTTCCGGCCAATATCGGCGGCTCCGGTCAGACCCTGGCGGAATGACCAAAAGGGGCGCAGGGACAGATGAAGTACAGTACCGCAGGACGAGGAAAAGTGACCGGCGATCTATATCGTTACACTGCTTTCACGGCGCTCCCGTATAAACTGCCGTTCGCTGCATGCGCCCGCCAACAGAACCGCGACATTGGGAGCCGATATTCACGCACACTTACAACTGGGTATTTTTGGCACCGCCGCATGGCCGCTACCAGCCCTTTGCGATCATTTCTTGGTAGTTCTGCACCCGAACAAAAGGGCGGAAGCCGGGAAATCTCAGCGGACCAGTGTAAAGCCAGAAACAGGGAAAGTGGAAAGTTAACGATAAACAGTCTAGCACTATCTTTGATATTTGGCGTAGTCTGATTCCTGAGATTTAGGCATACGCATTTTTCGATCTAAGGATAATAAAATATATAATATGTTTCATTGTGTGATTTAGGGATGTAGATTTGTTGTTGGATTTTGTGAAAAAGAAGTGGTTTATTTTCCGGTGGCGCGACGTGACCCGGCGTTGGCCGTTAGAAATGTTGCTGAACTCCACCGATCTTGAACTTTCGGAACAACAAATGAGTAGATTGACCGATCGAATCCATTCTTGGAGACAACTGGTCGCGCCGTATCTGAAACGGTTTGGTCAAATCGGCGAGCGTCGCCAAGTATACTGCTTCGGAGTCGCACATGGCAGCACTCTTCATGGTTTGGTATCCGGATTTCAGGACCACGATTTGCCGCTCCCGGATTTTCACCTATTCGATAGCTTCGAGGGACTGCCCGAAGAGAAATTAGGTGTGCAGGCTCCGTTAATTTGGGAAAAGGGCGCTTTCGCAGCTCCAAAGGAAAAGCTTCTTGCGATGGTCAAGAGTCTGAATCTCGGGCCAGACAAATATAAAATTCATGAAGGTTGGTTTTCAGATACGTTGAAAGCAGAACTGGTTGCCGATGGCACGTTTCTGCCAGCCGCGTATGTCGACATAGATGGCGATCTATATTCCAGCACCATGGACTGCTTGGATTTTCTTTTGGAGCACAAGTTAATCCAAGCTGGCACAATCATCGGATATGACGATTGGGGGGATACAGACATCTGGACGGCTGGGGAAAGTCGTGCCCATAAAGAAGTACTTGATAAGTACAATGTGACCTGCGCCCAGTTGCTGTCATGGGGTCAGCAACCCCTAATCAAGAAGCTGTTTGTTGTGATCTCCGTTGGTGACGAAAGCCTGATCACAAACCAACCGCGCTGACCTCTGTCTGGATCGGCGGCTGCAAGTAGACGCGCGCCGTTGAACCCTTGATCGCCTTTGGATAATTGAAAGCGAACCTAACCGCAGTCAAGGCTAGGAACCGCGTTGTACGCACTGCTGACCTCTGAGCACATAGAAACCTGCGCGCCGGATGGATGGCGCTTTTTGGGGAACTCCGCGATGCGGCATCGGGCCAATTGGCGAACGGCTGAAAAGGTCCGCTAACGTCGATCAGACGGCCAGAACAATCAGGATGCTTGCCGCGTCGTCGCATGTCTGCACTGAGCCCTCTTTACCCAATGCTGCGTCGCGGACAAAGGGCTGCTATGTTGTGTGCCCTAAAAATATTGCTATGAGATTGTCACAATGATCGATCAATGAAATCCGCGAAAGGAACGTGGTGTGCCCCCATCGGGTGGTCCAGTTTAAATGTTAATGCATGGTCGGTCTCTGGTCTATCGGTACGATGCTTTTTGGTGCCGGTGGACGATAATCCAAGGCGCTGTGTGGCCTGACTGTGTTGTAGTGGCGGCGCCATCTTTCGATCAGGATCTGAGCCTCGCGCAACGTAAAGAAGACCTCCCCGTTCAGCAGCTCGTCGCGGAAGCGGGAGTTGAAGCTCTCGCAGTATCCGTTTTCCCATGGTGAGCCTGGCGCGATGAAAGCGGTTTTCGCGCCAACTGCCCCGATCCAGGCACGCACTTTTTTTGCGATAAATTCCGCGCCATTATCCGATCTGATATATTCTGGCGGCCCTCTCAGGATAAACAGATCGGTCAAGGCGTCGACCACGTCTGTTGAATTGAGCTTACGTTTAACTCTGATCACAAGCGCCTCCTTCGTGAACTCATCGATGATATTCAGTGTGCGGTAGACCCGCCCATCGTGTGTGCGATCTTGGACGAAGTCATACGACCAAACGTGGTTTGGGCGCTCAGGCCGCAGCCTCACGCAAGATCCGTCGTTCAGCCAGAGCCGCCCCTTCTTGGGTTGTTTTTGTGGAACTTTCAGCCCTTCGCGCCGCCAAATTCGCTCTACGCGCTTGTGATTCACATGCCATCCGCTGTTGTTCAACATCCCGGTGATCATGCGGTACCCGTAGCGTCCGAACTCTTCCGTCAGTGCAATGATGTCCTCGGTTAGCCGCGCTTCGTCCGGCAAGCCGCAAGGTTCCTTGCGCTGTGTCGAACGATGCTGCCCGAGTGTGCGGCAGGCCCGGCGCTCAGATACGCCAAGGGTCTGCCGCACATGATCAATGCACCGACGGCGGCGGGAAGGGCTTAGAAGTTTCCCCGTGCGGCCTCAGTCAAGATCATCTTGTCCAGTGTCAGATCCGACACCGCACGCCTGAGCCGAGTATTCTCTGTTTCCAGCTCTTTAAGCCGCTTGAGCTGATTGCGGTTCATGCCGCCATATTCTTTGCGCCATCGATAATAGGTCTGAACCGTCACACCGATCTGACGCACCGCTTCCGCCGTCGACCGCCCTTGCCCTTGCAGCACTTCAACTTGCCGTAGCTTCAGCACAATATCTTCGGGCTTCTCTCGCTTGCCAGCCATCTCGTCGTCCTCCTGAAAACGGGATAATTCTATCCCAAAAGGTGGACCACTTCAGTGGGGGCATTCCTTGGAGGCTGCCGCTGAAGGGCTACCAGCGGAGTGGGGGGATGGGGATTCATTACATCCATCCGGCACTGCTGGGTATCACCGCCGGTAAGCCCAAGGTAGATGGCAATGGGACACATACAGACTGGATGCGCCCTGCTATCTTGCTCTACGAACCTCAGGCAGGTGGAACTCTCGAATTGGTTGGCGTCGAGAATCTGGTGTGGCAGTCAGCATGGACGGACACCCAAAGGCCTGTGCCGGAAATCAATGGCAAGGCTTGGGATGCCATGGCCGACAACCCCGAAACCGAAGTCGACGAAGCCCATAACTTTATGCCGCACTACGATCAGCATATATGGCTTTTCCGCGAGAACCCGATGGGGGTACTTCACCCCTTCAATCCAAACGTATCTTGCAAGCATCATGCAGGGCATTAAATAGCCGAAATCGGTACGGGCATTTATTCCAGGTAAGTGTGCCCGTACCGATGCCATTCGCTTTCGTCTCGGTGGTGATGCTTTGCTTCTCCTTGTTCTACCCGAACCCCTTCACTCATACCCACTCTCACCGAAGCCGTCTTTCATCGTATCCATGTCGAAGCACCAACAACGCAACAGTCCCTTACCAAGTGCAATCAACAGATGGGCGGGAACCGGACTTTCGCTGCATCCGCGGAGAATCTGACCCACAGGTCATGAGCGGACGCTGAGTTAAAGTGGCTTTACTTCCGTTTCTCTGTTTTATTCGACAAGTCAGGTGATGGTTGCCCATGTGGGGAGAGGCGGTGAAGCATTTGATCGTCGCTTGATTGCCCGATTTATTTGCATATCACCTTAAAATAGATATGCTCGATATATTCAGTATCGTTAAGGGATTGCAAAAGTGGATACGCGCGAAAGCGTCCAGCAGCACCTTGCCGCGATCGTAGAGGGTTCTGACGACGCCATCATTACAAAGGGGCTCGATAGCCTTATCCAAAGTTGGAACCCCGGTGCGGAACAGCTTTTCGGCTATTCCGCCAAAGAGGCGATCGGTCAGCCGATAACGATGCTTTTTCCCGCTGACCGCGTTGCAGAGGAGGAAGACTTCATCGCACGTTTGAGCAGGGGCGAAAAAATCGCTCATTTCGAAACCGTTCGTAAGTGCAAAGACGGAACCCTTGTTCCAATTTCACTAACCGTTTCACCTGTCCGAGATGCCAATGGAAACGTCATTGGCGCATCGAAGATTGCTCGCGACATCACACTCCGACATGTTGCCGAAGAGCGGCAGGAGCTTCGGGCACGGGAAGGCGACGCTCTTCTTGCAGTTTCGCAGAAGTTGCTCGAAGACGTTTCCCTCGATGAATTTATTCAATTTTGCCTTGATACTGTCTGTTCCGTAGCCAGCATGGATGCTGGACACCTTCAAGTGGTGCGGGGGCAAGGCGACAATGCCCGCCTGCATCCCACAGGTATCTGGCATTTGGCGAGCTCGCGACTTGAGGCGGCCGTAAAAGCCACAGAATTGTTGAGATTTACTCCCGGAGAAGGATTGCCGGGGTTAGCTTGGGAGAGTGGCGAGCTACAATTTCTCGATGATGTCACAAGATCAGAGCGTTTTTTGAGGAGCAAGGCTTTTGAGCAGATCGGCTTGGTGAGAGCGGTCGCCCTGCCAGTGCGGCAGGGCGGCGAAATTCGCGCCATTCTGGAGTTCTTCGGTTCCTCGAAAGCGAGATTGGATGCAGATATCCTTCGGATGATCCAAACCGTCGGCAGCCAAATTGGCGTTGCAATCCACCGCAAGCAAGAAGCAGAAGGTCGCGAAACCCTGCGTCGCGAAATGACCCACAGAGTAGGCAACAGCCTGAGCGTGCTCACCTCCATTTATCGCAGCTGCTCACGCGCGGCTCAAAGCAAAGATGAACTCGACAAAGCGTTCCTTGGACGACTTGTTGCAGTAGGCAACGCCAATCGGCTCTCGATTGAGAACGCCACTGAAGGGGCAACTCTGTCGTCCCTAGTTCGTGAGGCTATCGAAATTTTCCCCGAACCAGATCGGGTAGAAATCAATGTCATCGATCTGATGATTGATTGCGAGAGCGTCATGCCGTTGGCGCTCATCCTGAATGAGCTGGCCACCAATACCCTTAAACACAATGATCTATGCGCCGACAGCCGACTTACCATTAACGCGAACTTTGACGAAGCTGCGGAGCAGGTGGTTCTGGAATGGGAGGAGCTTCACGCTGCCCCTCTGGTGACACCCCCACCGGAGCCGACCCGCGTGGGTTTTGGCACCCAGCTAATGCAAGTCATGATTGAAAGTAGGCTTAGGGGTAGCTTCGAGCGGAAGTTAGATCAGACTGGGCTCCACGTGGCTATTCGGCTGCCCCGAGAGCGGATAGATGCTCAGGCCCACGGCCTTACCAGTTGCGAACAAACCAGACCTGACTAAATCTCTCGACAGACGGCGGGTTGGCACCGCATTCGATGATCGTCTCGCGCCTCGTGAAATGGCGCCCGATAACCCTTGTTCGCAATGGGAAGGCCGATTTTCAGGCGTTCAAGAAAGCTCATTTCGGGTAGACATCACGGAGTAGTTGCGCCTCAATAGTTTACGGGATCTCTCGGAAGTCGAGGAAGCGTACCTTGAGCGAAATGGACAGGTCAGCGTGATATCGAGGAGCACCTGACGTTGCGCATGGCTTGCTCCGGACAGCGCCTGGACTTGAGCGGGCTGTGCGGGCAGACCGAGGGGGACACGGCAGGGCCGTCCCTGCTCAGCCTGTCTCCCTCGGTAAGGTTGGGTCATTTCCCGTTATGGCTGTTCACGTAGTTCTTCACGAAGTCCTCGAGCTCGGGCGTGTCGCATTCAAAGCCCATCTCTTCGGCCTTCTGGACGACTTCTTCGCCGGTCATCCCCTGCTCGCTGCCGATGTGCATCATCACGAAGGCGCCGGACCGCTTGCCAGAGGCGCAATGCACCAGCACCGGCGCCGGCAGGTCCGTGGCCTTTCGGCGGAAATCGTCGACGAGGTCTTCGGACAACTTCTCGCCATCGACGGGATGATGAAGGAAGGCCAGACCGGCGTCCTCTGCCTTTTGCCGTTCTTGGTCGGGCGCCATCTTCAGTTTCTTTTCCTCGTCATCGGTTTGCATGTTGATGAGAGATCTGAAGCCTTCCTGCGCGGCTTGCCGGATCTGACCGGCTTCGGGCGCGAACTTGGCGATCGTGAAACGGTCATTGATTTTAACTGTATCTTGCATGGATATTCTCCTCAGTCTGGTTTTTGGGTTTCGTAGCCGGCGGCGGTCCAGGCCTTCCAGCTTCCGGGCACGTTGCGAATGTTGGTAAACCCATTTCGGACCAGCAGGCTCGATGCGATGCTGGCGCGAAAACCGCTGGCGCAATAAGTAGCGTAGGGTTTGGGTTTATCCAGGTCGTCCAGCTTGTCGCACAGCTCGCCCAGGAACGCATGGGTTGCGCCCGGGATGTGGCCGCCCTCCCATTCATCAGGCTTGCGCACGTCGAGCGGGGTGACACCCTTGGCGTCCTTCAAGTCATGCACCGAGATCTGCGGGATCTGCGCCAGTTCGCGCCCGGCCTCACGCCAGGCGCCGATGCCACCGGCGAGGTAGCCGCCGAAGTCCGTGAACCCGGTGCGCCAGAGCAGGCGCAGCACGTCGTTCACCTCGGTGTCGTCCTCTGTCACGAGGTAGATCGGGCGCTCAGGGTCCAGCAACCAACCGGCCCAGACCGACAGTTCCGGCCGGGCACCGATGTTGAGGCTGCCGCTGACGAAGCCGCCACCGAACCCCATCATGTCGCGCACGTCGAGCAGCTGCGCGCCTTCTTCGGCCAGCCCGGCAAAATCGTCGACACCCAAGGGGGGGATGCGTGGCAGGTTGCGCAAGACCTCGGGGCCCTTGGCATTCACCTTCTTCATGCGCGGATAGTGCGTCGGGACTGGGGGCGCGTCCCCCAGAATCGCCTCTTTGAATTCTTCCAGGTCCTCGATTTTGGCATAGCTATTGAAGCGCCGTTCGTAGCCGACGGTGGTGGACATCCGGTCGCCGATGTCCGGTCCGCAGGCCGAACCCGCGCCGTGACAGGGATAGATGATGACATCGTCAGGCAGGTCCATGAAGATCTTGCGCACCGTGTGAAAGAGCTTCTCGGCCAGCTCTTCGGACTGATCGTCTCCGAGCAGATCGGGCCGACCGACGCTATCGACGAAGAAGGCGTCGCCGGAGAGGACGCCCCAAGGCGTGTCCTTGTCGCCGTCGTAGAGCATGTAGGATAAGTGCTCCGGCGTGTGACCGGGGGTGAAGCGTGCCTTCATCCGCATGCCGCCGAAGGTGAATTCGTCGCTATCGCGCACGGGTTCATGGTCAAAGCCATATTTGGCGCCACCCTCTGTGCTTACGCAGAGCTTGGCCTGACCGCCCAGACGGTCCACCAGTTCACGGGCACCGCTGAGGAAATCGGCATGAATATGGGTCTCGAAGACATGGGTGATGACCATGCCGAAACGGCGTGCGGTCTCGAGATAGATTCCCACGTCGGGACGCGGATCGACAACGGCGCAGGTGTGAGTGGAATCGTCGCCGAGCAGGTAAGAGCATTCGGCGACACCGTCGGCCAATATCTGTTCAAAGCGTAGAGTCATGTCGGGTCCTCCTGCTGCCAAACCATTTGCTGTCGCAGAATGTTCCCACGTGGAAACATCAGTAGGTGAATTTTCGCTGACGAACCTTGGCGATGAAGGGATAGTCACACCCGGCGTTGACACCGGTCTGCGGCGGAATTGATCTCAACCGCGCGATACAGCGTGGTTCCGGACGCCACTCATTTCAGTTCTCTCGCAGAGTGTAAGCCTAAAGGACCACGGATGCTCGAAAGCGAACGGGAGCTGGAAGCGCTTTGCGACGACGCCGGAGGACATCCCCGCGCCAGCATCCATGCCAAGATCTCAGAATTGATTATTGGTTACATGCACGGTGATGCCTGAATGAAACGATCACTGGCCAAAGCAGCCCAGTGCCCGAAAAGTCCCACGGAGCGGATCATAGGCGTTAATGATGCGGCGGAAACGGATCAATGTCTGTCTTGCGAAAGCTGCAACGCGGGACTTGGGAGTAACGCAAACGGCAGCAATGGGCCGTCCTTGACGGACGGCCCCGAAGTTTAAATTTCAATGGCTTCTGCAATTACCAGAGCGTCTTCAAGCTCGACAACCAGGTATCTGACGGTGCTGTCCATCTTTGTATGCCCCAACAGGAGTTGAACGGCGCGCAAGTTGTCCGTCTTCTTGTAAATTTGGGTGACCTTTGTGCGCCGCATTGAATGGGTGCAATAGGCGCTCACTTCCAACCCAATGGATGAGACCAAGTCGCGCACGATCCGGGCATATTGGCGCGTTGAGATATGAGGACGATCATGGAAACGGCCCGGCCAAAGATATTCAGACCCGACCATCAGCCGGTCCTCCATCTACGTTGCAACCGACGCGCGGGTGCCTTCGGAAATCTCGAACCGCACCGGTTTTTGAGTTTTGCTTTGCCGGACCGATGCTCGTTCTTTGATCTGTCCTGATGCCATCACATCGACGACTTTCATGCGAACAAGATCACAGCCGCGCAATTTGCTGTCGATGGCCATATTGAACAGTGCAAGGTCGCGATGGTTCTCGGCCAACTCAAGCCTGACGCGGATCGCCCAGACATGCTTGGGTTTCAATGGTCGCTTCTGGCCTACGATACGGCCCTTGTTCCAGGCGGGGCGAAGGGCGCGAATGGCCGGTAAGTTCGGGGTATGCATGACAATTCCTCCCGTCCGCCATTCCCACCCACACCGACAACCCGACGTTGACACTGAACCCTATCACGAAATGCTGCGCCGCATCCGAGGTCCGGTGTGAGCCCTTTCTTGACGACTTTCTGTAACGCGGCGAACGTTTGCTTTACTCAGCTCTGTTGACACGCGGTCTTTGTAGATGCCCACTGGAAGGCATGTAAGGGGGTCGAATAGATGTCTGAGCCCAAAGAAACCGACACCTTCGCAGCTTTGGAAAAACGCGAGTGGGCGAATTCGCATGTGGCCCGATCGTATGCGCAGGTTTTCGCAAAGGCAGCGGATATGGTGGTGCCGTGTCTGATCGAAGCTGTAAGAACCAAACCCGGCACAAGAGTGCTCGACCTGTGCTGCGGTCACGGCAATGTAGCTGCCGGTCTGATTAGGGCCGGGGCACAGGTGGTGGGGCTTGATTTCTCTACCGCCATGCTGGACTTGGCCCGCGCTGCTGTCCCGGAGGCTAAGTTCATTGAAGGCGATGCGATGGCCCTGAGTTTTGACGACGGGTCGTTTGATGCCGTCACGATCGGCTTCGGAATGCCGCATGTGCCCGATCCCCCACAGGTAATCGCAGAGGCCCGTCGCGTCCTACGCCCCGGCGGTCGGCTTGCATTCTCGGTCTGGTGTGGGCCTGAAGTAGATACCGCACTTGGTTATGTTTTTGGTGCCATCGGTGAACACGGCTCTAAAGACATCGCACTACCGCCGGGTCCTGGTGCGAATGACTACGCCGATCCCACTTTGGCGTTTAACGTTCTTAAGGCCGCCGGATTTACCGACTGTCGCCAGTCTATGGTCGCTTCGGAGTGGCAGGTCACTGACCCCGGTGCGCCATATGATTTCTTTCGAGAGGGAACGGCGAGAGGTGGTGCGATGTTGCGCCCTCAACCGGCTTCAAACGCCGCTGCCATCCGGGCGGCAGTTGTATCCAAGATACTGGAAAAGCATGGACAGGGTCCAGAATGGCGCGTGCCAATCCCAGCAATAGTGACATCAGCGGTTGCGGTCTAAAGACCTTCCCAATGCCGGCAACGGGCGGTAAAAAGCACCCGGATTAATAAAGCCGCGCTTCTTCATCTGTGCTGTGATCATCCTGGACGTCCTCAAGCGTTTGTTCTCGTTCGACCGTCTCAATCACCCATTCGGCAAGTGTCGGTGCGGATTTACGTTTGGGCCAATAGTCCGGATGCCATAAACGAGACCGGATAAACGATTTAGAACAATGCATGAAGGCCTCTTCGACATCTATCACCAAGGCAAGTAAGGGCTCCTTGCCATTGATGGAATGCCGCTTGCTGATCGCCGCGTCTCTGACGACCCGTGCTTTGCCTGCGATGCGCAGGGTATCGCCATGACCCGGCACGATGAACAAGAGCGCAACATTCCCGTCTTCCAAAAGGTTCTGGAATCCGTCGACCCGGTGGTTACCGAGCCGGTCTGGAATAATCAGCGTCTTGTCGTCGTAGACTTCGACAAATCCGGCGGGGTCCCCCTTGGGTGAAATATCAATCAAGCCCCCGGATGCCTTGGTCGCGACAATGACGAACGGCGCAAGCCCAATAAATGACCGCGCAACGTCGTTCAACCGATCACTCACTTTGAGGAATGTGTTTACAAATCCCTCGGTGGGCAGGAGTTCCCGAAGCCGCTCAGCGGTCTCTATCTCTTCATCCACTTCAAGCATGCCGGTGTCCAATTGTTGAATGGTGAGCAGCATAGCCGGTTGAGCCCATTTCGGCAAAGCTGACTCTCAAATTGCGGAGTTCAACGGCCGGTCTGTCCGCTGACCGACGTTTCACTCAACGAAATGCTGCATGATGCACGAATGGCAGCAATGCGAAAGCTGCACTGCGGCGTCGGAAGGCTAGTTCAAAGGCAGCTTAGGGCCGTTCGTACCTATCCGACACAAAGGCGGGGAGCGGACTTTCGCTGCGTGCTTCATGCCTAAATCCAAAATTGGCGAAGCGGACAGTCACGCTTTAGGTCATGTCAGTAAGCAAGCATCGATGTGAAGATCAGGAACCGATCTTAATTGGTTCACGGATTTCCTGCGGATCGGTGGTCTTATGAACCAGATCTGCTGCATCCTGACGGTTCTGGTCACGCTTTTAATCTAGCCACTTCAACCTGAAGCCGCAGTGAGAATCCTTGTCTGCGCTACATACCGACCTGAAAAAGGTTCGTCGTCAAGCGGCTCAAGGCGGAGAATTGTCTTTCACGTGCGATGACGATCGGTATCTTGGATAGGGTGTGCTTTTGGCGGAATCCGCGATTCAGGGAGATAGCAATGTACAAACATATTCTGGTGGCGGTGTCGTTTGAAGTTGAACATGATTCGACAAATTCGATCCGGGTAGCGAAAACGCTGGCGGACAAGGGCGCACAAGTCACCCTGCTACATGTTACAGAGCATATTCCCAGCTATGCCATCAAGTATGTGCCGCCGGAATATGCCCGTGACCTGAAGTCGGCAATCTATACCGAGCTTATCGATCTGGCAGCCCAGTTCAAGGGCGGCAGCGCCGTGGTCATTGAGGGGCATTCGAGCCGCGCCATCCTGGATTGGGCCGAGGAGAACGCGGTTGATTGCATAGTGCTGGACTCGCACCGCCCGGGCTTGGACGACTATTTTTTGGGCAGCACGGCGTCGCGCGTCGTGCGCCACGCGCATTGTTCGGTTCATGTGGTGCGCTGATCCTACCAAAATTCTGGCATTGAATTGCGTTACATCCGGTTGGGGTCATTTTGCCAAGAGACTGCTGTCACCTGCTGATCATGACATTGGACAGCTTAGACGCGCTGCACAAATATACGAGCCGAGATCGTGACAGACAAGTTCGGGCTGGCTGTGAGCGCATTGGGTCGAGATTAACCCTTCCTGCGCCGCAAGGCGCGCCTCCTTAGCCCCGGCGGCGGCCAACGGATATTGACCTCTTGATGAGTATCAGTTGGTCTTAATAAATCCGACGTTGGTTCATTTGAGCAAGGTCACTGCGAAAGAGGTCGAGGATACAGGAATGCTGGTCGAACTGGTGCCGGAGCAGAGCTAGGTCGCTATCGGCAATAAGATCCACCGCGACGACGCGCCAAATCAAAATGGAAATGACCTTTGTGATAGCGGTCGGCGTCAGGGCCAAGCACCGTACCGAATAAACCACAGGCACCTGCGTGGAGCTCACGCATAACTCCCTCTGTCCCTTTGTTCGCCCAACCGTCGCGCACGGTAATCACCGTACCATCCATTAATATGAAGGACGAAATGTCGATGGCACGGCCATGGGCATGCTCGGAAAGACGCCTGCCGGGCTGATTGTTCTGCGTCTTGCACGCATAGTGGCCGGACAGGCGCAATCCCTTCAGACCACCTCCCTGATCCGCAAAGGCCGGTTTTGCCGTGTTCTCCAGCCAAGTCTTCAGAGTGACGGCCGTCTTGCAATCCATCATCGCCAACTGGCTGAGCAAGACATCAGACACAATGCTGATGCGTACAGGTTCGGCAATGCCGCATCCCCGAAGCTTCCCTGAAAAGGGCTTGCGGTTTTCACCGACGATGGTCCAGTCGCTACACACCGCTCCGCGTTTACGCATCTTTTCTCGTCCGATTTCGATCTGGCGAAACTTGCAAGGGCGCAGCCGTGGTCTTGGAGAGACTTTCAACTCTCGTTTAGGGTTGGCAGTGGCGGCTTCTTCCCCGGAGATTACCGCCAAATCTGTGGGCGGTTCATACGCCATAAGACCGTATGATTGCGCCTGCGCAGGTTCCTCGCAATCCGGCGTGGCGCTCGCCATACTTGTGCATAGAATAAACAGCGGAACCAATACTCGCATAAAATACCTTGTTCCCATTCAGGCCCGGCAGATTGCCTTTTTTGTCTCTGTCGACAAATCGTTGGTACAGGACCCTATCATGACTTGCGAAGCAGCAATAGCGGCCAGTAACCTCTGTCTTTATTATCTTCTATTGTAAACCCTTGGAATAATACGACTTCACAACTTCAATACCCCGGCTTTCGCCATTCAGAGGCCAATTGTAAACATGCGAGAACGCGGAAGCGGCAGCCGCATTGCTGAGGCTCTAGTTCAACAACTGTGAGGCGGGCCTGCGCTCGAACAGGACGGTGAAACCTCTTGGGCCGAAACCTTGCCACCGATACTAAGTGTTGACTTGGCTACATCCGAAACGTCTGAATCCGATGCATCTGCAAGAATAGGTTAGGCACTCGAAGCAAGGTCACGAGCAAAACAACTAGGTCTGTCTCAAAGGCCGTGGCAGGTTACACGGCAAGCGTAGGTGACCCATTTGGACGCTACGCTCTAACTTGGCGATATACCTTGTCGGAGGCGTCCGTTTCGAGGCTCCGCCAATCCTGCAAAGGCGGCGTTTCGCCAACTGGGTAAACTGTGGTTTCCGAACTTGGTCTTGTGATGTATCTACTCGGCTTACCGCGAAACTAACTAGCCACGAGGGGAGCGAGCAGTGACATAGAAAGAATCCGGCCGCTTTAGGGCAACCAGACCGTTGAGCCACCGTGCAATTAATGGTGGGAAGGGCGCGAAAATCTGGCAACTCAGTACAATCTTGAACGCCTCGAACCAGAGACCTTCCCTTCTAAGCTAATCACCTCCTTCTTTTCGCAGGCCGAGGTTTCGAATTGGCCCGACCAAGCCGAAATTTTGATCGGCCTGTGTAGCTAGTCGTAAATAAAATCGGACTATTCGGCGCTAGGCGTGTTGACTTAGTCGCCTACAGCCACATCAGTGCCCCAAGCAGGCGGCAACACAAAGCCTTTCGGCGCTCACCTTGTCGACACTCAATGGCCTAATTTTCAAGAGACATTCAGATGCGGGTCTGAAACACGATTGAGGAAGAATAGATGATTTCTTTTGGCACTATATCTAGCAGACCTTTAAATTCGCGACGCGATGTTGGTCACGCTAACGTGATGCTTGGCGGAACTGGCGATATGCCGAATGCTGCCTCGCAAGCGGTTCTCGAGATAAAAGAGAGATTGATTCTTGGGGTTATTGTCATAATTTCATTGATCTGCCTTACTGGTTTTTCGTCCGCTTTTGCCGGTAGCGGTGGCGGGCCATTTCTTGTTGCCCAAAGCGCGACCTCTGCACCTCCTGGGGCGTCTGGTCTGTGTACGAAATACAGATGGGCCTGCGCTACCTCGGGCCAACCCAATATCAGCCAGAGCGCCCTGATCCGCTTGGCGGCATCTGTCAACACCAAGGTTAACCGACGAACCCGCGAGATCGCAGACCAAACCCAATATGGGCGCGACGAGTATTGGACGTTGCCTACTGCGCGTGGTGGCGATTGCGAAGATTTTGTATTGCTGAAGAAGAAGACACTTATCGAGCATGGCGTTGCTTCGAAAAATCTGTTGATTGCCACGGTCTTGGATCGACACCTGGACAGTCATGCGGTGCTGGTACTCAGAACCCCGAAGGGAGACCTTGTTCTGGACAATCTGAACAAAGACATAAGACCTTGGAAGAAAACTGGGTACACATTTTTGAAGCTGCAAAACCCCTTAGCGCCAGGTAGCTGGCACGCTGTGCTCTCCGGGGGTATTATCAAAGAGCGCCCCACGGCCACGTCTACTGCCACTTGGTGAGGCGTCAGAGTCTGAAAAAGAAGGAGTTAAAGCAATTGGAGGGCGCCGACTGCGACACCCTCTCCATTTGATGCCATAAAACACAGTCAATTCTATTTAAATGTCGCCTTCGCCACCTTCGCCTTCGCCACCTTCGCCTCCTTCGCCGTCGCCTTCGCCACCTTCGCCTTCGCCTTCGCCTTCGCCTTCGCCTTCGCCTTCGCCTTCGCCACCTTCGCCTTCGCCTTCGCCACCTTCGCCTTCGCCACCTTCGCCGTCGCCACCTTCGCCGTCGCCACCGTCGCCACCTTCGCCGTCGCCACCTTCGCCGTCGCTGCCGCCGTCTCTGTCGCCTTCGCCGCCGTCTCTGTCGCTGGCAGAACTCGAACCGATCGATGCCGTTGCGGCTTCAGTCAATGTCAGCGCCACAGTTGGACATGTTTGAAACATTTGGGCCAGAATGTCGTCGAAGTTAGGCTGATTGCTCACCCTTTGGATGACGTCCGCAGGTATCTTATCCAGCTCACACATATTATATTTTTGCTGCGCGTGAGACGCGGAAGGGATGTTGTTGGAAACAAAAGCTAAACTTGCAACTGCTACAGTTGCACGGAGGAATGTCACGGTCCTCATGGCTGACTCCCGTTCATAATGCTAGCGCTTAAAAGCAACTTCTGGGGTATCCACAAGCGGTCAAGCTAGCTAACTAATACTGGACTTTTTGTAATTTTTGTCAATTTTTCATCTCATTTTTGCCTTAAAATTACCACAACCTTACTGGGTATATCCAAATGTTGCGTTAGGCGAAAATCCAGACACATCTTTCTTCGCCTTTAAGTTTATCATTTCTTAATCATTTCAACCTCCAGTTTCTCCGCGGCTTGTGGAAAGTCCGAATCGGACCTTTAATTAACCTGATTGCAACCATGTCTTTTGGAATGCAGGAGCATTACGCAAAATCGTTCATTTTCGGTGCGGCCCCGCTGGAGCCCGACTAGACGCACAGTCGGTTGTCTCTCGACGTGCGCTACTATGAAGACATCAGCGTGCCGAAATGAGTAATGACAGCGCTTATCATCTCGCAGCGACCGGTCGCCAAAATCAACTTTCGCAAAGGTGCGAGGGCTACCAAGAGTATGTTCTTGGCGGCGAGTAAACGAGCGCATAGTCATTGGGTTTTCAATCAACGATGTGGCATCGCCGGTCGAAAAAAGAGAGACAAATTTGGCTCTGCAGCTGACACTTATTCTTCTGCTGACCTTCGTCATCCACCTGATAGGGACTCTTGCTTATGCATTTCGCATTGCAGGCGTGCAAACAGGACATGTAGCGATTGCCTTTTCGCCTTTTAACAGTTTCGTGCTCATCTCGCGGCTGTCGAACGCGTTTCAGGGCCCGCTTCTCGCCAAGCGTATAGAATTGGCAATCGCGGATACGATCACATCAAGTATCCGGCATGATTTTATGCTTATCCTGCTTGCCGCGTCCGCCGCGACAATCATGGGCGGGCTCTTACTCCCCACCTTTCAACCGCTCGCGGCACTCGCCGTGGGTTTTTTCCATCGCAAGCGATCTATTGCAAGACTTATACAGCGGACAGTTTCACCTGCGGGCGTGAAAACTGAAAACTACCCGGAGAAGAATGGCAAGATCAGACGTATCCTTCGCCGCCACAGTTCCTGCACCGTATGGTCTTTGTACCGAGGCATCCACTACACCGAGCCGTTTTGGAGTTTCCATAGATGTCGCGACCCACGGTGACTTCACCCCTGCCGCCGCAGGTCTCACATGCGAGACGACCAGTCGCATAGCAACGGGCACATCTTTGTTTTTCGGGCTTGCCATGTTTAATATTGCGAAACCCAACCATTCGAAACCTTTCCTAAAACTGACCACATATTCTTGAGGTCAATATAAATTAACGCACTAGTCACTGTTACCATGGATGGCACGTAAAAGCGCGGTTCGTTAACCACAAACTTGAGACGCGGCAAACGGTGTAGGCGCTTGGTGGATCCTGAATATACAATGCATTCGAAATTCGGCCATCTCACTGCGTCCGGCGAGCCGATCAGAGGTGACCGCAAGACCGAACCGACCGAAGCCAATGTGGTGGGCCGGGTCATTACTGACTATGCCGCAGGACTTTCTCCAAAGAAGATCGCCGAGGCTTTAAATATAGAGGGGGTTCTGGGGCCTTTGGGCCGAGGATGGGGTGCGTCCCACAATCCATGGAAACCGCGAGCGCGGCACCTTTTCTGTGTAAATGTCTGGATAATCAATGGCTCTGACATGTGCCAATTCAAGCCGAACCGGACCGAACGATCCAGTCGGCGAATTGGTGCAATTTCTACCTAAGACCGAGCTGCTGGACGGGGAGGTCTTCACCACACTGCGCGAGACTCTGATCCTGATCGAAAGATGGCGGCGCCACTACAACACAGTCAGGCCGCACAGCGCCTTGGGGTATCGTCCACCGGCGCCGAAGAGCATCGTTCCAATAGACCAGAGACCGACCATGCACTAACATTCAAACAGGACCACACGATGGGGGCATTCCACCTTGCCTGCGATGTGGTCCATTTGCCTGTGCGTGCGGCGGCGGGCATCGTGGAGGAACCGTTGATCTTTGACATCACTGCAACCCCATCTGTGCCCGGCCCCCGTGATAGCCGACAGGCCCAGCAAAGGAACTGATCCGGATGACAATATACAAGGCTCCTGGTGTTTATGTAGAGGATGTCCTGTCTGGTGCGCGCCCGATAGAAGCGGTCGGCACCTCCGTTGCTGCCATTCTGGGCAACGCGCCCAAAGCGGATCATCGAAAGGGCGAGCCAATAGCGATAAACAGTTATCTGGAATTTCGCCGTGAGTTCTTGCCGCAAGAGGCCGATGGAGCAAAACCAGTCAGCAATATCTTGGCAAATGCGGTGTCGGGTTTCTTTTCCAATGGTGGCAGAAGATGCTACGTCGTAAATCTGGGCAAGGGAGCGGCATCTATCACGGACAAGCATCTGGAGCCGCTGGATGTACATGAAGATATCAGTCTGTTAGTTGCGCCCGGGTTCTCGGATGTCTCCAGCCATGATGTGATGATCGGCGCGTGTGAGAATCGGGGCGATCGCATGGCGATCCTTGATACAGCGCGCAAGATCGACCCACTGGCGCAATTTGCCAAATCTGCGCTGGGCGAAGGGGCGCAAAAAGGGCTGCATCCCCCCGAAGCAGAACGGGGCCATGCCTGCGTCTTTACACCTTGGATCAAGGTCAGAGATGTCCTGACCGGCGATGCAAATGTCGAACAACCACCTTCGGGCCATCTGGCCGGGTTGTTTGGCCTGACCGACGCGCGGCGGGGCGTGCATAAGGCGCCAGCAAATATGGTTCTGCAGGGTGCGACGGGACTTACCCGCTGGATTACTGAGACGGAACAGGGACAGCTCAACCCTCTTGGCATCAACTGTATCCGCATGTTCCACGACGGGATCAAGGTGTGGGGGTCGCGCACTCTGGCCAAGGCGGAAAGTGATATGCGGTATATCCCCGTCCGCCGTCTGGTCATCATGGTGTCGCAGTCGGTCAAGCGGGGCACCAGATGGGTAGTGTTTGAACCCAACGATGAAACGCTGTGGAAGTCGATCCGCAGGGATGTGGGGGCGTTCTTGAACACTTTGTGGCGCAGCGGCGCACTGATGGGGGCCACCGCCAATGAAGCCTATTTCGTGAAATGCGACGCAGAGACGACAACTCAGGCGGACATCGACGCGGGACGGGTCATCGCCCATATCGGATTGGCCACGGTGAAGCCTGCGGAATTTGTGATCTTGCGACTTGGTCAGTCAGTCGAACAACAAAAGGTTGAAGAGGAGGCATAAACCATGCCCGATATTGATCCCCTGCGCGCGTTTAACTTTACCTTGTTGAGGCTTTTGCTGCTCAAATAGGGTTGAGGCCAGACTTCCCCCCTACCTCGGACTGTGTTTCGGCGTGCAAAACTGACCCCATTGACGGGGTAATCGGCGTCCAATTTTGACCCCCCTCATGTTTCATCTAACCATCCGTTGTGCGGCAGCGGATGGAGGGGGAGTTGAAGCGAGTGGATACGATTGCGCGGGTGCGTCGGGCGTTTCATGTGCAGGGCTGGTCGATGAAGCGCATCGCCCGGGAGTTGCATTTGTCGCGCAATACGGTGCGCAAGATCCTGCGAACGGACGAGACCGATTTCACATACGAGCGGGAACACCAGCCGATGCGGCGGATCGGGCCATGGCGGGCTGAGGTCGACCGGTTCCTGGTGGCCAATGAAGGCAAACCATCGCGTGAACGGCTGACGATGATCCGGATCTATGAGGAAGTTCGGGCGCTTGGCTATGAAGGCAGCTACGACGCAGTTCGACGCTATGCCAAGACATGGTCGAAGGCGCGCGGGTCAGCTGCAGCGGAAGCATATGTGCCGCTCTACTACGCGCCGGGCGAGGCTTACCAGTTTGACTGGAGCCATGAGATCGTGCTGATCGGCGGCGTCACGACGACGGTGAAGGTCGCACATGTCCGGCTGTGTCACAGTCGGATGATGTTCGCGCGGGCCTATATGCGTGAGAGCCAGGAGATGGTGTTCGACGCGCATGAGCGCGCCTTCGCCTTTTTCAAAGGGGCCTGCACGCGCGGCATCTACGATAATATGAAGACAGCAGTCGAGGCAGTCTTCATTGGCAAGGAGCGGCTTTATAACCGGCGGTTTCTGCAGATGTGCAGCCATTATCTGGTTCAGCCGGTCGCCTGCACCCCGGCGTCCGGCTGGGAGAAAGGTCAGGTCGAGAACCAGGTCGGCCTTGTTCGCGAGCGATTTTTCACGCCCCGGCTTCGGGTCAAAAGCCTGGACGAGCTGAACGTCTGGCTACTCGACAAGTGCATCGCCTATGCCAAGGCGCACAAGCATCCCGAGCGCAGTGATCAGATGATCTGGCAAATGTTCGAAGCGGAACGCGCGACCCTCGTGCCCTATGTCGGCCCGTTCGACGGGTTTCATTCAGTTCCGGCTTCGGTGTCGAAGACGTGCCTCGTCAGGTTCGACAACAACAAGTATTCGGTCATCTCAACAGCCGTCGGGCGGCCCGTCGAAGTCCACGCCTATGCCGAGAAGATCGTCATCCGACAAAATGGCGTTGTCGTGGCCGAACATCCCCGCTGCTTCGGTCGCAACGAGACGGTCTATGATCCCTGGCACTATGTCCCTGTGCTGGCGCGTAAACCCGGTGCGTTGCGCAATGGCGCACCGTTCCAGAACTGGGTGCTGCCAACTGCGATGGCCGACGTGCGGCGCAAACTCAAGAGCGTCAGCGACGGTGATCGTCAGATGGTCGCCATTCTCGGCTGTGTCGCTGGTGATGGCATTGTCGCCGTCGAGGCGGCCTGTCAGGAGGCGCTGGCACAAGGCGTGTTCTCGGCGCCGGTGATCATCAACATCCTCGCCCGCAGCCGGGATCATACACCACCGCCATTGCTTCTCACCCCCACCGCGTTGCGACTGACCCACGAGCCCGTGGCTGATTGCGCACGCTATGACAGCCTCAGGAGAACAAGTCGCTATGGAACGCACCCAGGTTCTGGAACTGATGGGAACCCTCAAACTCTACGGGATGCGCAGTGCCTATGACGAGGTCATGGCCACGGGCATCAAGCGCCAGTTCGAGCCGCCGCGCATCGTGGGAGATCTGCTGCAGTCGGAGATCGCCGAGAAGCAGGCGCGCTCGATCAAATACCAGCTCACCGTGGCGAAGCTGCCGCTCGCGAAGGATCTGGAAGACTTCCACTTTGCGGACACGCCGGTCAACGAAGGGCTGGTGCGCGATCTCGCCACCGGCACCTTTGTGGCCGACCAGCGCAATGTCGTTCTGATCGGCGGCACTGGCACCGGAAAATCGCATCTGGCGATCGCAATTGCCCGGGCGCTGATCCGCAATGGCACACGCGGCCGCTATTTCAACGTCATCGACACGGTGAACCGGCTCGATGCCGAGACCCGCGCTAAAAAGCAGGGGCGCACCGCCGATTACCTGACACGCCTCGACTTCATCGTGCTTGATGAGTTGGGGTATCTGCCCTTCGCCCAAGCGGGCGGGCAGCTGCTGTTCCATCTGATCAGCAAACTCTACGAGCGCACATCCATCATCGTCACAACGAACCTCGCCTTCGGTGAATGGCCGTCGGTATTCGGGGATGCCAAGATGACGACCGCGCTGCTCGATCGGCTTACGCATCACTGTGAGATAGTCGAAACCGGAAACGAGTCCTGGCGCTTCAAAAACCGCGCCTGATCCCAACCGATCAAGGTCTATCCCGCCTCCGCAACTTGATCAGCTAAGTCGGGACAGACCCTGATCAACACACCACAAGGGGGTCAATATTGGATGCCGATATGGGGTCAGTATTCAGCGCCGATTGACACGATTTCGAGGCGACTTACGAGGAAATGGAACCCAAGAAGGCCCTGACGCTCACGATGACAGACGGACGCAAGGCGCGCACCACGTTCGAGGCGGTGCGAGGGGGCACAAAGGTGACAACCACGTTCGACGTTGAGACCGAAAACGCCATCGACATGCAGCGTGACGGCTGGCAGGCGATCCTCGACAATTTTAAAGCGCATACAGAAAACCAGAATACGAAGGGCTGAGTGAACGAAGATGCCAACCATCACGGCTTTCAAATCGTCTCCTGACAAGGGCGCGGGCCTCGCTCGTGACATGCGTATCCGTTGGGCGCTGGAAGAAGCCGGTCAGCCCTATGGTGTGCGCCTTGTGGCCTTTGAGGATATGAAGCAACCGGCGCACCTCGCACTTCAGCCCTTTGGCCAGATACCCACCTATGAAGACGGTGAAGTGGTGCTGTTCGAATCCGGGGCCATCGTCCTTTATATCGCGGAACGAAACGCGCGCCTGCTGTCCGAAGACAACGTTACTCGGGCCAAGGCCCTCAGCTGGATGTTTGCCGCTCTGAACACTGTCGAGCCGCCCATCGTGGAACGCGATTACGTGAAATACTTCGAGGCTGAAAAAAGTTGGCAGACCGAGCGGTTCGCTATGGTCGATGACCGTATACGAACGCGGCTGGATCAGCTCGCTAATGTCTTTGGTGACGCAACTTGGCTGGCAGGTTCTTTCAGCGCCGCCGATATTCTGATGGTCCATGCGCTCCTGTGTGGATAGCTGCTGCAAAGCAAGACAATTTTGAAACTGATTTTGGCACTGGTCAGAAGCAGACGTGTGTCCGGCCTGTTTACGCGGCGCACGCGGCCGCTGGCCCTGATGGTTTCCGCAAACCAAGTCCCAAACCGCTTCTCGGACAATAGATGTCCCTGACATTCGACGGGGTGTCTTGGCTGACGGGCTGACTGTGCTCCATCATTTCAATGGTCTTGCTGTCTCGTGTGTTCTGTTCTCCTCAGTTTAAGTAGTGCGTGGTCTGTAATGTTCGTTCTTGGTCAGGACTGCCCAAATGATCCGAGCAGTTTTGTTTGCCATTGCCACAGTGGCAAGACGTGTTGGTTTGCGTTCAAGTAAGGCCCGCGCCCACGGGTCCACGCGTTCCGGATGCGTCTTCAATTGCCTCAATCGCGAAGTCATACCAATGACCAGCAGCCGTCTGATATATCGGTCCCCCATCTTTGAGATACGGCCCAGCCTTTCCTTTCCGCCACTTGATCGGTTGAGTGGGGTTAGACCCAACCAGGCTGCAAATTCGCGACCGTTCTTGAACTGGCTGGCATCCCCCGCCGTTGCGACAATTGCTGACGCAGTCACGGGCCCGACACCCGGGATCGACCGAAGTAGCATCACGCGGGGGTCCTGCTTGGCTTGAAGTCGCATGCGCATTTCATACCAACGCACGCGGAGGTGCAGAGCGACAAGCTGATTGCTGAGGTTGCTAAGTACGTCGATGGCAACTTCTGGAATACCCGGCTTGTCGCCATCCAGCACACTCTTTGCGAACTTGATCGCGCTGCCGATCCCTTGCGCGATCACGATACCGAACTCACCCAGTAAGCCCCGCAGCATATTGCTCAGCTGGGTTCGTTGCCGGACGATCAGATCGCGGGCGCGGTGAAGAAAAAGGACACCTTGCTGCTCTTCAGATTTGATTGTAACAAAACGCATCGTTGGACGCGTCACTGCCTCGCAGATGGCAGCGGCATCAACTGCATCGGACTTCCCCCGCTTCACATAGGGCTTCACATACATCGCCGGGATCAAGCGCACATCATGGCCCAACTTATTGAGCTGTCGGGCCCAGTAATGACTGGAACCGCAAGCTTCCATGCCGACCAAACACGGCGGAAGGTTTTCAAAGAATGCGAACAAATGTGCGCGTCGCAACGCTTGATTGAAAGCAACTTCGCCATTCTCAGTCACTCCGTGAACCTGAAAGATATTCTTGGCCAGATCGAGGCCGACTGTTGTAACCTGCATTGGGTAGCTCCTCTCATAAGCAGTAGATAACAACTGCAGTATGGCGCATTGCGACGCCGGTTGGAGCAGGAGCTATCCACACCATCCGCTTCGCTGAAGCTTCAGAGCAATAACCGAGGGGCTCGTGAATGTCGGGTATAGGCCGTTCGCTACGGCCGACACCAAGGGCGGGAAGCATGCGTAATTGGGCTGACCCTGCACTTTGGTCGAGCTCCCGATAGGATCACAGCATAGCTGTGAACAAGGGAGACAGAAGATGGAATATTATGTTGGATTAGATGTGTCGCTCCGGTCGTGTGCGCTTTGTATCGTCGATAACAAAGGCAAAGTTCATCTCGAACGAGAGCTACCATGCGAAGTTGAGGACATCGCCGATTGTCTCGCAGCTTTTGAGCACCCAATAGAACGCGTTGGTTTTGAAGCCGGAGCAATGAGCCAACATCTGTTCTTTGGTTTGCAATCAGCTGGGTTCGACGTCGTTTGTATGGAGGCGCGGCAGGTGAGTGCCGCCTTGTCTGCGATGCGGAACAAGACTGACAAGACGGATGCTAAGGGCATTGCCCAGATTTTACGGACAGGCTGGTTCAGCCCTGTTCACATGAAGAGCCGGGAGGCCCATGGACTACGGGCGCTCTTGAGCACGCGAAAGGCGTTACTCAAGAAGACGATGGATCTGGCCAATGAGGTGCGGGGGCTGTTGAAGATCTTTGGCGTGCGATTGCCCCGAACAGTGAAACACGGATCCTTTGATGGTCTGGTGCGGCCCATAATCGAGATGGATGACGTCCTTGCGCATGCGGTCATTCCATTGCTCAACGCGCGGGCGGTCTTGTTCCAACACTACTTAGAACTTGATCGGCGCGTGAAGCGTGCTGCATCGCAGGACGAAGTTTGCATGCGCATGATGACCGTTCCGGGGGTGGGGCCGATTGCAGCCCTCACATTTAAGGCAGCGGTTGATGATCCTAACCGGTTCAGGCGCTCGCGCACGGTAGCTGCGCATTTTGGGCTCACTCCGAGGCGTTTCCAGTCGGGTGAACATGACAATCCCGGCCGAATATCAAAGGCCGGGGACCGAGATGTTCGCGCAACTCTGTATGCTGCTGCCAATGCTTTGTTGATGCGAACGATGGCAGGGTCACAGATTAAATCATGGGGCATGCGATTGATGCGCACCAAAGGTCGCCGACGCGCAGTTGTTGCCGTCGCCCGCAAGCTTGCCGTTCTGCTTCACCGTATGTGGATCGACGGCAGTGAATTCCGTCAGGAACAGGTTGGAGGCACGGCATGAACAAGTAGCCGACCACCCAACCTGACGGGATCGTCCAATCCGGACGAGGTTCGTGGACGAAGCCGAAAATGTCTGCTGCGCAACTTGAAGCGCGCCGGAAAGCGGGGCTCTCCACTTCCAATCCGACACATGCATGCAGCGGCGCCGTTTCGAACGCCAAACCAGACTGCGAAGAGAAGCGTGACCCGGACAAACGATCCTTGATCATTCAAAAGAAGGAAAACGAGCTTGACCCAGACACCCAATTAGAGAAGCCGCCATTCGCCGCGCTATGCAGGGAGGTCTGCTGAGCGGGACAAAGCTGCCTTTCACCGGGTTCGCGCCAAGGTCAGCTAAGCCTTGAGTTCCAAATTCGTCGCCTCGCTTCATCTCGGCCCTCATATTCTGCAATAACTGCTTCCAGTTCGTTGGACGCGAGCGCAGCATCCTCTTTTGCATTTTGAGTGATCTGCATCGTGTACCACGCGGTCACACCGCCTTCTGGCGGGTTTATGAAACGTGGAAACTGTGGTTCGCTGCGCTGACCAGACAGCCAAAATGACGGAAGTTCCGGATCGACCACCAGCGCACGAGCCAACCCGATGAGATCGGCTTTGCCCTCGACAATAGCACTTTCGGCTTGAGCGAGCGTTTTGAACCCGCCAGTGACCATCAAAGTTATCTTTGTCTTTTGGCGGGCGCGACCTGCAAATTCCAAGAAATAGGGGCCAGAGCCTGCCCGATCGGACGAGGATGCTGCACCGGGGAAGTATGTGCCGCCACTGATGTCGATGAGGTCGATTGCCATTTGGTCAACTGCGGCAATGACCTCAAGTGCCTCGTCTTCAGCGAAACCGCCCTCAAGCTGATCAGTGGCGTTCAGCTTGATACCGACCGGAAACTCAGGACCAACAGCATTTCGCACTGCATTGATCACTTCGAGAAGCAGCCGCATCCGGTTTTGCAGAGAACCACCATAGGCATCTTCTCTTTGGTTGAACAAAGGCGACAAAAACTGACTTAACAGAAATCCATGCGCCGCATGTACCTGTACTCCCCCGAAACCAAGCTCCTTTGCAAGGCTGGCGGTGCGGGCAAATTCGATGGGCAGCCCGCATATCTCATCCAAAGACAACGCGCCACAGGTCAGACCGGGCAAGTCAAGTGCGCTCGGCCCTTTTGGTGTGCTAATCGGGGCGTCCGCCATTGCGCCCGCGTGTCCAAGTTGGAGCCATAGATGCGCATTGTCGGTTGCACCTACTTTTGCGAGGCACTTGAACAAGTTACGATCTGAGTGGCCATTCAAAATGAGGTTGCCGGGCTTCTCTGCGAAATGGGAAGTAGCTTGAACCTCGCCGACGATTGACAACGCCAGACCGCCTTTGGCCCACCGTTCGTAAAGCCTGACCTGATCATGTGTTGGGTTTCCTGCGCCGTCGCCAAGAGAGTCCGACATTGCGGACTTCGCGATCCGGTTCTTTAGCGTAGCGCCGCATGGCAGTGTCAGCGGTTGGGCGAGTGGTGAAGTTTGCGCTTTGGACATGAGGCCTCGTAATTCTTTTGTCGTGATACGTCAAAGCAGCCATTCGTATAAAGCGCAGCATCAGTCATTAAGGGCTCTTGGAGAACCATCGCCGCGTTGGTTGCGAGTGGCCGGATGGGGGCATCATAGCCATTCTCTGCACGGCGCACGAACTGGAAAGATGCGGACCGAGCGGACCTTAGCGCTCGCAACATAATGGAGGCTTTTGGGAAACGGGCAACTGACTGGATGCAAACATTGCCTCCCAAAACGATTGATTTCGCCTGAGACAAGAAGGCCAAGTTCGTTGTTAGCTCACCAATGCTGAACCTCGGCAGGCAGGGCGCGGGCCAATCATCGACACTTGGCAGTATTGAGTCCACACAGGAAAGATGGAATATGACTACATCATCGTTGGCGGTGGCTCAGCTGGCTGCGTTCTGGCAAACCGCCTGACCAGTGATCCCGCAAAACGGGTTCTATTGCTGGAGGCCGGCCCGGAAAACAACGCGCTCACGTTGAAAATTCCGGCGGCAGTGCTGTCGAACCTCAAAAGTACCAAACACAATTGGGCCTTTCAGGGAGAATCCGAGCCCGAATTGAACGGGCGCCAAATTCAGCACGACCGCGGTCGGACCCTTGGCGGATCGTCCTCCATCAATGGGATGGTGTTTATCCGTGGCAATGCACTGGATTATGAAGGCTGGCGTCAGTCTGGCTGCGAAGGTTGGGGCTACGCCGATGTCTTGCCCTACTTTAAGCGCATGGAAACCTATAGCGGCGGCGCAGACGACTTCCGCGGCAGTGAAGGACCGTTGCACGTTGAACGCGCCGAGCCCAAAGACCCATTGTCTTTGGCGTTTATCAAGGCGGGCAAAGAGGCCGGATATGCAACCACGGGTGACATCAGCGGATTTGGCCAAGAAGGTTTCGGCGCGTTTGACAGCACAATCTTTAAGGGCGAACGTTGGAGTGCTGCGCGTGGCTATCTTGATCCGGTACGCGCCCGCCCAAACCTAGCCATTGTCACCAAAGCGCTGGTCCAGCGGCTTACCCTAAAAGGGCGCCGTGCGACTGGTGTCATCTATAAGAATGGTAAAGGGCAAACGGTCATCGCGTCAGCACAAAAAGAGGTGATCCTGAGCGCAGGGGCTGTAGGTTCGCCGCACCTTTTGATGCTGTCCGGTATTGGCCCTGCAGATCATTTGCAATCTTTGGGCATCGAGGTCAAAGCTGACCTACCCGGTGTCGGCCAAAATCTTCACGATCATCCCGATTTTGTTATGAAATACAAGTGCTTGCAACCTGTATCTCTTTGGCCAAAGACGAAACAATTTTCCAAACTTGCGGCCGGAGTTCAGTGGTTGCTGACCCGCGGAGGCATCTGTGGGTCTAACCATTTCGACGCTGTGGCTTGCGTGCGATCTGGCCCCGGCGTGGAATATCCGGACCTGCAAATATGCATTTCACCAATTGCTGTCGACGATGAGACCTGGGCACCATTGCAGGAACATGCGTTTCAAATCCATGTCGGATTGATGCGCGCGCACAGTCGCGGAAAAATTGAATTACGGTCCAACGATCCCGCCGATGCACCGCGCATTTTTGTGAATTACTTGCAGGACAAACGCGATCGCGCCTTGTTGCGCAAAGGAATTCGACTGGTGCGTGAGCTGGTTGAACAACCCGCCTTCACTAATCTTAAAGGCAGTGAGATTTTCCCGGGCGCTGATGCGCAATCAGATGACGATCTGGATGCCAAGCTGAACTCCCACACGACCAGCCAATGGCACCTGTCCTGCACGGCACGCATGGGGCCAAGTACAGATAAACATGCCGTGGTGGATGCTAGCGGGCAGGTTCACGGGTTTTCCGGACTACGGGTGGTTGATGCGTCGATCATGCCATTTGTGACCAACGGCAACACCAACGCGCCGACGATTATGTTGGCAGAAAAACTGAGCGATGCCATTCTCGGCTTGGCCCCCTTGCCACGCATCGAAGCCTCGACGTGGAAAAGTGCTAACTACGAAACGACCCAGCGCTAAAGCCGCACGACTTAGCCAAAAGGAAAACGCAGATGATCGGATATCTGTGCATTTCGCCCAAACACTGTCGGTTAGTGATGGCGGATCGCGCGGTAGTTGATCCAGCTAGGATTTTTAGAACCTTCGTTTGCAGCAACGACTTGTCACCCTTTTCATCTCTGCTCAGCGAACAAGAACACCATCCAGCGCATCGCTGCGGTCTTGCGCGTTTTGTGCTGTTCGCAATATGAATGCAACAACCGCAGAAGGACCCATACAGAAAAATTCAACGTCATTGCCTAGCAGGTAAGCTGACATTCCTGCGCGACGCAGCATTGGTCAAAGAGGGCTGATTCTGTTGAAAAACTCCGCCACAAGAAAATCGCTGTGGAAATCTGGAACACCGTTCTCGTGATTGAATCTTTAGCAAAAAATGTTTGTAGGAAGCAGCTTTCCCGGGAAGATGTTCTTGTGATCCGGTCAGTTTGGGCGGGCAAGTGAGTTTTCAATACAATCAGCTCAAACCGGACCTCCGCCGGGGGCACCCAAATACCCGTAGTGCGGGACAAACCTGCCGTTCATTATACTCATTTGAAAGTCATCTATCTGTTGCCGCCATATCCATTTGGTCTGTTAGATCAAGAAACGTTACCTCAAAGCAGTTGCCGCACGGCTAATGAAGTCACTCAAAGCAGCGACACGCGCGATTTCGCTCCGCCCCTTGCGGGCAATCATCCAAAGATCACGGTATCGTCGTTTCGGAAGTTGAATGATCGCCAACTCCTGCTTTTCAACAAAGGCATCCACGCCGGATTTAGGCAATATTGTGTATCCCAGCCCTTGAGCTACTGGAATGGGGATTTGGCCAATCTGATTGATGAAGGTCCTTACCCTTAAGCGGTCAGCCCCTTTGTAATCCTTCGGGAAGTTCAGCGAAAACAGGTCATCCGCATATGCAGACCCGTCTGGATGCGCGACAAAACCAAGCTCGTTTAGGAGGGGGAGGTCAAAGTCTTGTCCTGCGAGGGATCGCGGAACAACCAAACACAACTCTTCACGGGCCAATTTGTTTGCGTCCAATCGGGGGTGGTTGATTGGTTCAGCGACGACACCCAAATCAAACCCTCCATCAAGCACGGATGTTACAATGCTCATATGTGGAGCAGCCGTAACACTGATCACAAGCTCTGGTGCGTGATGCATCCGATCAAGAATATACGGATAGAGCCACATGGCAAAGCTGCCGGAACACCCAATGCTGATGTCGCCTACGTCTGGATCATCAAAATTGATGGTGTCTTGCAGTTCGCGCTCTTGCTGACGTCGCGCAAGGCCGATGGCCAGAACGGCTTCCCCAGCGGGGGTGAGGGTGAAGGACTTTCCATCCTTTAATATCAACGGCTTTCCGACTTGGGACGCCAGTTTGTGCAGATGCTGCGAAACACCAGGTTGGGTCATCCCCAACAGCTCCGCCGTCCGTGTAAAATGTCCGACGTCGCACAACGTCGTAAAGGTATCCAACCACGTGGCGTTTAGCATGACTGCCCCAAAAGTTTATGAAAATCATACAAAATGATAATTTTGAATACGGGGGCAGTCCATCTAATTCTCTTTCACCATTCTTGAAAGGAGACACTATGCAACCGACACCCCGCTCATTCTCCCATATCGGATTGTCTGTTCCAGACTTGGACAAGGCGATCAAATTCTACGGCGATGTTCTGGGCTTCTATGTGATCATGGAACCTACGGTCATTATCGAAGACGACAGCGACATTGGCCAGATGTGCTCGGACGTTTTTGGCAAAGGTTGGGGGCGCATGCGCATCGCGCATTTAGCAACGGCTGATCGTATCGGGTTTGAACTGTTCGAATTTGAAGGCCACGAGGCACCGGATGATAACCTTAACTTCAGGCAACACGGCACGTTTCACTTTGCTATTCAGGATCCGAACCTTGAGGACCTACTGGCAAAAATCGTCGCGGCTGGCGGCAAGCAACGCATGCCCGTTCGCGAATATTTTCCCGACGAGAAACCGTATCGCATGGTTTACGTCGAAGACCCCTTTGGGATCGTCTTTGAACTCTACAGTCACAGCTATGAACTGACATACTCTAACGGTGCATACTCCTAAGCCAGAAGCCGACATTCACGTTGCAAGTGAGTGTCGGCACTCTGGGCTCTTGCTGTCGTTAGCGGCGCAATGCACCAAGGTCCGCTAAGGGCCGTGAATGACGACGCACTGACCGGGTTCCAGCGAAGATGCTGCGGGGCGGAGCATGTCAGCATTGAGCCCACATTTCCGGTTCTCTTCGGTGCCGCGAATGCCCGGTTTTGAGTGCGCACGTCTCGTGTAGCGCCCGGTATGGACATAACCGCGTCCCCTGCGCAATGATGGTGCATCAGCCCGGAGGCCGCGATGACTGAGCAGTACAAGCACCTTCTCTCTCCAATCGAAGTTGGCCCCTTCACCCTGCGCAACCGGGTGCTGGTTACCGCCCATGTGCCGGGGCTCGAAGCTGACGGCAAAGTCAACGACGCTTATATTGCTTATCAAAGGGCCAAGGCACGCGGCGGGGCGGCCATGCAGGTTAGCGGTTCGACCGCCGTACATCGCACTGGCGCGGTTGGCGCGGGCCGCGGCCTGAATGCCAGTGATGACAGCTGCATCGACGGCTACCAACGGCTGGCCGGCGCGGTTCACCACCATGAGGGGCGCTTTCTAGTACAGATCGGTCATGCCGGGGCCAATGTCGCCGACACCGGTGCGGGGCGTCCATTGCTTGCCCCATCCCCGATTATGTCCCGCCTTTCGCGCGAGATGCCGAAACAGATGACCATTAGCGAAATTGACGAGCTGGTCGAAGCTCACGGCACCGCCTCTGCCCGCGTGCGCAAGGGCGGTCTCGACGGGGTCGAACTGCTATCCGCCTTCGGGTATCTGCCCGCCGCGTTTCTTTCACCCTATTCCAATATCCGCAGTGACGATTACGGAGGGTCGTTGGAAAATCGTATGCGTTTCTTATTGCGCACCATAGATGCCGTGCGATCAGGCATAGGCCCCGACCGCATCCTCGGCGTGCGCCTGCCCGGCGATGAACGGGTCGAGGGCGGGCTCACCCAGTCAGACCTTCAGGAAATTGCGGCACTGATCGCCCAGACCGGGAAGGTCGACTATCTTAATATCATCGTCGGCACGAATTACGATCGGGGCGGGCGTATGGACCACTGGCCGCCGACTCCCGCGCCGCATGGCCTGTTCGTGCCACTGGCCGCTGGTATCAAATCTCGCGTGGCCCTGCCTGTCTTCACCGCCGGGCGGATTACCGATCCGGCGATGGCCAACGCCATCATCGAACGGGGAGATGCCGATATGGTAGGCATGACCCGCGCGCAGATTTCCGACCCCGACCTCGTGCGCAAACTGATCGAGGGGCGCCCACAGGACATCCGCCCCTGTGTCGGGGCCAATCTCTGCATCGCGCAGGCGATGGCCGCAAAACCAATCCGTTGCATCCACAATCCAATGACCGGACGCGATGCCGCATGGGGCGAGGCCCTTCCAACAAATACGCCAAAAAACGTCACAGTCATCGGGGGTGGCCCCGCCGGGCTGGAAGCTGCCCGCGTTGCTGCCGAACGTGGCCACCGGGTAACCCTTTTTGAGGCATCGGATGAACTCGGTGGTCAACTTGCACTCTGGGCGCAGGCCCCAATGACGCGCGAATTTCAAAAGACCCTAAATTGGTATCGCACTCAACTGTCCCAACTTCAGGTCCGGGTTCACACCGGCCAGCGCCTTGCCCCGGAAGATGTCGCCGCACTGAACGCCGACGCCTTGATCCTTGCGACCGGCGCCGTTGCTTCTGCGCCGCTACCCACCGCGACCGGCCCCAATGCGATCCAAGTTATAGATCCATGGCAAGCCATCGCCGACGGCCCCACCGGGCAACACATCCTTATCAATGACGAAGGCGGGGGGCGTACCGCCCTTTCTGCGGCTGACGCGTTGCTCGATCAGAACCGCATCACACTGGTCACCGCCGAATACGCGATTGGAGAGCTTGTCACCCCCACGGTGCGCGCACCGATCTACAAACGGTTTCTCGCGGGCGGTGCCGAGCTGTATCCCTCGCAGGAGATCCATACCATCGATGGCCGCACCGTTACGCTACGGTCCGTACATACCGGCGATGAAACCCGTATCGAAGATGTGGATATCGTCGTCGACTGGCGCGGCGGCGTGGTCGAAACCACCCTGCAAGCGGCCATCGAGGCAAGCGGCCTGACGCACCACATCATCGGTGATTGCGTCGCACCACGTCAGGTTCATATCGCGATTGCGGAAGGGGCGATGGCAGCCCGAGCAATCTAACAGACACGGGTTCGGCGGCGCCTTGTTTAGACTCTTCTCAGAATTGAACGTTCGGCCAACAGCGACGCGCGGTAACAAAATCCGGCACCAGATTAGCTACCAAGTGTGCAGCGTTGGGACAATAGTCATGAAAAAAACTGCTCTCGTCATTTGCAAATAAACAAGGCGCACTACTACAACAGTTTAAGCTTATTCCTGTGACTTTCTAACATTTCCACCTGCGACCAATCGCGCTCAGCGACTCTCCGCGCTGCCAGCGATCTCAGATCTCGGATTTCTGCTTATCGGTATAGAACGTCGGCGTGCGATATTTTATGTCTCTACACTCCATCTTTATCAAAAGAATAAAGTTTTGCGACCACCCGTTGAATCCTCACCCGCACAGTTGCCGCTCGTGTTTCGGAAATGCTGCGCAATGCACCAAAGGCAGCTTTGACGGACCGCATCGCAGAATTTCGTCGGTGCGGCCAAGGTCCGCTCAGGGCCGGATGCCACTACTTCATGCGCCTTTTAGATACGACCCTAGTGATCGACCTTGTCCCAGAATGCGTGTTTGCGTGGGTGCGTGCGGCGTAGGTCGTTGACAAAGGCCTCGTGGCTTTGAAAGACGCCGCAATCCGTGATTGCCATATCGGCCTGAGCGCAGGAGGCGAGGTGACGGACGGCATGGCGGTAGCGTTTGGCGCGGTTGTTTTGAAGGGCAAAGGTGATCATCGACCGCCAAACTAGTGTGGCGGCCACGGGATGTTCGGCCTTGAGCAACTCGGATGTCGGGGTAAGGAGTTCATAGGTATTGCCATCCAGCTCTGCGTGACGGGACAGTATCAAGTCAGCGGCAAGCCCTGCATCGGGCCAACTCACACAGAAGATGAGCCCCTGGAGCAGGTCGGGATGGGTGCGCACATGGGTGCGGGCATTTAGCAGCGCCTCATCATCGTCGAAATCGGGCAGGCGTGAGAGATAGCGGCGCAGGGTCTCCGCGCAAAGCCTCGTTTCAAACCGGGTCCACGTGGCGCTGCGCAGGTTGTCCTCTTCGCCCAAGGCTTCGAGGCAGGCGAAATGGGCGCTGTCGACCTCGGGCGTGTCAAAGGCGCGGTCTTTGCCCCCCTCAGAGGCGATGCAGGTTTCCATGATCCGCAAAGCCTCTTCGGGCCGGCCCGCTTTCAAGAGCCGCCGCGCTGCATCCGGTGCAATCGTGTGATACGTCAGTTGCTGGGCGCTATACTGCGACAGCCACGCATCCACATCGCCCTGAGCATCGGCAATGTCGGATAGGATCATCCTGAGCGTTCTGTCGTGCCTGTCTTTTGCCATTTCAAGGCGGCGTTCGGCGCTCATAAGGATCCCGAAATACTCGGTGTCGTCCAAGGTGACGGGCGCATCCATTGCAGTTTCCGCACGCACCCTAAGCGCGGTCAAACCCTGATCGCCCAATGCCTCGGACAAGGCAGGGATAACGCCGTCAAATTCACCATAACCGTTGTCTTGGAGAGCCTCAAACACCTGATCCGCAAGCGGCTCAGCGTCGCGATCAAGACCTGGGGCGAGGGTTCGGATCGCGTCCATCGCAGCATCCATGACGCCCCCGATCGTGCCATTGCTGTCGTCGGTGCGGGCATGGATGTCGGGGGCCAGCTGCAACAGCGACCAGAGCAGATCAAAGCCGAGACCCACGTCTTCAGATGCGACGCGGTTCAAAATGACGTCAATCAAACCATTTAGTTCTTTGGCCAATGTGCGCTGCGCTCGCGCGGAGATCCAGCTTTTGGCGCGCCGGATTTGAGCCAACCGCTTGCGGATGTCAGCGGCGGCCTCTTTCGGGCTTTGCTCTGGGGACAATGCCATCCGCACCCGCCGCTGCCGGGCCGCATCGCCTTTGACAGCATCCATAAGAAGCTCGGCCAGAACTTCTGCGCCCAAGGCTGCCAAGTTCTTCTTGTTGAGGGATTTTCCTGCCATTACCAGACCTATTCAGATGCGCGGCCAAAAAGATAGGGACGCGTGCCGTCTTCCCAAACAGTGACTTTCGTCATGGCCTTCTGAAAATCGGCACTCTGAAGGAAACCGTCCAGCCAAAGGATCACATTGGGCCAAGGCTGCGCGTCAAACCAGGCACGGTCGATATGGGCGAACTGCCTCACAAACGGAAAGATCGCAATGTCGGCGAGTGTGGGCCTGTCGCCCGTCAAAAAAAGATACTTCGCCAGCCGTGTATTAAGAGACTGAATGAAATCCGACGCTTGCGCCCGTTCGGATTGCGGATCCAGATCAGGAAAGCGGACTGCGTATTTTGTATGATCAAGCGCGGCTTTGAAGGGCCCATCGTTCTGGGCAATCAGGGTTTCGCCGATATCAGGCATTTTCAGCAGCCCATGCGGATCACTTTTCCCAAGCGCCCATAGCATGATGTCGAGACTCTCATCAAAGATCAGATCAGCCGCTTGCAAACTGGGCACCGTGGCCGAGGGTGAGGCCCTAAGAAACGCCAGTGGCTTATCTTTCAATTTGATCTCGCGCAGTTCTACCTCCAGACCCGCGCTCAACACCGCCATCCGCGCCCGTATTGCATAAGGGCAGCGTCGAAAGGTCCACAGGATCGGTCGAGGTATGGTCAACATGTCTTGGATCATTGGGCCACTTTACGGTGAAAAAAGTTTGCCCGCAAAAAGAAGATTTCGTGTGAGCCTTCAAACGTTAAGAGAATGACCTGTGTGGATAGCTGCTGCAAAGCAAGACAATTTTGAAACTGATTTTGGCACTGGTCAGAAGCAGACGTGTGTCCGGCCTGTTTGCGCGGCGCACGCGGCCGCTGGCCCTGATGGTTTCCGCAAACCAAGTCCCAAACCGCTTCTCGGACAATAGATGTCCCTGACATTCGACGGGGTGTCTTGGCTGACGGGCTGACTGTGCTCCATCATTTCAATGGTCTTGCTGTCTCGTGTTTTCTGTTCTCCTCAGTTTAAGTAGTGCGTGGTCTGTAATGTTCGTTCTTGGTCAGGACTGCCCAAATGATCCGAGCAGTTTTGTTTGCCATTGCCACAGTGGCAAGACGTGTTGGTTTGCGTTCAAGTAAGGCCCGCGCCCACGGGTCCACGCGTTCCGGATGTGTCTTCATCTGCCTCAATCGCGAAGTCATACCAATGACCAGCAGCCGTCTGATATATCGGTCCCCCATCTTTGAGATACGGCCCAGCCTTTCCTTTCCGCCACTTGATCGGTTGAGTGGGGTTAGACCCAACCAGGCTGCAAATTCGCGACCGTTCTTGAACTGGCTGGCATCCCCCGCCGTTGCGACAATTGCTGACGCAGTCACGGGCCCGACACCCGGGATCGACCGAAGTAGCATCACGCAGGGGTCCTGCTTGGCTTGAAGTCGCATGCGCATTTCAGGGTGCCTCTCGATCGTCTAACGAGGCGAATCATCCTCTGGAGGCCTGTAAAAGCGTGCCGTCATCAAAATGGATCAGCATTCGGTCACTGTCGATACGCCTGACGTTTAGATTGAAATCTCGGAGGCGCGCAGCGCAGTACCATAGCTAATCTTTAGCGCCTTGCGATACTTGAGCTCTAAACCGGAAACATAGATTAGCAAGATGGTGACCGAGCGATGTGTGGCAAAGTTTTCCTCCTCAGCCAGTCTCCGACTGAAGGAGTTTTTCTATGCTTCCGTATACCTCTGCTAGTCGATCAAGCGCCACCTTCTGGGGATCTGCATACTCCGCGATCCAAAGGTTCGACAAATACGACTCCAGTGCTCGACTCGTTCCCTCCCGTCCGTGATCGATGCGGTGCGCGAGGATGCGATCGATCGTCCCCAGGTCGACGCCGATGAGCTGCATAACCGATGAAGAGGTCCTTCGCAGGTCGTGTCGGTTCCACCCGGAGGTGCCGCTCTCGCGGTAGATAGCCTTGGCAATCCGTCCCCAATTTTGGAGTGGGGTATTTTTGGTGGAAGGGAAAACCAGATCATCCGGCACCCGTCGTTCATAATTTGGCAGGGTCTTGAGTAGTTCAACAGCGGCGGTGGATAGTGGAAGAAGCTGCGATCTTGGTTGCCCGCGCGGCGTCTTGACTGTCGGCTTAAACCACTCGTCCTTTTCGAAATCGATGTGCTTCCATTGCATCGGGACCACCTCGTTCAGGCGGGCAGCGGTGATCAAGATGAACTTGATCGCAATCGGTCGGACATCGACCGCGGGGTGCATCTTCATGTTCAAGACGCGTGGCGCAGGATACTTCAGCAGGGGCAAGATCGCCGCCATTTCATTCTGATCCAAGACGCGATCGCGAATGCCGCGGATCGTGGGGCGTCGCTGGCAGGGTCAATCGTGTCGCGCAGGTCTGCCACATTTAAAGTTGGAAGCCGTTTGTTGCCAGATGCCCGAAACCTTCCGCGGCCCGCGGCCCAGTCCATGATGGGCATCAGATAGAGGCGCGCTTTTTGCGTCTGTCCGTTGGCGCTACTTTTACCAGAGATTGGCTTGTATTTCAGCACAACCTCCGCCAGTTCGTCTGGAGTGATATCGATTACGCGACGATCAAGCAGCTTTGCGAAGACAGCTTGGATGCGCCGCTCAGCTTCCGATCTGCCGCCTCTTTTAGTTTTCTTCCAAATCTTCAGATTGTCAGACTTGAGGTCTTTGTATTCATCCATCAACTCTTGAAGGGTAGGGGCCTCGCTCCGGGCCGCGGTTGCTGCCTGCCGCGCTTGATTCAGATTGCCCATCGCGTCTCTGACCTGAGCGCGCTTCTGAGCTGCACGTCTACGGGCCTCCTTCAGGGTAACCTCTGGATACGCACCAATTGTGATCCGTTGCTCCACTCCATCACGCGAGCGGACGCGGACAGAAAAGGTCTTGCGGCCAGTCGGCGTCATCCGAAGCGTCAGACCAGGCTCACGCGCATCGACGATATCCATCCGCTTCGGCGGAAGATGCTTCTTAATAAATGAATCCGTCAGCTCGAACTTGGCCAAAATACCGTCTCCTCAATTCCCGGCCTAGTAAACTGGGGACGCAGTGGGGACGCAACAAGGGGTCGATACTTATCCACATAATTCCTATGTCCACCAGCATTAAAAGACGAGAAAAGGGCTTTAAAAATAGATAAGTATATATATTTACTTATAAAAAGTTCGTACAGCTTCCTTTGAACGATGAGATATGTGGAATGCTCATTCTTGGAAAAGTTTTGGCTGTAGGGATTGAAAATCCTCGTGTCGGTGGTTCGATTCCGCCCCTGGGCACCATTTAACTCTTTGATATTATTGAGTTTACCACTCATGCTTAATCCTCACTTTGGTCAGGTTTGACGCTTTTCGGCGAAGGTTTGACAATCTTCGCGCGTCTTTCGTTTTCTTTTTCCAGTGTCGCCATGGTTTCGCGGTTCTTTTCGGCGAGGTTTGCCGAACGGGAATAGTGTCGCGCCATGGAAGGTGTTTTCTGTCCGAGAAGGTCCGCAATTCGGCGTTCGTCAAGGCCAGCTTCGCGCAGGGTGGTTGCTACCGTGTGCCTCAAGCCTTTGAGTGTCAGGCCAGTTGCGATCAGCCCTTCTTCCTCCAGTTTGATCTTGAAACGATGCCAAACCGTTGAAAAACCGTTGTAAGTCCATGCTTCGCCGCGTGAACTTGCAAGGACCGTTTCGGCCTCATGTTCTGGGAACAGGTCTAACGCCGCCTGCAAAGTGGGGCTGATCGGGATAGCGACCTCTTCGCCGGTCTTACCGCGCACGCCCCAGATGGTGTCACCGTCAAGTTGGTCTTTGCGAAGATTCAGCGCGTCCGAAGGATCGAGGCCAGTGTTCATCATCAAAGCAAGGGCTACGCGCACATGCGGTTTAGCTCGTGGAAGGACGATATCCCGCTCTTCGATGCTCCAAGGCCGGTTGGCATAGGCGCGATCTCGCGGGCGGCGTTTGGGGATGACGTCCTTGGCGTAGTTGGCGGCGATCAAGCCTTTGGGGATGTTGTAGCGGAAGACTTCGCTCAACAGCGTGCGCACCATGTTGGCGCGTCGCCAACCAATCTTCTTAGCGGCCTTGTCGTGGATGCCCGAGACCAAGGGTGTGTCGATCACATGGACGGGGGTGCCTTTGATTGGCTCAAGAAAATCAGCACATTTTCGATAGTCGCCGCGCGTTGTCTCTGCGAGGTTCTGAAAATGCTCCGTTTCGAAATAAGTCTGAACGAGTCCGCCAAGCGTGCCAGCTTTCGGTGCCTTCGTCTTTTGCGCCTCGGCAATGGCTCGGATCGTTTCGCATTCGGCGAAGAACTCTGCGGATCCGACTGGAGACTTCTCAACGTCGATCTTGTGGCCAGTCGCGCGGTGGTAGCAACGCGTCTTTCCATGCCGGTCCTTGAAGATTTTGAACCCTTTCACGCGCACTTGGGTCATCAGAGGCGGCCCAGGATATCATCCCGCGTTTCAGTCACCGCGCCTGATTTTACACCGTCGATCCATAGATCGATGTCCTTTCGATCCCAAAGCAGAGTGCCCTGTTTGAGTTCAACCGGACGCACCGGACACGCTGCCTTGAAGTACTTCACTGGCAAACCCGTGTAGCTCGCGGCCTCAGATTGCTTCATCATGCGTTTGTCGATCACGCTGATATTGAGATTGGTCATGGCCATTGGCTATTTCCCCGATCAGTTAGCATTTGAGGGCAATTCGTGCCCCGTGTTCTCGGACATCTTGATCCTTGTGGCTTTGCGTTGAAACCGCTCCCAGCCGGTCATAGTCAGCATCTTTGTCTTTGAAGATATCTCTACGAACTCCAGTCTACCGTCGTTCATAAGTGCGCGAATTTGCGCAGCACTCAGCCCTACGATGTTGCCAAGTTGCTTGGGTGAAAGAAGACGTTCCTGTTCCAAATGTACCTCCAGCGCTTGAAGTTGTCAGAATCGCTTGTTTCGAGCCATTTTGCGTGGTCAGATACGAAAGAAGCAATAAAGTGTCATTTCGTGCAAATTTGCTATTTTTGACACTAAAGTCAATTGGAAAGTTTTGATGGGCCGGGAAGTGGCAGATTTTTTCACTGGGATCGGGGCGCGGTTAGCCATTACCCGCAACGAAACCGGTTTGTCTCAGACCGAGATGGCCAAGGAGATCGGGGTCTCGCTCCGTGCTTATCACAGCTATGAAAAGGGTGATCGCGGCCTGCCAATCGAAGCTCTGGTTACGCTGCACGAAAAATTCGATTCAGACGTCAACTGGATCCTTCTCGGGACTAAATCGGCGAGGATCGAACATGACATCGATGCTCTGGAAGAGTTTGAAACCTCACTTGACCGATTTCTGACGGACCAAGGTATTAAGATCAAAAGCGAAAAACGTGGGGCGATTGTTGCGCGTTGGTATCGGTCCCTGACCGACGGAAAAGAAATTCAAATGGAAGCCGTTCACACGTGGATCGAATTGCTGAGGGAGTAGACTATGAAGTTTTCTAACATTCCGCATATGGAGCGGCAAAAGCTGGTCATTCTGGAAAGGGTGCAGCACGACGTTGGCCGTTTCACCAATCCGGTGTTCAACCTCTTTGTCATCGCAGCGGCGATCTATCTGCCTTGCTATGCCAAGCTCATGCTCTTTTCGACATCTGGCACGCTTGATCTATTGAACGTGCTGCTTGCCTTGTCCGCAATTGCCCTTGTTCTGACGACGCCCGCCTTTGCGCTGGCTGCTACTGTCGAGGTTTATTTTGCCCGTCGTATTGCTGCGGCGTCGCGCGCTTCGCGCAATATCGAATTTGCATGATGCAACCTGTGAGTGCTTTCGCTATTGATGATTGAAAACGTACGTCCAATTTCAGACGTCGCCCCAAATGATCGGCGTAAGCGTAGAGAAACAAGAGTTGGGGCATTAGTATGAAGCTAATAAAACAAACCATTTCGGAAAAACTTTCCCCGGCGTTGAAGGCATACCGACCAGCTAGGGCTGAGGTAGAGCAATTTGCGCGAGATCTAGAGGGCTATCTGGATCACATTGACAGCAAAGAAACCGAAGAAAACCTCAAGACCCATTTGATGGGATTGCTCAAGCCCACGTACCAGCCGGCACATACAATTGAGCAATTTGGGGACATCGACTTCGTCATTCGGACTGGCGGGAAAGGAACCTCGTCTGCAGTCTTGTTTGAGGCTAAGCGCGAAATCAACAAAGCCGATATGATCCGTCAAGATGATATCAATCGTAAGGCGTTGCACGAACTAATACTATACTTTTTTCGCGAACGGCACGCAGGCAATACGGACATTCGTCACGTTGTGATTTGCACAGAATTCGAGATGTTTGTCTTCGAAGCATCTGATTTTGAGAGAACATTTTATCAAGACAAGGCATTGCGTAGGGATTTCGAAGCTTGGACCGCAGGTAAGAAATCAGACAGCACCACCGAATTCTTTTATAAAGAGATTGCCGCGAAATATGTTGCTGCAAGTGAGGCCGAGCTCAAGGTCGTCCACATCGACTTGAGGCGTTATAAAGCAAAACTTAAGGATGGCGCGGACGACAAGGAGTTCGTTAAACTTTTCAAGCTGCTCAGTCCCCATGGTCTGTTAGCCAAAGAGCTTTCGAACGACAGTAACAGCCTGAACAAAGCCTTCTACGATGAGTTACTTCACCTAATCGGGCTAGAAGAGCGAAAGGACGGAGCCAAGCGCGTAATTGGCCGCCTTGAAAAAACCAAACGGAACCCTGGCTCATTGCTAGAGAACGCAATCGGCCAAATTCGGGACGAAGACGATTTCAATGATCCGATAATGATCCAGACCTACGGTTCTTCGAACGACGATCGAGAATTCAATATCGCTTTGGAGTTGTGCCTAACATGGATCAACCGACTGCTCTTTTTGAAATTGCTCGAAGCCCAGATTTTCAAGTTTCACGGTCAGGATTCAGGCTACAAGTTTCTATCGACGTCTATGGTCTCCGACTTTGGTGATTTATCTGACCTGTTCTTCAAGGTTCTTGCATATGCACCTTCTGAGCGCCAACCGCTTATACAGGCTAAGTACGAAAAAATTCCGTATCTCAACAGCTCTCTTTTTGAACAAACTAAACTGGAAAAGAGCTTCAGTATCAAAGCACTCACTAACGGTTTGGACATTTCGCTCTTCAGCCGTACCGTATTTCGCAATGCATCGGGTCAACGGTCCTCAGGCAAAAAAGCCACCCTTTCCTACATATTTGATTTTCTTGATGCGTATGACTTCGGAACTATTGGCGGCGGGGATGTGCAGGAGGAAAGTAAGACCATTATCAATGCCGCTGTGCTGGGGCTGATCTTTGAAAAGATTAACGGATACAAGGAAGGCGCAATTTTCACGCCAGGCTACGTTACGATGTACATGGCGCGGAAGGTGATCGAGAAAACTGTTCTTGAAGCCTTTCAAAAGAAAAACCCAAGCTGGACGCTCACAGACATGGAGGACCTTCGCAACAACATCTCAGATGATCGATCAAAGTCAGCAACGCTGCGTCAAAACGCAGTGATAGATAATCTGAAGATTTGCGATCCTGCAGTCGGTTCCGGTCACTTCCTTGTTTCGTGTCTGAATGAATTGATCGCCCTAAAATCCCGATTGGGAATTCTAGCTGACGCCGATGGCAACCGCCTGTCTGATTACGTTGTCGATGTGGACAACGACGAACTGATAGTTGTGAATGCGGACACCGACGAGGTGTTCGCTTACCAAGTTCACGGCGCCAAAGTACCAAAGCGTCTTCAGCAGGTGCAGCAGACCCTTTTCCATGAGAAGCAAAAGCTGATCGAAAACTGCTTGTTTGGTGTGGATATCAACGCGAATTCGGTACGTATTTGCCAGCTTAGGCTTTGGATCGAACTTCTTAAAAGCGCCTATTATAGGGACGGCCAGGATGCTCAGCTCGAAACGCTGCCGAACATCGATATTAACATCAAATGCGGCAACTCACTTCTGTCTCGCTTCAAGTTGGACCAGAGCCTTTCGGATGCATTCAGCAAGGCAAAACTGACTGTGACTGAATACCGGCAACTCGTGAGCGATTACAAAAATACCAAAGACAAGGCGGTAAAGCGCGACCTGCAAGAGAAGATCGATAAGGCGAAAACGCGGTTTCAAGAAGAGTCGATGGGTCGCCTGACAAAGGAACTCGATGCAACGATTGCTCAACTTAAGGCAGACGAGGCGCAGGCCGATTTGTTCGTTTTGGGAGAGGAACAGCGAGCGGATCAAGACGCCAAAATAGACGAAATCCATAAGAAGATCGCTGATCTTGAAGCTAAACGCTCGAAGTTACTGCACAATAGGACATTCCTTGCAGCCTTGGAGTGGCGGTTCGAGTTCCCTGAAGTGCTAGATGAAAAAGGGAAATATGTCGGCTTTGACATCATTATCGCAAATCCGCCTTATATGCGCGTGCAGGAAATTGAAGCGACCCAGCCTGCACAGCGAGAGTTCTATGAGCGCGATTACCGAACCGCGCACGGTGCCTATGACCTCGCAAACCTGTTCTTTGAATTGGCTGTTCGACTGGCCAAACCCAAAGGCAACAACAATATCTTCATCTTCCCGCACAAGCTTTTCAACTCTGCCAACGGCGCGCCTTTGCGTGAATATTTGATGAATACCCGTGCGATGAAGCACATCACGCACTTCGGAGCCAATCAGGTATTCGATAGTGCGCTTACGTACACATGCATCGCGTTGTTCAATGCTGAACCCGCGGAGACTTTCAGGTTCAAAAAATTCAGTCTTTCCGAAGATCATGAGAACGAACTCGCAAACGAAGCACTATATTCTGATCTTTTCTACGATGATGTTGCAATTGCTTCAGGCCTATATGGTGGAAATCAGTGGATTTTCTTTGACGATCCAACTGGCTTTGAGTGTTTTAAGAAAATTTTCTCGTCCTCAGTGCCACTCAACGAAGTTCTATCTGTTTTTGTAGGGATTCAAACCAGTCGTGACACCCTTTATGTAGTCAAAAAGCTAGGGGAGACTGCTGAAACTTATAAAATCCAAGTTAACCCCGATAACAAGGCCGACAAGCCACCAGTTTCCCCCAAAGTTATTGAGGTTGAAAAGGATTTTTTTCGGCCATTCCTGATGGGCAGGGATGTACATCGTTTCGAAACATTAGAGACCGACCGGCTTGTCTTCTTTCCCTACCTAGTGTCGGGTCGTGCAGAACTTGTAGATATTGACACCCTTAAATCGTCTTACCCGCTAACTTATAAATATGTTGCTGATTATTCTGGGGTTTTTGAAGCAAGAGAAGGTGGAAAGGCAAGAAAAGCGAAGGAGATTTATCAGTATCTGCGAGAAAATAATATCTCGAGGTTTGAACAGACAAAGCTGACTGCAATGGAAATTTGCTCAAGTCATGCCAATGTTGCATTGAATTTTTCGAATATCTATCACTCGACCACAGTCTACAGCTTTGTGAAGCACGAAGACGCAGGGGTAAGTTATGAGACGTTTTCTGCGATATTGAATTCAACCGTTTTTTGGTGGTTCTTAAAACATACGGGCGATACCCTGCAGGGGGACGCAAGGAGAATGAAGACCAATTATATCAACCCTTTCCCACTCCCAGCCGCCATTTCTGAGGAAGACGACTTAACAATCTCTGTGCTCGTCGCTGAGATTGTGAAAGAAAAAGCCGGTCCTGCGCGCGGCCATGAAATCCAGCGGCTAGAAGATGCAATAAATGCTTCCGTCTACAAACTTTACGACCTGAACGAGCAAGAGATAAAGGTGATCGAACAGGCAATTTAGGGAACAGGACGGCGCAAAATGTCGACCTAGGCGGTCATAATTTCGATTTCATCCCCGGCAAACCAGTTTTGCTCGAGGATGGATGTGCGCGCCGCTTTAGGATCATCTGAATAGTAAATGACGGCTAGGCTCTCTTCCGCCCGACTACAGGTTACATAAAAAAGACGGCGGGTGCGGTCGATGCTTGTATCCTTGCCAGCAACTTCATTGTCCAGATCGGTTTTTGACTTTTCTTTGGTACCCATGAGTTTGCCGTAGTTGAACAAGAAGCCACGCGCTTCCGCATCACTGATGACGACCATGACCCTCGGAAACTCAAGGCCTTTGACGCCTTGGTGTGTATCGAACTGAGAGACGCCACGCACATAGCGATCATACTTTTCAATCTCGTGAAAGGGTGCGTCCAGTGCCGTTCGCCATGCTCCCAGTTCAGACTTTGTGTCGTCCTCGCCATCTTCGATAGCATCGTCGTTTTTGGGCACGAATGGTTGCAAAACATCTGGAACTTCGAACAAATTCGTTTCAGCGACATAGCGTAGGATCGTCCTCAACGTCGGTGGAATTTTGGCCGCCAGAAGCTCGTGAAGACCGTCACAAGCCAGCTTTGCTGCTTCAAGAGTTTCCTTCTGATTGTTGCCTGCATCAGCCAGCAGTCGGTGATCCAGCAAGGGAGAGGTCCGACGAATTACCGACGCAATCCCAAAACGATCTTTTGACTCTAGTGCTTTCGCAAGAGGCAGAAACTCGCGAGTAAAGAAACCTATGCCACGTCCTGAACCATCGAGGAGACCCGTTCGCATTGGCTCATAGCCATAAAGCGGTTCAAAAAAGTGTTCGAAACCAAACCGTCGTGCCGACATCATGTGCTCAAGCGCCAATGTTTTTACATCAGCTTGTTCACCGATCCAAGCTTGATCGCCAGTCAGCTCAGCCATCCGTGCTGCGGCTTTCGCCTCAATCTCGTTTTTATCGGTCATAGCCTCTGAAATTAGAAACAACCGTACGAAACCTTCTGATGCATCGCTTCTCGCCTTTTGCTCCTGAGCGTCGTCGTCAGCGCGTATCTTGTTGATCAAAGTAACGATACGTTTGGGGCAGCGATGATTCATGACCTTACGGGGACGCTCCCAGGTCGAAGGAATTGCCTCGGCCAGACCTACCTTTCCATCTGCGTAGATCCGCTGCATCGTATCGCCAAGAAGCCCTAGGCAAAACTGTTCGGAAAAGGTCGTCTGAACTATCAGAAAAGCGTCCATCAAGCGCTTTGTCGTATCCTGACTTTCATCAATAAGTAGGATTGGGTAACGAGTCACCAGTTGGCGGCGTAATCCGGACTTTTGGCTCAAGAAATCGGCAGTCATAGCAATTACTTCAGCATGGTTAAGCGCGTCGCGGGTCCTATTGTCACTTGCAGGGCTGTAGATGAAACGCTGGATATCCCCAAGCATAGCTCTTCGCCGCGATTTACTTTCGATGGACTGAGCGCGCTCAATCGAGGCTTTACTCGCCCGCCCATTTTTTTGCTTCTCTTCGAGTTCAGAAATGTCCTCAAGCAATCGCGCATCAAGCCATTTTCGAATATCATTGTCATAGCCACTGATTAGGGACCATGCGAAGCTATGGATTGTAGAGACATCTATACGGGGGTCAAATTCGAGCCGCTGCTTGATTTCGTCGCAAGCCGCGTTGGTGTAAGTAATTATCGCAACCTTTCGTCCTGTAAGCACCAATTGACGACCTTGCTTTTCTAGCAAGTCTCGGATCGCGGTCACCAACGAACGCGTCTTCCCTGAACCCGCCCCAGCATAAAGAAAAAAGCTCTTTGGGCTGTCTAACGCAAGGCAATCTCGAATAGTCTGATCTGCTAAAGCGTCGTAGTTATTGTCTGAGGTTGCCTCGATCATTCTGCCCCCTCAGCTTTCGGGGGCAGAATTTCAACCTGCTTTTTCTGCAAGCGCCCTTCGAGCCAAGTCAACCCATCTGCGATGTAGTTGGGCACAATGAGCGTATCGAATTTTTCCGAATTCAGCACATCCAACGCAAACTCAGCCTTCTTGCCTGTCCTGAGGTCTTGGAAGAATTTCGCTCCAACAACCGAGGCGCTTCCGCCGTCTTCGATAGCCTGACGAAATTTCGCGACTAGTCCATGCCCCTCTAGTACCCTGAAAAAATCGAGGTTTTCAAATGCCAATGCATCTTCGAATGTGTATGGGTATGCCTTATCATCATCGGGTGTCCCATGCATCTTTACTTCTACCGGAAGCTGATACGCCGCGCGCACTGCGAATAATGGGTCTTCATCGCCTTCCAACGTACGCTCAGAGGGTTTCGCGGCCCACAAATCATCGATTTCAGTTCTCTTCGGCACCCAATCGCGTAGAGTCACGTTGTCGGTGGTTTGCCCTTTGGCGGGACATGGTTGCTCCGCGCCAACCGGTTTCGCCGATAGACTATCAAGATCAGTGATAATCAAAGTCAGCAAGCCAAGATGTTCTATCAGAGGTCGAAGCCGATGGGCATGGCTACCGCCAATTTCGAGCAGGGTAACATAGCATTTATTCAACACAGGAAATTTTGCGCGGATGAAATTTGGCACAAGCATTCGCTCAGCCGGACCCTCAACCAAAATGGCGGCATCAGCAAAGAAGAGGTCAGCGTGTTGGGCGCGCAGATAACGCGTAACGAAGTTCGCGGTCGCTTGGTTCGGACCGAAGACCTCAGTCAGATTGATGACTGTCGAAACAGGAATGCGACTAGCCATTCCCGCCGGAAGTCTGCGAAAATACCGCAAGCAATCGAACGATACCTCATGGGCAACATGACTCGAATGCGTGCTAACGACCAACTGGGTGCGGCGAAGTTTGGTAGAACCTAAGTCTGGATGAGCTCGGAGCACTTCGTAGGCCTTATTGATAAAAACCTGTTGAACTTGCGCGTGCAAATGCGCCTCGGGCTCTTCGACTAGCACAAGGTGCAGTGGTTCAAAGTGCATCACCTTATCGTTGCTGGCTGCCTTGCCGACCCGCATCCAGGAATCCCTGAAACTCATTAAGCGGAAAATCATTGAGATTAAGTTCTGGTAGCCTAAGCCGTTGTTGTTTTCGGGTAGGCGCAGCAAAGGAACCGCTGTCTCACCCTTGGTGGGCGATACATCGACAACAAACGTCACCGCTGAAGAATGGTTGAGGCCATCAATCGTTTTCAGACGAGTCGAAACTTTGGGTTTGGGGTCGGTTACGCCCGGATAACCCATTCCTTCAACCTCATTGAATGCAGCGGCGAAGCTTTCTGTTAACTTGTGGTCGAACGCATCTTGGGCGGCCTCTATTGCCTGTAATGCGCCTAGATCGTTTGCATCTGGCCCTTTGGTAGGGTCGAGATGCTTAGAGTAGTAACTCCGAAGCTGGTCTGAAAGTCTGCTACCAGGCGATCCGGCGGGCGCATCTTCGTCTTCTTCGTTGGGGTGCTCCTCTCCAAAGCCTCGTTGGGCTGGAATATCGTGAATGCGCAAGAGGCCCCTAAGAGGATCACCTTCGAGAGGAAGTGAGGTTGATGGTAATGCTTGTAGACTAGCTTGCCCGTTTTTTGGTGACTTCACTTCGTTTGGATCAAGCGTGTACGCGCAAACTTTAAAATGTTGGGACAATCGCTTTCTCAGGTAGTCGGTCAGTGTCGTCGGCCACAGGGTCAATTTCTGGCGCGGTTGATCCGCGCCAGCTTCTTTCACATTCTTATCGTGTTGCTTTGAGGCAGCTGCTTTAAGCTCCTCTGCGTCCTTTGCCGCACGAATGAAATCCTTGAACAACTCCTCAACGTTTACTGGTTCGTAGCGAAGACGCACGCCTAGAAGACCTCCTTCCCAATCTAGTGTCGGAATTAGGTCTCGAACATGGTGCATCTCGCCTGAATCCACATCAAGCCAGAGATCAAGCGTTGGAAGAAATGGTAGCCATTGACCGAGTGACAGGTCGGTTGCTTTCTCGGCTTTAACGGCCTCTATCCATGTTTGACCGATGCGATCAATTTCCGGCCAATGGCATAGGGTCAAATCATGAATTTCGAACGGGCATCTTTTAGGAACAAGGAAACGTCTAAGCGCAAGCATCGCTGAGCTCTTCCCACTGTTGTTCGCCCCTACAAATAGGGTCTGCTTTTCTGAAAGGTCAACTCGGACCGATAGGAGCTTACGGAAATTTGCAATCTCAAAAAACTTGATCAGCATCTATGACTTTCTGTCGAGTTGGGGAATTCTACCGCAATTCTGCGCCACCCACGTTGGGCTTAGTGACCGTTGTGGTACCAATGGGAGGGATTGGGTGTAGGTGTGTTGAATGAAGCTCTATGCGGCAGCCCCGTTGTCTTGAGTCAGCGAAAAAGACACGCCTTCGCGTTGTTTCAAACGGGAAACCATGGCGAGCAGATTGTCGGCGCGCGGGTTCCCCTTCGCGCTGAGCATCCGCATTAAGCTCTTAGGGTCTTTCTGCATATCTTTGGCAAGGTTTTCAAAGCCTACCGTGGCGTTGACGTAGTCGCGCAGCAAGATCTTTCCAGTATCGAGATCGTCGCTGAGCATCGCCTCGATTGCTTCCCGGAACAGACCAGCACGAAACTCAGGATCGCGTTGGGCACGTGCCTTGATGGTGTCTTTAAAGTCTTTCGTTAGTGGCATGTCAGTCTCCTTTCTATTTTCGATTTTTGTAGTCATTCCAAAATTCTTTGGCCTGCTCAATGTCCTTGGACTGGCGCTTCTTGGTGCCGCCGCAAAGCAGAATCACAAGCTTGTCACCATCTTTGCCAAAATAGACGCGGTAGCCTGGGCCAAAAGTGATGCGTCGTTCGGATACACCTTGGCCGACTGGTTTCACATCGCCTAAATTGCCCGTCTCGATCCGCGCAAGTGCTGTTCTTACTTTGAGGGCTACTGTCGTATCGAGATTGCTGAACCAATCTTCGAATGGCACTTTTCCCGCCTCAGTAACGTAGACAACAAGCTTGTTCATTGAGGGTATTGGTGACACATACGTTACCATTTGTCAAGCGATTGAAGCTTTCACTTTGATTTTAGTCAGCCCATTCGGCCTTCACAAAGGCCTCGATTTGATCTCTCCTTCGAACGACATCTGCCTTAGTCCATTTTTGGCTTTCTTTGATTTCTTTACCAACTTGGATCGTGCCGCGCAGCCCAGATTCAGTGTAACGCTCTGCCTTTTCACTCGGTGGTTTTCCACCCAAAGATGAGTTTACTTTGGGCGGAAGCATCGTCAAATTGCCGATGTTGTGAATGTCGGATCGGCCGCTGTTTTGTGGCGCAATATGTTCAATTGAACTTGAGGCGTCATTTTGCCATATTTTTTCCCATTGGAGCACATTAATTTCTTCACCTGCATTTGTTGCTAGATGCTCATCATACCGATAAAGTATGTATCGCAGTTCTTCCGTCCAGCCCTTATAGCATTCATCCCAATATTTGGGGCCTGCTATGACCTCGCTTATCGGATAATCTTCACCAATCTTGTTTATGGCTTCGAGAATTTCGTTTACAGATTTGGTCTTCTCACGAACTGCAAAGCCTAGCTGCACATAGTCGGCTATTTTGTTTCGCGCATCAGCATCACCGAGACCAAATATGCGAAATGTCACTCGTTCCCACGCATTGAGGAGCTCAGTTTCCTTGGCTTTATCAAATTTGCGAAGCAAGATTGCCACTGCCAAAAACCTTGCATGCAGGATTTTTGTTACAGCCTTTAGTCGAGGGTTCTCATGTAACTGCTTAACCACCTTAACGGTCTTTTGCAGATCGCTAGCACAACCAATTAGTGTTTTGATTTCTTTACCAGCAACCCTCTGCATTTCTTGAGAAGCTTTCTCTTCACTTAGTATTTTTCTGGGTTTCTCGCCGCTTTTCGCAAATGTCCCAGCAAATCTCAGGGCTTCATCTCCGAGATCTTGTCGTAAACCGAGTTTTTGATAGATGTCCTTCCAGATGGTGTGCATCTCGTGCAGACCGTCCACTTGGCCCTTTTCATCATTTGAATATTCGAAAATTGACGCCATTAGCTGGCTTTTGGTTTTGTCGATCCATTTGACGTCTAGGCCACGGCTGTTCAGAACCTCAAAAACTCTATAGACGATTGCTTCATCAGCGATCTCGTGAAAAATTACTGAAAGCCGATTGCGAATAGTTCCGTAGAGATCAACAAGACTATCATTCTGCTGCCATGCCTCGACGAACTTCGCGCACTCTTTCGAGGCATCAATCAAATTTTGATCTGCCGCTGTCGATCTCTCGTCTTCGCTTATTGTTCCCGTCTTTATGTAGTCCTTAAAAACTGAGCTGCTGTCATGATTGGTCTGAAGTAGTATCATTTCATGATCATCACTTTTGACGAGAAGCTCTGACAGGTCCGTCTTCATCTTAACGGCTTGTTTATCATCCGCAGACAAAGCCTGTTCAATGGCCTTCAGAAGCACGACGATGGTTGTAACCCTCTGCTGCCCATCGACCAATTCAACAATCTTATACTCATCGGCACCGATAGATTTGGTGTCACGAGACAGTGCAACGATTGTCGCCATAAAGTGCTCTCGGCCCGATTTATGTGCTTCTTGGATATCTTTGAACAGGTCTGCCCGTTGTTTTTTCTGCCATGAGTAAGCGCGTTGGTATTCTGGGATACGGAACAGCCGCCCGTCCAAGAGTTTAGCAACTGTTAAATGCATCGGATTGAGTTGCACTGAAAATTTCCTTGATAAGAATTTTTTGCTGAACTCATAAAAGGTCGCTTTGGCAGGGAATACAATGGATTAATCCGCAAACATTGAGCAGCTAAACGCAGCTCAATGCGTCATCCCCCGGTCCATCTCAACCTCCCGCGCTTCTAACTCTGTCTCAACCTCTCTTCGGCGGCTTCCACTAATTTCAAGCTGGTCTCGAGTTGCGTGCGCAGCCTCCCGTAGTTCGAGCCCTCGCTCAACAAGCCGTGCAACGCAGCCACGGACGCCGTTTGCGATTGAATGAGCACCGACACGCAGGCGGCCAATCCATCCATCTGGCTTTGCATCCTGGTCGTCGAGCGTTCCTCTAACCCGCTCAATTCCTTTGCTGAGACCTCGCAGGCCGTCACCAACCGCTCGACGCAGGCGAGCAAGTCGCGTTCCAAGGCTGTCAGGGGTGTCGTCATCTAATTCTCCTCGATCTTGATGCAGGTCACTGATCTGCCGCCCAGCGTGCAGGTTCTCAGCCGCGTCTTGGTCGGGTCTAGCACCAGCCAGGTCCCGTCCTCCCTGTCGATCCGCGTCAAGCCCAGCTCCGTCATCTCTGAGCTGGCCAGAATCTGCGTCCAAAACAAGCTCGCTGCCATCATCGAGGCGATCCCAACCAACAGTGTCCCTGTGATCAGCCAGGGCGAGATCGTCAGCCAACTCTTGTTCTGTTGCAGAAAGGTGCGGGTATCGATCTCGATTGTACGCTGCGCGTTGGTCGCAATGCTGTTCAAATCGGTCCTGAAGCTCTCCAATTGCGATACCATCGAGGCGGTGTAGTCCTGTCGGATCGTGTCCAGCTCCGCGTTCAATTTCTCGCTCAGCCGGGTCGGCTTGCCAGTCTTCATGGAATATCTCTCCTTTCAAACGCCAGCGTTCGCCGGTGACGGGGTCTTGGGCTGTTAGGTAGGCCTTGCCCGCCCGCGGGATGTCAAAGCCCGCATCTGTAAGGGCGTCGAGCATGTTGCCACGGTCAGTGATTAGGCCAATGCTGACCTGATCCAGAATCCACGCATGCAGCTCATCACGACCCTGCGCGCGGGTTGGGGTCTCGATGGTGTCGCGGACCTCTTGGGTGCGCTCCAACTCCATCGGATCGGCCCAGCCGTGACGCTGGTTCAATACGTCGCGCAAACTGTCAAAGGCGTTTTGATAACCGGGCGGCGCTATGTTTAGGCTGCGGCCCGAGGTCAGTTCCAAGCGCGGTGTGCAGAAGTGAAGCTCAACGCGGTCTTCGTGGGTATGTCGGACCCAAAGCATGTCATATTGCGTCGGGTCCAGCCCCGCGAAGGCCAGACGCTCGAACCCGTCCATCACCTCGGCCTGCTGTTCCTCGGTCGGGGCGTCAGTGGCGGCAAAGCTGATCACGCCCGCGCGGTAAGTCCACTGGTGGCGGCTGGCATCGATGAGGGCTTCGGTGCGATCGGGGTTGCCGCACAGAACCTCCGGCAAGGGTTCGCGGGTGGCGGTCATGGGCTGGCCGTCTGCATCGCGGATCAGGTCGCGGTTGTCGTCGTAGGCCAGCACCTTGTCCGCGACGAGGTAGCCGACCGGACCTGCGCCCACGCCTTTGCCGTTGCGGAAGAACTTGATCAGCATCGGCGGGCGGCCTCGACGATCTGGGCAAGTTGGCGTTCGATGGTCAGCAGGCGGCGGGCAACGGTCAGCGCGTCAAGGTCAACACGACCCGCCAACATCGCGCGGTTCAGCCAGCGGGCGATCTGGTTGAGGTTGCCGCCGATGCGCCCAACGGCCAGCACCAGCGCCGGATCGACGCGGGGAATGGGCTTGCGACGACGGGCTTCGGTCAGGCCAAGCGCCTCACGCAGCAAGGTCGCGGCGGGCAGACCAGCGGCCTCGGCCTTGGCGCGCAATTGGGCCTTCTCTGCCGCTGTGCACCGAAAGACGAATGTCTCGGTCAGCGGCTCTTTGGTGCGGGCTTTACCCGCGCCGGTGGGGTTCGAAGGGGAGGCGTGCCGCCCCTCGCAAGGTCCCGTGTCAGCAGCGCCAGCGTATGACATGGGTCGCCTTGCTGTTTGCTCTTCTGTTGGTTCGGTTGCGGTCATGATCTGAGGCCTGCGGCTTGGATTTGGGCCTCGGTAACCATCTTCGACGCCAGCAAAGCCGTGACTTGGGTGCCCGTGATATGCTTGCACATCGGGTGGCTGTCGCTAATCCAGCAAGCCAGCCGAGCATGGTGGTCAGCACTTGCAACTTGGGCTTCCTCCCGCTTGGCGCGGATATCATCGATGTACCCTTGCCAACGCCTCGACTGAAACCAGTTGTCGGAAAAGCAAACCTTGGAGCGGGTGAAGCCTGCGCTGTCGGTCGCGTAGGCTTGGACGGCCTGCAGCAAGTCCTCCGGTGCGATCCCGTCTTTCACGGCCTCTTCGATCTGGGCAAGGCAGGCCGCTTTGCCACGTAGCCGGTCGGGCGGATAGGCTGCTAAAATCTTCTCAGCCTCTTCATCCACCGCCGCCTCGCGCTTGCGCGTAGGTGGTTTATGGATGGTTGTAGGATGGTTTGGGGGCCGTGGTGGCCCCGGTACCCCGGCCACAGTGGCCCCCGTACCGGGGCCAGACTGGACGGGGGCCACTGTGGACCCCGTCTCAATCTCGGGCTCAAGTGTTGGTTCGAGCGCCTCCACTTTGGCGAGATCGATGCGGTAAACGACAGTGAAACCGTTCTTGCAGGTGCGTGAGCCGGTCTCGACAAGGATGCCTTCTTTCAGGAACGCGCGCACGGCTCGCTTGACTGTGGTCTCCCCCAGCTCGGTATGCCGCTGAATCGTCCCCTTGGAACACCAGATGCCCGAACCGTCATCGCTCGCCTTGTCAGCCAGAAACATAATGATCTGCTTGCGCGTTGCGCTGCCGAACTTTCGTTCCGCGCATGTGTTTGCCACCCGCCAGCTCATTGGATGGATCCGCGAGGCAGGTTTGACAATTGACCCCTAAGTGATTGGTTTCCTGTGGCGGGTTTGACAGCACTTGCGACAATAACTGATTGATAAGTCTGGATAAGCGCCGGATTGAAAATCCTCGTGTCGGTGGTTCGATCCCGCCCCTGGGCACCACTTTAGAATCTGTTCCTTCCAAGAACCGTAAGGCCTTGAAGGGATAGGTGATTTCTCCTGACCTGCCCCCCGCTGCCCCCACGCGTGGGATCGCTGCCGCGCCGAGCATCCCGGCGGCTATGCGGCAACCAGCCTGCAGCATCGCGCGGCCTGCCACCTGCTGGACGCGGAGGGCCGGACATGACGGCGCTGCTCGAGGTCAAGGATCTGGTTATCCGGTATCCGGCAATGGGCAGGGTGCGCGCCGCGTTGACGGCCCAGGCGCACGAGTTTGACGCGGTGGCGGGTGTGAGTTTTGCCATAGACGCAGGCCAGACGCTCGGATTGGTGGGAGAGAGCGGATCGGGCAAGTCGACTGTCGCGCGCACGCTGATGGGACTCAACGGCGCACATTCCGGCAGCATCCACTTTGACGGTCGCGACATCACGCGTGCCAGCGCGCAGGACTATTCCCGGCTGCGGCGCGAGATAGCGATGATGTGGCAAGATCCCGTCGGCTCACTCTCGCCGCGCCTGACGGTGGGCAGCCTCGTGACCGAACCCTTTCGTATTCATGGCAAGCCGGCCGATAAGGGCGCCGAGGCCAAACGCCTTCTGGAGATGGTCGGCCTGCCGGCAGATTTCGCAGGCCGCTTTCCACATCAACTTTCGGGCGGTCAGGCACGGCGCGTGGGCGTCGCGCGCGCGCTGGCGCTCAATCCGCGCCTTATCATCGCGGATGAGCCGACGGCCGGCCTCGATATGTCGGTGCAGGCCGAGGTGCTGAACCTGCTGGCCGAAATGCAGGACCGGCTGGGCATCGCGATCCTCGTCATCACACACAACCTGAATGTCGTGCGCCATATTACCGACCACATGGCTATTATGTATCTGGGCCGCTTCGTCGAGGTCGGCCCGACCGGGCGCATATTCCGCGCGCCTTGCCATCCCTATACAGAGGCGCTCCTCTCGGCCAACCCCGAGCCTGATCCCGACGCCGCTCGCGCACGCATCACGCTGGAGGGAGAGATGCCCAGCCCCCGTAACCGCCCAGAGGGCTGCGAATTCCATGGCCGCTGTCCACGCGCTCAGGCGCTTTGCAGCCGCGAGGCACCTAAGGTTAAACGGCAGGGGACGACGCATTGCTTTACCTGCCATTTTCCGATCTGCGAGAGCTGACGCTGGCTCTCATCGCCACTCCATATGAGCCTAGGACGCTGTCAGAATGGGTGAGGATTGTGCGTCATCTCAGGAAAGCTCCTTACCGTCAGAGATAGCGCCGTCATCGACACCCGGCAGGATCCGGTCCAGACTGAAGCGATGGAAGACACCCCAGAGACTAAGACACCTCCACCCCAAGTTTCGGCAAAACGCTCCGCAGTTAAGGCTGTGTCCTGGCGTATCGTCGGCACGTTCGACACGTTGGTGCTGTCATGGTTGGTCATTACCTATATCGGCCCGCTGTTCGGACGCGAGGACACTCACGGCGACGCGCTTCAGGCTGCGGCCTACATTGCCGTCACCGAGGTCGCCACCAAGATGGTGCTCTACTTTCTTCACGAACGAGGATGGGCGCGCATTCACTGGGGCGTGTCGACCGAGAAAGGCGGGCACGAGGAAACCGCCTGGCGCAGCACCATAAAGACCGCCATCTGGCGGATAATTGCCTCGCTCGACACGACTTTGCTGGCGTGGATTTTCACTGGCAACGTCGGCACCGCGGTTTCCATTGGCGGCCTTGAGGTCATCACCAAGCTGATCCTCTATTTCTTGCACGAGCGGGTCTGGTCGCGGATTCAGTTTGGCACGGGGAAGGAGCCGGAATGACACAATACCTAACGCCAGACGGTGACGCGCGCCGCCGAGCCGCTAACGTTGGGGACATCTGTATCCGGTTTGAAAAGCTGAGGCCGTGTGGTTCCGGAGACGAATAACGGCTATCATGGGAGAGGCAAAAAATTCGAAAACCGCTTTGGTTTTCAACGGGCTTTGTGGTGCTTTAGATCGGGCCTATTTTGACACGCCAATGCCACTCGGGACAGCAGCATGATAGAGGCAGGTTTCAACTGGCAATACTCTGGCAAACCCGGTGCGGTTCAATCTGGGCAGGCTCAGATCGCATGATTTTGCAAGAAATCTCCGGTTTTCTGTACGCATTCTAGCCACGCAGGTTCATGACCCAAGAGGATGTGGTTCTTGCTTTCGAGTTGCACGAATTCGGCGCCCGGAATGCCGATCGCAAGCTCGCGCCCTTGCCCAAGAGAAATCCGGTGATCGTCGCGCGCGTGAAAAACGAGCGTGGGCGCTTTCACCTTGGCCAGACTTTCGCGCACGTCGATATGGCCGAACGCTTCCTGAAACCGCACGGCATTTTCCGGAGATGTCGTCTGGCGTTGGAATTCGTCGAACCATGCTAAATCCTCTGGTTTTGAATCCGGCATGAAGGTTTGCGAAAATATGTGCCTGTAGGCAGGGTTTGATGTTCCCCAGCCATGACGGGTGAGCGTGAGAACGGCCTCTCGGCGCGTCTGTTCATCTTCGCTAGCGCCAATGCGCCAGCCTGTGGCATACCCGGCGATCAGGACTAGACAGGACACCCGCTCGGGATGGCGCACTGCGTACTCAACCGAAACTGCGCACCCTTGGGACATGCCCAGCAGCGGGAACCGGTCCAGTTCAAGCGCATCAACCACGGTTTCCAAATCACGCACGAATGCCTCAAAGCTGATATCATCCACATCCCAATCTGACAGGCCATTGCCGCGTTCGTCGTAGCGGATTAGTGTCCGGTGATTGGCCCAAGCCGAAAATGTCGGTGCCCAGATCGGACTGTTCCAGTCCAGTTCCAGATGGTTCAGCCAATTTGCCGCCTTAACCAACGGCGGCCCTTCTCCGACCGACGCGTAGGCGATGCGCACTCCGTCGGAGGCCCGGCAAAAGCCAATGGTTTGTTTGCGCATCATGCGGCGGGGTGCGCTTTCTGCGGGGCGTATGTCCGCGGTGTCCATTTTTGGCCGTTCTAGTTTATCAGCCAATAGCGGCCCCGTGAGAGACAGCCCGGCCTCTTTCGCGGTTGCGTAGAAATCTGCTTCCCAATGGCGTGCTTCTTCCAGACGACCCGATTGCGCGAGTGCGTTGACCAGCTCGCGCGCGGGTTCTTCTTCGAGCGGAGTTTCTTCTGTCCAGCGCCGCGCCCATTTCAAGACCTCGGCTTTGGGAAGTTCGGGATGAAGTGCCAGACGTCGTAAGACGTTAAGTTGCAGCAAGCGTATGTCCTCACGCTCCGCGACTAGCCACAGCTGGAAACTGTCTGTGCCAGCCTGCTCCAACCCTTCGAGAAGTGGCCGCTGAAGCTGCGCGGCTATATCGCGTAATTCGGAAGGGGGGATAAAGGGTGGATCGTCGATCAGACGTTCGCGTATTGCACGCAGATCGACGAAGGCATCAATTGGTGCAAAGGCCACCCGCTCACGATCTGCGATGATGCGTTGGGTGCCGTCCTGATCGACGGCCCGGCGCAATTTGCTCAGCGCCCAACGCAGCGACCCGCGCGGATCATCGGGTAAATCCCAGAACATCTCGCACAGGCGCTCGCGGCGGACGGGACGTGCCGTTGCGGCGAGGTAGCCCAGCACTGCGCGCGCCTTACGTGACGCTGGCAGAGCAGCAGCCGTGTCGTTGGTCACGACAGACAATTCCCCTAAAAGGGCGATATGGAGTGAATAACCCATGAAAAACTACATTTTCCTGGAAATACCTCGGCAATTCTACCAAATTACCACGGTTCGCACAACGCTGCCGCACACGCGCGGGCGCCACAAATGTCACCAGTCACTCAGATAGGAGACAGAAGATGACACATGCGAAACGTTTAAATCTGCCCCACCAGACCGATCAGATGTTTCTGACGGATGCAGGGTTCGAGACCTCAATGCTTTTCCACAAGGGTTTTGACATGCCCTACTTTGCGTTCTTTCCAATGCTGCGAACGGATCATGGCCGCGCCGCAATGAAGGATTATTTCGCGCCATTCATGGAAACGGCCCGGCAGAATGACGCCGGATTTGTACTGGACACCAACACCTGGAGGGCGAACCCCGACTGGGCCGGATTGCTGGGCCATGACCGGGATGATCTGGCCGCGATCAACCGTGAGGCCGTCGTCTTTGCTGACGAGCTGCGTAGCGAGTTTGGTGCGGGCATGAACGTGCTCATCAATGGTGTGATCGGACCGCGCGGCGACGGCTATGATCCATCCACGATCATGGGCGCGGACGCGGCCAAGGCCTATCACGGCGTTCAGGTCGGTGTGCTTGCAAACAGCGGGGCCGATATGATTTCGGCGCTGACCATGACCAACACGCCAGAAGCCATCGGCGTCGCGCGGGCTGCAGGAAAAGCGGGCGTGCCTTGCGTGATCAGCTTTACGCTGGAAACGGATGGTCGGTTGCCCACAAGCGAAACGCTGGGCGAGGCAATAGCCGAGGTCGACGCGAATTGCCGGGTCAAACCCGCCTATTACATGATCAACTGCGCCCACCCGGATCACTTCCGCGGCACGCTGGAACAAGGCGGCGCGTGGACCAACCGCATTTTTGGCTTGCGAGCCAATGCTTCGCGGATGAGCCATGCGGAACTCGACAATTGCGAAGAGCTGGATGACGGCGATCCGCAGGAACTTGGCCAGCAATATGCAGAGCTAACGAAACTGTTGCCAAAGCTTAACGTCTTTGGCGGCTGTTGCGGCACGGACCATCGGCACGTGTCGCAGATCTGCCAAGCGGTGCGTGCGGCCTGACCGGTCAATGCGCGCGGAAAACTAACAAAATCAACTCAGAAAGGAGAACTCCATGCTGGCCAGAGTAACGCAGAACTGGCGCATCAGACGCGATCTGCGCTGCGCCACGTCTGCGGTGAACAGTTTTCTAGGGCAATGAGAATTTCGTGCCGATCGCTGCGGATGGTTCAGTGCCCTGCTATTGCACCTATCAGGCAGCGACCGACTGTTAACAACTGCTGGCCTTATCTGGCAAATTCAAGACACAGAATTTCACGATCCCTTGTGCGCAGGTACTGAGCTCTGGACTTTCAGAACGGTTATTCTGCTTACTAAGAAAGCAAGAAAGGGGGAATGAGATGTCGACAGCTCGCGCACATGAAGCGGCACTTGTTCAACTGCTTGCTAGCGGTGACAGAACTGCATTCGAGCAGATCTACAAACGGCACAATACATCATTGGTCCGCGTTGCGACCGGCGTCGTTCGAAGCCGCGCGACAGCCGAAGAGGTGGCCCAAGAAACATGGATTGCGGTCCTGAAGAGCATCTCCGGCTTTGAGGGGCGCTCTTCGCTGGCAAGCTGGATCTTTTCGATTCTGATCAACAAGGCCCGAAGCCGTGCAAAGCGCGAAGGGCGCATCGTTTTGTTTGATGGCGCCGGCGAAGACGACAATCTGGCAGCCGCCTTTGATGGCCGGGGGCGCTGGAAAGACATGCCAGAGCTTTGGGAAACGCTGACGCCCGAGCGTATTCTGGCGGGGCGCAGCGTAATGGAGCATGTAAATGCTGCGATTGAAGCCCTGCCACCGGGCCAGCGGTCAGTGATCATTCTGCGCGCGCAACAGGGGCTGGACGCTGATGAGGTTTGCGCAATCCTTGGCATCAGCGAGGGAAACATGCGGGTTCTGTTGCACCGCGCCCGCTTGGGTGTTCGGGCTACCCTCGACGGGCTGATGTGATGTGAGGCCATTTATGTCGCTAAAACTGAATTATTTTTCGGACACGTGTAACGCGGCAGGGTTCCGTTCGTCCTGTTCATGTGAAGCACGAGAAAAGGATACCGCCAGATGTTGAGCTGCAAGGAAGTTGCGTCCCGCGCCAGCGCCCTGATCGACGGGGAGCTGAGCACGTGGCAAGCCCTTCAGATGCGTCTGCATCTTGCGATGTGTAAAGGATGCGAACGGTTCATCGGTCAAATACGGACGACGCGCGATCTGACCCAGAGCCTGCCCGCAGGCGATGCGCATGATGAGGCCGACGACGGCCACATCAGCGCAATCCTTTCCCAGCTTCACAAAGGGAAGCAAGAGGGCGGCTGAGGCCCCCGGAAAAGGATGCATATCATGAACAAGATCACAGTCGGCGTTGTTGCCGGGCTCATTGCGGTCGCCGTTTTGTCGGCCATGACGCTGGCCATGGGCGTGATGGGCGTAACGCCAGACTTGGATGCCACCGTCATGTTCAGCGCCATGATGGGGGCGTCCGCCGCGACGGGGTGGCTGGGTCATCTTATCATCGGACGGTCATTTGTGGTGGCGGATATACCCTGCTTTTCGGCCTGATCCCGGGCGGAACGGCGGGAGCAACGGCATCATTTGCGAACCGCCGCCCTTTTTGCCTGACCACCATAACGATCCGCCCTTTTTATCCGCCCTAAAGGCGGCCCGCCGGGTCATGTCGCCTGCAATGTGATGCATGACAAACGCCACACCGAACACTGTGAGGAATACCACTAGGGCGAACGTAAATTTGACATCGCTCGGCCGTGAAATTCGACCGGAGGGCGATCTGACTAACGATCATCGCGCGTTCCTTTTGGCGATTGGCAACGATGGTAGGGCGCATCGCAAACGGCCCCGGCAGGCGATGATTAAAACCGAACTGGCCTGACTGGCCCCATGAGGAAACGCACATGACACCGACCGACGTACTGGCTCTGACGGCTATGCCGCCCACTAACCCCAGCTACCCGCGCGGACCCTACCGCTTTGTGGGGCGCGAATACCTGATCATCACCTACGAGTCTGATCCCGAAGCTATCCGTGCCATGGTGCCGGAGCCGTTGATCCCGGATGGGTCCAACCTTGTCCATTACGAATGGATCGCAATGCCCGATAGCACCGGTTTCGGATCATATCAGGAATCCGGCGTGGTGATCCCCTGCCAGTTGCATGGCGAGCCGGTGAATTATACCGCGATGATGTTTCTGAATGACGAACCGCCTATTTCGGCAGGGCGCGAGATCTGGGGTTTTCCCAAACGCTGGGGCGAGCCAAAGCTGGAGGTGCGCACCGACACCCTTACTGGCACGCTGCACTATGGCGGCGAGCGAGTGGCTATGGGGACAATGACATACAAGTATGAGGATCGCTTGGCCGCCGATCCGGCAGAACGTGGCAAGCATCTCATGAAAACTTCCATCAACCTGAAGGTTATGCCCTGCGTGACCGGCGGCGTGCGGATTGCCGAACTGGTCGCCTTCAACCTGACCGACGTAAAGATGCATTTTCACTATTCCGGTCCCGCGCGGCTGCATCTGATCCCGCACATAAACGCGCCGATTGCCGACTTGCCGGTGCGCCGAGTGATCGAGGGGCGCCATTTCAAGGCCGATCTGACACTGCCCTATGGCCGCATTGTTCACGACTATCTTGCACAAGGAAAATGACCATGACCGAACCGAAAACCGCCGTCATCACCGGATCCTCCAGCGGGATCGGCCTGGGCATTGCCCGCGGCCTTGCCGGCGCTGGCATGAATGTCGTGCTGAACGGGATTGAGCCGGAGGCGCAGATCGAGCCGATCCGCGCCGCGATCGAGGCCGAGTTTGGGGTCAAGGCTACTTATGACAGGGCCAACCTCATGGACCCGGCAGGCGTGGTCGAATTGATGACCAGGGCCGAAGAGACCTTTGGCCGGGTCGATGTGCTGGTGAACAATGCAGGTATCCAGTTCGTCTCGCCCGTCGAGGATTTCCCGGATGAGAAATGGCAGGCGATCCTCAACCTGAACCTGTCGGCGGCGTTCTATGCCACCAAGGCGGCCGTACCGGGGATGAAGGCGCGCAAATGGGGGCGGATCATCAATATTGCCTCGACCCACGGGCTGGTCGCCTCGCCGTTCAAATCGGCCTATGTCGCGGCAAAGCACGGGCTGATCGGGTTCACCAAAACCATCGCCTTGGAAACTGCCGAGGACGGTATAACCGTCAATGCGATCTGCCCCGGTTATGTTTTGACACCGCTCGTAGAGGCGCAGATCCCCGACACCGCCAAGGCGCGCGGTATCACCGAAGAAGACGTGAAGCGCGACGTTCTGCTGGCCGCCCAACCGACAAAGAAATTCGTCACGGTCGAGGAGCTAGCCGGATTGGCCGTCTTTCTGTCCACCGACGCGGCCGCCTCGATCACCGGCAGCGCCTTGCCGGTTGACGGCGGCTGGACGGCACAATGATGGGAAAACCTGTGAACCATCCCCGCAAACCGGCCGCTTCGAAGCGCAAGCGGATCAACCTGGCCCTACAAGGCGGCGGTGCCCACGGCGCCTTTACCTGGGGCGTGCTGGATTACCTGCTGGAGGACGGACGGTTGGAAATAGCCGCGATTTCTGGCACGTCCGCCGGGGCGATGAATGCCGTGGCCCTGGCTGATGGATACACGAGGGGCGGGCCCGAGGGCGCGCGCGAAAAGTTGCATAGTTTTTGGCAAACGATGAGCGAGACCGCCAAAGGCAGCCCAGTTAAACGCGCGCCTATCGACGTGATGATGGGGTATTGGAGCCTTGATCGATCCGTGGGCTATCAAATGATGGATGCGCTGACGCGGATGTTCTCGCCCTACCAGCTTAACCCGATGGACATGAATCCGCTGAAAGACGTGCTGGAATCCTGCGTGGATTTCGAGTGCGTGCGACGCTGCGACAGCATCCAACTCTACATTTCGGCCACCAATGTAGAAACCGGAAAGGTTCAGGTGTTCGACAGCCACCGACTGACGGCGGATATGGTTATGGCCTCGGCCTGCCTGCCCAACGTCTTTAAGTCGGTGATGATTGATGGCGTGCCTTATTGGGACGGCGGTTACATCGGAAACCCGGCGCTGTTTCCGTTTCATGCCGGATCTGACACTGGCGATATGGTCGTGGTGCAGATCAACCCGATCGAACGCAAGGGTGTGCCTCGATCCGCGCAGGAGATTCAAAACCGCGTTAACGAGATCAGCTTCAACTCCAGCCTTCTCAAGGAGTTGCGAGCAATCGATTTCGTGGCGCGGCTGATCGAAGAGGGCAAGCTGGACGAGTCTCAGTATCGATTGGAGCGTATCCACATCATCGAGAATGAGACAGCGCTGATGAAGCTGGGGGCGTCGTCAAAGATGAACGCGGAGTGGGCGTTCCTGACACATCTGCGCGATTTGGGGCGCGAAACGGCTGCCTCTTGGCTGGACCAGAACCATGCGGATATCGGCACACGTAGCACTGTCGATCTGCGCCGGATGTTTCAGGGGATAGGGCCGCAGCATCAGGGATGACCGCCGGTCAAGGCAACCGCCGCCTTCGTACTCCGTCATGGGAGTATGTCGATATCGAATACCCAGACTGCCAGCGGCACCGGCATCACAGCCAGCGCAATGGTCAGGGCTACGGCGGCAGGTCTAAAGAGGCGGCTAAGGCCGATGAGAAACATGATGCCACCGCCGCCGCCGATCACCGCATTACCCGGCAGGTTGAGGGCTGCTGCCAGAAACAGATAGCGATATCGGGACATGAAGGGACGCAGCCATTTCGGCGCATTGTCGCGCAGCAGCGTGACCCGTTCCTCGCGGCTAAGCGGGTTGATATGCTCTAGCAAGGCGCAGGCGCGGCGCATGTGCAGATCGGCCAGAATCCGGTGCAGGCGCGCATAAGGTAGCCATTCACCTGCCCCGTAGGCGAACAACAGACCGGCTATTGTCGCAAGATAAAGCCAAGGGGCCATCCATGGCCCTTCGACCGCGAGCAGCATCAAACCAATTTCAACCCCCGGCACGAAGGGGACGGCAATCAGCAGGGCATAGACCAATAGCAACGCCACCAACATGCTGACCTGCGCGCCGGGGTGTAGATCCGCAGTACGTGCAGAGAACCAATCGATCAACAGATGGACGCCATAGGCCAGTATCAGCAACAAGATCAGGCGCAGCATGATCCTGAATACACGCGCAGTCGTGGTGCCTTGCGGCCCGTCGGGAAGCTCATCCATGCGGCGCCCAGACTATTTGGCAACAAGTGGGACATTCAGACACGGCCAATGGAAGTTGCGCTGGGTCGGCAGGGAAGGGGCATAGGGCGGCACGCTTCATGTTGATCTCCCTTTTGCGTAACCAGTGTCTGTCAAGTTTATGAAAGTAAAGATAAAGGCCGCGGCATTCCGGAAATGTGCGCGCGGGTCGCAAAGTTTCTTGATGCCGCGTTATCCTCACGAAAGGGTGTAGCGCCGCAGTGAAACAATCGGCGCCCTCGAAGGTCACCTGAACAGTACCCGAAGTGGGCCGATATGCAGTCAACAAAGCTGTAGGAGCCCTTTAACTCGAAAGGAAACGATGTGACCTATTCAACCAAAACCCCCGCATTCCGCGTCATTGCTCTGGCACTTGTTAGCCCTTTAATAGCAGCGGCCATCCCTGCCAGCGCTATGGACCGAGATCCCACCAACCAAGTCCCCAATTGGATCAGCGAGAGTAGCTTTAGCGCCATGAGTGCCTACGACATTCATGAGATCGACCGCGCGCAAAAGCTTGGCAACGGTGTTATCATAGGAAGGTATACCGTCTCCGAGAGCCGCGATCTTGTTGACGAAGCCTTGAACTCGGACAGTGTTGCGCCTCGGCCGAGCTTCGTTGAACAGCGCCCCTTCCGCGCCCAGACCCAACATCAAGGGGCCGGCAATCGGTAAACGAAGCGCTGTGCTGCTACACCGAACAACCCTTCGCCAACGATACGGCGGGGGGTTGACCGTCTCAAACCGGTAGCAGTTCTTCGCTCTCGCTGCAGGCCGGTCCTCACAACATCGTGTAGCGCCGCAGCGAAACACAAGCGGCCCGCAATGGTCACTAGAAGAGGTCAAACGGGAGGATATCAAATGAAACGATCATTAATAGTTGGCGCGCTGGTGCTATCGCTGGGTGGCACGGCGACCATGGCGCAGGACATGCCATTTGGCTCTGCCGCAGACACGGATTATGCCGGACAGATCTGGGCTTACCTACAGGACAGCAAACTGGCCGGGCCGAACATGATCCGAACCGCGCCCTATGAGGGAACTGACCCGCATGGCATGATGCTTGAGACGTTCTATGCAACTGCCACGATCAACGGCCACGAGGGCGACCTGATCGTAAAACGCAACTTCGGTCCCGTAGGCGTGACCGAGGATGAGGTTCTGCGCGACCCGGATACACATCTGGCTGCTTATACAATCATGTTTCGCCGCGAGGCGGGCTATGACCCCGAAGACGGCGACTGGTTCTGGGCCAAATACCTGCCCGATGGAACGCTCGACCAGATGCCAGACGGCATGCCACTGGCCGGACAAGTGGCCAAGGGCATGGATGAAGGTTGTATCGCCTGCCACCAGGGCGCGGGCGACGACATGGTTTTCACCTCTGACCACCTGGCCAACTAAGCCAGAGTGAGCCAGCCCGCGCCGAGGTCCCATGACATCATACTTGCCCTTGTCCCTGCTCATGGGCGTGATCCTCGGGGTCTCGGCGCATCGGGCCGGGCTATGCGCAGTCAAGGGCGTGGCAGAGGTGATGACCTCAGGCAGCGGCTGGATTCTGTGGTCGTTTCTGAAGGCCTCTTTTTGGGTGTTCGGCCTTGCCGCGATTGCAGGTACGCTGACGGACGGCATTGCAATGCGGCATTGGCCGATGAGCTTAACCGGTGTGCTGGGCGGCCTGATCTTCGGTCTTGGGGCCGGAGCGAACGGGGCGTGTAGTTTTTCGACGCTGGTTCGATTGGGCGATGGGCATGTTGTCATGCTGTTCACGCTGGCGGGCTGGCCCCTTGGGATGGCAGGAGTGCATCTGTTATGGCCCGATTTGCACTCAGCACCCACCTTGGCAGAGGGCGCTCCGGTCTGGTTTCTGGTCGCCATCGGGCCGTGGATGCTGTGGCAGGGCCTGCACATTCTGCGCCGCCTGCACGCCGAGGGATGGGGGCAATTGCGAGCGGCCCAGTGGCCATTGTCGCTGTCGGTCACATTGCTGGCGATGGCAAATTTCGGACTTTTGTCGCTTGGGTCGACGTGGTCTTTCACCTCGACAGTGCTCTGCACTGTGGGGGCGGCCCCCTTGTCCGGTTGCGCCAACGGCACGGTTTTGTGGCTGGTCTCGGGGGCGGCGATCTTTGGAATGGTCGGCTCTGCCGCGTTGCGCGGCTCGTTTCGGTTGCGCCGTATCCGCGCTGCGGCCGCATTGCGCCACGCCATGGCCGGGATCGCGATGGGCGCAGGCGCCGCGCTGATCCCCGGTGGTAATGACGGGCTGATCCTGTTCGCCCTGCCGGCGCTGTCGCCCCATGCGCTACCGAGCTGGGCGGCGATCATCATAGGCGTCGCGCTTGCCCTGACATTGATGCGCGCGACGGGTCGCCCGATTCCCGCCATTTGCTGCGAGGGCGATATTTGCCGCGCCAGTCTGTAACATTTCGCCGCAACGGGTGTCTGCTTAACAAGACTAAGACATGTCAAACGGAGGTGCTGGATGGCCGTCACTCTACGAGATTGCTGCGATTCACTGCTGAGCAGGATCGGGCAGCGTCTGGCCGCCTACCTTAACCGCGCGAGTGTCGGCTATACTCCCTTCACGCCATCCGACTTTGAAACCTTGTGTCGCGCGCTGCGGCCCGGCGACGTTCTTCTGGTCGAGGGGCAGGAGCGAGTTTCGAATGCCATCAAGTACTTGACCCAATCTACATGGTCCCATGCCGCGATGTATGTGGGGGATACCCTGCCAGAAACCCCGGGAGGCGCCGAGTCACACCGGCTGATAGAGGTCAATCTGAGCGAAGGCTGCGTGTCGGCGCCACTGTCGAAATATGCGCGCTTCAACACACGGATCTGCCGCCCCGTCGGCCTGAAATCTGAGGAACGCCGAGCCGTGACGGAGTTCATGGCCGTGCGAGTAGGCCTGAAATACGATCTGCGCAACGTCTTCGATCTTTTGCGCTATTTGTTTCCAACGCCCCCTGTTCCGGTGCGCTGGCGCAGGCGCATGCTGGCCATCGGATCAAGCGATCCGACGCGGGCGATCTGTTCGTCGCTGATCGCGCGGGCGTTTCAGTCCGTCCACTATCCAATCCTGCCCGATGTACGGTTGGTAAAGGCGCGGAAGGGATCAAAATTTGCACGGCGGGAAATCCTGCATATTCGGCATCATTCGCTGTTCGCGCCGCGCGATTTCGACCTGTCGCCGTATTTCCAGATCGTGAAACCGGATCTGGTCACAGGCTTCGACCCTCATCTGTTGGAATGGTCCGCTGAACCTGCGCCTAGTCTGGCGCCGTTGGGCGGATCAGCGACGTAGCGCCTGAGCGGCCAGAGCGCGAAGCATCACGCACAGCGCAGAGTGCCGGTGACAGTAGGCCGACTGCGATTATAGCGTTTATGGCGCCATCAACCCTTTCAGCGCAACGACGAGACCGCCGGCGGCTGCTGCGTCATCGGGATCATGCGTGACCATCAGTGTCGGAACAGCGCGCGATTTCACATGCTTGAAGGTGAAGCTGCGCATTTCTCCCCGCAACCCGGCGTCTAGCTTCGAGAACGGCTCGTCCAGAAGCAGCGCTGCAGGTTCAGCCAGCAGGGTGCGCATCAACGCCGCGCGGGCGCGTTGCCCGCCAGACAGCGTAGCAGGGTCACGCTCGTAAAGTCCCGCCAGCCCGGCCTGATCCAGTGCAGCTTCCACTGCTGCACGCCGTTGCTTGCGGCCGCGCAGGCCAGGGGGCAAGCCGAAAGCCAGATTGTCGCCCACCGACAAATGCGGAAACAGCAGCGCGTCCTGAAACATCAGCCCGATCCGCCGCGCCTCGGCGGGCAAGCCCGTCACGTCGCGCCCGTTCAGACGCACGGCACCCGACATACGAAACCCATGCGCCAGATGTCCGCCAATGGCGTCCAGCAACGTCGATTTCCCAACCCCAGATGGACCCATCACCGTGACCAGGCCGCCCGCCGGGACATGCAGCGTCAGCGGCTGAAAAAGCGCTGTGCCATGGGCCGACCGGATGGAGAGTGCGTCAAGATCAAGGCTCATGCGGCGGTGGCTCCTGACAGGGCGCGACGGTTGCGGTGGACTATCGCGGGGATCATGAATGCGGCAAGATAGGCCGCAAAGGGCAGCCCGGCCTGCAGGGTCGCATAGACCCCCGTTACCCGGCGGTCGGACCCGGACGACAGGGTAACCGCCTCGGTGGTAAGCGTCGCGACGCGGCCCGCGCCCATGAACAGGGTCGGCAGGTATTGTGCCACGGACACTGCTACGCCGATGGCGGCGGCGGTCAGGATTGGGCGGATCAGCACCGGCAGCTTGACCGCCCACAACCTGCGCTCCGGCCCGGCCCCGAGTGCGGCGGCGGCACGGATCATGCGCGGATCCAGTGCGCGCCAGGGGTCCGACAGCGCAATCATCACATAAGGAAAGATAAACAACGCCTGCGCCCAGATCACGGCCCAGATCCCACCCGAAAGGCCAAGCTGCAAGAAACCCACATTCAGACCAAAAAGAAATCCGATCTGCGGGATCAGCAATGGCAGATAGATCAGCGCTTCGGCCCAGGGTGCGCGGGTGCGGTGGGCGCGATCCTCACCCTCGAGCCACGCAATCGCCAGTGCAAGTGACAAGCCTACCGTCGCCCCGGCCAACAGCAGCGTATTGGACAATGCCCGAATCCAACCGTCTTGCGCGCTCGTCCAAGGTTTCAGCGACCAACTCTCTGGCAGGATCTGCGGAAAAGACCACCGCCAAGCCAGCGACCAGACGACAAGCGATACCATCGCCAGCGCCCCGAGCGCCATCAGCGCCGTCACCCCTGCGCTGGCTGCCCATAGTCCGGGTTCTGCCCGCAGTCCGCGACCGCCGCGCCTGAGCCACCAGCGACCCAGCCTCTTGCCCAAAGCCTCGGCAACTATCAGCAGAACCACCGCAAGACCCACGATCACCGCTTGCAGAATAGCCCCTGCCGATGCGGGCAGGATCATCGCGGGGTTGGGGTCGGTGAACCAGCGTGTCACCGCCACCGCCAGCGTAGGCGGGTTCGACGGCCCAAGGATGATCGCCATGTCCACAACCGACAGCGCATAGGCAAGCACCACCCAGACCGGCAGCCGGATCAGAGGCCAGACCTGCGGCATGATAATCTTGATCCACACGACCCCGCGGCCATAGCCAAGTGCGCGCCCTGCCGCGACGTGGCGGGCTACGGGGATCTGACTGAGCGCTGACAGGATCACCAGCAAAAGGAATGGCACCTCCTTGACCATCAACCCGACCATCAGGGCAAGGCCCCAGCCGTCATTCACGGTGGCGATGTCCGGCGGGCGCTCCCACCCGGCAAAGGGGGCCATCATCCGTGCGATCCAGCCCGACGGGGCAAGGACAAAGGCAAGCCCCACGGCCATTGCCGCATGGGGAATGGCCAGAAACGGAGTCAGCATCCGCGCGCCCACCGACGGGTTCATTCGGGCATGAACGGCAGCGCAAAATCCTGTCGCCAGCATCAGTGACAGCAGGGTGGACCCAAAACCGGTGACCAGCGTCAGGCGCAGACTTGTTGCAACGCCCGGCAGGTCCGCCAGTTCGTGCCACGGGGCCAGCGATACCATGTCCCTCCCCAGAGCGGGCAAGATGCCAAAGGCAGCGCGCCCGGTTTGCCACAGGCCAACGGCAATTGGGGCGATCAGTCCAAGCCCGACCACCCCCAGAACGACGGCACGCAAAAGGCGGCCGTCATGCCTCATTTTGTGTAGCGCCGCGCCCACTCCGCGGTCAGCCGGGTCATCCAGCTTGCGTGGGGCTCCAGCAGCGTCGGACCAAGTTCGGCGACGGTCGGCAGCGAAGGAGCAGTCGGCAGGGCGGCGAATGCGGCCTTGGCGGCATCATCCAGCAATGACGGGTCCAGCACCGAGAACGACCCCAGCACCTCGATATTTTGCATATGGGCCTGCGCCGCAGGGTCCAGCAGGAAATTCGCCACGACCTCTGCCCCTTCGGCATTGGCCGCGTTGTAGGGAATCGCGACAAAGCTGATGTTGCCGATGCTGCCGTTTTCGGGCACGAACACCCGCGCGCTATCGGGTAGCAGGCCGTCCGCAATCGCGGCGGCGGTCGAGGCCGGATCGAAGGACATCCCAATATCCACTTCGCCATCATTCAGCAGTTGCTGCTGCACCGACTGGTTTTCAGGATAGGTTTCGCCGCCGCGCCACAGGTTCGGGCGCAGCGCGTCGTACCAGTCCCAGAACGGGGCGGTTGCCGCAGCGAAACCCGCGTCCGTGACGGGCTGCTGCAGAACGCTCGCGTCCGGCGCAAGTTCGATCAGCGCCTGCTTTAGAAAGGTTGACCCCATGAAGTTCGACGGATCGGGATGGGTAAATCGCCCCGGATTGACTGCCACCCACGCGCCAAGATCTGCCATGCTGCGCGGCGGTTCGGCCACGCGGGCGGAATCGTAAGTAAAGACAAATTTGGCCAGTCGCCACGGGCTCTCTAAGCCTTCTACCGGCACGGTGAAATCGATGGACGCGGGCGAGGTCGGTCCAAGATTCAGGTATCGCGCATTGGGCAGATCGCCGACAAATGGCCCGTGCAGCAGGCCCTGTTCCTTCATCGCCAAAAAGTTCGGCCCGTTAATCCAGATCAGATCCACGCTGCCGCCTGTGTCCTGACCGGCAGTCCTCTCGGAAATCACGCGCGTCACGGCTTCTGCGGTATCGGTCAGTTTCACTTGCTGGACGCTCACGTCATAGAGCGTCTCGGTCTGTTCGCTCACCCAGGCAATGAAGGCGTTCGTGCGCGCGTCGCCTCCCCAAGCGTTCCAATAGACGGTCTGGCCACGCGCGGCGTCCAGAGTCTGCTGCCAATCGGCCAAGGACGGAGTTGCGAGCAATGACAGGGCAAGGACGAGGGGGAATTTCATGCAGTCTCCGGTGTCTGGCGGATAATCCTAGGATAAGGACAGCCGCGCCGATGTTTTGTTACAGTCTGTTAATCAGGGTTTCTGGGGTGAAAATGCCAGCCAGCCCTGACGCCAGCGCAGGATGGTGGTCAAAGCGCAGGCGGCGGCATACCCGTAGGCCAGCACGGGAAAACTTTTCGGAAACAGACACATTGCTGCAAAAATCGCTATGGTCTCGAAGCCTTCGGTCAGTCCGCCTAGGTAGTAAATGCCCTTGGTCGGATAGGATGCAGCACGCTCCCCACGCTTGGCCGCAATCGAGGCGAACGCCAGAAATGACGATCCGGTTCCGACGAATGTCGCAATCAGCACGGCTGCCGCCAGGGCATTTTTGTCCGGGCTCGCAAAGGCAAAACCCAGCGGAAAAAGCGCGTAGAACACAAAATCGAGTGCGATGTCCAGAAACGCGCCGCGATCAGTGGGACGCGACATCCGCGCCACAGTGCCGTCCAATCCGTCGGCGAGGCGGTTCACCACCAGAAACGCCAGCGCCAGACCATAGGCGCCAATAGCAAGTGCCGGGACCGTCAGCACGCCCACCGCAAAGCCAACAAGCGTAATATGGTCGGCGTGGATGCCCCGCGCAGCCAGCCAGCGGGCGGGCGGCGTCAGCACACGCCGCTGTATGGGCAGAAGGGCCGCGTCAATCATCCCCGTCTCCAGTCATGGAACCGCTGCTTTGTGAAATTTGGCTGGCGATTACGTGCCGCGGACACTGCATTCGAATGTTGCGTTTCACTGGTAGCAGTTCCTTTTCTTGGCGATGTCTGCGGTGTTGACAAATGAAACCCGGAACTATTACAGCTGTTCCTGCATCTGCAGGCGTCATTCCCTAACTGGGTGAAGAAACGCGCGCGCGGCGGCACGACCGACTGCGCGAAGTTCGGTGGCAGACTTGCCAGAACGTGCCCGCAATGTCAGCCCGCGCGCTACCGAGGCCAAAACCACTGCCATAACCTCGGCTGGCGCCTCCAGCCTGTAGGTGGACTGGCGCAGCCGGTCCGACAGGCGCGCTTCGAGGGCCGCAAACCGTCGGTCCAGTTCCGCCTTGAATAGCGGGTTGGTCCCGGCCGCATCTGACAGAACGCTGGAAATAAGGCAGCCGAGCGTTGATGGATCGCTCGTCGCAAGGGTGACGACATGGTCGAAGAATGCTTCTAGGTCATCTTCAAGCACGCCGATTGAGCCAAGGCTCTGCGCCAGCGGTTCGAGGTGTGTCTTTGCGTAATGATCTATTGCCGCCAAAAACAGACGCTCTTTGTCACCAAAGAGTTGGTAGAGGCTAGCGCGGGGCATGTTCATGGCGCGGCACAGCGCGTCGACCGACGCACCTTCATAGCCCTTGGCCCAGAACACGGATGTCGCGGCCTCGAGGGCCTCGGTGGCGTCAAAGCCACGCGGTCTTCCACGCAGACGTTGCTCGGGCATAGCGTCCCTTATTTCTGAACTGATTATTCTGGAAATAGGTAGTGCTTCGCGCGAAGTCAATTTGCAGAATGGTTAGTCTATATATTTGAACGGCGAAACGGCAGGTTTTGACGCCAGCGGAGCAGGAGGTGGTCTTCCTTGTTATCAGCCGCTTCCACGATTGCACCCCTTGCATTCGATGCTGGCCGATTAGGTGTCGGGTGTGCCTGCCGATGATAGCGACCAGCGAATTCTGGGCATCATTCTGGCCAACACCTGCAAGGCCTTCTCTAACTACGTCAACCATCTGGCCGGAACGCCAGTCAACGACCGGTTTGCGCGCCTGCGGCGACGAGCGCGAAGCGCGGCGTCAATCGACAGCCAACCACCGCCAAGCGCTGCTGGAACCGTCAGCAGCATGATCCACAAGAGGCGCAGATCAAGGATCTGGTCATATGGGCTGGCATCAAACAGGCCGCCCACTGCTTCAGGCGGCGCGCCATGGCCGAAAACATCGATGGCCGAGGTGATGATGATCAGACCGATCAGCCCCAAGGCCGCAAACCGGGTGGCAAGCCCGACCACCAGCAGCACCGGCAACAGCGCCTCGGCCATAACCAACCCATGAACGGCTATCCAAACGGCAAATGACAGCATCGCGGGAGCGCCGCCAGCCACCCCAAGCTGAACTGGCGCCAGGCTATAGAACGCGCCCAGCGACAAAAAGGTGCCTGCCACATCCGCTCCGATGGACAGATCGCTTCCGCCGATCTTGCTGGCGGCTGAAATCAGGAAATACGGGCCAAGGACCGCCAGAAACACCAGCCGTGCCTGAAACCCAAGCGCGGACAGGACCCACGGTCGCGCGGTTGGCCTGACGGCAGACATCTCAGGACGTCGCCGCGCGAGATATCCGAAGATATTGTTCATTCACTTATCCAGCATCCACTGCCCATTCGGAAAGAACGCATGGAACGCGAACGCAAAGGGAATGTCGTGCGCGACGTCCCGTCCGTTGGCGTCCTCCACGCGGACGTTGCCTACCTCGCGCCCCGCGCCGATGTCGCGGCTATCTAGCGCAGAGGCTTGGCCCTCCGTCCATGTGATCGTCACCCCCGCCTCGGTCACGCGTCCGGCGCGGCGGAGCCGGTCCAGCGGCCAGGCGCGATTACCGACGCGCAGTACGCGGGCCAGTGGATCAACGCCATGCGGCGGGTTTTCACCGCTGTAGAGGAATGGACTGATTGAACTGTCATAGCTGACATAGGGGTTCTGCCCGTAGTTGCGGCGCCAGTCAGGCTCCTTCATCACCAACCCATCGGGATGGTCGGTACGATACGCGTCCCAGCTCTCCATCCAACTGACCAACTGGGTCAACTCGGCGCCTGCTTGGCTTCCGACGATGCCTTGCCCAACGGCCTGCTGCCACCAGCTTTGGCTTTCGCGGTCATACATCACCATGTCGGAATTGCGCAACAGCCCCGAGACGCCGAAGGTCAGAACCTGCCCGGCAACAAGGCGGTCAAAGATCATGCCGGAGTTGCATAAGGGGCAGAAAGTGACGGCGATAGGGCGGCCCGCGACGGTGTCATTCACAATCTCGTGCCACATCAGATAGCGGATCGGATAGGCGCGGGCTACTTGCCCCTCGGGCGCGTAGGTCAGGACGGGTTCGCGCGGATCGAGCCGGGTTTCCTTCGCCGCAGCGATGAAGCCGGGGCCCGAAAGCGCCGGGATTCCGTCCTTTGGCGGTCCGCCCGATTTGACTTCGTCCAAGTCGATCAGGCTGCGGGTGAAATCCGTCTGCGGCCATTCTGCGGCAAAACGACTGGCATCTGCCGTGGCTTGCTCCGCAAATAGGGTCAAGGCAATCACCCCGATGGCAAGGGCGCGCATCATGTGACCTGCTCCAGATTGAGCGCCCGGCGCGCCCTCGGCCCGTCCAGCCTGAACAATCTGTCCAGTGACAACCGCCCCGGCCCCAGGACAATCACAGCAAGGAAGGCAGCAGCCCAGAGACCATGCGTCACCCAGGCATCTGGATAGACGAATATCTCGATCACCGCCGTCATCCCAAGAAGCCCGAGGGCCGCGAAACGGGTAAAGAGACCTAGGATCAGCAGGATCGGCAGAACATGTTCGGCGGTTGTCCCCAGAACGGCTGCCAGATCTGACGGGATAATCGGCAGCGCGTATTCATGCTCGAACAAAAACCAGGTCGAGTCCTTGATGCTGAACAGGCCTTCCACCTTGGTGCGGCCCGATTGGAAGAACACCATCGCGGGAAAAATGCGCAAGGCCAGCGTCACAATGTCATGCGGGATCTGGTCGAATAGGCTGTTCAGATGGCGAATGAAGGCGGTCATGGTGTCTCCTTTGGCAAGGTGATGGCGCCCGCCTGCATCAGGCGGACCAGAATGGGTTGCGGGTCGTGGCCCGCGTCGGCAAAGGCCGCGAGTTTGGCCGCGATCAGCAGGGTTTGGCCGTCCTGCAAGGCGTTAATCAGTGTCGCATCGCCGGCCCCGATTGCCATGACCGGCACCTGATACCCCGTGTCGCGCAGGATCAGGGCGATCTCTTCCCCCGCCAGCGTCGGGCATTGTCCGTTGGCGCCGGGTTGGTTCGCGGTCCAGATGCTGACGGCAGGATGCGACAGGCGTAGGACCTGAACTGACGGGTGCAGACCAAACTGTGCGTTTTCGGGGTCTGACGCGCCTACAATCAGGAGGTCGCGCGCGATGGGGTCAGCGTCGGCGGCGTGGTAAGCGCGGCCGCGTGCCACCTCGATCCGCGCCACATCGGCCATATAGGGGTAGTCGGCCAATGGCGGGAATTCAGCCAGAAAGCCCGGAAACGTGTCGCCCCATTCCAGCAGAACCGGCGATTTCGGACGATGGGCGTCCTGATAGACCCGGCCCATAGCGCGAAAGAATTCGTCGCCGACAAGCCGCTCAATCACCGGGAACCGTTTTGCCAGCGCGCCGCCCAGACCGGTAGCGACGTTGTTTCGATAGACCGCAAAGCGGCGCGCGGCTTCGTCCGGCATCCGGGCCGTCAAACCGGGCGGCAGGCCGCCATCAATCAAACCGGTCGCGAAGGCCGAAACGAGGTCAGGATACGCGTTCACGGCTCACCTCCTTCATCTGGTCTAACACGGCTTGCGCGCGCGTCGCCTCGGCCATCAGGACCGACCATTCTGGCACGTCATTGTCCCACTCGATCAGCGTGGGCATCGGCCCGGTACGGTCCAGAACGGCACCATAAAGCGCCCAGACGGGACCCGCGACCGGACTGCCATGCGCGTCGATCAGCAGCGGGCCGGACGGCAGCTCTTCCTCGCTATGCCCGCCAAGGTGGATTTCGCCCACCGCCTCCAGCGGAAAGGCTGCCAGATAGGCCAGCGGGTCGGTGCGGTGGTTGGTGGCCGAAACAAAGACGTTGTTCACATCCAGCAGAAGGCCACAGCCGGTGCGCTGCACCACCTCGGCCAGAAACTCGGTCTCGGGGATCGTCGATTGCTCAAACAACACATAGGTTGACGGATTTTCCAGCAGCATCCGCTGCCCCAGTTCCTCTTGCACCTGCGCAATATGGCGGCAGACCTGCGCCAGCGTTTCCTCGGTGTAGGGCAGCGGCAGAAGGTCGTTTAGGTAATCGCCGCCGTGGCTGGACCAAGCCAGATGTTCGGAAAAGCTGTCGGGCTGGTATCGGTCGCACAACACCTTAAGGCGCGCCAGATGATTGGTATTTAGGGCATCCGCGCCGCCGATGGACAGGCCGACCCCATGCAGTGACAGGGCGTAATCGACGCGCAATTGGCCAAGCTGAGCATGCGGCAGGCCGCCTGCACCCATGTAGTTTTCTGCGTGGACCTCGAAAAAGCCCAATGCAGGCGCAGTGGCGCGGATCGCCTCGAAATGCTCGGGCTTGAAACTGAGACCGGCATCAGGTGGTAGGGGCATATCACGATCCTCCGAAAAAGGGATCCGGGCGGAGGAAGGTGATCCCCCGCCCAAATTTTTGTTATGCAGGAACGTCGCGATCCAATGCTTCGAGCGCACCGGCGCGCGCGGTACCATCGGCGGCTGCAGGCAGTTCGATCGTGTTGCAGGTGCCTGCCGGAACCATTTTCCACGCGTTTCCCTGATAGTCGACTTTCGACGTGCCAGCGCAGGTCGTGCCCACCCCGGCCGCGCAATCGTTCTGGCCGGCCATCGCCACGCCAAAGCACTTTTCCATGCCTTCCTGAGCATGCGCGGGCGTCATTGCCATTGTCGAAAGCGCGCAGGCCAGCGTTGCACCAAGTGTGAGGGTCGGTGTCATCAGTGTCATGTCATACTCCATTTCAGATCAAGATCCCGTTTGTCGGGTCCGTAGCTGTTAGAGCGGTCGTGCGGCGCTATTGTTACGCTGTTCACGAAAGGGTGTACTGCTGCCGAAATCGCGCTGGGCGCGCGCGGGGCCATGCGCGGGAATAATTGAGAAACCTTTGGGATGGATCAGGGCGCTGACTCTCCGGCCTCAACCGCGTCAGCGCGCTGATCGCCCGCGCCCGGATATTTGGGCAGCAAAGGCCTTGGCCAGTGGTACCGCTGTCACACCGTGCAGCAATGCGCTGATCCAAACTGTGTTGATCGCAACATGCAGGACGAATTCCCCAAGTTCGGGGGCCAGCTGCTCAGCGACCAGCAAGGCAAAGAGCGCGGTTGCTAACCCACGCGGGCCAAACCAGCCGATGAATAATCGGGAGGAGGGGCTAGCATCCGAGCCGATGAGAGAGATCCAGATGGCCAGTGGCCGGACGACCGAAAGGCTGAGAGCAATTGCTGCCGCCATCGGTATGTCGAGGCTCGCGACCGCCTCGGGCACGAGCAAAGCGCCGATGACAAAGAAGGCAGACCATGAAAGTAGCTGGCCCTCGCTTTCGGTAAAGTCGAAGACGAACTGGCAACGGTCACGAACGATACAAGCAAACCCGACACCCGCCGCAAAGGCGGCTATGAACCCGTTGCCACCAGCGGCAGTCGCCGCAAAATAAGCTGCAGCGGCGAGGGACAATGTGGCGATCCCCTCATAGAGGGGCGATGTCAGGGCGCGGTTCTGCGCCATGAGCAATCCGGCCCCGCCCAGCACGCCCAGTCCGGCGCCGACCAGTGGACCAAGCGTGACCTGGAGAAGCGTATAGAGCACCCAGCCGCCCGCAGGCGCCGCCGCATCCGGGGCGATAAGGGCCGCCAACATCAGGATCACCGGCAGTGCGATACCGTCATTCAGACCGCTTTCGATCGTAATCGCGCGGCGGTGGCGTTCTGGAACGTCCTCGTTTGTCACAACGGGCTGACCCAGTGCGGCATCGGTCGGAACGAGGATTGCGCCGATCAATGCGGCGACGGCCAGCGGCCAAGCGGGAAAGAGCAGCCAGCAGATTATAGTGCCGCCCAGAAAGGCCAGCGGCATTCCAAGAAGGAGGGTGCGCAAAGGCCAGCGATGACGCTTGAGAAGGCTCTGGATGTCGATGCGGGCGGCATCCAGAAAAAGCAGAATGACAAGCGAGATCTCGGCGAGGACATGCAAGTGATCTTGGGTGATCTGTTTCGGAACCAGATCACCCCATGCAAGAACAGCCCCGAACCCCAGCGCGAGCATGGGGGCCGTGACAATCGTCCGGGTGAACCAATGCCCCAAGAGACAGAACGCCATCAGGAACATGGCGATGAGCAGGAGGGAGGAATGCTCCAATCAGTGCGGCAGTGCTGTCGGCGTTCCGCGGTTCAGCAGGCTCATACCCGGTGCTCGGGGTTCTCGTAGTCGAACCGGCAGCCCGCCTTCCATGCGTTGCGGTCGTTGCCGTGATTGGGCAGGCCACCCGCGTCCTTCAGCATCCGCGCCATGTGCATCAGGTTCCATGTCATGATGGTCGCATTGCGCTGTGTGAAGTCATTGTCGAAACCAGCAGGGCCGCCTTCGATCTCATCGCCGTAGGATGGACCCGGACCCGCCTCTCCGATCCATCCACAATCGGCCTGCGGCGGAATCGTATAGCCCAAGTGCCCGAGCGCGTAGAGGATTGTCATCGCGCAATGCTTGATCCCGTCCTCGTTGCCGGTGATGACCGCACCGCCGGTCTTGCCGTAAAAGACGCTTTGGCCCTTGTCGTTCAGCAGCCCCGACATACCGTAGAGCCGCTCGATCACAACGCGACAGATTGAGCTTTCCTCACCCAGCCAGATCGGCGTTCCGATGATCAGAATGTCGGCGGCAGCGACCTTTTCCCAAAGTGCGGGCCAATCGTCCCGGTCCCAACCATGCTCGGTCATATCCGGCTGAACGCCATAGGCGATCTGGTGGGAGGCCGCGTGGATATGCTCCACGCTGACCCCGTTGCGCGACATGATCTCGCCTGCGACAGAAAGCAGCAGTTTGGTGTGCGACTTCCCTTCTTCCCTTTTCAGACTGGTGTTGAAAATGACAGCCTTAAGATCCGAAAAGTCGGTCTGGTTGTCGTCGCACAGCTTTGACTGGGTCTCATTCAAGGTCATGGTAGGGGTACTCCTTTAACGTAATGTCGGTGGGCGTGACTGGCCGCGCTTCGGCGGGCTACGCTGTTGCGGGCATGGCGGCGTAGACTTTCCCAAGGACGGCCCCGAAAATGATATGCAACACCAGCGTCATGACCGGCGCCATCACCCCGAAATTCATGCCAAAGAAGCCCGCGCCCGCCATTGGCATGACCACGATCATCATGCCCAGCCACGCGGCAATGCCGAATACAATACCCTTCATAACGGCGCTGCTGCCGGGGATCATATCATAGAGCACGGCGAAACCACCGCCCCATGCCAGCGTTCCGATCATGAAATGGACGATCCAGCCCACAATAATCGAGGCACCCATCATTGTGGCGATCATCGCTGCCACATCAAGCTCGGGCATCACGCCCATCATGCCCTTGATCACCATCAGCACAGACAGCACAACGGTTGCTGCGAAACCGGCCACAAAGCCATTCTTGAGATTTGTCATTTTTTAAGTCCTATAAATTTGCCGGAGGCATGTCAGCCTCTGGACTGTTTCCTGTTTTCAAACACGTCAAGGATGCTGTCGATCTGGGTATCGACCGTTTTGTCCTCTACTCCCGCGCCGGTACTGCGACCTTCGCAGCGATCAGGCCTTGCGTTATGCGCATCTGTTTCATGAACCGCGCACAGCCATTGCACATCGACATATGCAGGCGAACCCGCAGTTTTCGGGCATGCCTGACACATAATCCAAAAGCGCATCAGATTTTTCAGCACTCTGGTGGCAGGCCGAAATTGGTTTAAAAAATTGTAGCATCGTGAGAGTACAACCATCCGTCTGGTGTTTCGTTGCAAAGGTTTCTGAAATTGTTCTGATAATCGTGAGATAGCAGCAGAGCCCTTTCGTATAGCGGGCGGCAGGATGGACGCGCATCCTCGCGTTCTCATCAAGACGTATGGCAGGTTTGACTTCCGCAGCATTGACGGCGCCACCGACAGTTCACTCAGCAAGATCGTAGCGGATCGGGGCATCGATCAGGTGAACGCCGCCCGTTGAGAAACACGCTTCGATCAGCGGTGCCAGAGCGTCAGCGGATTTGATACGGTGGCCCTTGGCACCATGTGCTTGGGCATAAGCGACAAAGTCCGGGTTGCCGAAATTCAAGCCCCAGTCGGGGTGTCCCGCTTCGGCCTGCTTGACCCGGATCATGCCATAGCTCGCGTCGTCAAGCACCAGCACCACAAGGTTCAGCCGTAGCCGCACCGCGGTTTCCAATTCTTGACCGTTCATCAAAAAGCCGCCATCGCCGCAGATTGCCATGACGCGGCGGTCGGGATGCACCATCGCGGCGGCCATAGCCGACGGCAGGCCAGCGCCCATCGTCGCCAACGCATTGTCGAGCAATACGGTATTCGCTACGTGGGTCCGGTAGTTGGCTGCGAACCAGACTTTGTACATGCCGTTATCCAGCGCAATGATCCCGTCCTGCGGCATCGCACTGCGAACCTCGGCGACGACACGCGCGGGTGCCATTGGAAAGCGGGCCTCGCAGGCCTGGGTGGCGGCCTTTGCACGGATGTCATCGCGTACAGCGTAAAATTCGGCAAAGTCGTGCGACGCTGATCGCTCCAACCTGCCTGCCAGCGCACAGACGCTGGTGCCGATGTCGCCAACCACCTGAAGTTGCGGGAAATAAACTTCGTCTATCTCGGCCGAATTGTAGTTCAGGTGGATGACCTTCGGCCCGTCGGGCAGCATCAGGAATGGTGGCTTCTCGACCACATCATGTCCAATGTTAAGGATCACGTCAGACAGCGCGATTGCGTCATGCAGACGGTCGCCTTCGGACACAGCCGCGGTGCCGATGTACTGGTCCGCGCACCCCTCGACCACGCCCTTTCCCATCTGGGTGTTGAAGAACGGGATTCCGGTTTTGCTCACCAACGCTGACAACTCGGCGATGACGTTTTGGCGGTTGGCGCCTGCACCCACAAGGATCAGCGGATGGCAGGCATCGCGCAGAAGCATGGCCGCTTCGGCAATGGCGGCTTCTGCGCACTCCGGACGGTGCGGGGCCACCGAGGGGATTATATGAGCCCCCGCCACCATCTGCTGGGCGACGTCTTCGGGAAGCTCCAGATGGACCGCACCCGGCCGTTCCTCCAGCGCCACGCGAAAGGCGTCGCGGACAGTCGATGGAATAGCAAATCCGTCAACTATCTGCTCGGTGTGCTTGGTCAAAGGGGTCATCATTGCCACGACGTCGACGATCTGGAAACGACCCTGACGTCGCGCGCGGATCGGCTTTTGCCCGGTGATCATCAGCAGGGGGAACGCACCGAGCTGTGCATAGGCCGCGCCGGTGACGAGGTTTGTCGCCCCAGGGCCAAGCGTTGCGAGACAGACGCCAACCTTGCCGGTGAGCCGACCGTAGGTTGCGGCCATGAACGCCGCCCCTTGTTCGTGGCGGGTCAAAACGAAACGTATGGACGAGGTGCGCAGAGAGTCGAGAAAATCAATGTTCTCTTCTCCCGGCAGGCCAAAAATAAGGTCAACACCCTCGTTCTCCAGCGCGCGGACCAGCAGGTCGGACGCCTTGATTTTGCGGTCATTCGGCAATTTTCGGCTCCTGTTTCGGTGCCCGGCACTGCGGGACGTAAAGCTCGTCGAGAGGGACTGACAGCCCATTGGGCTGAACGATCCGAACGTGAAAACGTTTGAGCGCGCGCGGATGCGGCACACCGCATGAATGCGCAATCACGCCGACGGATGTCGTCAACTGCTCGACGAAATTTCTCACTCTGACGGCCTTGTCAGCCGGATCAAGACCTTTCTGAAGACGTCGGTCATGCGTAGTGATCCCGGTGGGACAAGTGTTGCGATCGCATTTCATCGCCTGAATGCAGCCCAACGCGAACATGAAGCCGCGCGCTGATACGACGAAATCTGCGCCGGCGCAAAACGCCCATGCAACTTCGGCCGGGGTGATCAGTTTGCCTGATGCGATTACCTTGATCCGGTCTTTCAATCCGTGCCGCTCAAGGATGTCGACGACCATCGGCAGAGCCTCGCGGATCGGCAAGCCAACATTGTCCATTAACGCCATTGGGGCGGCCCCGGTGCCGCCGTCGCCAGAGTCGATAGTGATGAAGTCAGGCGCGTGTTCGACACCTCGCCGAAGCACCTCCTCGCAGATCTGGCCGATCCAGCCATAGGCGCCCAACGCTGTCTTGAACCCCACTGGCTTTCCGGTGATCTCGCGCAACATTGCGATGAAATCCAAGAGTTCTGTGACATTGTCGACCTCAATGTGACGGTTGGGCGAGATCGCGTCTTTCCCTTCGGGCAGACCCCGGATGCCTGCGATCTCGGGCGTGACCTTAGCGCCGGGCAAAATGCCGCCCTTGCCGGGTTTGGCTCCCTGGCTCAGCTTGAGCTCAAACATCCGGACCTGAGGGGTCGCCGCAATTTCGCGAAGTTTATCCTTGTCAAGGCCGCCGTCCTCGGTCCGCATTCCGAACTTTGCAGTTCCGATCTGAAACACGATGTCGCAGTCGCCATCAAGGTGGTAAGGCGACAGTCCACCCTCGCCGGTATTCATCCAGCAGCCAGCCATCTTCGCGCCGCGCGACAGGGCCAAAACCGCGGGTTTGGAAATTGCGCCAAAACTCATTCCCGAAATGTTCACGATCGACCGGGCGGTGTAGGGCGCGCGCGCATACGGACCGATCACCATGTCGGGCGCGCCAGTCGCGTCCGTATCCAGCGTCGGAAATGGGCAGTTAACAAAAATCGGCGTGCTCGCTGGCGTCAAGAGCCGGGTCGATCCGAACGGCGCCTTGTCGTCTTCACCATTAGAGGCGCGGCCGACCCAATTACGTTCAGCGCGGTTGAATGGCATCTCCTCGCGATCCATCGCGAAAAAATACTGCCGAAAGAACTCGCCCAGTCGCGAAAGGATATGCCGGAAACGTCCAATGACCGGATAATTGCGCCTGATTGCATCGCGAGTCTGGCAGATGTCGAGGATGAAGAGCGCTAGGATGAACAGCAGCGCAACGCCGACGACGAAGATGAAGATGCTCGACAGATAGTCGATGGAACCCATGAACGCTTCGGAATCGACCCTCATCGTCCTGATTTCTCGATCAATCCGGAAGATGCTGGCAGACCAACGTCCTTGATCCTGCGAACGGTGGTGCGGGATGCTCGAAGTCCGGTAGATTTTTGTCTAACAAAAATAGAATTATCCTTCGTGAATTTACTTGTCTCAATCTGAACGAGCCTAGGCGACCCTGCCGCGAAATGCTGATGAATCTTGAGATTTGGTGACACGTTCGCGTGATCGCCGGGCCCTGAACGAGCCAAACCTCTCGGCACCGCCGCGTGCGAACACGGCGGTCAAACCTATTCCGTCAAGATGTTCAGAAGATTGTCGCGAAACGTTGGGTCGCGTGCAATCTCTGCGTGGGGCACGCAAAGAAAGCGAACGACACCCGGGTCGAATCCTTTGGGCCCCAATACCGATACACGCGTCACCTCGCCGTCACCGGGGGCGATCATCAGTCTGTTGTAATCTACGCCGGGTTTCGGTCTGGCGATTTCGTCCGGCGTAAGACGCACAAATTCACGCTCTCCTACGCGCTCCACCAAACAGACAGCCGGGGTCTCATAACACCCGCTGCCGATTGAGGCGATTTGGGTAGAGGAGGGTATGCCAGCCCCATCGATGGACCGATGGAATTCCTTGCCTTCGACCAGATACCGCGCAACCTGTCGCTCCAATGCAGCGAGCGCCGCCCGGCCTGAGGCGGCATCAGGTGCTGCCGTCATGACCCTGGCTCTGACTTCCGGGTCGAACACCGAAAATTTGAACCGTCGCCAGGTTTCAATATCGTAGAGATCAGATTCGAAACGTTGCCCGTCAATATCGACCATCCAGTCCCTCTGAGGATGCGGAAGTAGCGAGAAGACACCGGGGAAACGGGCAATTACTTCGGGTTGAACCTTTGTCAAACCGAACCGGGCACCCCTCAAAGCAGTTTGCAGCCCGTCGATGGATCCAAGGTTCGGCACCGCCAGCAGGACCAGACGCCGCACTGTGTCGGGCTGCTTTCCGCCGGGGTGATGCAGACCGCCGAGATAAGCCCGCGCCACTATCCCGCCGGCACTATGGGCAATCACGTCCACCTGAAGGTCTGGGTCGTTGCGCAATGTGCGGAGCCGGTCAATTGTCTCAGCAAGCGCTTGCGCAGCTTCCGTAGGGTGGCGTCGCCAGTCCCACGCTAGCAACGCGCAATCTGTCTGGCCATCCAATCTGTCCGACATCGCACATTGATAGCCGCCCGCCTGTTCGAGGGTCGAAACCAAGGATTGGTAGTAGTCTTGACCGAAGGCCTCTAAGAATAATCCGCTGGGGCGCGTGAAGTCGCGATCAGCCGAATGATCGATATCTGCGATCAGCCGTTGGGGCGTGTTGGATAACCCGCTGACCAAGCGCAGCAACGGGCCGGGCCAGATCTCGCGCCCCGTTCTAGTGTCCTCCAAACGAGATCCCATAAAGCCGGGAATGACTATGACAGGGATGCGCTCTGCTTTCCGGTTGTTACCGTAAATTCGATCCAGACTCATACGCTCCGGCCCGGCGCAGGCCGCGATCAGCAAAAGCAAAGAGATCAGAGGCAGGAAAAAGGGACGCTTCATGAAATTGTCAATGTGGCCCATGGGGCTCGTGCCATCACGGCAAGCCAGCTGTCGGTCAAGGAGCAATCCAGTTTCTTGCGTTGCATCGCCCGCTACTTTCCCTTTTTCGTTGAATTCACTCTGCCCTCAAACGGTACCAAGATCAACTGGCGGTCAGGGGAGAGCGTGAGCCCGACCGCAACCACTTCCCGGTCAACGGCGGCGCGAAAACGACCAGTTGGGAGTAATGCGGTGGGCGGGCTCGGCCTCAGACTTGAAGATGTTCATGGCTGAGGACTGCTTTCCAGAGGCGGGCGCTGTTGGTAGCGTGGTCGTCCCTCCCTCCGGTTACTCCGTCACTTCGGTACGATGTTCGATGTTTGCGACGGTTGAAGCGGAGACAAGCGTGTCTGCAAAGGCGACCTTGTCATCCTTGGCGACCGGTTTGCGCCAGCAGATACGGATTGCGGCAAATACGACAAGGGTCAGGTGCATTGTGCTGATGAACAGGAAAAGCACGTCCGCGCCAAAGCGTGACATCGCGGCTGACGCGATCAATGGTCCCGCCACCGCGCCCCCCGCGTAAAGCAGCAGCAACCCACTGGACGCCTCGATAAATCCATCGTCCTCGACGTTGTCATTCAGATGTGCGGCACAAAGCGCGTAGAGCGGCAGCGCGAACAGACCAAACACCGCTGCGCAGGGAAGAATGCCCACCTGCCAGTAGCGCGCAGCAAGGACATGGCCGGCCGCGGCGACCGCCGCGCCCATGCTTGCCAGCAGGATCACCTTGCGCCGGTCCGTGTGATCGGACAGCCAGCCAAGAGGGAGCTGACCAATCGCACCGGCAAGAACTGTCACGCTCATGAAAATCGCAACAAGTGTTACATCACCTGTCTCGCTTTGCGCGAAAACCGGGCCCAGCGTCCAGAAGGCACCGTTTGCAGCCCCAATCGCCACTGCACCAAACACCGCCACCGGCGATAATCGAAAGAGGTATCCAAGCCGCAGCTTGACAGCGCGCGCCGGTGCGGGTGCCTGGCTTTGACTGAGAGATACCGGAATTGTCGAGGCCACGAGAAGCATTGTGGCGACCGCGAATAGTGTGAAACCTTCGATGTCAGCGGTCGAGGTCAAGAGTTGCCCGATCGTTATCACGCCAAGGTTGATGACAGTGTAGATCGAAAATACCATTCCGCGGTTTTCATTGGTCGCGGCGGCATTCAGCCAGCTTTCGATAACGATATAGAGGGCCGCCAAAGCGAGCCCTGTCATGGCCCGGGTTAGCCACCAGAACACCGGAACAGTCAGCAACGATTGCGCCAGAACGGCCAAGCAGACCAGAGCAACCATCGCGGCAAAGGTTCTGATATGTCCAACCCGGCCAATCGCGTGTGGGCCAACGACCGTCCCAAAAGCAAATCCCAGAAAATAAAAGGCGCCAAGCCCGCCGAGCTGGCCCGATGAGAAGCCCTCAGCAACGCCGCGAAGAGGCAGAAGGGTCAAGAGTAGTCCGTGACCCATCAGCAAGAACGCCACACTCGCCAGCAATGCCGAGATCGACAGGATGGTTTTCATACTGGCTTCACCTTTGCGGTTCCTTCGGCGTGGTTTGGCGGGGGCGGGGCGGAAATTCTCATTGACCGCGAAAACGTTCCCCTCCGCAGCTTCAAAATTTTATTGTATGTCAGCTGCGAGGTCCAAGAAATCGGCAGGTTACTGACAAGTCCACGCTAGGGAGTCTTCGTATACGTGGCCAGACAAAGTTTTTTCGCTGTGGTTTGGGCCATGAGAAACCTCAAAGACGGGCAGTCAATTTGAGGGCTGTGCTCTGACGTTTTAGCAAATCTCGTATCAGGCCCCATCGGATCTGGCGCCATCAAGGGCCATTGCAAGCACATGAGCAATGGTGTTTCGTCGCCAGTTAATTATGAAGCCGAACAGACGACAATGAACAACGCAGGTGTCTGACAGACAAGGTGCACCTCAGGCTAGGCCCAACATCCACTTTATATCTATTATGGACGCCTGAACCGAGCACCGCTTGTACGCGGCCAACGTATTCCTGACTTGTGTGATTGATCTTTCAACCCACCTGCCGTTCTCCCATCTTCTTACAAGGCGGTCCTTAACGAGAATAAAAGTTTGTTCTGATCTGGCCAGAAATCGCGATAAAGGCTATCTCGACCAGAGCTCGGATCTGGGCGCGAAACCTACCTTCGGCGGGGCTCGAGCTCTGAGGTGAAATCTGTTACCCAACCTGCTACTGAGTAGCGGCTGGGCAACGAAAACTGCCGGAAACCTTGGGAAACCAAGGGAATCACAGGAAGTAGACCACAGCGGGAATGCCGCAGGAAGCTCTTTAACATTATGAAGGTAAACGTTAAATCAGCATCGCGGCTTTCCGTGGCACCGATGATGGATTGGACGGACCGCCATTGCCGCCATTTGCATCGGCTTCTAAGTCGGAGAACGCTTCTTTATACCGAAATGGTGACCGCGCCTGCGCTGGTGCGAGGCGGCGCGCTGCACCTGTTAGAGCATGGACCGGCCGAGCATCCGGTGGCGCTGCAACTGGGCGGATCGGACCCTGCTGAGCTGGCCGAGGCGGCCCGGCTGGGGGCGGATGCTGGATACGACGAGATCAACCTGAATGTCGGGTGCCCCAGCGACCGGGTGCAATCGGGCACGTTCGGCGCGGTGCTGATGAAATCGCCCGCTCGTGTGGCCGAGTGTTGCGCGGCGATGCGCGCCGCCACGTCCCTGCCGGTGACGGTGAAATGCCGGATTGGCGTTGATGATCAGACCCCGCGTGACGTACTGCCAGATTTCATTTCGCGCGTGTCGGAGGCGGGCGTCACGAGGCTGGCCATCCATGCCCGCATGGCATGGCTGGAAGGGCTGAGCCCCAAGGAAAATCGCGATATCCCGCCGCTGGACTATCATTTGGTGTATGAGATGAAAGCGCGCTTTCCCGCGCTGCACCTGTCTGTGAATGGCGGGGTAGATAGCCTTGAGGCGGCGCAGGCGCATCTGGATGCTGGCATGGATGGCGTGATGGTCGGGCGCGCGGCGTATCACGCGCCCGCGCAGATCCTTTGCGCCGCCGACCGGCTGATATTTGGTGAGGATACCGCCGATACCAAGCCCGAGGGCGCCGCGTACGCGATGATGGACTACGCCGAGGCTCATCTGGCCCTCGGTGGGCGCATGAATCAGATCACGCGGCATATGATGGGCCTTTTCGCTGGCCAACCCGGTGCGCGCGCATGGCGGCGGATGCTGTCGGAGGGCGCGCATTTGCCCGGCGCAGGGCCAGAGCTGATCGAGGCGGCGCTGGCCCAACTTGAAGGCGCAGAGGCGGCCTGAAATACCGTTTGCGCCCACGCGGTAAACCCGGTTTAGTCCGGCCAAATGCCCGCCAAAGGAGCCGCTGCCATGCCCGATCCATCCCTTTTTCTGGCTATGGCGGCTATGTTGCTGGCGATCGGCGCATTTGCGGGCGTGTTGGCCGGCCTCTTGGGCGTCGGCGGCGGGATCATTCTGGTGCCTTCGTTCTTTTATGCTTTCACGACGCTGGGTTATGGTGGTCCGCAGCTGATGCAGGTGTGCCTCGCAACGTCACTGGCGACAATTATTGTGACCTCTGTGCGCTCGGTTCTGTCGCACCACCGCAAGGGCGCGGTAGAGTGGTCTATCTTGCGCACATGGGCGCCGGGCATCGCCGTCGGCGCCGTGCTGGGCGTGGTCGTGGCCGCTGGGCTGCGGTCGGGCACGCTTCAGGGGATATTTGGCATCCTCGCGTTCTGCGTTGGTATCTATATGACGTTTGGGCGGGCGCATTGGCGGCTGGGCGATACCATGCCTAGCGGACTGCGCCGCGCTATAATGTCGCCCATTGTCGGGTTTTTGTCAGTGCTTATGGGCATAGGCGGGGGCAGTTTCGGCGTGCCGTTGATGAGCCTTCATGGCGTGCCGATCCACCGTGCTGTGGCGACTGCCGCTGGCTTTGGTGCTGCGATTGCCGTGCCGTCGGTCATTGGGTTCCTGATGGTGGATATCGCGCCCGAGGGCCGTCCGCCTCTGACGCTGGGCGCTGTAAATGGCCCGGCATTCCTGATCGTGATCGCCATGACGCTGCTCACTGCACCCTTGGGGGTCAAATTGGCTCATGCGCTGGACGCCAAGCCGCTGAAGCGAGCTTTCGGCATCTTTCTGACGCTGATCGCGCTCAATATGCTGCGTAAGGCGCTGGGCTGGTGACGGATCTGGCTACACGGGGCTGGGCGCGGTTCGGATATGACGCAGGGCTGGCGTCGTGGGCGGAGGCGGCCAAGGGCGCAGCACTGGCGCGGATGGCCGAGCCTGCGCACCGCGCTCAGTGGCTGCAATGCGGCGGGACGTGGTTCGTGGGCGTGGACACGTTGCCGAACGATGCGTCCGGCGATGTCGCGGGTAGTGGCCCGTTGTCCGGGCCGGGGTATGACGCCGCGCGCGACCTCTACGGTGATCTGCCACTACATTCGGGGCAGGTGTCGGTGACATGGCCCGGCTATCCTCTGCCCCGCGAGGGCGAAGGGGAGGGCGCTTTTCGCTATCGCCGACGACGGGATGCTGCGCATGTCGACGGCCTGCTCGCTGTGGGTACAGCCCGTGCGAGGATGCTGAAGGAGCGGCACGCCTATATCTTGGGTCTGCCGTTGACCCCTGCTGAAGGCGGCGCCAGCCCGCTTGTGGTGTGGGAGGGTAGTCACGAAATTATGCGCGCCGCATTCATCGACGCATTTCGCGGCATACCCCCTAAAGATTGGGGCGACGTCGACCTCACCCAGCTTTACAAGGCGACCCGGCAGGTGGTGTTTGAGCGTTGCAAGCGGGTCGCCTTGCCCGCCCAGCCGGGCGAGGCGTTGCTGGTGCACAGGCTAGCGCTGCACGGCGTTGCGCCGTGGCAGGAGGGCGCTCTTACTGGGCCAGAAGGGCGCATGATCGCATATTTTCGGCCAGAGCTTAGCGGGCTTGGCGATGAATGGCTGACGGCGCCTTAATTGCAGATTGTAGGGGATTTTATTGGCCTCTTGCCCCTTTAGAATGTTGCGCCTAATGTCCTGCGCGACACGAATTCGGAGTAACGCCATGATATCACTCAACCAAGCGGCTCTGACCGCGCTGAGACCGGCCATGATCGTTTTGGCGGTAGCCATCGGCACTGGCCCTGCTAGCGCCAATGCAATTCTGTCCGTGCCGGTGACACTGGGTCCAAAGGGCACGATTTCGACTGTGCGGCACAGCTGCTCGGACGGGACGGACCTGTCGGTGCAGTATATCAACGGCGCAGCAAACACTTTGGCCCTTATCCCGCTCAAGGGCGAGGATCTGATTTTTGTCAACGTCGTGGCAGGATCGGGCGCGCGCTATGTTTCGGGCGCGCGAACGTGGTGGACCAAAGGCGACAAGGCCACATTAAGTGATGAAACGGGCAAAGCGAAGCCGATCACGTGCGCTGCAAAGGGTGCGACGACGTTTCAGTAGCTTTCATGCGGCAGGGCTACCGGCCTAGCTGCCGCGCTTTAGCCGCGCCGCGCGTCCGCCACGCCGTTTGCGCAGCAGGCTGGCGCGGTCCGGTAGTGCGTCCATGATCGCTGAGCGTTCAATATCAGTCATCTTGGACCAGCGGGTAATCTCGTCGATGCTGCGCAGGCAACCGGTGCAGATACGCTCCTCGGGATGTACGACGCAGACGCGGATGCAGGGCGATTGCACCTCATCGCGCGTCCAGACGGGTATCTCTCCCGCGATCCCTTTTGGCCCTTCGATTCCGTCCATCATTGCGCGTTCCTCATGTGGCCCAGTCGGTCCAGCACCCCTTGCAGAATATACGACGCGGCGATGTTATCGATCACCTGTGCGCGACGTTTGCGAGACGTATCCGCCTCCAAGAGCGCCCTTTCAGCGGCGACGGTCGACAAACGCTCGTCCCAGTAGCCAATAGGCAGGTCCGTCAGGCGCGCCAGATTGCGGGCAAACGCGCGGGTGGATTGGCAGCGCGGCCCCTCGCTTCCGTCCATGTTGCGCGGCAGGCCTAGGATGATGCCGCCGATCTGTCGTTCCGCGATGATTTCCAGCAGGCGCGCGGCATCCAGCCCAAATTTGCGGCGGCGCACCGTCTCGTGCGGGCTGGCGACGGACCATAGCGCGTCCGATATCGCGACGCCGATTGTCTTGTCGCCCAGATCAAGGCCCACAAGGCCGCGCATAGGGGGCAGGGCGGCGGCGTAGTCAGCGATATCCTCGTGGATCATTCCGCATCCTCGCCGGACAGCCCTGCGCGGTCTGCCGCTTCGCGTAGCATCGCCAGCGCGTCGGGCCGGCCTTCAAATGTCGCCTGCGCCTCAACCCATATCGCCTGCGCGCGATCAGTCTGGCCCAGCACGCCCAGCGAGGCGATCAGTCGCGCCCAATCTTCGGGCGGGCCGCCCTCATCCGCGAGGCGGGCCAGCAGGCCGTCCACCATGCCGCGGATCATGTCCTGCCTGCCCTCGTCGGTCATGCCCTTAGCTGCCTCGACCTGCTCGGCGGTAGGGCCGATGCCGCTGGCAGGGGCGCGCGGCGTGTCTGGCAACGTATAATTGATACCTGCGCGCGCCGCCGCGTCTACGATCCGTTCGCGCAGGGGCGCTGTCCAGACGGCGCCGGGCGGGCTATCCTGCAAAAGTGCCTCCCACGTGCGAAAGGCAGCATCGGGCCGGTCAACCTGCGTGTAATAGACGCCAAGGTAGTAGCGCGCTTCGCTCTGGCTGGGGTCCAGCGACAAGGCCGCGCGCAGGCTGGTCTCGGCCTCTGACGACACATAACCGCCTGCCGCCGTAATCATCAAATCCGCGAGAAAGGCATGGTCGGCGGCGACGGCGTCATCGCCTTTGGCCGCGATGAGGCGTTCCTGCGCAGCGCGTGCCGCAGAAGTGTTGCCCAAACTTGCCTCGTTGCGAGCGAGCAGGGTGAGGCCGCGCACATCGTCCGGGCGCGCCTCAATGGCGGCGCGTAGCTGCGTCATGAGCTGGGCAAAATCTTCGGGCGGGGTCGCTTTCTGCTCTGGCGGGCCAAACCTCTCTTCGGCCTCGGACTGGTTTAATCGGTCCGTGCGCGCCTCGTCCGACGCGGCAAGGCGCGCGGCGCGGGGCTGATCCGTGTAGCCCGGCGCGCCCATCTCCAGATAGCCCCAGAACGCGCCACCGGCCACGACCACGACCAAAATAGCCGCAAGCGCAGCCCCGGCGCGCGGCGGTTGCCCGCCATCGACACCATGTGCCTGCACCTGCGCATCGGCGGCCAAGATGCGGCGCGATACCTCTGAACGCAGACGCCCGGCCTCGGCCTCGGTTATGATGCCGCGAGCCAGATCCTTGTCCACGTCCTTTAGCTGGATGCGATAGAACGCCAGATCATAGCTGGCCGCAGGCGCGGCACTGGCCCGCCCGCGCACAAGCGCGGCGGCGATCAGCGCGCCCGCGCCCAGTGCCAGTGCCGTGGCGACGATCCAGAATATCATGGCGGCTCTCCTGCTATTCCCGGCCCACATAACCATGCGCTGCCCTCAGCGAAAGGGCCGATGCGCGCGGCAAAGCGCCCGTAGCCCTTCCGCAGGCTTGCCGCGCATTGTCGCAAACTGCACGTTCCGCGCCGCACGGCGTATGTTGCGCGGCGTGCTTCGGGCGCATACCTTGGGCCATTCGGGCAGTCCCCCGCGAATCCATGACCAGAGTGAGAACCGCGCATGAAACGCTACTCCGCCTTTGCCGTCGCCCGTGAGGCGCTTCGCAACAACACAGGGTGGGACCGCGCCTGGGCCTCGCCCGAGCCCAAAAAGAAGTACGACATCATCATCATCGGTGCTGGCGGTCATGGCCTCGCCACCGCATACCATCTGGGCAAGAATTTCGGCATCACCAATATCGCCATCCTCGAAAAGGGGTGGCTGGGCGGCGGTAATACGGGCCGCAATACCACGATCATCCGCTCAAACTATCTGCAGGACCCGTCGGCGGCGATCTATGAGAAGTCCCGCTCTCTCTATGAGACGATGAGCCAGGATCTGAACTACAACGTCATGTTCAGCCCGCGCGGCTGCATGATGCTAGCCCAGACCCAGCACGAGGTGCGCGGGTACGAGCGGACGGCGCACGCCAATGCGCTGCAAGGCGTCAAAACCGAATTTATCGGCCCGGAGCGGGTCAAACAACTGGTGCCGATCATCAATATCGACGGTCCGCGCTATCCCGTCCTTGGTGCGCTATGGCAGGCGCGCGGGGGCACAGCGCGCCACGATGCGGTGGCTTGGGGTTATGCGCGTGCGTGTTCGGACATGGGCATGCACATCATCCAGAAATGCGAAGTGACAGGCATTGAGCAATCTGGCGGCAAGGTCACCGGCGTCAACACAAACCGGGGCATTATCGGCTGTGACAAGCTGGGCATGGTCGTCGCCGGGCACTCAGGGCATTTGGCCGACATGGCCGGCTTCCGCCTGCCGATCGAGAGCGTGGCCCTGCAAGCGCTGGTCTCCGAGCCGATCAAACCCTGCATGGACGTGGTCGTCATGGCCAACACAGTCCACGGTTACATGAGCCAATCCGACAAGGGCGAGATGGTCATCGGCGGCGGCACCGACGGGTACAACAACTACACCCAGCGCGGCGCATTTCATCATATCGAGGAAACCGTCCGCGCATTGGTCGAGACGTTCCCGATGATCGCCCGCCTGAAAATGCTGCGCCAGTGGGGCGGCATCGTCGACGTGACTGGCGACCGCTCGCCCATCCTGTCGAAAACACCGGTGGATGGCATTTTTGTCAATTGCGGCTGGGGCACTGGCGGGTTCAAGGCGATCCCCGGCTCCGGCTGGGGCTTTGCCGAGCTGATGGCCAAGGGCCATTCGCCGCTGACCGAGGCCTTTGGTCTGGACCGTTTCTACGAAGGCCGCTTTATTGACGAGTCTGTTGCAGCGGGCGTGGCGCACTGATGGGGAACTTCTTGGCACAGCACGGCGTTAGAGGGTCTAAACGCAATTTATTTGGAGCCACATTATGGCCGACCAGCAGTCAAACTCTAATTCTAACAGCTTTCTCGCCTTCGTCGTCGGCGGTCTTCTGGTCGCGGTCGTCGTTCTCGCATGGCTCTTCTATGGCGGCAACGGCGCCGACGACAGCAACGATCTCAATATCTCGATCGAAGGTCCCAGCGATTCCGCCCCGGCGGCCGAGGGTGCTGTCAGCACCGAATAACCCTTCACTGATTTCACCAATGCAATTTGGGCGGCGCATCACTGCGCGCGCCCTCTTTGTGTTGGCCGCCTGCCTGCGCGATCCCCTTACGATGGAGACTGTCCAATGCTGATCCTGACCTGCCCCTACTGCGGCGTGACTGGCGAGGAGACCGAATTCCACGGTGGCGGTGAGGCGCATCTCAAGCGCTTTGGCCCCGGCTCGTCCGAGGGCGATTTTCATGACTATCTCTTCTCCAAAGTGAACCCCAAAGGCGTCCACCTTGAGCGTTGGCGCCACAATAATGGCTGCGGAAAATGGTTTCACGCCGCTCGCGACACCGTCACGCTGGAGGTGTTCGGTACCTATCCCGCACAGACACTGGAGCCGCCGAAATACGTCAAGGACGCTATTACGGCCAAGCGGCCCGGCTGGTCGTGGAGGGAATTCGCATGATGCGTTACCTTGGTAGAAATACTCAAAACCTCATCCTAACCCTAGCTTCGGAGGCAAACGCATGAGCACACGTCTGGCAAGTGGCGGGCGCCTTGTAGACAAGGCGCGTAGAATCGATTTTACCTTCAACGGCAGGCGTTTCAAGGGCTTTGAGGGCGACACGATTGCCTCGGCGCTGCTTGCTAACGATCAAATGCTGATGGGCCGCTCGTTCAAGTATCACCGCCCGCGCGGCGTGGTCGCCTCGGGAGCAGAGGAACCAAATGGCCTCGTTGGTATGGGGACCGGTGCTGATTTCGAGCCGAACCAGCGCGTCACCACGACTGAACTGTTTGAGGGCCTGACTTGCACCTCGCAGAACCACTGGCCGTCGCTGGATTTCGACGTGGGCGCGATCAACACAAAGCTGGCCCGCTTTCTGCCTGCGGGCTTCTATTACAAGATGTTCATGTATCCTCGCGCCTTCTGGAAGCATGTGTACGAGCCAATTATCCGCAAATCTGCCGGCCTGGGTAAGGCGCCTGATCAGCGTGATAACGACACGTATGAGCATTTCTACGCCTTCTGTGATGTGCTGGTCATTGGCGGCGGCATCGCCGGCCTTCAGGCCGCGCGCACTGCGGCGGCCACAGGCGCAAAGGTCATGCTGCTAGAGCAGACAGCCCATTGGGGTGGCCGCGCACCGGTCGATGGCGGCACGGTCGCGGGCCAGCCTGTGGATAAGTTTGTGGATGAACTCGTCTCCGAGTTGTCTGCGATGGACAACGTGACCATGCGCAATCGTACCATGGGCGCTGGCGTTTATGACCACGGTTATGCGCTGGGCTACGAGCGTGTAGGCGATCATCAGCCCGGCGTGGCAGGCCCGCGCCATCGTCTGTGGCGCATTCGTGCCGCTCAGATTGTGACGGCTACAGGCGCAATTGAGCGGCCTCTCAGCTTTGCCGGGAACGATATTCCGGGCGTCATGCTGGCCTCTGCCGTGCGCGACTATGTGGTAGATTTCGGTGTATCCATTGGTGACCGCACCGTAATCGTGATCAATAACGACGATGCTTACCGCACAGCGATCACCCTTAAGGAGAACGGCCTTGACGTCCCTGCGATACTGGACGCGCGCGTACCGGGGCAGGATAGCCCGCTTATGGCACGTGCCAAGGCGCTGGGTATCCGTGTCCTGATGGGCCACGCTATTTCGTCCGTTCAGGGCGGCAAGCGCGTGACCGGCGTCAGCGTCTGCTCGCAGGCCGGCGAGGGCGCCGTGCTGGAAGAGATCGCGTGCGACGTGGTCGCGATGTCTGGTGGCTGGTCGCCTGTCGTGCACCTTTGGTCCCATTGCGGTGGCAAGCTGATCTGGGACGAGGCCTCTGCAGCCTTTCGCCCCGATGTGGACAAAGCGCCGACCGGCGCGTCGGGCGAGGCCTTTGTGACGCCCGCAGGCGCGGCTAATGGCGCGTTTGGTCTGGGCGATATTCTGGCCGATGCGACCTCCGCAGGCACCTCCGCTGCCAAGGCGGCAGGCCATACCGGCCAAGCTGTCAATGCGCCCGAGGCGGGCGCAAATGACGAGGCGCCCATGGCACCCGTCTGGATGATGCCGCATGGTGCGGGCATAGAGAAGCGTCAGAAAGCATGGCTGGATTATCAAAACGACGTCAAAGTATCGGACATTCAGCTGGCCGCGCAGGAGGGGTTCGAGTCCGTCGAACATGCCAAGCGCTATACCACATTGGGCATGGCGACAGATCAAGGAAAGTTGAGCAACATCAACGGCCTTGCGATCCTTTCTGATGCTTTGGGTCAACCTATCCCGCAGACGGGCACGACCACATTCCGCCCGCCTTATACGCCCATCTCGATGGCCTCTATCGCGGGCGAGGCGCGGGACGAGCGGTTTCAACCGATCCGCCGGACGCCCTTGTATGACTGGCACGCCGAAAACGGCGCCTATTGGGAGCCAGTCGGCCAGTGGCGGCGCCCCTATACTTACCAGCAACCGGGCGAGAGCATTGAGCAGGCCGTTAGCCGCGAGGTAAAGAATACTCGTGCCAGCCTTGGTATTCTCGACGCCTCGACGCTGGGCAAGCTGGTGGTCAAGGGCAAGGATGCGGGCAAGTTTCTCGACATGCTCTACACCAACATGATGAGCACGCTGAAGCCGGGCCGCTGCCGGTATGGCCTGATGTGCGGCGAGAACGGGTTTCTCATCGACGATGGCGTAGTTGCGCGCATCGACGACGATACATTCCTGTGCCACACCACCACAGGCGGGGCCGAGACGATCCATGGTCACATGGAGGAATGGCTGCAAACCGAATGGTGGGATTGGGACGTCTATGTCGCTAACCTGACCGAGCAATACGCCCAGATCGCAGTCGTCGGCCCACGCGCACGCGCCACGCTGGAGCGTTTGACCGGCGACGACATCAGCACCGATGCGCTGCCGTTTATGGCGTGGACTGACATCACGCTGGGCGGGATGCAGGCGCGCGTCTACCGCATCTCATTCTCGGGTGAGTTGAGCTACGAGATCGCAATCAAGGCGTCCGAGGGCCGTGCGCTTTGGGATGCGCTAATGGCGGCGGGGGCGGATGCCAACATCACGCCTTACGGCACCGAGGCGCTGCACATCATGCGGGCCGAAAAGGGCTTTATCATGATCGGGGACGAAACCGACGGCACCGTGATCCCGCAAGATCTGGGACTGAACTGGGCGATTTCCAAGAAGAAAGAAGACTACATTGGCAAGCGTGCGCAAGAGCGCAGCCATATGACCGATCCCACTAGGTGGAAGCTGGTGGGACTGGAGACGGTCGACGGCGCGGTTTTGCCTGATGGCGCGTATGCCACGGCCGAGGGCACCAACGCCAACGGCCAGCGGCAGACGCAAGGGCGGGTTACGTCGACTTATCATTCGCCAACACTTGACCGGGGCATCGCCATGGGCCTCGTCCTGAACGGGCCGGACCGGATGGGCGAGGTGCTGGAGTTTCCGCGCGTCGACGGCACGGTGATGCGTGCAAAAATCGTCGATGCGGTATTCTTTGACAAAGATGGGGAGAAGCAAAATGTCTAACACAGTCAGCGCCTTGAATGGCGCCAGTGCGCAAGGTTTTGCAACCGTCACCGACATGGGCCTGCAAGGCATGATCACCCTGCGCGGCGATCTGTCAGCGTCCAAGTTAAAGAAGGCAGTGAAGGCAGCGGCAAACGGCGAGATGCCCAAGCAGGGCCATATCAGCCTTGGCGAGACGGGTGGCACCGCATGGATGTCGCCAGACGAGCTACTGGTCATGGTCCCTTATACGGACGTGGACGCCAAGCTGGCCGCGATCGGCAATGGAATGGGGGATGCACACCATCTGGCCGTCAATGTGTCGGACGCGCGCTGCATGTTCAGCGTCAGCGGCGAGGATGCGCGGGTTCGCGAGGCATTGGCCAAGCTGATGCCGGTGGATATGTCGCCGGAGGCCTTCAAGGTAGGCCAATTCCGCCGCTCGCGCATGGCGCAGGTGCCTGCCGCAATCTGGATGATCGGTGATGGAGAGGCGCGCGTCGTCTGCTTCCGCTCGGTCGCGCAATATGTGTTTGACCTGCTGAAGGGCGCAACCGCGCCGGGCAGCGAAGTGCGCTACTACGCGGATTGAGCCTTCGCGCCCAGCCCGCAACATTATTGCCCTGCCCGGAAACCGGACAGGGCCACGAGCCTCGATGGCCCTAGACTAGGGCAGAAGATGTTCTGCTCTTCCGCCTTCTACTCATGGCGGCCAGCCCGCCCAGGCCGGTCAGCAAAAGCCATCCGGCTGCCGGAAGGGGGACGGGGCTAATGGTGCCCGCCAGCACCGGCAATGCGGCGTTGTAGTTTCTCGCCGCCGGGATCGGGTTGCCAAAGACGTCCTGATCGATTCCCCCGCCCAGACCGGGAAGTTCGTTGATCGGCGCGAAATTCGTGAAAGCGCCGTGAATGACGATCTCGCGATCCTTCAGGTTAAGCAGATCCACTATCCCAAAAGACCCGGCATAGATGGCCGAACTCAGCAGATCGTAAGTGAACGAAAAGTCGATCATTCCCCCAGGAGCGGTAGGAAATCCGCTCAGTCCGGGCTGGTTGATATCGGTCAGGGGCAAGATAATCGGGCCATAGGTCGCCGCCCCTTCGCCGAGTTCGATGAAACCGTCACCATCGGTATCTTGGGCGGCGGTTGGTGTGATCGAATTCCCATTCGTGCCATCTGGATTTTTAAGTCCGTGGATGTGCTGCACGTGCGGTACGTTAGGATCAAGTCCCGCGGCCTGCACGCGCACGAAGAGTGTATTCGTGACATCATTGAGGCGCAGGTCGACCTGACCGCTTGCCCCAAAATTGTTGATATCTTTCAGTACCGCCCGGTAGTTCGTCGTCGTCGCGGCGGCAGATGTCGCAAGACATGCTCCAACTGCCGCGCCAACGGCGCCAAGGCATAGTTTTCGCAAGATAAACATTCAAGTTCCTCCCATTTGGTTGCCCGCCGGATACACCGCCGGTCAAGCAGACACGTATCAGCGGAAAAGATGGTTTCAGGGCCGCGAAGTTTTTTCGATTTGCCAGATAACAATCGACGTTCTTTAAATTGGGCGCTGGTTGGCGCCCCCGGCAATAGGGCAAGTAGGCGCACAATCATGACGGCGCCCCTGTGCACTTCGCTATCTGGAAATCGATTGAAGGCGCGGAAGGCAGCCGGAACTATCCAGCTCCCCTTGACGTTCCACCTCTAAGGCTACCAACTAGGGGCCATAGATATTTTCATTTTAGAGGGGGCAAACCCATGCCATTCGAACTTCCCGATCTTCCCTATGCTCACGACGCTCTGGCCGGAAACGGTATGAGCAAAGAGACGCTGGAGTATCACCACGACATTCACCACAACGCCTATGTTACCAACGGCAATAAGGCGATTGAGGGTACTGAGTGGGCGAATAAATCGCTGGAAGAGATCATCGCCGGTACGTATGACCCCCACGCGGTCGCGCAGTCCGGTATCTTTAACAACATCAGCCAGTTGTGGAACCACAATCAGTTTTGGGAAATGATGAGCCCCGGCAAAACTGCGATGCCTTCCGAAGTCGAAAAAGCGCTGAAGGACAACTTCGGCAGCGTTGACGACTTCAAGAAGGAATTTGCCGCCGCAGGTGCGGGCCAGTTCGGTTCGGGCTGGGCGTGGTTGGTCAGGGCCAAGGATGGCAGTCTCAAGATCACCAAGACCGAAAACGGCGTGAACCCCGTTTGCTTTGGCCAGACTGCTTTGCTGGGCTGTGACGTGTGGGAGCATTCCTATTACATCGACTTCCGCAACAAACGCCCTGCGTATCTGGACAACTTCCTGAATTCATTGGTGAATTGGGAAAACGTCGCCAGCCGTATGTAATCACGCATTGCGCTACAAATTTGGCCCCCGGTAGATTGGTCTGCCGGGGGCTTTTTCTTGTGCGGGCGGAACCGGCCCCGCGCACAAGCCGTTTTACCCTGTGACTTAACTTCAGAAGGAGACCTGCGATGATCGAGCTAAGAACAGGGACATGGGTGCTGATTTGTAACGGTGAAAAGGCGTTGTTTCTGCGCAATGACGGCGACGCAGATGCACCCGATCTGAATGTTGTCCGCATCGACGAGCAGGATAATCCCAAAGACATAGATCAGTCGGCCAACCGTCCGGGCCGGATGCAGGGTAGCCCGAGTGGGCACAAATCTGCGTTCGATGATACCGACTGGCACGAACTGGCCAAGGAACGCTTTGCTTCGGACCTTGCTGATCGCCTCTATAAACAGGCACATAGCGGTGCATTTGACCGCATCGTCATCGTCGCGGCGGCCAAGACACTGGGCGCCTTGCGCTCGGAGTTGCATCAGGAGGTCACGGCCAAGGTTATCGCTGAGATCGACAAGGACCTGACCAATCATCCACTCGATGAGGTGGAAAAACGGGTCAAAGCCGACCTTGCCGATATGTAGGCCGCACATGCACGCGCCTCTGCCTTCCTAATGCCGCCCCCCTCCGATAAGCAGCGACAATAGGTAACGCTTATCGCGGGGGCGCAATCGAATGACTGATGAGGTGAAGGGCGTCCTCGCCATGATCGGTGCCTGTATGATTTGGGGCTTATCGGGGATTTACTACAAGCTGCTGGACGCGGTGCCGCCGTTCGAGATCTTGTGCCACCGCACAATCTGGGGCTTTATCTTTTTCCTCTGCGTGCTGAAATACCAAGGTCGGCTGCGGGTTCTGCCATCTGCTGTGTCCACCCCGCGTGCGTTCATGATTGTCGCATTCTCAGCCTTTATCGTCTCGGTCAATTGGTTCGTTTTCATCGGGTCCATCCACGCTGGCCATGCGACGGAGGCGGCGCTTGGATACTACATCTTTCCGCTGGCTGCTGTCCTCTTGGGCGCAATGTTTTACGGCGAACGACTGGGTACCATGCAGCTTGTGTCGGTTGGTCTGGCGGCGGTGGCTGTCGTCGTTCTGTCGGTCGGCCTTCAGGTAGGGCCTTGGGTGGCACTGGTCTTGGCGCTGACCTTTGCCCTCTACGGCGCACTCAAAAAGAGCATGATCACCGGCCCAGTCCTTTCAGTGACGGCTGAGCTGGCGATGATGGCACCCTTCGCGATTGCATGGCTTGCGATGACGCACCTGCGCGGTGACGGCCACTTTGGCGCGGATTTTGTGACCAGTTTGATGCTGGCCTTTGCCGGGATAATGACGGCGATCCCGCTGATCTTGTTCTCATACGCAACGCGCCGCGTGTCCTTGGCGACTATCGGATTGGTTCAATACCTCAATCCGACGCTTCAGTTTTTGGTCGCAACACTGATTTTTCGCGAGGTTTTCACAATGTGGCACGCCATCGCCTTTGGTCTGATCTGGACGGCGTTAGCGCTTTATACTGCCGCGTCTTTGCGCCGGGGCAGTGCCGCGCGCAAGGCGGCGAGGGCTGCTGGCACATCTGGCACCGTTATATAAGCCTCCGCCAGATCGGCCCCGGCAAACCCCTCGGCCTCGATATGGCGCAGTAGCTCCAACAGAGGCTGCCAATAACCACCCTCGTTTATGATAACGACAGGCTTGGTGTGATGTCCCAACTGGCGCCACGTCAGGACCTCAAACAGCTCGTCCAGCGATCCGGCGCCGCCCGGCAGTAGCGCGATCGCATCCGAATTCATGAACATGACCTTCTTACGTTCGTGCATCGTTTCGGTCACGATGCGCGCGTGGGAAGGGTCGGCGATAGCCTCGCGCCCGACCAGATGCTGCGGGATGACGCCCAGCAGATCGCCGCCTGCCTGCAACGCGGCCTGTGCGCAGCGGCCCATCAGCCCCACGTCGCCTGCGCCATAGACCAGACGCCACCCCTCGCGTGCCAGTCCGGCCCCCAGCGCATCGGCAGCGGCGCCGTAGGCTGAGCGCGTGCCCTCGCGTGCGCCGCAAAAGACACATATCGATAGGGTGGTCATGGCAGTGTCGCCTTTTCGGATAGGTTGTTTTGACGGGTGGTAGCCTTGTTGTTAGGCTCGATCAACCCGCGCAGGCCCGTGCGGGGCCACAGGGTATTGGGGGGCCAGAGGGAATGAGCATCTTTGCAAACGCACGTTCGGGGCGCCTGATCGCTATAGGGGCGGCGATACTTGTTGCCGTGATTATTGGCGGGCTGTTGATGCGCGGGGCCTTGCCGCCGGAAGGCTTGGGCGAACGCGATGAGGGCGTCGCGCAAAAGCCCGAGGTCGCGGTCTTGTCTAAATCTGATGCGACCGCCCCGTCGCAAAACAGCACTTCAAGGACTTCCGCGCCGCGCTTAGACGTGTTCCGCCTAGAGCCGGACGGCGCCGCACTGGTTGCGGGAACCGCCGCACCCGGCTGGCAGATCGAAATTCTGCTGGACGGCGTTCCGTTCAAAACGCTCCAGCCCGGCGATGACGGACAATTCGCCGCATTCATCGACGTTCCGGCCAGTGACGCCCCCCGCGTGCTGACTTTGCGGATGTCTGGCCCGGATGGCAGCGCGCCGGTGATGGGTGAAAATCAGGTGATTATTGCGCCTGCTGCGCTTGCGATAAAAGAGCAGGCAGAGCAAGTCGCCACCCTCGCCGCAGACGCGGTGGAGACTACGCCAAAAACCAAACCCGCCGCCGAATCCGCGCAGGACGCTTACGTCGAGGCCAGCGATCTTGATGCGAAGCCTGCGCAAACTGCGCCAGTCCCTTTGGTGCGCGCCGATACACAAACGACAATCCCTGCCGCAACGGACGGTACCGCCGAACGCGGCCTTTCCGAGCAAGCCAAAAAACCGCAACCCGTGGAAACGGCGGCCATTAATCCAAGCCTCGTGCAGCCGTCCGTTGCAGATACTCTGCAAACCCCTGCCGGCCCGTCCGAGCAGCCTAGCCCCGCCGCATCATTGCAAAACGGCCGCACCGTCCTGATGGCTGACGCCTCTGGGGTCCGCGTCCTGCAATCGCCATCCCCTAGCGCCGCGCCGCAGGTGATGTCCAGCGTCGCTCTTGACGCCATCAGCTATTCCGAGGGCGGCGATGTCCAGCTCTCTGGCCGAGCCGCCGGATTGGGCATTGTGCGCGTCTATCTGAACAACCGGGCCATCACGACGTCGCGCATTGGCGCGGATGGGGCATGGCACACCGCGCTGCCGCAGGTCGATACCGGCATCTACACCTTGCGCATCGACGAGGTGGATGCCGCCGGGACCGTGACCAGCCGTGTCGAGACGCCTTTCAAACGCGAGGATCGCGCTCTTTTGGCCGAGCTACAGGATCCAGCGGCGCCCGCGCCTCCGATTCGTGCTGTCACTGTCCAGCCGGGCAATACACTTTGGGCAATATCGCGCGAGCGGTACGGTGAGGGAATTCTATACGTCCGCGTGTTCGAGGCGAATGCGGACCGTATCCGCAACCCTGATCTGATCTATCCCGGTCAGGTCTTTGCCCTGCCGGATTAAGGCCTCGCCCGCAAATCATTTTGGCGAAATTACTCACGGCTCCCGTGTTCGCGATACCGCACACTCGGCCCGTCTGCGCAGATTGGCTGGATATCCGGGCTCTGGCGACCTAGATGTTGCCTCGCGCAATCGCCAAAGGCAGGTCATGAGCCACGATCCAAACACCGATCCCAATTCCGAGGCACCTGCCTCCGGCTGGGCCACTATCATTCGCGTGTCGCCCTACGTCTGGCCCAAGGAGGGTGGCGCTTGGGTCAAGCGGCGCGTGGTCCTCGCGCTGATCGCCCTTTTCGTGGCAAAGCTGATCGCGGTCGCTACGCCCTTTTTCTACAAGGCGGCAGTCGATACGCTGTCGGGCGAAGGCACCGCCGACGCGGCCTGGACGATGGGCGCAGGCGCAGTCGGCCTGACGGTGGCCTACGGCGTGGCGCGCCTGATGAACGTGGGCCTGCAACAGTTGCGCGATGCGCTCTTTGCCCCGGTCGGACAGCGCGCGTTGCGGCAGGTGGCCTTGCGCACGTTCCGCCACATTCATCAGATGTCTATGCGCTACCACATTTCGCGCAAGACGGGCGGCCTCAGCCGTATTATCGAGCGGGGGGTAAAGGGCGTCGATTTCTTGCTGCGCTTCCTCATCTTCTCGATCTTTCCGTTGATATTAGAGCTATTCCTAGTCGGAATCGTCCTCTGGGCGGCGTTTGATTTTTGGTATCTGGCAGTCGTGGTAGTCGTCATCGCGCTATATGTTGCGTTCACGTTCAAGGTAACAGAATGGCGCGTGAAACTGCGCCGCGAGATGAACGATCAGGACACAGACGCCAATCAAAAGGCGATCGACAGCCTGCTAAATTACGAGACGGTCAAATATTTCGGCGCCGAGGATCGCGAGGCGGCGCGTTATGACGTGGCGATGGCAGGGTACGAGCGTGCAGCGGTCCGCACATCCTATTCGCTCTCGTTCCTCAATTTCGGCCAGTCGCTGCTGATTACCGCAGGGCTGGTGATCGTCATGGTGATGGCCGCCATTGGCGTGCAGAACGGCAGCCTGACGGTGGGCGATTTCGTAATGGTCAACGCCTACATGATCCAGATCACGATGCCGCTGAACTTTCTCGGTACGGTCTACCGCGAGATCCGCCAGAGCCTGGTGGACATGGGCGAGATGTTCGGCCTGCTGGATCAGCCGCCGGACGTCACCGATGCGGATGACGCCCGCCCGCTCAAGGTGACGGGCGGCAAGGTTGAGCTGCGCGATGTGCATTTCGGCTATGATACTAACCGCGAGATCCTCGGCGGTATCACCCTGACCGCTGAGCCAGGCCAGACGGTGGCTATCGTTGGGCCTACCGGATCAGGCAAATCCACCATCGGGCGGCTGCTCTTTCGTTTCTACGACGTGTCGCAGGGCGCGCTGCTGATCGACGGGCAGGATATTCGCGGCGTGACACAGACCAGTCTGCACAATGCCATCGGTGTGGTGCCGCAGGACACCGTGCTGTTTAACGATACCATCGGCTATAACATCGCCTATGGCCGCGATAACGCCACCCATGAGGATGTGGTTGAGGCCGCCCGTGCCGCGTCGATCCACGACTTCATCATCTCGCTGCCGGACGGCTATGATACTACCGTCGGTGAACGCGGGCTCAAGCTGTCGGGCGGCGAAAAGCAACGGGTTGGCATCGCGCGCACTCTGCTCAAGGACCCGCCCATCCTGCTCCTGGATGAGGCGACAAGCGCGCTGGATACCGCGACCGAGCGTGACATTCAGGGCGCGCTGGCCCGTGCGGGGCAGGGGCGTACCGTGCTGATCATCGCGCACCGCCTCAGCACGGTGGCGGATGCCGACCGCATTGTGGTCCTAGACGGCGGCCTCATCGTCGAGCAGGGCACACATACCGAACTGCTCGAGAAGGACGAACGCTATGCCGGCCTCTGGTATCGCCAGCAGTCGGACGAAGCCGCCTGATGCCGCAAAAGGATTATCCCCAGACGCCGGACGGGCGCTACTTTGTCTCGCGCGCGCGGCTTTGGCGCTGCACAAATCCCGAATTGGGCGATACTGAGCGGCGCGCAGCCGTCAAGGCCCTGATGAAGGCGCGCCGGGCGGTGCAACTGGCCGGCGATGACGCCGAGGCGGTGGCCGAGGCACGCGCCGGAGTGGATACGGCAAAGCGCGCCCTTGGAGAGCGCGGCCCGGTCTGGTGGCACGACAACGCGCCGGACGAGGGCGGCTATCACCCCAAGAACTCCAGTTATGCAGATTGGTGGGCCGCGATGGACGAGGATGCACGTGTGCGTGGCAGCTGAGCTGCCGTAATGCGCGCGGCTTGGGTTTAGCCGCGAACGCTCACCCATATTCCGCGCATCGTCATTTGGTCTAAGTCGTTAGCCTCGCCTGCGGCAGTCACTCTGCGGCGCGCAGTGGCTTGGTCGGAAGCTGCGGCGCAGTGGCTTTGTCCGCATCGCTTGGGCCCCTTTGGGCCAAGATACGCTTGAAGTCGTCTAACTCCAGATCAGCGCCTGCGACATCCATGTAACTCTGCGGAGTTTGGGCATCCTCTGGGAGATCCTCCCAGATAATCTCGGGCGCGCGGACGCGGCGGGCGGCGCGAACCAGCGACCAGTCCTGTGCCGCGCGGCTGGCGCGGCCCATCGACATTGCCGCCAGCGCGCGCGCCAGCCAGCCCGCGTAGGTGCCTAGCCACACCCGTAGCGCCAGCATTGAGGGGGTAAAGATCAGCGTCAGGACCGTCGCAATCCCAAGGCCAAAAACGACCGCGGTCGCCAACTGTTTCCACCACAGGGCAGTGGGGCTGTCGAAGCTGTAGCCGCCGTTCACAAAGTCGAGCGATAGCCCGAACATCATCGGCGCAAGGCCTGCCATGGTGGTGATCGTGGTCAGCAGGACGGGCCGGATGCGCGCCTCTGCTGTGCGGGTTATCGCCTCGATCCGGGGCATGTACTGGCTGAATTCCTGATAAGTATCAATGAGAACGATATTGTTGTTCACCACAATGCCCGCCAGCGCGACGATGCCAGTGCCGGTCATAATGATCGAAAACGTCTGGCCCATCACCAGCATTCCGATCAGAACGCCCGTCGTGCTGAGGATCACGGCCAGCAACACCAGCACAGCGTTATAAATGCTGTTGAACTGCGCCAAGAGGATGATGAACATCAGCCCTAGCGCACCGGCAAAGGCCTTCATCAGGAACGCGCCGGACTCCTCCTGTTCCTCCTGATCGCCGGTCCACTCGTAGCTGACTGATGCCGGTAGCGCGCCGCTGTCGAGCCACTTGGTCAGGCCCTCAATCCGCTCATTCGCAGTGATCGGAACGTCGCGCGTCTCGCCATTTGCCTCGGATGCCGTGGTCAATCCCGTTGCAACACCCGCCTTTACGTCGAAATATCGTGTCTGATCAATCCGGTCGATCTGGGCCAGCTTTTGCACCGGGGTGCGGGTGATGAAATTGGCCAGCGGCACCAGCCCGTCATTCGTGCGCACCTTCAAAGTGTCCAGCGTGCTAAGGACGCGGTCGGCCTCGGGCAGGCGCACGCGGATGTCGATCTCTTCATCCGATGAGGGCACGCGCATCTCGCCCAGCATCAGGCCGCGCGTGACCAGTTGCACCATTGAGCCGACGGTCGCGACATCTGCGCCAAAGCGCCCGGCCTTTTCGACGTCGACGTCGATCTGCCAATCAATGCCGGGCAGGGGCAGCGTATCCTCAATAAGGGTCAGGCCGCGCGTTGCCTCAAACTTGGCGCGTGCCAGCCGCGTAGCCGCCTGCAATTCGGCCCAGTTGTCGCCCTTGAGCCGTAGATGCACTGGCTTGGCCGAGGCCGGGCCACCTGTCTGTCCCAGAATTTCGGTTTTTATGCCGGGTATCATCGCCAGCTTGGCTGCCAGCTCCTCGATCACCTTATCACCGTCGATTGCCGGGTCGCTAATCTCGCGGTTCCACAGGCCCCACAGCCACGGCTGCGAAATGGTGCCGCGTTCGTCCCATGGCGTCGTCTCGAACTGGACCTGCCCAATGGTATCCAGCGGCGGCGCGGCGCCGCCGGTGTTGCTATTCAGCCCGCCATCCCCGGCAAAGGCGAAGGCCGACGCGATGCCATGCTGCGCCAGCACGACATCCTCGACTTGGGCGACCAGAGTGTCCTTCTGCTCAATCGACAGGTTCCCGCGCGCCTGCACATACACGATGGCCTGCTCCGGCTCGGACTCGACGAAAAACTCGGTGCCGTTGTTATTGTTGATGTAGTAGATCAGCGTTGTGCCAACGATAACAAAAATGACGCCGAACGCGACCAGTGGCATAACCGGATTGCCCACGATGGCATGGATCACCCAGCCAAACGGGCTGCGTTTGTACCCCGAGCGTACGGTGGCGGTGTGGCGCGGGATCGCGCTGCGCCCCAGCCAGCGGGCGCCATCCGCGATGCGCCGCCACAGCGCCATAAGACCCAGCAGGATCGCCGACACGCCCCCCACCCCGAGCGCCGCCAGTGTGGCGGTGGCAAGGCATAGGACGAACGCGCTCGCCAGCGAAGGAATGACCGAGCCGAGGATCGCGCTCATATCCATCTGCGCAAATGTGCCGCTGACCAGCGCCAGCAGCGCCGGGACGCCCGCGCCTGCCGCAGCAAGACCCAGCGCGGCGACGGGAAAGAGCGCCAGATGCCACACCCACCACCCGCCTGCGATCTGCGTAATGCGCGCATCCGTCCACTTCTCAAGCCGTCCTGTGATACCGCCCAGCACGGGCAGATAGACCAGCGCGACCAGCAAGGATGCCGAGAGGACGAAGATCAGCGTGACGGGCAGCATCCCCATGAACTGCCCCGGCACACCCGGCCAAAACAGCATCGGCAGAAATGCACAAAGCGTCGTCGCGGTGGAGCTGACGACAGGCCAGAACATACGCTTGGCCGCCTCAACATAGGCGGTCATGGGGCCGGAGCCCTCTTCGATCCGCCGATCTGCGTATTCGACCACCACGATTGCGCCGTCTACCAGCATCCCCACGGCCAGAATCAGGCCAAACATCACGATGTTTGATATTGTGATGCCCATGACCGCCATCATGGCAAAACACAGCAAGAATGATGTGGGAATTGCAAATCCGACCAGCAGAGCGGGGCGGATACCCAGCGTCGCCAGCATCACGATCATCACCAACGCGATAGCGGTCAGCACCGAACCCTCTAGCTGGCTGACCATCGAGGCCACAGTGCGCGACTGGTCGTTCGATGCGCCCACCTCTACGGCGGCCTTCAACTCCTCCGGCCAGCTGGCGCGCGCGCTTTCCACCGTTTCGCGCACCAGTTGCGCAGTGTCGATGATGTTGAAGCCCTTGCGCTTGACCACTTGGAGCGCGACCGTGTTTTCCCCGTTAAAGCGCGCTGTTCCGACGCGGTCCTCAAACGTCAGGTTGATACGCGCCACATCGCCCAGCGTCACCACGCGGTCGCCATTGACCTTGACGGGCAGGCGATAGATGTCGCGCGTTTCCTCAAATGACGAGGGGATCTTGATCGAAAACGTGCCGCCAGCGCTGCGCACGTCGCCCGCCGCGATAAGCAGGTTGTTCATCTGCACGGCATTCATCAGATCGCCCGCGGTCACGTCATAGGATTCTAGGCGCAGGGGGTCGATCAGAACCTCGACCAACTCGTCCCGCTTGCCAGCGATACCTGCCTCCAGAATGGGCTCAAGCCCCTCCAGCCTGTCTTGCAGGTCATCCGCGACGCGGGCCATGGTACGCTCTGGCACGTCGCCGGTGAGGTTGACGATGATGATAGGAAATTCGCTGAAGTTAATCTCATTCAGCGTGTACTTCTCGGCGCCTTCGGGAAACTTTGCTTCGGCGGCGTTCATCGCATCCCGGACGTCTGCCATGACGGCGGTTTTGTCCCAGCCAAACTCGAATTCCAGCGCGACGCCGGCGTAGTTTTCCGCCGCGGTGCCGGACATGTCCTTGAGGCCGTCCAGATCGCTCAGCTCGGTCTCCATGACCTTGACCAGTAGCTTTTCGCTATCCTCAGCAGAAATGCCGGGGAAAATGACGGACACAAAGAGAGCGGGGATCTCGATGTCCGGCTCGCCCTCTTTGGGCAGGGTGGTATAGGCGAGGCCGCCAGCCAGCAGACTAAGTACGATGAACGCCAGCACCATGCGGGCGCGCTGCGCGGCCCAGTCGACGATGCCCGTCATTGAATGGCCTCCGCCTTGGTCCCGGGAACAGCGGCGTTGTCAGTGGCGTTGTCATCGCGGTAGCTGGCGATCACCGGCACGCCTGCTATCACGTATTCTTGGCCGATCACGATGACGTCTACGGCGTCCGGCAGGCCGGACACCCAGATGCCTTCGGCGGTATCGCGCATAAGGGTGACGGGCATGAAGTCAGCCACAGGTCCATCCACTACGCGCACGCCCAGCGTGCCGCTATCGTCCAGCGTCAACGCCGATTGCGGCAGCAAATGCGCGGGGGTTCCGCCTGAGGCAACCAAAATCTCAGCGGTTTGCCCATCGCGCACGGCCAAATCCGGATTAGGCACGGACATTTCGATCCGAAAGGTGCGCGTTTGAGGGTCGGCAGAGCGCGACATGAACGTCACTGCGCCTGTTACTTCGGTGCCAGATACAAGCGTTGCGCGCGCCGGGGCGCCCATCTCTACGCGGTTAACATCGGTCTCGGGCACAAAACCGACCAGCTTGATCGGGTCCAGCTGGATGATCGTTGCGCAAAGTGCACCGGGTTGCATCAAGCTGCCCAGTTCGGCCGTGTCCGATTCCAGCAGGCCGGCAAATGGCGCGGTAATGTCGAGGCGTGCCAGCTCCTCGCGGGCGGCGGCGGCGGCGGCCTCGGCGGCCTCGATCCCGGTGCGCGCGGCGTCCAGCCCTGACTTGGCGGCTTGTACAGTTGCCTTTCCCGCACTCAGCGCAGCCCGTGTGCCCGCGACGCGCGTGTCCGAGGCATAGCCGCTCTCGCTGAGTTTAGAGGCGGCGGTATCGTTGATCTGGGCCTCTACCAGACGCGCTTCGGCCTCTGCCAGCCGGGCCTCGCCTTCGGGGATGCGGGTCTCGGCCTCGGCCTTGCGGGCGCGGGCCTCGGCCAGCGCGGCCTGCCGTGTGCCGGCGTCCAACTGGCACATCAGCTGCCCGGTCTCGACAAAGGCGCCCTTGCGCAGCGGTTCGGACACGATCCGCCCCGATGTCTCGGCGCGCACATCGACTTGTCGCAGCGCCTCTGTTTGGCCGCGTAGCACCACGGCGCTGCCGATATCCTGTGCGCGGCTATGGATCGCGACGACGCGCACGGCTGCGCGCGCTGGAGCTTCCTCGGCGTTTGCCTCAGATTTTGTCACGACTTCGGTTGTAGGCGCGGGCGCATCTGCACCGGGTAAAACGCTAATCAGCCAAGCGCGTTCAAACACAAAGGCATAGATGGCCAGTGCAGCGACTATGGCTGCCAGTATCGAAAACAGTCGCATCCAAGCTTCCTCATGCAATCACGGCGCTCATAGCGCAAAAGATGCGCCGCGTCATGACCGTCTTTTAACTATCATAAGTTGAACTAGGCAGTTCAGATTAGTTTTCCACCAGCACCGCGGCGCCCATATCTCAGCACTTGCCGGGTATCTGCGGCCCGGCGGCACTTGGCAGGCCCCGATTGAACCGCTAAGAGGGGAAAAACTACACCAAGGCAAGGCAGGCGCCCTCTCGTGAGCAATAATGACAGTTTCATCGAAGAGGTGACCGAAGAGGTCCGCCGCGACCGCCTCTTTGCCCTCCTGCGGCGCTATGGCTGGATTGCGATCCTTGCCGTTCTGATCCTGGTTGGCGGGGCGGCCTATAATGAATGGCGCAAAGCGCAAGCGCGCAGCGAGGCCGAGGCGCTGGGCGACGCGATCCTCACTGCTCTGCAGGTCGAGGACCGCGGGGCGCGCGCGGATGCGCTGGATGGCGTGACACCCGCAGGTCCGGCAAGTGACGCGATCCTGCAAATGCTGGCTGCCGCCGAGGCGCTGCAGGACGATCCTGCTGGCGCCGCCGCGCGCCTGATGGAGATCGCGCAGATGACCGACATCGCGCCGATCTATCGCCAGATCGCAACGCTGAAGGCTGCGATGATCCCAGATAGCGGCATCGACGCGGTGGTACGTCGTGCGCGGCTGGATGATCTGGCGCTGGGCGGCGGTGTGATCCGCCTATTGGCCGAAGAACAGCTGGCATATTTGGATATAGAGGCTGGCAGCGAGGCTGCTGCCATTGAGCGGCTGAACGCCATCTCGGCAGATGCAGAGGCGACGGCAGGCTTGCGCCGGCGCGCCACACAAGTGATTGTGGCGCTGGGCGGCGAGCCTATGCTGCCGGGTGGTACCGCAGCCAGCGCGCCGGACGAGTCGACGGCAGACGGCGCTGATGCAGAGGCGCCTACAGACGCGACCGCCAGCGAATAGCAGCGCGAGGCGCAACAGACAGGCAGCAAGACCAGCAGCAGGACGGGGAAGTTTGGACATGTACGCGGTGATACGGAACAAAAAGACCTTTGGATGGCTGGCCGCGCTGGCGCTGCTGGCCGCCTGCTCCGAGCCGGATGTGATCCTGCCCGGCAAGCGTGAGGGCCTGCGCGAAGTGCTAAGCTCCGATCAGGCCGAGGCCGCTGTGAGCGAAGTGGTCGGCGCATCCGGCCCTAACGTGGCAGAGGCGCTGCGGCTGCCCGCCGCACGCGTCAACGCCGAATGGACCCAGCGCATCGGATCGCCCGCCACGCGCGCGCAACATCCCAGCCTGTCATCCGCGCCCAGCCTGATCTGGTCAGCATCTATCGGTGCGGGCGACGCCGCGCGTCGCCGTATTACCGCCGATCCGGTGGTCGCGGGCGGGCGCATTTTTGCCATGGACGCCAACGCGCAGGTCAGCGCGCATGCGCCGAACGGCGCGGCGCTCTGGTCCGTTAGCCTTGTGCCATCCACCGATTCGGTCGGCGAAGGCAGTGGCGGCGGGCTGGCTTACGGGGATGGCAAACTCTTTGCCTCGACCGGGTTTGGCCGCATTACCGCGCTTAATCCTGCAACGGGCGGCACGATTTGGGAGCAGGAGCTGCTAGAGACCGGCACCGCCAGCCCAACCGTGATGGGCAATCTGGTCTATCTGGTTGCGGGTGACGAGACGGCATGGGCGCTTGATACCGATACCGGCCGCATCGAATGGCAACTGGCCGCAGCGCCCGACATTAACAATGTACTTGGCGGTCCTGCGCCTGCGATATCAGATAAATACGCCGTCTTTGCGTTTGGCTCGGGCGAGGTGCAGGGCGCGTTCCGCAAGGGCGGTCTTCGCCTTTGGGATGCCTCCATCGCAGGAACCCGCGACGGTATGGCCCAAAGCCGTGTGTCCGATATCACCGGCGATCCGGTCATCCGCGGCGACCGCGTCTATGTGGCCAACCAATCGGGCCGTATGTCGGCCCTGCGACTGGCCAATGGCGAACGCATCTGGACGGCGAACGAGGGTGCGATGAGCCCGGTCTGGGCCACAGATGAGGCTGTATTCCTTGTCTCCGACAAAAATGAGCTGGTGCGCCTACGCAGCACGGACGGTAGCCGCGTCTGGGGCACCAAGCTGCCGTTCTTTGTCAAATCCAAGCCAAAGCGGCAGGCCGAGGTTTATGCCCATTACGGGCCGATCATGGCTGGGGGCAGTCTAATCGTCGCATCTAATGATGGGTTCCTGCGTCTGTTTGATCCGGTGTCAGGCGCTCTTGTCGGCAGGGTCGCGGTGCCCGGCGGCGCGACCACCAATCCGGTCGTCGCGGGCGGTGTTCTCTATGTTGTCGGCGCGTCTGGACAACTGCACGCTTTCCGCTGATCGCGTATTGCTTTAAGGAGACGGCTTGATCCGTCTCGGAGCACCACAATGACTTTCAGCCTCGCTATCGTGGGGCGCCCAAATGTGGGCAAATCCACGCTTTTCAATCGTCTTGTCGGCAAGCGCCTTGCGCTGGTCGATGACCAGCCCGGTGTCACGCGCGATCTGCGCGAAGGCGCGGCGCGTCTGGGCGATCTGCGGTTTACCGTGATCGACACCGCCGGGCTAGAGGAGGTGACGGACGACTCGCTGCAAGGCCGGATGCGCAGGCTGACCGAACGTGCGGTGGATATGGCCGATGTGTGCCTCTTTATGATCGACGCGCGCACCGGGGTCACACCGACCGATGAGGTGTTTGCCGATATTCTGCGCAAGCGGGCCAAGCATGTGATCCTTGCCGCGAACAAGGCAGAGGGCGCTGCCGCCGATGGCGGTGTGATCGAAGCCTACGGTCTGGGATTGGGCGAGCCTATCCGCCTGTCCGCCGAGCATGGCGAGGGCCTGAACGATCTCTATTCTATCCTGATGCCGCTGTCAGACGGGTTTGAGGAGCGCGCAAAGAGCGACGCGCCTGACGTGGACGTGCCCGTCGATGACGACGATCCGGACGCGCCGCGTATTCCAACCGCGAAAAAGCCGCTACAGGTGGCTGTCGTGGGCCGGCCTAACGCTGGGAAGTCGACCCTCATCAATAAAATCCTCGGCGAGGATCGCCTGCTGACCGGCCCTGAGCCGGGGATCACCCGCGATGCCATATCCCTTCAGATCGAGTGGGACGGCCTTCACACGCGCATTTTTGACACGGCGGGCATGCGCAAAAAGGCCCGCATACAGGAAAAGCTGGAAAAGCTAAGCGTCAGTGATGGCCTGCGCGCTGTGAAATTTGCCGAGGTCGTTATCGTCCTCCTGGACGCCGCAATCCCATTCGAGCAGCAGGATCTGCGCATTGCCGACTTGGCCGAGCGTGAGGGGCGCGCGGTCGTCCTGGCGATCAATAAATGGGACGTTGAGCCGGAGAAGCAGCAAAAGCTGCGCGATCTGCGCGAGAGCTTTGAGCGGCTATTGCCGCAGTTGCGCGGCGCGCCGATGGTCACCGTTTCGGCCAAAACGGGCAAGGGCATTGATCGGCTGCGCGAGGCTGTCGAAAAGGCATATGACGTCTGGAACCGCCGCATCACGACCGCACAGCTGAACCGCTGGCTGACCGGGATGCTAGAGCAGCACCCACCCCCCGCACCGGGCGGCAAGCGGATCAAGATGCGCTACATGACGCAGGCCAAGACGCGCCCGCCCGGCTTTGTCATGATGTGTAGCCACCCTGACAAGCTGCCCGAGAGCTATTCGCGCTATCTGGTCAATGGGTTGCGCGTCGATTTTGACATGCCGGGCACGCCCATACGCCTCTACATGCGCAGCCAGAGCGATAAGAACCCCTACAAGGGCAAGAAGAAGGCTGGGCCGTCGAGCCTGCGCAAACACCTGGGCAAGACGTCGAAATAGGGCGCTATTTGCAGGTCAGGCGCGGCGCGCGTTCATTGCGGCCAGTACCGCGAGGCCCGCCGCGCCGACGCCTGCAAGGATCAGCACTGCCAGCGCGCCGCCTTGCCAGTTTTGCACGCAAATGCCGATCAGCGCCCATATGACGGCGCCTAAAAATCCCATTGCGTCAGGCCGTTGCCTCACGATCAGTACGGCTAGACCCAGTGCGATCAGAAGAGCGAGTAGAGCGGCGATAACTTGGTTCATTCCGGCAAATCCCGCGGCCATCAGCCCCAATGAGACGCAGGACGCGGCCGTCAGCCACCCGGCATAAAGCGCGACAGGCACGCGCCCCAGCCACGCATCCGCACCGCCGCCAGCCGGCGCGCGCAGCACGGCCCATACGGCAAAGGCCCACATGATCCAGATGAGGATAGTTGCCCATACGGCGCTGGCCTGCGCGACAGGTAACCACGTGATCCCTACCGCTAGTGATATGAACAGCGGCACGCGCATCGCGGCCCAGTCAACGTCGTCCCGGCGACGCCACAGCCCGTAGGCTGCCCCGACGATCAGCCAGACATAGATCAAGCCCCAGATCGCAAAGGCATATCCGGCCGGTTGCACTGGCGGATTGATCTGCGGAATGGGAAACTGGTTAGCGTCAAACCCGCCAAAGCCGGGGGCCAAAAGCGGCGACAAGGCAAAGCCGACAGCCGCGAGGAGGAGGAGAATAGGCATGGGCATGACCGATCTTTTGTTGGACGCTAGCGAGTTGAAGCGCGCGGCGCGCGCTTCGGTTCCCGCTCATTCCTATCAGACTAGCTGGCCCTGCGCATCCAGCACCGATTTGCCGCCCAGATAAGTGTGCAGCGCCTCGGGCAGGCGCACAGCGCCGTCGGCCTGCTGGCCGTTCTCAAGGACAGCTATCAGGCAGCGTCCGACAGCCAGCCCCGACCCGTTAAGAGTGTGAACAAATTGCGGCTTGCCGCCATCCGCAGGCTTGAACCGCGCGTTCATCCGCCGCGCCTGAAAATCACCGCAAACCGATACAGAGCTGATCTCGCGATAGGTATCCTGACCCGGCAGCCACACTTCGATATCGTGGGTGCGCCGTGCGCCAAATCCCATATCGCCAGTGCAAAGCGCGATCGTGCGGTAAGGCAGGCCCAAACGCTCAAGGATACCCTCGGCGCATGTGGTCATGCGGTCCAACTCGTCCCGGCTGTGATCGGGATGGGTAATGCTGACCATCTCGACCTTTTCGAACTGGTGCTGGCGCAGCATGCCGGATGTGTCGCGCCCAGCCGACCCCGCCTCAGAGCGGAAGCATTGCGTGTGCGCCACATGGCGGTGTGGCAGGGTGGCCCCATCGACCACTTCGCCGTTCACGAGGTTGGTCAGCGAAACCTCGGCGGTTGGGACCAGCCACCACCCATCGGTGGTTTTATAGCTGTCCTCGCCAAATTTGGGCAGCTGGCCGGTGCCGTACATCATCTCTTCGCGTACCAGTACGGGGGTCCAAGTCTCGCTCAGGCCATTGTCGTCAACGTGCGTGTCCAGCATGAATTGCGCCAGCGCGCGGTGAATGCGCGCAACAGCGCCCGATAGCACCACAAAGCGCGCGCCGCTCAGCTTGGCGCCCATCTCAAAATCCATGCCGGGGGTGACACTGGCAAGCTCGTAATGCTCGCGCGGGGCGAAATCATAGGTGGCGGGCGTGCCCCAGCGACGCATTTCGACGTTATCCGCCTCGTCCTTGCCATCCGGCACGTCATCCATCGGCAGGTTGGGCAGGCCCATCAGCATTTCCGTCAGTTGCGCGTCCAGCGCTTTGGCCTCGGTGTGCATCGCTGCGATTTCGGCTTTCTTCTCGCCGACCAGCGCGCGCAGGCGCTCGAATTCTGGCTCGTCGCCTGCGGCCTTGGCGGCGCCCACATCCTTGGAGGCTTTGTTCTGCTCGGCCTGCGCCGTCTCGGCTGCGGCAATGCGGGCGCGGCGCGCCTCGTCCAGCGACAATATCGCAGCGGAGGCGGCATCATTGCCGCGCCGCATAAGGGCGGCGTCAAAGGCTGCGGGGTTTTCGCGGATCGCACGGATGTCATGCATGGCTATTGGTCCTCAGAGAGCAGGCGAACTGGGCGCAGGTGAATCGGGTCTTGGGACGGGTTATGCACCAGAAATCCTGCAGGGTGTAGAGTGTGCCGACCTTCCGCCGGTCTTAGAATTGCGCAGGTGCGCGGTTCGCCCACCATGTCAGCGCCAGCGCGCCAACGCCAACGGTGCCAAAACCGATAACCATGGGCAGCACCGTGCCGTCGAAATGGTGGCCGATGTAGTATGATATCGGCAGGGCAACGAAATTGGATACCGAGCCGATCAGCGCAGCCCCGAGACCCGCCATATGGCCCAATGGCTCCATCGCAATGGCATTCAGATTGCCGAACAGGATGCCAATGCAAAAGAACGAGCCGATCAGATATGCAAGGAACAACGCGACATGAGGCGTGCCGCCCGCAGCGAACGCCGGAATGGCAAAGAGCGCGGCCAGAGCGATCAGTCCTATCAGCGCCATGCGCGTCAGCAGGCGCATCCCTAGCCGCATAACCAGCAGCGAATTGACCACCGCCGCGCCGCCAATCGACAGCGCCGCCGCGCCGAAATAAATCGGGAACAGCGCGCCCGCGTCATAGACCACCTCGTAGATCTGCTGCGCCGTGCTGAGATACGCCAGAAACGCGCCAAAGATCAGGCCCAATGCCAGAGTATTTCCCATGGCCGAGCGGTTGCGCACGATCTCCTTCAGCCCGCGCCAGATGGCAACAGCCGAGAAGGGGCGGCGCTGCGATTTTGGCAAAGTCTCGGGCTGGCGCAGGGCAAACCAAAGCGCCGCCGCGATGGCCAGCACGATCAGCACGGCAAACGTCGCGCGCCAGCCGGACAGATAGATTACGACCTGCCCCAGCGCGGGCGCGATGGTCGGCACCAGAACGAACACCGCCATAACAAAGGACATGATACGCGCCATTTCGCGCCCCTCATACCCATCGCGCACCAGTGCCAGCGTTACGATGCGCGGGCTTGCGGCGCCCAGTCCCTGCAGGACGCGGCCGACGATCATCGCCTCCCAACTGGTTGCGAACAGCGACAAAAGGCAGCCGATCACAAAAACCATATAGCCCAGATAAATAATCGGCTTGCGGCCAAAGCTATCCGAGAGCGGCCCGGCAATCGCTTGGCCCAGTGCAAACCCTAAAAAGAGCGAGCTGACGATCAGCTGCACATCGTTGACGTCGTCCACGCCCAGTTCGCTTCCGATGGTTCCCAGCGCGGGCAGCATCATATCGGTCGCCAGCGCGACGATCGAAATCATCATCGCCAGCATTATGACAAATTCGGACAGGGCTAGGGTGCGGGTCGGCGTGCGCATTTTGCGGCCTTTCGGGGTGTGATTTAACGCGGCCGCGTGCAGGTGGACCGTTCCAAGTGGCAAGCAAGCCTGCCACGCGGGCCGCTTTACGCCCCGTACCGCCCTAGGTCCAGCGTAATTCGGCTGGCCGTATCTCAAACGCGATGTGATGCGCCCCGCCGGCCAGATCGGCGCGCGTATTGTTCGTAAGGGTGCGCCAATAGGGTTGCACCGTCACCGCGTCATTCCTTACCAGCGCCTCCAGCTGGGCCATGATTGCGCGGCGGGCCTCTATGTCCAGCGTCGCTAATGCATCGCTTAGCAGGGCGTCGAACTCGGGGTTTGACCAGCCAAATTCGTTCCACGCCTCGCCAGATCGGTAGGCCAGCGCGTAGGTCTGCACTGCCAGCGGGCGATGGCCCCAGTCGGTCGTGCTAAAGGGGAATTCGCTCCATCCTGCCCAATAGACCGTGCCAGGTAGAATAGTGCGGCGCACCTTGAGACCCGCATCCTGCAACAGCGCCGCAGCGGTATCAGCAGTGTTGCGCCGCCAAGCGTCGTCGATAGAAACAAGATCGTGCTCATAATCCTCCATCCCGGCCTCGGTCATCAGTGCCAGTGCGGCGGCAGGATCGAATTCGGGCGGGGGCATCGGGGCATACGCCGGATGGAGCGGCGAGACGTGATGGTTTTCCGCCACCTCGCCCCGGCCAGCATGGCCCAGCTCCAGCAGGACTTCGTTGCTCATCGCGAGTGCCAGCGCGCGGCGCACGCGCACGTCGGCATAGGGCCGGACGCCGTCGACCTCGGCTAGCTGATTGGGGCGGATCACGATGGTAGCTGCCGTGCGAATATCATGCGTGCGCCAGTTGTTGATGCTGGCGAAGGCGTCCACATAGGCGCCCTCGATCGAGTGGGTCATATCGATCAGCCCTGCCTCTGCAGCGGCGTAGGCGGCCAGCGGATCGGTGCCGGTATCAATGAATTCGATCCGCTCCATCCACGCGCCGTTACCGGCGTTCCACCAGTTGTGCGCCTCATTACGGACCAAGACGCCGCGCTGCCCCGGCACCAGCAGCTCGGGCAGGTAGGGGCCGGTGCCGACGGGGTTTTCCAACATGGTTTCCTCGTCGAAACTCTCCGGCACGATGGCAGCAGGATAGTCGGCCATGCCCGCGATCAGCGAAATGTCGGGGCGCGGCAATTGCAGCTCGACCGTGTACGCATCGGGCTGGGTAATCGCGCCCTCAATCGCGCGGCCCGTGTCCGGGTCGATCAGCACGTCAAAGCGGCCGGCCATCGAGTTGCCCGGCACGCCCCGCTCGCACCAACCGGCGATGTTGCGCGCCACATCGGCGGCGGTAAAGGGGGCGCCGTCGTTCCACGTCACGCCGCGGCGCACGTTCAGGGTATAGTGCGAGGCGTCGTCCGAGATTTGCCAATCCTCCAGCAACTGGGGTCGGAAAGTGCCGTCGTTTTCATAGCTGAGGAGGTTTTCCAGCCAACCGCGCGTGAAGTTTGCCGCCTGAAACCAGTCCAACTTGCGCGGGTCGGCGACTGCACGCACCAGCATCTGGATGCGCACGTCAGTGCGGGGCGCGTCATCGGCAGGCACCTCCTGCGCAGCAGCGGGCGCAGGTAGGCCCAAAAGGGTGTAGGCGGTGGCGGTACTGGCCCCGAATGCACTGGCGAGCGCAAGAAACTCGCGCCGATCAGAGCGATCTGGCCCATCGGCCGATTGGCGAAGCCGCGCCGCCTGCTCGCACAGCCAGCGGGGCAGGGCGCGTCCTGATCTGGCGGTGGGTCTGGTGCGGCTCATCTAGGGCGTCTCCGGCGGGGCAGCACCGGGATTCGGCACGGCCCGCTCCTCCATTAGTCCTGCAATGTGCGGCGAAACGCAATCGGCGCGCCGGTTAAGTCGCACTGCCCTCTGGCGGCTCGGGCGCGGTGGGTGCACTAAAGGGCGCATCGCCCAACCCCTCTGCTGCAATGGCGCGCAAGGTGGCTGGCCGCGCCTCAACACTGCGGCACAGCTCCATCAACGCGGGAAAGCGCGATGGATCAAACCAATCCGTGCCGCCCCCGGGATAAAGCGCGCACCACCGCAGAAGCGGCGGTAGATAGAGATCGATGCACGACAGCGTATCGCCGCCAAAGAACGGGCCACGCACGGCTGCCTCAACCCGGTCCAAATGTTGCACCATCTGCACACTCATATTTGCGCGCAACGCCGCCTCATGGCCGGGGCAGTATTTTTCGGGGTAGAATATCATGCGCACGCTTGTTTGCAGCGTGTTTGAAATGAAAAATAGCCACTTCAGGTAATCGCCGCGCGCTGGATCGTCTGCCACGGGTGCCAGCCTGCCGGGCGCGCGGCCCTCCAGCCATGTCAGAATCGCGCCCGTCTCGAACAGCACCCCATCTGGCGTTTCCAGCGCGGGAATCAGGCCGTGTGGATTGATCGCGCGGTAGGCCGCGCTGTCCTGCGCGCGCACGGATCTATCGACGAGGCGCGTCTCATAGGGCAGTTCCAGCTCTTCGAGCGCGAGGCGCACAATCAGCGAAGCGTTGTCGGGGGCGTAATGTAGGATAAGTGTCATGAGCGCGAGGATAAGCGCGCCCTAGTGCGGGCGCGCGAGCGATTGCGACATGATGGGGCGCGATTGTGCACGTTGCTGGTTTGCGCCTGTGTCGCCACCTGATTGCGTCTCGCGCCCTGCTGCCGTAATCCCTATAAGAAGACGCACGCAAACGCGGAGGAATCGCTGCCATGACCGGACAATTGTCGCCCATCGACAAGGCAAAGTTTGTCGCCGCCAAGAAGGCGGTCGACTACGTCGAGGACGGAATGCGCGTGGGCCTTGGAACTGGGTCTACCGCCGCGTGGATGGTGCGCTGTCTGGGCGAGTTGGTACGCACCGACGGGCTAAAGATACGCGGCGTTCCCACATCGACGCGAACCGCCGATCTGGCGCGCGAGGTCGGGATCGAGGTTATTAGCCTCGACGAGGCAAAATGGCTGGATCTGACCATCGACGGCGCAGACGAATTCGACGCAGAGCTGAACTTGATCAAGGGCGGCGGCGGCGCGCTGCTGCAAGAGAAAATCGTGGCGACCGCCAGCGACCAGATGATCGTTATCGCGGACGCGGCCAAGGAGGTCGGGCATCTGGGCGCGTTCCCCCTGCCGGTTGAGGTGATCCCGTTTGGCTGGCAAACGACGCGCGCCCTGATTGAGGAAATGCTGATTTCCGTCGACGTGATGGGCCGCGATGTAACGCTGCGCATGAATGGCGATCATCCATTTGTTACGGATGAGGGTAATCATATCCTCGATCTACATCTCGGCCGCATCGGCAACGCGCGCCAACTGGCCATGGTGATGAACCAGATGCCGGGAGTAGTTGAAAATGGTCTGTTCATCGACATCTGCGACGTCGTCATCATCGGTCACGGCGATGGCCGGGTCGAACTGCGCGATATCAACGAGGGCACGATCGAGCAGGACCGTCTGGATTTCGTTGAAAGCGATAACCTGTTCAACGACATGCTGGACTAGCCGATGACAGGTCGCATCCAGATTTTTCCGGTGGCAGGCGCTGTGCCTGACGTTGGGTTTCACCATGTGCGCCGTTTCGCTAATACGCGCGCTCAGCGCCCGAGGCGACCACAGATCGCGTTGATTGTGGCCGCGGGCGCGAGGAAAGGCACCTAAATGACGTTTGACTATGATCTTTTTGTAATTGGCGGCGGCTCAGGCGGGGTGCGCGCTGCGCGCGTCGCGGCGGCCACCGGTGCGACTGTGGCCCTCGCCGAAGAGAGCCGCTATGGCGGCACCTGCGTCATCCGTGGCTGCGTGCCCAAAAAGCTCATGGTGTTCGCCAGTGAATTTTCCGTCGAAATGCAGACCGCACAGGCCTACGGCTGGACGGTTCATGCCGGCGGGTTTGACTGGCCCGCCTTTCGCGGCAAATTGCACGCCGAGTTGGACCGCCTGGAGGGGGTGTATCGCAAGCTGTTAAAAGACAGCGGTGTCGAGACGTTCGATGTCCGGGCGCGGCTGTCAGATGCGCATACCGTCACGCTATCAACCGGCGAAAGCTATACGGCCAAGCATATCCTCATCGCGACAGGCGGCACGCCAATCCGCCCCGATATTCCGGGCGCCGAACGTGGCATCGTGAGCGATGATATCTTTAACCTTGATACGCTGCCACGTACCATACTGGTGGTCGGTGGAGGCTATATCGCCTGCGAATTCGCTTGTATTCTCAATGGTCTGGGCGTGGCGGTTACGCAGTATTACCGCGGTGCGCAGATCCTGCGCGGCTTCGACGACGAGGCGCGCGGCCTCGTGTCCGAGGACATGATATCCAACGGTATAGACGTGAAGCTGGGCACAAACGTCCAGAGCATGACACCCGGCGATAGCGGCTATATCGTAACGCCGACGAATGGCGACGAGAAATGCTTTGACCAAGTTTTCTTTGCCACTGGGCGGCGACCGCAAACCGAGGATTTAGGGCTAGAGGATCTGGGCGTCGGCCTGGGCCGGAACGGCCAGATTGAGGTGAATGAGTATTCTCAGACCGCCGTCCCGTCGATCTATGCCATTGGCGACGTGACAGACCGCGTCAACCTGACCCCCGTTGCAATTCGCGAGGGTATGGCCTTTGTCGAGACGGTGTTCAAAGGCAACCCGACGCCCGTCGATCACGACCTGATCCCGACGGCGATCTTTACCCAGCCCGAGATCGGCACTGTCGGCCTCAGCGAAGAGGCTGCGCGCGATATCGAGCCGGTAGAGATCTACTGCACGGCCTTTAAGCCGATGAAATCGGCGTTCGCGGGCGACACGGGCCGCGTCATGATGAAGCTGGTGGTCAGCCAAGCCACGCGCCGCGTGCTGGGGTGTCACATCGTCGCGCCCGGCGCGGGCGAAATGATTCAGATGGCCGGTATTGCGATCAAAATGGGCGCGACAAAAGAGGATTTTGACCGTGTCTGCGCAGTGCATCCGACCATGTCGGAAGAATTGGTGACTATGAAAACGCCGGTGAGGGCGGGCTAGTTCCGCGCTAACTGGCCCCCCTTGGGTTGAATTTCGGGGTGGGCTATACAGTTTAACAAGGACTGACGCGGTATTGCGCGGAGGTCAGAGAATTTCAAGGGGATGGATATTCATGGCGGGACAGTCGGGCGGCCCATGGGGCGGCGGCGGTAATTCGGGCGGCGGCTCGGGCGGGAACAAAGATGGCGGCCAGAACGGCAACGGCCAGAATGGCGGCGAGCGCGGTGGCAAACGCCCCGGCGCCAGCCAGATGCCCGAAATCGACGAACTGATGCGCAAAGGTCAGGACCAGTTGCGCGTCCTGATGGGCGGGCGCGGCGGCGGCGGCACGAATGGCGCAGGCGGCGGCGATGGCGGCCCGCAAATTACGCGCGGTATGGTCATTCTGGGCCTGCTGGTCGCGGTTGGCATTTGGCTGTTCGCCAGCTTCTACACCGTCAAGCCCGAAGAGCGCGCGGTCGAGCTGTTCCTTGGTGAGTATCACCGGACCACAGGCTCAGGTCCGCACCTCGCGCCTTGGCCTTTCATCACCTACGAAAAGGTCGTCGTCACCTCCGAGCGTAGCGAAGACATCGGCGTCGGCGCACGTGGTAGTGAGGCTGGCCTGATGTTGACCGGGGATGAAAACATCGTCGATATCGATTTTCAGGTCGTCTGGAATATCAACGATCCGGCCATGTTGCTGTTCAATCTGCGTGATCCGCGCGCCACGATCCGCGCCGTATCGGAATCGGGCATGCGCGAAATCATTGCTCAGTCGCAGCTGTCCCCGATCCTGAACCGGGATCGCGGAATTATCGCATCGCGGCTTGAGGAGCTGATCCAGTTGACGCTGGACAGCTACGAAAGCGGCGTAAATGTTATCCGTGTAAACTTTGACAAGGCTGATCCGCCGCAATCCGTCATCGACGCCTTCCGCGAAGTGCAGGCCGCCGAGCAACAGCGCGACCGGCTGGAAAAACTGGCAGACGCTTATGCGGCCCGCATCCTAGCCGAGGCGCGCGGTCAGGCTGCACAGACGCTGGAGGAGGCCGAGGGCTACCGTGCCCGCGTCGTCAACGAGGCCGAGGGTGAGGCCAGCCGCTTCAGCGCCGTCTTGGGCGAGTACACCAAGGCCCCCGAAGTAACGCGCAAGCGTCTCTATCTAGAGGCGATGGAGGACGTGCTGGGCGATATGGACAAAATCATCCTCGACCAGAACGGGTCAGGCGGCGCGCAAGGCGTCGTTCCCTACCTGCCGCTCAATGAGCTGCGCAAGAATTCGGAAGGTCAGTAATCATGCGTAAATCTGCTTTCATCCTGCCGGTCATCATCGGCGCTGGTGTCATCGCACTTCTTTCCGTGTTCATTGTCGACGAACGCGAAAGCGCGCTGGTGCTGCAATTCTCCAAGATTATCGACGTCAAGGAAGACCCGGGGCTTGGCTTCAAGATCCCGTTCATTCAGCAAATTGTGCGCTACGACGACCGCATTCTTAGCCGTGATATTGACCCGCTTGAGGTCACACCGCTGGATGACCGCCGCCTCGTGGTAGACGCCTTCGCACGCTACCGCATCGTCGACGTGCGCCGCTTCCGCGAGGCTGTGGGCGACGGTGGCATCCCATTTGCCGAAAGCCGTCTGGACTCTATCCTCCGCTCGCGGACACGTGAGGTTCTGGGTTCTGTCAGCTCGAACGACATCCTCAGCTCGGACCGTGCAGCGCTGATGCTGCGCATCCGAAATGCAGCCATCACAGAGGCCAAGGAACTGGGCATCGAAGTGGTCGATGTGCGTCTCAAGCGGACTGATCTGCCCGCTCAAAACCTTGACGCGACCTTCGCCCGTATGCGCGCTGAGCGTGAGCGCGAGGCGGCCGACGAGATCGCACGCGGTAACGAGGCAGCGCAGCGTGTTCGCGCCCAAGCTGACCGGACGCAGGTAGAGCTGGTATCGGACGCACGGCGCCAAGCCGAAATCACCCGAGGCGAGGCGGATGCCAAAAGCAACGCTATCTTTAACGAAGCGTTTGGCGCAGATGCTGAATTCTTTGAATTCTACCGCTCACTGGATGCCTACCGGGTTGCGCTGCAAGGCAATAACTCGTCCATTGTGATGTCGCCTACGAGTGATTTCTTTAATTACTTCAACAACTCCGGCGCCGGACTAGGTGGGTCTACCGCTGATCAGCAATCGAACGCATCCTCCGCCACAGGCGCCGAGCCTGAGCCAGAGGAAAGCACGGCGTCTGGCGATACGGGCGCGACCGGCGCATCGGCCAGCGGTGTTCTGGACGGCGCTGCGGCGACCACCGGCGGCCAGACGGCGACCGAGTGATGCTGGCCACTGGCGCACTTGCGCTGGGCCTCGTACTGATCGTGGAGGGGCTGGTCTATGCACTGGCCCCCCACGCGATTGAGCGTATGTTGGAAGCGTTTCGGCTAATCCCGCCTGAGGCTCGCCGCGCCTTGGGCCTCGCTGCGATGGCGGCGGGGCTGGTCTTGGTCTGGTTCGCGAAAAGTCTGGGTGTGTGACCTGAGCAGGCGTAACGCTTGCGTGATGCGTACTTTCACCGTTTGCACAGCGCGCGGCGCGCTCTACACTTAGTGTCAAGCGAGCGAGCAAGCATAAGCAACTGAGGAGATCAGATTTTGAAACAGGCAAGTGACGCGATAGTGCGGCAGAACCCCGCGATTTTCAAAACAATGGCCCTGACTTTGCTGGCGTCGGCGCTGATCCTTGCGCAGGCCATCGCGGCCAACGCGCGCCCCGAAAGCTTTGCCGATCTGGCCGAGAAGATCAGCCCTGCGGTTGTCAACATCACGACATCCACCACGGTCGCTCAGAGCACCGGCCCAGAGCCGATAGTGCCAGACGGATCACCATTTGAGGATTTCTTTCGCCAGTTTCGCGACCGGGGCGAGGGTGAAGGCGGCCCGCGCCCGCGGCGCAGCTCGGCCCTTGGATCAGGCTTTGTTATTTCTGAGGACGGCTATATCGTCACGAATAACCACGTGATCGAAAGCGCGGACGAGATCATCATTGAATTCTACGAAGGCGGAGAGCTGGAGGCCAAGGTCATCGGCACCGACCCCAAAACGGACATTGCCCTGCTCAAGGTTGAGGCGGACGCGCCATTGCCATTCGTTAGTTTTGGCGACAGCGACACAGCGCGCGTCGGCGACTGGGTTATGGCAATGGGCAACCCTCTGGGGCAGGGATTTTCGGTCAGCGCCGGTATCGTATCTGCGCGCAATCGCGCCCTTTCTGGCACTTATGACGACTACATCCAGACGGATGCGGCGATCAACCGGGGCAATTCGGGCGGCCCGCTTTTTGACATGGACGGCATGGTGGTAGGCGTGAATACCGCGATCCTCAGCCCCAATGGCGGCTCTATTGGCATCGGTTTTTCGATGGCATCTAACGTTGTCACCCGCGTCATAGATCAGTTGCAGGAATTCGGCGAAACACGCCGCGGCTGGCTGGGCGTGCGCATTCAGGATGTCACGCCCGACGTAGCCGAGGCGATGGGCCTTGAGATCGCCGCAGGCGCGCTGGTGACGGATGTGCCACCCGGCCCCGCAGCAGATGCCGGGATGTTGGCGGGCGACGTCATCACGTCCTTTGACGGTGTAAAGGTGCCCGATACCCGCGAGTTGGTACGCCAAGTTGGTTACACCGAAGTCGGCAAGATGGTGCGCGTCGTCGTTTTCCGTGAGGGCGGGACTAAGACGCTGAAGGTGACGCTGGGCCGCCGCGAGGATGCCGAGGGTGCCGAAGCATCCGGTCTAGACGAAGGCGAAGACGGCCCCGGCGCGGCCCCCGAGCAGCAAACGCTGATGGGGCTTACCCTTAGCCCGCTGGATGATGAATTGCGCGCGCAGTTGGAGCTGCCGGCAGATACCGTTGGCCTCGTCGTGCAGGATATCGACACGATGTCGGAGGCCCATGAAAAGGGTCTGCGCGCGGGCGATGTCATCACCGAGGCGGGCCAGCAGGCGCTCAATACTGTCGCTGATCTGGAGGGCCGCATCGCAGACGCCCGCGAGGCGGGACGCAAGTCGCTGCTGCTGCTAGTGCGCTCGAACGGACAGCCGCGCTTTGTCGCTCTATCGCTGGAAGACGAGTGATCACCGCACATCACATCTGATTAACGAGTTATCTGCATCAGAATTAGGCCCCGCCGGACACACCCGGCGGGGCCTACTTTTTTAGCGCTCGCTGTTCGCGAAGGTGGTGCGAGTATCAGCATATGTGGGCTATGGCCCGTGCAAATCGCATTTTTCACCCAGCTTCGCCCGCTTGGTTGCGAAAGGGGGCGATGTCTTGTTACTGTCGTGGCTTATTCGCTGCGGCCCGATGAGTGCCGACTGTAGTACCGCAGTGGCACTTTGAGTGTCGCTCGCGGTAAAAAGAAAGCGGTATGAACGCCGCAGGGACACTGGACAAAGGGGGCAGGGCCACGTCTGCGCACCGCGCGGACCTGCCCACAGCACCCCCGAGAGAAAGGACGATACATGGTCGACCAAACAGCAGATCAAGGAATTCCGCCGCCCGAGGGCGACGCGGACATCATCGATACCGATTACGAGATCGGTCAGGATAACTATGCCACGACGATCGGGCCCTTTGGCCTCGACTTTCACAATCCGGTCTTTGCCATGGCCTCCCTGTCGATCGTCGCCTTCGTGTTTTTCGCGCTGGCGCTGCCCGATCAGGCGAACGTCATGTTCACCTGGCTGTTTAACTTTGTCACCAAAAGCTTTGACTGGTTCTTCCTCGGTGCCGCAAATATCTTTGTCATTTTCTGCCTTTTCCTGATCGTCAGCCCCTACGGCAAGATCAGGCTGGGTGGTTCGGACGCCACCCCCGACTATACCTATACTGGCTGGTTCGCGATGCTGTTCGCAGCTGGCATGGGCATTGGTCTGATGTTCTTTGGCGTCTCTGAGCCGATGAGCCATTTTGCCAGTTCAATGGGCGGCACGACGCTTGAAGACGGTTTGCGCACCGACTGGGCGCCTCTGGGCGCGGCGGGCGGTGATGCGGCAGAGGCGACGCGCCTCGGGATGGCGGCGACTATTTTCCACTGGGGTTTGCACCCGTGGGCGATCTATGCGGTCGTCGCGCTGGCGCTGGCGCTTTTCAGCTATAACAAGGGCTTGCCTCTTACTCTACGCTCCGCGTTCTATCCGATCTTTGGCGATCGCGTATGGGGCTGGACCGGTCATATCATCGACACGCTGGCGGTCTTTGCCACGCTCTTTGGCCTTGCCACGTCGCTTGGCTTTGGTGCCGAGCAGGCGGCATCTGGCCTGACGTTCCTCTATGGGTCGGGCGATGCGGCCGAGGGCACGCGCAGCTTTATCGGCATTCCCTACGGCAATAGCGAGGAGAGCGGCGTCGTCAATTCCAGTCTGCTGCTGGTGCTGCTGATCACTGGCATCACCGCGATTGCGCTGGTTTCGGTCGTCCGCGGCCTCGATGGCGGGGTCAAGGTGCTGTCCGAGATTAACATGGGTCTTGCCGGCCTTTTGCTGGTCTTTACGCTGCTGGTTGGCGGTCCGATTTTCTTGCTCACATTCTTTGCCGATAGCCTCTGGGCTTACCTGCAGAACATCTTTGCGCTTAGCAATCCGTTCGGGCGTGACGACACAAACTTCCTGCAGGGTTGGACAGCGTTCTATTGGGCATGGTGGATCAGCTGGTCACCATTCGTAGGCATGTTCATCGCCCGCGTCAGCCGGGGACGCACGGTGCGCGAATTTCTGATTTGCGTGTTGCTGATCCCCAGCCTTGTCTGCGTCCTGTGGATGAGCGTTTTTGGCGGCGTCGCCATCAGCCAGGTTGTCAACGACGGCTATACCTTGGCCAAAGATGCGTCGCTTGAGTTGAAGCTGTTCTACATGCTGGACCAACTGCCGTTGGCGACGATCACCTCGACCATCGGGATCATCCTTGTCGTTGTGTTCTTTGTCACGTCGTCGGATTCCGGCAGCCTCGTGATCGATACGATCACTGCGGGCGGCAAGGTGGATGCACCCGTAACGCAACGCGTGTTCTGGTGCGTGTTTGAGGGTGCGGTCGCGATCGTGCTGCTGGTCGGCGGCGGCCTTGCGGCGCTGCAATCGGCGGTTATCTCTACAGGTTTGCCATTTACGATGGTCCTGTTGGTTATGTGCTGGGCCATCTTTAAGGGGCTGCAATCGGAACGAAACAGCTAAGATCGGCAGGTATCAGGCCCTGAGCCCTCCGGCGCTTGCGCGTCGGGGGGCTTTGCTGTTGTCTGGGCAATGTGAGCAAGCCGGGGAACATAGCAATGAGCGCCACACTGGATATCGATTTTGTACGCAGGCAGTTTCCTGCCTTCACTGAGGCGCCACTGCAGGGGCAAGCATTCTTTGAGAACGCCGGCGGCTCTTATACGTCTGCGCCAGTCATTGAGCGGCTGACGCGGTTTTACCGCCAGCGCAAGGTGCAGCCCTACGCGCCCTACGCAGCCTCCACCCTGGCCGGGGAGGAGATGGATGAGGCTCGCAGGCGCCTCGCCGCGATCATGGGTATCCAGACCGACGAGCTGAGCTTTGGCCCCTCGACCACCCAAAATACCTACGTTCTGGCCCGCGCGTTTGCCCAATGGATGCAGCCAGGCGACGCGATCATTGTCACCAATCAGGATCACGAGGCCAATTCCGGGCCGTGGAGGCGGCTGGTGGACGAGGGGTTTGAGGTGCGCGAGTGGCGTATCGACCCCGAAACGGGACATCTGAACCCCGAGGATTTGGAAAACCTGCTGGACGAGCGTGTTCGCCTTGTCTGTTTCCCCCACTGCTCGAATGTAGTGGGCGAGGTTAATCCGGTGCCCGAAATCACGGCGCTCGCCCATGCTGCCGGGGCGTTTGTCTGCGTCGACGGCGTCAGCTATGCACCGCACGGCATCCCAGATGTGGGCTCGCTGGGGCCGGATATATATCTTTTCTCGGCGTACAAGACCTATGGCCCGCATCAGGGCATCATGGCCATCCGGCGCACCTTGGGGATGATGTTGCCCAATCAGGGGCATTATTTCAACGAGGGCAGCCTTTACAAGCGGTTTACGCCGGCGGGGCCGGACCACGCTCAAATAGCTGCCTGCGCTGGCATGGCTGATTATATCGACGCTCTGGCCGACCAACACAGCATCACCGGCGATGCGGCAGGGCGCGGGGCGGGTGTGCATGATCTGATGCGCGGCCATGAGACTGCGTTGCTTCAGCCTTTGCTGGACTATCTGAAGTCCCGCAATTCCGTTCGCCTGCTGGGGCCGCAGACGGCGGCGAACCGCGCGCCGACAGTTGCCGTGCGGCTGGATCGCCCCGGCGAGGAGGTCGCGCGCGATCTGGCGGCGCATGGCATCATGGCGGGCGGCGGCGATTTCTACGCCGTGCGCGCCTTGCAGGCAATGGGCGTCGATCCGGCGCACGGCGTGCTACGCCTCAGCTTTACGCATTACACCAGTGAGGCCGAGATGCAGCAACTTCTCGGCGCGCTGGACGACGTCCTTTGATCCGGCGCGCGGTGCCCTATGTCTTGGCTGAACCGCACTAAAACGCAGGCGTGACATGAGCGACACCAAACCGACCCTCCTATGGCTGCGCCGCGATCTTCGCCTGTCAGATCATCCCGCTTGGACCGCCGCACTTGAGGGCGGCGGCCCGGTCATGCCCGTATTCATCCACGATGCGAGCGTCGAGGCATTGGGGGCCGCACCCAAATGGCGGCTGGGTCTGGGGCTGGAGCGGTTTGCTGAGACACTTGAGGCCAAAGGCAGCCGCCTGATCCTGCGCCGGGGCGCCGCGCTGGACGTGCTGCGGGAACTGATTAAGGAGACGGGGGCAGGGATGGTGCGATGGTCGCGCCTCTATGACCCGGCCGCGATTGAGCGCGATACGGCGATCAAGGCCGCGCTCAAGGAAGATGGCATTGAGACCAGTAGCCATGCTGGGCACCTGATGTTTGAGCCATGGAGCGTCGAGACGAAGGACGGCGGCTATTACAAAGTCTACTCGCCGATGTGGCGCAGCGTTAAGGGTCGCGGCGTTGCGGCCCCGCTGAAGGCGCCCGGCGACCTGCGCCCGCCCGCCGAGTGGCCTGTGAGCGACGCGCTGGCTGATTGGAACATGGGCAAGGCGATGAACTGCGGCGCCGAGGTGTGCCTGCCTTATCAAACCGTCGGCGAACAGGCTGCGCAGGACCGCTTGGCGTGGTTCATTGACGGCCCGATCGACGATTACAAAGCAGCGCGCGACCTACCCGGCATCGACGGCACATCAGGCTTGTCCGAAAACCTGACATTGGGAGAGATTAGCCCGGCGCAATGCTGGCACGCGGGCCAGCGCGCACTGCATGAGGGGGCGGGCGGGGCCGAGCATTGGATCAAGGAGTTGGTCTGGCGCGAGTTCGCGTACCACCTGATTTATCACACCCCACGCATCGCCACGCGCAACTGGCGCGAGGGGTGGGATGCCTTTCCGTGGAACGAAGACGGCGATACCGCTGAGGTCACGGCTTGGAAACAGGGACGCACGGGCGTGCCTTTTGTCGATGCGGCAATGCGGCAGATGTATGTAACCGGCAGGATGCACAACCGCGCGCGCATGATCGTCGCCAGCTACCTGACCAAGCATCTGATGACGCATTGGCGCGTTGGGCAGGCGTGGTTTGACGAGCATTTGACGGACTGGGACATCGCCTCGAACGCGATGGGCTGGCAGTGGGCTGCCGGATCGGGCCCGGATGCCTCGCCCTATTTCCGCATCTTTAATCCTCAGACGCAGCTGGAAAAGTTTGACCCAAAGGGAAGCTATACCAGCGCTTGGATCGCGGAAGGGTCTGCGGCGCCCAGCGAAACGGCGCTGTCCTATTTTGACGCGATCCCGTGCAGGTGGGGCCTCGCGCCCGGTGACGCCTATCCGAGCAAGCCGATCGTAGGGCTGCGCGAGGGGCGCCAGAGGGCGCTGGACGCCTATCAGGACCGTGCGTTCTGAGCTACCATTTGGGCGCGGGGGCAAATGGTTCCGCGCCTGCCATCCAAGACAGAAAGACCAAGGCAATGATCCTGACATCGACCGACGGCCAAACCGATTTGCCACGCTATTTCGCCCGCGTTTTTGAAAAGACACGCCGCATCAATCGTGGGCGGCTGGATTTTGTGCTGCCCGATGGGCGCGTATTTCGCGCCGAGGGGCCGAATCCCGGACCTGTGGGCGAGGTACATTTGCACAATACGGACGTTTTTGCCCGATTGATCCGCGAAGGCGACTTGGGATTTTGCGACGCTTACCTCGATGGATGGTGGAGTTCGCCCGACCTTCAGGCGCTAATGGATTTCATCTGCACGGACAATGAGGACGTGTACGACGGCTTTCCGGGCATGAGCCTTGTCCGCAGGTTTGAGCAGGCGCGACACTGGCTGCGCAGCAACTCAAAATGGCAGGCGCGACGTAATATCAGCCACCACTATGATCTGGGAAACGACTTTTATCAGCTGTGGTTGGACGACACTATGACCTATTCCAGCGCCATTTTCGAGACCGGCCAAGAGAGCATGGAGCGCGCGCAGATCGCCAAATACGCATCAATGGTTGACCGGATGGGCGTGCAGCCGGGCGATCATGTGCTAGAGATTGGATGCGGCTGGGGCGGCTTTGCCGAATATGCCGCCGGTGAGCGCGGGCTAAAGGTGACGGGCCTGACCATCAGCCGCGAGCAGCTTAACTACGCCCGAGAGCGCATTGAGAAGGCTGGCCTTTCGGATATGGTGGAATTCAAGATGCAGGACTATCGCGACGAACGCGGGATGTATGACGGCATCGCCAGCATTGAAATGTTTGAGGCGGTGGGACAGCAATACTGGCCTGTTTATTTCCAGACGGTGCGCGACCGGCTACGCCCCGGCAAGCGCGCGACGCTGCAGATTATCACCATCAGCGATGAGCGGTGGGACGTGTATCGGCGCGGTGTAGATTTCATTCAAAAATATATCTTTCCAGGCGGTATGCTGCCCAGCCCCAGCGCCCTGCGCACCGAAGTTGAGCGGGCGGGGTTGACCGTGGCCGGATCGTTCGAATTCGGCGAGAGTTACAGCCAGACCCTTCGCCGCTGGCATGACCGCTTTAACGCATCTTGGGACGGGGTAGCCGCGCTTGGCTTTGACGAGCGGTTTCGCCGGATGTGGAATTTTTACCTCACCTCTTGCGCCGGATCGTTTCACGCGGGAAACTGCGACGTGACCCAGATCACGATAGCAAAACCGGGATAACATGGCCAAGACACGTACGCTGCCCACCGCTGCACGCCTCGTTGCAGCGCTTTCGCTTGCAGCATTGGGCTGGCTTGCGTCAGATCTGGTCCGACCCCTGATGCCGCCGCACACTGCATTTGGCTGGTTCAACTACGTCAATGCCGTTCTCGGCTTGCTCTGCGGATGGTTTGTAATCGGCAGCCGGGCAGGGCGCGGCTTTACCGAGGCGCTGGCCAATGGGCTCACGGGGGTTGCGGCGCTGGTCATCTGGGCATTCTTTGCCCAAAGCCTGAATCTGATGCTCAAGCAGGCGATGGAGAACAAGTATGATGGCCCGGTGGAGGCAATCATTGGCATTTTCACCAACGCCGTGGATTATGCGCAGTTCTTGGTCGATCCGGCACTGATCGCGGCATTGCTGATCGGGGGCATGATTTGCGGCCTCTTGGCCGAGGCGACCTCGCGGCGCTGGAGCTAAAATGAGCGGCGTCTTTTTCTACGGAACGCTGCGCGATCCGGCGCTGTTGAACATCGTGCTTGGGACGGACGCATCCGTCGCCGCGCGGGATGCTGTGCTACCAGATCATGCCGTGACATGGGCTGACGGGCAGATTTTCCCGACAATCACCGCGCAGGCAGGGGCCAGCGCGCCCGGCCTGCTGCTGGAACATCCCAGCACGGACCTGCTGGCGAGGCTTGATTTTTATGAGGGCGGCTTTGGCTATGATCTGTTGCCGGTGCAGGTGATAGCGGACGCCGTGCAACATAGTGCGCGCGTCTATTTCCCGCGCCCGGGTATGTGGCATGCTGGCGCGCCGTTCATTTTGGCCGATTGGCAGGAGAGATACGGCGCGCTTAGCCGCCTCGCCGCATCCGAGGCGATGGAATATCTTGGCCTCATCACCCCCGAAGTGCTGGCTGCACGGATGCCGATGATCCGCGCACGCGCCGCCTCGCGCCTTGCCGCCAGCACCGCCGCCGACGTACCTACAGCCGTTCGCAGCGATACGCGTGCAGACGCCGTTGAGAATCTGAGAACCGACCTACTTCATTCCGGACATTTTCGCACAGAGGCGCGCCAATTACGCTTTCCTACCTTCGGGGGCGGGATGAGTGACGAGGTCCGCCGCGAGATATTTGTGGCGACTGACGCGGCACTGGTGCTGCCCTACGATCCGGTGCGCGACCGCGTTCTTTTGGTCGAACAGTTCCGCATGGGCCCCTATGGGCGAGGCGATCCGCGCCCTTGGATGCTGGAGCCTGTGGCCGGCCGCGTTGATCCCGGCGAGACGCCGGAGGAGGCCGCGCATCGCGAATGCAAAGAGGAGGCCGGGTTGGCCAATATCCGGCTGGAACGGGTCGGAAGCTATTACTGCACCCCCGGCTATTCGACCGAGTATTTTCACACATATGTCGGCATAGCGGGTCTGCCTGATGATTTGCCCCGCTATGGCGGGCTGGACAGCGAGGCCGAGGATATTCGCCTGCACCTGCTTGATTTCACGGCTGCTATGCAATTGATCGAGACGGGCGAGGCCGATAATGGCCCGCTCATTTTGTCGCTGATGTGGCTGGCGCGCGAGCGTGGCAGACTGCGCGCCGCCGCGTAAGTCGGGGCGGCGTAGGCCCACCTGCGGCTTGAGTCCGGCGGCCATCGCGCCTAAGTGTCAGGGCAATGTTTCAACGCTGAAAGGACGCGCCATGCGCATTGCCAACGATCTGGCCGACGCGGTCGGCAACACCCCCATGATCAAGCTGCGCCGCGCCAGCGAAGAAACGGGTTGCACCATTTTGGGTAAGGCCGAGTTTCTTAATCCGGGCCAGTCGGTCAAGGACCGTGCCGCGCTCTATATTATCCGCGACGCGATCGCGCGCGGCACGCTCAAGCCCGGGGGCACGATCGTTGAGGGCACCGCCGGGAATACTGGGATCGGCTTGGCGCTGGTCGGTGCGTCGATGGGGTTCAAGACCGTCATCGTCATCCCCGAGACGCAGAGCGAAGAGAAAAAAGACATGCTGCGCCTCGCTGGTGCGGAACTGGTGCAGGTACCCGCCGCGCCCTACAGCAATCCCAACAATTTCGTGCGCTATTCCGAGCGTTTGGCGGCAGAGCTGTCCAAGACCGAGCCGAACGGCGCGATTTGGGCGAACCAGTTCGACAACACCGCCAACCGGCAGGCCCACATCGAGACGACAGGCCCTGAAATCTGGGAACAGACGGGTGGCAAAATCGACGGCTTTTGCTGTGCGGTTGGATCGGGCGGTACGCTCGCGGGCGTCGGCATGGCGCTTCAGCCCAAGGGGGTCAAAGTTGCGATTGCCGATCCGATGGGCGCCAAGCTTTATTCCTACTACACCACCGGAGAGCTGGCATCAGAGGGCGAGTCCATCGCCGAGGGGATTGGACAAGCCCGCATCACCGCCAATCTAGAGAGTTTTACACCCGATTTTGCCTACCAGATCCCCGACGCCGAGGCGTTGCCGATTGTGTTTGATCTGCTGCACGATGAGGGGCTGTGCATGGGCGCGTCGACGGGCGTGAATGTGGCCGGCGCCATGCGCCTTGCGCGTGATCTGGGCCCTGGCCATACCATCGCGACGATCCTGTGCGACTATGGCTCGCGCTATCAGTCAAAACTATTCAACCCCGAGTTCCTGCGTGAAAAGGGCCTGCCGGTGCCCGATTGGATGAAGGCTGCGCCCCGCTCGATCCCCGGAGTCTTCGCAGAATGATGGCGGTGCTGCGGCACCTTCTACTGGCGCTGACATTGGTGATTATACCTGCCGCACCTGCGCTGATCGGCGCAGCGTTGGTCATATCGCCGGGCGTGGCAAATGCGCAGCAACCACCCAGTGCGCCGGATTACACACGCTGGGACGGGGTCGCGACACGCGCGACCAACGCGATCGAGAATCAACGTGCCTCCACCAGCGCGCTGGAAAGCCTGCGAAACGAGCTCGCTGAATGGCGCAGCGCGTTTTCAGGCGCGCAAGGTGTTAACTCCAACGCCATCGCCACGCTTGAGGCGCAGTTGCGTGCGCTGGGGGCGGCCCCCGCCGACGGCGACCCGGCCGAGGCGCCCGGAGTGGCGGCGCAGCGCACATCGCTGAACCAGCAGTTGTCGAATCTGCGCGCCCCGGTGACCAAGGCCGAGCTGGCGTACAGCGAAGCCGACGAAATGATAAAGTCGATCGACCGTCTCATCCGTGAGCGCCAGACCGAAGAGCTGCTGCAGCGCGGGCCATCACCGCTGAACCCGGTCAATTGGACCGCAGGCCTGAATGCGCTGGCCACCACTTTCACAGCGATCCGAACAGAAATCGGCGTAAGTTTTAGCGCGCCGGACAATCAATCGGACGCGATGACCAGGCTGCTGCTGACAGTTCTGCTGACTTTGGTGGGCCTTGTGCTAATGGTGCGCGGGCGGTTCTGGACGCAGTTTCTGATGCGTATCGTGCGCCCGCAAGCGGCAGTCTCGGCGCGCTGGATGCTGTCCTTCGTGATGTCGCTGGGCGACGTCGTGATACCCTTTCTGGGCCTCCTGATTGTCATCAAGGCCTTCCAGATTAGCGGTACTTTGGCCACGCAGAGCAATACGTTTCTGGAAATTCTTAAGATCTCGGTCCTTATATTTCTGGTGTCGCGCTGGGCCGCGCTGCGCTGTTTCCCGCGCGGCGACGAGGACCGCTTGCCGCTGGACTTGGCGCCTGAGCAGCGCCGCGCCGGACGTCTTTATGGTGGTGCGCTGGGCCTTGTTATCGGGGTCGCGCATCTGTTTCACCAGCTAGGGGAGAGCAACAGCTGGAGTACCGAGGCACGCGTTGTTGTCCTGTTTCCCATACTGGTGATTGCGGGTCTGCTGCTCAGCCGCTTGGCGCGGCTCTTGTCGCTCCACACCCGCGCCTCGGGTGACGGCGCCAAGGTGGAGGCAGGCGAGGACAGCTATCGCAATCGCCTAGCCCGGTTCCTGTCAAAGGTGCTGATCGGTGTTGCAGTCATATCGCCGGTGCTGGCAGCCTTTGGGTATTACAAGGCCGCCATTAATCTGATGATGCCATCGTTGCTGTCGCTATTGCTGCTGGCAGCGTTGTTGATCCTGCAAGGCGTGATTACTGAGATTTACCGCCTCGTTGCCCGTGACCGGGAGGGCGCGTCCGATGAATTGACGCCGATGCTGGCTGGGTTTGTCATGGTGCTCGCGTCGCTGCCCGTCTTTGCGCTGATCTGGGGCGCGCGCGTTGCGGACCTGAGCGAGATGTGGGTCACCTTCAAGCGCGGGATCACGTTGGGCGATCTGACCATATCGCCCACCATTTTCCTAACGCTGGCCATTGTTTTTGCCGTAGGTTTCGCCATCACGCGCCTGCTTCAGGGCACGCTCAAGAATTCGCTACTGCCCAAGACGCGTATGGAGACGGGCGCACGTGATGCGATCGTTTCAGGTGTCGGATATATCGGTATCTTCCTCGCGGCTCTGATCGCGGTGACAAGCGCGGGCATCGACCTTAGCAGTCTGGCGATCGTCGCGGGCGCGCTGTCTGTCGGTATTGGTTTCGGCCTACAGAATATCGTGTCCAACTTCGTCTCTGGCATCATCCTGCTGATCGAGCGCCCCATCAGTCAGGGCGACTGGATCGAAGTGAATGGTCAGCATGGCACGGTGCGCGAAATATCGGTGCGCTCTACCCGGATCGAGACGTTTGATCGATCCGACCTGATCATCCCAAACTCCGATTTAGTCAGCGGCACGGTCACGAACTACACCAAAGGCAGCACGGTAGGCCGCATGATCGTCAAGGTCGGCGTCGCCTACGGCACTGACACCAGATGGGTCGAAGGCATCCTGAGCGAGATTGCCCGCGCGCATCCAATGGTTTTGATGAATCCCGAGCCCACAATCCTGTTTAAGACAATCGGCTCTGACGCATTCGAGTTCGAAGTTCGGGCGATCCTGCGCGACGTGAACTGGATCATGAACGTAACGTCCGACGTGAACCACGAAATCGCAAAACGCTTTGCCGACGAGGGCATTGAGATGCCGTATCAGCAGCGCGATATCTGGCTGCGCAATCCTGAAACGTTGACCAGCGGGCGCGGCGGCGCATCGCCGCCCGCCTCGTCCGCCCCGCGCGCGCAAACGGGCGACGGGGGCCACCCTGAGGGCGTTCCCCAACGCGCCGAGGATGGCGGGGACGCCGGAGGAGACGGTCGATGACCGAGCCGCTTTTTCGCAGCGATGCCTACATTGCCGAAGCCTCCGCCACCGTTGCGGCCCATACAGCCGAGGGCGGCATCGTGCTGGACCGATCCATTTTTTACCCCACCGGCGGCGGCCAGCCGGGTGATAGCGGCTATATCGTATGGCCGGGAGGCAGTATGCAGATTGCAACTACCGTCAAGGGTAGCAGCGCGGCTATTGTTTTGGTGCCCGCCGCGCCGCAGTCGCTGCCGCCTGTCGGTCTCGTGGTCGAGCAGCGCTTGGACTGGCCCCGCCGCCACCGTCTAATGCGGATGCATACCGCACTGCACCTTTTGTCAGTGGTGATCCCGCTGACGGTATCGGGCGGCGCTGTGGGCGAGACGCGCAGCCGCCTCGATTTCGATATGCCGCTCGCGCCTGAGAATCCGGATATGCTGGAGGCGCGGCTGAACCACATGATTGACGACGATCTGTTGGTATCCGAGACTTGGATCACCGATGCGGAGCTTGCCGCTAACCCTTGTTTGGTCAAAACGATGTCTGCCCCGCCCCCCCGCGGCGCAGATCGCGTGCGTCTGGTCCAGATAGGTACGGGTGCAAACATGGTCGACCTGCAGCCCTGCGGCGGCACCCATGTCGCCCGCACCGGCGAGATCGGGCGGTTGCGTCTGGGCAAGATCGAGAAGAAGGGCCGCCAGAACCGGCGCGTCTATCTGCATCTGGATGAGTGATCCGTGCAGAATAGCGCGATTATCCGCTTGATCCCCCCGCGCACCGCCAGTTAAAGAGGCGCGACGGAGCGGTGGCCGAGTGGTCGAAGGCGCACGCCTGGAAAGTGTGTAGGCGGGTGACCGTCTCCAGGGTTCGAATCCCTGTCGCTCCGCCACCCACACAACTAATTTATATTATTGAATTTTGCGGTGATTTTATCGCCGTATTTCCGGTGGTTTGCGCCACTCTCACCGACACAGAGACGATACTGAGAGACGCATTTGGCGAATTGCGCTGACTACGTCTCTGTTGCTTGCAATCGGGGGTTCGGTTTTGGGGCAGGATTTCCCTGCTGGCAGGGAATTTGCAGGGAATTTTACTTGGATCCGACAGATTACATGCCGCCGAGGTGTCAATACACGAGTGTTGTCAAGTGGTTGGACGGGAATTGCCTAGGGGCGGGAGCAGGGAATATGCAGGGAATTCAGAGCGCATGAGCAAGCAGGTTGCAAGCACTGAACAGCGAGCTTGGTTTACAGCCCGAACATGCGCTCTTGTGTGATCCAATCCAGAGGGATGGGTTGGCGCATCATCCGTTTCAAGGTGATCTCTGGCGGCAAGGTGCCATCGCGGATGGCGAGTTGTATCTTTGGTGACAGAAAGGCGAGTTGCGCGCGGGTCCGGATGAACGCGTCGTGATGCGTGTTATCTCCGGCGATCGTTGTGAGCGGTGTGCCAGCACGCAGAGCATGCACCCAGTGATGGGCCTCCCGAAGGGTCCGCATCAGGACAGGGTCAGGCACGGGATGATGATCTCCGATCAGGAGTTTTGCTTCGATTCCGCGACGACGCAGACGGACTGGCGCATGAATGGTTGTGAGGCCCGGTGCAAGGTATCCTGCAGGGATGTTAAAACCGGTTGCGAGTGCTGTCTTGTCCAGAGTCAGCGCGATCCCCTGCGGGCTTATCGACCCGGAGATTAGAATTGCGCGCAGCGTGTCATGATCTTGTCGGCGTAGGCTCTCAAGGAGGTCTTTGGTTGCCTCTACTTGCACATCTCCGCTGCGCAAATCTGGCGCTTCCATCAACCTGTGTTCTTTGCGCGCTTCAGCGAGATGATCGACGATGACGGTCGCCATGGACGCTTCAAATCTTGCCGCCGGAAGTCGCCAGCCGGTGGGGTCGGGTCCGCCAGTGATCAGTCTGTTTGACACATAGTAGCAATGGCGCTTGCCAGACTTTGTGCTGTGGGTCGGCGTGAGCAGATCGCCGGTTTCATCACGGAATTTGCCAGTAAGAACAGCTTGTGTGGCGCCACTCTTGGTGCGGCCACGACTTCGCCGTGCCCCGTTTTGCAGCTTCTTTTGTACCCGCGCCCAAAGGTCTTCATCCAGAATACCCGCGTGCTGCCCAGGCCAGATCTTGTCCTTGTGGCGGATCTTGCCGAGATAGACGGGGTTGAGCAGGAGTTTGTGAATCTGCCCCCGTGACAGATGGCGTCCTCCTTGTATGCGGCCCGAGCGGAACAAATGGCGCTTTGATCGCAGCCCTAGACGGTCGGCTTCGCGTTCGACGCAGGCGAGCGATCCGTATTGGTCATAGAGTTCGAAAAGTGCCTGAACCGTCTGGGCCTCCTTTACATTGACAACCAGCATTCGAACGTTTGGGTCGGGATGAGGGTCGTAGCCCAGAGGCGGTACGCCACCCATCCAGAGGCCCTTCTTTTTTGAAGCTGCGATCTTGTCCCGGATGCGTTCCGCTGTGACCTCGCGTTCAAATTGGGCAAACGAGAGGAGCACATTCAGTGTCAATCGACCCATGGACGACGCTGTGTTGAAGGCTTGGGTAACCGAGACGAAGGAACACCCGGCAGCGTCAAAGCGTTCGACGAGCCGGGCGAAATCGGTAAGTGAGCGCGTCAGGCGATCAATTTTATAGACCACAACCATGCTGATCCGGCCAGCATCAATCTCCGTCAAAAGTTGCTTCAAAGCGGGACGTTCAAGCGTTCCGCCGGAGAGACCGCCGTCATCGAAGCGGTCTCGCGCAAGCACCCAGCCTTCCTGCTTCTGGCTGACGATATAGGCGGAACAGGCTTCGAACTGCGCATCCAGTGAGTTGAAGCTTTGCTCCAATCCGTTCTCGGAGGACTTCCGCGTGTAGATGGCGCAGCGAATTTTGGATGCGACGCTCATCAGGAACTGCCCCCTTTCCTAAAGAACCTTGGTCCCGACCAATGTGCTCCGGTGATGGCGCGGGCGACCGATGACAAAGACCGATGGCATTGCCCATTCCAGAGATATCCCGCTTCGGTCACTTCGACGACATGGGTCACCCCATTCCATTCCCGGAGCAAACGCCCACCGGGTTTGAGATTTGGTCTGGATTTACCGACAGGCGCTGAAGCCGACCGCTCGAGATCAGCCATGAAGCCTTTTGGCAGCCCGCCAAACTGGCGCGTCTGGGCTTCGAAGGCCAGGAAACGGCGCAGGAATGACTGGCTCAACCCTTTCGGGACGGAGCATCGAAACAGGTCAGTCCAAGCGGAAATCAACGCCGGGCGGTTCATGGTCTCAATATCAGAGACGGAGACCTTCATGCGCTCTCCGGAGTGCCGGTAATCCGGTAGGCGACCGGGCCACCACCGGACTTTGGCGGTGTCTTATCGATCGTGTACCCGGCTTTGCGCAGGGTGCTGAGGGCTGCGCGCACCGAATGCGCCTGCCAGCCGGTGACGTCCTGTAGGGCCGCGATATCTGCGCCTGATTTGCGCGACAGAAGCTTGCGGACGATGGCGGATTTGGTCTCGCGCGGAGGGATGGTTGTGGTGTTGGACATTGTCGTCTCCTCGGGTTTGGCGGACGCGGCTGCATGCCGACCCTACCGAGGAGAGCCCGGACTGGGAACCGGGCGTGAGACCAATGACGCTCTGTTCGGTCGTGAAGTCCAGTCGATTGTTTAGGTTAAAAAGCCACGCCCCCAAGAGCCGTTTGTCAACTGTTTCAATAGGTTGATGGAAATACTTGTTGCGTGACCGGCTATCTCCATGTACGAAATGAGTATCACGCCGCGGCAGGAGGCTTCGGCAATCGATCAACCACACGTCCCTTTATGATGTGCTCTGGGTTGTCTGATTGCTTCCTGTTTTGCAAACGTTGTCAGCCTTCAGACGCACCTTCAGGGACAAACCCCAAGGAGGTTCAAAAATGGGCAAATTCACAGATAAGAACTCAAAGCAAGCAGGCGTCGGGACAAATGTGTCGCTACCCAACGATGTACCAACCAAGACCGCTGAAGGCACTCACGACGGTGAAGTATTATCCGGACTGCATGGTCAGAACGATCTGTTCCGGGAAGTGGCTCTGGTCTGGATCCTGGTTGGTCTGATAGACGACTCGCCTCGACGTGTCCGGCTCGCTCTGAAGAGTCAGACCGGAGCCGTTCTACAAGCCGTCAAGCGGTTCGGGTTCCGTGTTCCTATCCTTGTCCGCAACAAGCCCGGAGGCCAACGCTACGAGGTGATCGATGGGCACGTCCGTCTCGCAGTTGCGCGGACGCTGGGTGTGGAGAATATTCCTTGCATTGTAGTTGATGATTTGCCGGAATTGGAAGTCCGCCGCCTGGTACTGTCTCTGAACAAGTTGCAAGAGACGGGTGCATGGGACAACAACATCCTCCGGCTTGAGATCAACGAAATTATCGAAATCAGTGGGGATCTGGAATTCCCCGGCTTTGAGTCTCCTGCAATAGAGGCGATCCGCTTTGGCGAGGCAGGGGCTGACGACGTGGACCCTGCCGATGATCTCTCCGGAATGGACCATCCCGAGGCGCTGCCCGTCACCAAGCCCGGCGATCTGTGGCTATTGCGCGATCATCGGTTGCTATGTGGCTCATCTCGGGACGGGACCGGTTTGGCAAATGTCTTGGGCAACCAAGTGGCCGACGTGGTCTTCACCGATCCGCCGTACAACGTGAAGATCAATGGTCATGTCAGGGATGCATCAGGCGGCTTTGCGGAGTTTGTCGAGGCCTCTGGCGAAATGTCCAGTAAGGCGTTTGTCGCGTTTTTGATTGAGACGATCGGGTCAGCATCTGCGTGTCTTAAGCCCGGTGGCGCTCTTTTTGCCTTCATGGATTGGCGTCACGTCGGGGAGATGTCAGAGGCCCTCGCTATGCTTAAACTCGATCTGCTCAACATCTGCGTCTGGGTCAAGACCAGCCCGGGCATGGGTAGCCTTTACCGCAGCCAGCACGAGTTTGTGTTTGTCGCGAAAAAGCCCGGGGCATCACACATGAACAATGTCCAGCTTGGCAAGAACGGCCGCAACCGCACAAATGTCTGGCAGTTCGCTGGCGCGACGGGCGGGACTTGGGATGCAGATGATGCATTTGATGTGCATCCAACCGTCAAGCCCATCCGTCTGGTCATGGAGGCGATGCTCGATGTGACGGTGCGCGGCGACCTGGTGCTGGACCCTTTCCTGGGGTCGGGAACGACATTGCTGGCCGCTGAGCGCACAAACCGACTCTGCACAGGTGTGGAAATTGAGCCACGTTACATTGATCTCGCGATCCGCCGCTGGCAGGAAATGACGGGTGATCAGGCAGTCCATTCAGAGACCGGGCAAAGCTTCAACTCCCTTGCGCCTGGTGATGCACGGGACCGCGTTCAGACCATTTCTGAAAACGGGGAGGACTTCTGATGGCCACCGAAACTGAAAATCATGATCCCTACCATGTGGGCTATGGCAAGCCGCCAAAGCACACGCAGTTCAAGAAGGGTCAATCGGGAAACCCCAGCGGTAAGAGCACCAAGGAAGAATCCGTCAAGGCCAAGATCAAGAAGATCGCAGGCGACGAAATTATTGTTCATGTAAACGGTTCGCCGGTTGTGATGACGAACCTGGAGGCAATGCTGCACAAGGCCTTTATGGAGGCAAAAAGTGGCAATCCCCAGTTCTTCAAATTCCTCGTTCAGGAACTGGCAGTCGACCCGGTTGATATATTTCAGCCGTCCAATCTTGTGCTGACCGAGGCGGACCTTGCTGTTCTGAAAACCCAGGCTGATTGGATGGGACTTATCGAGAGTACCAAAGCCGCCATAGAAAACACGGATGGATCAGAGCCATTAGAAAATGGAGATGACTATGACGAACCAGACCCCGACGGCTGATGTCCTCCGAGCGCTGTATCGGTTTAAACTCATCGCGTATGTCGAGCGCGCCTTTGCTGAGCTCAGACCGGGTGTGCCGTTCCATTATGGTCATCACATCCGTGCCATTTGCCACGTATTGGAACAAATCGAACGCGGTGAGATCACACGACTGATCATCCTGATGCCCCCGCGCCACATGAAGTCACATTGTGCCAGCGTGGTCTTTCCCGCCTGGGCACTCGGCAGGAACCCGTCTCTGCGGATGATATGCATGAGCTATGGCCTCGACTTGGCAGAGACCTTCAGTCGAGATACGCGGCGGATTATTCAATCTGACCTGAGCCAAGCGGTGTTTCGAGAGCTGTTGCTCGATCCCACAAAAGCTTCGGCAACCGAACTGCGGACGACACTTAACGGCTATCGGTTGGCGACATCTGCAGGCGGTCCTCTGACCGGCAAAGGCGCAGACATCCTGATTGCTGATGACATCAGCAAGGCAGAGGACGCGGCGTCACAGTCTCGGCGGGATAATGTCTGGGAGTGGTTTACCGGGACTGCAATGACGCGGCTCGACAATCCAAAAACCGGTGCCGTGATCCTCGTTGCGCAGAGGCTGCATGTAGATGACCTTCCGGGCCGACTGATAGCAGCTGGCGGTTGGGACGTCCTGGAGCTGCCTGCTATTGAAACCCAGGATCGGCTTATTCCGCTCGCGAAGGGTGCAAATTGGGCGCGCAAAACTGGAACTGCTCTCCTGCCGGCCCACATGGACCTGCCCGAATTTGAGGCAAAACGGCGCGAGATCGGGAGTCCCACCTTTGACACCCAATATCAGCAGTCACCGACCCTGGCTGGCGGTATCATCGTCCGACCCGAGTGGTTTCGCGAGATTCCAATTACAATGCGGCGGAGCGACTACGAGGCGGTCATTCAAAGCTGGGATCCGGCGGCTGTTCCAGGCGAGTCAAATGACTATTCTGTCTGCACTACTTGGGGCCTCATTGGAAACCACATCGACTTGCTTGACGTGTATCGCAAACAAGTGGTCCAGCCTGATCTCCTGCGGGACGCGCAATTGCTGGGTAAGAAATGGAGCCCCAAACTGCTGATCGTGGAGGCCGTTGGGGCCGGGCGCGGCGTTTACGATCACCTCAGACGAAATTGCTCCTATGGAGTTCGTCCGCTAATACCCAGGCAGGGAAAAGTGGAACGTCTGTCGATCCAGTCGCCAAAGATTGAAGCCGGTCTGGTCCGTCTGCCGCAAAGCGCACCGTGGAAAGAGGCCTTCCTCAACGAAGTGGTCGCCTTTCCAAACGGAAAATACGACGACCAGGTCGATAGCATGTCCCAAGCTCTCTTCGCACTGGATCGTCAGCTAGGGGAACTCAGGCACTGCTCTCGGTACAAAGGATAAGGCATGGCATTCTCATGGCGTACCGTTGGTCCGAATCCCAATCTCTCCGCCACACACCCTAATTCAGGTGGTGCCAGAGGAAACTCGGTTGTGAAGGGCAGGGCGTCGATCTAGCGTTGGAGCATGACAAAACGCTCTCCCTTCCGCTATTTCAAAAATAGTCCTGAGATCATCCGCCTCGCTGTGATGATGTATGTCCGGTTCCTGCTATCGCTGAGGAATGTGGAAGATCTTCTGCACGAACGTGACATCGAGATCAGCCACGAAACCGTCCGTTTCTGGTGGAACAGATTTGGTCCAATGTTGCATCTGAAATTCGCAGAAAACGGATCGACCGGATGCGATCTTACTCGAACTGGCGATGGCACTTGGACGAGGTCTTCGTAAAGATTAACGGTGAGATCCACTACCTTTGGCGGGCTGTGGATCATGAAGGTGAGGTGCTGGAAACTTACGTCACGAAGCGCCGGGATCGCAAAGCGGCATTGAAATTCGTTATAAAATCAATGAAGCGGTACGGCCAGCCGCAGATCGTTGTGACTGATAAACTTCGGTCATAAGGCGCCGCGATGAAGGTTATCGGCAATTCCGGTAGGCAGGAAACAGGTCGCTGGCTGAACAATCGCGCTGAGAATTCGCACCAACCATTTCGAAGGCGAGAACGGGCCATGCTTCGCTTCCGAAGGATGCGAAGCTTACAGAAATTCGTCGCCGTGCATTCTTCCATTCACAACCTGTTCAACCTGGAGCGCCATCTCTGCTCACGCGACGACTTCAAGCTGAACCGCGCCGCCGCTCTCGCAGAGTGGCGCAATCTCGGCGCCGCATAAGGGGCAGCCACTCCGTCCTTGCAGAGACGAGTTTGCATTCGTCTGATAGCACCGACGAGACGCCTGATGCCGGAACAGAACGACGACGAAAATTGTACGGCGCCTGAACTGGACTGCGCCAAGTCAGCTTACCCGCAAGTCATTTGTCAGCCGTGATAGCCGTTTGAAGCCATCCTCTGTTACCACGCCGGTCTCCCCGAGCGACATGGTGCGGCCGCTATCGAGATCGACCAAGATCATATGCATAAAAAACACCATGTTCGGCTGGATAACCGTCGGTGCACCGGCGCAGAACATCGGTTGCTCCATCCACGAAGGGGGATAGTTGGCACTTAGGGAATAGCCACAGGCATTCAGCCGGTGTTTGCGGTAGCCAGCCGCGTCGAGGATGCGAGCGTGGGTTTCGAAGACGTCGCCAACGAGGTTGCCCGGCTTGCACACCTCCTGACAGGCAATCAGCGCTTCGCAGCAAGCGTCATGCATCCTCTTATGGCCTGAGGAGACTTTGCCAGTGAGTGCCGTTCGCATGATACAGGCATGGTAATGTCGATAGGACGCGCCGAATTCCAGCTGGATCTGATCTTGGATTCCGATTGTCTCTCGACCAGTGAAATTCCGAACAAGCAGCGCCCCTTCGCCGGACCCGATAATAAACCTTCCCGCGGGATAATCTCCGCCGCCTTCGAAAATCGCATTATGGGCCACGGCAAACAGATGCCCCTCGTTAACGCCTGCTTTCAATTCCGCATAAACGTCTTCGATTGCATCATCTGCCAGTTCAGCCGCTCTTGTGATGTATTCCAACTCGGCGGGGCTTTTGACTATGCGAAAGTTCTGCACCAATCCAGAGGCATCACGGAGCATGCAGAAACCAGCCAGTGAGTTGCGGACCATATCCCAACGCGCGCCCGTCAGGCAGGCACCGTCAAGCTCGACGCCAATCCGTTTGCCGCCGCAATTGTACGTGGTGAGCAGTTCTTTCAGATCTTCCCCCGGTGTTGACCCTTCACGATCTACCCAGATTCGAATATCTTCGATCAGAGAGGTATGCATTGCCTGTCTGTGGTCAGCCGAACGGGTGAGCAAGGCTAAGGCGCCATCCGCCCCGAAGTATAATGCCTGAAACTGCGAATACCCGGTGGTATCGTAGCCGGTCAGATAATACATCGTCTCCTGCTTGAAGATCAGCAGGCCATCAAGCTCCTGTTCGGATAGCGCGGACTTGACCCGGTCATGACGAGATGCAAACTCTTCTTGCGTAAAGTGCAGCGGCATTGAGTGTTGTCCCAGGTTCGAATGCAGTTCCGAGATGATCGGGCGCCACCATGGCCGCGCCCGATCTTTGGTGAGGTTAAGCGAACCACCAACGCTCCAGGCATTTGATGCCGTCCATATCCCACGCTGCCGACATGCGATTGTGGGCCACCTTGTCGTTGGTGGCGAAAACATAATTCGAGAAGACGGGTGCGATTACGCCACCGTCATCGCTGCACAGTTTTTGCATCTCAAAGTACATTTCGCCCCGTTTGCCGGTATCCTGCTCTGATCGTGCCTGTTTGAGCAGATCATTGAAACGCGGATTTGCCCAATGCGTTTCGTTCAGGGACACACCCTCGGCATAGATCGATGAGAAAACCCAATCCTCGGTCACGCGACCACTCCAGTAAGAAGCGACGAAGGGTTTCTTGTCCCAGACATTTTCCCAGTAGCCATCATTCGGCTCGCGAATTACATCGATGTTGATGCCAGCCTTGGACGCGTGTTCCTTGTACAAGAGCGCGCCGTCAACGGCCCCGGAAAATGCGGCATCCGCCGCACTGAGGGGGACGGTCAACTCGGTCAGGCCGGCCTTTTTCAGGTGATATTTTGCCTTGTCCGGGTCATAGGGCCGCTGTGGCAACTCGGTCGCAAAATACTTGTTGGACCTCCCGATCGGGTGATCGTTGCCAACGTAGCCATGGCCGAACAGGAGTTTGTCCAATAGGTCCTGGCGGTCAATCCCGTATTTCAGCGCCAAACGCACATCGGGGTTGTCGAACGGCGGCGTGTCGCAGAACATCGAGTACACATAGTGCAGAGTACCTTGGGTTTCTTTCAGGTTGATGCCGGGCCGCTTGCCCAGAAGATGGGCGGTTTTCAGGTCAACCCGATCCATGGCGTCGATCTCACCGGACACCAGCGCGCTGGTACGGGCGTTGGTGTCGATGATGGATAGGATCTCGGCTTCATCGAAATGGCCGTGTCCTTCTTTCCAGTAGTTGGGATTTCGCACCATGGATGTGCTGATGCCGGGCTCGAAGTTCTTCAGCTTGTATGCCCCGGTACCATCGCCGGATCGCCAATCTACGACGCCGTCGCGGGCAGGCAGGATGGCAATGTGATAATCACTCAGCAGGTAGGGGAAATCGGCATTTCCATTGGAAAGCTTGATAGCAATCGTGCTCTTGCCGTCGGCCCGAATTTCTTCGATGGGGGCCAGAATGCTATACACCAGCGAGGTGGAGTTTTCGCCGAGGTGGTGTTGCAGGGACGCGATGACATCTTCTGCATCCATCGTCTTACCGCTGTGAAATTCGATGCCTTTTTTCAGCTCGAACGTCCATTCAGTCGCGTCAGCGGAACCTTCCCAGCTTTCGGCGAGCTCTGATACCAGCTGGTCCTCATTGTTGATCTCGGTTAGGCAGTTGCGCAGACCGAAGCCGACAATCTGCATGTAGGTGTCTTCGAATGTCGCCGGATCCAAAGTATTCGTTGTTGATCCAAGACCCAGACCAATGCGCATGCGCCCTCCTGTCTTTGGGGGCGCGGCCATCGCAGGGCTGTCAGCCAGCGAAATAGCGGCTGGCAGCGTTAGACCCATGGCAAGAGCCCTAGAAATGAATTCGCGACGTGAGAGCTCGCTTCGACCGGGTGAGCGTGTCAGTTTGTCAATGTTTTTCATTCGCATTCTCCTTTAATTCCAGACACACCTATTCGGCATGCTTGGGTGGATTTTGCACTCTGGAACCATATGAGAACGCAAAATGCTGGCAGCTGTCCTGCTACAAATGGGGCAATCGGCACTATTCAGAGTTTTTCCAACCAAGTTGGAGGCCGTTTTGCATGCCTTCCGCCAATACCCGTAATTGAGCGAAAATACCGTTTCCGGCGTTCTTCTATCAGGCCTCAATCGATCCATCCCGCGCTCTGAAGGATAAGCTCTAACTCGCTTGAAAGTTCCGCTTAAAGAAACTATCGTACCGCTCAGTGAAACTACCTAAAATTATACGGAGGCTTTCATTTGAGTCAACGAATTTCTTATTGGATAATTTGGGCATGGGGTGATGCTCGATCGCTTTGGACCTGTTTACGCCGGAACGCATCCGCTCGACTTTCGGGAATCTGCAATTGGAACAGTGTCATTACATTGGCCGCCCCACCAACAGTGAAACAATATTTCTGGTATCCTGTAGCGTTATTGATTCGAATGGAGACTGGGTATTTACGATGACTGGAACGCCACAAAGAGATGTGCTGAATAAATCGGTCGCCCTCATCGATGCTTTAAGCCGCGCCAGTGGTTCCATGCGATTTGTCGATCTGGTGAAAGCCGCAGGATTGCCCAAGAGCACCAGTCATCGGCTTCTGGGCTCGCTTGCGCGCGAAGGGCTTGTCGAATTTGACGCGAAAAATCAGCGCTATCGCCTAGGCCTCAAGATACTGACCTGGGCTTCCAATACCTGGAACAACGTCGAGGTTGCTTCCGTGGCCGTCGACGAGATAGATGCGCTCCACGCCAAAGTGAGTGAACAGGTTTCGCTCGCTGTTCGGGATGGGATGGATGTGGTCTATGTCCGAGCAACCGAGTGCAATCAGCAACTGAAAATCATTGCCAGCCAGATCGGGGACCGGGAACCGGCGCATTGTACGGCGGTGGGGAAAGTCATGCTGGCCCACCTTCCGACCGCCACGCTTGACGAGCTTTTAGGCACGAGGACGCTGACGCGCTTTACGGAAAATACCATCACCGACCGGGCAAAATTCGAGCAAGAGCTAAGCCAAATCAGGCAGCGGGGATTTGCGTATAGTGACAGGGAAAAGCACGAAATGGTGCGCGGCATAGCGGCGCCGGTATTTGATTTTGAAGGTCGCATTATTGCTGCCCTTAACATCTGGGCGCCCGTATTCCGCATTGAGCCGGAGGTTCTTCTTGCCTGGACAGATGTTTTGAACGCCGCAGCGCTGAGGATTTCTCAGAAAATGGGCCATACGGCCTAAAGCGTTCGCGACACGCTCTGGTGGCTTCAAACGCGCTGTTGATGGGGGATCCCCTCTCTTTTTTCCGCCCCACGAAGCACTGCCGCGCACCGGGCCGCAGAAGATCTACAATAGCATTTCCTTTAGCGCAGACACCCGCATAAGCCGTTCGGCCATAAGCTTTTAAATTGCGCGGCCGCGCCCTCTTCCCCGGAGGTTTCAGCTGACAGGAGCAATTTATTGCGCCAACGTTTCGAGCATTCTCGTTTGACAAGGCGGCAAGAAAAATAATACCTATATTATGTGGTCCGCCTAACGGGACACTGGTTCCGCTGAGTGAAACAAGGGGCAACACCACGAACCGCATGTCTTGATCGGGCAGGCAAACATTTTTGATGGCACCATGAGTTCATTCTTCGGCGTGGTTGCTGCGCAGCAATCCCGCACCATCGAAGTGACATGGTCCCGAAGGAGAAGCTGCTATGCATCTGACTGAATACGCCCGTTATGATGCGGTGGGTCTGGCTGAGCTTGTGACCAAAAAGGAAGTGACCTCCAAAGAGCTGGCATCACTGGCTCTGCAAGCCATCGACCATGTCAACGCCGATCTCAATGCCACCATTCAGACCTTCACTGAACGCGTAGATTCCTGTGCCGCTTCCGGGCCTTTCTCGGGCGTTCCGATGCTTAACAAGGATATTGGTTGTGAAGAAAAGGGCGTCTTGTGCGAGATGGGCAGCAAGCTTGCGCTTGGCAATATTTGTACGCAAGACAGCCTTGTTTTCTCGCGGTTTCGCCAAGCGGGCTTTATCAATCTGGGTAGAACAACAACCCCTGAATTCGGCCTCGCCGGTGTCACGGAAAACTCTGTTACCGGGATTTCCCGTAACCCATGGAATCGCGATCACACTCCCGGCGGCTCCAGTGGCGGGTCTTGCGCAATGGTCGCGGCCGGTGCGGTGCCGATTGCCACTGCGAGCGATGCCGGCGGCTCCATTCGCAGCCCCGCATCACATAGTGGTTTGGTCGGTCTAAAGCCGACCCGCGGGCGCATTCCCGCGGGGCCATCTCACGCAGAATCTCTTAACGGCCTTGGGACAACTTTTGCCGTGACACGCACAATGCGTGATTGCGCCGCGACGCTGGATGCTGTGCAGGGGGCGGCAATCGGCGACCCCTACAAGATTGCCCCTCCTGCGAGACCCTATATGGACGAGCTTGGTCAACGCTCCAAGCCCATGCGCATCGCCTATTCGACTACGCCTTGGGTGCGCGCGTGCGATCCCGAAGTTGACGCGGGTGTCAAACAAGCACTGAGCGTTCTGGAAGATGCCGGACACCACGTAGAAGAGGCCAGACCCGAAATAGATTATGTGGCTCTCATGGCCGCAGCTTTGACGCTTTCCTGTGCAAGTGTGGCCAATAGCTCGGATGCCCTTGGCGCGTTGCTCGATCGAAAACCCGGGCCCGATAACCTGCAATCCGCGACATGGGCATTTTATGAAGTCGGAAAAAAGCTGTCTGCGAGTGATGTGCTGAACGCCTTGGACGTTTTAAATGTGGTAAACCGGCAGGCCGGGCAATTTTTTGAGTCCTACGATGTGTTGGTTCTGCCAAGTTGCCTTGGGCCCGCGCCGCTTATTGGTGCGCTCGATTGTGATCCGGTAGGCCCGGTTGATCCCCATACTTGGAATGAACAGGTCTCCAAATTGGGTGTTTTCATGCCGCTCTTCAACGTCACCGGCCAACCAGCGATCTCACTGCCACTTCACCAAAGCTCTACCGGTTTGCCAATCGGGGTACAATTTGCAGCGAAATTTGGCGACGAGGCGCGACTTTTTGCCTTGGGCGGGTTGCTCGAAGAGGCGCTGCCGTGGGCAGACAGAATACCGCCACTTCACGTTTCAAATAAGCTCAGTCAATAATCCTGCGGCGGTGCCAAAATACAAGATAGTCTAGAAGATCAATTAAGGACCTGTGCTCAATAAACCAGAAGAAGGCGTAAACGGAATGGACCGACTACCCGTATTGGTGATCAAACGCCTTGCCTTTGGAGTGGTGACGCTTTTCATTATTTCGGTAATCGTATTTCTGGGGTTAGAGGCGCTGCCGGGCGATCTCGCTCAGACGATTCTGGGTCAGGCTGCAACCGAAGAAAACACCGCCGCCCTGCGGCAGAAATTGGGGTTGGATCTGCCTGCTCATGTCCGGTATCTTTCCTGGCTGGGCGACATACTCGTGGGTGATTTAGGGGAATCCTTGGCCAGCGGCCGGCCGATTTCCGAGCTTCTGGGCGCGCGCTTGGGAAACACGTTTTTCCTTGCGGCCGTTTCTGCGGCACTGGCTGTACCGATCGCCCTTTTTCTTGGGATCGTGTCCGTTCTGTATCGGGAGCGTTGGGTCGACAAACTAATTTCGATCTCAACGCTTTCGGCCATTTCCTTCCCGGAGTTTTTCATCGCCTATATACTGATCCTCGGGCTTTCCGTTGAATTTCAGATATTCCCGAGCTTTTCCCGCATCACTCCAGATATGGGGTTCTGGAACAAGCTTTACGCCGTTGCGCTCCCCGCCCTTACCCTGACCTTGATTTCGGTCGCTCATATGATGCGCATGACACGCGCGGCAATATTAAACGTTATTTCGAGCCCCTATATCGAAATGGCCATTCTGAAAGGAATGACGCGCTGGCGCATCATTGTGCACCATGCTTTGCCAAACGCGCTTTCACCGGTAATTAACGTCATCGTTCTGAATCTCGCCTTCATGATCGTCGGTGCCGTCGTGATTGAAGTTGTTTTTGTTTACCCCGGGTTGGGTCAGCTGCTCGTAGATTCCGTTTCCAATCGCGACCTACCTGTCGTCCAGGCCAGCGTCCTCATTTTTGCCTCTACCTATGTGATGCTGAATTTGCTGGCGGACATTCTGTCAATTGTCACCAATCCAAAATTGAGGAATCCAAAGTGAGGAGCGATTGATGGGAGCGACCTGGAAATTCTTGCGCTGCGCGCCGACCGCGGCAAAAATTGGCATGGTCATTGTTCTTCTGAACTGTTTCGCCGCCGTCTTTGCCCCGGCAATCGCACCCTACGGTGAAACCGAAATCGTTGGCGCCCCGTGGGAAAACGGCTTCTGGGACGCGCAAGCGCCAGAGCACACTCCGCCAGTCGTCCTTGGGACCGACCACATCGGGCGCGATTTGTTAACACGTGTTTTGTTTGGCGCGCGTAACACGATCGGGATCGCGCTGATGACGACGACCCTCGCTTTTGCGGTTGGTGTTTCGCTTGGGTTTCTCGCCGCCAGCCTGAGAGGTTGGGTTGACCAATTGATCAGCCGGTCATTCGACGTGATAATGGCGATCCCGACACTCATATTTGCTCTGATGATACTGTCTGTTCTGGGCACCGAGATACATATTCTGATCATAGTGATCGCGCTGCTGGATTCGACGCGTGTTTTTCGGATTTCACGCGCGGTCGCGATGGATGTGGAAATCATGGAGTATGTCGAGGTCGCCAAACTGCGCGGCGAAGGCCTGTGGTGGGTGATGCGGCGTGAAATCCTTCCCAACACGATGGCCCCGCTGATAGCCGAGTTCGGACTTCGCTTCTGTTTTGTATTTCTGTTCATCGCCGCTCTCAGTTTCCTGGGACTTGGGATTCAGCCGCCCTCTGCCGACTGGGGCAGCATGGTGCGAGAGAACGCCCAGGGGATCACCTTTGGTATCATCATCCCTCTCATTCCCGCCGCCGCCATCGCCCTGCTGACAGTTGGTGTGAATTTGGTGGTCGATTGGTTTCTGCAGCAAGCATCCGGGATACGCGATACGCGGTAGCCCTCAAGCCACGAGGAAATTCAATGTCTGACCCATTGCTGGCGATCAAGGATCTGGTTGTCGAAGGATATCAGGACGAGCAGTGGAATCGCATTGTACGCGGTGTTTCGCTGACCCTGAAAAAAGGCGAAGTTCTGGGCTTGATTGGCGAGTCCGGAGCCGGAAAATCCACCCTTGGCATCGCCGCCATGGGACATGTGCGGCCCGGTTGCCGCATTGCCAGCGGTTCGATCATGTTCGATGGAATCGACATGACCACCGCGCCTGAAGAGAAGCTTCGCAAGATGCGGGGCGTCAGGATTGCCTATGTGGCGCAGAGTGCTGCCGCCGCTTTTAATCCGGCGCACACATTGATGCAGCAGTTCACGGAAACGCCGGTGTTCCACGGCGTAATGGATTATAAACGCGCCAAAAAATCCGCCCAAGACCTGTTCAAGGTTCTGGACCTGCCCGACCCGGAGAAAATCGGGAACCGTTATCCTCATCAAGTATCGGGCGGGCAATTGCAACGCGCAATGGTGGCGATGGCCATGGCCTGCAATCCGGACCTGATTATTTTTGATGAGCCCACCACCGCGCTCGACGTCACAACCCAGATCGAGGTGCTGGCTGCGATCAAGGATGCCATTCGCAATTATGATACGGCTGCTCTTTATATCAGTCATGATTTGGCCGTCGTGTCGCAGATTGCAGATCGCATCATGGTTCTGCGTAATGGCGGCGAAGTGGAAACCGGCAAAACCCGTCAGATTATCGAAAATCCCAGAGAGGAGTACACACGCGCATTGGTGTCAGTAAACCACATCCACAAAGATAAATTGCAACCGAAAGACAGAAATCGCGAAGTTCTTGTCCTGCGAAATATCTCGGCCAGCTATGGCAGGGGGGTGAAGATTCTGGATGATGTCAGTATCACTCTAACACAAGGTAAGACCGTAGCCTTGGTGGGAGAATCTGGCTCGGGCAAATCAACGGCCGCGCGCGTCATCACCGGATTGCTGCCACCAGATGAGGGCGAGATCAGCTTTCAAGGCGAACCTCTTGCCCCCTCGTTCAGGGACCGCCCCAAGGATGTACTTCGCCGCATACAGATGATCTATCAAATGCCAGACGTTGCCCTTAACCCGCGGATGAAGGTCAAAGATGTTATCGGGCGACCGCTGGCTTTCTATTTCGGCTTGACCGAAGATACCAAAGATCAACGCGTCGCTGAACTACTTGAGAAAATCGAACTGGGCGACACCTATCTTGATCGGTATCCGTCTGAATTATCCGGGGGCGAGAAGCAGCGGGTGTGCATCGCCCGCGCGCTGGCCGCTGAGCCCGAGCTTATCGTGTGTGATGAAATCACATCGGCGCTGGATCCGTTGGTGGCCGAAGGCATTCTTAAATTGCTACAGGATCTTCAGAACGATCTGGCGGTTTCATATTTGTTTATCACCCACGATCTGGCAACGGTAAAAGCCATTTCCGACGAAATTGTTGTCATGCATCAGGGGCGGGTCGTGGAGCAGGGCACCCGCGACGAAATTCTGACCCCGCCACATCATGAATACACGGAACTATTGCTGTCCTCGGTCCCCGAAATGGACCCTCACTGGCTGACAAACGTGCTGCAACATCGAAAAGAACTGCAAGCAAATCTCCTCAATCAGAAAAATCAGTAACTTGCCCCTGCCAATAGGTTACCCGACCGCGTCTTCTGCCCGGGAAACGGCCCGATACTGTCCAGAATTGGCGCGATGAGAAAGGACCCGGCCAACGCGAAGCGTACGCTGGAGAATTCCCCTGTATGGCACTGTCAGAGCAAAATGGCTTGAGGCGTGTTGGGCAGTCGCCTTACTTCGCCGGATAACACAACACATTCCGTTTCGGTACTTTAAAACCAGCCCCGAAATCATTCGCCTGGCGGTGATGATGTATGTCCGATTTCCGCTGTCTATTCGAAATGTGGAGGATGTATTGCGCAAACGCCGTATCGATATCGACAAGGCGACAGTGTATTTAAATTCAATGACTTACGGACTAGAGAAGGTTCGACCCCAGTCCGGCTCTGTCAGAGCAAAACCGGTTGAGGCGGGGAGGGCGAGCACTTAGCGTCGCGTGATGACAAAACGCAACGCCTTTCGTTACTTCAAGACGAGCCCAGAGATCATCCGTCTGGCCGTCATGATGTACTTTCGATTTCCGCTTTCGCTTCGGAACGTGGAAGACCTTCTGCACGAACGCGGCATCGACATTAGCCACGAAACTGTTCGATTTTGGTGGAACAGATTTGGTCCGATGTTTGCCGCTGAAATCCGCAGAAAACGAGTGCAGCAGATGCGTGCATACTCGAATTGGCAGTGGCACTTGGATGAGGTGTTCGTGAAGATCAACGGCGAGACGCACTATCTTTGGCGGGCTGTGGATCATGAAGGGGAAGTCCTGGAAAGCTTTGTCACAAAGCGCCGTGATCGCAAGGCAGCATTGAAATTTCTTAGGAAAACCATGAAACGCCATGGTCGCGCACATATTTTCGTCACCGACATGCTGCGTTCCTACGGCGCGGCAATGAAGGTCATCGGCAACGTAGACAGACAGGAAACCGGCCGATGGCTCAACAACCGGGCTGAGAATTCACACCAGCCATTTCGAAGGCGAGAACGGGCCATGCTTCGGTTCAGACGCATGCGAAGTTTGCAAAAATTCGCCGCCGTTCACGCTTCCGTCTATAACCACTTTAATCATGAACGCAGCCTCTCAAGTCGACCCTATTTCAAGCTGAATCGCGCCGCTGCTCTTGCCGAGTGGCGCCAACTCGGCGCGGCATAACAGGCAGGCACGCCACCCTTGCAGAGACGAGTTCGAATTGGTCTGACAGCACCCTCAGAATGCTTGATGTCCATTTCGCCAACTTCAAGCTGCCTGCCGTTGGAGCGGAGCCATGCTGCAAGAAGCTCGACCGTTGCTGCCAATTGGTCAGTCTTGCGCAGTGAACACTCCCACACCGTTGCGACCCGCCATCCTGCCTCTAACAACTGGCCCTGTACAGCGCCGTCCCGGGTCACATTCGCGTCGAACTTCGCCTGCCAGAATTCTGGACGCGTCGATGGAGTGGTTGTGTAACGACAGCCCTCATGGCGGTGCCAAAAGCAGCCATGCACGAAGACGATTGTGTGATGCTTCGGAAACACGAGATCAGGTCGCCCGGGGACATTCTTCGAATGCAGCCGGTAACGGAAGCCGCGTGCATGAAGCGCCCGCCGAAGCACCAGTTCGGGCTTCGTGTCCTTCCCCTTGATCCCGGCCATCATCCGGGAACGGGTCTGTTTGTCTACGATATCGGTCACGTGCACCCTGGTCTTCGATCTGGAACCTAGTATACACCGACTGAATGAATTTCGTCAGGAGCCTGATTTGTCAGCCACTTTCGGCATTGTCGATCTGTTCGCCGGTCCAGGCGGACTTGGCGAGGGATTTGCCTCCCTGGTCGAGGACGGACATGTGCCGTTCCGGATCGGCATCTCGGTCGAGAAAGAGGCATCGGCCCATCGCACCCTGACGCTGCGCGCATTCCTGCGTGAATACCGGGCGCTTTACGGCACCTTGCCCGATCAGTTTATCGATTTCCACGCGGGGCTTGTCCCCGAGCCGGATTGGTCAGCAGTCGACGCCGAAGCGTGGCAGCTTGCCATTGATGAGGCTCGTGCACTCGAGCTCGGCACTGAGGCAGCTGCGACGGCAATTGACGGCGCCATCGCGAAGCTGCGCAAAAACCATGACGATACGATTCTGATCGGCGGACCGCCCTGTCAGGCTTATTCCCTGGTCGGGCGCGCCCGGGCCAAGGGCAAGATCGGCTATGTGCCTGAAGAGGATGAGCGGCATTACCTGTTCCGAGAGTACATCCGCGTGCTCGACAGGCTTCGTCCCGCCGCTTTCGTGATGGAAAACGTCAAGGGCATGCTGTCCTCGACTGTCGAAAGCCGACTTGTCTTCGAGATGCTGATGGAGGATCTGTCCTCGCTCGGCACGGGCCACGGTCATCACTACGAGCTGCTGGCTGTTCGGGTGGAAGATGGAAAAGCCAGCCTGCAAGAAGCAGGGCGACCGTCTGATTTCATCGTGCGGGCCGAGCAGTTCGGGGTCCCGCAACGGCGCCACAGGGTGATCATTGTCGGAATTCGGTCCGACCTTTCGGGCAAGGCTGCGCGCGCCGAGATTGCTGTCTCGGGTCTGACGCGGACGGTCAGCGACATAATCGGGACGATGCCCGAGCTGCGCAGCGGAATTAGTCGTGGTCGGGACGATTCATCGGCGTGGCGAAAAGAGGTCATTGAAGCGGCGAAACTTCTGACCAAAACCCATAAGGGGAAGGAGAACGCCCCACTTCGGGAGGCATTCTCATCCGTTGCCAAGGGAATGAAGTCGGGAGCGCCGAGCCGTCGGACGGCGTCTTCCCTGCCAGATGGCTATGGCACCTCGAACGATGAACTGCTGCGCTGGCTTGAGCGGCCAGAACTGCGCGCCATTGCCCAGCACGAAACGCGCGGGCACATGCCCTCGGATCTTGGACGGTATCTGTTCGCCGCTGTGTTCGGGGCAGTGCGCGGTTATAGCCCAAAGGCGGCTGATTTTCCGATCACGCTCAGCCCGGCCCATCGGAACTGGCACAGCGGCGTCTTCAATGACCGATTTCGAGTCCAACTGGCCGAAGCAGCCGCGACTACGGTAACCAGCCATATCTCCAAGGATGGACATTACTTCATCCATCCCGATCCGATGCAGTGCCGCAGCCTGACAGTTCGCGAGGCCGCCCGGCTGCAGACCTTCCCCGACGACTACCTTTTCCTGGGGAACCGGACCCAGCAGTACGTCCAGGTTGGAAACGCGGTGCCGCCGTTTCTTGCTCGGCATATTGCGAAACTGCTTCAGATCGCGTTGGGCTAATTCCCTCTATCCGCGCCGCTCGCTCTTGCCTCCAATTCGCTTTCTCAAATTTCTAACGTCGATCATCAATTCTGAAATTTCATCAAAACGACCCAAAAGGTAATTTAAGGCATTCGTTTCAGAACGTCCTAAGACGGCTTTTTTGTTGCTGAGTTTAGCGAGCGCGCGGCTTGACTTGGGCGACAACCAGTTTCGTTCTGCAGCGACCTGACGCACCCGAAGAACAGAAGAGCTAATTTCCTTCTGCGTGGGCATTCCATTTTCCGTATTGTCCTTGCTGTCAGGGGTGATACGGGCAGTAACTTTCGAAGCGGGAGCTTTCTCGGGCCGCGCGCTCGGATACTCCAGTTCCACCTCGTCTTCCGGGTTCTCAGCATTGAACAAAGCTTTTCTAAGTAGGTCCGTGTCGGACCGGTGTCGGGCGAATGTGCCTGCGACTTTTAGTACATGCTCAGTCGCGGCTCGTTCTCGCTTCGAGAGCGGTGCTGATTGTCGCGATGCTTTATCAAGCGCCGCCGCCGCGGACAGCCAGCGCCGACGCAACGCAAACTCTTTTAGGCGCACAAATGCTTCTAGGTGTTGAAAAGACCTACCTTGAGATTCAGAAGTTTCTTGGTGCTGCTGGTCTTCTGTGGGTGACCTCGCAAAACCAGTGTCTATCGAGTTAGCGGTTGACGCAAACTCGATATCTTCGAGGCTCCAGTCTTCTTCGTCGTGGTCCCAGCGGACTACGTCAACCTTTTGAAATGTGCCTCGCGCCTGCAACCCCTTTTGGGCAATAAAATGATCTTCTGCGCTCAGCTCGACTTCAAAATCCAGTGGTTGAATATCTTCCGGAATTGGGCTTTGCGAGTGAGCGAGATTAATTGCATTCGCAGTTTTTTGAACAGGTGCTTCATCGCCAACATGAGCGAGACTGGCGGTCTGACTTGAGGTTCTTCCATTGGCTCCCTGAACAGGGAGTTCATGATCCGTCTTGTGCTTCGAAACAGATATCGATCGCCGTCTAATCCGTCGAAACAATGACTTTGCATTTCTCCACAAAATCACTCGAGCTTCTCCACATCAGGTTTCACAATTCGCTTTGTTAACGATTCATATGAACCCAAAGCCCAAGCATTTTATTCAACGAAGTTCCTGGATTGAACCATGCGGCGCTGGAAATTCAGCAGCCCTGACATTCACCCACGTATCCGCCCGTTTCGCCACTTCCGAGAACTGCTGTCCCGGGGCGATCCGGTTGAACTCCGCGTTCACGATCACCGCCCAGTCCCAGAGCAGGTCGCGCAAACCGCCGGAAATCCCCTGCCGCATCCAGACCTGCTGAAGATCGAGCCTATCGCCGAGCTTTTCCGAAACAACGGCAACGACATAGGTGGCAATGTTCACATAGCCTTGACGAAAAATCTCTTTTGCATCTTTTGTTTTGATCATGCTTTCGATCGCCTTGAAAATCATGACTTTCGCAATCATCGCGCGAAACCAATTTGCATCAAGTGGACTGGGAACGAGATTTGGATTATCATCGAGAGCGTCCATCAGTGCTTTGAAATTCTTTTCGCCGGCAAGAGCGACCTGATTGGGCTTACCTCGCCAAGCTTCATGGTACTTGGCAATGTCGGTCTTGGTCAGTTTGCGCCTTGGTGGGATCATCTCCTTCAGCTTGCGACGTTTGGCAGGTGTGGTGCCCTCTCTCAGCAGCATGACGTTGTAGGCGCCAGCCGCCCGCTCGTAGAACCAACGGGTAGCGCCATCCGGGCACCAAGTGTCGTTTGCTAGTTTTTCAAGCTCTCGATGGAATGGACGATTTGCCGAGAGGTCCGACATTTTCACCGCGTTCTGGCTGTTTGCATAACGCGAGACGTTGCTGATCAACCGCTCACGTGCTTCGTCTTGAGAGCCCTTGAGAATGATGATCTTGGCCGGAACCATGACATGGCTCAGATCGATGGTACGGTCGTCGCGCGACGCGAAATAGATACTCGAGGTTGTCTGGCCACCGTTCACGATCTGCAGCCCCTTCAGGAATGACAGACCCAAATTGCCGTCATCGGAACGCTCGAACGCAGCTTCGTCGCAAACTAGGACAAGGCCGTTATTGAACGCGAGAAAGTGCTCCGGTTCCTTTCGTAGCGTTTCGACTATGCCCTTGTTCACCGCACGTTTGTTTCCCAGGAAAGTGCGGATGTTGGCTTCGAGCAGCGTCGTACCGTAACGAAGATAAAGATCACGAATAAGTTGCCCGGGAATAGCTGTCAGGGCGTATTCGTAATCTGCGTCAGGGTCAGGGACGTGGACACAGGGCAGCGGTCGACCTAGCGACTGAACGAAACTGACTGCAAGTTCATCCCTTGGTTTTCCTTCGGTGTGTCGAAACAGCCGCTCGATGTCCATCGCCTCGACGGCCACCATCTTCTGATGAACCTCCTTGTTCGAGAACCGCTTGGTCTTGGTTCGCCCGTCTGTGATCACGAACACCCGAAGTCGATCGATTTCGTTCCATCGGGAACGGATGGTTGCAACGAGGTCCCTGACAGGGTGGGTAGGATCAATCTTCGTGTCGAGCTGGCCGCTTGCAGCGCGAAAGAGAAAACGCACGCCTTCACTGGCGGTTCCAGTGGCATCTGAGTCGCGGAGATCGTTCAATTCGTTAGTCCCGAAATAGTGGGTCACGAACAGGTCGAGCGCCGTTTCATCTGAGCTGAGGGCATAACCGGTGATGCGCAGTCTGGCGTTGCCGACCTTGCCGTTCCAATGGCAAACGGTCGGCGCGTCGCAGATCCCGGTTTCCGCCACATGCTCCATCACCATTTCGGCAAAGACGAGTTCCTCCGAAGGAAAGGGGCCCTCACCATCCGCCACGCGTTCGGCGATGATCGTCTGCAGGTCAGATCGGAAATTGTGGTGAAATTCTTCAAGGCTCATGTCATTCTAGTCCAAATTCGTTGATAAGATCGGTAATGCCGACGGAGGCGACTTCCAGAGCATCGAGATCGAGCACATATGCAGCTGAACGGATGGCGACTGGCAGGGCAGCACGCGTGAGGCGCGGCATGTCACCTTCCGAGCGAAATCCCCTCGTATCCTTCAATGTCAGCGTTCGGCCATAGAGCGGCGCATGCTCGTCGAGGTACCCCATCACCATCAGCAAGGCTTCGAAGCCGCGTTGCACTCCAGCATGCTTAAATCTCTCGCGGAGTTCGGAGACAAAATCGACGAGCGAAAAACCGTCCGTGTTTTCTTCAAATCGAAACCCACAAAGAAAAATGGGCGCCCGATTACCATCCAGCTGCTCTATGCTATTGATCCGGGCAAGGAAGCTGCCGGTCCGAACCGTGCTCTTCACTTCGATCGCACCGCCGCGTACGTGAAAATCCTGCGCCGCCCTCAATGGTCCCTGCCAGCAGTCGAGAGCACCGGCTCCCAAGGAGGTGTCCGCGAGCAATCTGAGCATCCATAATTCGCCGAGAAGGCCGATCTGTGCATCGGGTGAGAGAGGCCGGTGCGTTCGCGCCATGAACGCCTGCCACTCCCGGACCCGTTCAAGGAAGGCCTCTATCATATCACGATTGGGCGTGCCGGCTGCGGCTTCCAGTGTTCGCAAGACATCGATGACCATGATTGCGAAGATGTCCGGCGACCCTTCCGGCCGTCTCATCAAGGCGATGGCCGTCTTTCCAGCAACGACAGTCTGACCCTCGATAATGGCGACATCGAATCCCTTGCCTTCAGGCAGCCGTGCCGGGTTCACTGACCACGAGCTGGGAAAGGAGACAATCAACGCTTCTCGTCCAAGGGGAAAGTGGCAGCCTGCCTCAACCGAGACAGCGCCCATCCCGGTGAGGTGAACAAAGCGCCAGTCTTCACTGGCTTCCTGGCGGGCGAGCGCTCTCCATGCCCGTGCAAGCCCCTCTTCACTCCACCCAGTCATTGAGGCCTCCCCAGAGAACGCTGTTGGCGATGTACCTCGAGTTAGAGACCCTTCTCTCGGAAGTGCTCGATGGGAAACTGATTGCCCAGGCTACTACGGGGTGGGCATCTGCGAGTTCTGGCACCTCAGCACCGGCAGGATCGAGCAGGTAGAGCATCAGCAGGCCGCGTTCTCGTCGAGCCGGAATACTCGCTTCAACCACGCCGTTTCCGAGAACGTGACGGATCTGCGGACCTCTGGGTTCGGACGGTGGTTCCTTACCTTCGTTCCTATCCGTATCATTGCGCCAGGTTTTTCGGCTGAGTTCGAGGGCGGCCTTCCACTCTGCCTCTGTCAGATCTATGGCTTGATCGCGGGGGGAAATGAGAGTTTTGATAGAGTATCGATCCGCATGCTCAGCTGCTCTGCGGCGATCCAACATTTTGACCGACGCGCTACCAACCGACTTTTCTGTTCCGGGCTGATCTTTTCCGATCAGGGCCACGGTCCAGTTCGTAAGTTCCTGATCTTTGTTCATTTCCTCGATGAAGTCTGCGATCAGTGGGCTCATGATCCGGAAGCTGGCCGCGTGGGTCCTGTACTCACGGAGGAACGAGATCACGCTTAGAGCCGACACATCTCGCCACAGGTGACCGTTCCACTTCTGACCGTCGGGCACGAAGTGTTGGCGGTTTAGGTCCGTCGATGGGCCAAGTGCGCTGATGAAGCGATCCGCGGCATTGAAGTTTGCCGCGATGTCGTCCTTCCGATTCGGAAACACGATGGTCTGCAGCAGATCGCCGGAATAGGTTAGCTGCATCGCGCGCGCGTTCCGCATCTTTGCCCGCGATGTTACAGTTAGCACGGAGTGGGATTTCACGCGCAGGCCGAACTGCTTGGGCGTAGCACTGGCCGCAACCATATTGTCAAACTCTTGGCGTAGCTCTTCGGCTGCATCGGCTATATGACCGAACCACTCCACCATTTCTTGGGATGTATATAGGCGGCAGACATCGAGGTAGCCGTCACGGTAACCGAACCACCGACCCATTTGCATAAGTGTGTCGTACATGCGTGCGGTTCGCAGGAAGTAGCTTGTACAGAGACCCTCTAGCGTCAGACCACGCGCCAGCTTGTCGCCACCGATGGCGATAACCTTCAGGCCGGTGGCGTCATTCTCGGCATAATCAAGAGCGTCCTTCGCCGTGCCGTTGATCTCGCGCACGCGAATGTCCGACAGAACGTCCGGCAGAACGTCACGAATATCTGTCCATGAGAAGTCTTCCAGCGTCTCTCCTTCGACAAGGGCATCTCGGATCCCTCGCATGCCGGGAAGGAAGGCCGCTTCATATTCCTCGCGCATCGATTCTTCGAGGGAAGCGAGTTCGATACCGCGGGTGTATCGGCCTTTCATGTCCCTCACGTAGGAGGCTACCTGATTGAAGACTTCATTCTGCACCGAGGTGAAGCGGGTCACGTGGATGAGCATGGAAGAGTGCTTGGCACCGTCTCCGCGCAGTTTCCGTATGGCACAGGCATAAACGAATGACCGGATCGCTTCCGCGAGCGAGTCCGGCACGCGATCTTCGCCCTTCCAGAGTGGCCGATGCCCATTCTTGTGCGGCTTCATTTCGGGCGACGTTGTCGACTTGCTAGGCATCCAAGGCTGGAATTCATCGTCTGATAATGTGCGCACCAGTGGCAGGTCTTCTGGCATGCTTGAAGCGGATCCGAACACGCGCCCCGGTCCGACGTAGTTCGATGGTGCCGAAAGGTTGGTGATGAATGCCGAGGGGAACAGGTCGGGGCCGTGCTCCTGCGTTTCACCTCGCTCGTGAATGAAGATGTTTGCAAAGGGTGTCGCCGTATAGCCGACGTACGCCTTGCGTGCGAAGTGGTGCAGAATCGCCCGGATGAGCCTGTTGATGGTTTTCGGTTGATGCTCGAGATCTGGATTGCCAAAATCATCCACGACGTCTTCGCCCGTATCCACTGAACCATGATCGGACTCGTCGTCGATCACAAGAATTGGCAAATTGGTGACCAGCTTGCGACCTGTTACGGGATCGATGTGATTGGCGACGCGATTGCGGATCCAGTGTAGCAAGCGCTCCAGGACTGTCTTGTTCTTCTTGACCACGAACAGCCACGGTCGCTGTTCGGGACTGATATTCATTTTGGCGGCGACAGCCGTATTGAAGTCGCCTTTGTCACTTCGATTAGTTGCGGCATTGGGACGGACGGATGTGTCGTTGTCGATCAGCCCGACCCCGACCGCGGGAAGCTCATCGGCATCCGCGATCGTGGCAAAGCCGAGGAATCCCTCGTCGAGGCGGATCTGGGTCTGAGCTCTCAGGTTATTGTGCAGACCGGCAAGCACGATGATGATCTTGTAACCGGCGTCGGCAGCCTTGCAGATCAGACCAGTGTAGTTCCCGGTCTTTCCAGACTGCACGTGGCCGACCACCAGACCGCGACGATCCCAAGCGCCTTCACGGATCGGATCCTCGAGGTTTGACAGGACTTCATCGGTGGCAACGTCGAGGGCGTCGAGGGCCGTCCACGGGATACGCGTCTCCATGTATTCGGAGTAGCGTTGCCAGTATGTCCAGCCCCTTTTTCTTTCAGCGTCGAGCCAGGGAATATGGTTCTCTCCGCTTGAGAGGGTGGCATTCTGGCCAACGGTGCGGCTTGATCGACGGATCAGTTCGTCAACGAGAGCGTCCCGATCGACGAGGGCAAAATCGTCTTCCATCATAATCGCGAGCTTGGTCAGCTCCTTTTCGATCATTTCTGGCGTGACTGGGCTCTGAGCCCGCTCTGCGGCGAGGCGAAGCATATTCTGCGCCATCGAGAGTATTGAATCAAAAGCCTTCTGATTGGAAATCGTCATTGTTTATCTTTCACTTCAAGGGATGAAACCAGATCGAGGTGCCTGTCGAATGGGGGCGTGCGACCGAGCCGTTCGCGTGCCTCACCAGGACTGAGACCACGAAATTCCACGAGTGCTTCAAACATCGAGGACAGCGTCTCCATCACTTCGTTGTCGGGTGCCCCGGCGAAGCCTGTCCTCGGCGTCTCCTTGTCTTCTGCGGTATCCAGCCAGATGCGCTGAACTGGAACTGTCTCCTCGATGAGCCTGAGAACAGCGAGGATGTCCGGCTTGAGCGATCCGGCGCGCTTCAGGATCGAGGCGACGAGGACATGGTCACGGGCAATCCGGTAGGATGTACCTTGTGCGGAGCGGCGCACTTGCCAAGTTTCAGCACCAGCGTTCGAGCGCGTGCCCGAAACAGGCGTGATGTGACCCCGGTGGGCGAAGACCCGTCTCGCGGTATCTCGCGTTTCTGATGCCAGACGGTGAAGCTGAGACCGCAGACGTACCGGAGGACTGGCTGTCGACTTCAGGACATTGATCTTCCATTCGGCGTCCGCGCTGTTCGGTATGTCGAGACGGATTCGGGCAAGCCTGTGGGCTTCATCTCGCGGCCATGGCTTGCCTCCATCGCCCAGGCCCAGCCAGCCCCCAGCGAGAAGTAGACGCTTGTTGCGGTAGACGTAGAAACCCTCCTGCTGCGTCCAACCTTCGGGCCCAGCGGCGATTTCCTGTTCGGCGGGCTTAAGCATGTCGCGATGCGGCAGGACGTGGCATTGAACCGTCACACCCGTGGTGTGGAGGATTCGATACTCGGGGCTTTCAAGTGCCTTGCCAGGATGTCCCATCAGGTATGGGTCCCAAGGCTTCATACCTCTACCGTTGAGAAGGAGGCGAAGCTTGGGCTGCTGGCCATCCAAGAGACGATGAAATGTCATCGCAAGGTGCGCCTCGACATGATCGGCGAGCTCGATCATGTCAGTGGCGGCGAAGCCATCGGTCACGATACGGTCCAGCTTCTCCCAGAGGACGATGGTGCCGTGGTCCATCTGCTCAAGCGGCGCAAGCAGATGCTCAGATCCTTGCGCAGGCCCTTCAAAGAGTGGCCATTCGGCGCCCGGCTCTTGACCAATGAGGTCAAGATCCCAGCGCAGGCACACGACAGGTCCGCCATTCTGCCGACTGGCTACAGTCAGTCGTCGAGCCTGCGAGAAACTTGCTGTCTTCAGGCCCAGCCCGAAGCGCCCGAGGTCGCTGGCGGCGCGTTCTGCCCGCGGATCGCGTGCGCCGAGCCGCATCCCTGCCTCCAGAGCCGCGTCGTCCATGCCGTCGCCGTCATCAACGATCCTTACCCAGCTCTCCGGACCAGCCCATTCGAGATGAATGGCCACCTCGCCTGAGTTCGCAGCGATGGAATTGTCGACCAGATCGGCAAGTGCAGTAGGAGGCGCGTAGCCGAGCCCCCGAAGGGATTCGAGCATCGAGCCAGGATGAGGAGGAGCATTTCTTACACCCATGCCATTACATCCCTAGCAATTCCTGGAGGCGACGCTTGCGACCGGGATGGGAAAGACGGTCGAGGCCCTTTGCCTCGATCTGTCGAATGCGCTCGCGTGTCACTCCATAGATTTGACCGATCTCCTCAAGGGTCATGTCGGCGTCGCGTCCTATCCCGAAGCGCATCCGGATCACATCAGCTTCACGCTCCGGCAGTTCAGCCAGGGCGTCCGTAATGATACTTTCGGTTTCTGCTTGATCGAAGGCATTCGCGTCCTGCTGTTCGGGCAATATCTCATCCCAGTCGTCGATGCTTTCGGGATACTCGGCCTCGCGGGGGATCGCGCGAAACTGACTCACCTCGTCAGTGGTCCATTCCAGATCCACGGCGAGATCGTTGTCGGAAACAGTGCCGTCAGCCCGGACGTCGAGCTTTTCCATAGCGAGATCCAGCCTCGCGATTTTCTCTTTCCGATGAACGGGGATACGGATCGCTGCGCCTTCGTCCGCGCGCCATCGCATGATGGCCTGCCGCATCCAGTAGGAAGCGTAAACAACAAAACGATAACCGCGTTCTGGATCAAAGCGCCGTGTGGAACGCTGGAGACCCATGAAAGCCACTTGGAAGACGTCCTCAGAGTCTTCGCCTTCCTCCACGTTCCGTGCAGCAAAGCGCCGCACGTAAGACAGGTGCTCGTGGATGAGGCGCTCGTTGGCGGCCTCAAAAGCCGAGATCTGTGCATCCAGCCAGTTGGCATGCTCTGGGTTAGCATTGCTTTGTTCGAGCGAGCTGACGAGCTCCTTGTGGAAAGCCAGAGAGAGATCGAACGACTCGAGCGCGGCGAGCGCCTGCCTTCGCCGTTTACCGTCCAACACGCGACCATTTGCCTGCCAGAACTTAAGGGCTTCCGCAGCTGCCATGACCTCGGCCGTCTCGGCGTGGCCGGGGCGTGAGGGGATAATGGTCTTCAGTGAGACGGAACCTGGGTCTCGGACCCCACCCCCGATGCTGTCGACGACATCGAGGATCGTTTGGACGGCAGCTTCGGAGGCGAGAATTCCCAGCTGAAGCTCTTGCTTTGCCCGGATCATGGGATCCAGCAGTTGCAGTTCGTCGGACTTGTCCATGACGAAGCGTTGCGTTCCAGGCAGCCGCATCGATCGCGTTAAGGCTGCCTCGATTGCTTCAGCCAGCTCGTCGGAGGATATGTCCGATCTGGCCTCCCAGAGCCCGAAAATATGCCTGGAACTCTGATCGACCGGGCCAAAACCTGCAGCCTCCAGGTTGCGCAAGAGATTGGTGCGTAATTCCTCGAGATCGCCATTGCCTTCGCAAAGTGCGACGAGGCTCCCGATTTCGCTGAATGAGCACCACCCCTTTGCCAAAGTTTCCTCGGCCCAAGTGATGCAAATCTCCGGATCGATCGACAGTCGCGTGCCGGTCTGGACGACGGCGCGTTTGACCGATTGGCGCCCGCGGTTGCGGACCTTCAGGAAGTCATGCTCTGAGCCATGATCCGTGGTTGCGGCGGCGGCGGCACCGATGCCTTCTCCGGCAATAGATGCAGGTGAAAGGTCAAGATCCCAATCTCCGTCTTCATCGTCCGAAACCACAGGTGCCGGACTGACGAGCGCGACAAATGTCCCCGAAACCGTTTCGCTCGCGGACTCGCCGAAGAACTCCTCTGGCTCTTTCTCGGCCTCGAAACTAAGCAAATCGTCAAGGTCATCCAGCTGGTTAGGTGCCGCCGCAGTTTGCGCAATTTCCGGGCTAGGCCGTTGCTCTGGCCCCGCAGAGGGCTGCGCGGCAACATCTGGGGGTACTTCGCTAATTATTTCGGAGCTGCTAGTTTCCGCACCCTCCTTTTCGCACAAGCCGAGACGAAGCGCCTTGCTCAGCACTGCATTGCGGCTTACCCCGCCCAATTCCCTCGATATCTGGTTCGCGCTCCGGCCCTCGAACCACATCCGTGTCAGAAGCTCGACCCGGTCGTCAGTCCAAGAAGTGTCCGCGCTCATCTCCTGGCGACGCCGACCAACGTCATCCGGCTGTGTCTCATTGACTACTGAGAGATGAGTTAGGGGAATGGCCTCGATCATGTCCGCAGTAGTCTCGAGGATTGGGCTCTCCTCGCGCGCTTCGAGGCTTTCGAACTCCAGCGAGTTCGTAACAAGCGAAGACAGAAGCTGCGATGCTAGCCTATGGCCCTCTGCATACGCCACGTCAGCGGGTGTCTGCCGTTCATGGTTCAGTGCATCGGGATCGGCGCCAGAGCGAATGAAGAGATCACAAAGCGCAAGATTTCCCGTCCGCGCTGCCAAGTGAAGTGGCGTATCTCCCTTCGGGTCGGCCGAATGGAGGCGAGCAGATGCAGCAAAAACGGCAAGCCTCTCGAGCTTTCCTTCGGCTATCAGCCGGATCTCGAAAGGGTCAAGAACGTGGCTTTCGGGTTCGTTCGTCAGCTGGGCACGACTGCCGAGAATACGGGACAATTTATCCAGTATCTTCATGAATGGCCTCCCTATTGAGAAGCACGATTTGCTGATCCTGCGGCTTCCTTGCGCCGGGATCAGTATCAAGCCCGAGACGCCTGAGCGCATAGTAGAGAAGAGCGCGCCGGACCTTGATCTTCGTCTTCCCCCCACGCATCCCGTAATCGAGTGCGATGACCTTGGCCTGGGTTTCCGAAAGCGCGGGGTGGGGCCCGATCTCCAAAGTGACCCGTGTGTTCCAGTCGCGATCATCTTCCGCAGGCACGCCGCTCCCTCGCGACCCACGTATTTCAAGCATCCGTGAGAGCAGGAAGTCCTTGAACGCTCCGTCGGCTAGGCAGAGCGCTCGGGTGTGCCATCTAAATCCATCGAACCCGATGGCGTGGGGCGCGATCCACCGCCAGGTCGGCTCGGGCCGCGAGAGGGACTGATACTTCACCTCAATGGCCTCGGATCGACGGATAGCACCGACAACTGATCTTAGAGTGACGGGGTTCACCCCACGGGCGGGCGTTGGTGCAGCATCGTAGGATGGCAGTTCTGCGATCCAGGTATCGTCGCTGTCCATGATGCCGTCAGCCAAAGACCGCAGCTGTGCGAGGTAGCGGCTGGCGTCAGGTTTCAGGAAGTGTGGGGCGTAGTCCGGTCCCCGGACATATGTCCGCGCACTCTTATCGTAGACCATGTTGTTCGGTACAAAACCGACATAGCGGTTCAGATCGGCGGACGCCTGGTTCACCGACAGCCCGAACTGCCCCATCAAGTCGCTGCGGTTTACATGCCCCTCCCAAAACAATCGGAACTCGATAAATTCGAGGCGCTGCGCAACTCCCCAACGAAGCTCCGACTTGTCACTATCCACTTCGCACTCCCGACTCAGCGCGTTTAATTAATATGCGCGCCCATTTTATGTGCTGATCATACGCTAGCGGGGAGTCATTTCGTATTCAATCGAAATGCTTAGAATGATTGTCCTTTATGCCGTTCCACCGTCCTGGAAGGGGCGAGGTGGGTTGCTTACCGCTGCTCTTGCCGAGTGGCGCGACCTTTGTGCGGCATAACAGATTGCCGATACCGAAAACTGAGACGAGTTCGCATTCGTCTGACACCACGACAGCGACATTCACCTTGCATAGGTGGGTTCGCATTCGTCTAACGATACCTACGTTTAAGCCTTCGCTTCGGATGAAGACGCAAACGCCGCTGTAGCGATACACGTTGAAACGGGGCGCAAAGGAAAGTGGCTACGGTTGTAGCCTGCGGTTATGGGGTCGATGTCCGATTCCGCCAGCGCCGCCGCTATGCCCGCTCCACAGTTGCGACCCTGGCACAAGCCCATGCCGGCGCGAGTCCACATCTTAACCGCAAAATTCTCGTGTGCGCCGTCGGCGATGGCGGTCTTAATCTCGGCCAGCGTTACATCCTCGCACCTGCAGACAACCTCATCGCCAACCAGAGGCAATGGAAATCGTTCGGGCATAGGATAAAGCTGCGCTAGCGTCGCGGCGAAGGCGCGGAACGCGAGCAATTTCGTGGCGAGCTGGGTCGCGGTACCATTTCTTTCAGGGTTTTTCCCCTGACAGAACGCTGCTGCGTGCAACCCCGCAAGTTGACCAGACAGCCGCGCCGGGTTCGCGCCACCGAGGCCCGTCACTTCGCCCGCCGCATAAAGACGCGGAAGCGAAGTTGCACAGCTCAATGCGTCGGTCGTGCAATGCCATCCGCCAAGGGCAAGGTCATAGGAATGTGACGCTCCCAGCGCCGTGGTCAGATCGATCACGGGCTGAAACCCATATCCTATACAGAGCGCGCCAACGCCTTCGACCAAGACAGCGCGGCGCAGGTCAGGCGCTCCGTCCGGCCCGAGCGGTGCAATCTCGACCGTCTCGATTTTGCTGGTCCCAATGGCGCGAGTGATGATCGCGCCCATGTGTCGCTGAGCGCCAGTGCGGGACAGATCGCGCAACAGCGCGACCGCGTCCGGCAGGCGCAAAGGGTGCCTCAGCATCGCGCGCGCTTTTTTCAACGGCGCTGCGGGTTGCATCTCAACGAAATGATCTATTTTCTGCCCGGCTTTGGCGAATGTGGAAGCTACTGCCAGAAGGAATGGTCCCGTCCCAGCCAGCACCGTCTTGCCTTTGAACGGCAGAGCACATGCCGCACCCGAGGTTTTCAGCAGCCGCTGCGCCGCGCCTGCGCCGATCACGCCAGGTAAGGTCCACCCAGGAAATGGCATTGGCCGTTCCATCGCGCCACTGGCTGCAACAAGGGTTTTTGCTTCGACAATAATAGCTCGACCATCGCGCTGGATGTACAAGTTGAAGTGCTCACCCGACGATTTGGGCGGCTCGGCCCAAAAGACCTCCGCGCCCGTTAGAAATCGTACGTCTGCGGCTTCGCAAGCGCGGATGGCTTGCAGCCCCTGTTGCACCTGCTCAGTCTTAGCAAACGGAGTGTCGGGCGCATTGGGTTGCATGTGGTATTGGCCGCCCGCACGGGGGAACTGATCGACGCAAATCACTTCGGTTCCGGCCGCTGCAGCGGCCAGTGACGCGGCCAGTCCAGCCGGGCCAGCGCCCACGACCGCCACGTCGCATATGAGACGCTCAACAGGCATGCGCGCCCCCCTCGGTTGTGACCGTCATTCCTTCGGCGGTGTCGACTAGGCATGATCGGCGCGGAATTCCATCCACCTGCACAGTGCATTCAAAACATATCCCCATACCGCAATACATGCCTCGCGGCTGACCTAGGCGGGGGCTGTGACGCCATGCGGTAAAATGCTGGCTCAGCACTTGACTGAGCGGGATGCCCGGCGCGCAGGAGACCGAGGCTTCGTTAACAAAAATCTCAATGGTCTTACTCATACATTTTGCCCATCCATGAACCGCAATGGGTCATAAAGCTGTGCTGCCCTTTGTTGCAGAGCGACAGGCAGAGTTTGCCTGCCCGTAACGCCATCAGCGATGAACTGTGCCAGTAGCGGCGCGCGGCAAAAGCCTGATCCATTGTCGCCAGCGCAGACGTGCAGCCCCGGCACTGGCACGGGCCCGGCCAGAAAGCGTGCGTCTGGCGTTACAGCCTCGAACCGCACCCAAGAGCGCAGGATTGGCAGATCTTTTAATGCAGGAAACAGCATCAACAGGGTATTCACTGAGTCGACTACGAAACCCGGCTGCACCTCGCCCACCCGGTCCTCTGCTCCTTTGGGCGTGGGGGCTAGTGCGGTCACAGTGTTGAAGAGAATCTGACCGCTGGGGGATTGTTGGATCTGGGTATATCCGCTGTCCACACCACCCTTGGCCTCACACGAACTGATCACTTGGCGCAGCGTGCCGGACGGTTGCCGGATCGAGGCCAGACATTGCGCCTGGCGCGGCTCAATGGGCAGGTTCAGGTCCAGATCTGCGGCTAGTTTCGTGGTCCACGGGCCGCAGGCCAGCACAGCGTGGGGCGTCGAAACGCGTTCACCCGTCGACGTCTCGACCCCGACGACGCGACCAGCCTCAACCAGCAATCGTGCGACTGGCGTATTCTCAAACAATTGCGCTCCGGCCTGTCGCGCTGCCAGCATCAAGGCGCGCACCGCGTGAAAAGGGTTCACTGTGGCGGTATCAGGATCGTAGGTCATCGCCAGAATTGGGCCACCTAGCAGTCGCTCATACTGTTGCGCTTGCTCAGGCATAAGCAATTCGGCGCGCGCACCTTGGGATTTCTCCTGTGCGACAAGCGTTTTACCTGCCGCAAGCGCTGCATCGGTCAGAATAAAGCCCATTTTGCCGCAGGCAGTGTATTCAATTCCATCCTGTGACGCATCCGAGAGTTCCCGCCAGCGGTCGCGGGCGTAATCTAAAATGCCAAACTCTTCGCGCCCGTGCATATGTGTGCCAATCGCGGCGAGGCTGCCGCCGGTGACAGCCCCGCCAAACGCGCGAGCCTCCAATAGAACGGGTTTTGCACCCGCTTCGGCCAGTGCAAGCGATATGGATGCGCCGATTACGCCACCACCGACAACGACCACTTCCGCCGATTTTGGCAGGGGCGTCATTTGCGCGGCTCCGAGGGCCATTGCGTGCGGCGGAAGCGCTTGGGCGCGGTGTTCCAAAACCGTGCATCGCGCAGTGGGCCGGTATCGGGCGCGTGACCTTCGACACAACGCATCGCCTCTGCTGCTTGGTTCATATGTGCCAGATCGGGGTAGCCAAGGCCATGAGTGCGGGTGGCGCCAATCAGCGATAGGTCGAGTATTTGTTGCAACTGCTGGGCCTGCGAACTGCGACCCATGTCAGGACGAGCCTCGCAGCAAGCATCAAGAGCCTGTTCGGGATCTTCTATAGCAATAGTCCAGCCTTCGAGAACTGCGTCGACAACTGCCTGCACCACCTCGGGCGCCTCACGGCAAAGCGCGGCATCGGCCACCAAGCCGTCTTTGAGGATACTGCAATAGAGTGTTGTTGCGTCAAAAACAACAAGATCATCCGCCATGATGCGATCCTCAACCGCGTGGAGTTCATGATACACCGTCATTTGCCCCGACGCAGTTTCACCATTGAGAAAAGGCGTGACCGTATCGCGCATCTCTACCCGCTCGACATCGGCATCGGCGATCCCGGAGCGATGCAACATGTAGCGAAATTCCAAATCTTCGCCGCCGGGCCAGACGCCAACCTTGCGGCCCCGCAGATCGACCAGCTTAGAAATGCCGTCCGAGCGGCGCGCAGGGTAGACCAGTGGACTTTTCTGCTGGATCGTCATCAGCCAGCGTAACCGATCAGGACTAGCTGACTCCAACAGATGTGCGGGGCTGGCCACGGCCATTTCGGCCTGCCCGGTCAGGATGGACGCGACATGCTTGCAGGAAAAATCCAGTCCCTCACAGACGATTTCAACCCCCGCCTTACGCGCCAGTTGCAGCTTTTCTGCCAGCAGATAGCCAGCGAACTGCGCCTGTTTGTGCCACAAAAGCCTAATACGAACTGTTCTCATCTCTGGTCGCCCCGTGCTACCTTGGAGGTGGGCAGGCCGCACATGACGCGGCCTGACCGGTAGTGTCGCATCTCCTCACTCGCAGGGAATATCGCGATATTCGGCCGGAGCTTCATCGACGAACTGATTGGTAAAGCCCTTAGACAGATCGGTCTCGGTATCGATCAACCCGGCATCCAGCAAGATACCCTGCACGGTTACCCAATCCGACATTTCGGATGCGCCAAATTTGCCTTCCAGCGACGGGCCAGCGCAGGCAATGTCGTTCATCGCCTTGATCTGAGCAACTTGGAAATCATGCTCTAGTTCGGTGTTGTATTTCATCACGATGTCGGCAGCGGCCTCGGGATCTTCGAATGCCTCTTTCCAACCACGCAAACTAGCCGAAACGACAGCCTGCACCATCTCAGGGTTTTCAGAAATTTGTTTTTCCGTGGTGAACAGCCCGCCGCTGACGAAGGTCACGCCCGCATCTTCGGCGTTTAAATAGTTCAGCTTTTCCGGCGGATAACCGTTTGCGTAAACCAAAAGCAATTCGTTGTAGCGCGCCACTTGCATCACGTCGTAATCGCCGTTCAGCCAACTGACAATGTCATACCCCTGACTAATGATCTTGACGTCGGACTGCTCGATGCCCGCGCTTTTGAGCATTGCCTGAAACTCCAGTTCGTCGCCGCCGAACCACAGGCCGACAGAATGGCCGGGCATGTCAGCCATCGTCTCGATGCCCGCTTCCTTGCGCGACACATAGGTCGTGGCGGATTTCTGGCCCCATTGGCTAACCGTGACCAGCGGCACGTCGTTCGAGCGCGCGGCAATCACCTGATGCGGGTGGCCGATGCCGAAGGAGTCGACCCCCGTGGCAACCATGGTGGTCGGCTTGAGGTCGGGACCTGCGGGTTGCAGGGTCATGTCGATGCCTGCTTCTTTGAAGTAGCCCTTGTCGAGCGCGACGATGGGGCCGGCAAATTGGCCCTGAATAACCCATTCCAAGCGGATGGATTCGGCCTGAGACACACCGGCAACCGATATTGCCGTGGCGGCCAGTGCGGCCAGACAGTAAGATTTGGTCTGCATGATCTTGATACTCCCTGATTGTTGTAGTGCCGTTTCTTGCCTCGCGTAGGGTCTTGCCTGTTTGGGTATCTTGTCGTTGCCTCACGATTAGTAGCGTCTGTCAGTCAGTCTCATCCATAGATGCGTGCCACGGCACGAAAATTCGTTCCAGCAGCGCAATGATCAGGAAAAATACAATACCCAACAGTGCAGACAACAGCATCGCCGCCCAGAGGCGCGGCATCCCCATCGACCGGTAGGCAGTCATTATGACGAAGCCCAACCCTCTGTCCGCTTGCACGAATTCTGCCACGATTGCGCCGATGACCGAGAAGGTCACATTCAGTTTCAGCCCGACAAAGACGTAAGGTAGCGCATTGGGCAGTCGCATTTTCAAGAACCGTTGCGAAGGACTGGCGGCCGCGATGTAGAACACGTCCATCACCACTCGGTCATAGCTTTGCAGGCCTTTCATCATGTTCAGCGCCAGCGGAAAGAAAGATAGAAACGCGGTGACTGCGATTTTCGATGTGACGCCATGGCCGAACCAGATGATGATGATTGGTGCGATGGCCACGACAGGGATCGTGTTGGCCGCGATTATAAATGGTAGCAGCCCTCTTGCGAGGAACCGCGAATATGCAAAGACCGTCCCAAGGATCGCCCCCAGAGCTGAACCGATGATAAAGCCCGAAACCGCCTCAATCGATGTGATACCAGTATGGTAGAGCAATGGCCCGCTATGCTTGGTGAAGGCTAGAAATACATCCGAGGGTGCGGGCAGGATATAGACGGCGATGTCCAGCCATCGGCATGCCACCTCCCACACGATCAGCATCACCGTCAGCAAGACCAATGGCGGTCCGACACTGGCTGCCACGCGCGTTGCTGTGCTTTTCGAATTGCGGGGTGTCATGGTGTCAGTCATCAGCACTGCCCTTTTCAAGCTCGCGGTTGCCCTCGCGCACCAGCGACTCGAACGTGTCGCTGTTGCGGCTTTCCAACGTTCTGGGGCGTGGGGTATCGTTGGTGATGATGCGTGATATGCGCCCTGGACGCGGCGACATGACCATAATGCTGTCCGACAGCAGCACCGCCTCGCGGATCGAATGCGTAACCAAAACGACGGTGATGCCGGTCATCTCATGGATCTGCGATAGCTCCATGTTCAGTCGGTCGCGGGTGATCTGATCGAGCGCGCCAAAAGGTTCGTCCATCAGCAGAATGTCGGGCTCGGTCGACAATGCCCGCGCGATCGCCGCCCGTTGACGCATACCGCCTGACAACTGGCGAGGATAGGCATCCTCAAAGCCGGTCAGGCCTACCATGTCCATGAGTTCATTCGCGCTAGCCAAACGCTCGGCCTTCAATGTGCCGCGCAGTTCCAGCGGCAGCATGACGTTGTCCAGAATGTTGCGCCATTCCAGCAGCGCAGGCTCCTGAAAGACAAAGCCGATCCTGCGCTCCAACCGCTCTTCGCGTGGAGTTCGCATGTTGATCAAAACGCGCCCATTGGTTGGGTTCAGGAGGTCTCCTAGCACCCGCAAAAGTGTGCTTTTCCCGCAGCCCGACGGGCCAATTAGCGAAATAAAGCTACCTTTGGGAACAATCAGAGAAACGTCGCGCAGCGCTTCGATGCGTTGATTGTTGCTCTCGTAGATCAGCGTCAGATTCTCGACCAGAACGGCGGGATCATTCACCACAATCGTGCTATCCATAGCGCTGCCCTCCACCGAACCAGTCCGAAAATGCCTGTGCCGTGCGCACTGTGACCGAGCGTTTGATCAAGTAGTGCAACAGCCCATCCCAGCCGTTTTCATGGCCATAGCCGCTGGCCCCTGATCCGCCCCAGATCGCGCGCGGATCGTTCTTGTGATGGTCGTTGATCCAGATAACGCCTGCATTCAGCTGCCCGGTCACCCGGTGTGCCAATAGGATGTCGCGGGTCCAAACTGACGCGCCCAGAGCGAAAGGCCCGGCATTGGCCAGATGGATCGCGTCCGCCTCATCGTCAAACGGGGTGACGCTGACCACTGGGCCGAACACTTCGTCGCAAAACAGCGCCATGTCGGGAGTTACATCAGCAAAGACAGTGGGTGGGACGAAAAATCCCTTTTCGAACCCCTCTGGCAACTCACCCATCTGCCCGCCCGCGACCAAGCGTGCGCCAGAGGCCTGTGCGCCTCGGATAAATTCCATGCAGCGATCCCGCGAGCGGGCCGAGATAACCGGGCCGATATCAGTTTCGGGGTCCGCGGGATCACCCTGCCGGAGCATTCCCACCCGTGCCGACAGTTTTTCGACGAAGGTGTCGTAAACGCTGCGTTGCACCAAAAAGCGGCTGCCCGAAACGCATGTCTGCCCTGCCGCCACAAAGCCAGAGAAGAGCGCTCCTGCGACGGCTTCGTCTAGATCCGAGCTATCAAACACGATCACGGGCGTCTTGCCGCCCAGTTCCAGAGCGCAAGGGACAAGACGTGCTGCTGCGGCGGCGGCCACGCGCTTGCCGGTTTCGGTGCCTCCGGTCAGATCAATATGCGCGACATGGTCGTTAGCCACCAGCGTCGCCCCAGTTTCGGCACCGCCCGTCACCACATTAAAAACGCCGACTGGAAATCCCGCCTCAATAGCCCACTGAGCGAGGATAAGCGGTGTCACCGGCGCCAGTTCAGATGGTTTCACCACCACCGTATTGCCGGCTGCAAGGGCGGCGGCCAATTTCTTGGAGAGGATTAGGATCGGATGGTTCCATGGGGTAAGCAATGCACAAACGCCGTGTGGACGGTACTGGGTATAGTTCAAAAACTCGCCTTGAAGCGCGTTTGAACTACCCTCAACCCCCAGTACGATACCTGCGAAATACTCAAACCATTCGGGAATGCGGCCCATCTGAGCACGCATTTCGCGGATGGGACGTCCTGTAACTGCCGCTTCCAGTGTGGCCAACTCGCCCATTCGTTCGCGGATGATTTGCGCCAGAGCTCGCAAGGCTTTTGCCCGCGTGTCAGTAGTTGACGCCGCCCATGCGGGGAAAGCAGCCTGTGCTGCGTCGCAGGCGCGGGCCACATCGGCCTTTCCAGCTTCAGCCACAGCCCAATGAGCGGCACCGGTAGCCGGGTTCAGCACCTCGCGCTTCGCACCGTCCGCCGCCGCGCACCACTGCCCACCTATATGTAACGGAAAGCTCTGCTCGGAGAGAGGGTCCAGCGAGGGACGGAATGCGGCAAGATTACCCATCAGATGATCGACGCGCGTGAGGCGATACCGCCATCCACAGTTAGGATCGCGCCCGAAGTGTAGCCCGACCGTTCCGAAGCTAGAAACGCCATCAGATCAGTAATTTCGCGCACTTTGGCGGGGCGTTTGAGCGGATAGGTGGCCAGCAACTCCTCCCAACGAGCCTCATCTCCGTACCAATCAACAGCGCGCCGCTTGAGAAGCTTGTAGATGCGGGTGGTGTCGACAGGGCCGGGGTTGATACCAACTACGCGGATACTATCCTCAAGGCTGCGACCACCAAGGGCGCGCGTGAACGCCATAAGGCTGGCGTTTCCGGTGGTTCCGGCAATGTAGTCGGGATCAAACTGCTCGCCGGCGTTGCCGATATCGTTGATGATTACACCACCACCTGCAGCCTTCATGCGCGCGTAATAGACCCGGCACATATTGATGTATCCGAACACCTTTAGATCCCAGTTATCGCGCCAGGTCGCGTCATCCGTGGAAAAAAGATTGCCACCAGGAATAACGCCAGCATTATTGATTAAGATATCCACGTCACCCACGGCATCAGCAAGATCCAGCGGTGCCTGACCGCCGCCCAAGTCCATCGGATAAGTTGAAACTTCGGTGCCATATGTGTCGTGCAGATGTTCGGCAATCCGCTTGAGATTGACCTCATTGCGCGCAGTCAAATGTAGAACTGCACCCTCTTCGGCGAATACTTCAGCGGCGCTTTCGCCAATCCCTTGCGATGCCCCAGTGATTAAAACGCGCTTGCCAGTCAGCCCCAGGTCCATGATCGCCCCCCCCATCCCAACTATTGAAATCTGGCTGTCGGACGTCTGTTCGATACCCGGGATAGCCAGAACTCGAGAATCAGGCTAGCATCCTGTATGTGACTTGCATACAAAAACTTTAAGGGCGTCTTGTAGGTGCCTAAATAATTGGCACATCGCGCTAATGGATGGAAAATAAATAAAATGATGTGGCATACATGTTGAGCGAAGTTGAAAAAGGCACTAGGCCCGACAAGGCAACCCAAACCGAACGCCTGACGCAAGAGCTTGAGGCTGAGATTCTAAATGGCGATCTTTCCCCTGGTCAGCGGCTTGACGAGATGACACTCGCCGAGCGTTTCGCCGTTTCCCGCACTCCCGTCAGGGAAGCGCTGCGCATATTGGCCACAAGCGGACTGGTCGAACTACAGCCAAGGATCGGTGCAGTGGTAGCGCGGCCCACGGTTAGCGAAGTTATGGAGATTTTCGAACTGGTCGGCGAGTTAGAAGCCGTTGCCTCACGACTGGCTTGCGAGCGAATGACTGACGCTCACAGCTTAAGGATCGCAGAGGCTTATAAAGAGTGTTGCGAAGCGGTGTGCAGCAAGGATGTCTCACTCTACATGGATTGCAACGATATATTTCACCGAGCAATTCACGATGCGGCCGACAATCGCGCGCTAAGCGGTCAACTCTCGCAATTAAGTAAGCGCCTGACGCCCTACCGTCGATTCATCACGTTCCGCCCCGAACGCCGAGAAAAGGCAGAGAAGGAGCATGAGATGCTGGCTTGTGCTCTGCGTGAGCGCAACGGTGAGGCGGCGGCCCTTGCCATGAAGGACCACGTTCGGATGTTGGCCGACGATGCGCTGATTTTGGCACGGAGTTTGAAATTGTGACTGGTGGCGACTATCAAGCTAGGCGCGTTGGCATGCTGGTCCCGTCTTCAAACACGGTGCTGGAGCCATACACCTCGGCAATGTTCGCACCCTTTGGTGAGGCTGCATCAGTACATTTTAATCGCTTCCGTGTGGTCGAAATCTCGGATTCGAATGCCTCGCGCGGTCAGTTCGAGTTGGAGACCATCCTTGAAGCCGCCGAGCGTCTGGCTGAAGCCCGCCCACATTGCATCGCTTGGTGTGGCACGGCAGCCTCTTGGCTCGGGCTAGAGAAGGACCGAACGCTGTGCCGCGCCATCACTGATCGCACCGGTGTCCCAGCCACCTCGGCCATGCTCGCCTATGAAGCATATTTCAGCCACTTTGAAATCCGAAGATTGGCATTTGTCACGCCATACCTGGAGGAAGTCCAAGCCATCATCATTGCGAACTTCGAAGCTCAAGGATACCAGATCACCGCCGAACGTCATTTGAAGGATAGGGGCAACTTCTCCTATGGTTGCTATTCGCCCGAGCGAGTCGCCAGCCTGATCCGCGAAGTGGCGCCGTCGCGCCCTGAGGCGATCGCCGTCATCTGCACAAATTTTCGCGGCGCCGCTGTGGCCGCGGCGCTTGAGAAAGATTTGGGCATTCCGGTGCTTGATTCGGTGGCGCTCACTGCAGCACATGCAATGCGCGTAGCAGGTCTTAATCCAGCTCTGGTACTGAATTGGGGTCGGGTCTTTAAAGATGTCGCCGCGATGAATCTCGATTGAGGGAACTGTTGGGTGTTGTCAGAGGGATGGGTCTTGAGCCGGGCGGGGCGGCAGTCTAGCTTTTGTGGATGACCAATCGCAACCCCTTTCGGTATTTCCGCACCAGCGCCGAGATCATTCGCCTGGCGGTTATGATGTACGTCCGGTTTCCGCTTTCGCTGCGGAACGTCGAGGATCTCTTGCACGAGCGAGGGATCGATATCTGTTACGAGACGGTCCGGTTCTGGTGGAACCGCTTCGGGCCGATGTTCGCGGCGGAGATCCGCAAACGCCGCGTCGAGGGGATGCGGCCGAGCCGGTGGCGGTGGCACCTGGATGAGGTTTTCGTGAAGATAAACGGGGAGACCCGCTACCTTTGGCGGGCCGTAGATCACGAAGGAGAGGTGCTTGAATCCTATGTAACAAAGCGACGATATCGCAAAGCCGAATTGAAATTCCTCAGAAAAACCATGAAACGCCATGGCAAGGTTGAGGTGCTCGTCACCGACAAACTGCGTTCCTACGGCGCGGCGATGAAGGTCGTTGGCAACGTAGACAAACAGGAAACTGGCCGCTGGCTCAACAACAGGGCGGAGAATTCTCACCTGCCGTTCCGACGACGAGAACGGGCCATGCTACGCTTTAGGCGCGTGCGAAGTCTGCAGAAATTTGTCGCCGCTCACGCCTCTCCCTTCAACCATTTCAACCAAGAGCGCAGCTTCTACAGCCGGCCAAATTTCAAGCTGAACCGTGCCGCCGCTCTTGCCGAGTGGCGCGACCTTTGTGCGGCATAACAGATTGCCGATACCGGTAAACTGAGACGAGTTCGTATTCGTCTGACACCACCCATATCTGCCAATGCCTGCCAAGTCGCAGGTGGCTGCACCAACCAGCATGAAAGGATCACTCAGGCATGCTTCCCCAAGGACTGAACGTCACGCCGCTGACTGCAAATGCTTTCGCACCCTACGGCGATCTTATCGAGCTTGAAGGCAAGCCCGACAAAATTATTAATCAAGGTATGTGCGGCCGATATCACGATCTGGCTAAGCTGGATTTCACGGATGGCCGCGCAGGTATCAGTTTCTTCGACGCCAAGGAGCGACGTTTGCCGATCGTCGTCGATATGGTGGAGCGCCATGCAATGGGGAGTCAGGCGTTTATTCCGCTCAGTGGGGTCCGGTTTCTAGCCATCGTGGCAGATGACGACGATGGCAGGCCAGTGAATTTGAGTGCCTTCGTTGTCGGGGGCGAGCAATCCATTAATTTGCACTGTGGCATCTGGCACGGCGTTCTAACGCCCATCGGCGCATCCGGGCGCTTTGTAGTGGTCGATCGCATCGGTGACGGCACCAACCTGGAAGAGCACTGGTTCGAGACGCCCTACGTCATCGAGCGGCTGTGACTAAAAAAAATCGGCGTCCTACATCGTCAGTAGGCGGCGCGGCGTGTCTTGCAATATCCGGTTGATCACTGCGTCGGTAAATCCCTTGCGGCGCATCACAGGCACCACCCCCTTCAGAATGTGGCCATAGCCATGCCCGCCCCGCCGGCGCAGTCGGGTTTTTGTGCAAATGTCATGGGCCATCAATACCTTGTCCCCATACCCCGCAGCCACCAATGCCGCGATCTTTGCTAGGCGGCCGGCGTCGTTGGGCATGTCCAGATCTGAAAAAGGATAGTAACTGCTTTCGATTCCGAAAAAGTCCCATTCCAGAACGCATCCGGTGTCGGCAAGGGCCAGCGCCTGATCCACGCTGGTGAAGGTGCGGTCGAGATGGCCGATGATGACGCGTTCGGGATCCGCCCCTGCAGCAATCAGATGCTCGACAATGGCGCGTGGCGAGGCCGGGTCACGCCCCGGATGAACGCTGATAGCGGCCCCCGTTTCCTGTTGCGCCAGTGCGGCGGCGGTCATGGCGCGTCGCTCGTCCGAATGCCAAGGATCGCTGACGCCAATCTCGCCGATGATGCCAGCGCGAAGGCCCGTCTCGTCGAACCCGGTGTGAAGATCGCGGATCATCGCTGCCGCCATATCGTTTGTCGATGTGGCCGACAGGGCCTGCGCGCAAAATTCGGTGATATAATAGCCGGTCCCGGCGACGATGTGCGCGCCAGACCGCCGCGATATATCGGCCAGTCCGGCAGGGTCGGGGGCGATGCCGCGGATCGTGAGGTCGACAATCGTGCCGCCACCCGCTGCGCAGTAGTCGCTTAGCTCGCCTACCATCATATCTGGATCGTCGAGAATGTGATTGCCGTAATGTCTGGTCCAGAAAAACCGCACGTCATGCACGTTTTCCAGCGTGATCTCCACGGGCGGTTGACCCGACGCAGCGACGGAAGGCGGGGTGACATCGCACAGCACGTGTTCGTGCATCGACACCACCCCAAGCGCGGCTGGATCGACAGGACCCAAGACGGTCTGAACACGTCCAGCTCTCTGGTTTTCACCCGCCGACACGGAACAACTTGCTTGTGTTTTGTCCTACCATACGTCGCAGATCCTCGCGCGGTACGCCGCAGCTTTCCAAAAGCAGCAAGAGTTCGCGCAACCCCTCGACTGGCGGGGGCAACAGGAACACTCCGCAATCTCCGGAAATGACAACCTTGTCCACGGGAGCGGCGGCGATCAACGCGGCCATCTGTGGCGCCAAGACCGGTGGAACGGTATTGCGTGCGCTATCGACATGCGTCAGGCCTGTCTGGGTCGCATGGCTGACAAAGAAGAACGAAAACTCCACGTGCGCGCCCATCGCCGCCAGCTCCGTGACTGTCGCTGCGTCGTAGTGACTGGCCGGAACCAGAATGCGCGTGACGCCCTGTTGGCGGGCGGACTCTACCGCGCGCAGGGCTTCCGGACCGCTGAGATGGCCAGTGTTCAGCACGACATCCGCCTCGGCCACCAGATCGAATATCTCAGACAGGGGGGCTGGCAACGCGCCGCTGTCCGGTATCGCCAGACAGGCCGCGGCGTAATCGTCCGGGCGGTTCTCCATCTGCGCGATATGCCGGGTGTGGTGCGTGGGAAGCGAGATAAACCGCGCGCCGTCTCCCGGCGCGCCATACCCCAGCTTCAACGCGATGCGCACGGCGTCGGCGCTGATCCCGCCGGCGGCAGGCTCCATGATCAGCCCGCCGAACACCTCGACGCCCAGATGCCCCAGATGCCGGTTGGCCAGTGCCGCGATGCCGGACGAGTTGGCGAAATTATCCATCAGGCCGATGCCGCGCATCTCGGCATCTGCGGCCTGTTGAACAGCCTGAAACACGTCGATGGAGCGGCCGTTGATATGCGGGCAGGTGTGAACGTGATTGTCCACCGCACCCACCAGAAGATCGGCGCCGGGCATTGGAATAGGCAAGGGTGCTGGGGTCTCAGTGTCGCAGGATTTTGCTGACAAAGTCATTGGTGCGCTCCATCTGGGGATTGTCAAAAATTTCCGCCGGCGATCCCATCTCGACCACCTTGCCGTCGGCCATGAAGGCGACGCGTGCGCTGATTTCACGGATGAATCCCATCTCGTGGCTGACGATCAGCATGGTCATGCCCTCCTGCGCCAGCCCGCGGATCGTATCCAGCACCTCTGATACCAGTTCGGGGTCCAGCGCGGCGGTCACCTCGTCCAGCAGCAGGATATCGGGCTTCAGGCACAGGCTACGGGCGATGGCGACCCGTTGCTGCTGGCCGCCTGACAGCTGATCGGGATAGCTTTGCAGCTTGTCCGCCAGTCCGACTTTTTCCAGCAGAAGCATCGCCTCGGGGCGGACATCGGCGGGCTTGCGGCCACGCACCTTGGTGGGCGCGATCATCACGTTCTCCAAAACGGTGAGGTTCTGGAACAGGTTGTATTGTTGGAATACGATCGCGGCACGGTCACGCAATGCGCGGACCTCTGCGGCATTGCCCAGATTGATGGGCTCGTTCGCGATGCGCACCACGCCTGCCTCAGGTTTCAGCAGGCCCGTCAGGACGCGCAGAACCGTGCTCTTGCCCGAGCCGGACGGGCCGATCAACCCGAGGGTTTCGCCCCGTTCCACGGACAGGGAAATCCCGTCCAGCACGCGGAGCGCGCCGTATGAGGCGCTGATGTTATCGAGTTCGAGATGGGGCAAGTTTCTTCTCCAGTTTCGCGCCAAGGCGGGACAGCGGATAGGACAGCATGAAGTAGATGACTAGGATCACACCAAAGGATGCGGCAGCCGAAAAGCCCTTGTTGCTGAACGTCTTGCCGACATAAGTCAACTCAACCACGCCGATCTGCGAAGCCAGCGCGCTGTCTTTGATAAACAGGATGAAAAACCCAAAGGCCGGCGGCAGAATGACGGTCCATGCCTGCGGCAGGATGACATAGCGGATTGTTTGCAGCAGCGAGAAATTCATCGTCGTCGCGGCATGCCACTGGTTTGGATGCACCGACTGCAGACCCGCGCGCACGATCTCTGCCAGAAATGCCGTGCCGATCAGCACGACAGTGACGCAACCCACCGTCAGAGTGGACACGTCGAGGCCGGCGAACTGAAACGCGAAGAAGCACAGAAACAGAGTGACGAGGAAAGGCACCCGGCGAAAGAACTCGGTAAAGATCAGCGCCAGCATCCGCAGGGGCCAGGTGATGGCGCCGTCCGTCAGCCGCGCAACCGCCAGAAGGGTGCCGAACAGCCCTCCCAAGATACAGCCGAACGCCGACAGCGCGATGGTCGTGACCGCCCCCTGCGCCAGAAACAGCAGGTTGTAATAGGTCGCCATCTGCCAGATTTCGCGGAACAGATCGCCCATCAGACGATCCTCATCTTGGCGCGGAATGCGAACCTGCCAATCAGGGCCAGCACGACCGATGCAAACAGCGTGACGACGACGTAGACCACCGCGATGATCGAAAAGACCTCGAGCGAGCGGAAAGTCTCTGCATTAACGTTCAGCGCGCGGCCGGTCAGTTCTTCGACGCCAAAGATAGCGGCCATGGAGGTGCCCAGCGTCATCAAGATATAATGATTTGAAAGCGGCGGAAACAGCACCTTGGCGACGTGGGGCAGGATCACATAACGGATCTGCTGAAGCCGAGTGAAGCCCAGAACCTCGGCGGCTTCCATCTCGCTCTGGCGTCGCGATTCAAATCCGGCGCGCTGGATTTCGGTCAGGTAGGCACCTGCGTTCAGCGTCATGCCCAGCAGGACGGCCATGTAGGATGTGAGAAAGATGCCATAATCGGGCAGCGCGAAATAGAGAAAGTATATCTGCACGAGCTGCGGCGTATTGATGAAGAACACCACGTAGACGTTGACGATGCGCCGCGCTATGCCGCCCCCGAACGTCTTGACCGCCGCACAAAACGTGCCGATCAGAATGCCGCCGCAGAATGCCAGAAACGCAATCTGAAGGCTGAGCCACGCACCCCCAAGCAGGTAGGGAAGCCGGGGCCATATCTGGCCAAACTGAAATGTATAGTCCATGATTTGCCCCCGAATACGCCCCCGGAATGGGCGGCGCAGTCACTGCCACGCCCATTCCTAAAACTGCTGGCTTAACTCAGAACCAGGGGGACTCATCGACGGGCTGAAGCATCTCGATGCCGAACCACTTGAGCCACAGCTCATCGGTCACGCCCTTGCGCTGCAATTCGAAAACCGCGACGTTCAGCCAATCCTTCAGGTTGTCGCTATTCTTGGCGACGCCGATTGCGCAGTAGTAGACATCGACAGGCGTCTCGACGACGGACCATTCCACATCATGCTTGTTCATGTATTCGCCGACGAAATCCAGAACGTCGAGCATTGCATCGGCGCGCCCCTGCGCCAGTGCGCGCACCACATCAGGATAGTTGTCGAGCAGCAGAACTTCGGCCTGCGGTAGATTCTCCTCGATGAATTTGACGGGTGTGCTTCCGCGCACCTGCACGAAGGTCACGTCCGGCTTGTCCAGTTCCTTCCAGTCGCTGACGGCGTTTTCCTTGAGGGTCAGCACGCCGAACACTTCGGTATGCACCGGCAGGGTGAAATCGATGATCTTGGCGCGTTCGGGATTGCGGGTCATCGCGCCCATCACGATGTCGATCTTGCCGCTAGCGACAAACGGGATGCGGTCGGGCGAGCCGACTTGAACGACCTCCAGCGTAACGCCCAGCATATCCGCCAGCTTCTGCGAGTAGTCCACATCAAAGCCGGCGATCTCGTTTTTGTCGTCATACGTGCCGAGTGGCGCGAGGGTCGGATTCACGCCGACCTTCAAAGTGCCGGACGCCAGAATTTCATCCAGAGTGCGCGCGTCTGCCGCGCCGGGCGCCACAAGCGCAGTCGCCATTGTCGCCAAGGCGCCGGCCACCGCCAGTCGTTTCAGGAATTGGAACATTTTATTTTCCCCACTGTTTTATTGCTTTTTCATGATCGTGAATTAAGTTGCACGATAAGTGTGCAGTTTGTATACGAAACAAACACAAGTAAAGAAGTTTGTCTGTATGGCTGATCCGACCCCGCAGCATAGTGCGCAGATGGCCGCCCCCATCCACATCATGGTCGATGGCCGCGAGGTGGCGTGCAAGCTGGGTCAGACCGTTGCCAGCGCCCTGCTGATGCAGAGAGTTTACCTCTTTAGATCCAGCCCGAATGCACGCACTCCGCGCGGTCCTTTTTGTATGATGGGCGCTTGTCAGGAATGTGCAATTCGAATTGATGGATCAATCCGGCGCGCCTGTCAGGCCGAGGTTCAGGACGGGATGCGGGTGGAGTTGCTGGGGGCGGGCGCGCAATGAGCGTGTGCGGCGCTGGTGTCCGGCGATGCCCGGCTATTCCATGAACGACACCTATGATCTCATCGTGATCGGCGCGGGTCCGGCGGGCGCCGAGGCCGCGCTGGCAGCGGCGTCGACGGGTATGACTGTCGTGCTAATTGATGAGGGGCCTGCGCCCGGCGGGCAGGTGTGGCGCGCCCCGCGGACCGCATTGGCCAAGGACAAGCCCACCGAAACGGATCGCGCACGCGGGGATGATCTGCGTGCGCGTCTGGCCGCATCCTCGGTCGATATGCTGCCGCGCGCTCAGGTCTGGGATGTGCGGGCGGGATTTTCGGTGTCCTGCATTTCGCCGCAGGGTGCCCGCGTGCTAAGCGCTGCGAGGCTCGTCTTGGCAACCGGCGCGACCGAGCGGATATTCCCCTTTGAGGGCTGGACCATGCCGGGGGTATTTGGCCTTGCTGCGGCCACTGTGCTGATCAAATCCGAAGGCGCTCTGCCGGGGCGCGATATCGTTGTGGCGGGGCAGGGCCCGCTGCTGATCGCAGTTGCGGCCAAGGCACTGGCGCTGGGGTTGAGGCCGCGCGCGATCATAGATCGGGCAGGTTATGGTGATTGGGCGCGCGCGCTGATCGGCTTTGCCAATGTGCCGTCGATGGCGCTGCAGGGTGCCCGCTGGATGGCGCAGATCCGGCTGGCGGGTATTCCCATGCATCGCCATTGCGAGGTGATCAAGTCGTCGGGCGGTGACGGTCTGAGCGGCGTCACCATCCGTAGCCTGACCACCGGCGCGACGACCGAGATTGCCGCTGACACGCTCTATATTGGCAATGGCCTTGCGCCGGGAGATGACATTCATCGCCTGCTGGGCCTTGCGCAGCAACCGGACCGTCTGCGCGGCGGGTACAAGACGCTGTGCGACGCGGATCGCCGCAGCTCACTCGGAGGTCTCTATGTGGCGGGGGATGGAGCCGGAATTCACGGCGCACTGCCGTCGGCTGTGCAGGGGCGCTTGGCGGGGCTTGCCGCCGCGCTGGACCACGGCGCGCTGGGCGCGGCGCGCCATGATGCCGAGGCGCGCCCGCTTAGGCGCAAGCTGGCGCGCTACATTCGCTTTGCGGATGCCTCGTGCCGATTGATGCAATTCCCGGTCACTGCGCTGGACGGTGTGACAGAGGCCACGATCATCTGCCGCTGCGAGGATGTCACCGCCGGCGATATTCAGCACGCGATGGAGGACAAGGCGCGCGACATGAACCAACTCAAGCACTTTACCCGGCTGGGAATGGGCCCGTGTCAGGGCAAGATGTGCAGCATGAACGCGGCATGTCTGCTGCGCCGGCAAGCGGATCTGCCACCGGGTGATCTGCGCCTGACACCGCGCGCGCCAATCCGTCCCATCGAGATGGAGCAACTGATCGGTACCTTTGATTATGCCGATATTCCCGTGCCGAAACCGGCTCCTCTATGAGCGGGCAGCAGTATGATCTGGCCGTTATCGGCGGCGGCATTCAAGGGGCTGGCATTGCCCTGTTCGCGCAGCGCGCCGGACTGAAGGTGGTCCTGCTGGAGCGTGATGCGCTGGCGCGAGGTGCGTCGGGGGTCAATGCCGGCACGTTGACCATGCAAATGACCCGTGCGGCGCTGATCCCTTATGCGCTAAAGGCGCATGAGATGTGGCTGAAGGCGCCTCAATGGTTGGGTCATGACGTGGGCGTGGTTGCGTGCGATGGGTTATCGCTGGCCTTTACCGAAGCCGAAGAGCAGCTACTGGAGGAGCGCGGCACGGCCCGCAGGGCCGCAGGCGCCCCGATCAACCTGATCTCCGCCAGTGAGGCGTTGAAGATTGAACCCGGCATAAACCCCGATATCCGCATGGCCAGTCATTGCAGCATTGATGGCTATGCGAATGCCTATCTGACGGGCTTGGCCTATCACCGCGCCTTAACCGGGTCGGGCGTGGATCTGCGCGAATATACGCCTGTGTCCGGCGTCGAGCCGGCGGGCAGTGGATACGATTTGCGCGTCCCCGACGGGATCATTCACGCGCGGCAAGTGGCGCTGACGGGCGGCGTCTGGATCGAGCCGATGCTGGCATGGTTAGGCCTGCATGTGCCGATCAAAACGCTGGTCAACCAACTGGCCGTGACCGAACGAGCCGCGCCCCTGATGCGCACTGTGGTGGGTATTGCAAGCGGGCTTTTGTCGCTCAAGCAGTATCCTCATGGCACGGTCGTGATCGGTGGCGGCTGGCAGGGCGAGGGCTCGCGCGAGCAGAATTGCCACCGCTCCACCCATGCCAGCACAGTGGGCAACGCGCGCCTCGCGACACACGCCATCCCGGCGCTGCGCCACAGCCGGATCGTGCGCATTTGGACCGGCTTTGAGGCCGAGACGGCGGATGCCCTACCGGCGATTGGCCCGGTGCCTGGGTTTCCGGGGCTCTGGGTCTGCGGATCGGCGCATTCGGGCTACACCAGCGCGCCCTATATGGCGCGCTGTCTCACGCAGGCGATCCTCGGCGAAGAGCCGGAAATGCCGCTGTTTCCAATCGACCGATTGCTGGCGCGGCCTGATGCCGCCCCTCGATACAAAGAACAGGATTGCCAATGATACATTCTGAAACCAACGCCCTGCTGGATGTTCCTGGGCTCACCGGCATTCACGCTGCCACTATCTGCCCGCTGGCGCAGGACGGCGCCATCGATGCGGCCGAGCTTGCAGCGCATATCGGCGATATCGCGCATAAGCAGGGGATACGGGGCCTGCTGTTGAACGGTCATGCTGGCGAAGGGCATCTGCTGACTGCCGATGAGCGCCGCCTCGTGCTGGAGGTTGCGCGTAATTCTGCGCCCAGAGGCAGCTTTATCACCGCGGGCATCACTGCCGAAGGCACTGGCGCCGCCGCAGCAGATGCCGTGGCTGCGGCGCGGGCCGGGGCGGACGCGGTGCTGGTTTTTCCGCCAAATCACTGGGCGGGTGGCCGGGATGACGCCATCGTGGTCGAGCATCATCGCATAATCGCTCAGGCTTGCGGGCTGCCCGTGGTGCTCTACAAGGCGCCGCTGGCGGCAGGCCGGATGTCATATGGCGTCGATCTGATGTCGCGCCTGTGCCAGATCGACCAGGTCAGCGGCATCAAGGAGGGAGCCTGGGAGGTGTCGGCCTATGACGAACTGCGCCGCCGCATCAAGGCAGAGAGGCCCGGCGTGTCTGTCATGGCCTCGGGAGATGAGCATTTGATGGCCTGTTACCAACTGGGCACGGATGGCAGTCAGGTCTCGCTTGCCGCTATCGTGCCGGAGCGTGTGACCGAGCTTTATGATGCGGCCAAGGCCAAGGATTGGGATCGCACACTGGCCGCACATGAGGCGATCTATCCCCTTGCGGTCGATATTTACCGCCGCGCGCCGGATCATCTGGCCACGGCCCGGCTGAAGGCGCTCCTGAAGCTGATGGGCAAAATCACCAACGACCGCGTCAAGCGTCCCATGCGCCAACTTGAGCCCACCGAAATCGACGCCCTGCGCCGTGTCATCACTGCCTGAAAGGATTCAATATGCGACAATCGCTTGGCGAAAGCCGTTCCGCCTTCCACCCGCGTCATGCGCTGATCAGCCCTGACAGCCACGAACGTGTCCGCCTGCCGCTGTGGCCTGCATGTGAGTTGATCCACCTAATTACCCCGAACTTGGGCGCTGATTTTTCGATGTTTTTAGTGCATTCGGAAGAGGGTGCCCAGATCGGCGCGCCTCGCACCGGAGTGGAGCGCTTCGTGCTGCTTCGAAATGGTGCAGCGAAGGTGGCGATAGGTGGCAACGGCGCCGACGCGCTAGCTGAAGAGGGCTATGCGTACCTGCCTGCGGAATGCGATCATGAGATTGAAATTGCACCAAAATCAACGCTGATCGTATTAGAACGGCGTTACCTTGCAATGACCGGCGCCACCCTGCCACCTCCTTTGATCAGCAGGATCGGGGCCCACACGGCTGTACCAATGAAGGGTGACGAGCGGCTGATGCTGCAAAAGCTCATCCCGGAAGGGGCTGGCTTTGACATGGAAATCAACGTGATGGATTTCGCACCAGGGGCCAGCCTGCCCTATGTCGAGACGCATTTCATGGAACACGGCCTGATCTTGCTGAATGGCGGCGGCGTGTATCGACTGGATAATTCGTGGTATCCCGTCGACGCAGATGATGCGATCTGGATGGGGCCGTTTTGCCCCCAATGGTTCGGTGCGATCGGGCGTGGCAACGCGCGTTACCTCATCTACAAGAACTGGAATCGCGATCCTCTGGGGGCATAGCGTCGCCCGATCAAGCCCGGTGGCCAGCAGTTTGCCTGTCGCCGGGCCGCGACTGGCCTGCGCAATGCGTCAGCCGATCTGGTTCAGCGAGTAGGTAATCAGGCTTTGCAGATGGGCGGCGACCGCGTCGCGCGCGCGGGCGGGATCCTCGGCCTCCAGCGCATCCAAAATCTCGATGTGCTCAATGAAATCGTCTTGCACGCGCTGGCTGATATCGGTGATCTCATAAAGGCGGGTCGTTACACGCAGACGTTCTATGATATCGAACATCACCGCATTACTGCAGTTCCTGCCGTAAAGGCGATGCAATTGATCGTCGGAATCCCAATGCGCCTGTGTGTGTTCCGTCTTTTCACGGTGCAGGGTTTCGATCTCGGCGCGCACGGCGGACAGATCGGCCTGCCGTATTCTGCCGACGGCCAAACTCGCGGCAACCGGCTCGATCAGGTGGCGTATCTTCAGGCTTTGAATATATTCTTGCAGATCGACACTGCGTATCATGTAAGAACGGCCTGAATTCTTTTTAATTAGACCCTCACCTTCCAATCGCTGAAGTGCCTCGCGCAGAGGAGTGCGGGACACCCCCAGCTTTTCAGCCAAACGCTGTTCGATGATGACCTGACCGCTGGCCAGCGACCGCTGACGGATTAATTCCGTAATGCGCTTATGCGCGCTTTCGGACAGCACATCCTGCCCGATTTCCACCTTCCAATGCGGTTTGCTGTCTTGCATGCGGGTTCCTAAATGGTCTTGGAGGGGGGGGCAGAGGCTCGTGTCAGATAATGGCCGTCGCCGAGGGCCCCTTCAAGCTGGCCATCACGCATCATCACCTTGCCACGCAACATAACCATCACAGGCCATCCGCGCAGAGTCAGCCCTTCATAAGGCGAATAATCAGCGCCGTCATGCAGATCTTCGTGGCGAACGGTTTTCACCAGATCAGGATCCCAGATGGCGATATCCGCATCGGATCCAATGGCGATAGTGCCCTTTCGCGGGTAAAGTCCATAAGTCTTAGCATGATTTGTCGATGTAACGGCGACGAATTTGTGGATGTCGATGCGCCCCTTCATCACTCCTTCGGAGAACAGGATCGGCAGCCGCGTCTCCACTCCGGGAATCCCGTTCGGGATATATCGAAAATTCTTGGCGCCTTTCGGGTTTAGCTTACCGTCCTCGGACGCATAGCGAAACGGGCAGTGGTCCGATGAGAACAGATCGAATGTGCCATCCTTCAGCCCCTGCCAGCACGCCGCCTGCTCGGCCTCGTCGCGGGGCGGGGGGGAGCAAACGAATTTCGCGCCCTCCCAATCCATGCCCTCTAGATCCTTGGCCGTCAGCATCAGATATTGCGGGCAGGTTTCGGCGGTGACCTTCATGCCGCGCTGGCGGGCACGGCGGATCTCCTCGGCAGCGGCGCCGTTCGAGACGTGGACGATAACAATCGGCAGGTCGACGATTTCAGCCAGAGACAAAGCACGGTGCGTCGCCTCACGCTCGACCGGAATTGGCCTCGTGCTGGCGTGGGCGCGCGGCCGGACCTCGCCGTCTTTCTCATGCCGGTCGATCAGATAGCGGATCGCGTCCTCATTCTCGCAATGCACCATCATCGTGCCGCCGTGCCGGCGCGCGACATCGAATGTAGCCAGAAGCTCGGCATCGTTCAGGCGCAGATTCTCATAGGTCATGAAAACCTTGATTGATGTATATCCGTCCTCAATGGCGGCGGGCAATTGCTGGCCCAGCACTTGCGGACTGGGGTTTGCGACGATCAGATGAAAGGCGACGTCTGTATAAAGCTGCCCTTCGGTAAGCCCGCGATACCAATCGATAGCCGACCGCAGATCGCCGTCACGTTCCTGCAAACAGAACGGCATGATCGTGGTGTTGCCGCCGAACAGCGCCGAGCGTGTCCCGCTTTCAAAGTCATCGGCCATGACAATGCCGTCACCGGACGGCTGCGCAATATGGACGTGGCTGTCGATACCGCCAGGCAGCACCAATTTCCCTGTCGCGTCGATCGTCGTCGCTGCGGGGTCCGTCAGATCTATGGCGATGGCAGTTATTTGGCCGTTTTGGATTCCTATATCGGCACGCATTTGATCGGATGCCGTGACCACCGACCCGCCTTTGATGATGGTGTCGAAATTCACCTCTGCCGCCCTCCGCATTACTTGTCATATACTTATCAGGCACATTCTGTATACACAACGACGGCTGTGTGGCGGAGCTATCTGTACGACCACTTTTCGGTCACTATGGCGTTGGCAGTAGTTCAATTTTCTAAGGACAGCGGTAGGAGCGACCGAGGGGCACTGTCAGACGAAATCGACTTGAGGCGGTCAGGGGACAGTGTCAGATTGAACCAGCTTGAGACGGGCAGGGCGGTCCCGTAGCGTTTGAGGATGACAAAACACAGCCCTTTTCGCTATTTCAAGACGTCGCCTGAAATCATCCGGCTTGCCGTGATGCTGTATGTGCGGTTCCCGCTTTCGCTTCGCAATGTGGAAGATCTGTTGCACGAACGTGGCATCGAGATCAGCCACGAGACCGTCCGTTTCTGGTGGAACAGATTTGGTCCAATGTTTGCATCTGAAATTCGCAGAAAACGGATCGACCGGATGCGATCTTACTCGAACTGGCAATGGCACTTGGACGAGGTCTTCGTAAAGATTAACGGTGAGATCCACTACCTTTGGCGGGCTGTGGATCATGAAGGTGAGGTGCTGGAAACTTACGTCACGAAGCGCCGGGATCGCAAAGCGGCATTGAAATTCCTTATAAAATCAATGAAGCGGTACGGCCAGCCGCAGATCATTGTGACTGATAAACTTCGGTCATACGGCGCCGCGATGAAGGTTATCGGCAATTCCGGTAAGCAGGAAACAGGTCGCTGGCTGAACAATCGCGCTGAGAATTCGCACCAGCCATTTCGAAGGCGAGAACGGGCCATGGCTCTGTCAGAGCAAAATTGATTGAGGCGGGGAGGGCGAGCACTTAGCGTCGCGGGATGACAAAACGCAGCCCCTTTCGTTACTTCAAGACCAGCCCAGAGATCATCCGTCTGGCCGTCATGATGTACGTTCGATTCCCGCTTTCGCTTCGGAACGTGGAAGACCTTCTGCACGAACGCGGCATCGACATTAGCCACGAAACGGTTCGATTTTGGTGGAACAGATTTGGCCCGATGTTTGCCGCCGAAATTCGCCGCAGACGGGTTGATCGAATGCGGTCGGGGACACACTGGCAGTGGCACTTGGATGAGGTGTTCGTGAAGATCAACGGCGAGACGCACTATCTTTGGCGGGCTGTGGATCACGAAGGGGAAGTCCTGGAAAGCTTTGTCACAAAGCGCCGTGATCGCAAGGCAGTATTGAAATTCCTCAGGAAAACCATGAAACGCCATGGTCGCGCACATATTTTCGTCACCGACATGCTGCGTTCCTACGGCGCGGCACTGAAGGTCATCGGCAACGTAGACAGACAGGAAACCGGCCGATGGCTCAACAACCGGGCTGAGAATTCACACCAGCCAGTTCGAAGGCGAGAACGGGCCATGCTTCGGTTCAGGCGTATGCGAAGTTTGCAAAAATTCGCCGCCGTTCACGCTTCCGTCTACAACCACTTTAATCATGAACGCAGCCTCTCAAGTCGACCCTATTTCAAGCTGAATCGCGCCGCTGCTCTTGCCGAGTGGCGCCAGCTCGGCGTGGCATAGCAGGCAGGCTCGCCACCCTTGCAGAGACGAGTTCGAATTGGTCTGACAGCAACACTGGCCATGCTGCCGGAGGGCTCGGAGATCGCGGAGATGCTGGCGGACTACGCTGTGATGCGAGATCAGGTTCGAGCGTGCCGCCAAGAGTGAGACGGTTCAGTTCAAATCCGCCGGAACTTGCTTTATGGCACCCACATGAACTGCAAGCTGGAAAAGAACGACGCCGCCCGCGCTCCGACGCGCACCGACTTGGGGGCAGGTTTCCCGGTCGCGAGCACGACGAACGTCCTGACCCTCACGCTCCTCGCCGCGCCGAAGCACCGAGATCGGCGTCCGGGTTGTCGAGGAGGTGAGCGGTGTGGTGGTCGAGCCCGTGCTCGACACCGACATCCCCGCCGCGACCCAACTCCTGAGCCTGCGCAATTACATGAACAGCGGAGCAACGGCGGCCGCGGTCGACTACGATTGCTCGGGGGTTTATATCGAGACGGATTAGTAAAGGCATAGCACTATTACTTTTTCAGCCTCTAGAACTGTTTCGGAACGACCACACCTTCCTCCTAGTGGATATTTGGACTGACACCATCTCTCCTTGACCGTTCAATTTGCGATTTAATTTTGTCAAACTCACTGTTGCAGTAAGTCCAGCAATTATTAGTTGGCAGGCTGTAACTATGGGGAACTAAGTTTTGTGATCTAAAATAGTTGGCAATCGCTAAGTCCTCGTACGGCGATGTCACAAATCTTTCCACCGGTAACTCAATCCATCTGGCATCAGTGTCGGAAATAGTCCAGCCGGATGGATCTTCATTTGAAAAACTTACAAGGCCAGAGGAAGAAGAAGATAGGAAGCTAAGTTTCCCAGCAATCCCACTGGGAACCAGTGATACCCCTCCAATCACCTTCCCGGTTCCGTCTCTTACTACCAACCTGTGATGACCCAACCCAACCGCCGGTGAAGATGTCAATTCGTGAACAAGGTCGTTGAACGAGTAAGAGAAGATGCCAAGTGCAGCGCCATTAGCAAACTTTCCTCCGTTCAACTCAGCAACCGTTCCTCCCACGACCGCTGCTCGCGCAGAGTTGGCCGCGGTGCCGTTGAAATCCGCATAAATACTCGATGCTTTCGTCGCTGCAGTCGCAATAAAGCCCCTCCAAAAGTCACCGCCCTCTATTGATGCTTTGGCACCCCCCACTACGCCATGAGCTGCCATGGAACCGACCTCGGATGCGGTGGTCATTTGATTTGCGGGTCCAAAATACGTTCCTACCTGAGCGAAGGCCGCACCAGAAATTCCACCGATCACAGCACCCTTGATCGCGGCTCCTATGATGTCATCGGTACTACCGCCATAGAGAGCAGCACCTAGCGCACCTCCGGCGGCGCCAGCGGCCATGCCGCCCAATATTCCCGCCGCAAGCGGACTCAAGGCAGGTGTTGCCGCGCCAACTGTAACGACGGAGACCACAATTACTACGGCAACGACAACGACTGTTCGCCAGTTCTCATGGAACCACTTCTCGACCTCTCCGGCGAAGTGGGTGATGCCGTTCCAGATAGCTCCAGCGGCGCCTGAAATTGCGTCGCCGATCCCGCCAACGAAATCGCTGATCCAACCTAGCCCTGTTGGATCAATGTAGCGAAGTGGGTTATTCCTTGCATACGCATAGCCGTTGCCAGACTGTGTGTCATTGGCCATTTGATTGATTGGGTCAACCGAAAGGAACTTCGCAAGAATGGGATTGTAGACGCGCCCATTCATGTGAATCAAATTGAACGAATCCAGTTGCTCGTGGCCGGTAAAGCCTCTTGAGACGTCATCGTGATCCGAGCCTGAACTTAAGCCCCAGGCATCGAACCAGAACCGTTCCTGCACCTTGCCCTTCGCATCGGTCACGCGAAGTATGGAGCCCAACTGATCGTTCGAGAAGTAGCGCCCCACTCGCTCGGTTCGCTTCCCGTAGAAGAAGCGAGCAGGATCTGAGTCAGGGTTGTAAAGAAGGTTGTTTGCGTAGTGCTCGTTGGTCTCGACTACGCCGATAATCTCCGACCCGTTGGAGATATAGTTTCGTCCAACTATTGACCGCTCGAAGCCGGTGAAATTGTCCGGGCGCAGGAAGTCGAAATTCCTGAAAGGTGAAAAGTCGATCACCCTCTCATAGAGGCCGACGTAGATCGTCTCTCGGTATTGCCCGCTTTCCCTGCTCGACTGGCGAAAACGATCGCCGTTGGGGCCGTAGTCAAAGCGCATCCACTTGAAGGAGTCATGGTAGGCAAGCTTCAGGCGGTTGTCCGATGTGTACTCATATGTCACGCCCGGCGCCGCGCGCATATTCCCGTTCTCGTCGTACTGATAGCTCCGCGTGCCCGAACCTTTTTCGGTCCGAAGAACCGCATGATAGGGCTGAAAGACGTCGCCTTGGCCACCGTCTTGGGGCTTGGCATAAGTGATTTCGCCGAGGCCGGATTTGTAGTTCATCCTGCCCGCGGCATCGTATCTGAATTCGCTGACACGACCATTCGCCTCGGAAGTCTGGTTCAGTCGGTTCAACACATCGTAGGTGAAGGTCTCCTTGCGGCGGTCCACGGTTTCGTTGCGAGAGGTAAGGTTTCCTATGAGGTCGTAATCCAGGGTGAGGTCCAGGACTCTTTTGCCCGCGCCATTTACTGCACTGATCTGATCCAGCCTCTGATCATCCTGCCCGTATGTCTTCGTTGTGACGACCCCATTGCCGAACTCCTCTTTCGTGATGCGTCCGAAGGCGTCCATCTCTTTGGCCGCCCAGAAGGCGTGATCATCTCTTGGATCAATGACGGATGTGAGAAATCCCTTTTCATCGAAAACGTTCTGTACAGCGAACAGGTTGGGGTAGGTGATCTTCTCGACCCGGCCGTATTTGTCGTAGTCCAGCGACGTGGAGAAATGCTCATTACCGACGATCACCGAGTCGACACTCAGTCGGCTGAGCTCGTCGTAGAGGAAGCGCTCGCTGTATCCATTTGAACTCGAAGCAGAGGCTATCAAGCCGATACCGTGGGCAGCCTCATCATAGGTCCATGTCGATACGACGTCACCGGAGACTCGGGTTTTCGGCCGACCCAACAAGTCGTACTCGAGCGCAGTACGCTGACCTTTGGCGTCAGTCTGCGCAGTCGGTCGCCCAAAGGCATCGTACTCATATGTCCAGACCCCTAAATCCGGGTCGGATACCTGCACGCGGTTCCCGAATTCGTCATAGCTGTAGATCGTCTCGGCTCCGGTCGGACCGAGCATCGCGGTCTTGCGCCCACCGGCGTCATACGTGAACGAGACCTTGCCGAGAGCGTCGGAAGATTCGACAATCTGCTTTCTCATGTTCAGCGTTGACGTGGTTATCTGGTTCAGTCCGCCCGGTCTGTAGAGCCCCTCCTGGAATTGGTGACCGCAAGAGAAAAGCTGCTGTCCGTTGGAGTGTTGCCCCGAAAGTTGAGACGTCGGATCGACGACAACCGTCACTTTTGCCCCGCCTTCGGGCGCGCTCGTATATACCGTTTCGGTGCGGAGGCCGTTGATCGCGGTCGAGGCGCATGCCCGCCCCAAGTCATCGTATTCCGTAAACGTCCAGGACGGCGGCGCCGAGGCATCGTGCGGAAGTGACGCGGCTACAATTCTTCCGAGCGAGTCATACCGCGCTTCCGTGAACACATACCGGGCTGCCGTCGGATCGACCGTGAAGGCGTCGGAAACGCGACGCAGTTCTCGGCCCTTTGCGTCGAAGAGCGCCCACGTCGCGGGAAGGCCTTCGATCTCTGTGCGGACTGCATATCGAACAGGGGCTGACAAACCTAAAGCAATGCTATGGACGCCATCGTAGACGGGCAAAGCTCCGGCAGTCCTCGCGTCGACCAGGTCGGTGCGAGTGATAATCCCGGACGGCGCGGTCTGCTTGGTCAACCGCCCAAATGCATCGTATTGATATGCGATCTTCAGCCCATTGGGGTCGACAGCGACAAGCGGCTCACCAGAGACCGGATCGGTCTCCAGCCTGGATCTGTGCCCAAGAGGGTCAACGGAGGCCGTGATGAATCTAGAGAAGCGATCACCGTACTCGTAGACGAATGCCTGATCGGGAAACCTGTCAGTAGCAATCGTCTTGCCAACAATGTTGCCAAATCTGTCATGCTTGTAGGTGGTTCGAATTTCTCGACTTGTGTCGCAGTTCGCTACTTCCCGATTTAACAGGCCGGTCTCAGAATTATAATCAAAGCACGCTGTTTTTGTCTCGGAGACTCGGTCAGGCCCAGAACCGACCAGATCACCCTTCTTGGTTACCGTACTTGAGACAAGTCGCCCGAGAAGCCACTTTGCTGGATCATCAGAGTATTCGCTGGTTGTCTGCGTACTGGAGCCGTCCGCAAGTGTGGTTAGGACACTGACCACATTTCCGTGCCGCTCGAGTATTTTTCCGGCATCATACTCAAATTCGCTGGTCTCATTGGAGACTAGATATCCATCAACTTCGTAGGTTCGCGTTACTTGCGACGCGATTGCGACCTGCCGGATTATCCGCCCGCTTAAAGGGCCATTATTCTTGCCTTGGCCGCATTCTGCTCCTGGTAACTTGAGCTCATTAACGTTGCCATTGAGGTCCCCCTCGAAAACTGACCAACAGGTGGAAGTGTCAGAAATCTTGTAGCCCCAGTCGAATTGCACGGTGGCGCCCTGTGGGCAGAGATCGGTCGGGAACGGTGTGACTGGGACGCTTACACCGCTTGCCTCGCCCCTTATCGCCTCCAAGGCCGATAGATCTACAGTGCATGAAGTTTCGTTCGTAACCCCCGGATGCGCTCGAGCATCCTGCAACATCTCTTGACGGGTTAATACCCGACTAAACTCATTCAGGCTCTCCCTCCATGCGAAGCCAAGCGGCCTGCTGGCGTCCGCATCAACTTGGTACTTGCCGTACCGATAGTCGACTGTAGCTGGGGCAAGCCCGTCCGCTGCATCTACAACCACCTGCCGCACCACATATGTCGTTGGCACCGGCGCAACTCGTGGGTAGTCATCTGGGATTTCCCGTTCAAACGCACGCCAACCAAGTGGGTTTGCGACGACGCCAGACGCTTGATCAGAACCGTCCCGCTCGAGAAGAGTCTGATAGCGGACCTCAGTCCTGATCCCGTAGCCGTCCGTGACGCTAGCTAGTATGTCGGCGCGGCGGGCACGGTTGGTGTAGACTTCCTGCAGTCCACCTTCGAAGGACGCGACGATATCGGTTAGGCCCTTCCCGGTGACGCTGAGCAAGCGGACACCCTGATCCACACCATCCTTATCCGTGAAAACCAGCCCGGGAGGGACAAGGTTGTCCGCCCGCTTGCTCCACCCGTTCCCGTCATTTAGTACGAGCCCGCGATCTTCACTGCCGTCGGCCTTGGCGGGGCGCATCCATAGAAGGTCTTGATATCCATCCCCGTTGACATCGACCAATCGGAATCCTGGATCTCCGTCCAAGGTCGAGATCGCGGCCGCTGGAACTTGCCAAGCAGGGGACAATGTCCATCCTCTTCCTGTGCCTAACCAAGTCTTGGACGCACTCGGCGAGGCGCCATCCGTCGTGATGATGTCCGGCAGGCCGTCGCCGTTGACGTCGCTCCATTGGACGAGGGTTCTCGGCTGTCGGTAAACCACGTCGAGCGCCTGTGGAACCGTCATCGATGATGCCCGCCAACCCGTTCCTGTATTCATCCATACGCCGCTGACGACTTTGGGGGGCCCGGGGTGCGGAAGGTCCGGCTCGGTGAAATTCGCCACGAGATCCGGTAATCCGCTTCCATCGACATCGGTCATCTGAACATACAGATCGATGGCGGGGTCGGTCGAAGAAGTTAGCTGCGTTACAAAGGGAAGTGGAGGTGCATACTGTGGAGCCTCACGCCACATGGTTCCGTCGAAGCTGAATGCACTGAGAACTGCCGGACCATCCGCAACACACTTCGTGGTGAGATTTGGAAAGTTGCCGACGACTCCAACTTGGCACGGTCCGCGACGCCCAATTAAGACTCCAATTCGGTCGGAGCTTAGTTTCGCAAATCTCACGCCTTGATCGCCGATCCCCTTCCTTGAAAATGGAAGCACGGATTGTGGCGGAATGTACTTCGAGTACTTAGTGGGGTCAGACGCTGCGTCTACCCAAGTTCTACCTGCGGCCGCGCCCGTTGAGTCGAAGTACTCCTTGTTGAAGTAGATCTTGGTTACGACTGATGAATCCTGATAGCTGTAAAGCAAGTCAGTGTATCCATCGCCGTCCAAATCGAGAAACTGAACAGGATTTCCCGTGATCTGGGATCCTGAAAACGGTACCGGGGGGCACAGGCCTACTCTCATGGCTGGATTTGGATCCGAGAGGTCAAACGGAACTGATGAGTTCGTGCAGACACCCGGGGCCGGGACCCACCCCCTAGACGTGTTCTGGTATGCCCCCGTTTCGAGATATGTCTTACCCGACCGCGTTACTAGTCGACTGAAGATTGCGTCTGGTAAGCCGGTGCCGTGGAGATCGATGAATCGGACACCTAGATCTTGTTTGTCCCGTGCTGCGAACGGTATTGGCGGGGCAAACGCAGCTTGTTCTTCGAACGAACTGCCGTCGTTTGTGAAGAATTTTCCGAACTGGCGGTTTGTTCCCGCAACGTCCGCGGCTGCAACCCGCTGATCGTTCAAGATCGCGATGTCACTTCCGCCTTGGCCGACGATTGGCCCCACAAAGGATGTTACAGGCTGGGTTGGGTCGTTGCTTGCGACGAACGACGCAAGCTTGAATTGCTGACTTTCGTCGTGCCAGATCTGATCATCTTGGCTATAGACAAAAGAAATGGAGCCACTCGGTGTTTTTGTGCTGGCCAGGATTCCATCGAAGCCGTCGCCCTTCAGGTCCAGCACCACGGCCTTGGATGGGGTGCCATCCGCACTCACCAAATCGAAAGGCGGGACTTTCGATGAAACTTCAAGCCAGCCGTCTTGGGATGGCAGGAAAGCTCCTCGGAAGCCTGCTCCCTCGGCCGTAGCTACGATGAGTGCGGAGCACTGTGACGCTGGGCCATTTAGGCGAACTTCTCTCACTGCCGCGGGGTTGGTGCTGGCAGGGAACGGAGGAAGAAATTTTGCATCCGTCTCTTCTTCCCAGCCACCCGATCCAAACCGGTAGGCCTTCCAAGAGGAGGAGCCGTCCGGAAGGACGACAACGCCTACTAACGCCGGCGGCCCCCCCGAGCAATCCAGATCAATGAGATAGGTGCGGTCGTCGATGGAAATAGGTGGGAGATAGTCAGCCCGCTGGCGCCACCCGGAACCGGGGCCCAGGTTTTGCAGGAACCCGCGGCTTCCTTCCGACTCGTAGATCAGGTCAGGCCCTGCACCTCCCGTCCAGCTACCCGTGAGATATTTCGCAGTGACATGCCCATCTCGGGTCAGAATGAACGGTAGATTGTACTCGGGGTGTTGTTCGAATGTTGTCGCACCCGGAAGATAAGAGGACTTGCTCTCTTGAGACCCAATCATATTGCTCTGGAGGACAGCTGCGCGTCCACTGCCGTCGACATCGAACAAAGCGACCCCAAGATCGGTCCCGTCTTCAGAAACAAAGGGTACTGGAGGCTCGAAGTCGAACTGCGACGTTACTCCTGGACTGGTGGCGCTCTTGCTGGCTGGGCTCCAAGGCTGTCCGCCCGCCGTCCAAGAGGCTGGGCCGTTGTTCTGGAATGCATAGGCGACTTTCTTCCCATCTACTTCGACCGAAAACAGCAAGTCCCGACCGCCCGTTGAACCCGGCGCAAAATTCGCAAACCGGTAACCGCTTGCAACCTTGTCGGAAGCCGCCAGAATCAGTCCCGACGGTATAGAAATGGCATTCTTGTCCCAGCCCAAGGCTGGGGTTGTGTAGCTGAAATTGGTGGGTTCGATTTCCGTTACACCGTCCGACCCGAACATTCGGACTATTTTCAGAACAAAGCGGCTGGCCGTGTCAACTGAGTCGTACTCAAGCTTATAGTGTGCAACTTGAGTTACTGCGCTCCCGCCAAGTGCTATATTTTCAGGGCATGAAAACGTACTGTCAATGTATTCATCTGAGACGCACGAGTAGACATCCGTAAGTTTCTGGTCTTTCTTCAGGCTTTGACCACCAACGTATACCTCTAGTGGGCGAGGCGCGGCGGTGTACCGAAAGGTTATTGCCGCAAAGAATCCCCTGTCCACGTGCAAAAGCGACTTTTCATCAAATCTTCCGTGGCCAGTGTAGTAAATGTTCCTTATATTGTAATCGCCTAGTCCATTCTTCTGGTAGCGGAACTGTATGAAATTTCCGACGGTGTCAGCAGCTATGCTTTCCGCGAAGGCCAACACTGCGCCGTTACTCAAGTGAATGGTTGCATCGAGATCGGGACTTGCCGGATCGCCTATTGTGAGAATCTCGGGATTTCCAAAAATTAGCGTTACGCCGCCCTTCGTTCGGACTCGAAAATATGAATGGTTTAGATCGGGTCCGTACTGAACAATCTCAGAAAAGTCGTCGTCTACTTTCCGGTACTCAAGGGTCCTAGAACTGCCGGTCCCTACCGCCGGACCGATCGGCAAAATCCTTTGACCGTCCAGATAAAGGGCATCGTCGTCATCAAGGTTTATCGCGCCAGCGGCACCGTCTACAAATTGGTCTTTCGGTCCCCGCGTGATCGCCGAAATCCCCGATATGGACCATCCGGCGCCAAGCGGCCCTCCAAAACTTTGACTGCTATAGGCGAGTTGAATTTTCGGTTGTGTCCCAGCGGTTCCTGGGGCGATTTTTATCGGGATCGAGTAGCTGGAACTACCGTTCAAGGTTACGTCCAAGGCGCCCGGAATAGCGCCCACTAACCGCTCTTCCGCCGCTGCACCTTGTGCAAGCACAAAGAAAATTACTGTAATCTGTAAAGCAAGCAGGGCAAGCAAGCGCATTTCACTTCTCCCCAAGTATCTGATCATAATCGCACGCCGCATAAACGAGTCAAGATCCTACTCGCGGTCGGCGGATGCCAAGACAGCGGTTTTCTTGATCTGGTAGCCTCTGGCAGTGTTGCCGCTTTGGTGCCGGTCGACGTTTTGGAACGGCGCTCGTCGGGCTTGCCTTCAAAACTTATATAGATAATTCAGTGATTTGCGGCCTGGAGAAGGTTGTCTTTCAGGCCCATCCCCTCCGCCACAAACCATTCGCGAACCCGAGATGAGGCCCCTATGAAGGCCTTTTTTTCTTTTTGTTACAAAGGGGTTTAGCGGAGCCATCCGACTTTCGGAGACTGGCCGTTGGCCCGAAATTGGTCTCCGAACGCCCCGCGTCTCCTTTCACCCGCCCTTCACCCAAATCGAGACGCATTCAAAACTGTTTGTCTTTTCAGATGCTTGCCGAAAATGGATTGCGCCGATGTTGGGGTGGGCTCGACCGCTATCGAAAAGAGCAGAGACACCCGAGGGCGGCGTGGTTGTGCGCGAGAGAGCGCAGAGGTTCGTGCTTTGGCGTGCAGCGGGGCTCACCAAGCTGTTTCTGAACGTTCCACTGGTCGCGTAAAGGCGACGGTTTACTGCAAAACCAAATTTCAGTGATATTTTGTGTGGTGGCGGAACTCCTCGCCCGATTGACCCGACTAGTTCAAGCGCCCCAAACTTGGGCACTTTCACTGTCAAAGAAGGTGTATGCAGTGTCCGAACCAGCGGTTTTTTGGTGCTTGGCGAGGAGGCCGTCCAAAGCTTTTAGATTTTCGTCGTCTGGTTTGTAGACACCGAAATATATGTGCTTTGCTTTGGACGTAAAAATGGCACGATAGATATGAGCGTCGTTTTCATCCGCGCTGTGACCATAAACAAAAATCGTTGCAGAACTATGCCGAAGGGTCTCGTAACAGTGACGTAGATAAGCGATGGAATTGATTTTCCGCATCTTCTGCACGCTGGTCCCTTCTGCAACATAGATTGGGAAACGATGCTTTTTAGCGATCGTGCTTGTGATTGTTGAGATGACGCCCGACCCGGTATCTACCGCTTTCAGGATTTCCCCGGCCCCGTTGTCGAAGAGATGAAGGCCACCATGAAGGTTATATAGGTGGCAGTATGCGCCTTCTGAAAAAGGACCTATGAAGCTACCCGTCGGTGTGCCGAGTCCGAATCCGTCCTTCAGAATGCGCTTTTCCAAATTGACCCAATAGAGGAGCAAGTCATAGTTGAGCGTGAAAACAGTTGAGAATTTCTCTAGGAAGGCGGCGCTGCTCGTGTATTGGGGGTCAAGATCCTCCCGGTGTTTTGGGTGGGTCGTATTGATGGCCTGAACTAGAGCCTCGCGGATTTTCTGTGCGTGGTCTTCGAGCTCTTTGGCATGTGCGTCATTTCCATAGGCGGTCTCGACCACGACTGCCCCCTCCAACGCTCGCACAACGGCCTCGAAATCGGTAGTGGTCAGTGCGGCGAACAGGTTGCGCAGCGGCGTGCCCTCATCGAGGCCAGACTTTTCTAACAACGACTGGTAATTGAAATATCGCGCGGAAAAACCGTTGCCGATCAAAAGAGCGCGATCATCACCATCGGTCGCTTCGATTGCTCTTTGGAATTCAATGACTTCCGGCATAATTGTTTCCATCCTGATTAACTGTTTTCGTCGCATTTCGTAGATAAGTTTAAATATGTTCCACAGGTGCAGTGAGTAGCAATCTCGAACGGCTGGTTTCAGGCGATATTGCGAGGTCTAGTGGCGATATTGGGCCAATCTGCGATGGGAAGCTCGGGGTAAACTGATCGCTGTTCATCCTAATACTTCTGCTTTTCAGGAATGACCCCACGCACGCCACCGCGGGGCTCTGCCACGTCCCCCTTCCGACGCGGGATTAGGTGGACATGGACATGGAAGATGGTCTGACCGGCCTCGGCCCCGGCGTTGATCCCGACATTGAAGCCGGTGACGGCGGGGTCCGCGGCAAGAATTTGCTCGCGCTGTTCCTTGAGCAACGCCTGGATCGCGTTCAACTCGGGCTGATAGAGCTCGAAGTAATCGGCCACATGCCGCTTGGGGATGACCAGCGTGTGCATTGGGGTAACGGGAAATCCGTCACGGATCGCGTAGCAGAGCTGGTTCTCGGCGATGATCCTGTCTTCGCCGATCCTGCAAAAAAGACAGGCCTCCTCTCTGACGCCATAGGAGGCCAGCACGTCCCGGAAATCGGTATCGTCCCTGTCTCGTTTGTTCGTGTTGCATGTGACGCAGAGCGCCTGAAAGTTGCTCAAGTCGTCGCTGCCGCCTTTGGAACGTGGCATGATATGATCGACATGCAGGGCAGACTGTTCTTCATGGGCCCCGCAAAGCTCACAACGGTGCTTGGCGCGCTTGAGCACCTCATACCGGACCGAGCCAGGAACATAGCCATCCGCAATGCCGCGGTGCCCCCAAATGCAATCGCCTCGCAGGCCGATATAGACGGACAGACATTGCTGGCAGAGTTCAATGAGTGCAGCAATTTCCTGCTCAGACAGATCGCTGGCCGCCAGCCTGTATCCGACAATTCGTCGTCCATCTTTGACCGGCTCTCCGGACATCGGCTGCATTTGGTGCCAAAGTCGGCTTTGGGCCGAGCCTGTATAGCCATCTCGTCTATGAATTTGCGGCGATGCCCAACGCCATTTCACGATGCGTGACCCGATGGCAATTCGCACAGAGACACTGCAAATCTTCCAGCTTTGTCTCGTGCCCAGGAACCATGTCTTTCACTTGGATCAGCGCATGATGAACCTCTATGCAAGAGTCGCCTACATATGGCCCATAGGTCGATACGGGTCGGAAGCCGCATCGTTCGCAAAATAGCTCTCCGTGCTCACGGACGAACGCAGCCTTTTTCTGTCGCGACAGCCCACTCGCGCGTTCGCGCTGTATGTGGACAACGATCTTTGGGTTGCCTTCGATCGCTGATCTGTCGCCGTCATCTAGTGGAATGTCCCGCAGTGCCTGCTGCATCGCTTCTGAAGAAAGCGATTCGCTAGGTTTCCCAACAATGTGAAATCCAGCAGCTTGGATGATCTCAAAGCATGGCTGGCTGAACCCTGAGCTGAAATGCTGCGGGAATGCTTCAATGCCGAGAGCCTCCTCCAGGGCAAGGCCAAAAACTTTCTTTGGAGCAAGCCGCGTGCCGTCAGGGAGCAGAACATCGTAGTCCGTCGACTCCGAAAAATTGGGCACATCCTCACCGGCCAGAATTCGCTCAATCGATCGCCGAATGTGATCGCGAGCAACCTTTCTGAGTTGATCACTTGGCAGCCGTTCAATTATTGTCGGCGAGGCTTCCTCGACTGACCACTTCATCAGTTTGAGAGTGGTACGAATGCTTGAAAGAGAGCGCCCGGATATCTCGAAACGCAGCGCTTTTGTGGAGTTCCCGCCTTTTGAATTCAGTTTCTGTCCCCAACGCTTTGCTCTCTGCCGAATCAACTTCGCAACATCCTCATCAGGCAGCCCGGTAAGTTCATCTGAAGTTGCGAGCGTGCGGGCGACTTTCGAGCTGTGTCGGGCCACGGTGCTATCCAGAAGTACGCGTCCAATAGTCGAATTGGTGCCCGTATCTTGCGCGCGAAGTCGCCGGATGATTGTTAGTAAAGCTTCTTCGTATTCTGTGTTTCTGGCGGGCCTGCCACCAGTTGCCCCACCACGGCTATGCAACAGAACATCCGTTCCATCGAGCTCGATCCGTGCGTCGTATCGATCACGCCACTCTGAGTCTGAGATGCAATAAATCAAAGGCTACCCACTCTTTGTTTGTAAAAGGATGGCGCTGCCTTCGCAGCAAGCGCAAGTGAAAGGTAGCATGCAAGTCGAATACCAACTTCGGCAATGACTTTTGGGTCAGCGACCGCGTGAACCACAAATAGGGCCGTGTCAGAGGAACTTTCTTGCCGGCTGAGTTTGCGCCGACTAGCGTCACCGGATGACAAAACCCAGCCCCTTTCGCTATTCCAAAACATCACCCGAGATCATCCGCCTAGCGGTGATGCTGTATGTCCGGTTTCCACTTTCGCTTCGCAACGTCGAAGACCTCCTGCATGAGCGCGGCATCGACGTCAGCCATGAAACGGTGCGGTTCTGGTGGAACAGATTTGGACCGATGTTTGCAGCCGAAATCCGTCGTAATCGGGCGAGCCGGATGCGGGCGCACTCGAACTGGCAATGGCACCTAGACGAGGTTTTCGTGAAGATTAATGGTGAGACGCATTATCTGTGGCGCGCCGTCGACCACGAAGGCGAAGTGCTGGAAAGCTATGTTACCAAACGCCGGGATCGCAAAGCAGCATTGAAATTCCTAAAGAAATCAATGAAGCGATACGGCAATCCAGAAATCATCGTGACCGATAGATTGCGCTCCTATGGCGCCGCAATGAAGGTCATCGGCATTGCACCGAAACAGGAAACAGGCCGCTGGTTGAACAACAGGGCCGAGAATTCGCATCTGCCGTTTCGACGACGAGAACGGGCGATGCTCCGCTTTCGGCAGATGCAAAGTTTGCAAAAATTTGTCGCCGTCCATTCTTCAATTCGCAACCATTTCAACCAGGAGCGCCACCTTTACTCACGGAGCAATTTCAAGCTGAACCGAACCGCTGCTCTCTCCGAGTGGCGCCAGTTGGGCGTGGCATAAGGGGCAGCCTCTCTGTCCTTGCAGAGACTGGTTCGCATTGGTCTGACACCACCGCCATTATACCTTTTTTCTGATTTAGTTGGGTTGTCTTGGACGGGCATTTTGCTTTCTTTTGTTGAGTATAATGACCTTTTAGCTTTATGTTGGATTTCTTTCGATTACATGTGCATTCTTACCTTGCGTAGTATGGAATGTGGTATTTGTGATGGCCCTGTCAGGAACGCTGAACAGGAGACGCGTCGTGAAGGATGATTCAATGCCTCTTTCCAAATTTGGTATCAACAACGACTACGCAAAGCTGACTGATGTTTTGCTGGGCAAACCCGAGTATTTTCGATGGGTCGAAGCAGGCCCGTTGATTGGGCGCACATTGGCCAATGCCGGTAGAACCGGACATAAGTTCGATCTGCAACTGGCTATGAAGCAACACTCGGAAATGGTGTCGATCTACGAAGAAAACGGCGTGACATGTCATTACCTGAATGCGGACGAGGTGCTGCACCGCAACTTCTTTGCGCGCGACAGTTCAGCGATGACGCCGTGGGGGCCGCTGGTATGCCATATGCAGTTGAAGTGCCGCCGGGCAGATTACGCAACGGTCATCAAATTTTATCTGGATCACAACATCCCGATCTGGAAATTTGCCACCGCCGGGCATTTCGAAGGAGGGGATTTCAATATAATTGAACCGGGCCGCGTTCTGATCGGGTATTGTGGTGAGCGGTCGGAAAAAGAAGGCAGCGAACAAGTGGCTGACTTTGTGCGCGCGGAAGGCTGGGAGGCGGTGACCGCCCCCATCAGCCGTGAATTCGTACACATGGACGGGCTGATTGTTCCGTTGGCGGAAAAGCTGGTGGTTGCCTGTATCGACGCGATGGAACCATGGTTGGTGGATATCGTGCGGGGTTGGGGTATTGATATCGTCGATGTCGAGTATCGCGAGGCGAAAGACCTTGGCGTCAACCTAGTCGCACTGGGCAATAACAAAGTGTTGTCGATGGCAGGATCCACGGATCTGAACGCTAAGATGCGCGCCTTGGGGTTCGACGTCTATGACCCGGATATGTCGATGTTCACGTTGGGAGGTGGCGGTGTGCATTGTCTGTGTCAGGCACTTTGCCGCGAAGACGCATAATCGACCTCTTGCGCATAGATCGCCGACGTCTATGCCCCCTGCAAATATGGCTAAGTCACAACGAAGCCAAAAGCGCCGGGTATGAGCATCTCGAATCTACCACAGCAGGTGGACGCTTGCGGTGAACATTCCATATCGTGGTTCAACGGGCCCGTTGCACCTGCTCATTTGCTCTCGGGCATTGCTGCGCAATGCCTTGCCGGGCAGCGGACAGCACCGGCATCAAGGTCGAGGGAGAGGGATGCTTACGCGCGTTCCAAGCGGCGCGTCTGGCGTAAGATCCACATCGGTATTGATGAACAGACGCTGAAAGTCAGAGCAGTCGAGATCGCCGCAGCAACACCGGGGATGCACCGATTTTGCCTCATCTACTCGACCAAATCCCCCGCAATCAGGAGATTGGCAGTGTGACCGCGGATGGAGCAAACGACAGGCGCAGACGCCACAATGCTATCGCTGACCGCGGAACTGCCGCAGTCATTGCGCCGCGCAGAAATGCCCAGCCATGAAAGCCAAGCGTTGCCGGTACCATCGCCAGGAACGACGCACTCCGCGCATCATGGTTGCCTGCGCCATGTCACACGCCGGGCCGTGGTTACCCCTGCATCATTGGGGCTGATATGGGTTTTCCATATGATCGTGCGGCAAAATTGGGGGCATTTTTCACCTAAAACTGGTACCCAAAACCTTGTATTGGGCTTAGGCATATCTTCAAGAAAAGTCGACAAATCTGCATTGCGGTCCTGCAACAGGTCTTAGTGAAAACTGCTCTCGCGACAGCATTGTGAAATCAAGCACGTCAGACTTCCTAGCGTAACGAGTTTCCAAGGGAGAGTGATCGTGAAAAGAGTTTTTGCCGGCGCCGCCATTTTGCTCATGGCGGCGTGCCCGGCCATGGCCGACAAGGCCAATCGGCGTCATGCAATTCTTTCACGGCTCTTTGCCCGCTAAGGCGGCGTCTACTGGTGCGGTCGTCGACGTGATCCACGCTCGTTCGGGCTTTCAGCCCGTTGTGTCAGGATGGGCCATGTACTCCCGGCCCTTTAGCATGGCCTTCCAATAGATCGGCGGCAGCATCTTTTCCTTCAAAAACCAAGCGGCGCGACTGGGTTTGGTGCCGTCGATGACCCATTTGGGAAACGACGGCAACAACTTGCCGCCATAGCCGAACTCAGCCAGCACGATCTTGCCGCGTTCGACCGTCAGCGGGCAGGAGCCGTAGCCATCGTAATGCGCCACGGCAGAGCCGCCATCTATATCCGCCACAATATTATGGGCCACAACCGGAGCCTGCTTGCGCGCGGCGGCAGCCGTCTTGGCATTCGGTGCCCCGCAGGCATCGCCGAGCGCCCAGATGTTATCGAACTTTAGATGGCGGAGAGTTGCCTGATCGACATCGACCCAGCCTGCCTCATTTGCAATTGGTGAAACGCGAATGAAATCTGGCGCAGTCTGTGGCGGCACCGCATGCAACATGTCAAACTCCACAGTCTCGTCCCGTACGTTTCCGTCCGCGTCCTTGACCGCGAAAACTGCAGTCTTTGCTGCGCCATCCACCGATTTTAGGGTTTCATTAAACTTGAGGTCTATTCCGTAACGCTCGACGTATTTCATCAGGGCCGGTACGTATTCCTTCACGCCGAAGAGAACCGCGCCAGCGTTGCGAAACTCGATGTCGATCTTGTCTAGAACGCCGGTCCGCTGCCAGTGATCGGCAGAGAGATACATCGCCTTTTGCGGCGCACCGGCACATTTGATCGGCATCGGCGGTTGGCTAAATACGGCGCGCCCGGAATTCAAACCCTGCACCAGTTTCCAGGTATAGGGGGCCAGATCGTACCGGTAGTTGCTTGTCACCCCGTTGCGTCCCAGCGTTTCCGTCAGCCCCTCGACGCCGTGCCAGTCCAGCTTCAGTCCCGGTGCCACAATGAGCCGCTTGTAGCCGATGACGCGGCACCCTTCGACGATCACGCAGTTCTTTTCCGGCTCAAATGCCACAACGGCAGCCTTGATCCACTCGACCCCCTTCGGGATCAGATGAGCCGTGGCTCTTGCGGTCTGTTCGGGTGTGAAGACACCTGCGCCGACCAGTGTCCAGCCAGGTTGGTAATAATGGGCCTCGGACGGGTCGATGATCGCGATGTCCAGATCAGCTCGCCGCGCCTTTAGACTCGCCGCCGTGGCGATTCCGGCCGCACCGGCACCGATGATGAGGATATCATGCGTAACGTCGGGGGTGTCCGAGGCAGAACCGTTACCTGCCGCGATCCGCCGGGCCGCGCCGCTGAGGTCATAGCCTGCCTGCTTTCCGATTTGGAGAATGGTCGGAACCGCCGTCCCGTCGCGACCTTCATTAATCGCCCAGAGCGTCGCCGAGCGTGTCCCGGTCCGGCAAAAGGCCAGCACACGCCCGTCCGCTTCGGTCACAGCGGATTGCATTGCGGCCACGTCATCGTCCGTCAAGGCGCCTGCGGTGACCGGGACATGTACTGCCTTGAGCCCGGCCTTTTTTGCAGCGTCCTGAATTTCCGCGAATGTCGGTTGGTCCGATCCTTCGCCATCGGGACGGTTCGAAATGATGGTGCCAAAGCCCAGCGATTTGATTTGTTTCATGTCCGTCAAGGCGATCTGCGGCGACACGGACAGGCGATCTGTCAGTTTCTTCGGTACCATTGGTTTTTCTCTCCCAGCGTATGTTTTTCGATTTACAGTCGCCCAATCGGCACCTTGAGCATCGGATTGCCGTCCTTGTCGGAAGGCACCTCACCAGCGCGCATATTGACTTGCAGTGACGGAATGATCAGCCGCGGCATCGCGAGCGTGGCGTCGCGTTCGGTGCGGAACTTGACGAATTCCTTTTTGCTCTTGCCGCCGCCAACGTGGATGTTGTGGGCCTTTTCTTCGGCCACGGTAGTTTCCCATTGAACGTCGCGGCCGCCGGGGCCGTAATCATGGCACATGAACAGCCGCATTTCGTCCGGTAGGGACAGGACCTTTTGTATGCTGTCGTAAAGCGTGCCCGCATCGCCGCCGGGAAAATCCGCTCGCGCCGAACCACCATCGGGCATGAACAACGTGTCGCCAACGAAAGCGGCGTCGCCCATCACATGGGTCATGCAGGCCGGCGTGTGACCGGGGGTGAACATCGCGAAGGCGGCCAGTTCCCCGATCTGGTAGGTATCGCCATCCTGAAACAGCCTGTCGAACTGACTTCCGTCGCGTTGGAACTCGGTATCTTCGTTAAAAACCTTTCCGAACGTCTCCTGCACGGCCATGATCTCGTGGCCTATACCAATCTTCCCGCCCAGTTCCTGCTGAATATAAGGTGCGGCGGACAAGTGGTCGGCGTGGACATGGGTTTCGATGATCCATTCAAGCCGCCAGCCATTCTGTCTGACAAAGTCGATCATCCCGTCTGCGTGGTCAGAGGTGATACGCCCGGCGGCATAGTCGATGTCCATGACGGAATCGATAATCGCGCAACTGTCCGAGGCCGGGTCTTTGACGATATAGGAGATCGTGTTGGTCGCCTCGTCAAAGAAGCTGTGGACGGCGGGTTTCGTGTCCATTTCAATTGGATAATGTGGCATTTCGATATCTCCTCGAGTGAAGTCAGGTTCTCGCGGCGGCAGATGCTGCGCCAAGAGATTGAATGAATTTCGCCAACAAGATCCCGGCCATCATGGCAATGGGCGAACAACAGAACCTTCCAGCGGCCAGTGAAATCTCATTGGTTACACTCCGATAACATGGCGCAGGATTTAGACGGCAATGGCGGTGGCAGTCATGAAGGTCAGCAGCGCGCCAATCGAGAGCGGCGACAGCCGCGCCTTGCCGCAAACCCCACCACCAACTGCAACCAACGTTCTTTGCCATGGTCAGTTCTTTTAAAGAATCAGCGTCGGGATCATCTTGGCCAATAAGGGACGGTTTTCTCGGTGATTTCATCACCGTTCGCCGGTAGAGCGCGCCAATCGATCAAGCGCCGCGCATACGACCAGCCGGGTTTGCTGCAGTGCTGCTCGATCCAGCTTTGGCGCTGAAACTCGGAGAGCGTGCGCGAGATGACTTCCCGCGCAGCTCGGTGCAAAGCACCTGCTGCGTCGCTTGGACAACGTTATTGTCGGCCACCTCCAGCAACCGCGGCGCAGGCTGCACATACATCAAAGCCCGGTCCCGAGGTTCAAAGTTCCTCGGGCTGGTCCGTCACCATGAATTTCGCGCTGTAGGTCTTCTCTCCGAGCCGCTCGATCAGGTCGAGTTGCAGTTCCAGCCAAGCCTTATGACCCTCTTCGTCCAGAACGATCTTTTCAAACAACGTCCGCGACCCAATATCGCCCAATTCAGCAGCATGCTGCGAGGCTTTGGTATAGACAGCAATAGCCTCTTCCTCGTCCGCGAGATCAGAACGGAACATATCCGGCAGCGACTCCGCTTTACGTGGTGCTTTGTAGAAGGCAAGCTCGGGGGTTGCCTTGAGGAACATGAGCCGTGCTATGAACAGATCTGAATGGCCCAGTTCTTCGGTCATCTCCTCGCGCATCTGCGCGGCGAGCTTTGTCAGGCCCCAGTCTTCCAGAACATGCGAATGAAGTTGATACTGATGGGCGGCGGTCATTTCCATTTTGACGGCCTGGTTCAGAAACTCGATCAGTTTAGAATTTGACATTTTAACACTCCTTTTATGCTGTATTTCGTTAATTGCGTAGGTTTGGAATATCTCACCCATTGCGAGTCCCCGGCGGGTGTTTCTGTCTTGGTGCAAGCGTTTGTTATGTGGTGAGATGTGCCAACAGATCGGATAGATGATCCATCGGGCACCGTTTGCGTTCATGGGCGAGGCATGAATGGGGCCCGTGGCGCCCTTCCCGCGGGGCGTTGCACGACAGGCTCAATAAGCAAGCCGTTCAGAAGCTGAGAACTCTGGTATCCGCCGCCATCAGCCGCTGGGCCATCTCTGCCGGATCGGCAACGCCAACACCATCGAGCAGCGCGGTCGAGTCCAGTGATTTGCCGGGCAAGTAGATCGCGCAAACCTCAGTCGTCGCGCCGGTTTTTTCACGGATCATCTGCATCAGGCCCTGCGGACTCATGTCCTTGGGCGGCTGCCCGGCGGTCGCGCTTGCGGGGGCATCCTTCAGCGCCAGATCACCGGCAGGACCACACAGCATGATATGCGCCTTCGCGCCCTGTTGCGCGGCCTGCATAGTCAGCACCATCGCCATCAGCTGTGTCTGCGGCTCGGCCGAAGTGACGACAGTCACCAGATTTTGGACCGGCTCTGCCATCGCAGCGTCCGAGGCCAGAAGTGTCGAGGTGGCTACACCGGCTGCAAGAAGTGTCTTTTTCATCTGTTTGATCCTTTTCCCATCTTCAGATTTTCATTCATGGAGGCGCCGCGATAGGGCGGGCGATCACCAAGTGAGCGTCACAACATCGTCCTGAAATAGCTGCGCGCCAGTGCGGTCGGGGTTGCCCACTTCGAGGCCCGGCAGCAGATCACCTTGGACGACATTGTATTGCTTCATGCACATTGGGCACACGAGGATGGTCGCGCCGCCGTCGAGCAGTTTTTGCAGCGTTGCTTGCTGATCGCCGAATTGTTCCGCATTTGCCTGGGCCGCTGCCATAACACCACGGTCATTCAGAAACACAGTCAGCGGATGGCCGCGCTCCAACTGGTTGCCGCCAAATGCCAGCGCCATATTCACACGGTGGCCGTCATCCGAGGTGAGGTTGATGAACAGCGGATCGTCATCACCAGCAAAAACGGCACCGGTGCAAAGAAGGGCTATTGCGGCAGCTGCCGCGACAGTTTTCAATTTGAACATTGGTTATCTCCGTTTAGTTGAGGTTGCAGATAAAAAGGATGTTAGGTTGTGACGCCTTTCGGGGAGTCATCCACGCCAGGATCGTCCTTTTCCCACAGCGCGCGGTCGCCTTGCATTTCAAGCCACATCGCGTTGACCACGGCAAAAACGGCGGCAAGCGGCAGGCCGAGCATCCAAGCAAAATACCACATGTTAGGTTCCTTTCTTTAGTAGGCGGAGCTGGAGTCAGTCACATCCGCTTCGGTGACCTTGCCCCAGAGCACTTTGTAGACCCATGCCGTATAGGCGAGGATGATCGGCATGAAGATTGCTGTGGCGACCAGCATTACAAACAGGGTCTGGTGCGAGGACGAGGCGTCCCAAACTGTCAGCGACGAGCGCGGATCGAGCGATGAGGGCAGGATGAACGGAAACATCGTCAACCCAACCGAGGAGATAGAGCCGAAAATTCCCACCTTTGACCAGAGCAGTGTCGTACCTTCACGTCCGGCGCGCAGGCCGACCACGGCCATCACCATACCGAGGAGTCCCAGTGCAGGTGCCAGCGTGATCCACGGACGTGCCGCATAGGCGGAAAGCCAGCTTTCGGTGCGCACCACCTCTGAATAAAGCGGGTTTGACGGCCCGTTTGCCACGGCTTCTGTTGTCAGGGCATAGCCTTCAATCCCGACGGCGAGCCAGAGGCCGGCCAACACATATCCGGCGATAGTCAAAAGACCGGACCACGTACCGATAGCGCGTGCTCGTGACGCTACCGGGCCTTCGGCCTTGAGTGATAGCCAGGCGGCACCGTGCGTGGTGAGCATGGACAGAGACACCAAGCCCGCCAATAGAGCAAAGGGGTTCAAAAGGCCTGCGAACTTGGCATAGAACGCACCCTCATAGCGGGCGAAAAGGTCAGGTGTCAGCTCAAAGGGTACCCCCTGTAACACGTTGCCCACCGCGACACCAAAGATCAGCGCAGGCACCGCTCCTCCGGCGAAAAGCGCCCAATCCCATGTGCTGCGCCAGCGCTCGTCCTCGCGTTTGGAGCGGTATTTAAACGCCACGGGGCGAATGATAAGAGCGGCAAGGATGACAAACATCGCAAGGTAAAAGCCGGAAAAACTAACCGCGTAGAGCGGTGGCCAGGCGGCAAAGATCGCGCCGCCGCCGAGGATGAACCAGACTTGATTACCTTCCCAGACCGGACCAATCGTGTTGATCACGATGCGGCGTTCAACATCTGTTTTTGCTACGAAGGGCAGCAGAACGCCAACGCCCATATCGAACCCGTCAGTGAGCGCGAAGCCAATCAGCAGCACACCCAGCAACAGCCACCAGGTCACACGCAGCACATCGTAGGAGATCAGTTCATAGAGGATCATGGCAATTGCTCCGCTGGTGTTTTGGGAAAAGGGCCTTTGCCGTCATTCGTGCGCAGTCGGTATTCGTGGCGCGCGGTCCATATCTCGCTCTCTTCGACATCTTCGACCGGCCCGCGGCGGATGTATTTCAGCATCAAACCCATCTCGACAATGAACAGGATCGTGTAGAAGATCATAAAGCCTGCGAGTGTCAGCAACAGATCGGCGACCGACAGATGGCTAACCGACAATGCCGTTGGCAGCACCCCGTCCACCGTCCACGGCTGGCGACCATATTCCGCCACGATCCAGCCCAGCTCGGCCGCGATCCATGGTGTCGGAATGATCACCACAGCGCCCCAGAGCGCCCAACGCGGATAGACTTGGCCACGAAAACTGGAGCGCCAGAAGAAGTAGGCCATTACTGCAATGAAACTGAAGCCAAGAGCGACCATGATCCGGAAAGACCAGAAAAGCGGCCATACGTTCGGTATCGTATCGTTAGCAGCTTGATCAATCTGCCCTTCTGTAGCCTGACGAGGGTCGTCCAGATAGCGTTTGAGGAGGTAGGCATAGCCAAGATTGCCACCATGCTCCTCGAAGGTTTGGCGTACGGAAGCCGACGTCTGGTCTCGTTCATCACGGATTTGCATCAGCGCGTCATACGCAATGATACCGGACCGGATGCGATCTTTGGATTCTGCAACCAACTCGTCGATGCCAGGAATGACCTCGGTCAACGACCGCGTCCCTATCAGGCCCATTACCCAGGGAATCTTGATCGCATAATGCGTCTCGCGCGCTTCCTGATCGGGAAAACCGATAAGATTAAAGGGCGCGGGGGCGGGTTCTGTCTCCCACATGCCCTCTATGGCGGCCATCTTCATTTTTTGGTTATGTGAAACGTCATAGCCGGATTGGTCACCCAAAAGGACAACGGACAGAGCGGACGCAAGACCGAAGGACGCCGCTACTGTAATCGAACGGCGGGCCAATTCAATGTGACGCCCCTTCAGCATGTACCACGCGGAAACGCCCAACACGAAAACTGCTGCCGTGACATAGCCCGCCGAAACGGTATGCACGAATTTAGCCTGCGCGACCGAGTTGAACATCACCTCGAAAAAGCTGGTCATCTCCATTCGCATCGTCTCTGGGTTGAACTCGGCACCCACCGGATTCTGCATCCAGCCGTTGGCGATCAGGATCCAGAGCGCAGAAAAGTTCGACCCGATCGCCACCAGCCACGCCACGGTCAGATGTCCGACCTTGCTTAGCTTGTCCCAGCCGAAAAAGAACAGCCCCACGAATGTTGCCTCAAGGAAGAAGGCCATCAGACCTTCCAGCGCCAGAGGTGCGCCGAAAATATCCCCGACGTAGTGACTGAAGTAGGACCAGTTCATGCCGAACTGAAATTCCATGGTGATGCCGGTGGCTACGCCAAGCGCGAAATTGATGCCAAACAGCATGCCCCAGAACTTGGTCATCTGCCGCCAGATCGGGCGACCCGTCATGACATAGACCGTCTCCATGATCGCGACGATCACCGACAAACCCAAGGTCAGCGGCACGAAGAGGAAATGATACATTACTGTCGCCGCAAATTGCAGGCGCGACAGCTCGACAATGTCGAGATCCATTTTTGGTTCTCCTTATTCGCGAGGCAAAGTGGCGCTATGGAAATTCCGACCCCAGTGCCGACACTCAATTATCTTAAGGATATATGGGTATGCCAATTCCGGTCGGTGACATTGTCATAGATCAATTGAGAATCGTCTATCGAACACCGAATGATCCGCGCCGCGATGAAGGACCGCCAGAATCGCCGCTTCTGGCAGAGCCGCTTGAATGCCCGACAGAACACGGGACGCCGTTTCCGGATCCAGCCCTTCGGTCGGCTCATCCAGTAGTAAAAGCTGGGGTGATTTCAGGATTGCCCGCGCCAGTGTCAGTCGCCGCGCTTGTCCCCCCGAGAGGCCCGCACCTGCCTCTGCCAACATAGCGTCCAATCCGCCGCGCTCCCGGATTACATCGTCCAGCGCTACCGCAGTCAAAGCGCGCCACATCTCGTCATCGCGCGCATCTGTCGCAAGGTACAAGTTCTCACGGACGGTGCCGGCGATCAACGCACTGCGTTGCGGCACCATTGCAACGACGTCGCGCAGTGCCGCCTCGGGCCAATCCCTGGGATGCCGCCCAAGGATGGCTATTCCGTTACTCTCGGCAAGCCCGGCAATCTGCATGAGCAAACTTGTCTTGCCGCAGCCACTTGGCCCGGTCAGGGCAATGGCATCTCGGGCATCAAGGTCAAGGCTCAGATTCGACTTGCGAATTGAAAGGATCGGCACGTTCTTCAAATCCATCGCAGTCCTTTCGGATATATCGGGCTGGGTCTTTGCCTCCCCACCGATCCGTCGGGCGGCACCGACCATCCTGCCGTAATCTGAAAAACCACGTCTCAACTGCAGCAGCGTTTCTGCCAGCGCCAAGGCAACAAAGACGCTGATGGCACCGACTGCCGGACCTACAAGTCCGCGTGCAACCATCCACTCGCCGGTCAAAAGCGCAAGTCCGGTAACCGCAGCGAACAGCGCCGACAGCGCAGCCCCGGCATTACGGTCTGCCAGATCCAGCGCCCGCGCGGCCGTGCGGGTGTCCGAGTTCAGATCCATCAGCGCCGCTTCGCGCTTGCCAAGTCTTGCATCGAGGATAAGCGATTGGCGGTTCCGGATCATATCGATCACCCCGCGCCGCAGCTTCTGATCCTGCGCCTCGACCGCATCCGAGGGTTGGATGCTACGCCGCGCGAGACGCCAGAAAATTAGCGCTGCCAAGGGAATATAACCGCCCAAAACGGCCCACGCGACTGGCCAGCCAGCCAGCCACCCCAGCGCAAGAAACACCAGTGCGTGGGTGGCGAGCGCCGCCAGCCCCGGCAGCAACAGCCGCAGAACAACACCGTCAAGCGCATCTACGTCGGATACGATCCGCGTCAGCACCGCCTCGCTGCGCAGGCTGGCCAGATCACGGTCGCCCAGCCGCGCCTGCCGCCTCAGCAGCGTCACCCGAAGCGCCGCCAGCGCCCGCAGAGTCGCGTCATGAGTCAAGATTCGTTCCCCGTACCGCGCGGCTGTGCGGCCAAGTGCCAGAAACCGCACCCCGGCAGACGGGCGAAACACATCGAAGGCGATCCCAATCCCAGCGATCCCAGCGATCCCCGTAGCGGTTATGAACCAGCCGGAAAGACCTAGCAGCGCCGTCCCCATCAGCAGAACAATGATTGACAACGCCGCCCCCCGCACCATCGCCCAAGGAGATGCTGACACAAGCAGGCGAACGATAGGTAAAAGCGCCTTCATGGCAGAATCTCTATAGATCGGTCCATCGCATCCGCTAGTACCGGATCGTGGGTCGCGACGATCAGACTGTGCCCACCCTCCTTCAGCCGGATTAGGGCGCGGATAACTTGTGCCGCCGTTTCGGGGTCAAGATCCGCTGTCGGCTCATCGGCAATGATCAACTCACGTCCGCTCAGGATCGCGCGAGCGACCATCAAACGCCGCGCTTCGCCGCCCGATACGCCGCCGCCAGTCTCCCCCAGTCGGGTATCAAGCCCGTTTGACAGTCGCCGCGCGACCTCGTCCGCTTCGGCCAATTTTAGGGCTGGCCAAGGGTCTGCGCCCTTCCCATCGGGGGCAAGCCAGTCGCGCAACGTCTGATCAGGGAAATGCGGCGTTTGCGGAATCAGCGCGATACGGGCGCGCCATGCATCGGCGGTGCCTGCGTCCAACGTCTGATCGCAGACTGATATGGCCCCCCTTGCAAGCGGAACCAGCCCTGCAATTGCGGCAAGGGCGGTGCTTTTACCAGTACCGCTGGGGCCGGTCAGCGCCAGCGCCTCTCCGGCACTCAGGTGCAAATCTGGCAGTGGCACATTGCGCCCCGGTAGCGCAGCGACGGCCCCCAACAGCGACAGCGTCAGGGGACCGGGCAGTGGGGGGGCTTCATCGGCAACGCCGACAAAACCCATCCGCTCTGCCGCGTCCAGCGCGTCCAGATCAGCAACTACCGACAGCCCCGCAGCCCGGTCATGCCAGGCGGCGGCCAAGTCGCGAAAGGGTTGAAAGAACTCCGGCGTAATGAGCAACAAGAACAATCCCTCACCAAGCCCGAGCGGCGTGCCCCAACTCCCGAACTGGATCACTCCCAGCAGGGTGAAGCCGACAAAGACCGCGACCATCGCAACGCCGATGGCGCTGAACAATTCAAGCACGGTGGAGGACAGGAAAGCCACACGCAATACAGCCATGGTGCGAACGCGCAGCGCTTCGGCGCGGTCTGAGAAATCTGCAGCGGCACGTTCCGTTGCCCCTAGAAGCCGGATGTCGAGCATGGCTGAGAGGCGATCCATCAGCATCGTGTTCATTGATCCAACTTCGTCCATCTGGCGGCGCGATGCCTCTTCCGCCGCCATCCCTACAAGTGCCATGAAGACCGGAATCAGTGGCCCAACGACCAGCAGAATTAACCCCACCACCCACGAGAACCAGAACGCCAAAGCCAACAGGACTAAAGGCAGTATCGAGACCCGGACCATCGCAACGTAATAGCGGGTGACCCAAGGCTGAAGCAGCGGCAATTTCTGCACGATCAAGGCGGCGATCTCGGCCGAACTGGTATTGGCCCGCGCACGCGCCTCGCGCCCGATCAAAGCCGCGCGTTCACGGGTGATCGTTTGGTCCGCGGCATCAAACAGCCATTTTCCGGCGCGACGGTCGAGCCCCGCACGAACGATCCCGCCTAACACAAAGATCAGGGCGGCAGGGCCAGTACGGCTAATGTCACCCGACACCCACCCCAAAATGGCCCATGCCAATGCTGCCGCCTGAACAGGCCAGATCAACCCCGCCATAACCGCAAGCGTTCCTGCGATGCGCAGAGGCCTAGACACCGGTGCAATAATGCGTGTGCTCGCCCGCTGGCGGTCGGTCGATGTTCTTTGCCGTTTTGGTCCGGTCATTTTGGTCCGGTCATTTCTATACTCATTTACGCATCGTTGGACCTGAACGAACCACTGGGTCGGCCCCATTGCAACCCGCCATAGTGCGGCCGCAGCCGTAAAGCGGTGACCGGGGTGTTCAGCACTTCGCATTTATGGCTTCAATTTGTTGTCAAATCTGGACACATGGCTTCCATGGTCGTGCATTTATTGCTGGTCGCCAGTTTGACCTCGCCATTGCTGCTTTAAGGAAGCTTCAATTGAAAAAATACTCCCTGCCAGCCCTGTCACAGCTTCATACCTTCGAAGCAGTCGCCCGGCGCATGAGTTTTACCACGGCAGCGGACGAGCTTTGCTTGACCCAAAGCGCGGTGAGTCGGCAGATCAAGTCTCTGGAGACCAATCTGGGCCAGCCGCTGTTCCGGCGTCGGCACCGGGCCATTGAGTTGACCCGCGAGGGCCGCCTGCTTCTTGACGCGGTAACGCGGGGGCTGGATGAGATTTCCCAATGTATCAGCAGTTTGCGATCCGCATCCGAGGCACCGCAGATCACCGTGGCCGCCTCGGTCGCCTTTTCCTACTACTGGTTAATGCCCCGGTTAGAGCGGTTTGCCGAACGCTGCCCCGAGGTCGATCTGCGCGTCCTGGCGACGGATCAGAAGGTCGACCTGGGCCAAGGGGATGCAGATGTCGCGGTGCTATATGGCGATGGCGGCTGGGACGGGATCGAGACCCGGCGGCTGTTTGGCGAGCGAGTCTACCCTGTGTGCAGCCCCGGATATCTGCGCGCTCACCCGGAAATGCAGAGCCCGGGCGATGTTCTGGATCAGACACTGCTGCATCTGGATGGCGGCGGCACCATCTGGGGCGCGGTGGATTGGCGCGTATGGCTGGCCCGGCAGGGCGTTACGGGGCAGCCCCTGCGCCGGGGCATTCGCCTCAACAGCTATCCGATGGTTCTGCAGGGGGCCGAGGCCGGGCGGGGCGTCGCGCTGGGCTGGAGCTATATCACCGACGCCATGCTAGCGACCGGACGGCTGATCTGCCCTGTCGACAGGCCGATCGAGACCACCAACAGCTATTACATCGGCGCATCCCTAAAGAGGCTTTCGGACCCGGCTGTCGCGGGATTTCTGGAGTGGATCATGGACGAATGCGCCGATTGACGCGCTTTCGCATGACCTGCGGGAATGTTTTACATTCATAAAGATCGCTTGAGTAAACCGATTTTTCCAAGGCTAGTGAACCTCAGTTAACGCGCGAGGTTTCCCATGCCTGTCACCGCATCCCGAGCACCCAATCGCCGCAGTCGCGGCAAACCGGATGCAGTCCCCTTTGTCCCGCCCATCAGCCCCGGAATGATCGGTGGGCGGTATCGCCCGCTAACTGGCCCCGAAATGGAGCGCGTACATCAACTGGTGCTGTCGCTGCTTGCCGATCTGGGGCTGTCGCAGGTCACCCCCAGCCTTCAGGCGCGCGCCGTTGCTGCGGGCTGCGATGTGGATGATGCTGGCCGCCTGCTCTTTCCCCGCGGCTTGGTCGAGGATGTGATCGCGCGCACGCGGCGCAAGTTCACGCTCCACGGGATCGACCCGAAACACGATATCGAAATCGGCGGCGGGCGGGTGCATGCGGGCACCGGCGGCGCGGCGCCGACGATCATGGATTTTCACAGCGGCAAATACCGCGAGAGCACCGTGGCTGACCTCTTTGACATTGCCCGGCTGGTGGACCAACTGGACAACATCCACTGGTATCACCGTTCGGTCGTCGCGCGGGATGCGAAAACCATCCTCGATCTGGATATCAATACCACCTATGCGTGCCTTTCGGGCACGTCCAAATCCATCGCCGTCAGCTATACGGACAGCGCCAGCGTCAGGGCCGTCATGCCCATGCTGGATGCGGTGGCCGGGGGCGAGGGCAAGTTCCGCGAGCGCCCGTTTTGCACTGCGGTTTGCTGCCACGTGGTGCCGCCGATGCGCTTTGCCACCGAAAGCTGCGAGGCGCTCGAGGCGGCGATTCTGGCCGGGATGCCGATCCTGCTGGTTGCAGCTGGTCAGGCCGGGGCCACGGCGCCCGCCGCGCTGGCCGGGGCCGTCGCGCAATCCTGCGCCGAGGTGCTGGCCGGGCTGATCCTGTGCAACATCATCGATCCCGAGTGTCGGGGCATCTTTGCCACATGGCCCTTCGTAAGCGACCTGCGCACCGGTGCAATGTCGGGCGGCTCAGGCGAGCAGGCCTTGCTGTCGGCTGCATGCGCCCAGATGGCCGGATTTTACGACCTGCCCAATTCGGTGCCCGCCGGAATGACCGACAGCAAACTGCCCGACATGCAGGCGGGGGGTGAAAAGGGCTATACTATTTCGCTTGCGGCGCATGCGGGGGCGTCGATGATCCATGAATGTGCAGGCATGCATGGATCGCTCATGGGTACCAATTTTGAAAGCTACGTTCTGGACAACGATCTGATCGGGGCGATCCTGCGCACCGTGCGCGGTGTCGAGGTCACCGAGGACACGCTGAGCTTTGACGTGATCCGTGATGTCGTGCTGGGAGAGGGGCATTACCTTGGGCATCCGCAAACCTTCAGCCGGATGAAGACGGATTACCTCTACCCAAAGATCGCCGACCGGCGCAGCATCAGCGCGTGGGAGGATGCGGGCGCCCGCGATGCCCGCGACGTCGCCCGCGATACGGTGCAGCAGATTCTGGCCGAGCATTATCCTGCCCATATCCCCGAAGCGGTGGACCGGCAGCTTCGCGAGAATTTCAACATCATCCTGCCCCGAGATAGGATGCGCGCTGGAAACGGAAGTTGGTAGACCAAGACGGAAAGGATAGCGAGATGCAGTCTCACGCAAAGGTGGTGATCATCGGCGGTGGCATGATGGGCGTGGGCCTGGCCTATCACTTGGCCGAGGAAGGCTGGAGAGACATCGTGCTAATCGAGAAGGGTGAGTTGACCAGCGGCTCTACCTGGCACGCGGCAGGGCAATGCCCCAGCTTTATCAGCAACTACAACATGGCCAAGATCCACCACTATTCCAACACGCTCTACCCGCGGCTGGAAGAGATCACCGGCCAGCCGGCGGGATGGCATGGCTGCGGCGGCATCCGCCTAGCCACCACGCAGGAAGAGGTGGACTGGTTCCGCCATGTCGCCGGGTTTTCGGCTAATGTGGGCTTTCACATGGAAATCATCGGCCCGGACCGGATCAAAGAACTAAACCCCTGGCTAGAGACCGATGGCATTCTTGCCGGGGCCTACACGAACATGGACGGCCATGTGGACCCCTCCAGCGCCTGCAATGCCATGGCCGCCGGCGCGCGCCAGTTCGGCGCGACGATTCTGCGCCGCACGCGCGTGACAGACATCAAGCTGCTGCCCTCGGGCGAATTCGAGGTGACGACCGACAAGGGAAACATCACTTGCGAACATGTCGTCAATGCCGCCGGCTGCTATGCGCGCGAAGTCGGTAAGTGGGTGGGCGTCGAGACGCCGATCACCAATATGGAGCACCAGTATCTGGTGACCGAGCCGCTTGCGGAATTCGCAGGCTCGGATTTCGAGCTGCCCGTGATGCGCGATCCGGCGACAGCAGGCTACTACAGGCAGGAGCAAAAGGCCGGGCTGGTCGGCATCTACGAACATTTCGGTAGCCGCGAGGCCTGGGCGGGCCGTGGCGGATTTCCCGAATGGAACAGCGAGAACGAACTTTTCGAGGGCGATATCGACCGCATCGCGCCTTGGCTGGAAAAGGCGCTGGAGCGGATGCCGATCTTTGCCAATGCGGGCATCAAGCGCATCATCAACGGTGCAATTCCCCATACGCCCGATGGAAACCCGCTGGTCGGCCCCGCCCCCGGACTGCGCAATTACTGGCAGTGCTGCGGGGCGGCCATCGGCATCGCGCAGGGGGCGGGCACCGGCAAATACCTGGCGCAGTGGATGATACATGGCGATGCCGAGATCAACATGCACTGCGTCGATCCGCGCCGCTTCGGGGCCTATGCGGACCCGGATTATACCCGTGCCAAGAGCTTCGACGATTACGAAAACATGTTCGAAACCCCGCTGCCGGGGCGCGAGATCCATGCAGGCCGCCCCAGCCGGGTGTCGCCGCTTTACGAGCCGCTCAAGGCCAAGGGCGCAGTTTACACCGAGGTCTATGGCTGGGAGCGGCCCAAATATTTCGCCCCCAAAGGGTTCGAGGAAACGCTGCAGTATCGCCGCAACAACGTCTTTGACATCGTGGCGCAGGAGGCCCAGGCCGTGCGCGAGCGTGTGGGTCTCATGGACCTTTCCAGCTTTGCCAAGTTCGATGTTACCGGCCCGGGCGCCGAGGCGCTTTTGGACGGGCTGACCGCCAACAAGTTGCCGAAAAAGATCGGCGGCATCACCCTGACCCATGTTCTGTCGGATAATGGCCGGATCGACGGCGAATGGACCGTCACGCGGCTCGCCGATGATCGCTTCTATGTGTTGACGGGTGCTGGCACCGAGCGGATGGCGCTCGATCAGCTGACTTTTGCTGCAGACGACGTTGTGACCATCGCCAATGTGACCGATGAGTTTGGCATGCTGGTGGTTGCCGGTCCGAAGGCGCGCGATGTGCTGGCGCCTCTCACCGATGCCGACCTGAGCAATGCGGGCTTCCGCTGGCTCTTTGCGCGGGAGATCAAGATCGCGGGTATTCCCGTGCGCGCGCTGCGCGTGAATTACGTGGGCGAGCTGGGCTGGGAGTTGCACGCGCCCATGGCCGAGCTGGCAAGGCTCTACGACGCCATCTGGGCCGAAGGAACGGCGCATGGCATCGCCGATTTCGGCGTGCAGGCAGTGAATTCCCTACGGATGGAAAAGGGCTATCGCGGATACGGATCGGAGCTGACCAACGAGATCACCTTGATCGAGGCCGATTGCACTCGCTTCTATGCCCCCGAAAAGGGCTATTTCAAGGGCCGCACCGCAACAGAGACTGTGCGCCTGAAGGGGATTGCCACCAAGCTGGTCTATGGCGAGGTGGCCGCCACCGATTGCGACATCTATGGCGGCGAGGCGGTGATGCATGGAGATAGCGTCGTGGGCGTCTGCACCTCGGGCGGCTACGGCCACGCCACCGGCAAGAGTCTCGTCTTTGCCTATGTGGAGCCGGACGCCACCGATGGCCTAGAGGTTGTCATTCTGGGCGAACGCCGGGCGCTGACACTTCATGACACTCCGGTCTGGGACCCCGCGAATGCCCGACAGAAGGCTTAACTAAGTGTCAGGTTGTGAGGGATGAACCGCCGTTCGTATCGCCTGCGGCAGTCAGCGAAATGTGTTCGAAGCCAAAGCCGGACCTTCCGCCCTTTCAAACGGCGATGGCCTTCAAAACCGTGCCAACTCCATCCGGACTTCCCTCTTCACCCGTCCGTGTTGGAACGATTGGGAGACGATAAGGTGTTAACGTCGATGAGATGAAACCGTACAGACCGAAGCAACGGCGGGCTCATCCCGGCGCGAAGGATTTCAACGAATTATATCTCGTTTTTCATATCCTAATTTCTGTTTCTTTCTGTTGCACCATCGCTGGTTTGAAAATTAACCGTGGACATGTACTTGGTATTACCCACCTCGAATTTGGCCAGCGCGGCGTCGGCAGCCTAGGTCAGGGCAATTGTGAGTGGGAGGTTTTCATGACGTGGTATTCTCTGCTTAGCCACGTTCCCAGTTCAAACTTAGCCGCCGACCGGCATTGCTTGCACATCCGAATTTCGCGGTGCAAGCGCGTAAACACCTGTCGCGGAACGACCGCCACCAATGCAACTGCAAAGCCTAGCGGCAGAAATGGCCTGCGGCGGCGGGATCAGACCAGAGACTGTTACAGCGCGCCCACCCCATCGCGTAGATTGAAGCTGTAACCCGATTTTGACGATGCGTGCGGGTGGGCCGACGGCAGCCGCCCCACCCCGCCATGACAAGGCCGGGTCCATTTGGGCGGCCTTTAGCTTGCTTAGGTGAATGTGTCGGCAACGATGCTGGCATACCAGCCGTGTGCATCCTTTGCCTCCTTGCCGCGATACTTCTGATTGGCTCCCAGCGGGCTTGTGCCGCTTGCATTTTCTATGGGCGCGACCTTGCCTTCCTTGACCTCGTACATTGCCGCGACAGAAATTGCGTATTCCGGTGCAAGTAGACTGTAGCAGGCGTTGATGTAGACGGGGTCGCCAACCGGATCACCTTGCATCAACGCGCCGATGGCAGCGGCGCAAACCTTGGCTTCGCTGTTCGCGATCGTGGCGGATTTAGGCAAACCGGTTGATGCGGCGTCGCCAATCACGTGAATGTTCTGCTGGCCACTCACCACCAGCGACGTGGGATCCGCTGGACACCAGCCGGACTGGTCGATCAGTCCCGCCGCTTCGGCGATAGCGCCGGCTTTCTCCGGCGGGATCAAGTTAAGCACATCGCCCACATGCCGACTGCCATCTGCACAGATGAGCGTTTTTTGCCCGACATCGACGCCCGTCACGCGGCCAAATTCTGCCCCTTGGACGCGTTCGATCATACCGGGATAGAGGCTTGACCAGCCTTCCTCGAACAACGCCTGTTTGGCGAAGCCGTCGTTAGCGTCAAGGATCAGCACCTTTGATCTCGGCTTGGACTGCTTGAGGTAATGCGCGATCAGGCTGACACGCTCGTAGGGGCCGGGCGGGCACCGGAAGGGCGAGGTCGGAATTGCGACGATCACAGTGCCGCCATCCTCCATTGCTTGAATCTGATCGCGCAGAAGCTGGGTCTGCGGGCCGGCCTTCCAAGCGTGGGGCATGACCCCCATCGCCGCCTCGTCATAGCCGTCGATCGCATCGAAACGGGTGGCGATACCAGGTGCCAGCACCAGACGGTCATAGCTGAGGGCCTGACCTTCGGCGAGGCTGACAGAACCGGCATCAGTGTCGATCCCTGTCGCGCGGTCGGCAACAACGTTGATATTATAGCCGTCCCGCAAGCGGGCATAGTCCACTGTCATGGCCGATAGCGGAGTCATGCCCGCGATCACCGTGTTACTAAACGGGCATGTAACATATTGGGGGTTTTGCTCGACCAGGGTAATATTAAGATCTGGATTGGCGCGGCGAAGATACTTGGCGCATGTCGCACCACCAAAGCCGCCTCCGACGATGACCACACGGCCACCTGCGCCAGCCTGTTGGGCGAACATCTGGGCTGGAGCGGCAAGACTGCCAAATGCCCCCGCCGCCAACGCTGAGCTAAAGGATCTGCGGGAAAGTTTCATGATCGGTCTCCTCAGCGGTTAAGGGTTTGGAAATAGTCAGCGAGCGCCTGAATCTGCGCGTCTGTAATACCGCGGGCAATCGGTCCCATGATGCGACCCTTGCCCTGCTCGTATTTGAACTCGTTCATCTCCTCGACAAACTCCTCGCGTTTGATGTCATCAAGCTCGTCGATGGATCCGGGACTGTTGCCATCGGTACCGTGGCAGGCAGCGCAACTGTCGGCGAGCAACCGGATGGTTGGCTCGGCCGACCCCGTGGTAGGCAGCAATGCGGCTGCCAGCGTAATCGGTGTAATAAAATTCAAAATTAGGCGCATATTGGTTCCTCCGAGCTTCTCGGCGCAAAACGACCTCGTGGTGAACCGCACGTCCTCGCAGCGATAGTCGGCTGGGCACGGCCCGTATCTGCGCGACTCATGAAAGCGAGAAAAGATGACACTCCTAACTTGGCGCACACTTTTCCTGCGACAAAAGTTCTGAAATGCAGTTGGCGATTCCCTATCAGTGGTACCGCGCGCCACGACGAGGAAATTGATTTGCGTCAATGTCCGCAAAATTTTCCAACGGCGCCTTACGGGATCAACCAGAACTGCGCTCTTGGACGTCACAACCAATCCGAAGGTTGCGGTGCCGGTGCAATAGTCTGCGGGGGTACAAGGCAGCCAACTTAGATTGCCGCACTCGAGAATAACCATCTCAGGCGGACAACCACCCCTCAAGTTTGGACTTGTCAGGCAAGCCGCCCGCGTGAACCAGCGTGCCATCCACCGCGATGCCCGGCGTGGACATGACTCCCGCCATTGCAATTTCTCGTGGATCGGTAATCTTTTCAATTGTGACATCGATTGCTAGGTCTGATGCGGCGCCTTTAACCATCTGCTCGGTGGCGTCGCAGCGTTTGCAGCCAGGACCGTAGATCTTGACGATTTTCATGGTTCATCTCCTTCAGAGCAACGCGTTGAACAGAAATCCAGTGGCCAAGATGCCCGAGGCCACCACTGCGATAAAGATCGCGATCAGGCGCAGAGTCAGCACTTGCTTTAGGATGATCATTTCCGGCAGGCTGAGCGCAATCACCGACATCATGAAGGCCAGTGTCGTGCCCAGAGCCGCGCCCTTGCCCAAAAGCGCTTCGACGATGGGGATGACGCCCGCTGCGTTGGTATACATCGGAACGCCGACCACCACAGCCGCAGGTACAGACCACCATGCCTCCCCACCCATGATCCTCAGCATGACGGCCTCGGGTACATAGCCGTGGATGAGCGCACCGATGGAAATGCCGATCACGACCCAGATCCAGACCTTTCCCAGGATTTCTTTGACCTGATCCAGCCCGACCTTGATGCGGTCGACCATAGTCAGCCGTTCCTCTTGCAAACCATTTGCCGCGCCTGCGTTCAGCTCGCGCACCCAGTCTTGCAGGTATCTCTCAAGCCCCATCCGCCCCATAATCCAGCCAGACACCGTCGCAATCGTGAACCCGAATACCAGATAGATTGCCGTGATTTTCCACCCCACCAGTCCGAACAGGAGCCCCAGACCAACCGGCCCCACCATTGGTCCGGCAATCAGGAACGAAAAGGTGACGCCGAGCGGAATGCCTGCGGAGACAAAGCCGATAAACAGCGGCACCGAAGAGCAAGAGCAGAACGGAGTCAGCACCCCCAGCCCCGAAGCGAGCGGATAGCCAAGTATCTCGCGCTTGCCGGACAGGATCGCTCGCGTCTTTTCCGGGCTAAACCAGCTTCGTAGCACGCCTGTGACAAAGACTATGAGCGTAAGCAGGAAAAGCACTTTGGGGACGTCATAGAGGAAAAAGGCAATCGCCTCGCCTGTATGACTGTGCCGCGGGATCGGAAGAAGCGCCGTTGCCCATTCCGAAAATGGAATTAGCTGCCGATAAAGCAGCACCCAGACAACGCCGCCTACGGCGATACCGAAATACCAGAACCAATCAGGACGCTCGCGAAGAGGCTCGGTGCCATGTGTCTCTGCGGTCATGCGACAGCCCTTTCAAATTCGATTTCGACGCGAAGCACAGCCTCAAGAACGTCCGCAACACCGGCGCTTAGATCTGGATTGATACGATATCGCACCCATTGGGCGTCACGACGGTCGATCACCAGACACGCTTGCTTGAGAACTTGCATGTGCCGCGACATTCGGCTTTGGGTCGCACCCAGGGTCTGCATCAATTCGCAGACACAGTGTTCGTCACCATCGCGAAGGAGCCGGATCGCCGCGAGCCTCGTGGGCTCGGCCAGAGCGGAAAGAACGTTTAGAATCATGACGGCATCCCCCTTATGCGCTTGTACGCATGACGGGGCCTCGACGCCTTGACCTGAATCAAAACCCACAGGTTTAACCGCGACCTGTTAGTTTTGAGAATTATCCTCTCGACGCATTGGCAACAGATGACCGAAGGCCATCTGCGACGGGACAGGCGTTGAAATCGCCGGACATCAGCTCTTCCATGAAAAGGCTGGTAAACTGTGCGCGGCCGTGGGTGCCGGACTTTGAATAAATGCTGGTGGTCTGGGCCCGAACAGTGCCGGACGCCGTGGTTCTGACTTGGGCTATGGCCTCGTTGTCCAAACCCTTGAGGATCATTAGGGCGACATCGCGCTCTGCTGCCGTCAGGTTCCAGTCGTCGAAGAAGTCGTCCATCACCTCGGCCATCTGTCCGCGCGCGACTTTCAGCCCGGCGTCCATATCATCCATCCGCGCCAGTAATCGACGCAGCTCTACCATCATGAACGCGACCCCGCCGACGAGCGCGACAGAGGCCATAGCTTCGAGTGCGAAGTGCATATCATAAGGACCCATGCCTGCGCGCAAATCCGAAATCACATCGCCGATGAAAAACAATGCGCAGAGCGACTGCAAGATAATGAGGCAGGCGAGCACTGTCGCCCGCCGTCCCCCTGCATGTCCAGACTGCTTTGGTCGCTTCATTCTACCTTTGTTCCGTCTGGGATACGCTTACGTCCGTTTACCATGGAGCGGACCAGATTGACACCGGATCGCCATGTATCGAACGCCACACCGGCGACATGCAGCGCAACCGACAGAAGCAACCAGTTGAAAGCCAACTCGTGCGCCTGTTCGACCCAGTCGATGCCAAAGAACCGCAGCGTTGTCATCATGTAGCCGGTGACGCCGAGGACGATTACTGTCAGCCACAGATTGTATGCCATAAGGGCGCCGAGCGGGTTATGTGACAAATGAACAATCTTGTCGCCGCGGATAACGGCGCGAACATAGCGGATCGCCCGTGCCGGATTTAGCGGAAATGCTGAAAACCGCGCGTGTGGCGGGCCCAGGATCCCCCAGACAAGACGGATCCCCACCAATCCCAGCGCAACATACCCGATCCATTCGTGCAGCTTGCTTTCGCCATCAATGAATGCGCCGTTGACGAGGATTGTCAGGGCAAGAGACCAGTGGATCAGCCGAACAAGCGGATCCCAGACAGCCACGTCGCGGGCGCTTTCACGCTCGCTTAAGTGATCTGAAGCAATCGCCATGATCAACTCTTGATGTCGAGTTTGGTGATCTGGCCGTTTTCAGGGTTCACATAGACTTCGCCCATCTTACCGTCCTTGACGAAATAGACCTCGATCTTGCCGTCTTCCATTTCGGCCTTGCGGACTTCATAGCCCATCTCGGTCAGCTTGGTTTGAACGCCCTCCATTGTCGTCCCGAGCATCGTGTCCGTGCTGAGGTCTTCTGCAAGTGCGGGTGTCGCAAGCGCGAGAAATGTGATCATGGCAAGTTTACGCATTTGTTTCCTTAATTCAGTTGTGAGCACTGCGGCAACGCCTGTTGTCGCTGGATGTCTAGCTGGACTGTCCAGCCCAGTGCCGCCATTGCCAGACAGCTTAAAACACGCAAATAAGCCGTTGCTTAGAGCGGGGAACCGCCAATCCTGACGTGCCGAAATCTGATTGGTCGGTTCTCGGTCAGAACTGCGTCCCACGGTGATGGTAGCGTGCAATGCCGGTGGGGAGCATGCTCCAAGAGGGGATCGCCAAGTTCTGCCGATATGGCCAAGATATTGCGATGAATAACGCCATCGAAGGATCGCACAGTCCGACCCGCAAGCGAGAGAGTATATTCGGCCGGTTCTCGTCTCACCGACAGGCGCAGGGGTCTCTGACTACACCCGATCAAATCAACCTGATCTTCCGCCCGCGCCGCTACAGACTTACCACAAACTTATACCGCTATGCTCGGGCTGAGACGCGGATTCGTCAATCACGACAGCCGGTAGGATCAGCTACGACTTCGATGGCCCCGCTCCCGAGCAATCTCCGCAGAGAACTGCATGTGGTACGACATCGAGACGTGCGGTTGCAATCTGCGCGCCGCAGCTTTCGCAAATTCCATAAGTCCCTTTTGCAATGCGATCGAGTGCCCCCTCCAGAAGCCGGACTTCGCGCAGGGCGGCGCGCCCGATGCCTTCCAGAACCTCGTCATCCTCGAGTTCGATTGCCTGATCCGACAAGTCCTGATTGGCTGGTTCATCCAGACTGTCCTCCACCCGTTTCAGGCGTGCGCCGAGTTCTTGCAACTGCGCCTCTATTTGTCTTTTGTGTCGATCCGTATTGGTCATAACTCGCTCCTTGAATTCTAGTCGGGGTATGGGGCAAAAGCGCTAATCCTGCTGCGCATTCCCGCGGCTGGCCCATTCCTGCCGTGACCGCTGATATAGGCTTGGCTATCAACCTATGTGCGCGACAGGGCCGGTGTAAGTGAGGCAAAGAAAAGTAGTCGTGGTTGGTGTTTGGCGCTTTTCAGCCAAACGCTGCCTCGCAACGTCAAGTTTTTTTCGCGCTGCTTCCAATTGGACCATCGCTCGTTTGCGTTGCTCATAAAGCCGACGTATCGGTGAACCCGGATCGCCCATTCTTGAACGAGTGGGCTGTTGTTCTGTCGGAAACCAAGCGCTCATCTCACGCAACGCCAAGTTCCAGCGTCGGTCAGCTTCCGAGTAACGTTGGTACATCACGATTAAAACGCGGCGCCGGGTTTCAAGATCAGCGTGCATTTCTCAACTCCCTCCAAATGGTATCTTCATCGATGGATTGCATCGATATTTGCTTTGTAAACGGTTGTGCAGGTTTGCCATGCCATAGAGCAGGGGGGGGGCGGAGCGGGTGCAAATCATCAGGCATCACCTTTCGCTTGGGATATTCCGGATGCCCATTCTATGATCTTCGACGCGGGTATCGCGCCCGACTGGCGCTTGACCTCGCGTCCGCCAGCGAAGGCAATTAGTAGGGGAATTCCACGTATGCCATATCGTTCCCCCGCTTGGGGATGGGCCTCGGTGTCCAGCTTTATAAAGCGTGCTGTCCCTTTTAGCGCCTTGGCCGCCGATGCAAATTCTGGTGCCATCATACGGCAGGGTCCGCACCAGGCAGCCCAAAAATCCACGATCAGCGGGATGCCATCCATCCGCGCAGCTTTACTAAGAATTTCGAACGAGACTTCGGTCGGTGTTCCCTTGATTAAGCCCGCCCCACAACGCGCGCATTTAGGTTCGGCATCCAGTTTTGCCTCGGGTATTCGGTTTGCTTGGCCACATTCAAGGCACACAACAGTAATAGCCACTTTTCGCCTCCGTTCTTTCGGGTCAGCAATGCGCCTTGCGCTAGTGCTGTATCGACCGCAGCCAAGCAACAAGATCGGCGATAGGCTGGCTGGTCATGATCGCTTGGCCTGAATTGGTTTTCAGGCTGATGCCACGCCCTTCGAAAAAATCACCGTACACAGGCATTGGCGATCCGTGGCTGACCAGCGGATCGCGCCCGTCGATTCGCCATACCACCCTTTTCAGCGGAAACTCATCGCCATTTGCGCGCTGCAACTGCGTCAAATCGATCGGTTGCAGAAGCAATACCGGTGCCATTAGCCCCGCGCCATCCGCTTCCAGACCATGGCAGACTGCGCATCTGTAGTGAAACAATCGTTCGCCTTCTGCAATGTCCTGAGCCATTGCGGGCGTGCCGATGAACAGCGCCAATAGCATCACTTTTCGCAGGCCAAGCATCTGAGTCTCCTTATTGCACCACCCATCGTACCCGGCCGTACCGATCGCCGGGTTGATCCGGATCAATTAGAGGTCGATTGGTGGCTGGCGGGCAGTGTTGATCGCTCGAATATGATATGTGTTTAGGCGCATCCCAATATGCCAGAGCGACGACCAAAACGCTCCGCAATCGCCATGACTTGCGCTTTGCAAAGGCGCGCGCTCGCTTTGGAGCGAACTCAGCACTTCCGATCACGATATGTCGATCTTTGGCGCGCCAGCGCCATGCTCACCGCATCGGTGCGGATATCCGGTGAATAGCTTTTCGCCATCTTGCTCTTTTCCATGACCCTCATCCTTCTCAGGTATCAAGTCTCCGGCAGAGCCGCCGCGCTCCAGGACAGGCCAGCGCTGACGAGCTTTGTACTAGACTTCTTGAATGGAGAGACGCTTTCGTCAGGCGGCGTCAACAGCCGCGCGCATCATGTCACGGACCTCGCCCGCGACCTTGTGCAACGCATCATTGTCGATGGCCTGCATGGATGCCACCGGGTCAACGGCGCTGATTTCGGTGCCGCCATCCACTTCGCGCAGGATGACATTGCAAGGCAGCATCGCGCCCACACGTGGCTCAATACCGATGGCCTTATGGGCCATTTTCGGGCTACAGGCCCCAAGGATGCGGTAGGGCTCCATATCGACATCGATCTTCTTTTTCATCGTCGCCTTGACGTCGATTTCAGTTAGAACACCAAACCCGCTTTCCGCCAACGCTTCGCGCATGCGCGATTCCGCATCATCTATCCTGACGTCTTTCAGAATGCGGTCATAAGTATATGACATTATTTCCCTTTCTCTAAACTTAAGGACTATTTGTCCAGTGCAGGGACGCTCAGAAGATCCGATGTTACAGCCAGCAGCATCCTTGATCTGCACAGTACCAAACCATCATGTCGCTCTCCCGTTCCATTCAAAGAGAAAGTCGCGCCGACCATGGGGCGGCGCCACAATCCTTAGTCATCGTTGCTGTCGTCGGCGTTATTCATCCCAGAACCCATGCCTTGGCCAGGCTTGCCTTGCATCTTGCCCATGCCAGAGTGCATTTTCTGCATGCGTTCCATTTTCTTGGCTGGCGCTGTCATTTCGTCGCTGGTGATGACGCCGTCGCCGTCCGCGTCGAGATGTTGGAATTTGTCCACCATCTTCTCACGGATCATCGCGCTGTGCAGCGTCTCGAATTCAGAGATCGATAATGTGCCGTCCCCATCGCTGTCATATTCGGTCAACTTGGCCTGCATCTGCTCGCGCATCTCTTGAGGTGTCACGTTGCCATCGCCATCGGCGTCGAGCATCTGCATCATGGCACCGTCCATCATGCCTTTGCCCATATTACCCATGCCGCCCGTCTTGCTGCCGTGCATGCGGTGCATCTTCTGCATCATGCTGGGCTTATCGCCCATCATACCGGAGCCACCGGCCTGCATCGGGCCGCACTCAGCGGATTGAGATTTCGCCCCGTGGCCATGATTATTCTCAGCGTAGGCAGCGCCGCCAAGTGCGGTTGCCGCAGTTAATGAGAGGGCAAGTATAAAACGTTGTGACATAATGATCTCCTTTTTCAGTTGTCATGAGAAACACATAAGTATCTCAGACCAAGCGCGCACGGCATCGGGGTGAATTTTTTGTAACGCTTTGTAACGCCGGAACTAATCGTGCAGTTTTCTGACTTGGCAGAATCCTCAGGAAGATGGACGGCGCGGTCGCGCCTTGCCCAAGGTGCCAAGATTGATCGGCTCGGTCTGTGCGGGGTCAGCGCCCAGACGTCGCGGCGTGCCCGTGCCTTGCATCCCATCGCTTACCGCACAGACAGGATACTCTCTGGTCGCGCGGGGGCGGGGCCAAGGTCCTGCCTGCTGCCGAGCTGGTTCGGGGTTACGCTTTCCCGGATAAAGCCCGTCGGGACGCAACGATCGGCAGGCTCGCGGGATGCTGGCGGTGGCAATACTGTCTGCAGTATGGGCCGCGTCCGGGCAACTTGAATTCTACATCCGCGCGGCCCTGAATGTGGGTGTGACGCGACAAAAGATCGTCAAGACCATCTTGCAAGCGCCCGTTTTTGCAGTCGCTGCAATCTTATCAGCAACACGGCGACCACCCACTGGCACCAAAAAGTATCGCCCCGATAGATCAGAGACCGACCATGCACTAGCAGCTACAGTGGACTACCCAACGGATGTTCCTCACCCCCGAAAACATCATCCGGAAAGCCGCCTCATAACGTGAACAGCGGTCCCACCCCGACACGTCGCAGCTGTTCGGCGTCGCGTTCGATGAGCAGAGCGTTCAGGTTAAGCCTAGCGCCAGTATTGGCCCCCTCACTAACGCCCTTTACCATAAGTGCGGCCGCCCAAGCTGGCCCTTATCGGCGTCATCCTGGGCCATCTGATCATGGGGTATACCATTTCGATGCCCTCGCTGATTGGGGCGGCGTCACTGGCCGACATAGTCGTCTGTTTCCATGGTGTTAGATAGCCAGAATGAAATCATCTGTGCGAGCTGCCGCGATCTGTGGTCCTCGTCATCCACCGCATAGAAACGGCCGAGCTGTCTGTCGGCACGGACCCGCGCGACGAAAAAATGGGTCATACGCAACAGATACGCGTCATCAATGCCAATGATTGACGCCGCCTCGCGCCGCTGAGCGCGCGTGCATGCGGAGCAGTCCTTTTCGGAGTAGAGTAGGTCACATATAGCGTCTCCCTCGCGATCATGTGGGGGGCGCCGCGCGGGGTCGTGGCCTATGACTGATCACAACGCGTTACTTGGGGTGCAGGTCCCGCCCTTGTCACCACAAACGCGGCGTCTTTATTCAGACAATTTCGGAAACCGGTCAGTCGCATACTGCGTATGACAAGCTGAACAGGCCTGTATCATTTCGCCGAATTTCTGATGTTGCGCAGGCCTGTCACCTTTCCGGGCCGCCTCTACCAGATCAGCCGAGAGTGCGTGAAACGCCCGGTCCTGCGTTACGAAATCCTCTGGCACGGCAGCCATTAGATCCTGCTTGTCCTCAGGCGTCATGGATTGCTGCAAAATAAAGCTGTCATGTATTTTCTGCGCGAGCTTTTCGACGTTGTCATCATCTCCGGCAATCAAATAGGACATGATCTGGTGGCTGGCATCCTCCACCGACAACATCTCTTTGCGGAGCAGATCACGCAGCTTTGGTGTCAACTCCGGTGAAACTGGCTGTGCCTGCTCGGCAGTCACCGGCAGCGCGGCGGACAACACGATCCCCACTGCCAGCGAGGATACGGCAAGCCGTATTGGATTTGTCTTTTTCGCAGCGCTAGTCATTTTGTTTTTCCTTCTTCTTCGCTTTGAAACAGTGAACGGGGATGCTCCGCCGTCAAGGCCGGGCCAAAGTCGTCCGGCACGCGGATCGCCGCGCCGACGATAGCGCCCCAAATCACGGTGCGTAGGCTCATCGCCGCAACTGTGCGCATCTCATAGGCACCGCCGATCAACAGATGAACTCCGAAGGCGATCATCACCAAGATCGTAGCAACAAGGATCCCAATCGACAGCCTAACTGCCCAAGATCGCCGGAAAAAGAGGCCAGCACCGGCCCCTACATATGCGAATCCCGCGAGAAAATTGAACCACAGAACGAAAGGCACGGCATTGCCCACCGCTGCGCGTGCGTCGGCACCACCGAACAGCGCCCGACCGCCTGCAAGGATAGTCAGCAACCCGAACAAGACCGGTCGGCATGAGCCTGCGGTTTTGGAGTTGCCAGCCATGTTCGAATCAAGATAGTAATTGATTACTATATTTAATCAAGTCATGATGCACTGCGTTATGAGTAGCAGCATTGAACATCCAAGAGGGGTAGCCATCATGTTCATCAATAGGACCACAATGGGCGCGAGCGCGCTCTTTGTAGGGATCGCCGGGACGCTGATCCAATTGGTCGCAGTGCGCGGCGGATTCCTCGCGGCGCTCCCGCTTTTTGCGACCATCAGCGGTCTGTCGATGATCTTGGCCATGGGTCCGTATAACGCTGCGGCATCGCAAACCGAGGCTCCGCAATGAACGCACCCCAAAAAAAGAACCTTCCCGCCAAAGAGCGGCGCAATGTCACCGTCGAAGCGGTTGTCGATCTGGCAGGAAGCACCAATCCAGACTCTATCACAACCGCAGCCATCGCTAAACACATGAACCTGACGCAGGGCGCACTCTTTCGACATTTTCCGAACAAAGAGGCGATCTGGCAGGCAGTCATGAAATGGGTGGCTGAACGCCTCATGGCGCGCATCGATAAGGCGTCAGAGGGGATCGAGTCTCCACTGGAGACAATTCAGGCGATGTTTCTGGCGCATGTGGCCTTCGTTTCCGAGCATCCTGGCGCGCCCCGGATGATGTTTGGCGAATTGCAAGGCTCCAAGACGACACCCGCCAAGCGCATGGCGCGCACGATGTTAAAGAAATACGCGGCCCGGCTGAATGACCTTATCGAAGCGGGAAAAGCGCGCGGCGAATTGCGCGCCGATCTGGACAGCGAGGCGGCAGCAACGCTGTTCATCGGCACGATCCAGGGCCTAGCAATGCAATCGCTGATCGCGGGCGACATGAGCCATATGGCCGAGGATGCCCCGCGCGTTTTTGCGATCTATCGGCGCGGCATAATAGCTGAATTTGAGGGCGAAAAGGGAGAGTAGTCATGTCGCGACGGGTCTCAATCTTGCTGGTGCTGGCAGTGCTTGCCGGGTTGCTTGGATTTGCTATCTGGAAGGTTTTTCTCGCGCCTAGCGGCTTGCCACCTGAGGGGTTTGCGCGCGGCAATGGGCGGATTGAGGCGGATCTTGTTGATGTGTCGACCCGCCTAGCGGGCCGTGTTGCCAAAGTTGCGGTGCAAGAGGGCGACCTTGTTGCAGAGGGCGACGTTCTTGCTGTGATGGATACTGCTGAGTTAGAGGCGCAACAGGCGCGCGCGCAGGCCGCCGTTGCCAGTGCCCAAGCGGCGGTCGCCGTGGCCAAAGCTGGCGTGACAAAGGCAGAAGCTAGCCTTGCGCTGGCACAAAGCGAACAAGCACGCGCCGAAACCCTGAGCGAACGCGACGTAATCTCGCGTGACAGCCTAGATATCCGCCGGACCGAAGCGCAGCTGGCCGAGGCGGGCCTTATCGCATCAAAAGCTGAGGCGCGCGCCAAAGAGCGCGCTGTCGATGCCGAAATCGCCAACCAGCATGAGATTGAGGCACGGATCGCCGACAGCACGCTATATGCTCCTGTGCCGGGCCGTGTCCTTTACCGGCTGGCCCAGCCGGGCGAGGTGCTCGGCAGCGGTGGCAAGGTGTTGACGCTGGTTAGTCTGGGCAATGTTTATATGGAATTCTTCCTGCCTGCCGGGCCAGCGACAAGAGTGCAGATGGGAGATGAGGCGCGCATCGTGGTCGATGTTATGCCTGATGTCGCCATTCCTGCGAAGGTCAGCTTTGTGGCTCCGCAGGCGCAATTTACGCCTAAACAGGTCGAAACCATCGCAGAGCGCGAGAGCCTGATGTTTCGCGTGCGCGTGCGTATTCCGCAGCAGATGGTTGAGGCGCGTCTCGCACAGGTCAAGACCGGCGTTCGCGGCGTGGCTTGGGTTCGGCTGGCCTCGCCGGACGGTACCATGCCCGACTGGCCCGAAAGCCTGACACCCAAGGTGGTTGATGTCCTGCCTGCGCCGGCGGCAGAGGCGGCGGAGACCGGTACCGGGACAGGCCAATGACAACGGGGGAGGCGACAACCGACCCTGTGGCAAAGCTGGTAGCGGTCAGTCATCGCTACGGTAAGGTCACGGCGCTTAACGATGTCACAGTCGACGTTCCTGCCGGGCGCATGGTCGGGCTAATCGGGCCGGACGGTGTGGGAAAATCCACGCTGATGGGCCTGGTGTCCGGTGCAAAGAAGCTACAAGAGGGCCAAAGCGCTACGCTGGGCGGCGATATGTCCAGCGCCCGGCACCGGGCCGATATTGGAAGGCGGATCGCCTTCATGCCGCAAGGGCTGGGCAAAAACCTCTATCACGACCTCAGCATACGCGAGAATTTGGAGTTCTTCGGCAAGCTGTTCGGACAGGGCCGAGCCGAGCGTGCCGCCCGGATTGAGCGCCTGACGGGTGCAACCGGCCTCGCGCCGTTTCTTGACCGCCCCGCCGGCAAGCTTTCGGGCGGGATGAAGCAAAAGCTGGGGCTGTGCGCCGCGCTGATCCATGACCCCGATTTTCTGCTATTGGACGAGCCGACGACCGGCGTTGACCCGTTGTCGCGGCGCCAATTCTGGGATCTGATCGACACGATCCGCGAGGGCCGCCCGGAAATGTCGGTGCTGGTATCGACGGCGTATATGGAAGAGGCCGAGAGGTTCGAACATCTGATCGCCATGAACGAAGGGCGCATTTTGGCCGAGGCCAGCCCCGACGATCTCATGGCGCAGACCGGAACCGATACTGTCGGGGCAGCCTATGTCGCACTGTTGGGTGGCGGATCAGATCCCCCAAACGCAGCCCCCGCACCAGCATTGATTGGCACCGCCCCGGATGGCCCACCCGCGATCAAGGCAACCGGCCTGACCAAACGTTTTGGCGATTTTACAGCAGTCGATGCGGTCAGTTTTGAGATCAAACGTGGCGAGATTTTTGGCTTTCTCGGCTCAAATGGCTGCGGCAAGACCACAACCATGAAAATGCTGACGGGCCTCACTGCCGCGACAACTGGCGAGGCGTGGATTTTTGGCCAACCGGTCGATGCGCAAAATCTCGATGCGCGCCGCAGGGTCGGTTTTATGTCGCAGTCATTCTCACTTTATGGCGAACTGACCGTGCGCGAAAATTTGTTGCTCCATGCGCGTTTGTTCCATCTGGGCCGCGATCTGACTGATGAGCGGATGGCGGACTTAGTGCCGCGTTTCGGGCTGGAGCCTTACCTAAATCAAGGTGCGGCATCGCTGCCGTTGGGTGTGCGCCAACGTCTGTCGCTGGCCGTTGCGGTGATCCATGCACCCGACATCTTGATCCTTGACGAGCCGACTTCGGGGGTGGACCCGCAGGCGCGCGATGCGTTCTGGGACATGCTGACTGATCTGGCGCGCCGGGAAGGTGTGACGATCTTTATTTCGACCCACTTCATGGACGAAGGGATGCGGTGTGATCGCATTTCCCTGATGCACGCAGGCAAGGTTCTGGTGACTGGCGCACCGCAGGAAATCATCGCGGCGCGAGGCATGGAAACGCTGGAGGATGCGTTCATTGCCCACATGCTGGACGCGATGCCGCAGGAAAAGACGGATTCTGACGTAGACTTGGCCCTTAATGAGACGCCCGCAAGCCCAAGTGGCACTCAGCGCTTCAGCCTGAGGCGTTTACTGGCTTATACGGCGCGCGAGGCAATGCAGGTGCGCCGTGATCCGGTGCGGCTCGCCTTTTCCTTCATCGGCAGCGCGGTCCTTCTGCTGATTATGTCGTTCGGCATTTCCCAAGAGGTGCGGGGCATCCCCTTTGCCGTCTTTGACCTCGACCGTAGCCCCGAAAGCCGCGCCTATCTGTCGGGGTTCGAGGAGTCCGATTGGTTCAGGCAGATGGCGCCGATCCACGACCCCGGCGAGCTTGATCGACGCATGGTCAGCGGGGAGTTGGCGCTGGCGCTGCAAATCCCGCCAGATTTCGGCGATTCCGTGCGGCGCGGCGAAACTGCGGAAATTGCCGCGCTTATCGACGGGACCGATACCAGCCGCGCTGGCACGGTGGAGAGTTATGTCAAAGGCGCGCATAGTCATACTACGACAGCGAGCGCACAATCCGCTTTGGCGCTATCCGCCTTAGCCGCTGCGCAGGGACAGGATCAGGCTGCACCCGCGAGCCTTGAGCCACGATTTCTATACAATCCGTCGATGGAAAGTCTACCTGCTATCGGACCCTCGATCCCGCCGCTGCTGCTCCTGCTATTTCCCGCCGTCCTGATGGCGGTCAGCGTGGCGCGCGAAAAAGAGATCGGCACGATCACGAATTTCTACGTAACCCCGACGGGCCGTGCAGAATTCCTGATTGGCAAGCAGTTGGTGTATATCGGCATCACACTGCTGAATTTCATAATCCTGACGGTGCTGGTGGTCACGGTTCTGGATGTGCCGCTCAAGGGCAGCCCGGCCGCGCTGGTTCTGGGCGCGCTCCTCTATGCGGTGGCGGCCACCGGCTATGGCCTGTTGGTGTCGATGATGGCCAAAACGCAGGTCACTGCGGTTTTTGCCGCTGCGATCCTATCGGTCATGCCGACACTGCAATTTTCGGGCATGATCACGCCGGTCTCGTCGCTGGAGGGCCCCGCGCGGATCGTTGGCACGCTCTGGCCGACAACTTGGTACATGGGGCTAAGTGTGGGTACTTTTACCAAGGGGTTGGGGCTGCCCGAGCTGTCGGGCCACCTGCTGCGCCTTGCCGCGTTCGGCCCGGTTCTGACTGCACTCGCCATTTTTGCCTTGCGCAAGCAGGAGCGGTAGAGATGCGCCAGTTGATTAATATTTTCTGGCTTGCCGGCAAGGAGTTGAAAAGCGTTCTTGGCGATCCGGTGATGGTCATCCTGATCCTCTGGTCCTTTATCATCGCAGTCATGCTAGAGGCTAGCGGGGCAGGCGACACCGTTTACAACGCCGCGATCGCCATTCTGGACGAAGACAACTCCATGCTCTCCCGGCAGATCACCGCCGCGCTTGGCCCGCCGTGGTTTCAGCCACCGCTGTTGATTGCGGCCGATCAGGTCGCCGCCGATATGGACGCGGGCCAGATAATGTTTGTTCTGACTTTTCCACCCGGATTTGAGGCGGATGTGATTGCCGGGGCAAAGCCCGCCGCTCAGCTTGAAGTAGATGCCACCGCCGTATCACAGGCCCAGCTTGGCACCGACTACATTAGTAACATTCTGGCCTCGGAAACGCGTGCCTTTTTGACGGGAAATCCCGATACACCCGATGCTGCGCTACGACTCGAATTGCGGCGCGCCTTCAACTCCAACGGTGATCCGGTTTGGTTCAAGTCGGTCTCCTCCTTGCTCAACCAACTCTCGCTTTTGACTATTGCACTGACCGGCGCGGCGATGCTGCGCGAGCGCGAACAGGGCACAGTCGAGCACCTGATGGTTATGCCGCTCACCCCGCTAGAAATTGCGCTATCCAAGGTGCTGGCGAACGTGGTCGTGGTTCTCGCAGCCTTTACCTTATCGCTGATCGTTGTGGTGCAGGGTTTTCTAAAAGTGCCGGTGGCCGGGTCCGTACCGCTGCTTTTGGCTGGAACGGCGATCTACCTTGCTGCCGCTGCCGCCATTGGCATGTTTCTGGGCACCATGGCACGCAGCATGGCGCAATTCGCATTACTGGTTATTATGGTCATCATCCCGATGATAATGCTTTCCGGCGGCATGGGGGCCATTGAGAGCCAACCCGACATCGTTCAGCGTCTGACAATGGCGCTGCCGTCACGCCACTTTCTCGCCTTCGCCAAGGCGGTGGTTTTTCGCGGCGCGGGAGTGGAGACAGTGTGGGTTCAACTTACCCTTATGGGTGGACTTGGGTTGGCCTTTTTCGCGGCCAGCTTGGCATTGTTTCGCCGCTCCATGAACCTTTCAGGATGATTTCAAAGGCTGTGCGCAATGTGTAAGAAACGTAGCTCGTGACAGATTGGCCGGAGAAACGGCAATGCAAGAAAGACAGCCGATGATGCGCCGCCTTGAGCGCAGCTACCCCAAAACAGCGGTCACGTCGCTTTTAAGTCTGCTTCTCGTTGCCTTAGTTGGCTGTGCGCCGCGCCCTGGACCGGAGGCTTTGTCGGTGGTTTCACCGGATAGATCGGCAGCCCAGAAGGTGACCATCACAGTTGCCACGAACCGCGCGCGTAATGGCGTGACTGGAGCGTATTCCGACGCTCGCTCGGCTACCCTCAATTATGAGGCTTTCACGATCTCCGTCCCTCCTGCGCACGAGGTTGCGCAAATCGAATGGCCCAAGGCCAAGCCGGATCTGCAGACGAGCTTTGCGGTGACCAATCGCAGGGTGTTACCGGCTCTTTTGTTGGACACCAGCTCGCCCCGATCAAGTGCGAATGCGCGCTCCACCGACAAGCGCGACATCCTGATCTTTGTTCACGGCTACAACTATAACTTTGCGGAATCTCTGTTCAGGCTGGCGCAAATCGCCGCCGATGCGGACCTCACGGAACAGCCTATCCTTTTCGCGTGGCCATCCGCCGCATCCGTGACCGGCTATGTCGCCGACAGGGATGCCGTCATCTATTCGCGTGACGATTTGGTCAGCCTGCTAACCTTTGTTGCGGCAGATCCCGGCGTTGGAAACATTACTTTGTTTGGGCACAGTATGGGCGGCTGGCTTGTCGTGGAGTCATTGCGGCAACTCCGGATTGCCGGTCAGGACAGGGTAATCGAAAGACTGGGTGATGTAGTGTTGGCCGCGCCGGATATCGATATCGACGTCTTTCACCGACAGGTGCAGACCATCGGCGCACTACAGCCGCCAATGACTTTGCTCGTCTCCCCGGATGATCGCGCATTGAGGCTCTCCAAGCGTCTCGCGGGTTCACGTAACCGGGTTGGACTGACGGATGCCAATGATCCCCGGGTTCAGGCGCTTGCAGCTGCCAACGGGATACAGGTGGTTGATGTTTCCAGTGTTGAGGCTCTGGATGGATCTAGACACAACAGGTTCGCGGCGCTCGCCAAGGTGATCCCCCGGATGACAAACGCACGGTTCTCATCGCTTGCTCAGGCGGGTGCATTTATCCTCGAACCAATAAGCGCCACGCTAATTTCTGCGAGCCAATAATACTAGTTTCGATGGTCCGGTGTTGTAACGTGCGGTTACTTGCGAGACATTCTTTTTGTTGAGTACAGCTTGTCTTTCAGCGCTTCGTAAGGCGTCTTGCGATAGTGCGAGCCATAGGTATTCGGTAAGTCTGACTGCATTAAAGCACACGATATTCAACGCCGCAGTGTCCTCTACGCGTTCTGCTAGCGTAACTCAGACTAGAAGAAACAAAGGAGCTGTATGGGAAGATCTAAGGGTGCCGACTGGTTTTTGGAAAGGCTGGGCGTGCAACTATCCAAGGCGAGCTGTCGACGGTGTAGCCAACGTCTGGAAGCGGTATTATTCAACATCAGAAAATTCGCCGCACCAGCGGGGCACGATGCTGTGCCGCGCGATCATCTCTTTTCTAGCAGTCTGTTCAGGCTGTCGCGAATGCCAAGGTAACGATCTCGCCACCTCCGGGACGAGTTTGAAAACTGACGGTGCCTCCAAGGCGTTGCATTGCAGTTGCAACAATTGACAGTCCAAGTCCGCTACCGCCTTCCTTCGCATCTTTTCCACGATAGAAGCGGTCCGTGATCCGAACGCGATCATCTTCGGGTATTCCTGATCCACGATCAAGCACAGCGACCAGCAGGCGGTTTTCCTCTGCGGTGAAAATGATCTTTACCTCAGCCCCATTAGGAGAAACGATGACGGCATTTTCCAAGACATTCCGCAGAGCAGCCGTCAGCAGGATCGAATTCACTTGGGTCCGTACGTCGCTTCTCCAATCAATCTGGATTGAGACGTTCTTGTCGTCCGCTAGCCGCTTCAGATCGGACGCAACAGCCTCGACCACCGATCTGGCGTCTGCAGCGCGCTCAGTTCCGGCACTGTGCCTGTCCAGCGAAGCGAGGGCCAGCAACTGTCTGACCATTCTGTCAGCGCGTTCGACGCCGAACTGGATGCGCTGCAGGGCCTGCGTGCGCATTTCGGGATCGGTTGCCATCTCAGCGACCTGGGCTTGGGTCTTAATGCCGGCCAGCGGGGTCTTTAGTTCATGGGCAGCGAAGGACGTAAAGGTTTTCTCACGGTCGCGCATGGCATCCACTCGCGAAAAAAGGCCATTGAGAGCATCCCCCATCGGCTTGATTTCGCGCGGGAGGGGTGCAACGACCACAGGACTGAGGTCGTCAGCGGGCCGTTGCGATAGCGCAGCGGCCATCCGTTCAAGTGGTGCAAGCCCGCGTTGCACGCTGAGAAGTATTAGGCTGGCCATGATCGGAAACATCAACAGCGCAGGGAGGGCAAGCCCTTTGGTCACGTCCGTCACCAGTCGGTCCCGGACGGTATAGCTGTCACCTACCATGATGCGCATCCCGAGTGCCTCGTTGACGACTGAGTAAACACGCCACCTTTCGCCATCGACGACACTGCTGCTAAAGCCCGTGTTTTGATTGGTCAAACGCTCGGTAGGCGCGCTTTGCGAGCTTCCTACCAATGCGCCATCAAGGGACCAGATCTGACAGGATAGCTTGTGTGAATAGCCTGATGACCGAAGCGCATCACCAGTCGCTGCGTCTGCGAACGCCGACGCGGTTCGGGCGACGTCGATCCGCTGATCCGAGATCAATGACGACACCATCTGACCGGCTTCGGCCAAGCGTGCATCAAGCACCCGCTCCACTTTGGTGCGGGTCGACTGCTGAACCCAGGCGAAAGCTGACAGCCATACAATACCCGTGGCTACAACGAGGACTATGAACAATCTGATACGTATGGAATTCACGTAGCTTCCCCTGCCAGACGGTAGCCGGCACCGCGTACGGTTTGGATGAATTCGGTGCCAAGTTTCGAGCGTAGTTTATGGATATGAACTTCAACCGCGTTGCTTTCGACGCCGTCCTGCCATCCGTACAGGCGGTCTTCGAGAACAGATTTTGAGAGTATTGCGCCAGGGCGCTCCAAAAGTGCCCTCAGTATCGTGAACTCTCTGGGTGAAAACTCGATGTGGCGATCATCTCTCCGGCCGCTCATTCGGGCAGGATCGATTTTGAGACCATTCCAAGCAATGCTGGAATCGGCGCGACCCTCTGCACGGCGAACGATTGCTCTGAGGCGGGCAGAGACTTCACTAAGATCGAACGGCTTGCCCAGATAATCATCCGCCCCGACATCCAGACCGGCAACCCGGTCTTGTACCTGATCCAGCGCCGTGAGCAGCAGGACTGGCGTGTCGTCCCCTTGGGACCGGAGCTGCGTCAAAAATTCAAGCCCGGTACCGTCGGGCAGCATAATATCTAGCACCACAGCCGAAAATCCGCCGTGGGCCATTGCTTCGCGAGCATCTGCGATTGTTGTTACCGTCTCTGGCGTGAGGCCAGTGAGCCGCAAGCCAACCGATAAACCGTCGGCTAGGGACTCGTCGTCCTCTACGATCAAAACGCGCATTAGCAGTGCTCCTTTTCTCTGCTGCCGCGATGAGCCGAAGACCTTAAGCCTCGCTTAAGGCAACTGGAAGACTTGGGCACCATGAAAAATATCTTGCTCCAGATCGCGCTGCTCCCATTTCGGATGGCATGCTTGGCAATTCTTCTTGCCCTATCGTTGGTACTTCCGGCGGAGGCGCAATTGGTATTGGACGGAAGGCCAGCACCCATTCCGGCAACCGAAGCGTTCCAAATTAATGTTGTGGAGCGCAATGACGGCACACGCGCGCTAAAGTGGACGATCGCTCAAGGGTATTACCTCTATCGCGACTACCTATCGGCGGAGACGATTGATGGCAAAAGCGTATCGTTGACGACAGAGCCCGGCCTGCGCAAGGATGATCCCACGTTCGGATCTGTCGAGGTGTATTATGACGTCGCACGGGCGGAAATGGCCTCGGCCAGCGGTCCGGTGACAGTCACTTTTCAGGGCTGCCAAGAGGACGGCATCTGCTATCCACCTGTCACGCAGACACTATCGCCACTGGACAGCGCACCGGAAGCAGCGTCGCAAAGCCCGGCCAATGATGGTTTTGCTGCTGCCACCGACAACACTCGAACCACGGGCGGTAGTCCTGGCCTGACACTCGCACAGAACGAAGGGGTCATTGAGGGACTTCAGGCACGGGGCGGCACGTTTCTCGTGCTCGCTGGTTTTTTTGCCTTCGGACTGCTGCTTGCGTTCACGCCTTGCATGTTCCCGATGTTCCCGATCCTGACTGGTCTACTTTCGGGTCAAGGCAAACGTCTGACCGCGCGTCGCGGATTTGTGGTATCTGGCATCTACGTTTTGGCTATGGCTGGCGCCTTTGGACTGCTGGGAATAGCTGCCGCGTGGTCGGGCCAGAACCTGCAAATGGTGTTGCAATCACCGATCGCAATATATTTAGCGGCCGCTGCTTTTGCCACGTTGGCCTTGTCGATGTTCGGTCTTTTCGAGATGCAGCTTCCTGCAGCCTGGAACAAGCGACTGTCTTCTGTCGGAGGGTCTTCGGGCGGCACTTATGGCGGGGCGGCGGCGCTTGGCTTCAGCTCTGCTCTGATTATGGGCCCCTGTGTTACGGCGCCTCTCGCCGGAGCATTGCTGTATATCGCAGGGACGGGTGATGTGACCCTAGGTGCCGCAGCACTGTTCACGCTCGGCCTGGGGCAGGGCATTCCGCTTTTGATTGTTGGAACGCTGGGCGCACGTGTGCTTCCGAAAGCCGGGGCATGGATGAACGGTGTTAAGAGACTCTTTGGCTTCATCTTTCTTGGTATGGCGATCTGGTTGATCGGTCGGCTGATCGCCGGACCCGGCATATTGGCTCTGTGGTCGCTACTGCTGATTGGCGGCGGCATCTTTTTCGGCGCGATGGATTTGTTATACGCAGACGCTGGACCAGTGCGGCGCGCAGTCAAGACCGCAAGCGTATTTTCGATGATTGCCGGCGCGATCATGCTCGTCGGCGCGGCAATAGGAGGGAATGATCCCCTGCGTCCGCTGGATCGGCTGCGAGCCTCGGCGGAAACCGCAAAACATCCGATAGAATTCGTAGCGGCCACAACAATGCAATCGCTTCAGACGGTTTTGGCCGCCAGCCCGAAAACGCCGACGCTCGTCTACGTTACTGCGGATTGGTGCGTGACCTGCCGGGTCATCGAGCGGGAGGTATGGACCAATGCGACCGTTCAGACTGCGCTTTCGGAAATGAGCGTGATTGCCGCCGATGTCTCAGATTTCGGAGCGGAAGGCCAAGCCATGCTTGACCAGTTGGGTGCTGTCGGTCCGCCGACAATGATCTTCTTGACCCGCGAAAGTGTCGAAGTGCCAAACACGCGCATTGTCGGTGATACGAATGCAGAAGACGTCGTGGCATCAGCCGAGGCACTCCGATGAACGCGATTGCAATTGGTCCACTCATCTTCTCGAATGATCGCTTTATCGCGATCCTCTCAATTGCCGCGTTTCTACTCGTCTCAGAGTTTTTTGCTTGGCGTCGTCCGGATACTGCCAAGGCTATCCGAAGGTGGTCAATGATCACCGTCGTGACATGGATCGTCGCGGCACGTCTGGGATTCGTGATCAGCAACTTCGACGTGTTTGCAGAGGAACCGTTGAGTGTTTTTGCGCTGTGGCAAGGCGGCTTCGACACACGCGCAGGTACATTCGGTCTTGGCGTTACGATCTTTTTAGGGATGCTGCTGACGCCGAGTGTCGTGAAGCCGATCGCTGTTTCGCTGCTATTGGGAGGGATGACTTTCCAGACTGCCGGATTTTTGCTTCCGTATGAACCAAGGGGCCGGATACCGTCTGTCTCCTTCGCCGATTTGGAAGGCAATGAGATTGGTTTGGCCCGAGATGACGGCAAGCCTCTGGTGTTGAACCTTTGGGCAACCTGGTGTCCGCCGTGCCGACGCGAAATGCCGATGATGGTGCGAGTTGCAGCGGCGCAGGAGAACGTCGCGTTCATATTTGCCAACCAAGGCGAGCATGAAGAAACCGTACAATCTTACTTGAGATACAACGGTTTACCTATTGAGGGGATGGTTCAAGACCCAGATTCAACGCTTTTGGCCAAGTTTGGAATGCTGGGTTTGCCCAGTACGCTGTTTTTTTCGGCAGATGGGCAGTTAAAGGCCGTCCATACCGGAGAGATTTCTCGTGCTGCGTTATTGGCACAGATCAAGGAACTGGAAGGCGAGAGTGATGAGGATTGAGACGCTCAGTTCGAACCCGATTGTGGCGCTTTTCCCTCTACCAGTCCTTGCCGCCTGCGCAAAACCCACCGTAATTGCTCCGACGACTGTGCCGCGGGAAAAGACCCAAGCTGCTTTGGAATTTTCGACGATGTACCGTTCGCTCGAAGATCGGGGCGAGACGATTTTAGATCTCTCCGGTTCAGATTCTTTCCGAACGGAACAAGCGGCGGCAGGTGAAATTCTGGACCAAGGGAAAGCCCGGAATGGTCGTGGTCGATCCCTTTGCGCGCTTTGCGTATCTCGTGACGTCATGACTATGCGATGCGGTACGCCGTTTCCGTCGGGGATCAGAGCGTGGATTTCCCAGAACCGGCGACATCCCCTTTAAGCCGTGAATGGCCACGTTGGACGCCCACGCAGAACTGGATGAACAAACCACTCAAAATCAGGGTGAAACTTTCACGAAGATCGGAGAACAAGCATGACACGTATTAACCGCCGAAACGCGCTGATCGGAACAGCGGTCACAAGCCTCTTTGCAACGGCCGGCATCTCTTTGTGGCCAAGTGGATCAGGTGCCCAAGCGCAGGAACTAACTGTCGACGAGGTGCTTTTCGATCCCGCGAATCCCGTTTTGGGAAACAAGGAAGGCAACATTACGATCGTCGAGTTTTTCGATTATCAATGCCCATATTGCAAGGCGAACCACCCCATCCTCACTGATTTGGTTGAAACAGACGGGAACATCCGGCTGGTCATGAAGGATTGGCCGATCTTCGGAGCGCCGTCTATTACCGCGAGCCAACTTGCACTCGGAGCGGCGTCGCTGGGGCAATACGAAATTGCCAACGAAGCACTTATGGAGACGGAGGGGCGCCTGTCAAACGAGCTGATCCGTGACGCACTGGTTAAGGCAGGCCTAAATGTAGCTGCGTTGCAGAACGGCTACCGGAATGCCCGCGACAAGTGGGACGGGCTGATGACACGCAACAGCAGGCAAGCAGCGCAGCTAGGTCTGCAGGGCACGCCAGCCTTCATCATCGGCACAACGATCTATCCTGGATCGTTGGACGCGGGTGCGCTGCGCGATGCCGTAGAGCGCGGCCGGGCCTGATCTCGGGCCTTAAGGTTCGATTAAGGCACAATCGGTTTAACCGGGGAAACGGCAAAGATTTCTGCAATGAGGAGAGCACAATGAAAACCCTGATAACACGACGCCGCGCCCTGATGTCTGGTATTGCCATGGCCGGCACAATCGCGGCACCCGGTATCTTGCAAGCCCAGTCAGTCCCAGCCACACACAGGCGCAATACTTCAAGTTTCGTAACCCAGAACTGGCAGGATCATTTCGACACCCTCGGTGTCGCCACGATCGTCGCTGATACGGAGTCCCGAGCGCTGCACTACTGGAGTGGCGATGGACAGGACTATCGCGTGTATCCGACGTCCGTCCCAATTTCTGAGGAACTCACCAAACGAGGATACACAAAGATTGTGCGTAAGAAGGTCGGCCCAGATTGGACCCCGACGGCCTCTATGATGGAGCGCTTTCCGGAGTATCGCTATATGCCTCCCGGACCCGAGAACCCGCTGGGCACCCACGCCATGTATCTGAGCTGGCCCGCCTACATCATTCACGGCACCCATGACACCCGAAAAATCGGTCGTGCTTCTTCGGACGGCTGTATTGGACTGTATAATGAGATGATTGCGCAGCTGTTCCTGATCTCGCCAGTCGGCACTCAAGTAAGGATCATCTAGGCCCGTTCTCGCAGCCCAGACCCGCCAATGGCCGACTCATCTACTGCGGCAACGGCGGGTCAACCCCAGCAGAACACTTAGGACGCGCCTTTTCCGACGAGGCGCCTGTCTCGCAAGATCAATGGCCTACATACAGCATGGGCGAAACAAATTGGTGGTCCGCTCAAAGTGCATTCTCTCTACTCTGCAATCCAGTGGGGGGAGCACTTCGAGCAAATACCAAAGGTTTTGCTGTCTGTGTTCGCTATTACGTGACTTCGTCACCGCAAACATAGTGTTGCTGTTATCCTCGCAAACTTTCCATCTGGATGAGGGATCTTTGCGGGGCGGGTCAAAAGGAATACGTTGCACGGCGCACAGCTCAAGGTCATCCAAAGCCAAAAGCCATCCGACGCCTGAAACCATGTATTGGTCGTGAAAACTTCAACATCGCGCGCCGCCACAAACAGATCAATCGGACCTAGGTCACGCCAGATCCTGTCCAAGTCATGGGGAGTATCTCAAGCCGCAATCAACAGATCAGGGCGCAACAACATGACGTGATGTGCATCACGAAGGGCGATGACCCCCGCTTTGCGCAATTGCGTGAAACTGCGGCTGACCGTTTCAGTTGTCAGGCCCAGATAGTCAGCGATGTCGCAGCGCGGCATTGGGACATGTACTTCGCTATTACCGTCCATATCGTTTGCCTCGCGCGCGGCAAGTTCAATCAAAAAAGCCGCAACTTTGTCCACCGCACTTTTGCGACCCAGCATCATGAAGTGCTTTTGCAAGGTTGTGATATGATGCAATGCTGCGGCGACAAGCCGGTTGTGCAGTTCGGGGTTCATCCCGATGACGCCGAGCGCGTCATGCCGATAGGCGACGACATTCCCGTCAGTGATCGCTTCACAGTTGATATGTTGGACACCATCTTCACTGAACCCAATCATGTCACCGGGATAGGCAAATCCGATGATCTGACGACTGCCAGTTTCTCCTATGTGCACCAGACGCATGACCCCGCGCGCGACGTCAAAGACAAAATCGGCATCATCCCCTTGATGGAAAAGATGTTGGCCGGCGCGCAGCTTGCGTTGAGCCGGACCATGACGCCCTGGACGGGTTGCGCACAGGCGCGATTTTTGAGCCGTGATATTTGAATGCAGCATGATTGTCCCCCGGTTCAAGTGAAAGCCCAAGGTGCCGCCGATTTGTAACGGGCCATTCATTTGCTGTGTAACATTTTGTAATCCTCTGTATTCTCCACCGAAATCAGCGTGAAATTGCCGGTTGGGGGGGCTTAACGATTCAGGAGATGTGATGACCGTCAATCAAATCCTTGTCGTTGACGACGACCCAAAAATGTGCACGCTGCTCCGCCGCACCCTTGAAAGCGAAGGTTTTGTGGTCTTCGAGGCCGATTGTGAGGCTGAAGCGTTGCAAACAATGGATGAAAACGCCATCAGCCTGATCTCGCTTGATCTGAACCTTGGGCATGAAAACGGCTTTGCGATCGCACGCGCCATTCGCCGGATATCTAGCGTGCCAATCATCATGGTCACCGCCAAGGATGATGTGATCGACCGTGTGGCCGGACTCGAGGCTGGTGCAGATGACTATATCACCAAGCCGTTTCACCCACGCGAGGTAATTGCAAGGGTGCGGGCAGTCTTGCGGCGATCACCGTCGCAACCTCTTGATGCTGATCCCGGAGGAACCGCCACCGCCCCGGTCGAGAGGTCCGGCGAAGCCGGAGCTGTTGTGCTGTCTTTTGACGAACTAACCGCGTATCCAGAGAGCTTTGAGTTGATCTGTAGAGATGGGTCTTTGGCAGACCTGACCAATGGCGAATTCAGACTACTGCAAGTCTTTTTCGAGAACCCCAAAAGGATCCTGTCACGCGAGCGGATCATGGATCTTTTGAACGGAACAGAGTGGACGCCGCTAGATCGGGCCATCGACAATCAGGTAGCGCGTCTGCGCCGCAAAATTGAACGTGACCCCGCCAAGCCTGTCTTGATCAAAACAGTGCGTGGGATCGGGTACATGTTCAGCGCAACCGTTGTTTCGCAATAAAGATGAATCGTCACGCGGTGTTCGAATTTAACAGTTTACCAAGCATCTGTGCCAGCTGGTTTTGATGATAGGGCTTCTTCAGGATCGGGAATTGGTTTTTGTCAGTCGGATCATCGGACAGCAGACTTTCGGAAAAGCCGGTCGTCAGCAGTACCCCGATGTCTGGTCGGGTCGCTTGTACATGCCGGGCAAGCGCGCGCCCGTCCATCTCTCCGGGCATGGCAATATCGGTGAAAAGCACGTCGATCCGCACGCCACTTTCGATGATATTTATAGCTGTCTTGGCATCGGAGGCTTCGATCACTAGATGCCCAAGCTCCTGCACACGAGTTATAGTCAGATTGCGTAGCCTGTCGTCATCCTCGACCACCAGAATAGTCTGACCCGACGAGCGTTCGGGCGCATGCGAAGTGTCGGCCCGGCTGGGGGCGGCAGTGGATAAAGGCAGATACAGGTGAATGGTCGTCCCACTGCCAAGGGCTGTCTCGACATCCGTCTGGCCGCCCGACTGATGAATAAACCCGTGCACCATCGCAAGGCCAAGGCCGGTACCATGGCCCACCGCCTTGGTAGTAAAGAATGGATCGAACACCTGTCTGGCCGTTTCCGTATCCATCCCAGCGCCGGTATCATGCACCGATATCTGCACGTACTTGCCGGGGTCCGCCCGCATGGACCGCAACAACCGGTTGGTTGAGGTCGATGTCAGGGCTGTCTCAAAGGTTAGCACGCCGCCCCGCGGCATCGCATCCTGCGCATTCAAAGCAAGGTTCAGCATCGCCGTTTGCAATCGGGCTGGATCAGCGAGAACATGAACAGGATCGTGTGCCAGTTGCGATTTGATCTGAATGCCCGGATTGAGCGTGTGGCGCAGCAGCCTGATTGCGCGTTCAATTTCCGCGTTGATGTCAATCGTCACAGGCTCAAGAATACTGCGCCGCGCAAAGGCGAGCAAATGCCCGGTCAGTTCCGCGCCAAGCTCAACAGATTCCAGAGCGTCTTGCAGCATGCCCAACTGGCCTTCGTCCGTCAATTTGGGCCGCAGCAATTCCAAATTCCCGATGGCAATGGTCAGTAGATTGTTGAAGTCGTGCGCAAATCCACCCGTCAGCTGCCCAATCGCCTCCATCCGGCTTGCTTGGTTCAGCGCATTCTCGGCCTGCTTGCGTTCGGTGATGTCATGCATCATCGCGATAAAGAGCATCTCGCCGTCAAGGTCGATATGACCCAGTGTGACGTGCAGGGGAAATACGCTGCCGTCATCGCGCATCCCCTCAATTTCGCGGCCGTGGGCCTTGATGTGCGGCTTGCCGGTTTCAAGGTAACGCTCGACGATGTTGTCATGTTCGGAGCGCACGGCCGGCGGCATTAGTCTGTTGATGCTTTCCCCGACCAACGCACCGTCTTCGTGTCCGAAAATATGGGACGCGGCCGCATTGATCCGCAGAATGATGCCGTTTGCATCAGATACAATAATGGCGTCGATCATTGACGAGGCCATCAAGGCATTCAGCAGGGCCGCATCGCGGTGCAATTTGTCAGAAATCTTGCTCGGATAATTTGGCAAGCTGACCTGTTCGTCAATGGATAAGGTCATGCTATCGGCCGCCATTCGCATGACCCTGAGGCAGCCCGTTCTGTAATCCAAAGTCCTGCAACACACTTAGATATGACATCAGGTCGGTCAGGCTGATGACCCCGATGAGGCGTTGGTCACGAGCAACAAGGTATTTGCGCCGACCGGTGTCTGTCATGCGCTGCAACAGATCGGTTGTAGCCAGATCGGGATGCACCGTATTTTCGGGAGTTGCGGGTTCATAAATATCTCCGACCTGCACATTGCCCCAATTGTCGCGCGCGATGGATCGTAGCATCGCGGAATCCAGATATCCCAATAGCTGATCGCCATCGACCACGGGCACGAAGGTAAATGTTTTGGGTAACATCAATTCCGCAACAAGCGCCTCAATTGTTGTGTCAACGTCGACGGTTTGCGGGTTTGAGGTCATCATGTCGCTCACGGTTTTGCCCTGGAGGGCAATGCGCAGCTGCATTTGCCGAAGCGTGGTGCGGGCCGCCATTTGCAGGTAAAGCCCAATCAGGACCAACCATAAACCCCCGGTGGCTATGCCGTTGAACAAAGACAGCAACCCCATCGCAATCATGCCGATGGCAAAAAAACTGGCCACCTTGGATGCCACCTGTGTTGCGCGAACAACATCGCCAAACCAATACCAAAGCGCTGCACGAAACACACGCCCGCCATCAAGCGGAAAGGCCGGAACAAGGTTGAATAGGGCCAACAGCAGATTTATCATGGCAAGATAGCCAAGAAGCGCGCTTAGAGCGGGTGACAGGCTGGCCGCATCGACTAGCCGCAAAATTAACCACGCAAGGCCTGCCAAGGCAAAGCTCATAGTCGGCCCCGCCACAGCAATCCAGAATTCTGATTGTGCGGTAGCCGGTTCTTCGTCCAGTTCGGCAACCCCGCCGAACAAAAAGAGGGTTATCCCTCCAACATGTAGATCAAACCGGCGCGCCACCAGCGAATGTGCCAGCTCGTGCAGGATCAGGCAGGCGAATAGCCCGAGCATGGCGGCGACTGCCAACGCGATATAATCCAGATTGCCCAGCCCTGCGACCTGCGCCGGAAAGTAGCTGCCAGACAGGCTCCAAATGATCAGAACGGCCAGTATCAGCCAGCTTGGATCCAGTTTGATTTCAAAGCCGAAGATCTCGAATATTCGGTGGGAGCGAGAAAACATCTGAGCCTCATCCAGTTCCTGTTCGGGGTTTTGCAGATCCAGACAGCGCGCCAATCGCTTCTGCGAAAGTGTTGGTCGGGTCGCCGGATGCGTCTATAAACCGCCAATTTGAAGGGGGATTCAAACACTGGGCCTGACGGTGAACGACCGTTGCATCGGCATCTGAAGCGTCGTGGTTGCGCGCGCCGACTCGTGCCTGAAGAACGGGAGTGTCCGCCGAAAGCCAAAGACCCGAGAAACCTGCGCCTGTCTGTCCGGCAAGTTCACTCAAAGTTTTTCGCTCATCTTCAGATAGCCATGTGGCGTCCATCACCACACTATGCCCGGCCATCAATGCCGCGTATGCCTTGATGCGCATGACGTCATATACGCGCCTGCTGATTTCGCTGCCGTAGGCCCGCGGGGGCAACCGGGTCAGGGGCGGCACACCGAAAAGCGCCTTGCGCTCAAGATCACTGCGGAGATGCACGGCACCGGGGGCGGCCCCAATCTGTGGACATAAGGATTTCGCGAGGACGGTCTTACCAGTGCCCGAAGCCCCGCCAACAGCGATCAATTGCGCCGGCGCAGGGGCGAGATAGTCAAGTGCTTCAGACATGTACTTACGCGCCCCCGGCAAAAGCGCCGGATCGTCCGGATTTACGCGCGTCGTTTGGACGACGACCATCGCACGAATTGCAGCACGGATACTTTGGAACAATGGCAGCAGCGACAGACCCGCATAGTTGCCCCCTTGGTGGTCACCGCCCGGCGCATAAAACAGATAGCTGTTTAGCGTGATATTCGCTGCCCGCGGCAACTCCGCGTGCCTGAGGTCCATCAGCAGAAATGCCAGATCGTAAAGCACATCGCTGGTGCCGAGGGTTTCGTCGAATTCCAGCGCATCAAAGGGCGTCGGCACACCGTCGATGAGCACGATGTTGCGCAGATGCAGATCGCCATGGCAGCGCCGGACATGACCCGCGTCAGCGCGGGCGTTCAAGCTGGCCACCGCGCGGCGATATGCGCCGTCGCTGATGGTGTGAAACCGATCATTTTGCGCGCCATCAAGATGATCTGTCATGGTGGCAAAAGAACTGTTTAGCTCATCAAGAATTGCGCCGATCAGATCGGCTCCGGAAACATCAGCGCAGACCTTGTTTTGCGCATGATACTGGGCAACGACTTCGCCCAGTCTTTCGGCTACTTGGTCGTCAAGCGCACCGCGCGCGGCCACCTTGTCTAATTCGTCGTCGGTATCGAAGCGCTGCATCCGCAACACCCATTCCACCACTTCGCCTTCACCGCCCAAATGCAACTGGCCATCGGCGTCACGGGTCAAGGCAATGACATCGCGGTAAATCGAAGGGGCCGTGGGCGCGTTCAGCTCTAACTCTCGCAGCAGCATCTCGTGACGTTTTTGCAGGGTAGAGAAATCGAGGTAGTTGTACCGTACATCGCGCTTGATCTTGTAGGCATAGCTGCCGCAGAGAAAAACCAATGCGCCGTGAGTGCGAACGGTCTCGACGGCTTCGTGCCCCGGCAGGTTTCTGCTGTCCGAGAGAAATGCGATTACTTCGTCTTGTGAAGGTTTGCGCATTTGAAACACCTTTTGTCTTTGTGTGTTTTGCACGCCTATCTGTAAATCGCATGGAAGGCGTCGTCACAAACACTCTGGAGCTTTCTTCCGGCGTGCGGTTGATGATTATCAATATAGTTTGGCTTTTTGTCTCGCGGAATGGTGCTGTTGTCAGGCCCCAGTGATCGGAGTGCCGGAGCATCGGGATACAGCAAAAAGAAGACCAGACATGGCGGCGACAGCACTTGAATCTAAATCCAAAGACCATCCGAACTCGTCAGAGTAAGAAGACGAAATTCGCGCTGAAATGGCAGAAATCCAGCGCGATGCCGCGCTATTTTTCAAATCGTTTGGTGACTGTGGCAAGGCTTGCTGCGGAACCGATCCGGCGACTTGATCGTGGGCACTGGCGCCGCCATTGATGTGATGAGTTTCGCAGCACATCAGCAAGCAGGCGAGGGATAACCGCACCGTTTCGCCACGCTTTTACTTAGCGAGTAGAACTGGCAGCGTTGCCTTCTCCATCAACTCGTGGGTCACAGCGCCAATGACAAAATCATAGGTCCGGGAATGACCGAAGGCTCCGGTGACGACTGTGTCGCAACCCCGCTCAAAGGCATGGCGCAAAAGCGTCGCGGCGATCCCTTCTGCATCTGCCGAACTGGTTATGAGTTCTGTCTTGATCCTGTGGCGGTCGATTGCCGCAGCCAAATCGCGCCGCGCCGATGGGCCTGCAGCGCTATCCTGGCTGTCGTGCCCAACATAAAGGATGTCCACTTGCGCGTCTGGTTTTGCAAGGGTCATTGCATCGTGCACAGCACGGGCAGCTTCGTCCGTATCGCTCCACCCGAACAAAAAGTGCTGACCGATTGATTCGATAACGTGACCTCGTGGAACCATTAAGACTGGCCGCCCTGACTGGCGGATGACGTTCTCATAAAGAGCAGTTTCGTTGCGCCGGTTCTCGCCAGTGTCCGGTTGACCGATCATCACCAGATCAGCGTTGCGCGCGATGCCGGTTAGAAAACTGGCCGCATCCGTCGTCCGTACGTCCTGTGTGCGCCATTCGGCAACGAAGTCTTCTACCCGCGTCAGCCGATCAAACGTGGCTTTGATGGCGGCGGTCTCCTCGATCTGCCAGTCGTAGAACATTGGGCCTGACAGATCAGACACCATGCCGTCTACTGAAACATATGGCAAATTAGCCTCGACCGGATGCACGCCGATAAGATGAGATCCGTATGTATTCGCAACGGCGCAGGCCGCAGGGACAAGCCACTCCGCATCTTCCGCTGTCATCAGTCCGACCACAATTGTCTTAATCGCCATGATGGCTTCCTTTCTTTTGGCGCAAGGCCCGCAGGCGCGACCCAGTATCGACCTGCTGTACCTCTACTATGGCCCGCGCTGAACATAGCCGGTTGATGATTGTCAATTAGCGTGGACTGGAAAGGTCTAGGAGTAAGTTGCGGAGCGCAGCGACATTTGCCGAACCGCAGTTGCGATCTGCAAGACGTGCATGATTTCCTGCACGCATCATCCAGAAATGAATGAAAGGAAAAGCAATGACCAAAGTTTCCAAGAAACCAGATCCTGAAACCGTTGCCCCCCTCACAGCCGGGCTGGAAAGCATGGCGGCCCTTAATCCGATGCGTGAGACGGCAATGAAAGTGTGGTTCGATATGGGGGCCGAGGCGATGCAATTCATGTCGTCCCGCATGGAGGCAGATGTGGAAATCCAGGAAGAGATGCTGAGCTGCAAGCGTCTGGAAGACGTCCAAAAAGTGCAAGCTAAGTTCTTCAGCAATGCGCTTGAGGATTATAACGCTGAGGCGGCACGTATGATGAAGATCATGTCCACAGCAATGACCCAAGAGCCAGAGGGCGCAATGCCTTCGACAAAGCAGGGTCATGACTATGTGTCGCTTTAGGTCAAAAACTCACGGACAATGAGAGAGGATATGGCATGAAGGTAAAACCAGTTAGCTTAGATCCGACCGAATCTGGCGTAGGGACAAACGGAGATGCCTGCCAGCATGTCGCGGACAGCTGGGTCGACATCGCAACGGATGCGATGTGCTTACTTGCCGAGCGGATGGTAGGGGACGAAAGCTATCAGCAGGCGATTCTGGCCTGTGATGATATCTCTGAACTGGAGACTGTTCAGGTGGCGTTCCTCAAGGCAACGATCAATGAGTACGACATTGAGGCCCGCGCCGCTGCGCTGGCGATGCGGTCGCTCTTGTCGCGCTGGCCTGTTGTCCCTGTACAGTGAGGCTGTTGCGACTTGAACCTCGTCAAAGACAGGTTTGATATATCCGCTACAATTCTGTCTGATTAACGGCACGTGCCGATGAAGACCACCAAGACAGACATCGGCACCATCGCCCAGCAATCGCAGTGTCGGCGTTAGGCGCAGGCCCGGACGACACTGGACGAGACCCGAACAAAGTTTGACCGCGCGCACGATCTTTATCGTCGGGGCATCACCACGCGCGAAGCACTCGATACCGCCCGTGCTGCTTTTTACAGGGCCGCCCCGGCGTTAAGTATCGCTGCGGCCGATGTCCGCGTCGCTGCGGCTGATCTTTTGGTCAGTCAGGCCAATCTCGCCAAAGCCTGCATCGTTTCTTCCATCAATGGTATTGTGCTGGATCAGGACGTGGATGTGGGCCAGCCCCCCGGCCAGCGCTCCTTCTGGCTGCTTGAGAACGATACACCGCGCAAGGTCCAGATCGTGATTGGACCTAGCGATGGAGCGGTGACCCAAATAGTGGCCCACGACGCGGACGAAGGGGCCAATGCGATCACCGACCTGCAGGCGCAACAATGAATGATCCTGCGTCACTTCGCCTGATCCGGTTGGCGGGCGTGACCAAGGTTTAGGGATCCGGCGATGTCGAGGTGTTCGCATTGGGCGGCGTCGGCTGCCAGCCTAACATTGAAAGACGCGGCCGCGATTAAAACTGTAATCCCCGGTGTCGTCGCGGCGGCCCCCAATACCGCGCGCCCGATGCGCGAACACCGCAGGATCGGGCCGAATGAAGAAGATGACTTTAACGTTTTCGACATGGCGCAGATCTCGTCGATGCTACCGGGCTTTTCTGTCCGGAGCGGATAGGATCAGCCTGTTGATTGGCGGGATCGGCATTATTAACATCATGCTGGTGTCGGTCACGGAACGCACCCGCGAAATTGGCATCCGGTTGGCCGTGGGTGGCGACTAGGCGGCAGATCCTGACGCATTTCCGATAGAGGCCTTGCTGCAACAATAGCATCGTTGGCCGTGGCCGTCCGCGCTCAGCTTGATCAAGATCAATGAGTCAGGCCCGCCCTAGACGCATTGTGTGTTTAATGGCGGAAAAGCGCAAAGTGAGTACCCGTGGAACAAAAGCACAAATTTAACATCGGATACGCAGTCTTTGTGTTTCTAAGCATTCTGGCGATCCAACTCTGGATGGCGGGGCGGACCATCGTCACTCTGGAATACAGTGAGTTCCTGACCTATCTGCACGACGACAAGATTGCTGAAGTCACAGTGACACAAACACGGATCGAAGGCACGTTTACAAGTCCCGTCGACGGCAAAGATCACTTCGTCACGCAAAGGGTCGAGCCTGGCTTTGCCGCCGAGCTTGAGGCGGCGGGTGTTAAATTCGCCGGCGGCAGCGACCAGACCTGGCTGACCACGCTTTTGTCGTGGATTCTGCCTGCTGTTTTCTTTGTTGGCATCTGGGCGCTGGTCATCCGCAAAATGGGCAATCAACATGGTATGGGTGGGCTCATCAACATCGGCAAGTCCAAGGCAAAGGTGTATCTGGAGCGTGACACTGGCGTGACCTTTGCGGACGTGGCTGGCGTGGACGAGGCCAAGGCTGAGCTGCAAGAGATCGTGGCGTTCCTCAAGGACAGGGATACTTACGGCCGACTTGGAGCGCGTATGCCCAAGGGTATCTTGCTGGTTGGCCCCCCCGGCACGGGCAAGACACTACTGGCACGCGCAGTGGCAGGTGAGGCCGAAGTGCCGTTTTTTTCGATCTCGGGATCTGAATTCGTGGAAATGTTCGTGGGCGTCGGGGCCGCGCGGGTTCGCGATCTGTTTGAACAGGCCCGCAAGGCCGCGCCCTGCATCATTTTCATCGACGAGTTGGACGCACTTGGCCGTGCGCGCACGGCAATGTCCGGATTCGGTGGCGGCGACGAAAAGGAGCAGACGTTGAACCAGCTTTTGTCTGAACTGGATGGATTCGACCCAAGCGTCGGCATCGTACTGCTAGCCGCGACCAACCGGCCCGAGATTCTGGATGCGGCGTTGCTCAGGGCAGGGCGGTTTGACCGGCAGGTTGTCGTGGACCGCCCCGAACGCAAGGGGAGGGCCGACATCCTCAAGGTGCATACCCGCAAGGTCGCGCTCGACCCGGAAGTCAATCTTGACGATATCGCGGGGCTCACCACCGGTTTTACCGGCGCTGATCTGGCCAATCTGGTGAACGAGGCCGCTATTGTCGCTACAAGACGCGGAGGCAAGGCCGTGACCGAGGCGGACATGACCGCCGCTGTGGAACGGATCGTTGCAGGCTCCGAGCGCAAGACACGATTGCTAAACCCAGTCGAGCGCGAGCGTGTCGCCTATCATGAGCTAGGCCACGCCCTTGCTGCGGCGTCTCTGCCAAGCGCGGATCCCGTACATAAGGTGTCGATTGTTCCACGCTCTATCGGGGCGCTCGGCTATACCTTGCAGCGCCCCACTGAGGATAGATTTCTGATCACGTTCGATGATCTTAAGGACCGTATGGTCGTGCTATTGGCCGGGCGTGCCTCCGAAGATATCGTGTTTGGCGTGAAATCGACCGGTGCGTCGGATGATCTGGCCAAGGTAACCGACATCGCCCGCGAATGTGTCACCCGTTTCGGGATGAGCGACGCTATCGGGCAGGCGGTTCTGGAACAAAAGGCCATGCAATGGCTGGGCAACCAGCAGTATGATACGGGCAAAAAAGACTATTCCGAAGCCACCGCGCGCGAGATTGATTTGGCGGTGCGAGCGCTGATTGATGATGCTTACGCGCGCGCCAAGACGATCCTGACTGAGTGTCGCGCCGATCTGGATGCCGGGGCGGCGCTGCTCTTGGCTCAAGAAACGATTACACCGGATGATTTTCCACCTTTGAAGCGGTCGAATGGGGGTGCTGCCCGACTGTCCGCCGCCAAGGTCACCGGTTGACCCATGCCATGCCGGAACCTGGCGACACTGCTCGAAACAGACATGCGGCCTTTTGGTCGGAACGTACACTGACGCGCCTTCTTCTGGGAATTGCGCTGACAGGTCTGGTGCTGGGCCTTGTCGCTTGGGCGGCGGGTCAGTCCGATCTGGCATATTGGGCATGGGCGGCAGGGACGGCACCTGTCGTGCTGGGCCTTGCCGTCTCAATCATCCGTGCCCTGATGCAGGGCCGCATGGGTGTCGATGCGGTTGCACTTTTGTCGATGTCCGGTGCGCTGGCGTTGGGTGAGATGCTGGCCGGTGTCGTCGTTGCGGTGATGTATGCGGGTGGCAACGTGCTGGAGGAATTCGCCGTAACTCGCGCCGAGCGTGACCTTCGCGCGCTGGTGGATCGCGCCCCTCGCAGTGCGCACCAGATCCATGACGGCAAGGTAGAGGATATATCGATTGACGCCGTGTCCATTGGCAACATGATCCTTGTAAACGCAGGCGAAGTGATCCCCGTGGATGGCGCCGTTGCGAGTGCCTCGGCGATGATCGACGAATCTGCCCTAACGGGTGAGCCGATCCCGGTCACCCGTGCTATTGGTGCCGTGGTGCTCAGCGGAACCGTCAATGTAGGCGAGGCTTTTACGCTGCGCGCCACGGCAGCGGCGGGCGACAGTGCTTATGCGGGAGTTATCCGGATGGTCACTGCGGCGCAGACGGCCAAGGCACCGTTCATTCGCATGGCGGACCGATTTGCGCTGGTCCTGTTGCCGGTGACGGTGGTGGTCGCGGGTGCGGCCTGGGTGTTGTCGGGCGATCCGGTGCGCGGCCTTGCGGTTCTGGTCGCCGCCACGCCTTGCCCGTTGATCCTTGCGGCTCCGGTTGCGTTTATCGGCGGGGTCAGTCGCGCCGCACGATTGGGAATTTTGATCAAGGGCGGTGGCCCGTTAGAAGCCTTGGCCCGTGTGCGCACAGTGATCTTTGACAAGACGGGCACGTTGACCGTAGGCGGTGCGCGGCTAGTGTCCGTCGAAACCGTCCCGGGCGAAGACGCAGATACTGTTTTGCGCCTTGCGGCCTCACTGGATCAGGCGTCGCATCACGTTGTTGCTGATGCGATTGTGGCGGCGGCGCGCACCAAAGAGCTGACGCTGGCGATGCCGATGGACGTGCAGGAAACCCAAGGTTCGGGCCTGCGCGGCACCCTGTCGGGGCAGGTGGTCAGCGTCGGATCATATCAATATGTGCGCGGCACGCACAAACCGCAGCCTTGGGAATTGCGGGTTCTCAGGCGGGCATCGTGGCGTTCTGCGTTAAGCGTTTTCGTGGCCGTGGACGGCAGAATTATCGGCGCGCTCCTACTGGGTGACGAGATTAGGCGCGCTGCGCCGCGCACGGTGCAGGCTTTGCGCAGTCTGGGGCTGTCGCGGATCATGATGTTAACGGGCGACCGGGCGGACGCCGCCGAAAACATTGCCGCGGCGCTTGATCTGGATGCTGTTCTGGCGGACCGGAGTGCAGGCGAAAAGGTCGAAGCGGTCGCAACCGAACAGGCGCTGCACCCCACGGTCATGATTGGCGATGGCATCAATGACGCGCCTGCGCTGGCGGCGGCTGACGTTGGCATCGCCATGGGCGCGCGCGGCGCAAGTGCCTCGTCCGAGGCTGCTGATGTGGTCATTCTGGTCGACCGCATCGACCGTGTTGCAGACGCCGTGCAGATCGCGCGACGTACGCGGGCCATCGCTCTGCAAAGTATTGTGGTCGGGCTGGGCTTGTCGGGCATTGCCATGGGGTTCGCCGCGATTGGCTGGCTGTCGCCGGTTCAGGGCGCCCTGACACAGGAGGCGATCGACGTCGCCGTTATTCTGAACGCGCTGCGCACGTTGGTCCCTGGCCGCAGCAGGAAGTCGAGGGGAATGTCGTCGGCCACCTTTCAGACGCTGCTGGACGATCACGCGATCCTCGACGCAGCTCTCGACCGGTTGCTTGGCATTGCGGACGCGCTGGACTCCGCAGGACCGCAGGACGCTGCCATGCTGTTTCAGGACGCCCGGAAGATCGTTCAGAATGAGATCACGCCTCATGAACTAGATGACGAGGTGCGACTGTACCCCCGTGTGCGCAGCTTCCTGCCCGATGATCACGGTCTTGCGGCGATGAGCCGCGCACATCGGGAAATTCACCATCTGGCACGATTGCTAGACCAGATTGCCAGCACCCAAGTCACGGACGATCCTGATCCCTATCTGATCCGCGACGCGCAGCATGTTATTCAATCGCTGGAGTCGCTGGTGCGCATCCACAATGCGCAGGAAGAAGACATCTATCAACATGCAGTTGCAGGGCAATGAAAATGAAAGCGCCCGCATGACACTCCAGACACCAGCCAGAACAGGACAACGTACTAACCTACTGGGCGACACCGACCGGGGACCTTAGTCTGTCGGCAAAGGCTTTCGCGTGTTGGGGGGGGGCGCCACGCACAACGTTGACGGCAGATCCGATTATGACCGCGAAGACGAAACCGCGATGGTCTATGAGGGGTTTCTTCTGTTTTTTGATCCGCTGAAAGATGGGATCGAGGCGGCATTGCGGTATTGTTACCCTATCTTGGTTGGGTGTCAGAGTGGTTTTCGCTTGTGCCCTTGCCACCACATTTGCTGGTCGCGGGGCTGAGCATTGTGGTTTTGGACATTGTGGTGACCGAGCTAGCGGAGCGCTGGCTCTATCGTCAGGAGCGAGCGCTGGGCGCGGGTCCGGGCTCTTGAAATCAGGAAGGTAAAACGATGATGCGAGACTACGAATTCGGATATGTCTGGGGTTATGGGGTGGGGCCTTTGGGGTTGTTTATAGGCGCGGCTCTGATCCTGATCCCGTTCTGGAAAATCTCGGTCAAGGCCGGATACTCAGGCTGGCTTAGCTTGCTGATCCTCGTTCCGGTGCTGAACTTTGTCTTTCTTTACTATCTGGCGTTTTCGGATTGGCCCGCCACGCGCCAACGCGGATGATCCAAGACCTCAAGCGGCGGACACTTGCGATGACCACTAGCTCTGGAGATGCCGTCACTCATGAGACATCTTCTTTAATTTCCCAGTTTTGGGAAGAAGCAGATGCTCATCACAAAGGATCATCGCGAGCTTTGGCATCTTCGATACGCTGAACAAGGAGAGGCTCGCCTAGTCAACGCACCGCCCATTCTTAAGTGGCACGCCGATATCGCCTGATACCAATCGCCTTGTGACAGCTCCCAGCAGACCCCGGCACTGCCGCCGATGATCTCGTGCCCTTCTTGGGCCAACCTCCTGAAAAACTGGAAGGCTGTTACTCACTCCAGCCATGAACATGAACATCGCGGCCCGAATGACCTTTCAGTATTTTGACGGCGAGGTCTTCCTTTTCCTGATCCCGCACCCGGACCCACATCAAGATACCGCCGTGCCGGATTTGATTCTCATAGTAGTCCTTGTGGTGCTTTCCGGCCCGTCTGGCGAGAATTGTGCCAATGACGGCGGCAGGGCTGCCGCCGATGGCAACAGCGGCAATTGATGCGGCCACAGTGCTTGCAGGCGTCAGCATGGCCAACATAGCAATTGCGGAGCCCACAAAGAAGAACCCGCCCGCGATTGCGCCTTCGAGTTCCCCGATTGCCTCCTCGGACACAAAGTTCGCTCTGGGCGCTTTAGGATCGTCCTCAAGTTCGGACGCGCGCCAATATGCTTTACCCAGCCTCTCTTCCAACGCTTCCTGAGTTCCCAAAAGGCTTATGTCCGAGTGGTGAAACCCCACAGAGCGCAAATCATAAAATGCGGCCTGCTGGGCCTCGAACGTATCAAAAATCCCGACAGCTTCGGGAACGTTGATATAGGTTGTGTGTTCTTCTTTTGCGTCGTTGGTCATTGGCCACCTCAGTTCAACTTCTGAGGTTTTAGCCTGTGACCGGTCGCCTTCAATTGACGCACGTCAATTGATCGGTGCCTTGCAGATGGAGCGTACGACGGAGAACCAACATCCGATTTGCTTGCCGCTTGGTTCGGATCGACGATCTAGGTCACCATCCCACCTCCTAGAGACGCGATCCTGAGGCCCAATGCGGCCCAATATCTGAGAGCACGAGACGGGAGTATCACCGACATCACGGCCCGCGGGCGGGTGGCTGGCAGAAAGCTACCAGCTACAACCGGCGCAGCCGGAGCGAAACGCTCAAGAGATGCTGGAAAGCCGCCAGCGGGGCTAAGTTGAAGGCGCGCAACTAGGAAAATCAGAAAACAGAAGCCAAGGTTGGTGTCCGGGTCTCAGCCGGATGACCGGACTTGGCCGCCCGGGTTTTGAACGCACCGCCTGGATTCCGTCTCGGGGAGGGCGTGTTCCGAGTTGCAATTTATCTGTGCAACAAGGCGATGCATAGCATTCACGCTGGACCACCCGATGGGGGCATTCCACGGAGTGAACTGGCGATCGCTCCGCGGGCGATAATGCCGAACGCTTCGGTCAGTGTCGGGTGAGGATGAATGCTCGACGCCAACTGCTCAAGCGTCAGCCCGTTGCGCACCGCCAGCGCCGCTTCGCCCACCAGATCCGCCGCGCCTTCGATCAGGGCGTGAACCCCGACGATGCGGTGATCGGAGCGACGATAGATGATCCGCAATCGCCCTAGATTTTCGCCTGAGATCTGTGCGCGTGCGTCGATCTTGTAGTCATACTCGGCCACGGCGACCTCCAAACCGGCTGCGTTTGCCACTTCCTCGGTAAGCCCGACCATGCCAATTTCAGGAGACGAGAAGATCACGGCGCTGTTGTATTCGGGCTTTGGGAAGGTGGTGGGTAGCCCAATAATGTAGCGCGCCACCGCGAGTGCCTGAGCAGTGGCCCAATGGGCAAACATCGGGTTGCCTGCTACATCACCAATCGCGAATAGACCTGGCTCGTCGGTCTCGAGCTGCTCATTCACTTTAATCCCGTGGAGCCCGTGTTTGACTGCCGTCGTTTCGAGTCCGAGCCCGTCAACATTCGGATGCCGACCAGCAACTATTGCAACAACCTGCGCTGCGATGCTTCGTGTCTCACCCTTGTGGCTGAAGCTTACGTGGTGTTCGCTATCGTCCACTTTGATCTGTTCAATCTGGACGTCGGTCTGGACTGTAACGCCGGTCGCCTTCAGGTGCTCGGTCAGTAATGCCGCAAGCGGGGCATCGACCTGGCCGAGAATGCGGTGTCCGGCTTCGAGCAGGGTGACGTCGGACCCGAGCATGGCAAAGATTTGTGCCATTTCGACGCCAATTGGACCGCCGCCGATCAGTACCAATGTTGATGGCACTGCTTCGATGTCGATCAGCCCTTCTGAATCGAGCACGCTTGGCAGGTCCCCGCCAAGGATCGGCAAGCGATTGGGCACGGAGCCGGTGGCGATAATCGCGCGTTCGAAGGTAACGGCGCGCTGCGGTTGGCCGGAACATTGGATGATCGCAGAGCGGGCACCGGTGATCTGCGCATGGCCAAAAGCTACCTCAAGCCCTCGGAGTTTTCCCGCATTCGTCAGCGCTCCTGCGGAACGGCCGCTAAGGATCTTGTGACGCCGCGTCTGCACCGCAGTCCAATCCACCGCGCCGGTCCAGCCCAGCGGCACTTCAAGCCCGAAGTCGCCCCCGCGCGCGATTTGAGAGCGGCGGTAAGCGGTCTCGCGGAAAATTTTGGAGGGAATGCAGCCGGAGAATAGGCAGGTGCCCCCAAGCCCTACGCCGGCCTCGACCAGCAACACGCGACGGCCAGCCTGCGCCAACGCCATCGCTGCTGGCGTGCCGCCCGGTCCGCCCCCAATGACGAGGATATCAACGGTGTCTTTGCTTTGAGAAGTTCCTACCTGTGTCATACCAAAGCACTCCTTTTTCTAGACGAAGTTCCAAATCATCTTATTGGCCAACAGCAGCAAAATTACCGCTATCAACTTCTTGAGCTGTGCGGCCTTTAGTTGGTTGTTCATGATGCGCTCACCCAGATATCCGCCGAGGATCGCCGCAAGGGCCACGACGGCGAGTAGGGGCCAATTCATCGTGGTGAACGACAGATAGGTCAGGAATGCCCCAGCCGAAGAGAACGGAATAACAAAGCTGATGGCGCGGGCGGCCTTTTTAGCGTCATAGCCAAGCAGGATCAGCGCTGGCATCATCAGCGCTCCGCCGCCGACGCCAATCATGCCCGAGATCACGCCAACGCCACCTCCAATAAGGTAAAGCGGCCATGTTTGCGTAAAAGTCACAAACGTGGTGCGCCGGGAAAACAGCAATAGCAGCGCGGCAATGATCAAGAAGACGATCAGCAACAATTCAATCGCCTCGCGCGCCACGAATTGGCTGGACCACGCGCCGACCGGCGTTGCGACCAAGACCGACAGGACGAGGGGGCACCGACCAGGCGGCGTGTTCTTCACGGAACCGGATGTCGATGAGCTGGATCTCGCGCTTGGTATAGAGGTCCAGCAGTTCATCAAGCCCGATCTTTATCGCGATCCGTTCGTCATAGTCGAAACTGCGTAGGTAATTGTCAAAATTGCGCCCCATGGGTGGCCCCTTTGGTCTGTGGCTGCTGGCATAAGGGCGAACGCAAGGTCGTTCAGCCCGTTATGCATGACCATCAGCGCCGCATTGCGAAAACATGATACATTGATGGTCCGACGGCGCAGGCTTGGCGGCTAAAGCTCCACGAGTCGCAGGTAGGGGCGAATTTCATCCCAGCCCTGCGGAAACAGAGCCGCAGCTTTGCGATCGTTGGTCGAGGGTGGAATTATGACCTTGTCGCCCGACCTCCAATCGGCAGGAGTTGCGATGCCTTTCGCATCGACAAGCTGTAGCGCATCAATAACGCGCAGAATCTCATCAAAGTTACGGCCTACATCCATTGGATAAGTTAGCGTCAGGCGGATCTTGTGTTCAGGATCAATGATGAAAACCGAGCGAACCGCCGCCGTAGTGCTTTCATGGGCATGGATCATATCGTAAAGCTTCGCGACTTTAAGGTCCGCGTCCCCAACAATTGGAAACTGCACATCGGTATGTTGGGTGTCATTGACGTCACTGATCCACTTCAGATGCTCAGAAACGGTATCAGTCGACAGGCCCAATGGCTTTGTGTTCCGTTTTGCAAATTCCTTAGCCAGTTGCGCGGTCCGGCCCATTTCGGTCGTGCATATCGGGGTGAAATCAGCCGGGTGACTAAAGAAGAATACCCAAGAATCGCCCGCCCACTTGTGGAAATCAATTTCGCCTTTGGTGGTATCGATTGTGAAATTTGGCGCGATATCGCCGATATGCAAAGACATCGTAGTGCTCCTGTGGTGTATTAAATATGGACGGCAGGCAGCGTTTCTGACGTGTCTGCAGACCCTTCCTCAACACTATCGGCGGTGCAAACGGTTGGATTGACGTTTGTCAATTTCCTGAACCGCGTGTGCGGGGTTCTGCTGCGTTAGTGACGCTCAGCGCCACTCTGGGGTCGCAAATTGATTGAGGTTTTCGTGGCGCGGCCTGACATATTCTAACGTAATCGTTTCCAGAATGAGGTCATGTTGCTGGCGGTACGCTGGTACTGCCGATAGCGCTGACTTACCGGGATGTGTGCGATCTTGTCCGAACGATGCGATGCCACTTTGGCGTGCAGTTTTTTAAATGTAAGATTGGCATAAATGGCGTCCCCGGTCGACATCTACAACTCCGGCGGTGAAACCAGCCCGCTGCCGTGATCACAGGCCGAAAACCCTGGAGACTGCCGGCCCAAAGTTGGATAGCAGTGCAGTCAGCCTACACAAAACCAATCAGCTCATCCGTTCAGGCTCTCGTGGTAGCGGATAAAACCCATGAACCGGGCAGCCTTGGACCCATCCACACTCCTTGGGCTCGAACCTTGATGTTTGGGGTGTGCCGTCACTTCAAATTCGCCGATTGACACGTGTCAATTCGCAGGTGGACGGAAGGTATAGCCAAACCCGTAACGCTTATGCTGAGATGTTGATCTCAAATGCACGGACAGCTGCCCAACGCTTGCCGAAGGGAGGAAAGAACCACATGAACCAATTGACACATCGAAATTTGGAACAAATTTTGGGTTCGTTGGAGGAAAATGCCATGCAGGCGCTGCAAGCCACCGGTGCAAACCTCAACGATATCGCGCAGCCCAGTGCGCTGGCATAGCAAAGATTAAATAAAATGGGTTCGGGAGAGCAGGACATCCCTGAACCCGCCGGACAAGTTCTTTTCATTTCTCAAGGTGATCGCCAATGACACAAGACGAAAGAATTTCCCGTGCTCTTCTTGATCCGGCAGCGGAATTTGAGACGCCAAACGATGTTCTGATATCTTCGTCTCTCTCCGAGGCTCAGAAGATCGAAATCCTCCGCCGATGGGAATACGACGCCAGTGAAATCAGCGTTGCGGAAGAGGAAGGCATGCCGCATGCGAAAAGTGTTGGGATCGATCAGGTCTTGCAGGCGTTGCAGAAATTGGTACCCCATATTGACGCTGGACACAGCCCTCCTACAAAGCAGGGTGGGCTAGATCGAAGGGCGCTCAGGGAAAAGCCAACAGAGGACTGAGCCAGAAGAATGCCGACATCGCACTTGCGATCTAGGTACGCCTCCGGCTCAATGCCAACATTCCGCATATTGCGATCGCGCCGCATAGGCACCAGCTGAAGACCAAGAGTTCCCGGCGAACCATCCTAATCAAGGGTGCCTCGCTTGATGCCAGTCCAAGTCGACGGAGGTCTGCCGCCGCTGCCCGGCCCGGCAAAAATACTGTGCTGGGTAGCAAATCCAATCTCGCGCAAGATCCATCTCATACATAAGATAAGAGGGCGTCCTGATATCGCGGAGGCGGAAGCAGCATATCTACCGGGGCACTTTACAAATTTTAACGAACGTTCAATGGTAGCTGTCTGACCACAACCAAAGAAAGAAGGCCGCGCTCAACCGCGAGGGCCGCCGCCGTCCTTCCACTTGCGCCAAGCTAGTAGGGCCAGACCGCCGACTAGGGCGCCTGCGGTGATCATAGCCAGATGTCGGGGGCGCAGCCCCTGTCCTGCGGATGTTTCCTCGCCCGGGCGATAGCGCGGGTCGAGCAATCGAGTGTTGGCCAGGAACCCGCCAATGATGCCGTCCGGCCGCGGGTCTATGCGGCGCAGCCCGCGCCCTTTGCGCGCGTTCAGGCTCTCTATTGCTTTGATTAACGATTTTTCTTTTTGCAGCGCCTCTTGGAACACCTCTGGCGTGACTCCGAGATGCTCGGAAAGAAGCCGCGTGCGAAATCCAGTAATCAGCGCCTCTGGCCCCTCGACTGCCACGTCGCACTCGGTATCAAACCCCATAGAGCGGTCATTAAGGTTGCTGGACCCAAGCCGTAATGTGCTGGCATCTGTGATCATGATCTTTGCATGGACGTAGATCGGGTCGCCTTTGGAAGTGACCGGATAGAAAATCCTAAAACGGTCCTGATGATCGGCAGCGCGGAGGCTCTCGATGATCCGCCCGCGCAGGACATGCATTGCGTCGTCTTCGAGCTGCGACAGGGCGGACTCAGGATTGATCACGACGATTTCGGGGCCGTCTTGCTGCCTCAAGCGCTTTTCTAGCGCTGCGCAGACCGTTTCGGACGCGAAATACTGAGATTCAATATAGATCGCGTCCTTCGCCGCCTTGATGCTGTCAATACAGAGCTGCTCGATCTCGTTTACCAGTGGCCTGCCGTCGTAGGGCGGCTCTGTTCGGGCGATGGCGACATCGACATCGGTGGCGTCAACGTCAAGAGTATCGGGCCATAAATCTGTGGCTGTCGTAGCGGGGCGCTTCAACGTGTCGCCTGTGGCGCGGTGCCAGCGCTTGCGCGATAACTCCGCCAGTGCGGACGCCACCGAACCGGTGAGCGCCGAGGTGGCATCGTGCCATGGCTCAGAGGGGGAGCCGTCTTTGCACACGCGGCGGGGATCGCCGGGTAGATGCTCAGACGTGTCCCAGCGGTCCGCAGTCGCGTCGATCCCGCCGCAGAAGGCCAGTTTGTCATCGGCGACGACAATCTTCTGGTGATGACAGGCCCCGAACGGATGATGCCCGTCGAGGGCAAGATGGATGCGGTCGCTCCCTAACACACTCAGCGCGACTGTCGGCGCCCAGCGGCCTGGCGCCGCAAGAACCGCACCATTCCATTTGAGCAGATAGACATTCAGATTGGGTGCTTGCTCCACAGCAGCCTCAAGGAAGGCACCAAGCTGGTTAGGAAATCCATCGGGCGCTAGCCCGTCGTCGTCGCTCTCGCCGGGCAGCATTTCGATCTCAAAATCAAAGTCCCAGCCAATGAGCAGTAACTCATGCTCGACGCTAAGGATGATCTGGCGCAGGACGCGGAAATAATCCGCCGCATCGACGATCAGAGCGACCTTGTCCGCACGGTCTACACGCCAGCAGTTTTCATCGCTCCGAAAGATCGACGCAGGTGTGTTTGAACTTTGCATGACTATTTGTACCTGCTGCGTTTCAGCACCAAAAGGGGATTAAGCTGTCATTCCGTACGTATTGCAATGCGGTAGCATATCAACGGATCCCGATCAGCATGTGCAAATAGTATCATAGATCACATCAAATTCTGTCCAGCAAATGGCGCGTGGCTCACTGGGCAAGGGGCGCGATCTCTGGGCGGCGTTAGGGAAGGCGCTAGTGTCTGTTCGGAGACTGGTTCGCATCCGAACTCACAGCACCGAACTGTCAGGCTGAGAGCCGCGAGATTCGCCGATTTATCTGCCCTGTCCTAGTGGCGGCAGGGCGAGTTCCGTGCATACTAGATATGTCCCACGCAGGAGCCGCACCTATGATCCGCAAAATACCGATTTTTATGCTGTTAATAGCTGCCGCCTGTGCATCAGACCAATCGTTCGACAGCAGCAGCGGTACAAATGTATTTGGCGAACGGGATCCTGTCGAATGGCAGCAGGGCCACGCGCCGCACGGATACGATGTTCACGGCATCGACGTCGCGCGGTTTCAGGACAGCGTCAACTGGCATGCAGCGCGCGATGCAGGTGTACAGTTCGCCTTTATCAAAGCGACCGAGGGCGGCGACATGCTTGATCCGCGATTTGGCGATCATTGGCGTGGGGCGCGCAGTGCGTCCATTCCTCGGGGCGCATATCACTTCTTTTATTTTTGTACTTCTGCCGCAGATCAAGCGCGCTGGTTTGTGCGCCATGTTCCGCGCGAAGCGGGAGCTTTGCCTCCGATTTTAGACATGGAGTGGAACGCATTCTCGCCCACCTGTCGCAAACGGCCGCCTGGTGCAGTCGTTCGACGCGAGGCGAAGGTTTTTCTCGACATGCTGGATCGGCATTACGGGCAGCGCCCGATTATCTATACAACGCCCGAATTCTACCGTGTGAACGAAATGCAACAGATGGATGGCGAAGAGTTCTGGCTCCGCTCGACCGCAAAGCACCCGCGCGAGGTTTATCCAAGCCAGCACTGGAGCTTTTGGCAATATTCCGGCACCGGCACCGTGCCGGGCATCAACGGTGACGTAGATCTGAACACATTTTCCGGTGGGCTGCCCGAATGGAAACGCTGGCTGGCGAATAGGCGGCAGTAGCCTGATTTAAGGGGGCGACCACCCCAGATGGTGCGCCAAGCTATCGGCGGCCGAATTTGATGCATCGGCAACGGCTGAACTATGTCGACATTTCAGCGGTGTATTCGAGCCTGAGGGTGGATGCGTATTTTCGGGCGTGACGATATGAGGTTAGTAGCGGTTGGGCGCGGCGACCAGTGTCCGGGGCCGGTGTTTTAGCCGGCTTAACGTAGCTGCGCAGCTTGTCCGTGATGACACCCCTTGGCTCGCCGAACTGGGCAATCAACCTTCGGAAACACCGCCGTGCAGCTTTAGCGCGTTGGCGCGTTTGTAAATGTTATCAAGAACGCAATCACGGCGGACATCGGCCAATTCGTCCTCAAGGGCATGGTCCGTCTCGCAGCATCTGTTGGCGCGGGTCGATCGGTGGACCTGGTGCCGTGAATTGACCTCGCCTGCCTAGACCCTCGTTTTCGTTTCGACAAACGGTAGATGCCGTCTGAAACTTTCGGCGCAAAAATGCGTTAGTAAATATTAATAGACACACGAATGAACAGTTTGCGCTTCTAACTCTTGAAGGGGAGAGCCATGCAGATAAAAACTCTATGTGCTGTAGTCGTCACTGCTGGACTCCTTGGCATGCCGGCGACCTCTCAACAAGTCAGTGATCCACCACAAAGTGTCGAGCCTGAGGAAGGGATTACGATCCTTTTCACAACAGGTAGTTCCGCGCTCAAGCAAGACCAACAAAGTCAGCTTGATCAAGCGTCGAGGCTTTTTCGAGATGGGAATCCCGTCGTGATGATCATCACGGGCACGGCAGATACGGTTGGCAGTCCTCAGGCCAATCTGGACCTGTCGATCAGGCGCGCACGAGCAGTGGCCACCGGTCTGGTTGATCGCGGGATACCCATTGAGCGATTGCAGGTCCTTGGCCAAGGCAACAGCGAACTCCCTGAAACGACACAAGACGAGGTCTCCAATGCCAATAATCGGTCGGCGCGCATCACCTGGCGATAAGGGCTTAAGGTTTCTGATCTTCGCAGTAGTTTTGGTTTTGCCGTGGCCAAGTTGGGCGCAAGGCTATGCTAATGGTCAGGCAGCCTACGCACAGCGTGATTGGGTAACTGCGGAAAGTCTGTGGGAAAAGGAAGCCCAAGAAGGCTCGGTTGTGGCGCTGTTAGGGCTGGGAAACCTCTATGATTTTGGACTTGTGGGGGCCAGCGATCCTGAGCGCGCGTTCAGCTTATATCTGGAGGCTGCAAAGGCCGGCCTTGCGGAGGCGGCCTTCAATGTCGCGGTGATGCACGATTCAGGCATCGGCACACCGCAGGATCTGGATGCCGCTGCTAGTTGGTATTCCTTTGCTGCACTGGGTGGTAACGCACGCGCGGCCTATAATCTGGGTAAGTTTTTCGCAGACGGTGTCGGTGTGGAGCGAAATGAGACGCTCGCAGCATACTGGTACGAAACAGTCGCAGAATCGCTCACTTCTGCGAGCGACGCATTTGCTGCGCTTCCTCCGGCTCCTTCGAATGAGAGCGCAGAAATCTCGGCGCCAAAGCCCTTGGCGATGGAGGTTTTTGCGCTGCCAGCTGGTGCCGAGGCGCGAATGGCCTGGCAAAATCGCTCGACCGTGTCGGACGCAACGTACCGAGTTGATCTGATCCGCATTGGCACGGACGGGATAGCCCCGTTGGCTACGGCCCGGACACCGGGTTCTGCGGTTGCGATAGACCTGAAGTCCGCAGAAACCCCCTTTGCATGGCGCGTCGCACAAGTTGCCAAAGAGGGTTATGCGACGTCAGCTTGGCTAACCGACAAAGGAGAGCCGATGCTCATGCCTCCCACCGGGATCGTGCAGTTTGAATTTGCCCCAGATGACCGGCGGGCCGAAGGTTTGGCATACCGCCTTGGTGGCGCGATGGAGCGATTTGGATCTATCATCGTCTATGCTGAGGCAGAACAAGACATCGAAACCAGCGCAGTGAGTTACCGATACCCGCAGGATGCAGCCTTCGCGGCGGACGTTGCGGCATTCCTGCCCGGCGTAGGAGTGGAGGGCGCATTATTGCAACCCGATCAAGACATGGCACCCGAGGAGGTTCATGTGATGATCGCCTTTGATCGCGGCGAAGATTAAAGCGCTTTTGGCTCAAGCTAAGACCATCCTTAACCACGGAGGGCGCGAGACCAAAATTGAGACTGAGCTTCTTGCGATAAACTTGTGATTCAAAGTTATCGCAAAAGGCTTTAGCTGCCCGCTAAAAAAACTTCCAAGGTGCCTGTAGGCGGCGACGGAAGCATCCCCTGTAGATCCATGGCTTCGCCCTCAATCCTGGTTGAGAAACGAACAGCGGCCGCGGTGTCGGCAGCATGAAAATAGGCAACGACTGGCCGGGGCGTCTCGAATGTAGTTGTGCGCACTTTTACAGCCGGTCCGTCTGCATAGTTCAGTTGAGCAATCGAGTTTGCCCGGTTGGCGTTAGTGACGATGGTGATCTGGTAGTCGTTGGAAAACTCCTTCAATGCGGACGCCAAAATATCGAAGCTGACTGGTTGGTAAGTTTGTTTAGCCCCTGCCAAATCCCCTGAAGACGACTGGTGAGTAACAGTCCCGAATAGGTCATCGCGCTGACCCGGCGAGGCAGAATTCGTCGAACGTGCTTGACCTGCTGTATCTTCGTTAACCGTGATTTCGCCGCCCACATGGCTCGGCTGGAGCAAGAGGAGACTTCCTACCGTCAATATACCAAATAGGCCGAAGCCAGCCAACGCTCCCAAAAGCGGGCGCATTAACGGATGTGGCGATCTACGGGAGATCTTGATTTTTGGCGCGCCCTTCAGCACGAAATTGGGTTTGAGCGCGTTTTCCTCCGGCGAACCGGTCTGCGGTTGAGATTTGAATGTAATGTTGTCCAGTTTCGGCGCGCGGGTTTTAATTTCCTCTGGCTTATCTCTTCGTTGCAAGGCTTCGGTATTCGCGCGCGCTGCAAGGACCACTTGCCGTTTGATCCGCGCATCCTTTAGCCGCGATTCCCATTCGGGAGACTCTATGTAAGCCATAACCGTCCGATGATCCGCCACTGGCTCATCGGATGGCTTCCCCAACCTTTGCACTCCCATCAGTTACCTCCGCTTTCAGACGAACTTCACGCCAGCTATGTTTGCAGTGGTTGGCTGGTCCTTGACGTTCATTGGACTTGACGCAGACCCTTGCCGAAATCCTGCATCAAAGCCGGGTAGGCGTCCATCGAAGGAAATTCCGTGTATGAATGTTTCGCTGGAATGGTGACCCAAGGTAGCTTTTCACTCATGTAGCTCTCGATAAACGGCACGAACCATAAGGCGTTCTCGAGCCTCGTCGGTCGCAAGTTTACGAACGCGTCCGCGACTGACCTTACGCGCGTGAACATCCAAGACATGCAGTGCGGACAATGGAAATGCTGCGCCTCGTCGCCGTGCAGTCCGCCGATTACCGGCTCGCCTTTCGTCACCTCGAAGCAGTCGCCGGGGAACGCGGCAGACAGCGAAAAGGCGCTGGAGCTCATTCGCTGGCAGCCGGTGCAATGGTAGGCACCGGTCAGAAGTGGCGGCGCGCTGATGCGCACCTCCACTTGAGTGCAACGGCAATGACCGGTCATCGGAAGGCTCGGCATGGTCATTGACCCGCTCCTGCTAACACGTGGTCGTCCCCATATTCGTCATGCAGCCTAATCCACTCATGCGCCGGCTTTTGAGGCGTGCCATCCGGCGCATCCTCCCATGTTTCCTGCCTGCCGAGCGGCGTGAGGTCGAGCAGCGTCCAGGCTGTGCCCAGCGTCTCTACCCCGCGACCCTTTGTGAAGTAGGTGCGGAAGATGTCGCCGCCGTCGCGGATAAAGACGTTGAGGCCAAAGTACTTTGGCACGTCGAAATTGGCGCCGAAATCGTCCGTCGTCTCGACCCATGGCATTTGCCATCCCATCCGTGCCCGGAACGCCTGGATCTCGTCCAGCGGCGCCCGCGAGACGAAGACCAGCGAGGTATCGCGCGCATTCAAGTGTGCCAGATGGGGGATTTGGTCGCCGACCATACCGCAGCCCGAACACGGAGCTGGATCGGCGGGCTTCAGCATATGGTGATAGACGATGAGCTGGCGGCGGCCGTCGAACAGGTCGGCCAGCCCTGCGTTGCCGGAGGGCGTGACAAAGACATAGTCCTTTTCGACTTTTTCCCAAGGCTGCAGGCGACGCTCCGCCGCCAGCCGGTCATGGGCTTGGGTCAATTCCTTCTCCTTTGCGAGCAGCGCCTCGTGCGCGGCCATCCACTTGCCGCGAGAGACGACAGGTTGATGAGGGATTTGATCGGTCATGACTGGTCTCCTTCTTGGATGTTACGGTCCGCTCAGGATTGAGGATGAACGACGAGCCCCCCCCGATTGTTCCGCAGCATCGTCCCCTTGCGACAGAATATCGTACTGCATATCGTACTGCCGATTGAAGAAACTCCATCCCCGGCCTGAGGCTGGCGATCTCGTTGGGCCTTGGTCAAGCCTTGCCGGATCGCGGTATTGTTGCGTCGATGCCGCGGCATCGTAGCCAAGTTGCAGACCGATAGCGCAGAAATTGATCAGCCCAGCATCGACTGGTCCCGGCGAAATTGGCGGCATGTGCGGCTGATTAGTTTCGACTGACCGGTCAGCTACCAGATTACCAATCGGTATAGTGCCGAAAACCTCCACGGCACGTTCGTTTCACTAAGGTCGCGAGAACCAAACGGTGGAAGCGTTGTTTTACATGGCACAACACGAAGAACGCGAGCCAGCAGACGCCAACAGTGCCAATACACCGTTCACTGTTCAAGATTTTGCAAGCGGCAGGAATCGACCAATAATTGCACCGAACTTGTGGCCAGCGCGCCTTTCAGGCTTGGACTTTTTGTGGCTAGCAAAAGTTGATGCCATCTGGCCGCTAGCCGCGTCTACCACATCGTTTTGCCAAGGGGATCATGATTGCTTTGCCGCGCAGCCCAGATTGCTCATGCTGCTAGGTGTCGGCGCCTGGGTTTTTACGATGATCGATGTGCTCGTCTTTCCGAACCGCTGGTTTTTGAAACAGCTCTTGATTGCCAACATCCTGATTGCGGCTGGAGCCTCGTATTTTCACGAAACAATGACGTCGGTCCAATTTGACCCAAGAAACCCACGAAGGGTGTGAACATGTATGGAATTCTACATCAAAATCTGATGGTCTATATCGGATTCATTGGTCAGCTAGTGTTTACCTCGCGGTTTATTGTGCAATGGATCGCGTCTGAGAGGGCGCGTAGCTCCGTGATGCCGGTGATCTTTTGGTGGCTGTCCCTGGCCGGGGGCGTCGCTCTTTTGAGCTATGCGATCTGGCGTATGGATCCGGTCTTCATCATGGGTCAAAGCATGGGTCTGCTCGTATACTCCCGCAACCTCTTTCTGATCCGGCGCACCATAGGATGAGCAAGCACAATGAGGCGCACATTGCCTCTGGCGCATCGCAGCGAAACGTCGTCATTTTAGTTGTCGGGACGTTGTTCGTGCTTGACGTGCTGATGCGCCCGATGATGCCGAGGAACGAGACCCGATATCTGGCGGTTGCGTGGGAAATGCTGACTGGCAATCACTGGTTGGTGCCGTTCAAAAACGGGGTGCCCTATAGTGACAAACCGCCGCTGCTATTCTGGCTGATAAATCTGGTTTGGTCCCCCGGAGTCAGCGAATATGCCGCGCGGCTTGTGGCACCAGCCCTGTCTTTGATTGCGCTTTGGCTGACAGGCCGGCTGGCTGACAGAATGCGTCCGGGCGGGGATTTTGGGAATGCAACGATCACCGTGCTCGGCACAATGGTGCCGTTCTATTTCATCGCAGGTCAAACCAACTTTGACGGCATTCTGATGTTGGCGATGGTCACGTGCGCGTCAGCCCTGTGGCGGATCGGCATGGCGCCACAGCCGCGCCTTTTGCATTGGTTAGGTTTTGGGGTGACCGTTGGGTTTGGCATTTACGCCAAGGGGCCGGTCATCTTTGTGCATGCGATGCCGCTTTTGCTTGGCATGCGCTGGTGGGCTGGTCCGGGCAGGTTTAGCTTCGTTGGCATGCTGGCATCCTTACTGGTTGCAATTGCACTTATCGCGCTTTGGTTGGTGCCCGCTTATGTCACCGGCGACGCGGCGTACCGCGAAGCGATCCTGTGGACCCAGAGCGCCGGGCGTGTGGTCAACAGCTTTGCTCATGCAAGGCCGATCTGGTATTTCTTGGCGATCCTGCCAGTTCTGCTGTTCCCTTGGATCGCGCTAGTTGGGTTTTGGCGCACCCGCCCCCTGGACAAGGCCGAACGGTTTGCTTGGGTCTGGCTTGTGGGGCCATTGATCCTGTTCAGCCTGATCAGCGGCAAACAACCCGCTTACCTTTTGCCTGTCATGCCCGCGGCAGCGCTTTTACTGGCAAATCGCTGGCCCGAGCAGATGGGTAAGCCGTGGATCGTGGCAGGGGTGCTTAGCGGTTTGATAATTATACTTTTGGCGGTGCCGGGCGGTGCCTTGGGAAAATCCATTGCTGATCTTCTTGATCTGCGCGCTGCCCTGCTCATGGTGGTGCCTTTTGCCCTTGGAATTGGGGCGATGATGCTGCGGCCACGGCTGGTTTGGCTGGCGGTGCCAACAATTGGGCTCGCACTCAATATTGCGTATTTCGCGGGGCCTGCGGGCAAGATCATGTCGCCGGTCGAGATCGCAACGATCCTTGCAAGCAAGGATGGCAAGATCGGCCATGCCGGGCCCCATTACCATGGCGACTTTCAATTTGCAGGCCGCCTGAGGGCGCCGTTGACCGTGCTTTCGGATGCGGAAGCAATTGCGAAGTTTGCGGAAAATAATCCTGACGGCCTTATTGTCGGGCGCCTCGATGATGGCCTGCGCCCGGATTGGGACCCACAGAACACCGTACGCTATGGCGAAAAAGGGAACTGGGCAGTTTGGAATATCGAGGACTTGTCACAATGAAATACGCCCTGAGCATCGTTTTGCCAGCTCAGAACGAGGCCGGAAACCTGCCCGATCTGATACGCAGTCTGGCCGAAATTGCGGGTCCGCTAAAGGCTGAAATCATTGTGGTCGATGACGGGTCAAAAGACGACACTGCCGCCTGCTTGAAAGAATTGTGCACGACCTATCCGATGCTACGCGGCCTGCAACATTCGGTCAGCCTTGGGCAATCGGCGGCGCTGCGCACCGGCATCACAGCGGCCAGCGCGCCCTTAATTGCCACGCTTGACGCCGACGGGCAGAACCCGCCAGACAACATCCCTGCGCTAGTGGCGGCGTACCACGCCGCCCCCGATGGCGTCGGCCTTGTGCAGGGTGAACGCCAGAACCGTCAGGATAGCCTGTCAAAACGCTTTGCCTCTCGTTTTGCCAATGCACTTCGTCGGGCACTGCTGCGGGATGGCAGCCGCGATTCAGGCTGTGCCCTTCGGGTCTTTCGCCGCGACGTCTATCTGAACCTGCCGTGGTTTCGGCATATCCATCGCTTTTTGCCCGCTTTGATAAGGCGGGACGGCTGGGACGTTATCGCCGTGCCAGTCAACCATGCCGCGCGCATAGCGGGCAAGTCGCATTACAATAACTTTCAGCGCGGGCTGGCCGGCATTCCCGATCTTATGGGGGTAGCATGGCTGATCTGGCGTGGGGTCGATACGCCGCTCGCAATGCGCGACGTTACCGAGCTTTTAGATGTTTAGTTGAACGCTGACCAATCAGGCACAGCAGACTCTCAACAAATCGGTCGTCTGGCGCATTGCCATGCCGAACAGATACCGCGATGGATGCATGAGATGAATCCTTGGCAAATTGTGCAGCAGCGCGCCCTACGGCGTTGGGGCAGGGACATTGTCCGCTGATTGGCAAACAAGCGCCACCTTGATCCTGATCAAAGCACAGATCACCAGTTTAGTGAAAAGTTGTTGGTGTAACAGGGAGGTAGTGATGCGAGGTTTATTCTTGAGGATGGTTCTGGCGACGGTGATCGGGCTGCCAGTAGACGCTCAAGACCTGTCAGAGGGCGAGAGAGTGTTTCAGCACAGATGCGCGATGTGCCACGGGCCGGACGCAAAAGGCGCGGGCCCGATGGCACCGGTATTGCTCCTGCAACCTGCCGATCTAACAAAGCTACAGAGTGAAGCGGACGGACAATTTCCGCTCATGAGAGTGGTGTGGCGGATTGATGGGCGCGACCCATTGGTTAGCCACGGATCACCGATGCCGGTTTACGGTGACTTCTTTGAAGGGCCTGAGGTCATTCTGAAGACCAACTCCGGAGAGCTGATCAAGACCAGTCAACCGATAGTCAATCTCGTTGCATGGCTACAATCGATACAGCAATAGCGGAATAGACCGCGTGTAGCCGGAACCATCAATTTCGGGCATTTCGGAATGAAGGATGACACCGCGAGACGCACGCAAATCACTTAGAAACTAAATTAGGGAATGCCATCGTGAAATCTGCAAAAAAATCCGCTAAACATGCGAACGAGTCCACGAATTTTATTGTCAGCCCGATCGGCGCCATAGGCCCGATTGGCGAGACGATGCAGAAAGTCTGGGCCGATCTAAGCAGCGAGACTCTGCGGTTTGTAGCATCGCGCATGCAACAGGATCTGGAAGCGCAGAAGGCCATAGCCGCCTGCAAAGATCTAGCCGACATGCAGAGAGTACAGGCTGACTTTTTCACTCAAGCATTGGAACAGTACCGATCACAGGTATCGCGGATGATGGAGATCATATCGACAGGCGCACCCGAGGGATTGGCTGGCGTGCCGCTGATAACCAAGCGAGAGTACGACGACGTGCCTTTGTAAGGGGGCTGGGACCGGGTCGGTGGGAGCTTTAGTCAGCCAGATCTTAGGCCGATCTGTCATGGACAGCAGTCTCAGATTATCCGCGGATGGGCGACTGCGCGAGTATAAGTGAGGTACAGCGAAGGGTAAGATATTTGGCATGGGGCGACCGGGCACTCTGGATGTTCCTGCACCAGCGCGTGCAGTTCCATTACGCCGAAGAGGTCCGTTTCACGGATGAACGCCGTCGTGGCCGCATCTGGGATGGTTCTATCTGTGATGTCGAATGCACAGTGCGGCGGGATCCGATTTCGGTCAATGCGTTCAGGGCAGTACTGCAAGCGCGCTTGGCGTCGAACAACGTACATGTCGACATCTTCAAACGCGCTCAGCCGACCTTTGATGGGGAAGATTTCGAACTGGTTCAGATCACGGTTTACCGTAATGGTCTACCAGACGATCACTTTGCCTTCGATGATGGTGGAGAGCTGGTCCGCCGTGCATATCGGCCGGTTTTCAAAGCGGCGATGACCTATGAGCCATCGACGGTGTCATCAAGGTGGGGCCAATGATCGCGAAATCCGTGTGGAACTGGCCCAGTTTCTGGCCCGACATCAGCACGGGGTAGAGTTCAGCAACGAAAAAGCCCCGATGCGGCAATACGATTTGTCGGTGCTGTTCAACCGCTTCGCTTTTCCGACTAATCTCGAGGACGGGATCGAGGCAGGTGATGTGCGCCAGCTGCGCTTGAAGCCGATTGATCACGAGGGCCGGAGGGTCACGTTCGAAAATGCGGCCAAAGCGGATGGAACCATCTGGGATATGGCCGACGAGGAATTCGGTGCCAACAGCCCGCTGCGGCGCGGTTGGGTGATCACGCAGGCCAAGTTGGCGATCAAGTTTCACCCGAAGGGTGATTCGCGCCGGTGCCGTTCGCTGACCTTGGCCGTGACAATGCCGCATGGCTGCAATCTCAAGGAACAGACAGAGCAGGAACCACTGATCGGCGAGAAGTATTTGCACCGTTGCAGAATCCTGATCGATGACCAGCCGCTCTTTGACGATTGATCATCGGGCACTGGATCTGATCAGCACTATTGCAGATAAGCCTGACGCGCAGATCTTTGCGCAAGTTCTGAAGACATACCACGCTGCGGCGGGGAGGCAGCTCCTCACCGCAGGACTTTCGGTGCGTGCCGGTGACAATGCGGTGACGACTGCGATGGGTGATCACGATGATGAACCAGTGCCGCTGATCCGGTCACAGGAAGATGGTTCCCATGGCTATTCAGCCCGAACGCGGGCTGGGTGGAAGTCAGGCCCGAACAGACGGCGCTCTATCGGCTTGATATTCCAGCACTGCTGTCCTGGCAGACGCCGCAGTTCGATCTGGCCAGCCGCCATGGCCCGATCAACTTGATCCCGAATCTTTTGTGGGAGATCGGTGATGTTAGGCTTGGCCGCCGAGCCGAGCGTGTGCGGGTTTGGTTGGCGCGCAGATTGTCAAACGAAGTGGTCGCCAACCAGATCGCAGATGCCGAATGGCGCGTTCTGCGCTGCGAATGCGCATCCTGTTGACCACGACACCCTCCAGCCATTTAAATTGCCCGCCGCATCAGGGCAAATGGTGGTCGTTGTCCGAAATGTGGTCAATTTTGCAGATGGACTTGCGGTTCATCCAGACATTTTGCCATCCTGGCAGTCCGGCTCGACGGGACACACCGGATTTATCCATCAGAACCTCTGAACTTGTCGCCAAATGGCATGCAGCTGATCGTTCTTGGCGGCGAACCGATCAGCTTCAAATCCGATATTCAGATCAAGATTCTTCGAACGCTCGCCGAGGGCTTCAAAGATGAAGAGCGCAGCATTTTCAACCGTTGGACGGCAGCAACGCGGGACAAACCCGCCATTAGCTTTATCGTAGCTAACGGCAGGTTTAGGAAATGCCGACACGAATTAACCTCGAAGATTGCTCTTCCTTTCTGCGCTGACAAAACCATACGGACGCCAATTCAGACGGCTGTCCTTCGCAGTGACCTACAACAGTGCTTCGCTTTCAAAGGCCAGACGAGGGTTCGAAGCCAAGCAATTCAAAAGTCATTTTGCCGTCAACGTTGAATTTCTGCACTGTTTCGCCGACACGCACCGCCGTAAGGCAGCGATAACGCCCCTTGTCTGCCGCCATAGATACGCAAACCTGATTGTTGTCAGTAATTGCATAGGTCCCGGTGCCCTTCCAGCCGCCGTTTGTTAGCTCGCCATCTAAGACATTGCTTGGGTCGTAGAAGAAACGAAACTCTTTCTCCCCCGATTTGGCGGTTACGACTTTTCCAACAATCAACTCGGCGATCTGGTCCGCGTTGAGCATTTCGCCACCGTTGTTGATCGCGGTTTCCAATTCTGTTCCGGCGAAGGCGACGCCGCCCGCCAAGACGAAAACGGTCGCCGTCGCGTATGCTTTCAAATGTGTCACGTCAGTTCTCCAATGTTTCTAATGCGTTATCTGGGCGATTGCCCATGTAACTGTGTTAGGCTGTGCAGGTTGAGTCAGCTTGATCGAAAGCTGATATTTTCTGACATCGAGATGACAATCCCCAAAGATCATTGAGAAAAAGATCGGCGGAGGGGTAGAGTGACTGATGTATTCTTTTGATGACCTTCAGTTTGACCCGGCTACCGGTGGATTATCGCAGAGTGGAAAGCCCATCGCTCTGGAACCCCAAGCCATACGGCTATTGGAGGTTTTGATCCGACACCGGGATCGGATCGTCAGCAAAGAAGACCTTATCGAGGAAATCTGGGATGGGCGCGCCATCACTGACGCCGCGCTCAATACGCGTGTTCGGTCGGTCCGTAGAGCCTTGGGCGATACTGCGACCACCTCCAAATTTGTCAAAACCTTTCCCAAACGGGGGTTCCAGTTTGTCGCTGAGGTAACAACTGGCGAGGCTGCGACGAGCACGCCACCTAAACACTCAAGACGTTTTATGATTGCAACTGCATTGGCTTTTGCGATGGCTATCGTCTTTTTTGCTGTGAACCTGTTCATCACGGCACCCAAAACGCTTGCGACAGAAAAACCTTCGTTGGCCGTCGTGCAGTTTGAAAACCTTGATGGAAAAAATGGAGCACAGTATTTTGTCGATGGATTGACGGACGACTTGATTGCGCACCTTTCGCGCCATCGAGAGCTATTTGTTGTGTCACGTGCGACTATGTTTTCCTATGCAGAAAGCTCAACCACACCTGTGGAAATCGCACGCGATTTAGGCGTTGGATATGTGGTGCGCGGAAGCGTGCGTCGAGACGGTGATCAAGTGCGGGTCAGTGCCGAGTTAATAGATATCGATGCCAACAAGACTATTTGGGCAGAAGCCTTTGATCGCAGGCTCACTGATATCTTCGCCGTTCAGGACGAAATCAGCCAAGCGATTGCTGGCCAGTTGCTCCCTGAGATATATGCGTCTGACGCTGTTCGGGTAAGAGACAAACCGACCGAGGATATGGGCGCGTGGGACCTATTTTTACGCGGGCGGAGCAGTCAGGAAATTTACTCAAAAGACGCGCAGGAAGATGCGGTGCGTTATGCGCAGCAGGCGATTGATCGTGATCCGGAATTTGCGACTGCATACAGCCTGTTGGCGCGCGCACTCGGCACTATGTTTTTCTTTCAATGGACTGAGAACCCGCATGATACGCTGGTGTCTGCAACTGAGGCTGCCAAACGTGCCATCGAATTGGACGATCAAGATGCCCAGGCGCACGCAGCTTTGGGATATCTTTACCGATTTACCGGCGATGCAGATCCAGCCATAGCAAATCTGGAGCGTGCTGTTGCGCTTAATCCAAATGACGCGCGCATACGTTTGGAATTGGCGCACACACTGGATTGGTTTCGCTTTCAAGACCGGGCACTGCCCCAGATCGATATGGCCCTCAAGCTCAGTCCCCGAGATCCGCTGTTGCAGAACATGTATTTCTACAAAGGCCATATCTTGTTCCATCTTGGCCGCCACGAAGAAGCGCTTGAGGCAGCGCGCCAGCTTGGAACAGTCGCGACAAGCAATACTTGGCGCGTATTCCATCATCTACTGCGCGCAGCCAACCTTATAGAACTGGACCAACCTGAGGATGCGATGGTTGCGATAGGGGCAGCGTTGGCCATAAATCCAAAACTGTCCGTATTAGCGATGCAACGGCAGTTCGCGGGGTCTCGAAATCACCCAGAAAATCGTAGGATTTGGCTGGAGAGTCTGCAGAAAGCGGGACTACCAGAGCAATGAGCGAGGGTGGGTAGAGCAGACATTCATGCATCTCGCAGCATCGGTCATAAAGGGCTCAAACCGGACCTCAGATGCGGCGCAGCATTTAGTGATAGGATTCAGTATCAACGTCGGGTTGTCGGTGGAAATGGGGACCGGGAGGAACTGTCCTGCACACCCCGAACTTACCGGCCATTAGCGCCCTTCGTCCCGCCCGGAACAAGGGCCGTATCGTAGGTCAGGAACAACCATCGAACCCAAGCATGTCTGGGCGATCCGCGTGAGGCTTGAGCTGACTGAGAACCATCGCGACCTTGCCCTGTTCAACATGGCTATCGATAGCAAACTTCGCGGCTGTGATCTTGTTCGCATGAAAGTCGTGGATGTGATGGCATCAGGACAGATCAAGGAACGAGCATCGGTCCGGCAAAGCAAAACTCAGAAACCGGTGCGGTTTGGGGCTTTGAACTTGAAGATGCCTTGGCAACTGCAGAAGCCTTTGAAATCTAAGCGTCTGGGCCGTTCGTCGAGGACGGCCCTTCGCCGCCGTTCGACGGCCCTTCAGGTGCTGCGGTGCGGCCCGTCAATACTGCCATTCGTGCATCGTGCGGCATTATTATTGCCCCCACGTCGGTATGCGGACAACGCGGACGTTGCGGATTGCACTGTATCAAGCGATTATTTCGTCATGAGCACTGCTTACCGCATCCCCGACGAGTTCAAGACCCGGCGCTATTGCCTCCGAAGGGTCGCTACTGGCGACGCTTCAGCGATATTCAAAAGCTACGCGGCTGACACCGCCGTGACGCGGCATCTCGGGTGGCGACCTCATAGGGATTCCAGCGTAACAGAAGACTTTGTAAAAACCGTGGCGGAGGAATGGAGGACCGGCAAAGGTTTTCCCTTGGTCGTCTTCCCACGTGCAGATCCCGACAATCTGATCGGCATGTTTCACCCTCATGTTGGGAGGTTCAAAGTCAACTACGGCTACGTACTCGCTGAACGTGCATGGGGGTATGGGTGTGCAACAGAGGTCCTATCGTGGTTAGTCGAGCACGCAATTGCTCACCCAACTATTCACCGAACCGAAGCATTTTGCGATGTCGACAATCGGGCATCTTCCCGCGTGATGGAAAAGGTTGGGATGACAAGGGAAGGATTACTTCGCCGATACTTCTTACATCCCAACGTTTCTAAAACACCGAGAGACTGCTTCATGTACGCTAAGGTTTGATAGAGTTCAGGCGACATGCGGCGATGCAGCGATCGCCCACCGCTGGCCCCGGAAACCTCGTTGCTCAGGGCCCATAGCTGACGTGAAACCATGATCCATCTTAACAAGGCTGCAATGTGATCAGAAACTAAGACCACCTCTGTTCCTGCATCGCACAGCATTTTGATCGGCTGGCCGAGAGATGCTAATGCGTGATGCTGCGGGATTTAAGAATATGCATCCCGAATGCCATTGCTGGCCCGATATCCAGTGCAAAGAAAACTGTGCCCAAACCACGAGTGCCACCCAATACCCAACCGATCGCGACGACCGTCAACTCGAGAAAGGTGCGCACCAGTGCGATGGGTTGATGTGTCACGGCCTGAAGTTCTTCTGCGGTCGTGATTCAATGCCTGGGATCAGAGGATTGAATCTTCCATTTCCAGACCCCGCCCGCCACTTCGCGACGATTACAATGCTGAGACTGAGACCTGCCGCAAACTGGCAGCAGGGGCCAGGGGTGCGCGCCAGGCACGCAGGCTTTTGTCGCTGGCGGCAGCTTATGATGGCATGAGCCGGGCTGAGGCAGCCTGACTTAGACCACGTGCTGGCAAGGTCGGTGATAGCATACTGCCCCCCGCGCCTCATGCACCGGAAAACGGTACGGATCGGTCAGATCCTCGGGCCGCGCCGACGTGCCGGAGGTGTAGAGCGCCGGACGCTCCAGCAGCCAGACCGCCCCAGGCGACCGGCCTGCAATGATTCGTTACACCCGGTCTTCTATCGCGGAAATGGCGGCAGGATAGGGCGGCTGGCCGCCTGAATGGTGCCATTCAACGCCGCTTTCATCAATTGCAATGGGATTTGTGAGGGTCAAGGATCGACTCGGCAGAGATAAGAGGGAAAAACTATGCTATGATTGATGAAAATTGTGCTGCGCCTGACTGGGGGGAGCCGCACGTGATTAGGGGAGACAAGGAATGTTTACAAAGCGATTTTTCATGAGCGCCGTGGCGGCCAGCATGGTTGCCATGCCGGGCACGCAAGCGGCCGCGGATTTCGCCGATGGTCTGGTCGGCGGCATTGTCGGCGGCGCGGTCAGCGGGATCATCGTCAACGAAGGCGCCAAGGCGCGCCAGCGCAACCAGCCGGTCGTCCGGCGGGCCGCCCCGCGCAAGACTTACCGCGCGCCGATCAATTCGGTCGAACGCCAGCAGGTGCGCGAAGAGCAGTCCTCGCTCAATTATTTCGGCTTTCCGGCCGGTACGCCGGACGGTGTGAGGGGGCGCAACACGCGCAACGCGGTGTCGCAGTTCCAGGCGCATATGGGCTATCCGGCCACCGGTTATCTAGCCGATTACGAACGCCAGTTCCTGATCAGCTCCTACTACCGCGCCCAAAGCAGCGGCGCGGCCACCGCGCAACTGATTGCAGAACGCGGGCAAGGCACGCGCGGATTGTTGCTGGCTTACCGCGACGAGGCGGTGGGCGTGCCCCGGACTGCGACCGCTGCGCCTGCTACGGCCGGCGATGCGGCGGTAATGGCCGCGGTCCCGCAAGAGGCGGAGGCACCCCAGCCCAAGGTCGGTCTGGCAGCATTGCCCAATCTGATGTCCTCGGGCGGCGATGGCCCGTCGCTGGCCTCGCATTGCAACCAGATCAGCCTGCTGACCAATTCCAACGGCGGCTTCGTGACCGAGGCGTCGCTGACCGATGCACGCTTTGCGCTGAACGAACAATTCTGCCTTGCGCGCACCTACGCCATTGCTGCGGGCGAGGCGATGGCCGCCAATCTCAAGAATGTGACCTCAGAGCAGCTAGAGGACCAGTGCCGCGCCTTCGGCCCGGCGATGCGCGATTACGTCGCGGCGCTGTCGCTCAGCCCCAAGGAAAAGGTCGTGGGCGAGGTGCGTGATTTCGTGCTGGAATCCGGCCAATCGCCCGCGCAGTTGGCAGGCACGGCCAAGATCTGCCTGTCGGTCGGCTACCGGATCGACAACATGGATGTGGCGCTTGGCTCCGCTTTGCTGCTGACGGCGCTGGGCGAGGAGGTCTATGCCGAGATGATGGGCCACCACCTGAACGAGGGTTTCGGCACAACTCGGCGCCCGGATCTTGCGCTGGCCTGGTATCAGGACGCGATCGACGCGGTCGAGAAGGGCGCAGAGCCAGTCTTTGCCCCCGGAAACGCCGGGCGCACCAGCCTAATCCGCAAGGCCGCGTTCCCTTCGCAGGGTGCCGATACCACCGGCGGCGCGGCAACGGTGCAACCGGCCTCGGTCCTGCCGACATTCAAGATCGAGTAGGAGGGGCAGGCACTGCGCGCGAAACAGGAGGGGCAATGTGTTTTGCCCCTTCGTTAACAAGGTTTGCCATTCCCGGCGCCGGACCATCATTCTGTCCGACCCGTCATTAATTTGCCATTTTGCCGGTTTTGCTGTCCATTGGACAAGCAATTATTGTCCACTTCATTTAAGTGGATCAATAATACATAGCGATAACAACTGGCTGGTGTAAGATTTTGTGATTTCGTCCGAATTTCAGAATTCGGTTCAGATGACCTCAATGAACCACACATTTGCTGCAGGACCATGATAGCCGATTTAATACAACGAACTCGGACGTTCTTACGTTGAAAACTGCCGTTTAAAGCCGATCCGGTGGAACGTCGCCACGAAAGAAGGCGTCGAGGTTGTCGAGAGCCTTGAAGCCCATCGCATCGCGGGTTCGGAGGGTGGCGCTTCCGACATGAGGCATCATTACGATATTTTCATGCATTGCGAAGGCTGGGTTGCCGCCTGGTTCTGTCCCGAAACAATCAAGACCCGCAGCGCCCAGGTGCTGAGTCTCGATTGCCGCCAGCAATGCCCTCTCGTCAATTAGATTGCCGCGCGCAGTGTTCACTATCACGGAGCCCTCGGGCAGGCGGGCAAGGCGGTCTGCGTTCATCAGGCCCATCGTCTCTGGAGAGGCCGGGCAATGCAGGGACAGAAAGTCCGATATTGCCAAAAGATCGTCGAGAGTCTCGTGATAGACCGCGCCGGCCTCATCCTCGAAGGAAAGCCGGTGGCGGTTGTGATAGTGAATTTCCATATCGAAACCGCGGGCCTTGCGGGCCAAGGCGCGCCCCACGCCGCCCATGCCGACGATCCCCAGCCGCGCCCCAGTCACCTGTTTCCCAACAAGAAATGCAGGAGACCAGAAATCCCATTCCCCTGAACGTACTATGCGGTCACCGGCCACGACATGACGCGCCGCCCCCAGCATCAGCATCATCGCGAGTTCGGCGGTGGCGTCCGACAAAACGCCGGGGGTATTAGTGACGACGATGCCTTTTGCTTTGAGTGCGGGCAAATCGCAGTGATCCACGCCCACCGAATGATTGGCCACTATCTTCAAGCGAGGGTCGAGCTGCGCGACCACTTCTGCTGTGAAATGTTCGGAATGACAGGGGATGATACCATCCACCTGCGCGCTCATTGTAACAATGTCCTCGGCACTGGCGGGCCTATCGGCGGCGTCCCAGATCACGTCGTAATCACGCCTCGCCCTCTCAAGCGTCGCGCCAGACAAGGTGCGGGTGATCCAGATGACTGGCTTCGCCACCCGGTCAGTCCTGCTTGTTTCGACTTGATGTGGCAAAGTCATAGGCCACGAATGCCAGCGTAATCAGGATGACGATCACCAGATCGGGGCTGGGTACTTTGAACGCAAGTACCAGCAAGAACGCCGCCAGAGCGATAAAAGCAAAGAGCGCAAGTATTCGGTTCATGTTCCGCTATCCTTCATTGTGATGCACCATCCGCCCAGTCGAACAGCCATTGTGCGGTGCGCAACAGCCGTGCGTCATTGCCGCGTGCCCCGATCAACTGCACGCCCATTGGCAGTCCCTCTTGCGAGGTCAGCAATGGCAAACTGATGCAGGGGGTACCGCAGAGTGTCCAAAGGTTATTGAAGATCGGATCGCCTGTCGTTTCGAGCCCCTGTGGTGCCGGGCCGGTCGCAGCAGGGCACAGGATCGCGTCGCAGCGTGCGAGCATCTGGTCAAGTGCGGCATTCAGCAGCTTGGGCATGTCACGCGCCGACAGATAGTCGCGAGCAAGCGTAGCGTTCCCATGTTCGATCGCGTGACGGGTCGCCTTGCCCAATTGGTCTGCGGCATCCCGCCAATAGGGATAATAGTGATATGACATCTCGGCAAAATTGATCAGCTTGTGCTGCTCTGCCGCGGTATCAAATAGGGCTGGTAACGGCATCTCAAACGCCTGATCGCCAAGTGCTTCGACCAACTCGTTAAACGCCTCTCGAAGCTGCGGGTCCGCGCCATCCCATCCCGGAGGACGCACATAGCCAAGGACCGGCGTAAGAGGCGGCTTGGATGTAGCAGCGGCAAACAGGGCCGGTGTGGGTTCCGGATGGGTCGCAGCATCGTCTGCGTCGTGGCCAAAGAGCACCTCGGCCAACAAAGCGGCACCGGCGGGATCGCTTGCAAAGACGCCGACAGTGTCCAGCGAGGGTGATTGCGTCAGGATCCCCCGGCGCGGGATGGCGCCGAATGTCGGCTTGTAGCCCGTGACCCCGCAATACGAGGCAGGCCTGATAATTGAGCCGCCCGTCTGGGTACCGATGGCCAGCGGCACCATGCCGTCAGCCACTGCTGCAGCGGACCCTTGGGATGACCCGCCCGGCGTGTGGGCCAGATCGTGCGGGTTGGCGGTCTTGCCGGGATGCATGAAGGCAAGCTCGGTCGCGACCGTCTTGCCCATGATGATCGCACCCTCTTTCTTGAGCCGTTCAACGACGAAGGCGTCACGAAGTGGCACGCGCCCCGCGTCCCGCGCACAGCCGTTGGTTGTCGGGATGCGGGCGGTGTCTATGATATCTTTGAGGCCCACAGGCAACCCGTGCAAACGGCCCAATGGACGGCCCGCGCGGCGGTGCGCATCCATCGTACGGGCCTGCGCGCGGACGAATTCGGGATCAAACCATGCCCATGCGCCAACATCCGGCTCGCGCGCTTCAATCCGCGAAATGTAGCCTTCCACCAAGGTGATTGCGTCCAGCGCCCCGGATGCCAGCCTTTCGCGTAGCAGCGCAACACTGGGCGGCTTGCTGGGTGCAGGTGCACTATCGGCTGACTGTCTTGCCTTAGCGTCCATAGAACAGCTCCGGCAGATAGAACACGATGGACGGGAAGATATACATCAGAACCATTGACACGATCACGCAGAACAGAAACGGCATCACGCCCTTGAAGATCTGCGTCAGTCGCAGTTCGGGCGGTGCAATCCCTTTGAGGTAGTAGGCCGACATGGCCATAGGCGGCGTTAAAAAACTGGTCTGCAGGTTAAGCGCCACAAGGATGCCGAAAAACAGCGGATCAATGTCGAAGATAGCCAACAGCGGTAGAAAGATCGGCACAAAGATGATGATAATCTCGGACCATTCAAGCGGCCAACCCAGCAAGAAAATGATGAGCTGCGCAAGGATCAGGAACATGATTGGCGACAGATCCAGTGACTGCACGAATTCCGAAATCACCTGCTCGCCGCCGAGATACGAAAACACTGCGGAAAACGTGTAGGAGCCGACAAAGAGCCAACAGACCATCGCCGTAGTGCGCACCGTCAGATAGACGCTTTCGCGCATCCGCTGCCAAGTCATGGCGCGATAGACGAAGGCCAGGAAAATCCCGCCCAATGCCCCGATCGAAGCCGCCTCGGTTGGGGTGGCAAGGCCAAAAAGGATAGACCCCAGCACTGCAAAGATCAGGAAGGCGAGCGGCACAAAGGAAGTAACGATCATAAACAATAGCTTGGCCATCGGTATGTCCGGCACCTCGTCATCTGTGGGACGCGGGGCCGCGGACGGCTGAAGGATCGACCGACCGACGATATAGACCAGATAAAGACCGACAAGTGTCAGCCCCGGCAGCAAGGCCGCCGCGTACAGCTTCACGATGGAGACATTGGTTGCCGCCGCATAGACGATCAGCATGATTGACGGCGGTATCAGGATGCCGAGCGTGCCGCCCGCGCAGATGATGCCCGCAGCAAAAGAAGGATCATAGCGCGCCTTGAGCATTGCCGGCAGCGCCAGCAACCCCATCAGCGTCACGACGGCCCCCACGATTCCCGTCGCCGTGGCAAAGAGCGCACAGGTGATCAAGGCGGCCACGCCCATTGATCCGGGCATGTTTTTGGACGCGACGTTAAGCGTCGAGAACAACCGGTCCACGATGTTCGAGCGTTCGACGATATAGCCCATGAACAGGAACAGGGGCACGGCTGTCAGCACTTCGTTGGCCATCACCGTATACGTCTGGTTCACGAAGAGATCGAATATTCGGTTGTTGAATAACCCCTCGAACCAGGTGGACCACTGCTCCCATTGCCCCGCGGTTTCATCAAGGCGGTCAAAGCTGCGCCACATGCGGCGGGCGTCAAAATATGCATAGTAGCCAAAGCCTATGCCCATTGCCATCAGCGTAAAGGCGATCGGAAAGCCAAGGAAAACGAAGGCAATGAAGAGCCCCAGCATCAACAAGGCGATTTGTGGATCGGTCATGTGATATGATCTTTCTCGGCCTTGTTGGCCGCTCGCATCATGAGGTCTTCGGTCTCAAACACGTCCTCATCCGCTTCAAGCCAGTAATTGTCGCGCATCGCGAGAATGCAGCGACACACTTGGGCCATTCCTTGAATGAAGAGCAGGATGCCCGCAGCTACGATCACCGCTTTGAACTGGTAGATCGGCACGCCTGCCGGGCTGTTGACCGACACCTCGCCGTATTGCCATGATCGGGCGGCATATTTCCAACCGGACAGGATCAACGCCGTCACGCCGGGAAAAAAGAAGACCAGATAGAGCACCAAATCAATCTTGGCTTGGGTCTTGGGTTGCAAGAGCCGGTAGAGAAAATCCCCCCGCACATGCCCGCCGCGCGACAGGGTATAGGCACCGCCCATCATGAACAGCGTCCCGTACATAATAAACGAGACGTCCAATGCCCAAGCCGTAGGGTTGTTCATCACGTAGCGGACGAAAACTTCGTAACCGGTCCCCAGCGACATCAGGAGGATCAGCCATGCAAAAGCCTTTCCGAACCATGCGGAAAGGTTATCGGCAAACCCAATGAATGCTACCATAGTGCCCCCGTAGTTCGCATATGCTTCCCGGCACGCCATGTGCCGGGAAGTGTTTCATGCATTATCGATCTCAGTCAGAGTTTGAGCTTGCCGGGGAAGTAATGCTCATAGGCTAGCGCATAGTCGGGCGCGTTCATCAACTCGTAGAAGCCAACTTTTTCGACCCACTCACGCTGACTATCGAGAGTTTTCTTCATAAACGGATCGGCTTCCAACTCAGGCAGCAGATCGTCCCAGCCCTTAAGCTCGGCATCAAGGATCTCTTTGGACGTGCGGTGAACCGTGACGTCGGCCTCGTTCTGGAGCCACTGAAGGTCTTCTGAATAGCGGCGCATCGCTTTGTTGCTGTTTGCAGTTGACGCAGCTTCGACGCCGTATTTCAGAATCGCCTGAAGGTCTGGGTCCAGGTCCTCAAGGAAGGTCTTTGAGAACAGGAACTCGAAGGCTTCGGACGCTTGGTGGTAGGAAGATAGATAGTAATTCTTAGCCACGTCCTGCGCACCAAAGTCCTTATCAGACGATGGGTTGTTAAACTCGAATGCGTCGATTACGCCGCGCTCCATCGCGGGGACGATTTCGCCGCCCGGCAACTGCGCGACTGACATACCCATGCTGGCCATCAGATCAGCGGCTAGACCCACGGTACGGTATTTGAATCCGTTCAGGTCAGCGACAGTGTTTACTTCGCCCTTGAACCAGCCAAAAGGCTGTGCCGGCATTGGAAATCCGAGATAGCCGACCACGTCGAGGCCCATGATTTCTTGGGTCAGTTCACGGTAAAGCTCTTGGCCGCCCCCTTCATAGAACCAGCCGAGCATCGCAGTGGACGAGCCACCAAAGACCGGGCCTGTGCCGAACAGCGATGCGGCTTTGTTTTTGCCATACCAGTAGGCGGAAACCGACTGTGCTGCATCGATCAGGCCATCATTCACCGCGTCCAAAACTTGGAATGCAGCCACCACAGCACCCGCAGGCAGCACATCCACCTTCAGGCGGCCACCAGACATTTCTTCTACCCGCGTGGCATAATCACGGGCAAATTCCTGCCAGATATTGGCGTCGTTCCATGATGTTTGCATTTTGAGGACAATCGGCGCCTGCGCAAGAACGGCTGGCGCAGCAAGCATGCTGCCAGTGGCAACACCGCCGGCAAGGGCCGATTTCGTCAGAAACGAGCGGCGGTTAACATTACGACTATTTGACATATTTTCTCCTCCCAGAGCGATCGTACGTTCGTTATAATGCAGAGCAGTCAGGGGACGACGATCTAAGGCTTTACCCTAACGTCTCGATTTTAGTTGGCAAGGAAACAGCCGCGAGACGAAGAAAAAAGCTCTGCGCGCTTAGCTGTTCTCCGTCTCGACGGTTGGTGTCGCAAAGCTATCTTTCGTTTCCATCACACTGAGATAGAAACCTAATTTTGCAACTATACGTTTGAGAAAGGCAGCGGTGGCTTAGAGGTGAGATGTCTGTGGCGGACTGGGGTCATTCACTTAGGGGACCCCGCATATCTCCCGGAATCGGAGGTATGCAATACCAACGATAGGGCTGCGCGGGAGGCGATTCCTTGTGCCATGCAGATAGATGGAGATGCTGGACGGGCGCCTACCGTCCCCGCCTGAAGGTGCGTTGAGACACGCGCACTCGGGCAGGATAGGGCAGGTGGCAATGATTGCTCAGCCGCAATACTGCGACTGCACATCGTAGCGCGGCATCGTGAGATAGCGGTAAAGATCGTTCGGGATCCGTAAATTGTCAAAAACGCCTCCGCCCAATTCCGCAGGCTGTCCGGTCGGCGACCCGTCCCGCCCTTGGTTTAGAACGCCACGAGCCTGCTCCAATTCCAAAGCGGAATAGATTGATGGTGGAAATTCAAGCCTGACGGACTGGCAAATAAGCTGATCCTTCAATGTGACTTGCGCAATCTGACCGGGTTCACGCTCTAACAATTGGACGACGTGGCCGGCCTTGATGCCAATTCCGCGAGTTTCAAAGGTCAACGGTTCGCGCAACTCGAAAAGACGCGTGTTCGGACCCGGTCCAAACAAATCGTCTTCGCCTTGCCAGGTATCTCCGGACGCGAACTTCAACCTGAAAACCCCTGGCGGAACAAGCACCTTGAAAAAAGCGCCACCTTTTATGTAGGCGGCCAAGGCGGCAGCATCAGTGTTCTCGTCGATCAATGTCAGAAAGTAGTTCTGACCCGGCGGCGTTTTGACCTGCAGGGGAAACACTGCTGGTAGACCGCTCCGGTTCCACATCAGTCCGGCTTGCTGAGCGGGGCGTACCGCCGCGCTATCTCCGGCGCTTGCAAACGGCGCAGCCGCGCAGAGCAAAAGCACAAGCATCAACCCTGCGATTCTTCCTCTGCGGATCAGTTCCAACAAAGCAGTCTCACTTCCAAGTATTGCCATATTCGTCCGGACAGATTGTCCCCTAACCTTTACCCTATTTGCCATCGTCATGCATTTAATCATCAAGCGTGCTGGCACAACCTCCATCTGAGCCGTGAAGGTGTCGCAACCCCGGCGGTCGTCAAGGCCACTAACGCCGCGCACCGAAGCACTACGAGGCAGGCCGCGCCGCCGTAGGCTCCGCGACTGACTCCGATGAGCCCATTCCGGCAGGGGATGTTCTGAGGTTGGGTCATTTATCGTGATGCGACCAGTGGCAAGCTAATCGGAAAAAAATGACTTGTGGGGCAGGGCGCGTGATTGGGCAGAAAGCACATTGCGCGAGCATCGACCTGCCTACCTGGCAGATGAACAGGACAAGGACATACGCGCGCAATTCAATATTATTTACGCCGCGCCACTTCCCTCAATTTGGGCAAGGTCATGCAATCAGCTTAAAGCTGTCCACGAGCCAGGGGGTGCTTTGGTGAAACGGCGTGATTGCATAGTCGCTGATCAGGCTGCGCATTTTGCTGTCGACCAGCTCAATTACAGATCTGGAACAATCCGGAGTCGAGACTATCGCCAATGTGCGGGAGAAGCTCTTGCCGGGGAACCGGTGCATGCGCAGCTTGGGCTGAAACCGTTTTGCACGGGAAAACAACAATGGGGTGGTGATCGTCCACCCCGCCCCCGCAGCCACCATAGCCATCAAGGTCTGGTTGTTACTGCACTCGAATCTATGTGGCGAAGACACGCCAATACGGCGCAGTTGCGATTCAATCTGGCGCGCAATCATCAGGTTGCCGGAAAAGCGTAGGAACGGCAGTTTCGCGCGGCCCTCCACGATATCCGAAAGAGATTGCTCGCTGACGCGTGGCAGCACCACAACAAATGGGTCGCGCAGCAAGGGCCGATCCTGCAGATCAATAAGCCTTTCGGTCGGCTCAGTCGTGATCCCCAAATCCAATTGACGGTTGCGTAACATCTCAATCACGTCGTGGCTGGACCCGGTTTGGTACATGAAATCGCAGGTTGGCATGCTGTCGGACAGAAAGACGGCCAATTCGGGGATGATATCGCTGTCGAAATCTTCGATTGTGCCTAGCCTGAGATAGCTGGCCTCTGTCACGCTTCCAGCCGACGCTTCGGCCTTCGCCTTGCGGATGGAGAACAGCGCATCGTCGATGTTGCGCAGAAATGCCTTTCCTTTGGGGGTCAGTACCATTGGCCTGCGGGCGTGGTTAAACAGCTCGACCCCCAGATTATCCTCCAGATTACGCAGATGGTGCGAGACCGTGCTGATCGAGAGGCCGCTTTCCAAGGACGCAGCCTGAAGCGATCCGTTCTTGGCGCAGATCTGAAACAGCTCTAGCGACTTTAGGCTGAGATCCTTGGAAGCGAAGGGGCGCGGCATAAGGTACCCTCTGAGCTAATTTCATGAATATGCTTGTTACTACATATACGAAATATAACTATCAATAAATTTCAACTAACAATTTATATTCGGTCACCTAGTCGATGCATGGAAGCCTCGGGCACGATAGGCGGCTGCCGGCCGGATAGTGCCCGGTAAACGAGCAGTGCATCGAACGTATGAGCTTTCTATTCAGCTATCAAAACGGGCTTTGGGGAGTTCGACTGCGACAGAAACTGTTCAATACGTCAGCGAGGCGCCAGATAACACCCTGCCGATGCAAAACCGAAGAGAGGCCTGTCGATACGCCACTGCGGCACGAGAAAATCTAAAGATTTTCAAGCCAACAGCACTGCAATGATCAAATTCAAAAATAAGATCAAACAAGGAGGACTCCAAGAATGAAAAACGGAATCAAACTGACATCTATCCTCGCGAGCGTCGTCGCCACTTTTGCGGCGCAGGGCGCTGCCGCGCAAGACCAGATCACGGTCGGCTATTTTCAGGAATGGCCGATGCCGTTCCAATACGCCAAGGTCGAAGGCATGTATGACGAGGCGATGGGGATGGAAGTCCAGTGGCGTGCCTTCGACACTGGCACTGCGATGAGCGCGGCAATGGCATCGGGCGATGTGCAGCTTGTCGTCAGCCAAGGTGTGCCGCCCTTCGTGGTCGCGACAAGCGCGGGTCAGGATCTGCAGATTCTCGACGTGGCCGTAAGCTATGCCGAGAACGATAACTGTGTGGTGCGCGAAGCGCTCGAGATCGACAAGGACAGCGCGGCGGAGCTCGCCGGCAAGAAGGTCGCTGTGCCGCTGGGCACTGCCGCACATTACAGCTTCATCAAGCAGATGAACCACTTCGGCGTCGACATCGGATCGATGCAGGTCGTCAACATGGCCCCGCCGGAAGGCGCCGCGGCCATTGCGCAGGGTTCGGTGGACATGGCATGCGGCTGGGGCGGTAGCCTGCGTCGGATGCTGGAGCATGGAAACAGCCTGCTGACTGGCGCGGAAAAGGAAGAGCTTGGTATCCTTATCTTTGACGTAACCTCCGGCCCGACCGACTTCGTTGCTGAAAACCCCGATGTCGTGGCGGCGTTCCTCAGCGTGACGGCCGAGGCGAACGAGATGTGGAACAGCGGCGAGAACACCGACAAAATGCTTCCCGTCATCGCCAAGGATGCTGGCATGGACGAAGACGAGGCTGCCGAAACAATCGCCACGTTTACCTTTCCCACCGTCGAAGAGCAGCTTAGCCAAAAATGGCTTGGCGGCGGCGCGCAGGATTTCATGAAGGGCGTTGCCGATGTCTTCGTCGAGGCCGGGAGCATCGACTCCGCCAAGGACGATTACTCGCAAAACGTCAACGCCGCCCCGCTGGAGCAGGCTGCCAGCATGTAATCCAGTGATTTACGCGGGCGCGCGAAACTCCGGGCCCGCGTATTTTCGACCAAAGATCAATTCAAGGGTGCGTGGTGCCGTATGTCGACACTTTCGATCAATAACTTGTCTATGCGGTTCGATCTTCCCAACGGAAGCTATGTGCAGGCGCTCAAGGACGTCTCACTGGAAATCAAAAGTGGCGAGCTTTTGAGCGTGTTGGGGCCCTCGGGCTGCGGCAAGACCACGTTGCTCAATATCCTTGCAGGTTTTCTGGCTCCAACTGAGGGAAGCGTGACGCTGGATGGCAATGCCGTGACCGGCCCCGGAGCCGAGCGCGGAATGGTTTTTCAGCAAGGCGCGCTATTCGAGTGGATGAGTGTGCGGGACAACGTGAGCTTCGGGCCTCGGATGGCGGGCCGAAAGAAGAAAGACTACATTGAAAATGTGAACCACCTGCTCGACGTGGTGGGCCTCAAAGATTTCAAGGACAAGTCTGTGTACGAACTCTCGGGCGGCATGCAGCAGCGCGTTGCTTTGGCGCGGTGCCTTGCAAACGAGCCGGCCGTAATCTTGATGGACGAGCCACTGGGTGCACTGGACGCGCTCACCCGCGAGAAAATGCAGGGGTTGGTCCTGCGCCTTTGGAAAGAGACTGGCAAGACGATCATCCTAATCACCCATTCGGTCGAGGAAGCCCTGCTATTGGGTGAGCGGCTTGTTGTGATGGCCCCGAGGCCGGGACGTATTCACAAAGAATACCGCCTTCCTTTTGCAGCGGCGGGAGTGGGCAAGGACTTGCGGGCCGTAAAGCGCGATCCAGAATTCGGCGAAAAACGTGAGGAAATCCTGTCTATGATCTGGGACATGGAAGAAGAGATAATGGGCCGCACCGAGGAGGTCCCGGCATGATCGTCCTAGGCCTCTATATCACCATCTTCTGTGCGGCATTCATCCTTGTACGTCTTGGCGCGCGCAAGATGATGGTGCGCCACGATTTCACCTCGCTCAAAACCGTAACCTTTGGCGACGAGAGCGCGGTGCGGTCCGACAGATGGGCCAGTATCCTGTCGGTGCTCACGCTATTCTTGCTCTGGGGAGCGTTTACCGGCTCAAATTGGGTCCCGTTTCACGCACCGGGACCATTTATAGGCGACACGGAATTCACCTACACCATGGAAGCGCCCGATGGCGCGCGCGACGAAGCCATCGTGCATGCCCGCGTTTTTCCTGCCGGAGAGACAGGTGATCGGCAACAAGTAGAGCCGGGCACAGGTTTCGCGAAAAACGACTCTATCGCGCTCGCCGCCTGGCGTTCGGGCCTCGTGCTGATCGACAAGAATGACGAGATTACCCGCAGCGACGGCGCCCGGGTTGTCGAGATCGACGGACAGTCTGTATCGCCAGGAAGCCGGGTGGAGGTTGCCCACGGCACCGTTGCGGTCACGTCCAAGGGATCGCTGAACTTCGTGCCCGACGCTGGCATGCAGATGGAACCGATCTGGCTTCCCGCTCCAGAGGCGGTGGTGGCCCGGTTTAAGGAAATCTCAACCCGAGGATACCAGAACTTCACGCTGTGGGAGCATCTATTCTGGTCGCTTTTCCGCGTGATCGTAGGGTTTCTTTGCGGCGCGCTCGTCGGCATTCCGCTAGGTTATGCCATGGGTCTGAGCAACTGGTTCCGCGGGTGGTTCGATCCGATCGTGGAATTCATGCGCCCGGTGCCTCCGCTGGCGCTGATACCGCTCGTCATCATCTGGGCGGGAATCGGAGAGAGCGGCAAGATTATCCTGCTGTTTCTCGCAGCGCTGTGGATCATGGCGATTTCGGCGCGCGCGGGCGTCTCAGGCGTGTCTATTTCTAAAGTACACGCAGCCTATTCCCTCGGCGCAAGCCGCTGGCAGGTATTGCGGCACGTGATCGTGCCAAACTCTCTGCCGGAAATTTTTACAGGCGCGCGGGTCGCCATGGGGGTCTGCTGGGGAACAGTGGTCGCGGCCGAGTTGGTCGCGGCCGAGAAGGGGGCGGGCATGATGATAATGGTAGCCAGTCGCTTCCAACTGACCGATATCGTTCTCATGGGGATCATTCTGATCGGCGTGATCGGCTTCAGCATCGACATCCTGATGCGCAAGGCTGAGGACTGGCTGGTGCCATGGAAGGGCCGCACGTAAATACTTCTATGCCTCAGGAATCCAATGATCGAAACCGAGGCTAGGGGACCCCCTATTCCTGAAGAGATGAAGGTGCGCGCCAACCGCCTGGTAGGAATTTCTTTGCGGAACGCTCAATCGATATTTTCCGATCTAGCTCACCATTCTTAACTTGCCAAGTTGCGCCTAACGTCTGCTAAATGGGGTTAGCATGATACCAGATTTTTGGGAGGTGGAGACAATGACGCCTACAGAACGAAGTAATCGGATTAGCCATCTGAAGGATAAGATGAAGGAACTTGAGGCGCTGTTTGAGGAAACAGAAACAGTTTTCGGAGACCTAACTGACGAAGAAAAACGTTCATTGAAAGGTCTGGCTAGCGCCATTGAATACCACGCCAGCAAAGTGAAGGGATGATGCGGAACAGTTGGGTGCAAACATTGCAGGGTAAACACCATCTCGACCGGTGAATATGCTGACCGTTCAATGGCTGCCCGTCGGCAAAGTTTCGTGAATAAAGCGGGTCTGCGCAATTTTACCCTGTGCATTTGCAGAGATTGCTCGACCGATCTCCACGGTCGGCGCGTCCTCCCAGACATTAAGCCCCCAGGATTGTTCTGGCGACAGATAAGCTGCATTTTATCGCGTGCGGTCAAGATCAACGAAAACACGCCACCCGTGAAACGCAATCCGGTTGAGATTTCGCTAAGAAGCGACGGCCAAAACTAAAGGCCGCCGCCGGTCTGTCTTTAGGTCCTAATCAGCCCCAGTAATGCGGAACGCCGTAATAATCGTGGGTTCGCCGCTCCCAGTCACGGTCCGCATGCCAATCGTCATTGCGTGCCGGGGCGCCTTTGACGTCTTGCTCGGTGATATCTGTCACAAAGCCATTCATATTGGTGTCGTAGGTCAGCTTGCTCCATGGCACGGGCTGATGCTCTTCGCCCATCCCTAAAAAGCCGCCGAACCCCATCACAGCGTATGCGACCTTACCTGATTGCTTGTCGATCATTACATGATCGATTGAGCCTATGCTTGCGCCATCTCGGGTATATACATTTGTCCCGTCCACATCAGCCGATGAAACAAGACTTCCATTGGTAGAATTGTCCATTTTCTTTGCTCCTTGTTTACTCGAAGCAATAACTAACGCTCGAATAAATCGGTTCCTAACAACGAATGAACCGGCAAAAACCTGCCCACCGGAAGGAGCGAGTGACGTCTCATCTTTAAGACTGACTGTTTAGTATGGGGAAAAACTAGGCTCAGGCGGCGCAATAGGATTTAGGTCATGTTGCTGAGAAATTGGCGAGGCGTGGCCACTTGATATGACTGATGGCCAAAGGTGTTTTTGTTAGCAGTTACTCTCGCGGCACCAGTGATTTTCTGCTGCTAAGTCCTGAGCTTAATATCAGACGCACCTCTCACAAAGAAACATGCCCTCCGATGAAGGGCATGTCTCAAATTCTTAATCTGGCGATTATTCGGCTTTAGCAAGTTGTCCGCGAATTTCGCCATTAGGATATTCTTCCGTATGGACATTTACGTAGTACTTGCCGGCTTCCAACTCACCAATCTGCTCATCGGTGATATCTCCGCTACCTTCCATGATTGCCTCGGACATGTCGACAACTGGGCCGGCATTCTCACCCTCGGCGGCAGGACCGTGGATGTGTGCCGCAGTGGCATCCCCAGTCAAACCGTCGTACGTTACAGTCCAAGATACCGTTTTGGCTTCGGTATCGACTGTGACGTCTGCTGTACCGGTTGCCGAGCTTTCGGCTGGTGGCACCTCGGCCTCGGCTGTCAGGTCGGTGGTGTAGGTTAGCATCTCAGCATGAGCAGGGATCGCAAGCGCTGTGCAGGCAGCGACAGCAACCGCAGTGTATCTGATATTTAGCATAAGCATATTCATCACCCCTTTTTGATCTACGTCATCGGGGTCAACGATTGGAGTGCCGTTAAGTTCCAGTAGATAGCTACGGCCTTTCCTGTCTGAAAAAACGCGCGAGATGCATAAGGGCGTTTAGGCGGCATCAGTAGTTACTTTGCGCCTGCCTTTTCTCGGATGCGTCGGTGTCCAAATCTGCAAAGATTGGGACATGGGGTCCGCGTTCAGACCTTAATGATCTTGGTTTACAAGGGTCGCGATGCGCACAACCGCCAGCGCCCGGCACGGGAGAGCTGAGTGTGTTCTGCCTCGGGCGATGACTAGACCTGTCTTTCTGTTATTCCTCGCGAAAGGCGCGCTCGAACTGGTCGATCAGGGGGCGTGCAAAATAGGCCGCCGCTGTCTGTTCTTGGGTTGATAGGTAGATCTCAGCGGGCATGCCCGGCATCAACGCAAGGCCTTTCAGGCGCGCAAGCTCTGCGGGTGCCAGGTAGACATGACCAATATAGAAGGGCTCGCCCGTCGCCTGAGATATCGTAGTTGCAGGCGAAATGTGCGAGATGGTGCCAACGACTTCGGGTGTCGTACGATGATTGAACGACGAAAACCGGACGCGAGCGGCTTGGCCCAGATAGACTTGATCGATCGCAGTGGTTGGCAACTGCACTTCGATCCTCAGCTCTGCCGATGACGGCACTATCGTGGCAAGCACTTCGGCAGGTGTGATCACGCCGCCCTCGGTAAACACCGAAAGCTCGTTAATGCGGCCAGAGATCGGCGCGCGAATTTCTGTGCGTGTCAGGCGGTCCTGCACGGCTGCGATCCGGTCAGACAGTTCCAGAACGCGCGCCTCCACGATAGCAAGCTCGCGCTGCGCCTCGGTGCGAGCAACCTCGTCCACGGCAAGGATCCGCATTCCAATCTCACTGATCCGCGAACGGGATCTGGCAATGTTTGCGTCTAGCTCGCCCAGCTTGCCGCGGAATTGCACCAGCTCGCGCTCGGCATCCTCAACCCGGAGCGCCTCCACCAGTCCTTTCTCAAAAAGGCTGGCGATGCGGAGGCGGCTTTTCTCCACGAGGACAGTCTCGTCGGTCAGCGCCGCCCGCTGCGCCGAGAGCGCGGCGATCTCTTCGTTGACCTGCGCGATCCCAAGATCAAGCTGATCTCGCTGGTTCGCGCGGTTTGCAATATTGCCTGCATGAAGCCGCTCTTCGCCCGATGTGAGCTCTGCGTGCTTAGGGTCCGACGTTAACATCAGTCGGTCTGGAAACCGAATCTCGATTGCGCCCTCTCGGTCTGCAACCAGCCGGGCACGCCGCGCCTCAGCCTCATCAAGTTGGGCAGACAGGATCGACAACTCGGCCCGAGACTGCGCATCGTCGAGGCGAAACAATATCTGACCCGCCGCAACCTCATCGCCCTCGCGCACCGTTATCGTCTCAACAATGCCGCCGTCGCGGTGCTGGACCTGCTTGAGGTTCTGGTCGACTTTTACAGTGCCCATCGCGATGACTGCACCGGTCAGATTTGCCGTCAGAGCCCACGCGCCGACACCCCCCAAAAGTCCAATCACCAAAATGGCGCCAAGGAATATCCGCCCGCCAAGTCGATCATAGGCGGGTTTCTGTTTGGTTTTGTCTGATTTGGATGCCGATGTCGCCATGGTTTAAACCCTTATACTTGTTCTGTCAGGCGTGGTCGGTGACGAACAAATGTTCGCCCTCAAGGACCAGCTCAAGATCGATGACCTTGTCGCGGTCGAAATCGACTTCGATTACTGTCCTGCGGTAGGTGTCAGTCCAATCGTGACGGAAGCTCAGCCGAGGCTCATCGGCGCCGATGTCATCGGCGTAATCGTCCAGCCCGTCTTCGACTCTGTCCTCGATTGATCTCTGCGCGTTCCTGATGTGGCGCTGGCTGGACCCCATGCTGATCCATATTTCATCGTCCGAGTCGTAATCGGTAATCTGGTATATCGACCGATAAATGTCGACGGTGTCGCCTTGCGCAAAGTTGTATAGGTTAGAGCCGCCATTGCCAGTCAGTTTGCCCTCACCTGCGCCTGCGCGAAAAATGTCGTCCCAGGCACTGCCTACGAAGTGCTCGACATTCGTGAACGTGTCTATCCCAGTGCTTTCGCCTGATGCCGTGCCGTCTGCCAAATCGAAGCTCACGGCTTTGGTTGCAGCGGAATAGTCAAGCTGGTCATAGCCTTCGCCGCCATCATATATGTCGGACGCGGCGTCATCGTCGGCAATCAACAGATCGTCGCCCGCGCCGCCGGAAACGGTGTCGAGGCCCTCGCCGCCAGTGAGGACATCGTTGCCTTCGTCGCCCGCTAACCGATCATTTCCTGACTCGCCCGACAGAATGTCATCGCCCTCTTCGCCGTCCAGCATATCATTGCCCACGCCGCCAAAAATAAGGTCGTCGCCCTCACCCCCAAACACGGTGTCATCGCCCATCCCTGCGAGAATGACATCGTTACCGCGTTCGCCAAACAGCCGGTCCCGGCCCGCGTCACCCGAAATCACATCATCGTCCGTACCGCCCCAGACGTCATCGTCGCCGGCGCCGCCGAACAGGGTATCAGCGCCTGTTCCGCCATAGATCTGATCGTTGCCTGCATCGCCGTAAATCTCATCGTCGCCGTCGTTGCCATAGATCTGATCCTGACCGGCCCCGCCAGAGATCCAGTCATTTCCTGCACCGCCGACGATCAGATCGTCTCCTTCGCCGCCGAATATACTGTCGTCGCCGTCGCCGCCGGAAATGTTGTCGTTCCCAGATCCGCCAAAGAGTCTGTCGGGGCCTCCCAATCCTGCCAGATTGTCGTCACCGTCTTGGCCCTCAATCAGATCACGTCCCCGGCCGCCGACAATCAGGTCGGCACCTTCTGAGCCCACAATGTTGTTTTCGACAATGTTCAAGAATGCGCTTTGCGGCAGGGAAAAGCCGCCGTCGGTGATGGTGTAATCTATCCTCACCTCGCCCAGAAAATCGGTGTCAGCGAGATAGCGCCAGCCGTCACCCTTTTGGTCCAGCGTCCCTGAGGTGCTGGCCCCCATCGACACGCTAAGCAGGTTGCCGTCGGGGTCATTGGTTTGCGACAGGAAGTACGACAAGGCAAAAGCGACGGCAGCACCACTGCCGACGTCCCCAAGGATGACCGGCCCTTTGTTGCGGGGGGCACGGTTCGGAACTTGGTCCTGAGCGTCATTCGTTTCATCCTGCGGACCGGCTTCGTCAGTCGGATCTGCCGGTAGAATCGCCAGTTGGCCGCCGTTCGCAGAGCCGGCCGCCGGAGAGTAGACGCCAAGTGGCGATGTGTTCAGGCGGCTCGGGTCCAGCTCGCCCATCCAATTATATGGGGGCAGGGGGGCATTGGCAGAACCACGTGGCGCGTCTGCGCCGATGGAGGAAACGGACAGAGGCGCGAATAGCAGAGTGTCGAACGGACCTGAGACCACTGGAAATGGGAATGGCACCGCCGTTTGATCTTCGCCTTCTTCGGTAACACGCTGTTCGGCGGTCGGCGCTTGCTTACTGGCAACCAGCGACGCTTTGCCGCGTGGGGGCGAGGAGCCGTCTGCGTCGTTGTCCCCACCACTCGAAAACTCCTCCTCCGATGGGACGCCTGCCTGCGGTTCCGACCACAAAAACGAACGGATGTAAAAGCCGAGACCAATGAGACTACCGAACCAACCGGAAATGAATTTGGCATTACCGCCGGCTGGCTTTTGCAACTCCAGTGGGTCACTTGGGTCGGTGTCGGACTGACCTGAGCGGATGCCTTTGACCTCGATCATTGTCGGCCTCCTTTCGTTGCGTTGCGCCCGGCGGAACGGAGTACCTGCGCATCGTTCGTGTCATACGATGCAGAAACCTCTACTGAAACAGGCTTGGACGCTGCGACATCTGGCTTTTCTTTTGCAGGGACGGGACGCGGATTTAGAATATCCTCCCGTGGTCCGAAGGCCGTCAGTTTGCCGCCTTGTACCACGCCGATCAAATCGCAAGATTGAAGAGCCGAGGGGCGGTGCGCGATCAAGATCACGATGCCGCCGCGTTTCTTAACCCCGTCGATGGCGGCCGTCAGAGCGGCCTCGCCCTCGGGATCGAGATGCGCGTTAGGCTCATCCAGAACGACCAGAAATGGGTTCCCATATAGAGCGCGCGCCAGACCCAACCGCTGCCTTTGTCCTCCCGAAACCGCCGTACCCATTGGGCCGAGATAGGTTCTATATCCGTCAGGCAACCGCACGATCATCTCATGCACCATGGCGGCGCGGGCGGCGTCGACAATCCCCTTGGAATCCGGTGCCTCAGACAGGCGCGCGATATTCTCCTCGACGGTCGCGTCGAGCAGGGCGACATCCTGAGGCATGTAGCCAATATGCGCACCGCGGCTGTCATCGCTCCATTGCGTAAGCTCCGCACCGTCGAGGCGGATTGCCCCCCGCAGCGTTGGCCAGATGCCTGTCAATGTGCGGGCCAGCGTCGTCTTGCCGCCGCCGCTTGGCCCGATAATTCCAATCGCTTGGCCTGCGGTTGCTTGGAACGTGACATCGCTTAGCAGGACCCGCCCAGTCGCGGGGGCCGCGACCGTAATACCCTCGACCTTCAGTGATTGGGTAGGGTCGGGCAGGGACATCGGCTCCGGTTGATTTTCGAGAACCTCGACTGTGTTGCGCAGCCGCCGCCACGCGGCGCGCGCAGCCTCCATATTCTTGGCGTTGCCGATGGCAAGATCGATTGGCGCCATAGCACGTGCAGAGGCGATGGTGGCAGCGATGATCGCACCAGCCGAAAGTTGGCCCATGATCGTGAGGTAGGCAGCAAGCCCGAGGATCGACGATTGCAACAGCATCCGCAGAACCCGCGATATCGCGCTGTAGGTGCCAGAAATGTCGCTGGTGCGCGTCTGCAGTTCCAAATGCTTGTCATTTGCGGTCGCAAACCGCGCAACTGCCCGTGAGGCAAAGCCCATGGCTTTGAGCACCTCGGCATTGCGGGCGTTCGAGTCGGCAATCGCATTGCGCTCAATCGTCGAGGCCATTGTGGCGGTGCTCCAGTTCCGCGTGCGCAGTTCCGTAATGATCGCCAGCGAGGCCAGGACGAAAGCGCCCGCTATGGTCAGCGCACCCAGCGTTGGGTGCAGGAAATAGACGAATGCCAAAAAGATCGGCATCCATGGCAGATCAAAGATCGCGATTGGCCCCTGAGAACTGCAGAACGCCCTCAGCGTGTCGACGTCGCGGCCTCGTTCCAGCGCCTCAGACGTAGAGTAACCGAGGCGGGGCATATCAACGACCAACTGGTGCGCGACGGGCGCGAGACGGCGGTCCAGACGCGCACCAATACGGACCAGAACCTGCGTCCTGATAATGTCGAATACGCCCTGAAACATATAGAGGCCGATGGCCAAAACCGAGATTGCGACAAGTGTCGGGATGCTGCCGCTGACCAGTGCCCGGTCGTAAATTTGCAGCATGTAAAAGGAGCCGGTCAGGGCCAATATGTTGATCACGCCTGAAAGGAGCAGCAGAAAAACCGCCAGCCCCTTTATGCCGCCTAACACCTTGATCGCGGCGCCCTTTGACTTCTTTTCACGGTTTGCCATTGCTTGCTCCAGCGTCACTTATGTGGTCGTTCATCAGGCCGATCGGTCCGGGCTGGTCTGTAGTCAGCCCGAACCATTCGTTTTCAAGCAGTGTCAGTACTGGAAGTCGTCCTGCGTCAGTTCATGGCGTCCCCGGATCGAGATGCTGAAGTCCGGGCTGGCGTCGCCGTCAACACTGCCTTGGATGATGGTCATTTCGCCGTCTTCTCCGGTCTCGTGGGTCACAAGTAGCTGGCCGCTCCCCGTGAAGGCGTCGGACACTAGCGAGAAGTTGCCATTACCGGCGCCCGATCCATTGGCGTCGATCTGCGAAAGGTCGATCTTGTCACCGGGTTGGAAGGAGCCGATGGTATCGCCGTCAGCGTCTTGGGCCGACAAGAAGCGATAGACATCGTTACCCGCGCCGCCATCCAGCATGTTCCGCGCCTGTCCCGCAGTGATTACATCATCACCGGCACCGCCGATAAAGTTCTCAATGCTCCAGAGAACGTCGGTTCCGGTTTCGGCGCTGGAAGCCTGTCCACGGCCGTCCGGTCCACTACCCAGATCGACGGTGATGTCCTCAATCACGCGTGACATGTCCAAGGTATCTGTTCCGGTGCCGCCCGAGACATCGTCGCCGTAGTAGACGTCGTCGCCGTCCCCAGAGGTTGCGACGAACGTATCGTCGCCGTCACCGCCGACGACAAAGTCGTTGCCAATACCGCCGTCGATGAAGTCGTCGCCGCCCTGACCAAATAACCGGTCGTTGCCGCCATCGCCGAACAACATGTCACCTCCGGAACCGGCCAGAACATTGTCGTCGCCGTCACCGGCAAAGATCATATCGCGGCCGCCCAAGGCCAATATGTTGTCAGCGCTGTCGGTCCCGAACAGTGCCTCGCCTGCAGCCGTTCCAAGCACTTGTCCGCTGGATGCCGCCGGCGGCGTGGTCCCCACATCGCCGTCAGTCCCGGCATCGTCGGCACCACTGGTCTCGCCCTCGGCCTCAGCATCGTCCTGACTGCCTTCGTCCGCACCATTTTGATCCTCTAGGTCGCCTTCATCCAGGCCCGGCATTCCAGCGGACCCGTCGAAGGTCACGCTCGCGCCGCCCCGGCTGACGGTGACCATGCCATTTTCGCCGGTTGTCGTCGTTGGATCACCAGTGCCGGGTAGGTCGATCAGGTCCTGTGGCCTCAGGGTGCCAACGATGGTGTCGTTGCCGCCTTCGCCGCGGAAAACGATCCGGTGTGCGGAGGATAGCGACGATATGTCGACTACGTCGTCGCCCGTAGTGCCATTGATCGTGATGGTGTTAAGGTTAAGGCTGGTGGTTGAGAAGTCGCCGAACACCTGGATGGTATCGCCGCCCAGAGTGCCGTCAGCGGGCGGGGTCGCATCGGCGCCGTTGACGATGATTTCCTCGACGTTGTCAAGCTCGGCGATAATCGCGCCGTTACGGGTGATAACAATCTCGGTCATCGCGGCCAGTCCAGTGAGGCCAGCCAATAGCGCCGCGTCGCGGGTATAGATGCGGAAGGTTTCTGCGGCTTCAGTGCCGGTGATTTGCACCGTATCTACGCCGTCCCCGCCGTCGATGATGTCGCGTCCACCTGCGCTGTTCGTAAAGTTGACCAAGACGAGATCGTCGCCAGTGCCGCCGTTGACCGTGTCGTTGCCGCCGCGCCCTTCAAGCACATCGTTGCCGCCATTGCCGTTAAGAACGTTGTCGCCGCTGGCAAGCTCGAACGGGCCGAATGCGATCCGGTTGTTGCCGATTGCGACGTCGTCGCCTTCGGTCCCATTGAAGGTCTGATTGCCGATGCCGCCGCTCCAGACATCCCCAACTGGGGCTGTCGGTGCCGATATCACTGTCTCAATCACGCCCGCTCCGTCAGTGAAGCTGGCAACAACCCGCAGTTCGCGGCCCACCTGCGGACCGTTCAGATCGAAAAACGGATCATTCGGCGTAAAACTGGCGCCCGTCGCGCCCGGAATGTTGACCCAGTTCGTGCCATCAAACGACTGCCACTGAACTGAAATCGGACCCGCGATGCCGTTCGCGTCTGCGATACCAGAAAGATCGACGGTCAGAGGTTGCCCCTCAGTCGGCGTCAGATCGCTAATCACTGGTGCGCCGGTTGCAGGCTGTTGGCCAAGCGCAACATCGCCGTCCCGGAACCGCAGAACCTCAATATTGTGGAGGGTATCAATTCCGTCATCAATTACGACTTCGGCATTGGTACCAAAGCCGGTATGCGCAACCTGATAGACCCCGTTGCCAAGATCGGTGATTGTGTACTGGTCCTGATCGTCATTGAAAACAGCGACGTCGATGTCGTTTGACTGGCCCCCGTCGAGGATTTCACGCACGATGTTCATTTGGCCCGGTACGATCGTCCGCGAGACAAGAAGTTCAAACAGGCTCTTGCCGACCCAGTTTGGGTCTACGCCATCGGCTGTGGTGAAAATATGCCTCAGCGTGTCGACGGATGCGATCTCATTCGCGGCGCTGTTTTCTGCGTAGGGTTGGTCCGTGATACGGATACGCACGTTAAGCCACCGGTCGCCGTCAATGATGTCGTCGCCGCCGTTACCGGTAATCACGTCAGACCCACCACCACCGATGATGATGTTGCCGCTTTCCCAGAACTCCTCGCCGTTTACGATCGACACGAGATCAGACAGGCCGTCGATCCGGTCGATACCCTCCTGGTCTAGTCCGTCATTCGTCAACGCGTTCTCGTCGGCCTCGCCGGTACCGGGGGCCACGCGATCGTCGCCGATCAGCGTGTCGTTGTGGTCCCACCCGGACAGCGCCTCGACCTTGTCAAACCGGTTGCGCAGGATGTCCTGTTCATCGGTCGTGAAGATCTTGATCCGCATATCAGCGTAGGCGTCGAGTGCCATACCCTTGAAAGCGGCCCAGTCAAAGCCGAACATACCCTCGTTGCGCATTACGCTCGCACCTTGGATCATGATGTCATCGCCAGATTCGGCGTCAAAGTCATGTTCATCAGTGCCCGCAAACATGACGTCATGGCCCTTGATCTCGCTGTTAAAGAACAACTGCGAGTTGTCGCCTGCGCTTGTGTCAAAGCCGGGGCCGGATTCTATCCAGTCGTTGCCCTCGTTGCCCATGAGGAAGTCTGCTCCGTCGCCGCCGAGGATGAAGTCGTCACCCTCACCGCCAAAGACTTCTGAGGCGTCCGCGCCAAGGAAAATAACGTCCTTGCCATCGCCGCCCATCAGGATGTCGGCACCGCTTGCCGTGGCCATAACATCGTCGCCGTCCTCACCCTTGAGGAAGTCACCCTCGTCGCCGGCGTCGAGGATAATGTCATTGCCGCCGCCGCCATTGACGAGATCGACACCAAATCCAGACTCGATATAGTCGTCGCCGTCGTCGCCCCAGATGCCGTCATCGCCATCGCTTGTGATGATTGTGTCGTTGCCACTGGTGCCGCCGACCACGACATGTTCGCCGCCGGTAAAGCGCAGATAGTTGGTTTCAACTTGGGATGTCGTCGGGTCATCGCGCACGACCTTGCCCATTCCCAGCCCCTCAAGCACTGGATCGTTGCCGACCGGATCGTTGCCGAATTGGTTGGCCTGATTGATTTCGAGCACGTAATCATACTGGGCAAACGAGTCGACGCCGATGTGATGGCGCACGATATCGTCGGACGTGCCGCGAATGCCGTCCGGTCCAGGATCAGACAGGCTGGTGTTCGCCAAAAGCATTTTCGAAAACGAGTTCTGCTCAAGCTCGTTCAGGAAGTTCTGCCCTTGGGTCCGTGTCAGATAGTAGAAGCGGTCACCGTCTTGCAGCGCCTCCATCTGGGCCTCAAAGACCGCCGTGAAGGTCGAACCAAGCATGCCACCAAAGGGCATAATGCGTTCGGACAGGCCACCGACCCAAAGGTCGATGGAGTTCAAGCCATTGCTATCAGACGTCCAGCCGTTCCTTCCCAGCAGGTAGTCAAAGCGATCCGCGTCCGAGACCGCGCCGCCACCGAAGACAAGATCGAACGCTGCATCACGCTTTTCCTCAAGCGTGGTCGCCGCGAGGATCGTCGCATGCGTGCCATAGGCGGCGATCAGGTTCACGACAGTCATCGGGGTTTTTAGATTCGACGCCAGCTCCACCCAGTTTTCATATGGCTTGAGCCAGACAGAATTGGTCTGCTGATAAAGCTCTGCCCTCGCATCGTTAAAGCTTGGCATGCCCGTATCGCGGCCCCGCGCAATGTTGATCGCGGCCAGATCGAGAGGCAGGCCCAACAGATTACTGCGCAAGGCAGGAACAATAAATTCGTCGATTTGGCTACCGCGTTCTGAGGTCATTCCAAGGATCACAGCTGCGGCAGCCGCGTCCGCACTCATCGCGCCGTCATTGTCGAAAACGATCGGGTTCAGGAAGGCCGAAACGAGGCCCATATTGTCGGTAGAGACATTGCCTGTAACCTCGTCGACCATGACGCGCGGCATGTTCTCGGTCAGCATCGAATGGCCGAAGCGGTACACAACACTTGCGAATTCCGCAAATATCGACGGGTTGATGTCCGTCACAGCGTTGAACACGAACGGATCAATGTTGGGATGAAGCTTGCGCCCGAACTCTTCAAAGACGAGGTGCTGGTACTGCATCTCTGTCGCAAAACGGGCCGCTTGGAAGATGCGTTCTCCGTCCCATATCAGCGTGGCCGGATCGGTTGGGATCGGGTCGCCTGCTGCGATGTCATTCAGCAGCCACTCATTGATAAAGTCGATATCGCCCGATTCTAGGATCACGGCTTTTTGGGCTTCGACCTGGCGGTTGTGTTCTGAGTGAAAGACGTGGTGAACGGATGTCAGGCCGATGTTTTCATTCCCCCGGCCATCGCCCGTGATGAAGTGGCGATCCAACATTTCGTTGTCATAGGTGCCGGTGGTACTGACGCTGTCGGACAGGCCAAGTGCGGTGTCGTCGTCGGCAATCTTCATTGTGCCGGTCTGGCCGTCGAACGGACCCGCGGCATGCGCGATGTCGTCAAGGAACGCATGACCAATACGCACGGCGCCCGCCGAGAAGGTATTTACCGGGGCCGCAAGGTCACCTTCGACGACATTGTCGTCGGCGGTGTTCGGGATGCCGTCGGCGCCAAGGCCGATCACGATTTGCGGCAGGCCGTTGGGGCCAGGCAAGAACTCTCCATACTGGTCAGTGCGCAAGAGGGGGATGTTCAAGACATCGCCATCCGTCAACTCTATGCCCAGCATGTCGCGCGCCTGCGCTTTGACCTCGGCCCATGTTGGCAAGCCACCATTGGCGCCATCCATCAATTTGCCGGTCGAGACGGGATTACCGTTCGCGTCAAACACATATTCGCGCACGAACACTTGATGCGATGAATGCGACGTATAGGTCTGGTTCTGATCGACGTAGGGCGTCGTGGTGTTCTGGCCCTCGTGCTGGGTGTCGTCGGCCGTGCCGAGTATGCCGTCCGCGCCGGGCCCATCAACCGCTGTCGATCGTGTGACTGCCATGAAACGCAGCTGCTGCGGTAGGTCGTCTGCTGTGCCAGCAAGGCCGTCAGCCCCCAGAACCAGCGGATCGTCCGGCTGAAGTGGAATGTATACCGTCCCGTTATCGCCCTTGGTAATCAGATCCAGACCATGGTCAAAGAATTGGCCAAAGAAGGTCATCCAAGCGTTGAACGGTGCCGAGATGCCATCATCCGGCGCAATGTTAGGAATCGTAGCCAAGTCGACGTTGTCGATCTCGATTTTGTTTGCTTCACCGCTCGTCAGCGAAACGTTGTCTACCAGAACCTGCGAGGCGCCGGTTTGTTGCACTTCGATGCGCAGGGTCTGGCCTGCAAGGCCCGCCGCGATGGGCCCGGAATCCAGCATCAGATCGGCCCATTGGCCATCTGTCGGGTCTGGCAACGCCATCGTGGAAATCACAGTTTCCACGCCGCCCGCACCAACCGCGATCATACGCACCGCGCCTCCCGACCAGACCTGATCGGTCCGGTCCCCAACGCTCAGGCTCAGTTTATAGCTTGTACCCGCAGTCAATGGTCCGCTGTTCTGAGAGAGCGTCGCGCCCCCGGTCAGCCACGCCACGTTGGGGCCGGGATGGCCCGCTGCATCTGTGACGGTAGCGGCTGGCGCAAAAAGGCCACCAACGCCGCCAGAAATCGTCCAGCCAGTGGGTGCCGTTAACGAATAGTTACCCAGCGGACTGCTGGTGACACCGGGCTGGCCATCGGCAAGTGATTGATTTTCGAAGCTGGCATTCGCGACCGCCAGAGCGACCGATCCCTCACCAGGACGCACCGGAATGGCATCTACGCCATAGCGCTCGTGGAATGCGCTGAGGGCCGCGTCATTTGCAAACCACGCCGCAACGGCTGCCGGATTGTTAACACTCTGATCCACGACCAGGTTCGAGATGATCCGCGGGTCCGCATCGGCCACGTTTCCTGTGTGCCCACCATTCGTGGCGGACGGGGCGCCGATCACGCCGTAATCGGTGTTGGTCACAAGCGGGCCACCCGGAGGCCCAAGTGGCATCACGTCGCCATCGGCATCATTCAGAAAGTTCGGATCCAAAAGTCGCGGCATTGGCGTGTCCGCGGCACCCCAAGTCTCTCTGCCGGGAATCAGGTTGTTATAAGTGCCGTCTACGGTGCGCAAACCGCTGGGTAGAAGGGGGCTTGAGATTGCCTGAATGGCACCCGCGGTACCTTGGGCGACCACATTGCCATCGGCGTCTACGTAAATATCCGTCAGCGCCGTCCCATTGGAGTGCGCTTCGCTAATTTTGACCTGACGCAGAATGAACTCAAGGTCGGCGACATTCAGTTTAACGGTCATGACATATCTCCCCAGATGGCCCGACACGATAAATGTGGGCGAAAGTTGAATGAATTTAGAGGTTTGGCCTCGGCCTCGAACATCAGCGGCAGCGCGGATGTCGACAGAAGGCAAAGGTGTCCCAGGTATTGAGATAACTGTCCCACGGCCTGCGAATTGCCGCTACGGTCGGAGGTCCTCTGCAGATCCAACACCAAAGTATCGAGAGATTTCCGACCAAGGACCCAAGGAATTTTCAGACTAAAGTCTGACAGCAGAGCGCGCTTTACGGCTTATACTGGTTAATTATTTGTTAATGTGGCGAAACTGTGTAGCTTCAAATTCTGTAAAGATTTCTTTCGGACAAAGTGGACCACTCAACTTCCGGTTATTAGCGGAAACGGGCATCAAATATTTTCCGGGCGTAAGTCCGCCACCAAAAGGAGAAACCGATTCGCTAAAATCTAAAGCCAGATGGTTGATCCTGCGTCCAAGTCCATTGTCAGCCGCATTCACCTGCTTGGTTATCGTCGTCATGTTCGGGCTCGGTGCTTTTATCATCGTTGATTATCGCACGCTCCAACTGCAGTCCCACGGCAAAGTCGGAAGCGCGTACATCGACAATCTGCTGGCGCCCTATGCGCTCTCCTACCTAGGTGGCGAGGGCGAGGTGAACCCGCAGATGGAGCCTTTCTTTAAGAATTTGACCGAAAATAACTCTCAGCTTCTTCTACGAATCTGGCGGCTCGATGGGACGCTTTTCTACTCCACCTTTCCCACTGATACGGCTTCTCTGCACGACAGCGAAGATTTGGACATCGCCTTGGCTGGACGATTTGTAGCAAAGCTGGAAACCTCCGGTGTCGCCGACGCGGATTTCCCAATGGCCTACCCCTTTCTCGAGGTGTACGCGCCGATTCATGATCCAAAGACGGGAAACATGATCGCGATAGGTGAGATCTATCAGGACGCATCTGAAATTTTGCGGGATAGGGCGTTTGTCGAGCGCACGGTGTGGGCGGCGATCAGTTTCGCGACGTTGGGTGTGCTTGCGATGCTTGCGCTCAGCTTTAGCCAGAGCGCGCTACTACACGATCGGCTAGAGGTCGCACGCAGGATGACCGAGCAGAATGGCCAACTGCGCCGCGATGCGGATCAGGCGCGGCTGGACGCCGCCCAAGCCAATGAACAGGTCCTGAACCTGGTTGGCGCCGAACTTCATGACGGTCCAGTGCAACTGCTTGGACTGATGTCACTTATGGGAAGCGATAACGCGCAATCCGAACTGCCTGACGGGACGACACTTCATGCCCTGACCGATCAGGTGATGATGGAACTGCGCACCATGTCCGCCGGCCTGATCCTGCCAGAACTCGAGGATCTAAACGCTGCGGACGTCGTCACGCTGGCTGTCGAGCGCCACCGGGCCCTCACTGGCGGTGCGGTCGATCTAGAGATGGAAATGGCAGCGGTCGAGCTGGACTTGCCTCGCAAGATTTGCCTCTACCGGGTCGTTCAGGAGGGGCTTACGAATGCCGTCCGGCACGGCGACGCAAAGATACCGCATGTCAGCATCACACCATCCAGTGAAAAATTGGATATTCTGATTAGCAGTGGCCGTTCAAAATTGGCTGAACTGTCGCCAGAGATGCCAACGTGGCGCCTGGGATTGAACGGGATGCGCCGACGCCTTGAGGCTTTCGGTGGCACATTGGTTTTGGACAACGCAATCGACGAAACACGATTGATCGTCACGCTACCGATAAACATGCCCAATCAGGGTTCTGTGCAGCGAGTCAGTTGAGCGAAGGCGTTAGTGACAGGCCACCTGCGCTGGCCAGTTCTTGCGCGGCAAGGACGACCTCAACCCGGTTGCGCACATCAAGTTTCTGGATCAGCACCGTCATGTAATGCTTCACAGTTTTCTCGCTGAGCGACAGTGAGTGAGCAATCTCTTTGTTTGTGCAACCTTGAAGTAAAAAACGTAAGACATCTTCTTCTCGACTGCTAAATCGAACTGTCGGCGCGGTTCGCGCGCGGGCATTTACTTGCAATCCTGCAACGACATTTGCCGCGACGCGCGGCGACATGTAGGTCTCGCCATTGTGGACCTGCCTGATCGCCTCGGTTAGCTCGCTCAATGTGCTGCCTTTGAGCACATATCCAAGAACCCCCGCCTCGAGCGTCGAGATAGCGGTATCTATGTTGCCGGACGCCGTAAAAGCGATCAACTTGGTTTTGCTGTAGTCATTAGCAACTTTCGCGATCGCCTCGATTACACGCCCTGGCATGTTCAAATCAATTACGATGACGTCCGGCGTGACCGAGCCAGCAATCTCAATGACGTCATTGGCCGTCGACCCAACACCCACGATGCGGAATTCATCACTCGATGAAAAAAGCTGGCAAATGCCAGACAGCAAAACTGGATGATCGTCGACGAAGGCTACCGTAATCGGCTGCATAAACTGGCCTTTGTATACTTGTTAAAACTATCACAAAAAAGCTACTGGACCTTCTTTATGAAGGCATATTTCCTTAACATTTTTACACCGGCGGATCAATGCCGATTAGTTTTTTTCTATTGACACCGGAGAAATACGATACAATTGGCCGCCGAACACGACTTTGTTTCATAAAAGCACCTACAAGATTACGAGGCGGGTGAAGCCGACATTTTTTTTGCTCTAGCCTAATCAACGTACTCTTCACGGAAGGGCAGGAGCCTCCCCTATCCTAGGCCCGATAAACGAAAGGCGTAGTTGCACTTCTCCTACGCCACACAATGTAACAGCCCCATCCGGCGCGCCGCCGAACGAACAAGAATCGCTGTCAAGGTAGAGGGCGCGGCGAACGTTCCCAGCGCGACAAAGGGGCTGTGGTATCTTGGCGATCCCACAAGAGCGCAGGTCGGCGACATCAGCATCAATACCGGCTTGGCTGATGACACTTTTCTCAGGCAGCGCCCGGTCGCGCATCAAGGTTGTTCCAGCGAGATCTGCTGCCGCCTGAAAGGAGGCAAGCTACGCCTCGGCAGGCTCAGAGTTCAGTTGGAGGATTTCGTTACCCTCTTCAACGCTGGTATCAATTCAAGGATATAATCGCCTAGAAAAGGGGGCGACATCCGCAATCAAAAATCACCAAATGATGACAGCTGCCAAGCGCCTTATGTCAAAACCCTTCAAGTAACAGGGATCGGGACCTGCACCATGTTCACCGCCCCGTTTGTGACCTTTATGCGCCCCGAGCAGTGGAACTGACTAAGCTATAGTGGTCAAAACATCCCGTATATCCACTGCCCGTTATGCTCACATGCCGACATAAATTTCGCGCTTTTTGGCCGTCCGGAACCTTCCACTGACCTTTGGAGTTTTCCTTTGTGTTGAAACGAAAGCGTTTTCGGAAGGATGGCATAGTTATGGGGATGACTTCGACATACCTACTTGATCTGCAACTCAGAAAGTTGATCCAGCGCGGATCATTGACAGTGTATTTGCCCGATGAAACGGTCAAAACTTACGGTAAGGGAAATCCACATTTCACCGTTTACATCACCGAACCTGCGCTTGTTCGGAACCTGGTCGTAAACCCCGAGTTCGCGCTTGGTCAGGGCTACATGGACGGTGAACTTCTAATTGAGGGTGACGATCTATACGGCCTGATGGAGTGTGTACTGGGAAATCTTCCCGAAAATCGCGCAACCAAGTGGTTTGATCCTGCCAGACTGGTTCATCACGCACTGCGCCGCATTCAGCAATTCAACCCGGTGTCGCGCTCGCGTCGCAATGTCCACCATCACTATGATCTGTCAGGAGAGCTTTACAGCAAGTTCCTCGACGCCGACCGGCAATATTCTTGCGCTTATTTTCGTCATCCCTCGAATACTCTTGAGCAGGCCCAGACCCAAAAGAAGGCACATATTGCCGCCAAACTTCTTCTTGAGCCTAGGATGCGTGTGCTTGATATCGGCTGTGGTTGGGGCGGGCTGGCGTTGACGCTGGCGCGGGATTACGGCGTTTCGGTGCTGGGTATTACCCTGTCCGAAGAACAGCACGCCTATGCCACTGAAAGGGCAAAACGCGAGGGGTTGAGTAACCTTGTCACGTTTCGGCTGGCTGATTACCGCGAGATCAGAGGCCAGTTTGACCGTATCGTTTCGGTTGGCATGTTCGAGCACGTCGGCGTGCCGCAATACCGGGCTTATTTCCGCACCATCCGCAATCTTCTGACCGAAGACGGTGTCGCGTTGGTACATAGCATCGGACGGGCGGCGCCGCCGGGCAATACGAACCCATGGATACAGAAGTACATCTTTCCCGGCGGTTATGCTCCATCGCTGTCAGAGGCGATGACAGCGGTAGAGCGGGAGGATCTCTGGCCCACCGACATCGAAACTTGGCGGCTACACTATGCTGAAACTCTGCGTCATTGGCGGCTGCGCTTTTTGAATCGGATCGACGAAGTCGAAGCGCTTTATGACGCTCGGTTCTGTCGAATGTGGCGCTACTACTTAGTGGCGACGGAGCTTTCCTTCCGCATCGGGAGGCAGTTGGTGTTTCAAATCCAGCTTGCCCGGCGGCGGGATGCGGTGCCATTAACGCGGGACTATCTCTACGTCGAGGCCACGCAGAACAGCGACCGAATGGCCGCTGAATAAACTCCCCGATCCGTCAAGATCTGGATGGCGCCCAACTTCGCGCGGGTGACCGCCAAACTGCGCGCCAAATGATCTACGCGGTTTTGAAGCTGTGGCAAATGCCACCCTTGAATGGGTGGACTGGTCCAACAACCGCCGTCTATTTAAGTGCACCGAACATACCCCGTCTGCAGAAACCGGAGCAACCTTCGATGCGCAACTGGAAAGATCTGGAATGGCCGCGTAACCCGAACAAGTTTCCCATTAGCATGGAGCGGTCCGCGCGGGCATTCACGTCAAGACATGAGACGTGCCTCCTAAGCCAGAGGTTCGTTAGTTCTGTTTCATAACTCGTCGAGCGACGCGATGAAGCTCGAGAATAGCTCCCCCTGCGAGTTAACCCCCAGTTTCCCGTAGATGTTGCGGCGATGGATACGCACCGTTCCTGTGGCGATCCCCAAAGCATTGCCCGTGGATTCGGCCGAATAGCCTTTGAGTGTGTATTCAACGATCTCCCCTTCGCGCGGGGTTAGCAGGTTGCACCCGAAGCGCTGAAAAGATTCCTCAATCAGTCTTGATAGGCGCGGCCCGTCCGATAGCGGCCGATCCGAGAAATTCGACAGCAGCCCATTCCAGTGACGGCGCGCACAGACCTCAACGAACGGAACGATCGCTTGAAGGTCGCGAAACTCGCGGGCTGAAAATACCTTGCGCTCGCGCATGCCTGATATCACCACGCTAACGCCGCCGCCGACATTGACGATAAAGCCTATTTCTTCGGCGAGACCGGTCTGCACATAGTAGTTCCGAAAATATTCTGCTTGATAAAACCGATCGGGTGCAAGGTCGCGCAACCGCACTAGACGCGATGTCGCCGGGTCGTGCGAATTCAGGTAGAACGGGTCCAAAAGGTAGGGGCCTTCCTGGTAGTCGGCGACCATGACCTTACGCTTTGAATCTGGGAAATTATCGTAGATATCAAGGGGACGACTATCGCCATAGTATGCAAAGATGACCGTAAACTCGAAAGGAACCACAACGCGCATTGCGTCAGTCAACGCCTTGGGGAACAGCGGAGTTTCCAGCGCCGACACGACCTTTGCGCTTGCCGCGACCCAATCTGAAACCTTCAGTTTCGCGTTCATCTATGCCCTTTGTGATATATACAGCCATCCGGGGTTTTTGTATCGTTTTAAGAATTGACGGCATATCCCTCGCTGCGCAAGCCAAAGTTGATTTGCGGTGACGAGCAGGCGGGCTAGAACGGGAAACGCAATGATTCAGGATCTGAAAGTGACCGAAGCGTCCTGTGCGCATGTTTCCACCAACGATACGGTCGCGGAATTTGCAGGTGCTACCAAACGCTTTGGCGCGATACTTGCCGCTGACCGCATTGACCTGAGCATTCGCCGCGGCGAGTTCCTATCGTTTCTCGGCCCATCGGGCTGTGGCAAGACCACGGCGTTGCGGATGCTCGCCGGATTTGATAGCCCGACCGAAGGCGCGGTCCTGATAGACGGGCAGGATGTCAGCGCGGTGCCCGCGCATTTGCGCCCCGTCAACATGGTTTTTCAGCACTACGCGCTGTTCCCGCACATGACTGTCGCGCAAAATGTCGGCTACGGCCTGCGCCAGCGCCGCCCGCGTCTGTCCAAGTCTGAAATCGCTCAGAAGACTGACAAGGCACTGGCTACCGTGCGGCTGGCGGAGTTCGGCACGCGGCGCATTTGGGAGCTGTCGGGCGGACAGCAGCAGCGTGTAGCGCTGGCGCGCGCGATCATAAACGAGCCGCAAATCCTGCTTCTGGATGAGCCGATGGCGGCGCTGGATGCCAAGCTGCGCGGTGAAATGCAGCGCGAGTTGCTGGAGCTTCAGCGCAGCCTGAACATCACTTTTGTGCTGGTCACTCATGATCAAGAAGAAGCGCTGTCGATGTCCGACCGCATCTGCATCATGGCCAAGGGCCGCATCATGCAGGTCGGCAGCCCGCAAGATCTCTATGACCGTCCGCGATGCCGATACGTGGCCGACTTTGTAGGCAAGGCAAATATCGTGACAGGCCAGATCGACGGGCGGCACGGCGGCACGGCGCAGGCCATTCTGGGCAATGGTGCAACCGTAATCCTGCGCGACCTGCCCGGAGACAGCCGGCACACTGTGGAGATTGCCGTCCGGCCCGAAGCATTGAGCGTCGCGGCGCAGAATTTGCCGCTAACCGAAGGCACAGCCGCGCTCCCCGCCCGCGTTACGCACCGCACTTTTCTAGGCGATCGCATAGAATACCTGCTGACGGTCGAAGGCATCGGCCAGCTGCAGGTCAACGCCCCAAGGCAGGCCGGGGGGGCCTTGGGCGAACATATGGTGGGCAGTCTTGTCCACGTCCTTTGGCCGGAGGGAACGGGGCTCGTTCTTGCCGATGACAGCTGACTGATCCTGAATTCGTCACAATAGGGAGAAGACGAGATGAAAAATGATAACACGCCGATTTCACGCAAGAAGTTCATGGAAGAGCTGCGTCGCTACCAGAAGGGCTCGGTCACGCGCCGCCATTTTCTGGGCGTCACCGGCCTTGGCACGGCGATGGCAGTAATGGGCGGGACGCTGCCGGGCCTAATGCCCAGTCGCGCCCGCGCGCAGGATATCGGCGACCGGGTGGTTTTGGCGACTTGGCCGAACTATCATGACACCGCGAACTTCGATATGTTCACCGAGGAAACCGGCGCTTACACGCAGATCAACGTCTTTGGATCGAATGAGGAAATGCTTGCCAAGATCCAGGCAGGTGGATCGGGCTGGGATGTATTCGTGCCAACCAACTATGCGGTCCCAACCTATGTTCAGGCCGACCTGATCGAGCCGCTGGACCTGTCTCGACTCCCGAATTTTGACGCAGCAGCCTTTGATCCGAGGTTCGCCGATGCGGGCACGATTGACGGCATCGTCTATGCCGTGCCCAAGAATTGGGGGACCACCGGCATCGCCTTCAACAGCGACAAAACCGGCGGTGTGGTAGATAGCTGGAAGACGTTTTTTGACGGTGCCCGCGATCAATTCGACAATCGGGTGATGGTGCATGACTACCAGCTGACCACGATCGGCAACGCGCTGGTATATCATGGGTTCAGCTTTAACTCTGTTGATCCCGAAGAATTGGCACAGGCGGAAAAGCTACTGATCGACGTGAAGCCGCATCTTTATGCGATTTCTTCGGACTATCAGCCCGCGATGCGCAATGGCGATGCATGGCTGACCATGTGCTGACGGGCGATGGCAAGCAGATGAACGTAGACATGCCAGAGATCGGCTTTGCCCTTGGCAAGGAAGGCGGCGAGATCTGGTCCGACTACTACGCGATCCCCAAAGGGGCCCCCCATATGGACGCGGCTTATGCGCTGATTAACTACCTGCTGGAGCCCGAAGTGAATGCCCGCGAGGTGCTCGCTCACGGATACCCGGTGGCCGATAGCCGCACCAACGCGCTGCTGCCTGAGGAACTGCTTAATGATCCGATCCTCTATCCTGCGGCCGAGGCGCTAGACGTGCTGGAGTTTGGCGCAGCGGTGACGCTAACAGACCCGAACCGCGCCGAACTGATGGCACGCTTCAAGTCCGTCTGACGGCCAAAGAAAGGGAGACGGACGATGGCCATGACCCAGAGCCGGGCTCGGGCGTTGCTGCTGACACCCGCAGCGCTGTGGTACGCAGCACTTCTGCTGCTGCCATTGGCCGTCGTCCTGATCTTTTCATTCGGTGAGCGCAGCGCTATCGGCGGCTATGCCCCCGGCTTCACGCTTGAGCAGTATGCCAACCTTCCGGCGCGTTTTGCCGCCTTTCGCAATACCCTGACCCTTGCACCCGTGGGTACGCTGGCGGCGCTGCTTATTGCCTACCCTCTGGCCTATTTCCTTGCGATCAAAGTCACGCCCAAATGGAAGACGATGCTGCTGGTGCTGGTTATTGTTCCGTTTTGGACCTCGATCCTCATTCGGTCCTACGCGTGGATTTTCCTCCTGGGCGGGCATGGCCTGCCAGCGCTGCTCGCCGCTGTCGGGCTTGAGGATATACGGCTGCTTGACACGCCCTTCGCGGTGCTGGTGGGCATCGTCTATGGCTATCTGCCGCTGATGGTGTTCCCAATCTACGTGGCGTTGGAAAAGTTGGACCTGCGGCTGCTTGAGGCTGCGGCCGACCTTGGCACGCCGCCTTGGCGCAGCTTCCTTCAGATCACGCTGCCGCTATCGATGCCGGGTGTACTGACCGGCTCGATGCTTGTCTTTATCCTACTGATGGGTGAATTCCTGATCCCTGCGATCCTTGGCGGTGGCAAGGTGTTCTTTGTCGGCAATGCGCTTGTGGATCTCTTTCTGCAATCGCGAAACTGGGCATTCGGATCGGCGGTCGCCGTGGCGCTGGTAGTGATCATGCTCATCACAGTTGCGGTCTATACCCGTGCGGTAAAACGTTTCGGCGCGGGCCGCGACGATGTCGGCATACTGTGAGAACCCCATGAGACTTTACGCTGCCGCCGTCTATGCCTTCCTTTACATGCCCATTGGCATCATTGCGTTATTCTCGTTCTCTGCGGGGCGGTCGGCATCCTCGATGGAGGGGTTCTCGTTGCAGTGGTATGGCCGCGCGCTGAACAATCCCTTCGTGATGGAGGCGCTCTGGACCTCGGTTCGGGTGGCTTTCGTATCGGCGATTTTGGCCACGCTCGTAGGCACTGCGGCGGCACTTGCGCTTACCGGCATGCGTGGACGGCTGCGCGCGACCTTCGATCTGCTGGTGCAGATCGCCGTTATGATTCCCGGCATTGTGATTGGCATCGCCACGTTGATCGCCATGGTCAGCGTCTTTGATCTGATCAATCCCTGGCTGGAGCCTGTCGCGGGCTGGACGCTTTCGCTGGGCGCGGGGTCACTGATTGGTGCGCATGGCCTGTTCACCATGTCGCTGGTCGTGCTGCTGGTGCGCGGCCGGATGGAGACGCTTGACGGTGCGTTGATTGAGGCGTCGCGCGATCTGGGTGCGACACCCTTCGGCACGTTCCGGCAAGTGACACTGCCCCAGATCCTGCCGGCGATCCTTGCGGGTTTCCTGCTCGCCTTCACCTTTAGCTTTGACGATTTTGTCATCGCCTTCTTTGTTGCCGAGTCCGAGACGACGCTGCCGATCTACATTTTTTCTTCCATCCGCCGCGGTGTGACGCCCGAGATCAACGCGATTGGTACGATGATTATGATCGCCTCGCTCACCCTCCTAATCCTGGCACAGCTTCTGTTGCGGCGGTCTCAGACGCGCAAGCGCCCTTAAGTCACATGCAGGAGAGTGCAATGTTGCAAGGCCGTGTCACATTGGTAACCGCAGGAGGCTCGGGTATCGGGCGGGCTGGTGCGATTGCCATGGCGGGCGCAGGCGCTTTTGTCGTGGTGAGCGATCTGCAAAAAGATTTGGCTGATGAAACGCTAATCCTGATCAAAGACGCGGGAGGGTGCGGAGAGGCCTGCGCGCTGGACATGCGCAACGATACGGCCGTCGAGGCCGAAATCGCGCGCGTCGCGCGCATGCACGGGCGTCTCGACGTGTTGCACAGCCACGCGGGCATCCAGATCGCAGGCAAGGCAGAAGACGTAACGCCAGCTCAGATGGACGCCGCATGGGCTCTGAACGTGCGGGCGCACTTTGTCGCCTCAAGGGCGGTAATACCGCACATGCGGGCGCAGGGCGGCGGATCGGTGATTATTACGGCGTCCAATTCGGGCTGCCAGTTCGACCGTGGGATGGTGTCCTACGCCACGACCAAGCATGCAGCCGTTGCGATGGTCAAGCAGATGGCAGCAGACTACGCGCGCGAAAAGATCCGGTTCAACGCGCTTTGCCCGGGGTTCGTGGATACCCCCTTCAATCTTGGCTTTGAGACCCAGATGGGCGGGCGTGCCGGGCTTGAGAGCTACGTTTCCAATACTATTCCCATGGGCCGCTGGGCCAGCTCTGAGGAAATCGCCGAAGGAATCCTATACCTCGCTTCGGACAGATCGGCTTTTGTCACCGGGTTGGCGTTGGTCATCGACGGCGGTGAATCGCTCTGACCCAGCTGACTACGACCGCAACTTACATAGCCAACTCGACCGGGTTGTGCCGCAACGCTGCGCAAGCGGCGAAACGTGAGAACTCCAAATCTATCTTATGTTCGGAACTTTCATATCATGAGACCGGAGGGTCATTCTTTCCGCGATCTGCCACATCATTTAACTCGCGATCATGTGCATGCCCTATTGCAGCAAGCAGATCGTCGGACAGTTTGTCGATCGCAAGCACGACCTTGCCGTCGTGAATAGCTGAAATTTGGTCTTGAGTGAGCTTAACTTGACCATAATTCTCAATATGCACTTCGATCGCATTGGTCATTACGCGGCGCACCGCGCCAATCGCGACCTGGCCATCCTTGGCGAAAACCTGCGCGTCGTTCCGAATGTCTGAGAGTTTCATGTCTTCTCCTCTTACCGGTTGCCCACTCTCGCAAGGAAATCCATCACGTGATTGCACCTGTCATCATTACCAAAATATGCGTGGGCTCGACATAGCGCAATCTTTCTCTCGCTCAGGGGGGGTTTGGGGTGCTGGCGCTACTCTAGGGGTCCGTCAACTATTACCCAGTCCAGCCAAGCCCTGCTGATATGCAGTTCATCGACTGCAAAAGGGGGCCGGTAGTCTGCGTTCCTTGTTGGGTGCGAAGGCCGTGCAGTTGTTTGATTTGAATGTCATGGATGATGTCTAGGTGCGCGCGATTGCGCTCAAACCGATCCGTCAGCAATGGGAACCGTCTGGCAAGTATTGCGTCCCCTGTGATTGCCTTGATCGCGGCGCACGAACGAAGATATTCCGCCTCAACCTTGCTGAATACATCGCGTCTAATTTCGCCATCAGTGACCAACTGAGCATACCTGACCGCGATGCCCATATCGGCCTGAAAGAGCGTCTTCTCAACCTCGTCCACAATCAGTTGGAACAGCGCGGAGTTCGCGAACATTTCGAATAGCACTTGTCTGCCATTTTCGCCTCGCACCTTTATAAATGACTGGTATGCGGTTCCAAATCCGTACCATCCCGTCAATAGATGCCGGTTTTGCGACCAGGCAAACACCCAAGGGATCGCACGCAGATCAGCGAGGCTGCTGGCCCCAAACCTGCGTGCCGGGCGCGATCCGATTTTGAGCATGGCAAGCTCTTCAACCGGGCTGGCCTCTTGAAAATATTGCACAAATCCCGGCGTGTTTAGCAAATCGCAATAGGCTACCTGTGACATGCCCGACAACGCCTCCAAGGCGTTGTCATGTTCAGGATTGTTTGGCGGCGCGTTTTTCGACAAAGCTGTCTGTTTCAGCACCGAAGATGCTAGCTGCTCTAACTCAAAAAGCGCGGTCCCCCGGTTGGCATACTTGGAGGAGACAACTTCGCCCTGTTCGGTTGTGCGCATGGCGCCGTTTATCGTACGCGCCGGCTGCGCGGCAATTGCGCGGCCCGTGGGGGCGCCACCGCGACTGACAGACCCGCCACGACCATGGAAAAATGCAGGGATAAATCCGTGCGATTTCAGACGCTGGGTAATCTTGCGTTGCGCCTGATCCAGCTCCCATGTGGAGCAGATGAACCCGCCGTCCTTGTTGCTGTCGGAATAGCCTAGCATGATTTCGATACTCGGACCCTGACGTTTGAGGCTGCGGCGCGCAAGCGGCACCGCGACGAGATCATGCAATATCTGCGGCGCATTTCTCAGGTCATCAATGGTCTCAAACAGCGGCACAATTGCTAGGTCGATTTCATCGCCGCTGACACCTGCATATCTGGCAAGCAGATAGATACCCAGCAAGTCATCAGTGGACCGCGTCATCGACAGGATGAATGTCCCGATGGCTTCTGGGTCGTCACTTTGAATTGCGTCGTTCATAACGCCTAGTAGTGAGAGGAGTTCTGTCGCCTGAGGGCTCAGCGTAGCGAGCTCGGGGAGCGGCACTTGCGGCTGTGCCAGCTCAGCACGCAGGCGTTTAGACCATGCCGGGCTGCCGTATTCTTCGCCGCTACCCCAAAGTTCACCCAGCACTTCGGTTGTGACTGTAGAGTTTTGCCGAATATCGAGTGATGTCGTCCGAAAGCCGAACACTTCTGCGCGCCAGCGAATGGGGCGCACGTATCTGTTGCCCAAACCGGACGCGCCCATGGATGTCAGAGCCGTCTCGATATGCGCCAAATCAGCCACAAACTCTCTGACATGACCGTAACTTGGGCGGCCCTCCAGGCGCTGGATAATCGCAAATAGGGCCTGCCTGAACACTTCGTTTGGGTTACGCAATTTTAGCGTTGCGTGCTGGGTGCAGCGCAGAATGATCGCTCCGAGTTGTTCGAGGGGGGCAGGCGGAATGTCAGCGATAGAGCTGCTGATGCTTATCTTACGGGCGGCGTCCCGCAGCGAGGAAATGTGCTTCTCCATTGCTGCCTCGCGGCCACGTGCCATCGCGTCTTTGGTGGCCTGAACAGTGACATTGGGATTGCCGTCACGATCACCTCCGATCCACGAATGGAATTTCAGGCAGGGCCGCAGCGGCGTTTTTTGCGGGCCGAAATTGGCGTCCGTGGCAGTTAGAAATTGTTCAAACAGCTGCGGGGCAGCGTCAAATAGGCTATCGCGAAAAAACTGAAGCCCCCATTCGATTTCATCCGAAAGGCTTGGACGCTCAAGGCGCAATTCGCCAGATAGCCACAATAGATCAATTTCGCCGGACAAATCAGAAATGCGGGCAGCGCGTTCGCGCGGTGTCCAGCGCTGCGTTTCGAGTGAGACCAGCAAGCGATAAATGCGACGATGGATTTCAAGGATAGTGACGCGCTTTGCCTCCGTCGGGTGCGCGGTAAGCGTTGGTCCCACCGACAGGGACGCGACCGCGCCCTCAAAGTTCCCGGGCGCTAGCTCCTTGATCTGCGCCATAGCCTCGGCAAAGCTGCCTTCGACAAGCTCGGGCCCGTCCATCGCTTCGGTTTTTCGCCGTTTGCGTATTGCCGCGTTCTCTTCGGCAATTTTGCTCAGCTGGAACCAGATATTCACAGCCTGTAGGAAATTGCCTACATCGCGACCAGCCAAAGATCGGGCGGTATTTTGCTGCTTTAGAATTTCGGCCACGGCCGGTGCGCGATGTTGAACTGTCTTTAGCAGCAAATCCCACAGGAGCGTGCGCAGCGAGCCAACATAGCTCTCTTCAGTTTGACAAGAGATTGAGGCCAAAGCCAGCGCCATCAGTTTACCCGGTCTGGAGGCGGCTGCCCGTTGAAAAACGCCTCAAGATTGTTGATGACCCGAAATCCCATGGCTTCGCGTGCTTCGGTCGTGGCGCTGCCCAGGTGCGGCAGCATCACCAATCGGTCGCTGTCTAGCAGTGTGCGCGCGATGTTCGGCTCTGCGTCAAATACGTCGAGTGCGGCACCGCCGATTGTCTCGAAGGTCAAGGCCTGAACCAGATCGTGTTCGTTGATCACCTCACCGCGTGCGGTGTTGATCAAAAACGCGTTTGGCCGCATCAGGTCAAGCCTGCGAGAGTTTATCAGATGGCGGTTTTCGGCGCCGCCAGGACAATGCAGCGAGACGAAATCACAGCGGGGCAACAGGTCATCCAGATCATCGGCTTGAACCGCGCCGTATTTGGCCAGCACGTCAGCCGCCACCGGGCTGCGATTATGCACAATGATCTTCATACCAAACCCGTGATGTGCGCGGCGCGCCATCTGTTGACCAATTCTGCCAAAGCCGACGATCCCCAGCGTCTTGCCCGAAACTTTAGTGCCGACCATATGTGTTGGTCGCCAGCCCGTCCAATTGCCGCCGCGCAATTCCCTCTCGCCTTCGCCTGCACGTCGCGCAGCCATCAGCATCAACGTCATCGCGAGATCGGCGGTACATTCGGACAAAACGTCCGGTGTGTTGGTCACCACGATGCCGTGGGCCTCGGCGCTGGGCAGGTGGATATGTGTGAACCCGACACCGTAGTTCGCCAAAAGCTTGGTGCGTGGGTCCGCAAGCTCCATCGCGTCAGGACCGATTTGGTCAGTCACCGTAGGCAGAACAGCGTCGTAATCTAAAAGCGCCTGCCGAAACTGGTAGGACATCAAAGGCACATCATCCCTGTTCAGGACAACGTCGAACTTTTCAGACAACTTGGCCTCGACCGCAGCAGGCCAACGGCGCGTCACAAGAACTTTGGGTTTGTGCATTAACTTGCCCTCACATTACGCTTTCGATGGTTTCACCGATGACAGCGGGGTTCTCGGCTACGGTGACGCCGGCCGCAGTCAGGATTTCGACCTTTTCCGAGGCGCTTTCGCCGAAGGCAGAGATGATCGCGCCAGCGTGGCCCATAGTGCGCCCTTTTGGTGCGGTCAGGCCCGCAACATATGCGACGACGGGCTTGCTGACGTGGTCCCGGATATATGCAGCCGCCTCAGCCTCTTGCGGGCCACCGATTTCGCCGACCATGGCGATGACATGGGTGTCGTCGTCATTCTCAAACTGTTCCAAAATGTCGCGGAAGGACGAGCCATTGATCGGGTCGCCCCCGATGCCAACACTGGTTGAAACCCCGATGCCGCGTTCCTTGAGCTGTGCCGCCGCCTCATATCCCAATGTGCCCGAGCGGCCAACGATACCGACGTGACCGGGCAGGAATATGTTACCGGGCATAATGCCAAGCATCGCCTTGCCGGGTGATATTGTTCCGGCGCAGTTCGGCCCCGTCAAAACCATGCGGCGCTCTTTGGGATAGCGCATCATGTAGCGTTTCACTTTGATCATGTCCTGCGCGGGGATGCCGTCGGTGATGCACACGCAGTACCGGATACCTGCATCTGCCGCTTCCATGATGCTGTCCGCGGCAAAAGGGGGCGGCACAAAGACGAGGCTGGCGTCGGCCTGCGTCGCGGCAACCGCCTCTTTCATTGTGTTAAACACCGGCACGCCGTGCACTGTTTCGCCGCCCTTTCCGGGCACAACGCCGCCGACAATATTAGTGCCATACTCCAGCATATCCTTGGTGTGGAACTGCGCCATCCGGCCGGTGATCCCTTGGACGATGACACGCGTATCGCGATTTAGATAAATGCTCATCTCAAACAGCCTTTAGTTTGGAGTTGGGGCCTTGGTCGCTTTTCCAGGCGGACACAGTGCGTTCCGCTGCCTCCATCAAGGTGGACGCCCGGATGATCGGAAGGCCGCTTTTGGCCAGAATTTTCTGTCCTTCCTCGACGTTGGTGCCAGCAAGGCGGACAATAACGGGCACGTCGACCTTCACTTCTTTCAGCGCCTGCACGACACCTTCGGCCACCCAGTCGCAGCGGTTGATGCCTGCAAAGATGTTGACCAGTACGGCCTGCACATTCTTGTCCGACATCACTAGCCGGAACGCTTTTGCGACGCGTTCGGGTGTGGCGCCGCCGCCGATATCTAGGAAATTCGCAGGCTCGCCGCCCGCCAGTTTGATGGTGTCCATCGTTGCCATCGCAAGGCCCGCGCCATTCACGATACAGCCGATGTTGCCGTCCAGACCAACATAAGACAGGCCGCGATCCGCCGCACGGCTTTCGCGCGGGTCCTCTTGGCTCTTGTCGCGCAACTCGCTGATTTGCGGGTGGCGGAACAAGGCGTTGTCGTCGAAGGTCATCTTGGCATCAAGCGCGAGCACGCGGTTATCACCTGTGATTACCAGTGGATTGATCTCGACCATGGTCGCATCCAGATCGCGAAACGCGCAGTAGCATCCTTGCAATGTGCGGACCATGGGCTGGATCAGGGCGGGCTCAATACCCAACTTAAATGCGATCTCACGCGCCTGAAAGTCTTGCAAACCTACAGCAGGCTCAACGGTTGAGCGCACAATGCTATCCGGCTTATTCGCCGAGATGTCCTCAATCTCCATACCGCCTTCTGCCGAGGCCACGATCATGATCCGCTGGCTCGTCCGGTCCAGCACGAACCCAAGATATATCTCACGGTCAATCGGCACGGCGGCCTCGACATAGACGCGGTAGACGCCTTTGCCCTCGGGACCTGTTTGGTGTGTCACCAGTTTTTTGCCGAACATACCTTCGCAGGCGGCTTGGATCTCGTGCTCATTCTCGCACAGCTTTACGCCGCCCGCCTTACCACGCCCACCTGCGTGGATCTGCGCCTTAACGATCCACTTATCGCCGCCCATCTCTCGCGCGCGATAAGCGGCCTGTTCTGGACTGTAGGCCAGGGCGCCAGTGGGAATTTCAACTCCGAAGTTGCTCAGAACTTCTTTGGCTTGGTATTCATGAATGTCCATGGTTTTGCCCTATGCCGCCAATGACGATTGATAGTGGGTTTCAAGTCCGTCGGTGATTGCGCCCAGATCAACATCAGCGCCCATATCGTTCATTGCGAGTGCGAACCGCGTGACGATCTCGGTGATGGCGGACCGGGTTAGAAGGTTCAGAATGCCAATGCGGACTTGGACCGGGGCCGACAGCGTCGGCCAAATGCCGAAGCCGTTTGCGCGGCAGTTTTGGACCAATTCCATTTCGCGCCCGGCCAGCGATGGAGGCAGGTTCAGGACCACAAGACTGGTCATGTTCGACGTGACTTCGCAGCCCATCGCGGTGACTGCCTCGCGCAGGGCTTTTTCATGAAAGACGTAATCCTGAGCGCGCTGCGCCAGTCCCTCGGCCAGATTGATCCGCAACGCTTCGTGGAATGCCGATACGGCATAGCCGGAATGGGTGCGGTGATAGGTGCCTTTTTCGACGTCCTGCCCATCGACGATGCCCCAATGGCGCGCCTCCATGATTGGGTGGTTAGCGTATGTGTAGCAGCCAGAGGCGCGCAGCGTTTGGATGTAGCGATCCGCAAAGCTAACGGGGGCGTAGGTTAGCGGCAGGCAAAGCAATCCCTTTTGCGGGCAGGAGGCCCAGCCGACAACGCCGTCCATATCGTCGATCGCGAAATCCTCGACACCCAGCGACGAAACAGCGTCGACAAGGCCCATCGCACCATGCTTTTTGCAGGCCTCCGAAAATCCTTTGATGTCATTTATCCGGCCTGACCCGGTTTCCCAATGCGCCATGAAGGCCCATTTTGGTTTATGCTTTGCCAATGCAGCATCAATGACCTTTGCGGTCACGGATTGCCCATGCGGGATTTCGATGACGGTGACACTTGCGGGTTGCGGGTTCAGGCTATTGGCGGCGAGTTCTTCGCGGGTTGAGGCCTTCATGCGCAGTGTCAGCGCGTCGATGCCCGAAAATGTGCCGTTGGAAAACGCGACAACTGTGTCGCCCGGCATTACGGCGGACATCATGCAATCAAGGCCGCTCCAGCCTGTGCCCGCAACGCCGAACGTATAGACGTTTTGGGTGCCCATTAGCGTGCGCAGCATATGTTTACATTCGATCATCCCGCGCAGCACATCGGGCTGCATATGGTCAGCAACGCCAGCGCTGCTGAATGCTTGCAAGACGCGTGCGTCAGTATTGCCGGGCCCGGGGCCAGCAGCCAAAGTATTCGGGATCACAAGTTGAGGAAATGGCGAAGCAACGTTCATTGGATGGTCCTATCGCGTCAGGAAACAAATATTCTGACCATGACACATCCATTTGCCAAAAACGGCAACGTAAGATACTCCTGCTTTTGGGTATCTATATGGGTAGCTTTCTGCCTACCCATATAGGTGGAAATACCACGGTATACCCAAATATGCGCTACCCCTTCGGGTAGGTTTTGATAGAAAGGTCAACGATTGCAAGATCGTAGGGATCGACCCAGCATCATCACGGCTGCGCTAGCGGACAGCAACATGCTGGTCTTATCGGCCATGTCGGAATTTTTCGACCGTGATCCGCGATTCTCGCTTGTCGCGACTGCATCCACTGCTGAGGGGTTTTTGGGGACGGTGATGCGCGTGCCAGTGCAAATTGGCGTGCTTGACTGGAACCTGCCGGAGCTGGGTGGCCAAAAACTCATTGAGGTGCTGCGCGATTTGCCGAATTCACCACGTATTGTCGTTTACGGCAGAACGGGTGGGGATCTGCCGCAGCAGGCATTGGCAGCGGGTGCGGCTGGCTTTACCTCGCGCAACGGCCCGGTAGAGGGGTTGCTGGACGCCTGTGCCGCCGTTGCAGCGGGACAGATGGTTTTTCCATTCCTAGACGTGCGCCAACTTCAGGCCGACCCGATCCATCAGCTGACGAGGCGCGAAAGAGCGCTGCTTGAGGCGCTCTCCAGAGGGCTCAGCAATCGGCAATTGGCCAGCGAGTTTGACATCTCTGCGAACACGGTGAAATTCCACCTTTCGAACCTCTATGAAAAGCTGTCTGTGACGAGCCGCACCCAAGCCGTCGCCTTCTTCTATTCGTCCCGCCTTTCGTCGGCGAGAGGCTCTGACGACTGATCCTTTGGGGACGGTCGCAGCCGAAAATCTGCTGAATAAAATTTCTTGACAGTGATAATTTTTACTCTCCTGTATTGCTGTCACTTCCACGCAGCAATTTCAGGGACGTCAGAAAAATGAGCTTTCACCCGATCGACCAGGCAACAGCACGCTTGAACCGCAGCGAATTGGCCGTACCCGGCAGCCAGCCACAAATGTTTGAAAAGGCAGCAAAATCGGATGCCGACGTGATCTTTCTGGATATGGAAGACGCGGTCGCCCCGGATGAAAAAGAGCAGGCCCGCAAGAACATCATCAAGGGCCTAAATGAGATCGATTGGGGCACTAAATCCATGTCGATTCGCATCAACGGGTTGGACACGCACTACATGTATCGCGATGTTGTCGATGTGGTCGAACAGGCCGGCGAACGTCTTGATCTGATCATGATCCCCAAGGTGGGCACCGCCGCTGACGTCTATGCAGTCGATATGATGGTGACCCAGATTGAAGATGCAAAAGGGTTCAAAAAACGCATCGGTTTTGAGCACATTATTGAGACCGCGTTGGGTATGCAAAACGTCAATCAAATCGCCGCTGCGTCCAAGCGCAACGAGAGCCTGCATTTTGGCGTTGCAGACTATGCCGCGAGCATGCGCGCACGCACGACCGTCATCGGCGGCGTGAACGAGCATTATTCGGTTCTGACCGATCCCCTAGAGGATGGTTCGCGTCAGGTGCATTGGGGCGATATGTGGCACTCGGCAATTGCCAACATGGTGGTTGCGGCGCGTGCCAATGGCCTGCGTCCGGTCGACGGCCCCTTCGGCGACTTCTCTGATCCCGAAGGCTACCGCGCTGCCGCATTTCGCGCGGCAGTCCTTGGCTGCGAGGGCAAGTGGGCCATCCATCCGAGCCAAATCGCCCTCGCCAACGAAGTGATGAGCCCGTCCGAGGCAGAGATCACCAAAGCAAATCGCATTATTGAAGCAATGGCCGAGGCCGAAGCCGCAGGCAAAGGTGCGGTGTCACTTGATGGCCGCCTGATCGACTATGCCTCTATCCGACAGGCAGAAGTTCTGGTCGAAAAAGCGAAGCAGATCGCGGCCGGGTGAACGGCTCTGGCGAAAGATGACAGACCCGGACATTCTGCTTTCAGAGTGTCCGGGCGGCAAATTTTTCGTCGTCAGTAATGAGATAGCGTGTGGGCGCGCCCGAAGCTTGATTGCCTCAGTTGTCATCTATGATGGTGTTGGGGTTACACCGCGCGCGCCGTCAGCAATCTGCTCGAAGGGTAGGGCTGGTCAGGCTCCGGACTACCCAGAGTGAGTGCCTCGCACTGGATAGTCCTTTTTACGTATAAAGGTTAGTCCGTCGAGCAGACCCTTCAAAGCAGGGCGTGAGAACGGCGCATTCGATACGTCCACGATCTGAACTTTACCATCATCGCGCACAACAAACGTAGCAGGCTCCGCAAAGGGCCGGTCAGTTTCTTCGGGGCTGCGTGGATCAGAAATATACACCCCCAGCTGCCCCATCTGAGCAAGGCTGAGATCATAGCCAATAGTCCCACTGTAGCCTATGTCGCTGGCTGAGTCCGTCGCCTTGTCTTCCGGGTCGGCCGAGACTGCGATAACATCGACGTCGATCTCAGCAAAGTCGTCCAGCAGACCGTTAAGCTCAGTTAGGTAGGTTTTGCAGATCGGGCAGTGCTTTCCACGATAAACCACGACGAGTTGCCAATCGCCACGTTCCGCGTTCGGTTGGCCGAGGTCGGCCTTAGCGCCGTCCAGTGTGGATACGGTGATCTTTGGAAAGGACGTATCAGGTGTCATTGCGTTGTGCATATTTCATCCGCCTTTATTTATTGTTTCACTGAAAGAACAATGCCGCAGGCTGGATAGTTCCGACTGCTGACGCGGAAGTTCACAGCGCCCACCTAAGGTCCAGCGCCGACATAGGCCCGGTGGCCCGCGACCTGACCGATACTTCGACACAATAGCTTCCATGCAGGCAGGCGGGCGGGTCCGGCCCGATTATCTCGCGCCCAGCCTTTCCCAATCCTTCGGCTCGGGCAATTTCTCGAACGTATGTTCCGGAACTGGCGACGGAAGTGTCCATTCCAGCGTGTCAGCATAGTCGTTCCAGTAGTTAGCCCGCGTCTCACGTTTACCAAAGAACAGCGTGTAAGAGATAATCCCGATGAACAGCAGGAATGAGGCGAACGACAAAAGAGCGCCCCAACTGGATACCGCATTCCAGAGGCCGAACGCTTCGGGGTAGTCGATGTAGCGGCGCGGCATCCCCTGACGGCCCAGGAAATGTTGCGGAAAGAAGGTGAGATTGGCACCGATAAAGAACATCCAGAAATGCAGCTTGCCGGCCCATTCCGGATATTGGCGCCCCGACATTTTCGCGAGCCAGTAATATACCCCGGCAATCAATGCGAACACAGCGCCCAGGCTCATCACATAGTGGAAATGGGCCACCACGTAGTAGGTGTCTTGATAGGCGCGATCTATGGCAGCTTGCGCTACAACCACGCCAGTCACTCCGCCGACCGTGAACAAAAAGATGAAACCGATTGCGAACAGCATCGGTGTCTTGAATTGGATCGAACCACGCCACATCGTCGCCAACCACGAAAATATCTTGATCCCAGTCGGCACCGCGATCGTGACCGAGGCGACCTGAAAGAAACTTTGCTGCGTGATCGACATGCCTACTGTAAACATATGATGCGCCCAGACCAGAAATCCCATGCCTCCGATCGCCATCAGCGCCCAGACCATCGGCAGGTAGCCAAAGATCGGTTTGCGTGAGAATGTCGCGATAACATGGCTGATAATGCCAAAGCCGGGAAGGACGACGATATAGACTTCGGGATGGCCGAAGAACCAGAACAGATGCTGATACAGCATCGGATCGCCCCCGCCAGAGGGATCAAAGAATGTCGTGGCAAAGTTGCGGTCGACCAGCAGCATCGTGACGGCCCCCGCGAGGACCGGCACAGCCAATAACAGCATCCATGCTGTGACAAAAATCGACCACGCGAAAAGCGGCACTTTAAATAGCGACATCCCCGGCGCGCGCATGTTCAGAAAGGTGGTAATCATGTTGATCGCGCCGAGGATAGAACTGGCCCCCGAGGCATGAACGGCGAAAATCGCCAGGTCCATTGAGATGCCGCCATCACGTACCGACAGCGGCGCATAAAGCGTCCAGCCCACCCCGGCACCGTGCGATCCGTCCCCGCCAGGTGCAAAAAACGACGCCACGGCAAGGCTGGTGCCTGCGACGAACAGCCAGTAGCTTAGATTGTTCAACCGCGGAAACGCCATGTCCGGTGCGCCAATCATCAACGGCATAAAGTAGTTGCCAAAGCCACCGAACAGCGCCGGGATCACCACAAAGAACATCATTAGAATGCCGTGATAGGTGACAATGATGTTCCACAAATGCCCGTCTGGTGTGCAGTCCGCCGCAGAGGGCCAGAACCTTAGTCCCTCTAGGCACATGTATTGCACGCCAGGCTCCATCAGCTCGACCCGCATAAAAACCGAAAGCAGCGCCGCAATCACGCCGACCGCAGCGGATGTGAACAAGTAAAGGACGCCGATGTCCTTATGGTTGGTGGACATCAACCAGCGTGTAAAGAAGCCGCGCTCGTCATGGCCTGCCTGTAATGTTGCCTCGGTCATCAGTGCCTCCCTTGGTCCAAAAACATTTCGATGTCAGTGGCGGAGCGCAGGCAAAACCGCTGCAGGCCAGGGCTGCCTAAAACGCCTCTTCGATGATCTCAGTGACGCCCAGATCGTGCAGCGCGGTGCGGACCGCATCCATCATCGGCGGCGGCCCGCATAAATAGCAGCGGCTGCCGGGTGCAACGAACTGTCGCAGGTATTCCTTGTCGAGCCTTTGTTGCAGCACGCCCTCGTTTGGCTCATCCACGACGAACACGGTCTTTAACCCCTCCATCGAGTCAAACCAGTCGTGCCAGATAATGTCGGATTTCGTCTTGTTGGCGAAAATCAGCGTCGATCCTGCAAGCGTTGCGTGATCATGTAGGCGCTTGCGCAATATGGCGATCATTGGGGTGATGCCCGCGCCGCCAGCAATAAAGACACCCGGCCCCTTGTCCTCGATCGCGCCGAACGGCCCTGTCATCTCGACTTCGTCGCCCGGCTCCATCTTGGCGACCTGCTCGGTCACCCCATGATGGTCAGGGTATGATTTGATGACGAACTCCAACGTTGATTCATCAGGAAGTGTAATCGGAGTGAAGGGCCGCCCCTTGTCCTTCCAGCCGTCCTTGAGCAGATGCAGCTCGACGCCCTGTCCGGGGGAAAAGTCAAAACCTTCGGGCCGATCAAAGACCAGATGATACGTGTCACGTGTGACGGGTGTGATGTGTTCCAATTTTATGCGGAATGTCATCAGTCATATCTTTCCCGTTGTTAAACAGGCCACATGCGTCGCGTTAGTCCGGTGCGCTTAATTTCGCTTCCTTGAGGGGCGCGTATAACGGGCATTTGCAATACTAATTGTTACTCTTTATAATAAGTATTGTCAATACCACTTTAAGGAACGCAAATGCGGCTCGCCTCTTTTATAGACTATGTCCTGCGGGCCTTGATGGGTCTGGCTGGAGCGCCCAATGGGCCGCTATCGTCTGGGCAAATTGTAGATGAGCAGCGGGTATCACAGCATCACTGGACCAAGCCTCGCCGACTGCGCAGGTCCCTGCGATGCGGCGGCCGCTTGATGGTAAGGAGGTCAATATGACTCAGATTGAAATAGGCCCAGACCAAATCCAGATCGACGCGGATATCGTCGCCAAGGCCTTGAAAATAGAACCGCAGGACCTGCTGGGCAGGATGCGAGAAGGCACCGTCACCAGCCAATTTGAGCGCGGCGAAGGCATGGATGCAGGACGCGTTCGGCTCACCTTCTTTTCCGCCACGCGGCGCGCCCGGATTACGGCTGACGCGGCTAGCGCGATTTTGTCTTGCACTGCGGCGGACTATAGTCGGTCACGGGCGCCGATGTCGGCCACCGCGGCGGGATCAAATCACGACCGTCTTGACGCAATGCTGGACGCGGCATTGCAAGAGACGTTTCCAGCGAGCGACCCGATCGCCATCAGTTTCGACGGCCCGGAGTAAGCGGGCAGGGGGCGCGCTGCGCCGGTAAGTCTGGGACATCGTTGAGCCATTCATGGGGGCGATCACGCCAGACTATCGACGCTCGACAAACACCCGCGCTTTGCCGCCGGGCTGGGCGCTGAACGGAATAGTTAGGGTCGCGGCACATGGCTAAGGGAGGAGGCGAAATGAGTCACGCTTTTCGGATCACACATGGTTACTCTAAACGAAAGCGCGAGCAGATCAGAGCGGCTGCTGGGATCATCGGCATCGATGATCCATACCTGTCGCGCATGGTCGACGAATTCTACGCACGCGTTCGCGCAGATGGGCGTCTTGGCCCAATCTTTGAGGCCGAGATTGGTGAGGATTGGGGCCCGCATCTGGAACGGATGAAAAGATTCTGGTCCTCTGTCGCGTTGAATACTGGCAACTACTCGGGCGAACCGGTGGTCGTTCACCAAGGGCTTAGCGGTGTTGAGCGCGGCGATTTTGACCTGTGGCTGAAGTTGTTTCGCGCCACGTTGCAAGATACGGCGTCCACACCAGAAGCCGTCGAATATATGATGATCCGCGCCGAGCGAATTGCGCAAAGCCTGATGATGGCGATGTTCGAGCGCACTAAAACGGGCGTGCCAGTTCTTCGATAAAATTGCCCGTGGTGCGCGAGCTGCTCACTTAGTCGCCGGATAAACGACCTTACCTTCTCCCGTTGCTACTGCCCCCAGCGTCGGCTTTGCCGCATCCTCTCGGCCGTTTCCCATCAAATGAATGACGCTGTGCCCGTTCAGTAACAGGTAATCTGCAATGATCCTGCGATGGCAGCGCCACCAGACAGCTTCGGCGCACATGATGGCAACAACGCGGTCTTGGCCGAGAGGGACAAGCGCGTCGTAGGCGTGTGCGAATTCACCCGACAGCGCGTAATCTGCGTAATTGTGAAAACTTTGGTTGCGCCAGAGCGCATTAACGCTCGCAGGTACATCGCGTTGGATTTGCCTTCGTCCGCCAAGATCGGAAAAATGACGATATCCGATCTGGCGCGACTCAAGTTCGCCCGGCAAGCTGTCGATGTTAAAGCAGGGGTTCGTGCGCGACCGCGGAAAACTACGCACATCCGCCACCAGATGCACACCCGCCTGTCGCAGGATATCAACGAATTCATCCAAGCTACGGCGTGAGTGGCCGGCCGTGCAAAACCCGCGCTCCATCAGTCGATCTTTGTCAGCGCGTTTTCCTTGTGGGCGGCGACGTGATCGGTCTTGTCGCTTTGGATTTCATATTGCGGACTCTCTTGTGATGCGCGTCTGTGATGTCCTTTGTAGTTGAAATCTCTGGTATGGATTTTGCTGATTTTACCGGTCACATATCCCGCTTCGGAATTCCATTTAACGTGGTCGCCGATCTTGAATTTGGTCATTTCGCATCCTCCTCTGCTCAGACAACCAAAGTTGTGGGGCGCAGGTTCCGCCACGGGGATAGGGACCTAACCGACGCGGTTTGCCGCTCTACTAGCGAGGACAAGAATTGACATGCCGATAGTGGCAGACGCCGTTGATCCAAGCAAAATTGCAAGTTTGATAGTGGCGAGCTGCGGTCCATCGAACGCGGCTGTCGCGATAAAGATCGACATCGTGAACCCGACACCGGCCAGAAAACCTGCGCCAACAAATTGCGGCCAGCTGATCTCGGACGACAGTTGCGCCCATCCCAGCCGTATCGCGCACCAACAGGCCAAGACAATGCCAAGCGGTTTTCCGATCATCAGGCCGAGCATCACACCCAAAGCCTCTGGTGCGAGCGGTAAGAAATTCGAACCGACCAGCAAGACACCAGTATTGACGAACGCGAACAGCGGCAGGATTAGAAAGTTGGTCCACCTCTCTAATGCGTGTTGCAGATGACGGCCTGGCTCGCGCAGCCGCGCGATGGCGTTTTCCATAGCGTTGACCGCAAAGTCGCCGATACCATCCCCAGCGGGCGTATCGTCCGGCTCGGCCGCATCGGCGATCACTGCGGCCTGCGCCGCAACCTCCGCGACATTGGCGGGTTGGCGCGCAGGGATCAGCATCGCTGTCAGTACGCCCGCCAGTGTCGCATGCAAGCCCGAGGTATGAATGAACCCCCATAAAATGAGGCCAAGGATCAGATAAGGTGTCAGCGCATATACCCGCGCGCGTCCCATCAGCGCCATGGCAGCAATACAGCCAAGCGCACCGAGCATCGGCATGACATGCAATCCATCCCCGTAAAACAAGGCTATCACGACGATCGCTCCCAGATCGTCGGCAATGGCCAAAGCGGCGACGAAGATCTTGAGCGAGTTTGGCACGCGGCGTCCCAGTACCGCCATCAGGCCCAATGTAAAGGCGATGTCGGTTGCCATTGGCACGCCCCAGCCATGCGCAGCCGGACCGTTCAAGGTAAACGCGGTGTAGATCAGCGCGGGCGCTATCATTCCGCCGATTGCCCCAATAATGGGCAGCATTGCGCTGGAAAGGTCGGACAAATCGCCGGATACCACCTCGCGCTTGATCTCGATCCCCACGATCAGGAAAAAGACCGTCATCAAACAATCGTTGATCCACTGCTCAACCGGCAATCCGAAACGCGCGTCGCCGAATTCCAGTGCAAAAACCGTCAGGCGCAGTTTTTCGTAAATTTCATGAAGGCCAGTATTTGCCACGATCAGTGCCGAGAGAGTGGCGAGGATCAAAAGCAAACCACCGGACGCTGCCCAGCCAAAAAAACGCTCGCTTGCACGCTCAGCGCGATAGCCAAGTGGCTGTTCAATCGCGTCCATGATCGACAATTCATCCCAAGCGCCGAAATAGGGCTCACCTTCGATAAACAAGGTAGGCGTGCGTGCAACATTTGCAGCTTTCGCCAATTCGCAATCTTTGGCGAGATGCGTTTTTACTGAATCCGATGTTAAATCCCGTTCGAACTGCGCCATATCCAGCTCGATCTCTTGCGCTAGATCTTCGATGTCGTTCTCAGCAAAGGTCTGGCCCCTGCGGAACAGCACCTGATGCATCTCCCAGAACTTGCCTTGCTGACCGGCAGCAATGGCAGCAAGCGACGCCCGGTCTGCATCGACATTTCCGGTTTGGGGATACTGGCGGTAGATATAGATAAGCTTGCCTTCGCGGCGATCCGCGATACGGCGCAGGATATCGCGCAAGCGGCGGCAGATATCAGAGGTATAGTCGCCGTAGAGCACGACTGACCGATCGCAATTTGGCACGCCAAGGTAAAAATCGCGATCAGCGTCAAAATGGCTGCTCTTGGTGTGACCCATATCGTTGTTCTTTCCCTGCAGCGCGTTGGCTCTGACGTCCAGCATTCTCCTGAAACTATTCAGATGCAATGATGTGGGGAATGTTTTCAGCCTCAAGGCATTCTCACGAGGCAGGTTAGCAAAAATACGGGAACCTTTCTGCTGCGCGTACATCCAACATGTCAGACACGCCAGCATTGGCCTGTCTGATGGAGTGTAGAAAGGAATATAAAATGACCCGTTTTTTTGCCTTCGCTGCTTTGGCATTGGCCTCGCTGGCTGCCACACCGGTTCTTGCACATGATCCGGCAGATGCTGTTGCGACCAATCCGCCGGATGCGCCCTACCAAAAGGTCAATACTCTGGTTCCGCTTCCGGAATTTCTGCCCGGCATTGGTGAGTTGTTCGTCGATCCGGCAACGCTGCCTGCCGGGCCTTTCGTGGCCTATAATCATGATGGTAAACTGGTCAGTACCATCTACATGATCCCACTATCACGGATGAACGCCGATACCAGTTTTGACGATCTCGCTGCACCGGGCGGCAATGTCGATCATGTGGATATCTATTTCAACGCAGGCCATCCCGGCGTCGAAGAGCCGCATGAACATATCGTGCTCTGGCATGTGCCCGTCGCGGGCGAAGCCAGCGTGGCTGAGTAAAATGGAACGTCGGAATTTTCTCTGGTGGGGCGGCGGCATGGCTGCCGTTTTCTCCCTCTCGCCCCGGCTCGCGATAGGCGGTTCGGTGGTAGAGATCGCGATGCAGGGGCGTCCCGATGGCTCCAAAGTGTGGTTCGATCCCTACGGCGTGCTAATCCAGCCCGGCCAGACCGTCCGTTGGACAAACAAAGACAAAGGAAACGCGCATACCGCCACGGCCTATGCTTTGGAAAACTATGACCACCCGCGCCGCATGCCTGAAGGGGCCAAGCCATTCGATAGTGACTACCTGTTGCCTGACGAGAGCTTTGAGGTGACGTTGGATGTGCCTGGACTGTACGATTACTTCTGCCTTCCGCATGAGTTGTCAGGCATGGTTGGCCGCATCGTCGTTGCAGCCCCTGAGCAGACCGGGTTTGCGGATTACCCGGACGGCGACCTGAATGCGGAGATCATCGCAGGGTTTCCGGCTGTCACGGACATTCTGGCACGTGGCAGCCTTCAAAAGGACGAATGACATGCGATCTGACCACGTTCCAGTCGGTGATAAGTGCAATGGGCTGGGCGAGACCGAACTAGTCGAGCAGGCGCGCGGCGGCAACGACTTGGCTGTCCGCGCGCTGGTGCAGCGGAACAACCAGCGATTGTTTCGGGTCGCGCGCGGTATTCTACGCGACGACGCGGAGGCCGAGGATACAGTTCAGGCTGCCTATGCGACGGCTTTTACCAAGCTGGACGGCTATCGCGGCGATGCCGCTTTTTCGACTTGGCTGACGCGGATTGTGATGAACGAAGCTTATGGTCGGCTGCGCCGTCGGCAGCCGGTTGTCGATCTTGCCGAGTACCGCGAAGGCGCGCGCGATATTCTTGATGGAGACGTGCCCAGCCCGATGACACAGCATCCAACAAACCCCGAAGCTGAACTTGGACGCGCCGAAGTGCGGAAATTTCTTGAGACAGCAATCGACGCGCTGCCGGAGCCATTTCGGTTGACCTACGTCATGCGCGATTTGCAAGGCATGACAACGCGCGAGGCGGCAGCTCTTCTTGGCGTCAACGTCGTCACGGTCAAAACCCGGCTATTTCGCGCCCGCCGCCTGTTGCGCGCGGACCTGCGTCGGAGCGTGGCCAGCGAATTTCTAGGTATCTTTCCGTTTGACGGTGCGCGATGCGCCGGAATGGCCGACAGGGTCATCCGGTCGTTGACCGAGCATCGTGGCAACTGAACAGTCGTTCTGCGCATCCGGCACCGGACTTGCCCATAAATCAACAGTCTCGTTGCAAAACGCTGCTCAAGCTCAATGTTACACGAGCGGGTGTGGTGCAGCCGTTGAGCGTCCCACATTTCAGCATTTGGTTGCTCCATCACAGGCGCCAGCATGCGCAAGATGGGCATTACATCCGGCGCTTGCGGCTGGTATCAACTAGGCGCAGTATTTGCGCTATGCCAGTCGCGTCATTTAAAGTTGGCATTGATCCTACAGCCCGATCTGCAAGAATTTTGAGCATATTAAAGATAAATGAGGGCATCTGATGAGTGCCGAGACATCAAATAGCGATGTATCACTTCCCCTGACCGAAAACGGCTTGGGAGCACCCGATATTGCGGCGTCACGAGCGGCTGCCGGTAGGTCAAAGCTCTATCTGATACCGCTTTTTATGATAACGCTATTCACCGGTGCTGTGATCGGAATGTACTTCCAGCCGCCCGGACTTCGCATCTTTTTCAATGCGACGGGGCTCGAGCCAGGCGCAGGTACGCAGACGCCAATCGCCGTGGCGATTCAGAAGGTGACATCCCAAGAGGAAATCGCCGTTGTGAGTGAGGGTGACGTCGTGGCCTTGGGCCGGATCATCCCGCGGGGGGATGTTATTCAGGTCGCGACGCCTTCGGGTGCGGGGGACGCCCGGATCGCGCTTATCGAAGTAGCCGAGGGCGACCAAGTCGGTGCTGGCGACGTGCTGGCAGTTCTTGATAACCTCGCGCAGTTCCAAAGCAGCATCGCATCGGCTCGTGCGAATATCGCCGTTCGGGAGGCAATCCTGTCACAAACGCGCGCCTCAATAACGGCCAGCCGGAATGAGGCGCGCGCCACGTTAGAGCGTGCAGAGGCAACAGCGGCCGCAGCCCAGTCAGATCTGGAACGGACAACATCGCTTTTTGAGCGCGGCGTCGTGACGCGTGCCGACTTCGATCAAATTGTAACCCGCGCCACTGAGGCAGGCCGCGATGTTGAGCGCGGATTAGCGACACTGTCCCGGTACGAAACAGGATCGGAAAGCGTCCAGGCAGACATTGCTGTGGCAAAGGCCAACTTGGAGGCCGCCCAGACTGATTTGGCGCGCGCAGAGCAGGATTTGGAACGTGCTTATGTGCGCGCCCCGGAGGCAGGCGTGATTTTGAACATCAATGCCCGCGTCGGAGAGAGGCCAAGCAGTTCGGGCATAATTGACCTCGGGGACACCACGCAAATGACGGTCGAAGCTGAGGTCTATCAAACCTTGATAGGCCGCGTTTCTATCGGCGATCCGGTTACTGTATCCGCTGAGGCGCTGGGCCGGGATTTGTCCGGTGTGGTGTCGGCTATCGGCCTTCAGATCGGGCGCCAGTCCATTACGTCGAGTGATCCGGCGGCCAATACAGACGCGCGTGTGGTTGACGTGATCGTCGCGCTTGACGCCGCCTCATCGGCGCTCGCGCAAAGATTTACAAACCTCGAAGTGGTGGTCCGGATCGACGCCGGCCGCGTAGAATGAGCCGAGTGTTGGCCTATCTGTTCGGGCGATTGCCGATAGGCTGGCTTCAGCTTTCACACAATAGAGGGCGGCTGCTTGCCGCTGTGGCAGGGGTGGCATTTGCGAACCTTCTGGTGTTCATGCAACTGGGGATTTTGGGTGCATTGAACGGCTCCACGATCGCCCCCTATTCAATGTTGAATGCCGACATCATTCTCTCATCCACAGACGGCAACACCCTCACCGATAGCGGCAACATCGCACGGACACGAATGTTTCAGGCTTTGGGAATTCCCGGCGTTACGTCGGCGGCCCCGCTTTATGTCGGCACGCTGCCGTTTAGCATGGCGGATGGCACGTTTGTTTCGTTGTTGGCATTTGGGATGGACACATCCCATCCCACGTTTGCATCGCCAGTTATTGCAGCCTCACTTGGCCGCTTGGACATCGAGAATACGGCGCTTCTTGATACGCAAACGCGCGGGGTGCCCGCATCCGCATTCGAGGGTCTGGCCGCGGGTCAGCCATTTTCATTTGAAGTGAACGGCCAGACCATAACAGCCATTGGGGCGATTGAGGTTGGCGGCGGCTTTCTAGCCGATGGCACAATCGTCATGTCGGACCAGACGTTTCTCAGATTTTTCGAGCAGCGGACAAGTGGCACACCAAGTCATATTTTGATCAAGGTCGACGACAATATATCTGTTGATCGGGTCGTCGGACGGATCGAAATGGCCCTTCCATCGCAAAGTGTGAAGGTGAAAACCATTGAAGCTGCCGCCCGCGCCGATCTGGCGTTCATGTCGACGCAGCGCCCGACAGGTATCATCTTTGGCTTTGGCGTTTTGATTGGAATCATTGTTGGGATCGTCATCGTTTATCAAGTGCTGTCGACAGACGTGGCAGACCACCTTCGCGAATACGCGACTTTCAAGGCTATGGGGTACGGCCAGTCCTTTTTCCTGGGTATTGTCTTTGAGGAGGCCATTGTGCTGGCGGTGTTCGGATTTATTCCGGGGTTTGCCGTGTCCCTCGGATTGTACGCGGGCCTCAGTTCGGTGACGAATTTACCTGTAGCAATGGACGCCAGTCGCGCAATCCTCGTCTTCTTGGGGACATTGACCGCCTGCACGCTTTCGGGCGCAATCGCGACGCGCAGGCTGGCCGGCGCAGATCCAGCGGATTTGTTTTAGTGCCCGATAGCGATCCGATCAATGTGGCGGGCCTGAACCATTTCTTTGGCGCGGGCGAGGCCAGAAAGCAGGCCATCTGGGAGGTTAATCTAAACATTGTCCGCGGGAGCCTGACAATCTTGATGGGGCCATCGGGGTCTGGGAAAACAACCCTTTTGACGTTGATGGGATGCTTGCGCGACGTGCAGGAAGGCAGCGTAAGATTGCTCGGACAAGAATTAAATGGATCTGACGACGCTCAGTTGATGCTGCTCAGGCGGCGCTTAGGGTTCATCTTTCAGGCCCACAACCTGCATGAAAGTCTGACTGCATCACAGAATGTTCAAATGGGATTGCAAGTCCATGGCGCAGGCAGTCCTGCGGCTCAGCTGGCGGCCACCCGCCACATGCTGGATATTCTCGGTCTGGGCGACCGGATGGATTATTTGCCCTGCAATTTGTCTGGCGGTCAGAAACAGCGCGTCGCAGTCGCCCGCGCATTGGTGTCAAACCCCGAGATTGTCTTTGCTGATGAGCCGACTGCAGCGCTCGATAAAGAGTCTGGAATGAACGTCGTGGCAATGCTGAAGGGTCTTGGCGAGCAGCGCAAAACCACGACGGTGATGGTGACACACGACAACCGTATTCTAGAGCTAGCAGACCGGATCATCACGATGGAAGAAGGCCGCATTATTGGGGATACCCAGCCGTAGAAAGCGCGCCCATCGTAGGTTGTGATCCTCAATGGCGGTTCTCCGCTTTTTCCCAAATCCGTGTCCAAGCGACACGTTCCGCCGGTCTGGCCAGGCCGTCACGTTCAAGTCGGCGCAACAGGTGCAAGATCCCGCTATTGCTCATGCCGAGGGCATCCCTCAGTTCCGATTGCGTGCGCGGCCGCTCCAGCGCCTTGAGGACATAGCGCCTGCGCACATCTGCACTCCGGCTCGCTGGTCGAGATCTTCTTCTGCTGAGTGCATCGGGCATCACTCAGTCTCCGGTTTTTGCAGGGGGGCATCGTTAATTGCGGCCAGTGCATCATCGGATGTCGCCGCATAGTTTACAAAAGGCTTCTTTAGACCATGTGTGACGAAAACGCGCTGAATATCCCGGCTCGCTCCGGTCAGCCAAAGCGCGACGCCCTGCTTGCGAGCCTTGTGCGCCAGCCCTTCGATCATGTTTGCACCAGTAGAATCGAGAAACGGGACCGACGAGAAGTCAACGATCAGAGCCTTGTGGTTGTCCTGTATGCGATCCAGCACCGACCCGATGGAGGCCGTAGCCCCAAAGAATAGCGCGCCGGTGATGCGATATATCACTATATCAGGGTTCGCGACGCTCTCTTCGTCGTAAGGCGCCGTAGTCCTTGACGCATCCGCCTGATCAACGCTGACGAACGGCGAGTGGGTTGAGACCGCCGTCGTGCGGCTCATGCGCTGAATGAACAGAACCGAGCCGAGCGCGAAGCCGACGGTAATGCCTTCGGTAAGATCGCGGAAAATCGTAAGAAAGAAGGTGGCGCCCAATACGATCGCCTCGCCCCAACCCGACCGAACCAGAATTGCAATGGCTGGTCCCTCAATCATATTCCAGGCGACAATCGCTAGCACGCCAGCCAGTGCCGCAAGCGGAATGTAGGCCGCAAGCGGTGCCGCGATCACCATGAAAAGCAGAATGAACACCGCATGAAGAATACCGGCCACGGGTCCATGCGCGCCTGAGCGCACATTTGTAGCGGTCCGCGCTATTGTGCCAGTGACGCAGAAGCCACCGAAAAGCGACGCTCCGACGTTGGCAACGCCCTGCGCAACAAGTTCGCAATTTGACCGATGTCGGCGCCCTGTCATGCCATCTGCCACGACAGCCGAAAGCAGCGACTCGATCGAGCCAAGGAGGGTGAATGAGATGGCTGCTGGCAGAACCGCAGTGATTTTGTCCATAGAAAAGGCAGGAAGGCTAGGCATCGGCAAAGCTGACGGAATGCCGCCAAATTTCGTTCCGATTGTCTGGATTGGCAGACCCAATAGCGCCGTCGCTGTCGCAGCGAGAACGACTGCGATCAGCATCCCCGGCCAACGCGGTCGAAACTTGCGCAACATGAGAATGATTGCGACGGTTGAAACAGACACCCCGATAGCGGACGGCGTAAGACTGTCACGAGCAGCCCACAGCACCGGCAGCTTCTCGATCAACTCACCTGGCTCATGATCAATCGACAGCCCGAAAAGCTCTTTGATTTGGCTTGCAAAAATAATGACAGCAATGCCGGCCGTAAACCCGACGGTAACGGGAAACGGGATGAATTTGATAAAGGTACCCAAGCGCAGAAAACCGGCCGCTGTTAGCATCAGACCAGACAGGAATGTGGCAAGTATCAATCCATCCATGCCGTGCAGAGCCACAGTTGCCGCCACAAGAACAATGAAAGCACCAGCAGGACCGCCGATTTGAAATCGCGACCCTCCAAGCAACGAGACGAAGAAGCCGCCGATGATTGCAGTATAAAGCCCCTGCGCTGGCGTCGCACCGGAGGCAATGGCAATCGCCATCGATAGCGGAAGCGCGACGATGGCGACCGTAAGTCCGGCGATAGCATCGGCCCGAAGATGGGTCAGACGATACCCCTCGCGCAGAACAGTCACGAGCTTTGGTGTGTAGAGCTCGGCGAAGGTTGGTTTATCGCCGGTTTGGCTTGTGGCTGTTTTCATTTTTGGGCCGCACCTTGGTCAAGGGGGCGGCGGGATCGTCGGCTAATCGTCGGCGGTCGCCGTCGCAGATGTCTTTGCTTAGGGCTTCGGGGTTTTGGATTTCAAACGCACGCCGCGCCCGCCTTCTGGGCTATTTGCGCCGTCGCTGATCAAATCCACCCCCGCAAAATCAAGCGCTTCGACCACCTTTGTAAGGCTGTCCACCACTCCGCGAACATTGCCGGAGCTGGACTCCATGCGCTGGATTGTAGGGACAGACAGACCGGCAAGACCGGCCAAAGTCTTCTGGTCGATGTTAAGAAGTGCACGCGCGGCACGCATTTGGGCGGATGTAATCATACTATGCTTATCTTGAGTTGTAGAATCATTGTTTAGAACGTGATGTTTGATATGTCAAATATGATTAATGATAAGCAGGGCCTTATCTTTTGCGATGCGGGTGTCAAATTGCCGATACAACTGGCTATATAGTTGCACTCGCTGGTGTCGGAGCGACGTGAGCTAGTTGGCTTGCCGCGAAGTTGAGACAGTCCTTTATATCGCGCTTGGGCACAAAGCACCGTGCAGTTTGTCCGTAGATGGAACTGATTGCGTCTCGGGTCAGGTCTGTGGAAAGTTCGGGGAACAGGGCGAATATCTCATCGCGCACATCTAAATCCATCATCTTGAGCCCCATCGGACCTGGGTAAAAGCTCTCGGAGGGCGCGTTCTCTGCAAAGATGATCTGGTGAACGTCGAACATCACATGGATGTAGGTCACCCTTTTTTTACCGTTCGCAATACGAATACCCTTCGTTGTTTCGGCCAAGTGCTTGGCCCGAGCCAATTGAGTTTCACGGCCAATCAGCATTCCGTGCTGGGGGGAGACCAACAGATCCCGCTCAACGCCCAAGACGCCGCGCTGGATCAGGATCGGACGCAGGCGCGGGTGCTTGGCAAGTTCGGCGCTGTTCAAACTGCGTTTGCCGATCCAGCGGATTGGTTGAGGGCCGTTATCCATGGTGCAGACCAGATCGCCAACGGCGAGTTCATCAATCAACGTGTCACCGGTTGGCGTGCGAATAGCGGTGCCCGAAGTGAAGCATACAACACCCGTGTTTTCCTGAGTAAAGCTGGAGTTGTCGGCAGACGCGCCCTGCATCCGCATAGAACGGCTGCCGAACTGATCGTTGTCGGAATAATCAGTGCTTCGCCCTCTGGTATCCGTAGTGTTCGATTGGTTTAGGATCTGGTCGTCGGCCTGATCGGCGTGAAGTTCAGATATGTGGTCGTAATATCCACTCAGATCGATGAAGTCATTATTTGTGCTGTCACCGTCATTCAGCGTGCCAGAATTGCCTACGTTGAAATCCGTGATTGTGTCGTTGCCATCCGACATCTCAAAGACGTCGTTGCCGTCACCACCTGTCAGGCTGTCATTACCGGACCCACCATCAAGCGTGTCGTCGCCTTCGCCGCCCTCCAGCGTGTCGTTGCCCAGGCCGCCATCAATGTCGTCCTCGCCCTGACCGCCAAATATTAAATCTGCGCCGCGATCCCCGATAAGAGCATCATCGCCCTCACCGCCGTGGATTGTATCGTCCCCCTCACCGCCATACAGGGCGTCGGCCTCAAGCCCGCCTTCGATTGAATCTGCGCCGTCGTCACCGAGGATAGTGTCGTTGCCTTCGCCGCCCCTTAGCGTGTCGTCGCCCGCGCGCCCCCGCAGGTAGTCGTCGCCGTATTCACCATCAATCTTATCCTGACCTGCGCCGCCGTCGATTGTATCGCCGCCGCGCCCGCCGATAACTGTATCGTTGCCGCCGCCAGCGTCGACTTTAATCCCAGGCGCGTCTCCGTGTAAGCCTGAGTAGGTATCTGAGCCGTCGACACTGTCATTCTGATCCGTGAGGATCAAATGCTCAATCTCTGAGAAGGTTATCGTGTTGGCGCCGTCAGTGATTGTGCCTGAATCGGATTCGCTGCTGTGGTAGGTGACGGTTACGGGGCCGGAGAGGCCGGACAAATCGATGGTGTCATTGTCAGTGCCGCCCTCGCCGCCGATGATCGTATCGTTGCCAGACCCTTCGGTGATAAGAAAGGTATCGGCGTCGTCACCGCCATCAAGTAGCTCGTCGCCCTCCCACGATTCCAGCGTGTCGTTCCCGGCGCCGCCAAGAAGCGTATCGCGTCCGGTCCAGCCTTGTAGCGAGTCATCGCCGTCGCCGCCCATGACCAGATCGTCCTCACTGCCGCCCAAAACAGTGTCGTTGCCGGCCCCGCCGTCAATCGTGTCGTAGCCACCCCAACTGTCGATGAAATCGTCACCATCCCCGCCGGAAATGCTGTCGTCGCCGAACGTTCCGTAGGCCGTGTCGTTGCCATCGCCAAGAAGAATAGTAGCGTCGGCCGAGCTTTCCCGCCCATCGACATAATCCGCCCCGTCGGTGGTGATGATCGTCTCGATTTCGGAAAACCCGATTGTGTCGGTGCCGTCGGTGACCGTACCGGCCTCGTCCCCGCTAAAGGTAACAGTCACAGGGTCCGAAAGCAGGCTCAGATCCAGACTATCGTCGTCCTCACCGCCGCTTATCGTATCGTTGCCAAAGTTGTCGTGGAGCTGGATAGTATCGCTGCCTGCGCCGCCGTCGACGCTATCGGCGCCACCCCACAGGCTTATATAGTCGTCGCCGTCGCCACCGAGGATGGTATCGTTGCCTTGGTCGCCCTCTATCGTGTCGTTTCCGGCGCCGCCGTCAATATAGTCATTCCCGCTCCAACCCCGCAGGCTGTCATCATCATCCGTACCCAAAATATCATTATCGGGATCAGGATCGTAGCTTTGGCTTTCCAGATTTGCGTATTCGGGCTGGCTCGACGGCGTAACATCAGACGTTGAATAGGTGTAGGTATTGCCAGGTTGCAGCGGCCCGTCAGCGACATAGCCAACGACCGTCCCGCCGATCATCACCTGATAGATCGTGACCGTTGATCCATATTCGTCGGTAAGCGTATAGCCTTCTTCCAGATAGCTCTGCCCACTGGCGACCACGTTGCCATCGCCGTCACGAACTGTTGTCACCTGCTGTGTGGGATCATCTGTTTCTTGATTGCTATGCGCAGCCCCGGACCAATGGGGGTCTTCGTCAAAAATCTCGAAACTCAGGGCCGCACCCGCGTCGTAGAGCGAGTCGATGCGCAGCCGCGAGCCTTGCAAAAAGGAGATGTCGGATGGCGAAAAGCCAGCAAAATTGTGTGTGGGCATTCGGTCATCCTGCGTTAGTGAATACTGACCAATCTGCCAGTCAACTAGGCACAGAAGTTACGCCTCAAAAGTAAATCATCAGCCCTGCCAAACCCACTCCGGGCGGTTTGTTTTTTGCCAATTTGTATAAATTTCTGGCGGGTCAGCAGGGGGTCGATAGACCGTTGGTAGTCGCGCCCGCCCAGTCGACGTTAGCCTGTGTCCGTTTGCCCGGCGCTGCCCGATCGGCGCTTACGCGACTGGCAGCGCCGGGCCTAGTGTAATGCTGGTCGTGTCCAGATGTGCGGCATAGGCCAGCACCTCGACCCCGGCGGCGCGGGCAGACACGAGTGCGGCCGCATAGGCCGGGTCGATATCGGCGGCAACGCCTGTGCGCCCGCAATCGCTGCGTTGAACCAAGTATAACAGGACGGCGCGGCTGCCTGTGCGCGCGACATCGGCCAGATCCGCCAGATGACGCGCGCCGCGCGCGGTCGGAGTGTCCGGAAATTCGGCAAGGCCGGTTTGACGGTTAAGTGTGACCGACTTCACCTCGACATAGGCATCTGGCAGCCCCGGCTCTTGCAATAGAAAGTCGATGCGGCTGCGCTCGCCGTACCGCTGCTCTGGGCGGATCGTGTTATAGGCCGCGAGGTCTGGAATGGCGCCCGCGCTCAGCGCCTCGCCGATCACCCGGTTGGCCGCGCCGGTATCGACACAGGCGAGATACCCGCCCGGCAATTCGACCAACCGCCAGCCATAGCGCAGCTTCTTGCGCGGATCGTCGTTAGGCTCCACCCAAATGGGCGTGCCCGGCTCGGCCAGCCCGGTCATTTTGCCGGGGTTGGCGCAATGCGCGGTCCGCTCGCTGCCGTCCTCCAGCCGGATGTCGGCCAGAAAGCGCTTGTACCGCCGGATCAGCACGGCGCGCAAAAGGGGGGTTTGAAACCGCATGGGCCGGGCCCTATACCCAAGGAGACGCCCGATCAAGCGGGCCAGCTCAGACAGACCGCGCCGCAGATCGCGCCAAGGAGGCCAGATGCCAAACCCAACCGCCGCGATGCTGGTCATCGGAGACGAAATCCTGTCGGGCCGCACCCATGACAGTAACACGCATCATCTGGCAGGTGCCCTGACCGCCGCCGGAATCGACCTGCGCGAGGGGCGCGTGGTCAGTGATGATGCGGACGCGATCATCGCGGCTGTGCAGGCACTTAGCGGCACATGGGATCATGTGTTTACCTCAGGCGGGATCGGGCCGACGCATGACGACATCACCGCAGATGCCGTCGCCCGCGCGATGGGACGCAGCATCGACGTGCGGCAGGACGCGCGCGCCATTCTTGTAGAGCATTACAAGAAGTCTGGGACCGAGTTGAACGACGCGCGCCTGCGCATGGCCCGCATCCCCGAGGGGGCGACCCTGATCGAAAATCCTATCAGCGCCGCGCCCGGATTTATCATAGGGAATGTGCATGTGATGGCGGGCGTGCCCAGCATATTCAAGGCAATGGTCGCCTCGGTCATTCCTACGCTTACGGGCGGCGCGCCGCTACTGTCGCGCAACATGGACGTTCAGCGGGGCGAGGGCGACATCGCCGCGCCCTTGGCCGAATTGGCGGCGCGGTTTCAGCAACTCACCTTCGGGTCCTACCCGTTTCAGCGCAATGGGGTTTATGGCACGAACATCGTCGCGCGCGGTCAGGATGGCGCCATGCTGGATGCCGCAGAGGCTGAGATGGCGGACCTGTTTGGATGATCGCTACCCCGCTGCCAGACGCGCGCGCACTCTATGATGTCGTCGGCGTTACGTGGCCTGCGTTTGCCTGCACGCGCGCCGGTCCTTGGACCTTGCGCGACGGGCGCGGCGGGGGCAAACGGACGTCGGCTGCGACCGCAGAGGCGTCAGCCCAGCCCAGCGATTTGCCCACAGCAGAGGCTGCGATGCGCGCGCTGGGCGAGGTGCCCCGGTTTATGATCCGCGGCGGTGACGAGGCGCTTGATGCCCTGCTCGAGGCTGCAGGCTATACTATCGTCGATCCCGTCAACATGTACGTCGCTGCGCTGGAGGGGCTGGACATGGCACCGCCCGCACCCACCGCCAGCTTTCATTTGTGGGAGCCGTTGGCGATCCAGCGCGAGATCTGGGCAGATGGCGGCATCGGGCCAGAACGGATTGCAGTTATGATGCGCGCGGCCGGCCCCAAGACCGCGCTGCTTGGCCGCGACGCAGGGCACGCAGCGGCCACGGCATTTGCTGCTATACATGCGGGCATCGCCATGGTGCACGCGCTGGAGGTGCTGCCAGATCACCGGCGGCGCGGCATTGCGCGAACCCTGATGGCCGAGGCGGCTATTTGGGCGCGCGGGCAGGGCGCACGGTATCTGGCTGTGATTTGTACGGCGGGCAACACGGGCGCCAACGCGCTTTATACTGGGATGGGGATGACCATGATCGGTCGCTATCATTATCGCCAACATCCGCAAGGGGATGCATGATGCGCGCGCGCCTGTTTCTACCGTTGGTGGCGCTTGGTCTTTGGCCCAGTTTGGCAGCGGCGGTCGATCTGTCCTTGCCGCCGGGCGCCGTAATGGCGCGCGAGCAGCGCGATGACGCGGGCAGTTATGCGCTACCCATTGGGCCATGGGCGAATGGCGCAGTGCCGGTGCACGAGGTTCTAGGCGGTGTCACGCGGCAAGCGTGGCGGCTGGGCGGTGCGTCCGCCACCACGCTACAGATGATGGATACGCTTGAGGCGCAGTTGGTGGCTGCGGGATATGGCACGATGTTTCGCTGTGATGATGCGCAATGCGGAGGCTTCGACTTTCGGTTTGCGATTCCGGTGCTGCCGCCGCCCGAAATGTTTGTGGATCTGTTCGACTACCGCTTTTTGGCGGCCGGACTGGGTGAGGGCGCGGATGCAAGCCACATCACCTTGCTGGTCAGCCGGTCTGGGGCGGCGATCTATCTACAGATAACGCAGATCGTTCCGGGCCCTGCAGGGGCGGTACCGCCGGCGGTGGGCAAACCTGCGGTCTTGGCGCAGCCGAATGTCGGCGGTGCGGATGTCTCAATCGCATCGCTGAAGGCGGGCGGGCGCGCGGTTTTGGCGGATCTGGATTTCGGCACGGGCGCGGCGGCGCTCGGCGCGGGCCCGTTCGCCTCCCTTGCTGCGCTTGCGGAATATCTGAAGGCGGATCCAACTCGGCGCATCGCGCTGGTTGGCCATACTGATACCGTCGGCGACTATGACGGCAACCTCGCCCTGTCACGCCGCCGCGCCCGCGCAGTAATGGAGCGTTTGGCCAAGGAATACGGCGTCCCCGCCGCCCAGATGGAGGCCGAAGGCATCGCCTATCTGGCCCCCCGCGCGTCCAACACAGGGCGCGCCGGCCGCGAGACCAACCGCCGCGTCGAGGCTGTGCTGCTAAGCGGAGATTGAACACCGCGCTGCCTCTGGCCCTTTGGCCTCTGGCACATTAAGTAAGGCCGAAATTCGCAAACTATGAGGCCTCGATATGCAACACCACCATAGCGGACGCACCACACGCGACGGCATCCGCATCCACGAGGCGGCTGATTTTGCGGGTATGCACAAGGCCGGCGCACTGGCGGCGCGGATTTTGGACGATATCGCGCCGCACGTCGCGGTGGGCCAGACAACCGGCGCGCTGGATGCGATGATCGAGGGCATGGTGGCTGACGCTGGCGCGACCTCGGCCACAATCGGCTACAAAGGCTACCAACACGCCAGTTGCATTAGCGTAAATCACGTTGTTTGCCACGGAATTCCCGGCAGTCCGATCCCCAAGCTGAACACCGTCAGCCGTGATCTGGAAAAGCGGCGCAAGGATGACACGCTGAAGGATGGCGATATCCTGAACATCGACGTCACCGTGATCGTCGACGGCTGGTTCGGCGACACCAGCCGCATGTATGTCGCAGGCAAGGCCAAACCGTTCGCCGAGCGGCTGATCCAAGTAACACATGACGCCCTGATGAAGGGGATCGAGGCTGTGCGCCCCGGCAATACCTTTGGCGATATCGGCCACGCCATTCAGGCCTATGCCGAGGCGCATCAGACCTCCGTAGTGCGCGATTTTTGCGGCCATGGGCTGGGGCAGGTGTTTCATTCGCCGCCCAATGTGCTGCATTTTGGGCGGCCCGGATCCGGGTCAAAGCTGGAAGAAGGCATGTTCTTTACCATCGAGCCGATGATTAATCTGGGCCGCGCCAACACCGAGGTGCTGGCTGACGACTGGACCGCTGTGACGGTCGACAAATCGCTATCGGCGCAGTTCGAGCACTCAATCGGCGTGACGGCGGACGGGGCCGAGATCTTCACCCTGTCGCCCGGCGGGCTGTTTCATCCGACATCGGGCTGATAAGGCCGGGGCGCGCTAACGGCCAGCGTTGCGCGCTGTGATGGCCCGCCCTGCGGCCACGCCAGAGGCCCATGCCCACTGGAAATTATAGCCGCCTAACCAGCCGGTTACGTCCATCGCTTCACCTATGACATAAAGGCCGGGCTGCGTGCGCGCCTCCATTGTTTTGGATGCGATGCCCCCTGTGTCGATGCCGCCCATGGTAACCTCAGCGGTACGGTACCCTTCGGTGCCGCCGGGGGTCAGGTGCCAGTGGCGCAACTTTTCGCAAAGGTTGCTCAACGCTGCGTCGCTTTGATCGGCGAGGTTGCCCGCCGTGGCGGCGCCCAACTGCTGCGGCAGCGCTGCGATCAGGCGGGCGGGCAGGTGGCGCGACAACTCGGTTGTCAAGTTGTGGCGCCCCTTCTGGCTGCGCTGGGTGCGCAGCGTCTCCAGAAGGGTACCGGATGGGTCGAGGTCGATGGTAACCGGCGTGCCCTCCTGCCAATAGGACGACACTTGCAGCATCGCGGGGCCCGACAGGCCGCGATGGGTGAACAACATTGCCTCATCGAACGATGTGCCGCCTGTCGATGCCCGAACGGGCAGGGCGGTGCCTGCCAGATCGGCAAATCGCCCATCCGGAAAGGTAAACGGCACAAGGCCCGCGCGCGTTTCGGTGACATCCAGTCCAAACTGACGCGCAATATCGTAGGCAAGGCCGGTCGCACCCATTTTAGGGATCGACTTGCCGCCGGTTGCCAGCACGATATTGCGGGCGGTGACGGTGTGGCGCTTTCCCTCGCGCTCAATCTCGGCGCGAAAGGCGGCACCGTCGTGGCTGAGCTCTGCTAGCGAGGTTTGCAACCATAACTCCGCGCCGGCGCGCGTCATCTCGGCGCGCAGCATGGCGACGATATCCTTGGCCGAATTGTCGCAAAAAAGCTGGCCGAGCGTTTTCTCATGCCACGCGATACCGTGGGTGCCAACGAGTTCGATGAAGTCCCATTGAGTATAGCGACCCAGTGCCGATTTGCAAAAATGCGGGTTGGCCGACAGAAAATTCTCGGGCGCGGTGTGCAAATTAGTGAAATTACAGCGCCCCCCGCCAGAAATGCGGATTTTTTCGCCCGGCGCGCGCGCGTGATCAATGACCAATGTCCGCCCCGCGCAGTGCGCCGCGCACATCATGCCGGCGGCACCGGCGCCCAATATCAGCGTGTCAATCTGCATGCTGCCGGACTGCCCGAAGGCAGCCGCGCGGTCAAGCGGTGCGTCTGCGCGCTTCCCTCCGGTCGCTTTGGCTGCTACAGTTATGTGATAGACCCCGAAAAGGGGCGATGTTCGAGGCAGAAGCGGCGGTTCAAATGACAGAAATGGTCTATGGATCGGCACCCGTGCGGGATGTCGAACCGGTCCTTCCTAAATGGTGGCGGACAATCGACAAGTGGTCGATTTCTTGTGTGCTGATGCTCTTTGGCGTCGGCCTGTTGCTTGGCTTTGCGGCGTCGCCGCCCTTGGCCGAAAAGAACGGGTTTGCGCCGTTCTATTATGTACAAAGGCAAATGTTCTTTGGCGGGATGGCGATGATTGCCATGCTGGTCACGTCAATGATGGGGCCAATGCTGGTACGGCGTCTGGCTATCCTTGGGTTTTTGGTCGCGCTGATCGCGCTGATGATGCTGCCATTTCTGGGCACTGATTTTGGCAAAGGGGCGGTGCGCTGGTATTCGCTCGGCTTTGCCTCAATCCAGCCCTCTGAGTTTCTGAAGCCGGGCTTTGTTGTCGCCGCCGCATGGCTGATGGCCGCCAGCCGCGAGATCGGCGGGCCCCCCGGCCTGAGTTGGTCGTTCTTTTTGACGCTGATCATCGTTGCATTCCTTGCGATGCAGCCTGATTTCGGTCAGGCGGCGCTGGTGCTGTTCGCGTGGGGCGTGATGTATTTCGTCGCAGGTGCGCCTATATTGCTGCTGGGGCTGATGGCGGGGATGGTCGTATTAGTCGGCTCGTTCGCCTATTCTAATTCCGAGCATTTCGCCCGCCGCATCGACGGCTTTTGGTCGCCTGACGTGGACCCGACCACGCAGCTCGGCTTTGCCACTAACGCCATTCAGGAGGGCGGATTTTTCGGTGTCGGCGTGGGCGAGGGGACTGTGAAATGGTCGTTGCCCGACGCGCATACAGATTTTATTATCGCAGTGGCTGCCGAGGAGTATGGACTGGTTCTGGTCATGTGCATCATTGCTCTTTATGCGACTGTTGTCGTCCGCTCTCTGATGCGGCTGATGCGCGAGCGTGATCCATTTATTCGCCTCGCGGGCACCGGCCTTGCCTGCATTTTTGGTGTGCAGGCTATGATTAACATGGGCGTCGCGGTGCGCCTGCTGCCCGCCAAGGGCATGACGCTGCCTTTTGTTAGCTACGGCGGCTCATCATTGATTGCGGGCGGTATTGCGGTGGGTATGCTCTTTGCGTTCACCCGCTCGCGTCCGCAGGGCGAGATCGGAGATCTGCTGAGGGGGCGCGCGAGATGAGCGACGGTCGCAAACAGCCGCTGATCGTGATGGCCGCTGGCGGTACCGGCGGCCATATGTTTCCCGCGCAGTCACTGGCCGAGCATATGCTGCGCGCCGGATGGCGGGTGAAGCTGTGCACAGATGCCCGCGGCGCGCGCTACACTGGCGGCTTTCCCCACACAACCGAGGTCGAGCAAATTGCCAGCGCCAGTTTTTCGCGCGGTGGTGTGGCGGCTAAGATGCTGGCGCCCTTTCGTATCTTTAGCGGCACGCTGGCCGCGACATGGCGGATGTGGCGCGACCGGCCCGATGTCGTAATCGGCTTTGGCGGCTATCCCACCATTCCGTCACTGACAGCGGCATGGATCCTGCGCCTGCCGCGCGCGGTGCACGAGCAGAACGGCGTGCTGGGTCGGGTGAACAGGTTCTTTGCCAAACGCGTCAATGCCGTCGCATGTGGCACATGGCCCACCGACCTGCCTGAGGGCATTGAAGGGTATCACGTAGGCAATCCCGTGCGCGCCGCAGTGGCCGAGCGGGCAGGCGCCGGATACATCCCGCCCGGCGATTATCCCATGTCGATCCTCGTCATCGGCGGCAGTCAGGGTGCGCGCATCCTGAGCGACGTGGTCCCGCCCGCCATTGCCAGCCTGCCGATGGACGTGCTGCGCAACATTCGCGTCGCCCATCAGGCGCGCGGCGAGGATCTGAACCGCGTCGCCGCATATTACGCGGAGGAGGGCATCGATGCCGATGTGCAGGAATTCTTCGGCGATGTGCCGACAAGGATGAGCGAGGCACAGCTGATCATCAGCCGCGCCGGTGCCTCCTCCATCGCCGATATATCTGTGATCGGGCGGCCCTCGATCCTGATCCCCTATGCGGCGGCGACAGGTGATCATCAGACTGCGAACGCGCAGGCGCTGAAGGGCGCGGGCGCCTCGATCCTCGTGCCTGAAAGCAGGCTGAACCACACCGCCCTGTCCGAACAGATCGAGACGATCATGACCAATCCACAAGGCGCCAGCCAGATGTCGCGCGCGGCGCTAAGCTGCGCCATGCCCGATGCCACACAGGATCTGGCAAACCTTGTCCAATTCATCGCGCAGAAAGGCACCGCCTAGATGAACGCAGCCACCAAACTTCCCGGCGATGTCGGCCCTATTCATTTCGTCGGTATCGGCGGTATCGGCATGTCCGGCATCGCCGAGGTGCTGCTAAATCACGGTTATACGGTGCAGGGCTCTGACCTCAAGACCAGCCCGTTGACCGATAGGCTGGCCGACAACGGCGCGCTCATTTTTGAGGGGCAGCGCGCTGAAAATCTGGCGAATGCGGAGGTGGTTGTCATTTCTTCGGCGATCAAGCCCGGCAATCCTGAACTGGACGAGGCCCGCAAACGCGGCCTGCCCGTCGTGCGCCGCGCCGAGATGCTGGCCGAGCTGATGCGCCTGAAATCCAATATCGCAGTCGCCGGAACGCATGGCAAAACGACGACCACAACCATGGTCGCGGCCCTGCTGGTTCATGGCCAGTTCGATCCCACGGTCGTAAACGGCGGCATCATCCACGCCTACGGCAGCAACGCCCGCGTTGGCGGGGGTGAATGGATGGTCGTCGAGGCAGACGAGAGCGACGGCACCTTCAATCGCCTGCCCGCGACGATCGCCATCGTCACCAACATCGACCCCGAGCATATGGAGCATTGGGGGACCGAGGCCGCACTGCACAAAGGCTTTGAGGATTTTGTCAGCAACATTCCGTTCTACGGGCTGGCCGTTTGCTGCACCGATGATGCGGATGTTCAGACGTTGGTGGGCAAGATTACCGACCGGCGCGTCATCACCTACGGGTTCAACGCGCAGGCCGATGTGCGCGCTCTGAACCTGCGATATGCCAAGGGGATCGCGCATTTCGATATTGCGCTGCAATCTGAGGGCAAGGTGATTGAGGGCTGCACCCTGCCGATGCCCGGCGATCACAACGTATCGAACGCGCTCAGCGCCGTGGCCGTTGCGCGGCACCTGGGCATGAAGACATCCGAAATCCGCGAAGCGCTTGCTGCCTTTGGCGGCGTCAATCGCCGCTTTACCCGCGTGGGTGAGGTGGACGGTGTGACCATCATTGACGATTACGGCCACCATCCGACCGAAATTCTCGCTGTCTTAAAGGCCGCGCGCCACGCCACCGAAGGGCGCGTCATCGCCGTGCATCAGCCGCATCGCTACACCCGCCTCAGCCATCATTTCGAAGAATTCTGCGCGTGTTTTAACGAGGCCGATGTCGTGGCAATTGCCCCCGTCTACGCTGCGGGCGAGGAGCCGATCGCAGGCGCCAGTCGCGACGATCTGGTGGCGGGCCTAAGAGATCACGGACATCGTGACGCGCACGCCATCGACGGCGAGGCGGGGCTGGCGGATCTGGTGCGCACCCATGCGCGCCCCGGCGACATGGTGGTCTGCCTCGGTGCCGGTACGATCAGTGGCTGGGCTAATCGCCTGCCAGATACATTAAAAACCCCGCAATTGCAGGAAGGATAGCCATGCCCTTATCGCTGATATTGGCCTGTCTTTGGGCACTGGGAGCGAATGTTTTGGCGATGACGCCTAGCCGGGATAAACATTGGCGCGCGGCCTATGTCCTTATTGGCGTGGGCATCCCAATCCTTGGATACGTGACCTACCAGACAGGGCCGCTGATGGGCTTTTTGTGCCTGTTGGCCGCGATTTCTATCCTGCGCTGGCCTGTCGTGTATCTGTGGCGCTGGATGCGCCGAAGCGCGGCAAGCGGGCCGGGGCTGGCCGAGGATTGATCTAATGGATGGATCGCGATGACCGGGCTTCCGCCTCTTCTGACGCTTTTTATGATTGCGGCGTTCTGCATCGGGGCTGGCGTCTTTTATCGCTTGGCGGCGCGGCGCAGCGTCCATGCCGCGTTGATCGGCTGGGGTATTTGCGGCGCCGCCGTGATGGCGCTGGGCTGGGGCGCTTATGTCGTGCAGGCGGCGCCGCGTTTGGCAGTCTTTACCGGCCTGATCCTGCCTGTCTGGCTGATGGGCGGCCTGTCGGGGCTGATCGTCGGACTAGCACTGCGAGCCATGCGCAGATGACCGCCCTCGTACCCACCCCGCGCGGACGGTTGACGCCGCAGCGCGCGCTAGCGGATCTGACTTGGCTGCGCGTGGGCGGGCCTGCTGATTGGCTGTTTCAGCCTGCGGACGAGGCCGATCTGGCAGAGTTTCTGGCCGCGCTTGACCCAGGGATCGCGGTCTTTCCCATGGGTGTCGGCAGCAACCTGATCGTGCGGGACGGCGGATTGCGTGCCGTGGTCATCCGCCTCGGGCGGGGGTTTAATGCAATTGCGACGACAGGCACCCGCGTTACCGCCGGCGCGGCCGCGCTGGATGCCCATGTTGCAAAGCGGGCGGCAGAGGCAGGCGTCGACCTGACATTCCTGCGCACTATTCCGGGCGCCATTGGCGGCGCGGTTCGGATGAATGCGGGTTGCTACGGTAGCTACACGGCGGATGTGTTCGTCTCTGCACGCGCCGTGACGCGGACGGGCCAGACTGTGATGCTGACCGCAGATGATCTGAACTTTCGCTATCGCCAGACCGACCTGCCTGAGGGCTGGGTATTGGTTGAGGCCACGTTTGAGGGGGTGCGGGGCGATCTAGATGCGTTGACTGCGCGAATGGATGCGCAGCTGAAAAAACGCGACGAGACGCAGCCAACCAAGGACCGTACCGCTGGCAGCACATTCCGCAATCCCGCCGGTTTCAGCAGCACCGGCGCGGCGGACGACACCCACGAGCTAAAGGCGTGGAAGGTCATTGAGGATGCAGGTATGCGCGGCGCACAGCGCGGCGGCGCGCAAATGAGCCCTAAACACCCAAATTTTTTGGTCAATACAGGCGGCGCGACAGCGGCTGATTTGGAGGGCTTGGGCGAAGATGTCAGAAAAAAGGTTTTTCAAACCAGCGCAATAGAGTTAGAGTGGGAAATTATGAGGGTCGGTGATCCGGCCCCGTGATTTGGATGCTACATCCAACACCAATAAGAACAGGGCCGACAACGGCTCGATACCAATAAAAACAGGGCCGATAACGGCCCGGGACTTGAGGCAGATCGGTGGTTCGTTCGAGCAGAACAAACCCCAAAGTTGCGGTAATCATGGGCGGCCCGTCGGCAGAGCGCGACGTGTCCCTATCAAGCGGGCGTGAATGCGCCGCCGCGCTGAGGGATGAAGGCTACGAGGTAGTCGAGGTGGACGCAGGTGCGGACCTCGCTCAAAAGCTGTCCGAAATTGCACCCGATGTCGTCTTTAATGCGCTTCACGGCCGCTGGGGCGAGGATGGTTGCGTTCAGGGCATGCTGGAGTGGCTGCGCATTCCCTACACCCATTCGGGCGTCTTGGCGTCAGCACTGACCATGGACAAAGAGGCGACCAAAACCGCCTATCGCGCCGCTGGCCTGCCTGTCATGCCCAGTATTATCGCCAATAAATCGGATGTCTGCGCCGCCCACCCTATGCAACCGCCCTATGTGGTAAAGCCCTACAACGAGGGCTCCTCCGTCGGGATCTACATCGTGCACGAGGATGCAAACGGCCCTGCGCAGCTAGCAGATGACATGCCAGATCGTGTCATGGTCGAGGCCTATGCGCCGGGCCGCGAACTGACGGCGACTGTGGTTGGGGACCGCGCGCTGACGGTAACCGACATTGTGACCGATGGGTGGTACGACTACGCGGCCAAATACGAGGTCGGCGGATCGCGTCACATCGTACCCGCTGACATACCGCAGGATATCTTTGATGCCTGCATGGATTATGCCCTGCGCGCGCACCGCGCTCTTGGGTGCCGGGGCGTCAGCCGCACTGATTTTCGCTGGGACGAGGCGCAGGGGCTTGCGGGTCTGATCCTGCTTGAGACGAACACGCAGCCCGGAATGACACCCACATCGCTGAGCCCTGAACAGGCGCAGGCCGTTGGCATGAGCTTTGGCGCGCTATGCCGCTGGATGGTCGAGGACGCATCATGGGACAGATAGGCACACGCAATCGACAGCCAGCAACCCGGAACGATCCCGCGCCGTCGCGTTGGTCCTACCGGATGCAGCGTGTTTTGCTAACGCCAATGTACCGCCGGATGCTGCGCTTTGGCATTCCGTTCTGCCTCAGCTTTGGTGTCGGGGTATGGTATTTGTCCGATCCTGCGGTGCAGCAGCGCATAACGCTGGCTGTTGCCGATATTCGCCACCAGATCCAGACGCGCCCCGAATTCATGGTCAAGCTGATGTCCGTCGAGGGCGCAAGCGACCGCGTGGCCGAAGAAGTGCGCGATAGCTTTGCATACACGCTTCCTGCCAGCTCGTTTGATATGGATCTGGATGCCGTGCGCGCCGCGGTTGAGGAATTGCCAGCCGTTGCCGGGGCCGCCGTGCGCGTGCGCCAAGGCGGAGTTCTGGAAATCCGCATCGCCGAGCGGACGCCCGCCGCGCTGATCCGTGTTCCGGGCGGCCTGATCGTGGTGGATGAGGCCGGTGTCGCACTAGACGCTGCCGCACATCGCGGCGAATACCCAAGCCTGCCTGTACTGACTGGACAGGGCGCCGAGGGCGCCGTGACCGAGGCGCTGGCAATCCGCGCCGCCGCTGCACCGCTGTCGGGGCGCCTGCGCGGTTTCGTGCGGATGGGCGCGCGGCGCTGGGACGTGGTGCTGGATCGCGGCCAGCGCATCATGCTGCCAGTGGCCGATCCGGTGCGCGCACTAGAGCGAGTGATCGTGCTGGGCGAGGCGCAGGACATGCTGGAGCGCGACATCGCCGTGGTCGATATGCGGCTGGCCGATAGGCCGACGATAAGAATGAAAGAGCGCGCCAACGACGAATGGTGGCGGGCAAAGAATTTGGTGGCAGGGACAGGCGCACAATGATCGAACTATATGAATCCCAGCGCGCAATGCGCAACATGCGCCGCGCCGCGATGCAGCGGGGCGTCGTTGCCGTGCTGGATGTGGGCACGTCCAAGATTGCCTGCCTTGTGCTGCGGTTCGACGGCACGGGCGCACGCAAAGATGATAGCTTTGGTGCGATGGCGGGGCAGGCGGGTTTTCGCGTGATCGGCGCGGCCACTACCCGCTCGCGCGGGGTGCGCTTTGGCGAGATCGACGCCATGGCCGAGACGGAGCGCGCAATCCGGACTTCTGTTCAGGCGGCGCAAAAGATGGCAAACATGCGCGTTGATCACGTCATTGCCTGTTTCTCGGGCGCGTCCCCGCGCAGCTATGGCTTGGCCGGGCAGGTCGAGCTGGAGGATCACATGGTCAGCGAGCAGGACGTCAGCCGCGTGCTGTCATCGTGCGAGGTGCCCGATTTTGGCGATGGCCGCGAAGTGCTGCACGCGCAGCCGGTAAACTTTGCGCTCGACCACCGCTCGGGGCTGATTGATCCGCGCGGGCAGATGGGCAATTCGCTGAGCACTGATATGCATATGCTGACGGTCGATGCCGCCGCGATCCAGAACCTTGCCCATTGCGTCAAGCGTTGCGATCTGGAATTGGCCGGTGTCGCCAGCTCATCCTATGTCAGCGGTATCTCTGCGCTGGTCGAGGACGAACAGGAACTGGGCGCTGCCTGCATCGATCTGGGTGGCGGCAGCGCCGGTATCTCGATCTTTATCAAAAAGCACATGATCTATTGCGATAGCGTCCGAATGGGCGGCGAGCATGTGACAAGTGACATCTCAATGGGCTTGTCGATCCCTACGGCCACGGCCGAGCGGATCAAGACTTTCTACGGCGGCGTTGTTGCCACCGGCATGGACGACCGCGAGATGATTGAGATCCGCGGCGATACAGGCGACTGGGATCACGATCGCCGCAGCGTCAGCCGGGCGGAGCTGATTGGCATCATGCGCCCCCGCGTTGAGGAAATTCTCGAAGAAGTGCGCGCACGCCTTGACGCCGCCGGCTTTGACAGCCTGCCCAGCCAGCAGATTGTCCTGACCGGCGGAGGCAGCCAAATCCCCGGCCTCGACGGGCTGGCCAGCCGCATTCTTGGACAGCAAGTCCGCCTTGGGCGACCCTTGCGCGTGCACGGTTTGCCGCAGGCCGCGACGGGCGCCGGGTTTGCGTCAGCTGTGGGCATGTGCCTCTTTGCGGCGAGCCCGCAGGACGAATGGTGGGACTTTGAATTGCCAGTTGATCGCTATCCACAGCGGTCGCTGAAACGTGCGGTTAAATGGTTTAAGGACAACTGGTGACCGCAATATACGGTGCTATAGGCGAAATACCGCGAAAAGACGTAAGAAAGTGACTATATTTGGTGCTTGAATTGCGTTTTTTAGGTGACGATCCGGGATATGCCCGATATTAATGTGAGTTAAGGCAGGAAAAATGGCCCGCGAATGTGGGCGCAAGCACAGGCGGACAGAGCAATGACATTGAATCTCACCATGCCCGGACGCGACGATCTGAAACCTCGGATCACCGTTTTCGGAGTCGGCGGCGCAGGCGGCAATGCGGTCAATAACATGATCGAAAAGCAGCTGGATGGTGTCGATTTCGTCGTCGCTAATACGGACGCCCAGGCGCTACAGCAGTCGAACGCGGACAACCGCATCCAACTGGGTGTCAAAGTGACCGAAGGTTTGGGCGCTGGTGCCCGCGCATCGGTCGGCGCAGCCGCTGCCGAAGAAAGCATCGAACAGATTGTCGATCATCTGGCAGGCGCGCATATGTGCTTTATCACTGCCGGAATGGGCGGCGGCACAGGAACGGGCGCCGCGCCGATCATCGCACAGGCCGCACGCGAGTTGGGTGTTCTGACTGTCGGCGTCGTGACCAAGCCTTTCCAGTTTGAGGGCGGCAAGCGGATGAAGCAGGCCGAGGACGGCGTTGAGGCGCTGCAAAAGGTCGTCGATACGCTAATCATCATTCCGAACCAGAACCTGTTTCGCCTGGCCAATGAGAAAACCACGTTCACCGAGGCGTTCTCGATGGCGGACGACGTACTTTATCAGGGCGTCAAGGGCGTCACCGATCTGATGGTGCGTCCCGGCCTGATCAACCTCGATTTTGCCGATGTTCGCGCCGTAATGGACGAGATGGGCAAGGCGATGATGGGGACCGGCGAGGCCGAGGGCGAGGATCGCGCAATCCAGGCCGCCGAAAAGGCCATCGCCAACCCGCTGTTGGACGAAATCAGCCTCAAGGGCGCCAAAGGTGTCTTGATCAATATTACGGGTGGCACCGATCTGACCCTGTTCGAGTTGGACGAGGCGGCAAACCGCATCCGCGAAGAAGTAGACTCCGAGGCGAACATTATCGTCGGCTCCACCATGGATCCGGCCATGCAAGGCATGATGCGCGTCAGCGTTGTGGCGACCGGCATTGATGCCGCGCCAGCAAATGGCGAGTTGCCCGTGCCCCGCCGCTCGCTGGCACAGCCGCTGCGCCAGCAGACAACTGCGGAGCGTCATGAAGAGGCTGCTGCGCGTTCTGCAGCCGCGCCCGCGCCCGAGCAACAGCCCGAGCCGGTTGCCGCTCAGAAAATCGAAGAGCCGTCGCTGTTCACCCCGACTGAGGCCGAACGCGTCGCCGCTGAGGAGCAGATGGAGGACATCTTTGAGCCGCGCGAAGAGCGGTATCAGCCTGCAGCAAAAGTAGATGATGATCTGCCTCCCCCCGCCTACGCGCCCCGCGCGGCAGACGAGGATGAGGATCTGAACGCATATGTTGCACCGCGCGCGCCCACGCCCGGCACGCCTTCGGCCGAGGCAATGGCACGTCTGCACAACGCTGTCGGAAATGCCGCATCGCGCCGTCCCGAAGGTGCGCAAACGCCGCAGGCCCGCGCATCCCATCAACAAGCGCATGAAGCCCAGCAGCAAGCGCCCGAGCGTCAGCGGTTTGGCATCAACTCATTGCTGAACCGGATGACAGGCCACGCAGCCGAGGCTGAGGCCCCGCGCCAGCCGCGTCAGCAACCCAGCGTGCAAGCCCAGCAGCCCGCTCGTATCGAGCCTGAAGACGATCGCGACGAGCAAATTGAGATCCCGGCTTTCCTGCGCCGTCAGGCCAACTGATCCCAAGGGTCGCCTAAGGCGATACAATACCCAGAAAAGACCGCCTACGGGCGGTCTTTTTTTGTGATAATTCACGTATAAACCAGCCTGTAAGCTACTGACACGTTTGGGTTTAAGGCACTTTGGCGAAATATCGCCCAAGTTCCTACCCGTCATGTTTCAGACCGTTGCAAAGATTGAGTTGAGCCTTGGCCGCACTCGCCTTAAATCCTCGTTAATGAAAGCGGCAAGAGTTGCGGCATCACCAAACCTGAAGAGATTGAATTGCAAAATACGGTATCAACCCCAATCACGTTCGACGGTGTCGGCCTTCACTCGGGCCGCCCTGCGCGTCTGGTGATCCGTCCTGCCGGTGTGGGTGCGGGTATCGTGTTTCGTCGTCTCGATTGCGTCGCAGGGGATGGGGGCAAGTCTGCTGATATCCCTGCGCTATGGAATCTCGTACACCAATCGCCGCTCTGCACCCGCTTGGAAAATGCGGATGGTGTGCAGATTTCGACGATTGAGCATGTGATGGCCGCGCTGATGGGCTGCGGTATTCATAATGCACTGGTCACGGTCGACGGTCCCGAAGTACCCATCCTTGATGGCAGCTCACTCGCGTTCGTGCGCGGCATCTTGGCGGCTGGCGTCAAGCGGCTGTCCAGCCCGGTGCGGGCCCTGCGGGTATTGCGCCCTGTAGAGGTGCGTCGCGGTGATGCATGGGCCCGGCTGACGCCAAATGACACGCTGACGATCGAATTTGACATTGCCTTTGATGACGCCGCGATCGGTGTGCAGAAAAAAGTGTTGAATATGGCCAACGGCAGTTTTGTCCGCGAGCTAAGCAGCAGCCGGACATTTTGCCGCAAGTCGGATGTGGATGCTATGCGCGCCAGCGGTCTGGCGTTGGGTGGCTCGCTGGAAAATGCAGTTGTCGTCGATGGCGCGCACATCCTTAGCCCCGGGGGTCTTCGCCACGGGGACGAGGCCGTGCGCCACAAGATGCTGGATGCACTTGGCGATCTGGCGCTGGCTGGTGCACCCCTTTTGGCGCATTATCACGGCTACAAGGCCGGTCATGCCCTGACGAACGATCTGCTGCATGCGCTGTTCGCACAGCCGGGCGCAGTTGAATGGGTCACTTGCGACGCCACGTTGGCGGCCAAGCTGCCCGGCGCGGGCGTGCATTGGGGCGAAGTGCCACAAGTCGCCTAAGACCTATCCCTATATTCGTTTCAAACCATCCAAGTCCCGGATTTTGGGCCAGATTCCGTGCTGGCACAGGCCCCGCTATTGGGCTACAAACCGATCAGAGGCGTAGAAGGGCATATCAGGCATGACGTTTGGCAGACAGGGCGCAGCACAGCGCGTAAAACTGGCGGCAAAACAGGCGGCTGCACTGGCGGCCAAGGGCGCGGGCGTCGTCCTTTTGACTGCTGCGCTGGCATCATGCGGCGGGATCACCGGCAAGGTTGAGCGCGGCGATGTCGATTATGAGAATTTCACCGCTCAGCAGATATTTGAGCGGGGCGAGTACGATCTGGCCGCTAACAAGCCTGCGGTGGCCGCCAAGAGCTTCGCCGAGATTGAGCGCCTTTATCCCTATTCCGACCTCACGAAGCGTGCGATCATCATGCAGGCCTACTCGTACCACCGCGACCGCGATTATGAGGCGAGCCGCAGTGCCGCGCAGCGATACATCGACTTCTATCCCACGGATGAGGATGCGGCCTATGCGCAGTATCTTCTGGCGCTCAGCTATTATGACCAGATCGACGAAGTGGGCCGCGATCAGGGCCTGACCTTTCAGGCGTTGCAATCGTTGCGGACGGTGATTGAGGTTTATCCGGACAGCGAGTATGCCCGCTCGGCCATGCTGAAGTTCGACCTTGCGTTCGACCATTTGGCCGCCAAGGAAATGGAAGTAGGCCGCTATTACCTGCGCCGTGATCATTTCACGTCTGCGATCAACCGCTTTCGCGTCGTGGTCGAGGATTTCCAGACCACATCGCACACCGCCGAGGCGCTTCACCGACTGGTGGAGGCCTATGTCTCGCTGGGTCTGACCGATGAGGCGCAAACCGCCGGCGCGATCCTTGGCTATAACTTCCGGTCGACCCCTTGGTATGAGGACAGCTACAAGCTGCTGACCAGCCGCGGACTTGCGCTTGAGGCGCGGGGCGATAACTGGTTGGCTCAGGTGTACCGCCAGATGATCAAGGGCCAATGGCTGTAATGCAGGCGGTGGGCTGATGCCCACCCAGCGGGTTTAGGCAATGCTGCGCAGTCTTGATATTCGCGACATGTTAATCATCGACCGGCTGGACCTTGCGTTTCAGCCGGGCCTGAATGCGTTGACTGGCGAGACTGGGGCAGGCAAGTCGATCCTACTCGATAGCCTCGGTTTTGTTCTGGGCTGGCGCGGCCGAGCCGAGCTGGTGCGCAGCGGTGCCGAGCAGGGCGAGGTAACAGCCGTGTTCGATCTGCCGGAGGGGCACGCAGCGCATGCCGTGCTGGATGAGGCAGGCTTGCCCGGCGGCGAGGAGCTGATCCTGCGCCGGATCAATACCGCCGAGGGCCGCAAAACTGCATGGGTCAACGACCGCCGCTGTTCAGGCGAGGTGCTGCGCAGCCTCAGCGATACGCTGGTTGAACTGCATGGCCAGCATGACGACCGCGGCCTGCTGAATGCGCGGGGGCACCGGGCGCTGCTGGACGATTATGGCCAGACGGGCGATTTGCGCCGCGATACGCGTGATGCGTGGAACGCGCGGCAGTCCGCGCAGAAGGCGCTGGCCAAGGCCGAGGCCGCCCTCAATGCCGTGCGCAGCGAAGAGGAGTACTTGCGCCACGCAGTCGCAGAGATGCGCAGCATGGCACCCGAGCCGGGCGAGGATGCCGCGCTGGATGCGAGCCGCCGGATGATGCAAGCCGCCGAACGGGTACGCGCCGACATTACCAAGGCTGCGACGGCCCTTGGCGGAAATGGTGCCGAGGGCGCGGCGGGCGACGCCCTGCGCTGGCTTGAAGATGCAGGCGCGCAACTGGAAGGCCAACTGGAGGCGCCAATCGCCGCCCTCAACCGCGCCATGGTCGAGCTGGACGAGGCGGCGCGCGGCGTCGATGACTGCCTTGAGGCGCTGGCATTTAACCCCGCCGACCTAGAGGATACCGAGGAACGCCTCTTTGCGATCCGCGCGCTTGCGCGCAAGCATGACGTGGCCGCCGATGATCTGGGCACCTTTGCCGAGGAGTTGGAGGCGCGGCTGGCCGCCCTGGATGCAGGCGATGCTGAGCTGGAGCAACTACGCGCTGATCTGAAAAGCGCAGGCAAGATCTATGACGATGCTGCCTCTGCCCTCAGCGCCGCGCGGTTCGAGGCGGCAGGACGTCTGGACACGGCCGTTATGGCTGAGCTGGCCCCGCTCAAGATGGAGCGTGCGGTGTTTGAAACGACCATGAATGAGGTGCCGCCGGGCCCCGATGGCATAGACGAGGTCGCCTTTCGCGTCGCCACCAACCCCGGCGCCCCGTCGGGTCCGCTCGGCAAAATTGCGTCGGGCGGTGAGCTGAGCAGGTTTCTACTGGCCCTCAAGGTCTGCCTGACAGGTAGCCAACCGGGGCTGACGATGATCTTTGACGAAATTGATCGCGGTGTTGGCGGCGCGACCGCCGACGCGGTGGGCCGCCGTTTGGCGGATCTGGCGCAAGGCGGCCAAGTGTTGGTCGTCACGCACAGCCCGCAGGTCGCGTCGCTGGCCGCTCATCACTGGCGTGTGGAAAAGCGGGTGGAGCAGGGCATGACCCTCTCGACGGTCACACCGCTGGACGAAGGGCAGCGCGTAGACGAGATTGCCCGCATGCTATCGGGCGACCAGGTCACCCCCGCAGCGCGTGCCGCCGCAGAGGCGTTGATGGCGGGCTAGCCGAGCGCGGCGAGTATCGCATCCAGCCCGTCCGTCAGCGCAGCGGGGCCGGGTTGCAGGATCAGCGGTGCCTTAATCTCGTGAATACGCGCATTTCGCACAGCCGGAATAGCGTCCCAGCCGGGGCGCGCAGCGATCTTCTCGGGTCGCAGTTTCTTGCCGCACCAAGATCCGATGATGATGTCCGGTTTCGCCGCAATCACCTGCGCAGAGGTGACAAAGCGGTCCTTGGCCGCAGGCTGCGGCGCTAGTTTGGGAAACGCCTCGCGCCCGCCCGCGATCTCGATCAGTTCACTGACCCACCGGATGCCAGATATCATCGGATCGTCCCATTCCTCGAAATAAACGATGGGCCGCGCCCGCCCATGGCTGCGCGCCGCGACCTCGGCCAGCCGCGCCTCATAACCGGCGGCCAGCGCCTCGGCTCGCGGGCCCGCGCCGGTTAGTGCGCCAAGTGAACGGATCATGGCAAGGATACCCGCGACGCTGCGTTGGTTGTAGCCCACCACCATGACGCCCTCGCGCAGCAGCGCGGCGGCGATATCGGCCTGCAAGTCCGAGAACGTCAGCACCAGATCTGGCTTTAGCGCCATGATCTTGGGAATGTCGGCAGAGGTAAACGCACCAACGCGCGGCTTTTCGCGGCGCACGCGGGCAGGGCGGACGGCATAGCCTGTGACACCGACGATGCGCGCATCCTCGCCCAGCAGATAGAGCGTCTCGACCGTCTCTTCGGTCAGGCAGACGATACGTTCCGGCGGAAAGCTTTGCATGGGGCGTGTCCTTTGCGGGCGGCGCGCGAATGGAAGCCTCCGGCGGCAATAACGGATGCCGGACCCTGTGACACGCTCGGTCTACTCGGGGGCGATCATGAGCAAACTCTTTCAGCTCTTCAAGCGTGGACGCCCGTTTATCTGCGCGTGTTTCCTCCGTACTTGCCCAATGTCAGCAGAGGCGCCTTGCCCCGTTGCGGGCCAGCCCTTAAGAAGCTGGGGCGCGCAAGCTGGATGCGCCGGAGCCCGGAGTGGACCAGATGAAACGTGCCCTGATTACCGGTATTACCGGCCAAGACGGATCTTATCTTGCCGAACTTTTGCTTGAAAAAGGTTATGAAGTGCACGGTATCAAGCGCCGCGCGTCATTGTTCAACACCCAGCGGATCGACCATCTGATCCAAGACCCGCATGAAGCGGACCAGCGGCTCACGCTGCATTACGGCGATCTGACGGACACGTCGAACCTGAACCGCCTGCTGGCAGAGATCCGGCCCGACGAGGTTTACAATCTCGGCGCTCAGAGCCACGTGGCCGTCAGCTTTGAGGCGCCCGAATATACTGCTGATGTCGACGGCATGGGCACGCTGCGCCTGCTTGAGGCGATCCGTTTTCTGGGGATGGACAAGACGTGCCGGTTCTATCAGGCCTCCACGTCCGAGCTGTACGGCTTGGTGCAGGAAACCCCTCAGCGCGAGACGACGCCGTTCCATCCGCGCAGCCCCTATGGGGTGGCCAAGCTCTATTCTTACTGGGTCACGGTGAATTACCGCGAGGCCTATGGCATGTATGCGTGCAATGGAATCCTCTTTAACCACGAAAGCCCGCGCCGGGGTGAGACGTTCGTCACGCGCAAGATAACGCGCGGGCTGGCCCATATCGCACACGGATTTGAGCACTGCCTCTATATGGGCAATATCGACGCGCTGCGCGACTGGGGCCATGCGCGCGACTACGTGCGGATGCAGTGGATGATGCTGCAGCAGGAGGCGCCCGATGATTTTGTAATCGCCACAGGCAAGCAGTATTCAGTGCGTGATTTTATCCGCTGGTCCGCCTCCGAGATGGGGTTAGAGCTGGAATTTACTGGCGAGGGGCTGGACGAGATTGCCACCGTCACCGCCGTGCGCACCGATCTGACGCCCGACATCAAGGTGGGCGACGTCATCCTGCGCATCGATCCGCGCTATTATAGGCCCGCCGAGGTCGAGACGCTGCTGGGCGATCCGACCAAAGCCCGCGAAATGCTGGGCTGGGAGCCGCAGATAACCGCGCAGCAGATGTGCGCCGAGATGGTGGCAAACGATCTGGCAATCGCACGACGCGAGCGCATGTTGGCGTGATGTGCCTGCGGGCAATTCAGCGCGCGGTGGCCAAGTGCCGAGGCTTAGATCTGGGCCGCGGCGCTGAAGCCGGTGAATGAGAGCAATGCACCGCCCCGTTTAGAATGTCAGCAGTTGATTCGCGCACGGCGTTCGTTCATTCTTTAATTATTAAGCGCCGCTTACGTTGTCAGCCGTTCTGCGATCTCACATTTAATGACAGAGCTTCGAGCCCGCTCAATACTTTTTCGCGTTTGATGCCAACCTAGAAAGAGACCCAATTCAGAAACCGGACTCAGCAATGACTTCTAACGCAGTGTATTCCAGCACCTCCAGTCAGGCGTTCGACAATGCCAGAAATAACAAGCTGCGGCGATACCCATCCCCGGATACAGACGGCGAGCGGATTTATCCTTTGGTGTCCCCCAGCGTCTCTCCAGCATTTAGCATTGGCAAGAGCGACTCTATTTTCGCGATAGGATCATGCTTTGCCAGAAACCTCGAAGGGGCGCTGCACAAAGCTGGAATGAATGTCCTCAGCCGCCAGATCGACCTTGGAAAAATAGGTGAGGAGGTCGGCGCGGCATCGAATTTCCTTAACAAATACACCGCGGCGTCGATCCTGAATGACCTGAGATGGGCGCTGGAAAGAGACAGTTTTCCGGGTGAGGACATCATCTATGCTGTGCGCGATGGTGTCTATTGCGACCCGCAACTGGGCCTGATCCGCTTGCCCTATCCGCTTGCCGACATCATGGACATGCGCACGCGCTATTTGGACGCGATGGCGCAGGTGAATGACGCGGATGTGGTCATCATAACCCTGGGATATGTAGAGACTTGGTTCGACAAAGAGCTTGGTCTTTATCTGAATATTGCGCCGCCACCGGCACTTTGCGCAAAGTTTCCAGATCGGTTCGAATTTCGTGTTTTGGGATTTGAGGATGTGCGTCTGGCACTCGAAGATATTTACGCGCTGTTGAAAAAACATCGCGCGAAACCACTCAAGATGCTGCTGACTGTGTCGCCGGTGCCGCTTGTCTCGACGTTTCGGGATGTGGATGTGCTGGTCGCGAATGCCTACTCAAAATCGGTCCAGCGCGCAGCAGCTGAGACATTTGTCGCGGACAAGCCGGATGTCGATTATTTTCCGTCCTACGAATCCGTGATCCTGTCGAACCCCACGGTTTGCTGGGCGAGGGGCGATTACAGACATGTCTCGCCGGATATTGTGGCGCGGATCATGTCCAATGTGCTGGTTAGCTACGCGCCTGATTTCGATGCGCCCGGAGTCTATCAAGGCTCACCCATGACGCGTGAGGCGGTTTTTGCGACAGCGCGGCTGCTGGTCAAGCTGGGGGAGGGGGGCGCATTGGCAACGCTATTTTCGCAAAATCGCGCGCTTTTTGCGGCGGAAGACAAGCTATTGGCACAAATTTCGGACGCATTGCAAATCGCGGGCCATCTTATCCTAGCCGCCGATGCGCTTGAGGATAGGGTGACGCTCGCGCCAGAGAGGCCAAGGGTCTTGCAACGTCTGATCTCACTGGTGAGCCAACATCCGGAGGATCAGGACAGGACACGTAAGCTGCTGAAAACCCATTCGCAGCTCTTTCCGGCGCGGTCGGATTTCAGGGCGCGGATCGAGAAAACGCTGGGCTAAAGCGATCAGTCCTGCTGCGCGGAAAAGACGGATCGGCGCACAAACAGAGCATCCCCCCAACCGAGGCGTTTCATCTCGCAATGCCCCAACTCAAAGCCCAGGGCCTCTAGGAACACGACGAAACGCGATATTGGCATGTCCCCTTGGTAGATGTCGCCAATGCTCACTTCCATCCAGATGAAATCAATAGATTTGAGCGTGTTGAGCGCCCCCAGAATGACATGCTTTTCTGCGCCTTGAGTGTCGATAAACATCATGTCGTAATCTTCGGCGGCGATGCCCTTTTCTGGCAATATCTTGTCTATGGTGCGTAGCTTCATCGCACGGGTTTCCGAAAAATGGATGTCGGGTTTGATTTTTTTGTGATTCTTCGGCTTGAGGAAGCTGGACGACTCGCCGGTGTTGCTTGACACATTAAAGTCCACGCTCTTGCCGTCTTCATCGCCGATCAGGGCATGAATGGCGCGGTAGCCGTCCACTTCCAAAACGCGTTCTTCAAGTTGGCCAAAGGTTTCGTCAAGCGGATCGATGAACACCGCTTTTGTCACGCCGGAGCGCGACATCTTGGCGACCTCCCGCCCGTTATGCGCCCCGATTTGAATGACGCCGCGCGGCAATCTTTTGAATCTGGATTTGACTATTTCAATGGCACGCAGGCCGGATTTTACCGGCGCGAGATCACTCTTGGAATTCATTGTTCTGCCAACCCTGTTTCGTGTCTGCTTACACCGCAGACATCTTGTTTTCATAAAGCCATTTGCGAAACGGCTCCCAATCTTCTCGGGCTTGCAAATCTGCGATCTTCGCGCGGTGCCACTCACAGGCGTCGCGGTGCAGTTTCTGCAATACCGGATCGTCCAGCAGTCGCCTTAAGTTTGGTTTTGCGCGGTCCGCCAACGGCAGAATGCTGTTGTCTTCGACCTTGTTAATATTCATGTCCCGCCAATAGGTTTCGGCCTGATCGACGTTGATGTGGTTTGTCCGGCCTCTGTCCCTTTTCGCCATGAAACTCTCAACCGACCGCACAGAATAGTGGTGGATACGCCCGAAGTCGTGCGTAAATCCGGGCCAGGCCCGCCAGCCGACATCCTTGGCCGGGTATAACTGCCCGCCGCCATCGCGCCACTTGATCCCTGCCAGCTTGTCATCTGGCGTATCCTTGGGGCGATGCGGTCCAAATCGGCCAAAGCTACCATTGTTACGAAACAGTGTTTTCAGCCCAAAGGCTCTGCCAGAGGCGTAGTCGACAGGGTGATCGGCCATCAGAAACTGCTCGGTGATCGGCGTGTCGCTATAGGCCTCCACGCCGCCACATCCAAACAGCCGCCACGCCATGGAGATCGCATCGGCGGGGCCGCTGTGCTCTATCAGGGACTGGATGGTGCGCGCCCCGGCGGTGATGTTGATAAACTCGTCCGCATCAAGGCACATCAGCCATTCCGCGTTCATCACCATGGGATGTTTGCGCGCGCGTCTCAGCGCTTGATGCTGTGGATTGCCGCCGGGTTTTACCGGGTTGTCGACGTGACTGGCAAGGCCCAGCTCTTCAAGCCTGCGCGCAATAAGGTCCGTGCCATCGGCACAGTCGTTTGTGTAGATAACGATGCCGTTAAAGCCTAGCGACATATTATGCGCGACCCATTCGAGCATGAAAGGGCCTTCGTTCTTCATTGTCGTGAAGATTACAAATTGCGATGGTGGCATGGCTGCTTTCATGTCCGTATCAATAGCAGATACCGGGCGTTTTGGCCTAGACCCCGGGCTCTTTTCTTACGAATAAATGTGCTGTGAGCGCCGGATTTACCTCATGTTTCTTGCACAGGTCATCGGCGTAGGAGCCATCCAGCGGCATCCCGTCACTAAGCGCGAAAATATTTCGAAACCGCCTGCCGTAGAAATGAACCGAGATTGTCTGATCGGTGATTGCGGCCAGAACCTCTTTCTTCAGATGTGGGCGATGAAAAGAACGGGTTGCCGAGAACGGCACCGGGTACAGCACCGGCCCCTCAAACGCATGCTTCACTTCGCCGGACTGGTGGGCGAAATAATGCAGCGCCTCGGGTCCGCAAACACCCCAAGGCATCAGGGACATGTGAAAGCCGTTTCCGGCCTCTTTCAGTTGGCGCAGTTCCTCCTGCCTTTTGGCAGGGGCCCATGGTGGAATGGGATATTCGTCTTGTGTCAGATCCAGCATGGATTTCAGGATTTCCGATGTCTTTGGAAGCCCTAGAACACCGGTGCAGATTATTCGCCTCTTGTCGGTGCCCCATCCGTAGAAAAATCCGTGATCCGGTATCTCAAACGGCTCTAGGCAATAGGCATCGGTGTCGATCCACAGATAGTCAGTCAGGTTTAACATTCGCAGGCGAAAGACGTCTGAATGAAACGCGGGGCTGCCTGTGTTGGCGTGATAAATGATCTCATCCGTCGGCATGATTTCACGCGCATCGCGAACCTCAACGCCATCTGGGACTGATTTGACCTCATCATAGACATACAGAATGGTGCGATGGCCGTTTTCAATAAAGGACATCAGGCAAATCTGCTCCATCCAGGTCAGTTCTGGGCCGATCCAAAGGCTGGCGACATCGTAGAGCTTCATCGGCGCATTCCCTTTGCGGCTGTCACGGGCATTCACAATTTTCGAAACAGCACCACGCCGCCATGTGACACGCGCTGATCATAGTAAAACCCTTGCGCCGATAGAGCGTCGAAACAGGCCTTGATACCTCTGGCCCGGATATAGCGGGTGTGCAGCTCGACATAAATTTTCCGGACGCTGCCCAGATCTGCGTCGCGAAAAATGTCCCGCTCGCCGCCCTCTATGTCGACAATCATGGCGGTGGCGCCTGCGTCCTTGATCAGGTCCGACAGGACTTCTTGCGATATCCGCTCGACCGAGACAGGATCGCGCCCCGGATCAAGCGAGGACGACCAAAACGGCTCTCTGATGTAGAAATTCATCTCTTTTTCGGGCGAGAGGTCTGCGTTTCCGGACACAGCGACACAGTTTTTGACGGTGGTATTGCTGAGGCCCTGCATGTCATGCGCCCGGCGAATGTATTCGGCCAACTTAGGGTTCGCCTCGACGCAAGTGACGTGGGCGACGCCGATAACCTTAGCAATATACGATGAGATATAGCCAATGCCTGCGCCCAACTCCAGCACCCGGTCCTCAGGATCCAGAAACATAGGCGTCGCCAGAACCTCGGGGCGCTCGTAATTGCCACGTGTCAATGCGGCGGCGACCTGAGGGGTTATGATTGCGTCATCATGCGGCAGGCGGACGCCGTTCAATTCATAGATGTGTCCATCTGGCACCGGCTCTACCTCGTCTTTACTGCCTCAGGTGCGTTGTCGCGGTTTTTGGCCTTTCGAAAGGCGGGGCCGACACGCAACGCAAGCTCTTTATGCCCCTTTTGCACAAGCGTCTCTTCGAGAGATCTTTTGTACCAAGGGAGTTTTCTTCGACCGCGATATAGCCGGTAAAAAACATCTTCCGTCAATGTTCCTTCGATCATTTTTGTCATGACTGGCTTGAGAAGGTCGGCGCGGTTGAGAAAAACCGGGGAGAAGTGGCCGGAGTACCACGCCTTGAGCTTTATCACGTTCGGAGTGGTCAGCCGGTCAACATGCCGCTGGTCCAGATCGAAATTTGGATCGGAAATCACGACAACCTGCTCTGCGGGCTCAATCTCAAACGCCGCATCGGAAAAGGGCAGCCGCCAATTTCTGAGCCGGCCCATGCTAAACCGCGTCTCCCATGGCACGATGTCTTCGTCCAACGTGGATTGCGGGCTAAAGGCCAGCACGCGCGCGCCGGGCGACAGTGATGAAAAAGCCAGCGCCGCGAAACCGCCCATGGAGGTGCCGGTGAAAATGACGTTTTTGTAGCCGCGGAACAGGCCCTGATCGCGCATGGCCTCCATCTCGGCTATCAGGTTCGGTTCCCGAAACCAGTCCTTGCGATGCGCCAGCACCCCCAGATGGGCGCATCCCTGCTGGCGCAAAACCTTGTACGCCCATGGCGCGCGCTGCGGCGAAAGATTGTTAACAGCAGAGAGGTTGTCGAATGTCACGACAAGCGTATCCGAGGGGCGCTGGATCAGGACCAGACTGCTGTGCTCAAGCCGCTTGAAAGAGCCGGGAATAGGGCCAGCGGGACGGATTTCGGTGTACCAGTCGGGGACGTCTTGCTGGCTGGCCTCGGTGTCTGCTCCGTCGGGATTTTCGGCGAGGTTAAGCGCAGTGGGATCAAGGCCGGCAGGGTCTTTCCTTGGATTCTCAGACAGCCCTAAGGTCTTAATTTGGTCCACTGACCACGGGCGCTGCGGCAATTGGTTATTAATATAGTCAGTGAGCCCTGAGACCCTCGACCCGCAACCAAGCATTGTAGGGTCAACCTCTGCCGAGAGCTTGATAACAGCACCCAGCGTATCGCGCGGCGACGGTTGTGCGGCCCCCCAAAGGACGGAATTCGGGTCAATCCTCAGGCCTGAGCCGCCGAGCCATATACAGTCGGTCTCGTCCGATGGGATAATCGGCCTTTGGCCGTTGTGGCTGTGAAATGCGCCCATGCGGAACAGGGTCCGGAAATCCGCATGTGCTTGGTTATCTGGGTTTTTTTGTTCAACAATCGGCATGGCCCATGCTGCAAAATCGGTATCAAGCGCTGACACTTCCTGCGCGATGGGTCCGAACCCAGGTCCGATGGTGAGGTATTCTCCGACGTTCAGCGCCATAGCCCGCGTGTTATCGGGCCATGCCTCCTCGCTCATTTCCGTGTGGGCTGCAGATTTAAGGGGGGTGCCGACATCAATGGTCAACGGCTTGATCTGGACGCGCCCCGCATTTTCGAAATCAGCGATTTCGGATGGCTGGTTGAATAGGCGCGGCGGCTGGTAAATTACGATTTGGTCAAAGCCCAGAGACAGGTGGTAAACCAACCATTTTTCAAGGTCTGGCGTCACTTCTGAAATATATGAAATTAAAACAAAAGTGTTCGTCGCCGACGGCATGAATGAAGTTCTTTCTTAACGGTTTGGGTTGAGTTATACAACGCGTACATGGAATGCTACAAGGCGCGTCTGTTTCAAGCATGAGCACTGTGGAAACCAAGAAACGCGGCCATTTCATTTGTCTGCGCAGGGATCAACTGGGCGCGCGTTTGCTGATGATCCTGAACTGTATCCGGCTTTCCGAAGATTTTGGTTTTGATTACCTAATCAACTGGTTTCCGCGAAACGCTGCCGCGCCCAAGCTGGCCAACCCAGACGAGCTTTTCTCGCAAGATTATATGGACCGTCATTTCATTTCGAATGACGAATATGAGGCAATGCGCGATGGCGCCCAGCCGTTGCATGCATTTTTTCAGGACAAGACACCGGATCGCCTGCTGAAACACCTGAATGGCGGGAACCATATTTTGCTGGAGGAAGGCTTTGAGGTTGCCGTGTTCCAATGGGAGAACGAGGAGCAGATCGCGGATCGGTATCGCGGATTCATCAAAAAAATCGAACTGAATTCGCTTGTCGCGAGCAAGATGGCCGAAATTGATCAGGCGGTTGGCCCAAGCTCGGCCGGGTCGGTCTCATACCACGTGCGGCGCGGAGATATCCTGAATGAGGACCCTTGGAAGCACGGCATGTGGCCTGCCAAGATTGAGCCGGATGAGCTATATCTGAAGCATTTGGAAATTGGCCAGCCTCAGATGGCACTGGTCTTTTCCGATCTGGATGAAAGTATCGAGCGGCTGCAAAAAGAGCATCCCAATGTCCGCGGGATCAAAGGGCTGATCACTGTATCTGACTGCACACCCTGCCAGCAGGATTTTCTTGAGCTCTATGCGATGTCGCGTACTGAGAAGATCGTGGCCCCAGTTATCAGCGCGTTCAGTAGCGCGGCCGCGCGGCTGAGTGGTCGCGACAGGCGCAGATTTGTCGATGTCTTGGAGCCCGCGCAGATTAATGACGCCTATGACCGGGTGGCTGACCGGTTTCGGGGGGGCTTGCACAATTTCGTAAACCTCAGCGAAGCCGCGCATGTTTTTTCTCGCCTTTCTCGCCATCTGGCGATGAATGACAGGGAGCAGGAAGGCTATGACATTGGCAAATCCTTGCTGGAGGCCGGCACCGACAACGCGTTTCTGCCGTTGCTGCATGCGGTAAACTGCATCTATCTGTCCCAGTGGCAGGAGGCTAAAATCAACCTCGACAAAGCCATGTCTGCGCCCGGCCTTTGGAAAGAGGATTATGCCTCAGCGATGGCTCTGCTGTCTCATGTGAATGCGGCGTTGGGCGATCCGATCGGCGCAAGGCGGCTTTGGCTGCGCGCGTTTTGGGCAAAGCCGCATCTGCCGGACGTTATTGTCGCCGGCTCAGCCTTGATGGAGAGGCACAGATTGAAATCTGGGCCCGATCTTACCTTTGATATCAAACTGCTGCGCTCTCAGCGTCTGCCCTACATCCAGAGGGATATCCTGACTGTTCAGCGCAAAATGATAAAACGAAAGCCGGTGGATTTCTCTCTTTTGACGATTGAATGGCGCAGCCTCGTTCTGGACCGAAAGGCAAAGCGCTTGTTGATGGATCAAAAGATTCTCAAGCGTATACGGACACTGGTTGCCCAAACCTCGCCCGATCCGGGCTTTGATAGCTTCCGCGGCCTTTTGCAACACTATGTCGGCAGGTCCAAAGCCGCCCGTGCCCTGACAGCCGAAGCGATCGAAGCCGCACCGGAGGATTTTCTGGTGAACAAGCGCCGCGCCGAGGTGCTGTGGGCCGCAAATCAGCCGGTCCGGGCGATCCGGCACATGCGAAAGCTGACAGAGCTGGAGCCGTCCAATCCCTTCGGTCATTTCATGCTCGCCAGATGCCTTGAGCAAAATGAGAAACCCGCTGAGGCATTGCACCATTACCGCGAGGCGGCGTCCTTAGATTGCTCCACCCCGGCGATTCACGCGGCCTTAGCCAATTGCCTTAGCGATCAGGGCCAGTTTGATCCCGCGATAGAGGCGTTCGCAACCGCCAGCGCGCTTGCACCCACTTTTCAAAAGTTCTCAAACCAAGGCGAGAGGCTGGCACGCAAGCTTGCAAATAGTGGCTAAAGGGCTGGCCCCGGCCTGCGATTTCAAAGTGGAAACAAGACCTCTCTCTATGCTAATCGCCGATAAGAGAAGTCTGGCCGCGGGCGGGAGAAGATACAGATGATCATTTCACACAGCCGCAAATTTGTGTTTGTGAAAACAAAGAAGACGGCGGGCACATCAATAGAATGTGCACTTGCCCCGCATCTTGAGCCCGGTGATCTGGCCTCCCCACTGGTCGAGCATGAGCCGCAGTACCGGCGGTTTTCCAAGGAATTTGTCCGTATCTTGCGTGAAAAGGACAGTGGCATCAGAGCACGCAATCCGCACCTTCCTGCCAGCGTGGTTTCGCGGCACTTCAGCAAAGAGACAGAAGGCTACTATTCGTTCTGCGTCGAGCGGAACCCATGGGACAAGGCAATTTCCGCGTTCTTTTTCTGGATCTCAAAACATCCGGTCGATCCGTCCCGGCCAGATGAGGAGAACTTTTTGGAGTTCGCACAAAGTGAGCGGCTCAGCTTTTTTTCGGATTTCGATGCCTACATGCTAAGCGGCAAGCCGCAGGTGGATCGTATACTGTCCTTTGAGAGCCTCGCAGAGGAATTCTCGGAGGTAGCGGCGTCGATTGGGCTGCCCGACATCACCATTGGCCGGATCAGAGCCAAGGGGGAAATTCGGCCAAAGAACGCGCACTCTCTTGAGCAGTTCTACGGCGCTGACCTCGACAATCTGGCGGCAAAGCGCGTCCGGTCGGTGTTTGCGCGCGAAATAGAGTATTTTGGCTACGCGCTGTAAGGCGTCCTGCGAAGTCTGAGCATCTAAACCCCGCCACCTAGATAACGTGCGTCTTCCTAGACGAGGCGAGACGTCTCCACGGCGGCCCGCACAAAGTCGCTAAAGAGGGGGTGGGGGGCAAAGGGTTTGGACTTCAATTCCGGATGAAATTGAACGCCGATGAACCACGGATGATCCGCCCACTCGACTATTTCTGGCAGGCGCCCATCGGGGGACATGCCTGAAAAGCGCAGGCCATGCTCCTCCAGCTTTTCGCGGTACTTGGTGTCCACCTCATAACGGTGGCGGTGACGCTCTTCGATGCTAGTGGTGCCATAAATCTCGGCGACGCGGCTGCCTTCTATGAGGGTCGCATCGTAGGCGCCGAGGCGCATGGTGCCGCCCTTGTCGTCGCTGACCTTGCGCTTGACCTTGGCGTTGCCCTGCACCCATTCCTTGAGGTGATAGACGACCGGCTCAAAGCGTTTTCCGCCGGCCTCATGGTCGAATTCCTCGGACCCAGCGGTGGCCATTCCGGCGACGTTGCGCGCGGCCTCAATCACTGCCAGCTGCATGCCCAAACAAATGCCCATATAGGGAATCTTGCGCTCGCGGGCGAATTGGGCCGCCTTGATCTTGCCCTCTGTGCCGCGCTCGCCAAAGCCGCCGGGCACGAGGATGGCGTGGAAGCCATCGAGGTGCTGCGCCGGTTCTTGGGTGTCGAATACTTCGGCGTCGACCCACTCGACGTTTACCTTGACCCGGTTGGCCATGCCGCCGTGCGTCAGCGCCTCTTTAATGGACTTGTAGGCGTCCTCCAGCTGGACGTATTTGCCGACGATGGCGATGTTGACCTCGCCATCGGTGTTATAGATGCGGTCGGCCACGTCCTGCCAGATAGTCAAATCGGGGCGGGGCGCGGGCGATATCTGGAACGCGTCCAGCACGGCCTGATCGAGGCCCTCGCGGTGGTAGGCCAGCGGCGCCTCGTAGATGGATTTCAGGTCATAGGCGGCGACGACGTCCTCTTTGCGGACGTTGCAAAAAAGGGCAATCTTCTCGCGCTCTTTTTCCGGGATTGGATGCTCGGACCGGCAAACAAGGATGTCTGGCGCGATGCCGATGGATTGCAATTCCTTGACGCTGTGCTGGGTCGGCTTGGTCTTTAGCTCGCCGCTGGCGGCCAGATAGGGCAGGAGGGTCAGGTGCATAAAGATGCACTGGCCGCGCGGCTGGTCATGGCTGAATTGGCGGATTGCCTCGAAAAAGGGCAGGCCCTCGATGTCGCCGACTGTGCCGCCGATCTCGCACAGCATGAAATCGACCTCATCCTCGCCAATATGCAGGAAATCCTTGATCTCGTTCGTGACGTGCGGAACGACCTGGATCGTCTTGCCAAGGTAATCGCCGCGGCGTTCTTTCTCCAGCACGTTGGAGTAGATACGGCCGGAGCTGACCGAGTCGGTCATGCGGGCTGGCACGCCAGTAAAACGCTCGTAATGGCCTAGATCAAGGTCCGTCTCGGCCCCGTCATCTGTGACGAATACCTCGCCATGCTCGAAGGGCGACATCGTGCCGGGATCAACGTTCAGGTAGGGGTCCAGCTTGCGCAGGCGCACCGAAAATCCGCGCGCTTGCAGCAGGGCACCCAGTGCGGCAGAGGCTAGGCCCTTGCCGAGGGAGGAGACGACACCGCCGGTGATGAAGATGTAACGTGCCATTGGCTGGCTGTCCCCCGTGATGATGGGCCTCAAATACGGGCCGAAAATTGTGCCGATCCGGTCTCACAAAACCGTAGCACCACGGGATTTGAGCCATAGAGGATTCGAGGCGTGCGCGCAACCGCGCCGCAAGATGATGTTTGGCCGCGGATGCGCGGCTCTAAATTTGCGATGTATCAGTCGGCAGTGGGCAGGACCGGCGCGTCGTCACCTGCCGCAGGCGGCAGCGTAGCGTCAATGCCACCATCATTTGTCTGCTCTTCGCGCACGGGCGCATCCGTCAAGCGGTCAAGGACTGAACTCCCTGCCGAGTTGCTGGCCGCGATCACCGTAAGCACCATCGAGGTGCAAATAAAGGCGCCGGCGAGAATCCACGTCAGCTTGCCCATCGCCGTCCCGGAAGAGCGGCCCGCGACACGCCCGCCGCCACCGCCGCCACCCATGCCAAGACCGCCCCCTTCGGAGCGTTGCAAAAGCACCGCGCCTATCAAGGATAGTGCCAGAAGCAGATGGACGATGAGAACGACGTTTTCCATGAAGCGGCCTGCCGGATAGGGAAATCTAAAAATCTGCTCTGGTATCTAGGGAATTTCCATCGCCCCCGCAACCCGGCATCGCGATGCCATGTGCGGCGGGACGGGTGGATGACTAGTCGCTCACGTCGTCCATGTCGGACTGGCCCGACAGGCGGCGGCGCACATGGCTCCAACTCAGGCCGATGCCAAGGACCAGCGACAGCGCGGCCAGCGCGAGCCACACCATTTGAGAGGTGTCCCGCAAGGTCAGCAATCCGTAGTCGTGCAGGACCCATAGCCCGGCAGCAGTGATCGCCAGCACCATCGTCATACCAAAACCGCCAATAGAGCGGAGCGTGGCGCGCAGATACACGACATAGAATACCAGCAAAATGAGGCCGGCCAGAACGACAAGTGGAAGTTGGTCGGTATATGTATCCCGCGCCCAATTGACGTAGTTCCACCGCGTCGGATTAAACGTGGCAGCCAGCAGGGCGAAGGCGATCAGCCAGCGCAGCGCGAATCCCATTTGCGTCTCCTCTTATATGGCGCGTGCTATACCTGCGGCATAGCTGCGGCCCCTGTCCAGTGCGCGCATCCCGATTTAGAGGTTTCGCCCCCGGGCGGGCGCCGCTATACCCGGCGCGGGTTTTACCAGATAGATATGAGGTCCGGCATGGCAAACGTGGTCGTTGTGGGCGCCCAGTGGGGCGACGAAGGCAAAGGCAAGATCGTCGATTGGCTGAGCGAGCGGGCCGACGTGATCGCCCGGTTTCAGGGCGGGCATAACGCTGGCCACACGCTGGTTGTCGATGGCAAGGTCTATAAGCTGAACGCGCTGCCGTCGGGCGTGGTGCGCGGTGGCAAGCTGAGCGTGATCGGCAATGGCGTGGTACTGGACCCGTGGCATCTGGTGCAGGAAATCGCCAAGATTCGCGAGCAGGGCGTCGAGATCACCCCCGAGACGCTGATGATTGCCGAGAATACGCCACTGATTCTGCCGATCCACGGTGAGTTGGACCGCGCCCGCGAAGAGGCCGCGTGTAAAGGCACCAAGATCGGTACCACCGGGCGCGGCATTGGCCCCGCCTACGAGGACAAGGTCGGGCGCCGGTCGGTCCGTGTGGCCGACCTGGGCGATCATGCCACGTTGGAGGCACGGGTGGACCGCGCGCTGCAGCACCACGATCCGCTGCGTAAGGGTCTGGGGATTGAAGCGGTCGACCGCGACGCGCTGATCCAGCAACTCAAAGACATCGCGCCGGAGATCCTTCAGTATGCTGCGCCTGTCTGGAAGGTGCTGAACGACAAGCGCAAAGCCGGCAAGCGTATCTTGTTCGAGGGTGCGCAAGGCGCGTTGCTTGATATAGACTTTGGCACATACCCGTTTGTGACATCCTCCAACGTGATTGCAGGGCAGGCGGCCACTGGTGTGGGCGTGGGACCGAACGCGATCAATTATGTGCTGGGAATTGTCAAAGCCTACACGACCCGCGTCGGCGAGGGCCCATTCCCGACCGAGCTGGACGATGCAGATGGCCAGCGACTGGGCGAGCGGGGCCGAGAATTTGGCACTGTGACAGGCCGCAAGCGGCGTTGCGGGTGGTTCGATGCTGCCCTCGTGCGCCAGACCTGCGCGACCTCTGGCGTCAAGGGAATCGCCCTAACCAAGCTGGACGTGCTGGACGGGTTTGAAACCCTGCGCATCTGCACCGGCTATGAGTTGGATGGCGAGGTGCTGGACTATCTGCCCACGGCCGCCGACAGGCAGGCGCGCTGCACGCCCATCTATGAGGAAATGCCCGGCTGGTCCGAGTCGACCGAGGGCGCGCGCAGTTGGGCCGAGCTGCCCGCCGGCGCGATCAAGTATGTGCGCCGCGTCGAGGAGTTGATCGAATGTCCGGTCGCACTACTCTCCACCTCGCCCGAGCGGGAAGATACGGTGCTGGTCACCGATCCCTTCGCGGACTGAGGCCGCGCAAGGAGGAGAACGGCATGGCACTAAATTATAAGGCGCGTCGGCGATGGTCGCTGGTCATCCTACTGATTGGACTGCCAGCCTACATCATAGCTGCGGTCAGCCTGATCGCATGGTTGCCCGATCTACCGAGATGGGTAACCTTAATCGTCTATGTGATTGTCGGGTTCGCGTGGATCGTGCCGTTAAAATTTATCTTTCTTGGGATTGGCCAGGCTGATCCCGATGCGCCCCATCCCGACGATCTCGCGCGCTGAGCCCGCTGGATTTGGATATTTATAGCAAGAAGAAGCACAAGTAGCGGAATTTTGCGGGCGGGCGCGCATTGCGCAGGCTGGATATAGCTATTCCGCCTGCGTTTTTTCTTGCCTTGTGAGATATCTCACCTCGAAACATCCCTCTTAATGAGTTCTGCGCGCCACCCTCGCGCCATGGGAAACCGTGGGACGGCTGGGCAAATGTAGCAGGATTTCTCGTCTCCCAGCGTACTGCGGCGTTCTAAATTGCCGAATCTTGCGGTCTTTTCCGGATGATTCCCCCAGATCGTAGTCCTTTGGTGGGTGAATTGGCGCACCAGTTTCCCTATCAAGGCTTGGGCCGACGCAAAAAATGGGAATATAGGGGAAAAAATTATGTCACTATTGCTGACGCTAAATGTGGTGCAATTCCAGAATTTAGCCGCTAGGTTATGCGTCCCTTCACATTTCCGTGTCACATGATCTTGTTTTGTTTCCCTGTGGATAACTATATCCAGTATGTGGGCTGTGCATTTTTTCGTTGCGTCCCATGATTTCCCATGGCATCCCTATAAGCGTGATGAGGACGGAACGAAGACAAGGGACGCTAAACGATCCCGCTTAATAATAACCAAAGTCAGGTTTCATACAGGCACCCGCCTTCATCCAACAAGAGAGATCCGGCGCGCAGCGAGCAGACATCCCCCCAGGTGGCGCGCGTAGCTGGACACCCCGCAAATGCGGGACGAGGGCGACGGATTGAGCAGTGGCAGCCGCTCAATCCGTCGTTTTCGTTTTAAGAGCGATTTTACGGGCGCGACGACGAAACAAGGCAGTTCGAGGGGCCGCAAACGTGGCACGCAGGTTCAGAGGCGAAAGCCATCACAAGGTGGATGCGAAGGGCAGGGTTTCGATCCCCGCCCTTTTTCGCCGTGTGATCGAGGCGTCTGACCCGAACTGGACAGAAGGCCTGCCGCCCGAGCTGGTTATCGTATATGGCGATCACCGCCGCAATTATCTGGAATGCTATACCGTCGAGGCGATAGACGAGGTCGATGCCAAGATTGACGCGCTGGGCCGCGGCTCAATGGAGCGCAAGATGCTTCAGCGTCTGTTCCATGGCCAATCCTTTCCGACCACCGTGGATGAGACCGGGCGCCTTGTGCTGCCTGCGAAGCTGCGCGCCAAGATCGGGCTGGAGGGCGAGGCGTTCTTTATTGCCGCCGGCGACACGTTCCAGATCTGGAAGCCCGAGACATATGAGGCCGAAGAGGCCGCCAAGACCGAAGAATGGCTAGATGAGTTGCCCAAGGATTTCGATCCGCTCGTCTTCCTGGATGGCGCAAAGGGGGAATAGGCGATGCCTGAGACCTCCCCTCAAACCGCCGCCCCACATATCCCTGTATTGATAGCGCCGTTGATCGCCGCCGCTGCACCCATATCCGGCACATGGCTGGATGGTACGCTAGGTGCTGGCGGTTATGCACGAGCGCTGCTAGAGGCGGGCGCTGACAAGGTGATCGGTGTCGACCGCGATCCTGCCGCGCTGGCGATGGCGGCGCAGTGGGCCGCGCCTTATGGCGACCGTGTAGAGCTGGTAGAAGGCGTGTTCTCAAAACTGGACGAGTATGCGAGCGATCTGGACGGTATCGTACTGGATCTCGGTGTTAGCTCGATGCAACTGGATCAGGCGCAACGTGGCTTTTCATTTATGCGTGACGGCCCGCTGGACATGCGGATGAGCCAGGAGGGGCCGTCAGCGGCCGATCTGGTCAACAACGCCGAAGAGGGCGAGCTCGCCGATATCTTGTACCTCTATGGTGAGGAGCGGGCGAGCCGCCGGATTGCGAAGTCTATCGTTCGCAGGCGCGGCGAGGCCCCCATCACATCGACATTGCAACTGGCCGAGATTGTCGAGAAATGCCTGCCAAGGTCCAAGCCGGGGCAGGCGCATCCTGCCACCCGCAGCTTTCAGGCGATCCGGATTGCAGTGAATGACGAATACGGCGAGCTGATCGGCGGGCTTGAGGCGGCCGAGCGCGCGCTGCGCCCCGGCGGCGCGCTGGCTGTCGTGACGTTTCATTCAATCGAGGACCGCATGGTCAAACGATTCTTGCAAGATCGCAGCGACGGCGGCGGCGGCGGCAGTCGCCACGCGCCCGAGCAGGCGACGCAAGCGCGCCAGTTTACGCAAATCAGCCGCAAGGCGATCACGGCTGATGACGCTGAGTTGGCGGCCAACCCGCGGTCCCGCAGCGCGAAATTGCGCGTGGCAATCCGGACGGACGCCGCGCCGGGCATAACGGACCGCAAATCGATGGGTATGCCGATGCTAAAAGGAGGCAAATAATGCGCAGTTTATTTTACGTTCTCAGTGCATTGGCAGTGATCGGACTGGCCTATTGGGCCTATCACGAGAATTACCGCACACAGGCCGCCATTAGCCACGCCGAGCGTCTTGAGGGGCAAATCGCGACATCGCGCCAGCGGCTGCGCGTGCTAAACGCCGAATGGGCCTATCTGAACCGCCCGTCGCGCCTGCGCGAGTTGGCGGACATCAATTTTGAGCGGCTTCAATTGATGCCACTGGAGGCGCAGCAGTTTGGCCGCGTCGATCAGGTGGATTATCCGCCCGAAGTAGACTTGCGCCTCGATTTTACGGGCTCTGTCTCGGTTTCGAACCAGCCTGAGTTGGAGGCAAACGAATGATCCGCACACCACTGCGCCCGCTGGCGCGCATCCTGCCTGCCCGCGACAAGGGCGAGAATCCCGACGCGATCGAGCGCGAGAATATCCGCCTGCGCCACGAGGCGATGCGCGACAAGGCCCGCCGCCGCGCCGAGGGGCGACTGTTGGTACTGGGCGCGACTTTCTTCTGCGCATTTAGCGTAATCGGCCTGCGCATGGGCGTGCTGGCCCAGACCGAGCCGTCAGAGCCACGTACAAGTGCGGCGGGCGCTGATATCCTCGCGCAGCGCGCTGATATTGTGGACCGCTCTGGCCGGATACTGGCAACGAATTTTGACACGCACAGCCTTTATGCGCAGCCTCAGCAGATGATCGAGCCGGAAAAGACCGCCAAGGAGTTGGTCAGGATTTTTCCCGAGTTGAAAGAAGAACGCCTGCTGCGCGATTTTACCGGCAAGCGTAAGTTTCTGTGGATAAAGAAGAAAATTAGCCCTGAGCAAATGCAGGCCGTGCATGAAATTGGCGAGCCGGGCCTTCTGTTTGGCCCGCGCGAGATGCGGCTATACCCCAACGGCACGCTGGCCGCGCATGTCTTGGGCGGTGCAGGGTTTGGCCGCGAGGGGGTGCATGCCGCCGAGGTCATAGGCGTTGCGGGCATCGAGAAATACCTTGACGAACGACTGCGCGATCCGGCGCAAAACAGCAAGCCGCTGACCCTGTCGCTGGACCTGCCTGTGCAGGCGGCGGTAGAGCGTGTGCTGCGCGGCGGCATGAGCATCATGAACGCCAAAGGCGCCGCTGCTGTCTTAATGGACGTCCATACCGGCGAAGTGATTTCTATCGCATCGCTGCCAGATTTCGACCCCAATGATCGCCCCCGCCCGCTGGTGCAGGGCAACGCCGCCGACAGCCCGCTGTTTAACCGCGCGGTTCAAGGCGTCTACGAGCTTGGCTCAACCTTCAAGATTTTTGCAGCGGCCCAAAGCATGGAGCTGGGGCTGGTAAGCCCGAACACCATCATAGATACGTCCGGCCCTATGCGCGTCAGCGGCTTTTCCATAGGCGAATTTAATCGCAAGAATTACGGCAAGATCAGCGTATCGGACGTGATCGTCCACAGCTCGAACAGGGGCACGGGACGCCTTGCGCTCGAGATTGGCGCGGAGCGGCAACAGGAGTTTCTCAAAACGCTCGGTTTTTTCAAGCCTGTCGATTTTGAGATGATCGAGGCATCGGGCGGCCAGCCGTTACTTCCCAAGCGGTGGACAGAGCTGTCGACTGTCACCATTTCCTACGGGCATGGCCTGTCATCGACGCCGCTCCATCTAGCTGCTGGCTATGCGGCAATCGCTAATGGCGGGCGCTACGTTCGCCCCACACTGCTAAAGCAGGACGTCCCGCAAGAGGGCGCTCGCGTCATGTCCGCTGCCGTGGCCCGCGAGGCGCGCCTGATGCTGCGCAAGGTTGTGACCGACGGCACCGCTAGCATGGGCGAGGTGCCGGGTTATGCCGTGGGCGGCAAGACGGGGACAGCCGACAAGCCGAAGGAGAACGGCGGCGGCTACTACGAAGACAAAGTGATCGCCACCTTTGCGTCGATGTTTCCGGCGGATGATCCAAAATACGTGCTGATCGTCACGTTGGATGAGCCGGTCGAGACGTCTGGCGAGAAGCCGCGCCGCACGGCCGGTTGGACAGCCGTGCCCATCGCATCCGAGATCGTCGCGCGGGTCGCGCCACTTTTGGGTCTGCGGCCGGCGATTGAACACGCGCCGTTGGCTGGTATAACGCAGGTATCGATGCAAGACGGCGACTAAGGCGGTGCGATCATGACAGCAGGGCAGGCAAGGACGTTAGCGGAGTTGGGCCTTGCGGCCAAGGGCGGTGCACAGGCGCGCATTACCGGGCTGGCGATTGACAGCAGGCAGGTGCGCGATGGCACGCTATTTGCGGCCCTTCCAGGCAGCCGCGTGCATGGCGGCGAATTCATACAATACGCGCTGCGCATGGGCGCATCTGCGATCCTGACGGACGCGGAGGGCGCGCGTATCGCAGCCGACGTGCTGGCCGCCTCCAGTGCTGCTCTGGTCGTGACCGAGGACGTGCGCGCTGCTCTGGCCTGCTCCGCCGCCCTGTGGTTCGGCGCGCAGCCCGAAGTGATGGTGGCCGTGACTGGCACCAACGGCAAAACGTCCGTTGCCAGCTTTGCGCGCCAGATTTGGGAGTCGCTGGGGCTGGAGGCGATCAACGTCGGCACCACTGGCGTCGAGGGCAGCTATACCGCGCCGCTGGCACACACCACGCCTGATGCCATCACGCTGCACCGCGTTCTGGCCGAGGCGGCGCGCGCAGGCGTGACCCATGCCGCGATGGAGGCGTCCAGCCACGGGCTGGAGCAACGCCGCCTTGACGGAGTGCAACTGGTCGCGGCGGCGTTTACCAACTTTACGCAGGACCATCTGGATTATCACCAGACGTTCGAGGCGTATTTCGCTGCCAAAGCAGGCCTTTTCGGCCGCGTATTGCCAGAGGGCGGCGTGGCTGTGATCAACATGGACGACCCGCGCGGCGCCGAGGTGGCGGATCTGGCCGAGGCGCGCGGACAGGACGTGCTGCGCGTGGGCCGCCACGCGGATGCACACCTTTGCCTGCTGAACCAGCGGTTCAATCCCACAGGCCAAAGCGTGCGGTTTTCGTGGTTAGACGAGGTCCATCAGGTCGATCTGCCGCTGATCGGGGGCTTTCAGGGTGAAAATCTACTGCTGGCTGCCGGGCTGGTGATTGGCGCGGGCGCCGACGCGAGCCGCGTGTTTCAGGTACTGCCCGAAATGCGCACCGTCCGGGGCCGTATGCAGCTGGCCGCAACCCGCCAGAGCGGTGCGGCCGTGTTCGTTGATTTCGCCCACACACCCGATGCGGTCGGCGTGGCGATTGAGGCACTGCGCCCGCACGTTATGGGCCGGCTCATCGCCGTCATCGGCGCGGGCGGCGACCGCGATCCGGGCAAACGGCCCCTTATGGGGCAGGCTGCGGCCAAGCACGCAGACCTGGTCATCGTCACCGACGACAATCCGCGCAGCGAGGACCCAGGCACCATCCGCGACGCCGTGATGGCAGGCTGCCCTGACGCATCAAACGTGGGCGACCGCGCCGAGGCTATCCTGCGCGGCGTCGATGCACTGGGGCCGGGTGATGCGCTGCTCATTTTGGGCAAGGGACATGAAACCGGCCAGACGGTGGGCAGCGACGTGCTGCCCTTTGACGACGCCGAACAGGCCAGCGTGGCCGTAATGGCGCTGGACGCCGCGCAGGCGGGGGAGGGCGCGTGAGCCTCTGGACTGCCGCGGATGCTGCTGCCGCCACTGGGGGGCGCATGCAGGGCGATTGGCAGGCGAACGGTGTCTCGATAGATACGCGGAATTTGCAACCGGGCGATCTGTTTGTCGCGCTGAAGGCCGAGCGGGACGGGCATGATTTTGTTGCGCAGGCGCTAGAGGCGGGGGCCGCTGCAGCGCTCGTTGACCATATCCCCGGCGGCATTGCGCCGGATGCTCCGCTGCTGATCGTGCCGGATGTTTTGCAGGCGCTAGAGGCGCTGGGCCGCGCAGGACGTGCACGCACCGTCGCGCGCGTGATCGCCGTCACCGGATCGGTCGGCAAAACCTCGACCAAGGAAATGCTGAAGGGTGTGCTGTCGGGTCAGGGCCGCACCCATGCCGCTGAGGCGAGTTATAACAACCATTGGGGCGTTCCGCTGACGCTTGCCAGAATGCCCGTCGATACCGAATTTGCCGTGATAGAGATCGGCATGAACCACCCCGGCGAGATCGCGCCACTGGCCCGCATGGCGCGTCCGCATGTGGCGATGATCACCACCATCGCGGCGGCGCATCTGGAGGCGTTCGAGGATCTAGACGGCATCGCGCGCGAAAAGGCCGCCATCTTTCTGGGGCTAGAGCCCGGCGGCATGGCGATCATCAACGCCGACCTGCCTACGACACCGATCCTGATCGCAGCCGCGAAGACCGCGAGCGCCGAAATCCTCACCTTCGGCGAGGCCAGCGATGCCTATCGCCTCACTGGCGCCACCCTTAGCGACGACCGCACCATCGTCAGTGCAGATTTGCCCGAGGGACCGGTTATTTTCAAGATCAACTCGGCAGGCCGCCATTTTGCGATGAATGGCCTTGGGGTTTTGGCTGCGGTCCATGCGCTGGGCGGCGATACCGGCCTTGCTGCGCCCGATTTGGCGCGCTGGCAGCCGCCCGCCGGGCGGGGCACCCGCGAAGTGCTGGAGCTGGATAGCGGCGACGCCGAATGGACGCTGGACCTGATCGACGATGCGTTCAATGCCAATCCCGCATCAATGGCCGCCGCGCTCGAAGTACTGGCCGCCGCCACTCCGCGCGACAATATCGGGCGCATCACCAAGGGGCGGCGCATCGCTATCTTGGGCGACATGCTGGAGCTGGGCGCTGGCGAGACGGACATGCACCGCGCGCTGGCAGACCTGCCGCATATGAGCGCGCTGACCACCGTCCACTGCGTCGGCCCCCGGATGCGCGCCCTTTGGGATGTGCTGCCACGCGCGCAGCGCGGTCTCTGGTGCGAGGATGCAGGGGAACTGGCGCTCAAGGTTCATAGCGTGATAGATGCCGGCGACGTGCTGCTGATCAAGGGATCAAAGGGCAGCAAAGTGAGCGTGATTGCGAACGCTCTGCGAAAATCGGGGCGCGGTGGCCGCCCCAGCACAAGGGATGATTGAATGTTATATTGGCTCACCGCTTTGTCTGATGGCGGCGATTTTTTCAATCTATTCCGATACATAACATTTCGCACCGGCGGCTCGTTTATGACGGCGCTCATCTTTGGCTTCATCTTTGGACGCCCGCTGATCAACGTGCTGCGCAAGCGGCAGGGCAAGGGCCAGCCGATCCGCACGGACGGCCCCGAAGGACATTTTATCAAGGCGGGTACGCCTACGATGGGCGGACTGCTGATCGTCGGCGCGCTGCTGACCTCCACCCTGCTTTGGGCGCGGCTGGACAATGCGTTTATCTGGATCGTGCTGTTTGTTACGATGGGGTTCGGCATCATCGGATTTGCTGATGATTATGCCAAGGTGTCCAAGCAAAACCATAAGGGCGTGCCGGGCCGGGTGCGCCTTGGCCTCGGATTTTTGATAGCGGCCATCGCAGCTTATTGGGCGGCGCAGTATCATCCCGATGCACTGCAATATCAGCTGGCGCTGCCGGTGTTCAAGAACACGTTGATAAACCTAGGCTTTTTCTTCGTCCCATTCGCCATGATCGTGATCGTCGGCGCGGCCAATGCCGTGAACCTGACCGATGGCCTCGATGGCCTTGCGATCATGCCGGTGATGATCGCGTCCAGCGCGCTGGGCATCATCGCCTATGTCGTCGGGCGCACCGACTTTACCGAATATCTGGACGTGCATTACGTCGAAGGCACCGGTGAGATACTGGTGTTCGTCGCGGGCCTCGTTGGCGGTGGCCTTGGGTTTTTGTGGTACAATGCGCCGCCCGCCGCCGTGTTTATGGGCGACACAGGCTCGCTTGCCCTTGGCGGTGCGCTGGGCGCGATTGCGGTGGCGACCAAGCACGAGATCGTGCTGGCCATCGTCGGCGGCCTGTTTGTGGTCGAGGCGCTGAGTGTTATCATCCAGGTGCTTTATTTCAAACGCACGGGCAAGCGGGTGTTCCTTATGGCCCCGATCCACCACCACTATGAGAAAAAGGGTTGGTCCGAGCCGCAGATCGTCATCCGCTTTTGGATTGTCGCACTTATTCTGGCGATGATCGGGCTGGCGACGCTTAAGGTGCGATGATGGGCAGAAAAGAGCACTTTGAAAAAGCTACTTCTGGAATTTTGAGCTCAATAGCGCTCTTCGTAATTGCATTTACCAGTTCTAGTTACCTCTTCAACACAAGCATTCTTCAGACTGAGTTTTTGAAAGTAATCGGTGCAATCGGCTGCGTAGGTCTGGCGGTGATCGCATTTATTAACCTACTACTTGCGGACCTGCATTTGGCTAAAGCCGTAAGGATTTCTAGCCTGCCAAGATCTGCGAACTTACTCGCGCAACTCGTGATCCTTACAGTTTTGCCGTGTATTGTGATTACCGTTGTCCTTGCTGTCATCGTTGCGGTAGCGAGTAGCGCTGGGCATATTTTTTCATGATCCCGGTGCGCGGATACGACGGCGCGCGCGTCGCGGTCCTTGGCCTTGGCCGTTCGGGCCTGTCGGCAGCGCGCAGCCTTGAGGCGGGCGGCGCGATTCCGATATGCTGGGACGATAATGAGGCCGCGCGCGCCAAGGCTGAGGAATATGGCTTTGAGGTGCTGGACCTGTCCAAGGACGGCGCATTTCACGGCATCGCCACCCTCATCGTCAGCCCTGGCATCCCGCACCTCTATCCCGCGCCGAACCGCATCGTCGCGGCGGCGCAGGCGGCGGGCGTGCCGGTAGATAACGATATCGGCCTCTTCTTTCGCTCGTTCGCGTCCGGCGACTGGAACGATTTTGAACAGCCACCACGCGTAATTTGCGTCACCGGATCGAATGGCAAATCGACGACCTGCGCGCTGATCCATCACATCCTGACCGAGGCCGGGCGCGCTTCGCAATTAGCAGGCAACATCGGGCGCGGCGTGCTGGATATCGACCCGCCCGAGGATGGCGGCGCCGTTGTGCTGGAGCTGAGCAGCTATCAGACCGAGCTGGCCCGCGCCCTGACGCCCGATGTCGCGGTTTTCACCAACCTCAGCCCCGACCACCTAGACCGTCACGCGGGCCTCGGCGGCTATTTCGCGGCCAAGCGGCGCCTCTTTGCAGAAGGCGGCCCCGACCGGGCCATTATCGGCGTGGACGAAGCCGAGGGCCGATTTTTGGCCGGCCAACTCAGTGAGGGCGCGGCGGACGACCGCGTTATCCGTATCTCGGTCGAAAGCAAGCTGACCGGCCCCGGCTGGCAGGTGTTCGCGCGCAAGGGGTACTTGTCCGAATACCGCAAAGGAAGGCAAACCGGCAGCATAGATCTGCGCCCGATCAAGGGGTTGCCCGGCGCGCATAACCATCAAAATGCCTGCGCCGCATACGCCGTCTGCCGCACCATGGGCCTGGCCCCGCGTGTGATCGAGGACGCGATGCGCAGCTATCCGGGTCTGCCACATCGCAGCCAACTGATCGCCGAGGCGAGCGGCGTCACTTATGTCAACGACAGCAAGGCCACGAACGTCGATAGCGCGCTCAAGGCATTGCAGGCGTTTCAGAATATCCGCTGGATCTGCGGTGGCCTGGAAAAGGAAGGCGGGCTATCCGCACTGGCCCCGGCGCTGAAAAACGTGGCGCGCGCCTATGTAATTGGCCGCGAGGCGGCGCAGTTCGCGATGCAGCTTGAGGGGTGCGAGACCGAGGTTTGCACGACCATGGAGGCCGCCGTGCGCCGCGCCCACGCTGATGCGCTGCCGGGCGATACAGTGCTGCTGGCGCCGGGCGCTGCCAGTTTCGACCAGTATGACAGCTTCGAGCAGCGCGGCGACGACTTTGCTGCCTGCGTGGAGCGCGCACTCGGGTCTGGTCAATAGCGCCACTGCGCGTTATCTGAGGCCGCAAATGACGCCGCTTAAACCGCGAGGGACTTCTATGCCCGAAAGCAAAGCCTACAGCACGCCCGGCCCAGTCGAATCCGGTCTGGGCGCTGCTATGTCGCCCACGAGCGAAATCATCGCTGAGGCGCGTGCTGGCCGGATGTTCATCCTCGTTGATCATGAGGATCGCGAGAATGAGGGCGATCTGGTAATCGCCGCCGAATTTGCCACACCAGAGGCGATCAATTTCATGGCGACCCATGGCCGCGGTCTGATCTGCCTGCCAATGACCAGCGAGCGGATCGACCGGCTGGGATTGCCGATGATGGCGGTTAACAATTCGTCGCGGCACGAGACGCCATTTACTGTGTCTATCGAGGCGCGCGAGGGCGTCAGCACTGGCATTTCGGCGCCCGACCGGGCACATACAGTCGCCACCGCGATCAATGAGCAAAACACGATGGCCGCATTGGCGACGCCGGGTCACATTTTCCCCCTGCGCGCCCGCGCTGGCGGCGTTTTGGTCCGCGCAGGCCACACAGAGGCGGCAGTCGATATTGCACGCCTCGCCGGGCTGAACCCCTCGGGCGTAATCTGCGAGATTATGAAGGCCGATGGCACCATGGCGCGCCTGCCTGATTTGATCGAATTCGCGCAGGAATACGGGCTGAAAATCGGCACTATCAGCGATCTGATCGCCTACCGTCACAAGCACGATAACCTCGTGCGCGAAGTGCGGCGCGAGACTGTCGAGGCGCATATCGGCGGCACGTGGGAGATGCGCATTTTCGCCGACGAGATATCAGGGACTGAACATATTGTACTGATCAAGGGTGATCTGGACGACGGCGCGCCCGTACTGGCCCGCACGCACGCGCTGAATGCGCTGGAGGATGTGCTTGGCATCGGCGGTGCGCCCGCAGGCAAGCTGCGCAGCGCGATGCAGATCATCGCCGATGAGGGGCGCGGCGCGATATTTCTGTTTCGCCAGCCCCGCCCCGAACTGGCCGAGGAGCTGGACGAGGACGGACCGCGCACTGTCAAACACACCGGTCTCGGCTCGCAGATCATGTCGACGATGGGGATACACGAGCTAATCCTCGTGACCGATAATCCCGAGACGCGGTATCTGGGCCTTGACGCCTATGGCATAAGCATCACGGGCACGCGCCCGCTAAGCAAAGGATAAATCCATGGCTGGCAGCGAATACACCATGCCCCGCGCAGAGCTGGAAAAACCCGCAAAGCTGCTGATCGTGGTCGCGCCGTTCTACCGCGATATCGCCGATAATCTGATCGCCGGCGCCACCGCAGAAATCGAGGCAACCGGCGCCACCTATGATCTGGTTGAGGTGCCTGGCGCGCTGGAATTGCCCACTGCCATCGGTATCGCCGAGCGGCTGAGCAATTTCGATGGCTACGTCGCATTGGGCTGCGTCATTCGCGGTGAGACAACGCATTACGAGACGGTTTGCAACGATTCCAGCCGGGGCCTCACGCTGCTGGGGTTGCAGGGCCTTTGCGTGGGCAATGGCATCCTGACAGTGGAAAACCGCGATCAGGCAGAGGTGCGTGCCGATCCCGCCCGGATGAACAAAGGGGCAGGGGCCGCCGCCGCCGCCTTGCATCTGATCGCGCTGACCCGTAAATGGGGCGCTCCGCGTAAGGGCGTAGGATTCATTCCCGGCGCCGACGAGATGCGGATCGCAGGTCACTCCAAGGATAAATCGACAGCATGACGACTGAGGCCGCACCCATATCCGGCAACCAAAAGCGCAAGATGCGCTCGGCCGCGCGGCTATACGCCGTGCAGGCGCTGTTCCAGATGGAGCATTCGGATCAGAACGTGAATTCTGTCTATCTGGAGTTCCTCGATCATCGCTTTGGTGCGGAGGTCGACGATGAGACGGACATGATCGAGGGCGACGAGGATCTGTTTAGGATGGTGCTGGACCGCGCCGTAGATGACCAGCGCCGGATCGACCAGATGACTGACCGCGCCTTGGTGGCCAAGTGGCCTATCTCACGGATCGATCCGACTTTGCGCGCGCTTTTCCGTGCAGCTGGGGCCGAACTAACCGGGGACGAGACGCCGCCGCGCGTTATCATCACGGAATACGTCGATGTCGCCACCAGTTTTTTCCCCGAAGGGAAAGAGCCGAAATTCGTCAACGCCGTGCTGGACCACATGGCGCGCGAAGCGCGACCTGAGGCGTTTTAGGCAGCAAATTTTTTCACTGATCCGAATGTTTTGCGCGCGGGGCCCCCGCGTCTCGTGCTTGGCTGCATTCCGCCCCAACCGCGCGCTGCCCGCCAGCGCCAAAACGGCGCGCCGCAGCGCCCCACCTGCGTTCTTTTACAGATCTGTCACCTGGCCCATGGCGAGTACAGCGCCCGTAGGCCCGCCGGTGGTGGATCCGCCCAATGGCTCGTCCGAAATGGCAAGCGTCAGGCCCGCGATCTGCGCATGCAAGGCGGCGGGGATCGCGATGCCTGTCTTTGTCCTGTCCGGCAAGACGCCCAGACTGACGGGCGCGCTGCCCTCCGCGATGGCCCACAGCTCCAGCGCGCGGCCCTCGGCTGCGGCGCCGGCGGTGCGCGTGATCATTAGCTGCCGCGCGTCCGCGTCATAGACCGCCAGAATGCGCAGCGACTGATCGGTGGCCGCAACCTCCGAGACGTAGAGCGGCCCGCGCTGGATGCTGGGCAGGCTTGGCTGGGGTGTTTGGATCACTTGGAACGCCAACAGGCCCACCATAGCGATCGACGCGGCGCTGAGGCCTTTCCATAGCCAGATACGGCTGGCCAGTGACGTACTTTTCTCAGCGCCAAAGAGGCGCGCTTGGAGCGCAGCCTTGACCCGGCGGCGGGGCGCGGCGTCGGCAACTTCGGCGTCCATGCCCGAAAACCGTGTGGTCCATTCGGCAACCTCGGCCAGTAAGGGGCGCTCGGTCAGCAGGCGCCGCTCGAATGCGCGCTCCTCACTCGGAAGCAATAGACGCAGGACATATTCGGCGGCCAGCAGGCTGCGGTCATCGGGGTGATCGGCTGTCTTGGTGCTCATGTTGTCATGCACTCCTTTAGGCTGATGAGGCTGCGGCGCAACCATGTGCGCACCGTATTCAGTGGCACATCCAGTGTTTCGGCCAGTTCTGCATAACTGCGCCCTTCCAGGTAGGCGCCGCGCACGGCCTTGTCCCGCGGATCGTCCAGCTGGCCGAGGCAGACAGCGATGCGCTTGGCCTCGCCGCCCGCGATAACTGCTTGATCCGGCGTGAGACCGGGCCCAGCCAGCGTGCCTTCCATATCGGCAATATCATCGGTGTCGCGGGTCGCGCGCAGCTTGTCTATCGACGTATTGCGCGCGATCGTGATTAGCCATGTCATCGGGCTGATCCCGCCGCTTTGATAGTTTCCCGCATAACGCCATACCTTCATGTAGGTCTCCTGCAGGGCGTCCTCAGCAGTGGCCCTGTTCTTAAGGACACGAAGGCAAACACCAAATAGTTTCGATGAGGTGCAATCATATAGCCGCTAGAACGCTTGGCGGTCGGCCAGGGAGATACGCGCAATCATCTCGTCGACGTCATCTGCCGTAACAGGCTCGGCGCTCACCTTCGGTTTTGCCTTACGCGGGAACCTGCGGGTTGCGGCGCCCCAGCTTTCGCTGACATCAAATTTAGAAGTTGCACTCATCTCAGCATCTCCACGCTAGCTTTTTGCGTAAATCACAATTTGAAAATCATCAAATATTATGGATTTAGACACATTGTGAGCAAAAAGGTTCTTTTTTGTGAAACTTCGCCGTCAATCGGCTCGTCTGTCCTAATAGGGGCTAGAAAAGATGAGGATAGACGATGCTAAAACTGTTCAGGGCTACAATGTGTGTGAATTCTGTAACTTGCGCCGATCCGGCACCGCAGCCGGGCCGCCGCGCCAATCCCAATTTGACACGGAGCGAAATCACGGCTCTTTTTGCGGATGATCTGGCCGCCACCGCCCGCCCGGCAACCAGCGCATAATTTTGCTACCCGACGAAATTCGAAACTCAGCACGACGAGGATAAGGTATCCATGGCACTTCTCATTCAGGCCCGGCGCAATCGGTTGCGCGCGCTTTATGCGGTAGCAGCAGCCAGGCGTAACATTTTTGCTGACCCGCTTGGCGCCAAGGCCGTGCGCAGGCGACCGATATTCAAGTCAAGCAGGGCTGCCTGAGGCGGCCTTTTTGTGGGTAGATCGGCCAATTATTGCCGCACCCGCTTGCAGTGCGTACGAACGAGCCTATCTTTGTGTTACCATCGGCGCTGGGGAGCGAAAAATTATGCCGCAGACAGTTCGCAAGTACATGAAGCACACCGCTACCGGGTTTGGTATTGCGGCGGCTCTTGTTGCGATGCTGTTCTGGTTTGACACCGGTCAATTAGGGCAGATCGTGGCGCTTGCTGGCGGTGCATGGGCGGCGGCAGCGCTGTTATGGCTCTGCGTTGGGGCGCTCTTTGCGGCGCTTCAGATCATGCTGGCGGCGCGCGGCGGGCATGACGACGACGATAACGGCCCCCGCGGCGGCGGCCGTAGGCATCCTGATCACGGCGATATGATCCCCGTCAGGGTCGAGGCGCGGATTCGCGAGCGCCGCTGACACCTTTTGCGATCCTGTTTTTCATTTCTTAGATGTAAGTGGCGGGCCCGCACGCAGCCGTTTGGTTATCTCATTCCCGAGGACCTGTATGTACAGGTGGGTGCCGGTTAACCGAACCAGGGTCCGAACAGAGCCAGCTCCCTCGGAATTGCTTAAGGCCACTGGAATGCAACCGAGCACGAGAAGGGCAGAACCCGCCACCACACAAAATAGGCGCGGTCATAGCGTTCGGCAAGGGGTTGCGCACGTTCTTTGTTCGTTCCAAAGTGGCCGGATGCAAGACCAGACGCCGCCCAGACCCTCTCCCTTTCTACTGCAGCCCGGCCAAGTCTTGGCACGCGGGGTTTGCCGGCATCTAGCCGAGCTAAACTTTGCCGCGCTTGAGGAATACGTACCCGAAAGGGGCCGCCGCGTTGACGTGATGGCGATGGGTCCCAAAGGTGAGTTGTGGGTGATCGAGTGTAAATCCAGCCGCGCTGATTTTATGGCCGATAGCAAATGGCAGGGATATCTGGACTGGGCTGACCGATTTTTCTGGGCGGTGGATGCCGATTTTCCTGTTGATATACTGCCGGACGGCACCGGGCTGATTCTGGCAGATAGCTATGGCGCCGAAATTATCCGGATGGGACCAGAGGCAAAGCTGGCAGGCGCACGGCGCAGTGCCGTCACGCGCAAATTTGCCCGCGATGCGGCGCGGCGGCTGCGGGCGTGGCGCGATCCGCAGGTTTGAAGCGGACTCAGGAGGCGGCAGCACCCTTGGCGGCGGCCAGTATTTCGGCTGCGATTTCCTCGGCCTCTTCGGGCGAGAAGTCCATCGGGATCTCGACGCCCTGCGATTCGATAAAGATGCGGACCATGCCCTGATCGGTTGGACCAATCTGCATGTTCGCCTCGACGTCGCGTTCGCTGTTGATGCCCATGATCTGGCTCCTTTGGTGATGGGCGATGGGATAGCCCGGCATGACCCTATTGGCAAGACGCTAGCGCGTCCGCGCGTTACCGTGGCGCGTAGGATTGCGCGCTAAAGGTCGCCTTTTTTGGGTTGCAATCAGGCCGCGCCGGGGCTAAATCGGCCATTAGTGCCGCCTTAGCTCAGTTGGTTAGAGCGCCTGATTGTGGATCAGGAGGTCCCTGGTTCGAGACCAGGAGGTGGTACCATCTCTCACTTTGTGATGTCGATGCGTACCGTTTGGCGCAACTGGCCGGTCAGTCTGTCGTAGATCAAGATATTGTCTGCCTCGGTCACCACCGCATACCAATCGCGCCCTTGCGTGAATGCCTCAGCCTTGGCCCCATCGGGCAGAGCGATCGCATCCGGCAACGCCACGTCCGGTGCGCCAGCGAAGCGGGTGACAAAGAGCGCGACGATGATTATGAAGCCGATGATCATGGTCGCAGACAGCGCCGTGACCAGCACGCGCAAATACCGCACCATTGCCGGATCGACCGGCTGCATCTGGGGATCATCATCCATGGGCTCGACCTCTTTGAAAGTGCTGATTGGTATGGACCCGCCGCCGCGCCTTGACAAGGCGCTGGCCCGCGACGTGCCCGATGACGCATCCCTTTCGCGCACAAGGCTGGCGCGGCTGGTTGCGGATGGGCAGGTCACGGTCAATGGCGCCGTAGTCACTGACGCAAAGGCACGTCTGGAGGCAGGCGACGAGGTTGTCATCACCGTCCCGGTGGCTGAGGATAGCCATATCGCGCCCGAGGATATCGCGCTGGATATCGTCTATGAGGATGCTAGCCTAATTGTGGTTAACAAGCCTGCGGGCATGGTTGTGCACCCCGCCCCCGGCACGCCGGGCGGCACGTTGGTCAATGCGCTGCTGCATCACTTCGGCGGCGATCTGTCTGGCGTCGGCGGCATGAAGCGACCCGGCATCGTGCACCGCATCGACAAGGATACAAGCGGCCTTCTGGTCGTGGCCAAGTCCGACGCAGCGCATCATGGACTGGCCGAGCAATTTGCCAAGCATACCGCCCAGCGGCGCTATCTGGCGCTGTGCCACAACGTGCCTGAGGCGTCCGATCCACGTCTGCGCGGCCTGCGCGGTATCACGTTCGAGCCGGGCAATATCCTGCGCATCGCGTCGCACCTGAATCGCCACCGCACTGACCGCCAAAAACAGGCCGTTTGCTGGGCCGGGGGCCGCCACGCTGTCACCCGCTCTCGCACGATCGAGCGGTTCGGCACACCCGCCGCCTGCGCGCTGCTGGAATGCTGGCTTGAGACGGGGCGCACGCACCAGATTCGCGTGCATATGGCTTATGCGGGTCACGGACTAATAGGTGATCCGGTCTATGGCGCGGGCCGCAAACTGGCGCAAAAGGCGCTGCCGCCTGTAGGCGCCGCAATGGCGCAGAGCTTTGGCAGGCAGGCGCTGCATGCCGCCTCGCTGGGGTTTGATCACCCAGTAAGTGGCGAGCAGATGGTATTCGAGGCGCCCCTGCCGGAGGATATGACCACTTTGATCGCCGCGCTCACGCCAGATGCAGGTTCTAGCACGGTTGCGTGAGGCCGCTGTCACATGGCTGGCGCCGGGAACGTCATCGGTTCACTGTAAGTTAAGTTAGTAATGCGACACGCATTGAAAAGGGGCGGATGCGCGCCCAAATAGATGTTAAGGCCGTAAACATTACGGCGATGCGAGGGTCAATAATATGGCAAATTATGCAAATCTGCCGGCACCGACGCCGGAAGGCGGACTGAACCGCTACATGCAGGAAATCCGCAAATTCCCACTGCTGGAACCTGAAGAAGAGTACATGCTGGCCAAAGCGTGGGTCGAGCAGGAGGATACCGAGGCGGCGCACCGGATGGTCACGTCGCACCTGAGGCTCGCAGCCAAAATCGCGATGGGATATCGCGGCTATGGTCTGCCTCAGGCCGAGGTTATCTCAGAGGCAAATGTCGGCCTGATGCAGGCCGTGAAGCGCTTTGATCCCGAAAGAGGCTTCCGCCTTGCTACTTACGCAATGTGGTGGATCCGTGCGAGCATTCAGGAATACATCCTGCGCTCATGGAGCCTTGTGAAGCTGGGTACGACCTCAGCGCAGAAGAAGCTGTTTTTCAACCTGCGTAAGGCCAAAAATAAGATTGGCGCGCTGGAAGAGGGCGACCTGCGCCCGGAAAACGTCAAGAAGATCGCGACTCAGCTAGGCGTGACCGAGACTGAAGTCATCTCGATGAATCGCCGTATGTCGGGCGGGGATGCGTCGTTGAATGCCACTGTCGGCTCCGAAGGCGAGGGGACGATGCAGTGGCAGGACTGGCTGGAGGACGAGGACGCCGATCAAGCCACTGACTACGAGGAGCGCGACGAGCTGCTGGCGCGCCGCGAAATGCTGGCCGATGCGATGGACGTTCTGAACGATCGCGAGAAAGATATCCTGACCCAGCGGCGCCTGAGCGATCAGACCGTCACACTGGAGGAGTTGAGCGGGCAATACGACGTCAGCCGCGAGCGTATTCGCCAGATCGAAGTGCGGGCGTTCGAGAAACTTCAGACCCGGATGCGCAGCCTTGCGCATGAAAAAGGGATGATGGAGGACGCCTGATCTAGGCCTGCGACATCTGATTTGAACTGAGTGAAAACATGCCGCGTTCTCTAACGCGGCGTGTTTTGTTTGGCACAGAGGAACAGCTTAAGCGTGGCAGCGACTGTTAGCGAGCCAACCGCGGGCTCACTCCTCCATTGCCTCCAGCTCATCGATCATGCCGGAAATCATGTTCAGCCCCTTGTCCCAGAACTTAGGGTCGCTGGCATCAAGGCCGAATGGCTTTAGCAATTCTGAGTGGTGCATGGACCCGCCAGCCTTCAGCATGTCGAAATACTTGTCCTGAAACCCTTCGGGGTTTTCCTCATAAACCGCATAGAGCGCATTCACGAGGCCGTCGCCAAAGGCGTAGGCATAAACGTAAAAAGGCGAGTGGACGAAATGGGGTATATAAGCCCAGAACGTCTCGTACCCGTCCATAAAGTCGAACACCGGGCCAAGAGATTCGCCCTGCACGGACATCCAGAGCGCGTTGATATCATCCGGCGTCAGTTCGCCCTTCCGGCGAGCCGCGTGAAGTTTGCACTCGAAATCATAGAACGCGATCTGGCGCACGACGGTGTTGATCATATCCTCGACCTTGCCGGCCAGCATCACCTTCCGCTCTGCTTGCGTCTGCGCGCCGTCCAGCATCCGGCGGAACGTCAGCATCTCGCCGAACACGCTTGCGGTTTCGGCCAATGTCAGCGGCGTTGACGACAGCAATTCGCCCTGACCTGCGGCCAAAACCTGATGCACGCCGTGCCCCAACTCATGCGCCAGCGTCATGACGTCGCGCGGTTTGCCCAAGTAATTCAGCATCACATAAGGGTGCACGTTCGTCACTGTGGGATGCGCAAACGCGCCGGGCGCCTTGCCCGGCTTAACACCGGCGTCGATCCATCCTTTGTCAAAGAACGGTTGCGCCAGATCGCCCATGCGCGGGTCAAACGCGGTATAGGCGTTCATTACCGTCTCGCGGGCCTCGTTCCAGCCAACGATCTTGGTCTCCTCCATCGGCAGGGGCGCGTTGCGATCCCAGACCTGCATCCGCTCAAGGCCAAGCCACTTTGCCTTTAGCGCGTAATAGCGGTGGCTCAGTTTGGGATAGGCGGCGACGACAGCATCGCGCAATGCCTCGACCACTTCAGGCTCAACGTCATTGCTCAGATGGCGGCCGGTCTGGGCAGTGGGCATGCCGCGCCAGCGGTCGAGGACCTCTTTCTGCTTGGCCGATGTGTTGTGAACGCGCGAAAACGTGCGGATATTCGCGCCAAAGACCCGCGCCAATTCGCGGCTGGCTGCCTCACGTTTGCTGCGGTCCTGCTCGGTCAGCAGGTTCAGCGTGCCCTCGATGCCCAACTCTTCGCCGTTCACGGTAAAGGTGAGGCCTGCGATCGTCTCATCAAACAGCCGCTCCCACGCGTCGCCGACGACGCCCATATCATGCAGGAATTTCTCCATCTCGTCAGATAGCTGGTGCGGCTTCATCGCGCGGATACGGTCCAACACGGGCTTGTAACGCGCTAGATCAGCATTCTGTGCCAAGAGACCGGCTAGATGGTCTTCGTCCAGCTTGTTCAGCTCTAGGGTGAAAAACACCAGCGGCGTGGTGAAATTCGTTATCTTTTCCTGGCAATCAGACAGGAATTTCGTGCGCGACGCGTCTGTCGTAAGCTGGTGATATCGCAGGCCCGCGTAGGACATGATGCGCCCGGCAATATTGCTGATCGCCTCGTCGCGGTGGATACATTTTAACAGCCCGGCGGCATCAAGGCCCTCCAGCTTGCCCTCGTAATCAGCGGCAAAGGCTGCGCATTCGCTCTCAAGCCACGTCATATCGCGGGCGAGTTCCGGCGCGTCCGTGGCTGTGTACAGATCGCTCAGATCCCACTCTGGCAGCTCACCCAGACCCTTTCCCTTGGCATTGGCGTTGGCGTCATGGGCGGGCTGGGGAAGGTGGATCATACGTCTGGCTCCTGTGATATGTTGCCCCTGACATAGGCGGCGAGCGCGCCGCGCTCAAGGGTGCCCGCCGCATCAGCCGTATTGGCGCAGCATTTCGTGCAGGTCGTCCAGAGTGTTGGCCTCATTCAACGGCTTGTCGTGGCGCCAGCGTTTCATCCGGGGAAATCGGAGGGCGACACCGGATTTATGCCGTGGCGAAGGCGCGATGCCCTCAAACGCGATTTCGAATACATGCTCGGCCTTGACCTGCCGGACCGGGCCATAGCGCTCCAACGTGTTTTTACGGACCCAAGCTGTGATCTTGCGAAATTCCGCATCTGTCAGACCCGAATATGCCTTGGTGAATGGGACAAGCTCATTGCCGCTGCGGACAGCAAAGGTAAAGTCGGTAAAGAGGTTCGCGCGCCGCCCTGACCCTTGCTGCGCATAGATCATAACGGCGTCGATGGTTAGCGGGTCAAGCTTCCATTTCCACCAATCGCCTTTTTTTCGGCCCGCATGATAGGGGCTGCTGGCCGATTTCAGCATTAGCCCCTCGGCGCGGTTATCACGCGCGTGACTGCGGACCTCGGCAAGCGCGTCCCAACTATCAAAATCGATCATTCGCGACGGCCGCACCGGCGCATCAGTGGGCAGCGCGCCCACCAGCGCATCCAGCCTCGCGCGCCGCTGGCTGAACGGCAGCGCGCGCAGGTCCTCGCCATTCTCCTCCAGCAGATCGTACGCCAGCAGGATCACCGGCGCGCTTTTCAATAGCGCTTTGGGCACGGTCTTGCGGCCGATCCGTTTTTGCAAATCGTTAAAGGGCAGGGGCGCTGTGCCGTCCCACGCCACGATCTCGCCGTCCAGAACGGTGCCGGGCGGCAGAAAATCTGCCGCTTTGGCGAATTCGGGAAACCGGTCAGTAATCAATTCCTCGCCGCGCGACCAGACAAAATGCGCCGCGCCGCGAGTGATCAACTGGCCGCGGATGCCGTCCCATTTCCACTCGGCGCGCCAGTTATCTGGCGCACCAAGGCTGTCTGGTGTCTCATCGTCCAGCCCATAGGCAAGGCAGAATGGATAGGGCCGCGATAGCGCCGCCTCGGGGTCGGGCGCCTCGATCAGCCGGGTGTATGTCGTGCTGTCGGGGGTCCAATCGCCCATCAAGCGGTGCGCGAGTTCCGCCTCGTCATGACCTGTCGCTTGGGCGAGGGCCCGGGTCATGAGTTTGCGACTGATGCCGACGCGAAATCCGCCTGTCAGCAGCTTATTGAACACCAGCCGTTCGGCAGCATCCATCTGGTCCCATGCGTCCAGAACGGCGGCTTTGCGGGTGTCCTCCTCCTCGGCGCCCAGCCCGCGCAGATAGGCGATCCAGTCAGTTAGGCTCCTGTCTTGGCTCCGCGTTGGGGGTGGCAGAACCAGTGCAATCGTCTCGGCCAGATCCCCGACGATTGGATAGCTTTCCTCAAACAGCCACAGGGGGATGTCTGCGCGCTCTGCCGCCCAGACGCGCAGGCGGGTTGTGGTGATCGCCCGGCGCGGACGGCGACCGGAAAAGAGCGCGATGGTCCAAAGGCGGTCCTCTTCTGGCGCGCCGCCAAAGTATTCAGCCAGCGCCGCGACTTTGGCACTGGTCTTGGTTGTCTGATCGATGGTGGCGTAAAGAGCGGTGAACCGTTTCATTCCGTCTCCTCCGAATCTATCAATTCGCCTGTGAATTCGGTCGTGAGCGCCTCTGCGTTGTAGCCTTCACTCTTCAACCATCGCGCGAAGATATCCGTGTAACCATGTGTTGCATATATATTTTCTGCGCCTGTCGCCTTTATCGCATCATTGAGGCCCGCCCAGTCGGCGTGGTCTGACACGACAAAACCCCGATCAACGGAGCGCCGCCGACGCACCCCACGCATCCGCATCCAGCCGCTGGCAAATGAGGTCGCGGCGGGGCGAAAACGGCGTGCCCAATCGCTGCCCATAGCACCCGGCGGGGCAATAATGATCGCCCCGGGATGCGCCTTGGGGTCGAGGTCGGGTGTGACGCGGATCGTGGCAGGCAGGTCGAACCCCTGATCGCGTAGGATTGCGTTTGTGTTTTCGACCGCACCGTGGGTCAGGATCGGTGCGATTTCGGGGTTCAATAGCGACATCACGCGCTGCGCTTTGCCCAGTGAATAAGCAGCAAGCATGCTGAATCGCCCCTCCGCCGCATTTGTAGACCACCAGTCGTTGATCTGGCCCGCGACCTCGGCCTCGGACGGCCATTTGAAGACGGGCAAACCAAACGTGCATTCGGTGATGAAACTATGGCATCTTACCGGCTCGAACGGGGTCGATAGGGCGTCTGGCGTCGTCTTGTAATCGCCGGACACCACCCAGACCTCGCCGCCAACTTCGATCCTGACTTGGGCTGAGCCGGGGATGTGGCCTGCGGGGTGAAACGACACGTTCGCGCCGCCGATCCGGCGTTCTTCACCATATTTTATCGCATCCAGGTCAATCTCGCCCAATCGGTGGCGCATAACCGGACCCGCGATATCAGTTGCAAGGTAGCGTCGATGACCCGGGCGCGCGTGATCGGCGTGGCCATGGGTGATCAACGCACGGTCGACGGGCTGCCATGGATCGACATAGAAATCGCCGGCGGGGCAATAGATGCCTTGGGGTTTGAATTGAATGACCATGAAGGGAAGAGTAGGCCGCGCGCGGCGCTTGGCCAGCCTCTTGTGCGCGCTGCAAGTATAGCTAGGCTGCACCCGGCAATTGCGAGGGAACAGGCGATGAGATTTGTGCGATATGGCGAGGCAGGGGTCGAGCGGCCCGGCGTTCTGGACAGTGTCGGCGGGCTGCGGGATCTGACGGGTGTCGTGAGCGACATCGCGGGCGAGGCCCTTGGCGCGTTGCTGGATATTGACCCGGAGGATCTGCCAAAGGTGCCGGGCGCGCCGCGTCTTGGACCGCCCGTGGCCCAAGTGGGAAAGCTGATCGGAATTGGCCTCAACTACTATGACCACGCCGCCGAGGTGGGCCTGCCGCCCCCTGACGAGCCAATCGTTTTTATGAAGGCGACATCATCAATTACCGGTCCGAACGATCCTGTCTATCTGCCGCGCGGTTCGCAAAAATCCGATTGGGAGGTCGAACTGGGAATCGTTATCGGGCGCCGCGCCAAATATGTGAGCGACGCGGACGCGCTGAGTTATGTGGCCGGCTACACCATCGTTAATGACGTGTCCGAGCGCGAATTTCAGGCCGAGCGCGGCGGACAGTGGACAAAGGGCAAGAGCTGCGACAGCTTTGGCCCTATCGGCCCTTGGCTGGTGACGCCCGATGAGATGGGCGATGTGCAGGCGCTGGATATGGTGTTGGACCTGAACGGGCAGCCAGCGCAGCGCGGCAGCACGGCGTCGATGATATTTGGCGTGGCGCACGTGATCGCGTATCTAAGCCAGATGATGACGCTGCATCCCGGCGATATCATCGCCACAGGCACGCCTCCCGGTGTGGGCATGGGGATGAAGCCGCCGCGCTACCTGCGCGAGGGCGATGTGATGACGCTGGCGATTGCGGGTCTTGGCACGCAGCGGCAAGAGGTACGGTTAGACAGCTAGGCGCTATGCGCCGCCCAGAAATCCGCCAGCATGTCCCAGACCTTTGCCCGCGTCGGGGGCGTGTCCATCATCGCCTCGTGCCGGGCGCCGGGGATACGCTCCATCCGGGCGCCGGGCCAGCGGGCCATGCGGGCGTCGATACGCGAGGTATCGACAATCGTTTCTTCGGTGCCGACGAAGGTCAGGCACGGCAGCGCGGGCGACGGCAGGGCGTGCAGGCGGCGGCATTCGCGCAGCGCCTCAAACAGCCACTGCAGGCTGGGGCCACCAAGGGCAAGCTCGGGATGCGCGGTCAGTTGCGCGACCATATGCGCGTGCATCTGTGCGTCGCGGGTCAAGTCATTCGTCTCGAACGGCTCGCTTAGCACATAGCTGGCGGCGCTCGTGCTGGGTGCGTAGCGATGGCTCTGGCCCACATGGCCGCTGCTCCAACCTAACGTCCACGCGAGCGGGCGCAGTGCCGACTTCATTCTTATACCCCACATCGGCGCGGAAAAGGCGCAACTCGTTATTGGCATGCCGCCCATCGCCGCGCGCAGGCCAATGGCGCCGCCCATGGAGTGTGCGAGCATGTGCCACGGACGGGGCGCGCGCACAGCCTCGGCGACCTTCAGCAGCGCGGCCACATCGGCCTGATAGTCTGTGAAACGGCCCACGTGGCCCGACATCGCATCGACAGCAATCCGGTCCGATAGCCCCTGACCTCGCCAGTCGATTGTCATTATGCCGTAACCGCGGGCGGCCATATCGACGGCTGCACGGCCATATTTTTCGATAAATTCGGTCCGCCCCGGCAAGAGCAGCACAGTGCCCTTTGCCGCGGCAGTGGGCCAGTGGGCCACTCGTACGCGCACACCGTCGTTCGTGCGCGCCCACACCGCGCGCCCACCCGCCGGCCCGTCTGCAACAGCCTCAAACAGTGGCGCGTCCGTCACCCGCCTAGAACCCGGCCCAGTTGCATCGCGACGCTCATGTCACCCTCGACCGCCAGCTTGCCGGTCATAAAGGCTGACGCCGGGTCCATATCGCCCTCAACAATGGCGCGAAAAGTGGCGGCGTCCGCACTCAGCGTCACGTCAGCCGCGCCGCTCGCCGCCCGCGCGCCCGCGGCATCGATGATCAGCGAGCCTTCGCCTGCGATCACAAACTTCGCCGTGCCGTCCAGTTTGTCCCCTGTCATGCGCGCGTTCAAAGCATCCACTGCCTCACTTACTGTGTCGCTCATTCGCCGATCCCTTTATTTTGATCCGCCGGGGGTTTGCTTTCCCGCGTGCAGCGCTAAACTTCGCTGTGTTATGGGCGTTCTTCGATTCAATCTCAATCCTGTCCTTGCGCTGGTTCTGGCGCTGTCGGCGCCTGCATTGGCGCTGGCGCAGGATACGGCACGCCTCGATGGCATGTATGAGGCACTGGAAAATGCCCCCCCGCCCGAGGCCGATAGGCTGGGTCGCGAAATCATGCTGGAGCTGTCGAAGTCCGGCTCGCCTGCGATGAATTTGCTTCTTAAACGCGGGCGCGCAGCGATGGCGGCTGGTGACACAGGCCTCGCGATCGAGCTGTTGAGTGCGCTGACCGATCACGCACCCGGCTTTGCCGAGGGGTGGCACGCCCGCTCCGTCGCTTTTGCACGCGCCGGCATGATGGGCCCTGCGATGGCTGATCTTGAACGCGCGCTGACGCTCGATCCGCGCAATTTCGCCGCGATCTACAGCCTTGGCGCGCTGCTGGAGGAGATTGGCCAACCGGCCCTCGCCTATGAGGCGTATGGCCGCGTTGCCGCGATCCACCCGCATTTCGACGATGTCGCAGCCGCGCTCGCGCGGCTTGAGGGCGAAACCCAAGGCAGCGACCTCTGAAATAGTCCTGACCCACCGGAGACGAGGCCATGGCCGATTACGCACGGATCCTTGCGGTTCTGGGCCCTACCAATACCGGCAAAACGCATTTCGCGATTGAGCGGATGCTGGGCTACCGGACCGGTGTCATTGGTCTGCCGCTGCGCCTGCTGGCGCGCGAAGTTTATGACAAGATTGTGAGCGTGCGCGGCCCGTCAGTGGTCGCGCTCGTCACCGGTGAGGAGCGGATCGTACCGCCGCGAACAAAATATTGGGTCTGTACTGTCGAGGCGATGCCGGAGGGCATCGGCGCCGATTTCGTCGCGATCGATGAGATCCAGCTTTGCGCGGATCCTGAGCGCGGGCACGTGTTCACCGACCGGCTTTTGCGGATGCGCGGCCTGCGCGAGACGCAATTTCTGGGCGCCTCAACCATGCGAAACGCCATATCCGAACTGGTCCCCGAGGCGGAATTCGTGCCGCGCACGCGATTGTCGGATTTAGTCTATTCTGGTTCGAAAAAGATAAGCAAGATGCCAGCTCGTAGTGCTATAGTCGGATTTTCGGTTGATAATGTATATGCTATTGCCGAGGTGCTACGGCGTCAAAAGGGTGGCGCGGCCGTCGTGATGGGCGCGCTTAGCCCGCGAACGCGTAACGCGCAGGTTGATCTGTATCAGAATGGCGATGTCGACTACCTTGTCGCGACGGATGCCATCGGAATGGGCCTCAACCTTGATATCGATCACGTCGCTTTTTCCTCTCTGACCAAATTTGACGGGCGGCGCATGCGGCAACTGATGCCGAATGAGCTGGCCCAGATCGCGGGCCGTGCAGGCCGCGGGATGAGCCATGGCAGCTTTGGCGTCACCGGCGAGGCACCCGACCTGACCCCAGAGGTGGCAGAAGCGATCATGGAGCACCGCTTTGCCCCAATCCGCAAGCTGGAGTGGCGCAATCCAGAGCTGCAGATGGGATCAACCGCTGCGCTGATCGCGTCGCTGGAGTGTAAGCCCGAACATGACCTGCTGGCACGCGTTGGCGACGCCGATGACCTGACAGCGCTTCGCACCTTGTCCGCTGCACCTGACGTGCGCAACCGCGCCACCAATGGTAACGCTGTAAAATTGCTGTGGGATGTCTGCCGCATCCCCGATTTTCGCGGCATCAGCCAAGCCGAGCATGCCGGCCTGCTAGAAACGATTTTTTGCGACCTGCACGAACTGGGCCGCATCCCCGATGATTGGCTTGGCCGACAAATAAAGCGTATTGATCGAACCGATGGCGATATTGATACGTTGTCTAAGCGGCTAGCCTATATTCGGACCTGGACTTACGTGGCCCAGCGAAAAGGTTGGGTCGATGACGAAGGCCATTGGCGCGGGGCGACGCGCGCTGTAGAAGACCGTTTGTCGGACGCGCTGCATGGGGCGCTGACGCAGAGATTTGTGGATCGGCGCACATCCGTGCTCTTGCGCCGGCTCAAGCAGAAGGAAGCCATCGTGGCAGAGGTTAACGATACTGGTGACGTGACGGTCGAGGGCGAATTCGTCGGACGTCTGGACGGATTTCGATTTGTTCAGGACAAGTCGGCAAGCGGGCAGGAGGCCAAGACGTTGTCTCAGGCCAGCCTTCAAGCGTTGGCGCCGCATTTCAATCTGCGCGCTGACCGCTTTTACAACGCACCCGACACCGAGATCGACTTTACCGAGCAAGGCGGCCTGATGTGGGGCAAGGATGCCGTGGGCAAACTGATCCCCGGTGCCGATCCTATGAAGCCTGGGGTTAAAGTGTTCGTCGACGAGGAGGCCGGACCCGATGTTATCCAAAAGGTCGAGCGCCGCCTGCAGCACTTTATCGACCGCAAGATTTCGACCCTCTTTGAGCCGCTGTTGAACGTTAGCCGCGATGAGACGCTAACCGGCCTTGCACGTGGTTTCGGTTTTCGCATGGTCGAAACGATGGGCATTATCCCGCGCGGCGACGTCGCCGATGAGGTCAAATCTCTGGAACAGGACGCGCGCGGGGCGCTGCGGAAACATGGCGTACGTTTCGGCCAGTTTACGATCTTCATGCCGCTATTGCTAAAGCCTGCGCCGACACGCCTGCGTCTTGTATTGTGGGGCCTTGCCAACAATATGGACGACCTGCCCGAGGCGCCGCCCCCTGGTCTAGTGACTGTCCCCGCGGCCAATATGCCTCAAGGTTACTATACTATGGCAGGCTACCGCGCCGCCGGAAACCGCGCGATCCGCATCGATATGCTAGAGCGGTTGGCAGATATGCTGCGCGGCGAGGATAGCCGAAGCGGATTTGAGGCCAAGGCCGATATGCTGTCGATCACTGGCATGACGCTTGAACAGTTTGCAAATTTGATGGAAGGCCTCGGCTACAAGGCCGAGCGCGGCGAGCGCATCAAGGTCAAACCGGTAGACCAGATCATGGACGAGGCACCGGGACTAGAACCCGCGCCAGAGACCGTTGGGGACGCCGTCGAGCAGATCGAGGCCGAAGGCATTGCACCTATCGCAGAAACGATTGAGCCTGATCCTGAAATCCCAGCCGAAATTCCTGAGATGAGCGAGACTGAGGTTGAGCCGGGCACGCCCGCAGATCCTATTGCGCCTTCTGTGGAGCCTGAGGTCTATTATACCTTCACATGGGCTGCGCGTGCGCGGCGGAGTAATCCGCCTGCGGGTGCGCGCCCCGAGGGCGGCGCACGCGGCAAGCCGCAAGAGGCGCGCAGCAAACCGCGCGGCAAGGGTAAGCCAAAAGGCGGCGACCGCCCGGCGAAAAGCAGCGAGGCAAAAAGCTTTAGCGCAAAGGCTGCACCCAAGAAGGACCGGATCGACCCGGATAATCCGTTCGCTGCGGCCCTGATGGGCCTCAAGAAGGGTAAGTGAAGAAGTCGCCGCAAGACACTGCAGAGGCGGAGAAAATCCGCCTCGACAAGTGGTTGTGGCAAGCGCGTTTCTTTAAAACACGCGGATTGGCGGCGGGCACGGTCAAAGGCGGCCATGTGCGCGTTAATGGCAATCGGGCGGCCAAAGCTGCGCAGACGGTTGGCGCTGGCGATGTTTTGACATTTGCCCAAGGGCGCGTGATCCGCGTCGTCCGCATCATTGCCCCAGGTATTCGGCGCGGCCCGGCACCAGAGGCGCAGGCGCTATACGATGATCTGACCCCCGCGCCAGAGCCTACAGATGAAACGTTTGTTTCAGCAAATCCCAAATATGAGGGAAAAGGGCGGCCGACCAAGCGGGACAGGCGCATGATGGACCTCATTCAACCCGGAGCGCTTGAATGATTTGAGGCGCTGGATTAGGTATCCCGCGACTGATCTCGAAGAGGCCGACATGACCTATATCGTCAACGATGCCTGCATCGCCTGCAAATATACTGACTGCGTCGAAGTGTGTCCGGTCGACTGCTTTTACGAGGGCGAAAACATGCTGGTCATCCACCCGGATGAGTGCATCGATTGCGGTGTGTGTGAGCCTGAATGCCCCGCCGACGCGATCCGCCCGGATACAGAGCCGGACATGGAGAAGTGGGTCGAGTTCAATCGCAAGTATTCCGAGATGTGGCCGGTTATCATCACCAAAAAAGATGAGCTGCCGGACGCCAAGGAGCGGGACGGCGAAGAGGGCAAACTGGAGAAGTACTTCTCCGAGGCGCCGGGCGAAGGCGGCTGAGTGTATACGACTGATTCGGACCTGTTTACCGGCAAATTCTCATCCGCCGCGTCAAGATCGCGCCATAAATCATAGGCAATACCCTGCCTTTAACGGGTGATGATGCGCAGACTTTCGCAGATGCCATTTTTGTGGTATGGTCTGTCAAACGTAACGCCATGCCCGATAGTCCGATCCACCGCCGCTGCGGGGATTTGGACTTTTTTGTGCCCTAACATCTGCAATGCCCGCATCAGCGAAACATGCTGATGCATCACTTTGATGTTGATGACACGTCAGGCCCGGCCGGGAAAAGGAAGACCAATATGAGCAAAGCCAGAAAACCCGACTTTAGCCCCAATGACTTCGTTGTATATCCCGCGCATGGCGTGGGCAAGGTCGTCTCGATTGAGAGCCAGGAAGTCGCTGGGATCGAGCTGGAGCTGTTTGTCATCTCCTTCGAGAAGGACAAGATGACATTGCGCGTTCCGACGCACAAGGCGACCGAGATCGGCATGCGCTCGCTGAGCAGCCCCGAAACCGTCGCCAAGGCAATGACGACGCTCAAGGGCAAGGCCAAGGCGAAAAAGGCCATGTGGTCGCGCCGTGCGCAAGAGTACGAGCAAAAGATCAACTCTGGCGATTTAATCGCCATCGCCGAAGTGGTGCGCGACCTGCACCGCACCGACGACCAGCGCGAGCAGAGCTATTCTGAGCGCCAGCTGTATGAGGCCGCATTGGAGCGTTTGACCCGCGAAGTTGCCGCCGTGAGCGGCGAGGGCGAAGCTCTGGCCGGCAAGCAGGTGGAAGACGTTCTGGTATCGCGCGCGCCTCCCGCTGCTGCGTAGCGGGCTATAAAATTAGTTAAGCAGGGCGGTTCCCCACAGGGGGCGCCGCCCTTTTTCGTGGCTATATGTTAGACGATGATCGACAGGAGCACGGCGATTTCGGCCATCTGCTGCGCCGCGCCCAGGATATCGCCGGTTTGTCCACCAACCTTGCGCTTGGCGATCCAAGCGATGGCGACCGTGGTAAGGGCCGCCCAGAATACGATGCCAAAGGCCGACCAACCGATAAAAGCCAGCGCGACCACCATGGCGAGGCCCGCCGCAACCGCGCAGGTGCGTGCGTCGGGACGCCCGGTGGCGTGCGACAAGCCCGCGCCGCGCGCATGGGGAAGCGCGCACATTACGGCAGGCATCACCGCGCGCGATACCGCAGCCGCAGTGATAATCGCCGCCCATGCCCAGCCGCCACCTATCTGAAACAGAAGCCAAAACGCCGCCCACCGTGCCATCAACGACAGGATCAGGGCAATTACCCCAAAAGCGCCGATGTGGCTGTCCTTCATAATCTCTAGCCGCCGCGCGCAGGTCCAACCGCCCCAGAGGCCATCGGCGGTGTCAGCAATCGCGTCCTCGTGCATCGCGCCTGTTATGATCACCTGGGCCGTCAGCGCGGCCAGCGCGGCCAGCGCTGAGGGCAGCCCCCACCAGAGCGCAACCAAACCGATCAGCCCTGCGAGTGCGCCAATGATCGCACCCGCCAGCGGATAGGCCCACGCCGCCTCCGCGCCGCGATGCGGCCCCTGCGGCAGAGGCAAGCGGCTGAGTAGCAATAGCGCGGCGCGCAGGTCATCGAAATAACGGGGCAGAGCGTCGTTTTTACGCATGAGACTGGGCCTTTTGAGGTGCAGGGATAGCTCGCTCTTGCGATACACCGGGGCGGAACGCAGTTGCAACGGGGGTGCGTCATGGACGCGGGTTTTAGCACGATGGAGCAGTTGGCGGCACTGGTGCGTAGTGGCCCCGCGCCTGATACCGCGACCGAGGACGCCGCGCGCGCGCGCGACGCGGCCCTGACCAAACCGCCGGGCGCGCTGGGCCGACTTGAGGATATCGCTGTATGGTATTGCGGCTGGCGCGGGGACGCCCGCGCAGAGGTGACGGCGCCTCAGATCATCGTCTTTGCGGGCAACCACGGCGTAACTGTGCAGGGCGTGTCGGCATTTCCGCCCGAAGTTACGGCGCAGATGGTGGCAAACTTCAAGGCAGGCGGCGCGGCGATTAATCAGCTGGCGCGGCAGTTCGGCGCGCGCTTGGACGTGCATGCGCTGGAGCTGGACCGCCCGACGCGCGATTTTACAGTTGACCCCGCAATGGACGAGGCCGAATTCCTCGCCGCAATGCAGGCAGGTTGGCAGGCTGTCGATGCCAGCACTGATCTGTTGGTGGTGGGCGAGATGGGAATTGGGAACACCACCTCCGCCTCGGCGGTTACAACGGCCCTTTTCGGCGGGCAGGCGGTGGATTGGACAGGGAGCGGCACAGGTGTCAGCGGCGATGCGCTGGCCGTCAAGGCGCGTGTGGTGGCCGATGGCGTGCGCTGCCACGAGGGTATCCGCCGTATCCCGCTTGAGGTGCTGCGATGCCTCGGCGGGCGCGAGTTGGCAGCAATGGCCGGCGCGATCCTGCGGGCGCGGCATTTGCGTATCCCTGTCATCCTCGATGGGTTTATCTGCTGTGCAGCCGCCGCGTGCCTGATGGCAGAGGCGCCGGATGCACTGGACCACTGCGTCGCGGGCCATGTCAGCGCCGAGGCTGCACACCCCAAATTGCTGCAACTTTTGGGCAAAACCCCGATCTTGTCGCTGGGCATGCGGCTTGGCGAAGGGTCCGGTGCGGCGCTGGCGATCGCTATCGTGCAGGGGGCGCTGGCCTGTCATTCCGGCATGGCGACGTTTCAGGAGGCGGGCGTCGCGGGAGCCGGGGCAGAGGGCTAAGCGCTCTTTTTGGACGTGTCCGCAGATTCTTCTAGCTGGGACAGCAGCATCGTCTCCAGCTCGTCCTCCAGCTCGCGGGCGCGGGCGATGTACTTCTCATTCTCGATGGTTGGCACGTCCGGGTCCCACAGAGAGGCCAGTTCGCGCACGGAATGGCGATCGTGGTGATAGAACATGTTCTCCAACTCTGCCGCCTCGAATTCGGAAACGCCCATGTTTTCCAGAACGTAGCGCCCGGCGCGAAGGGACGCGTCAAACATTTCGCGCACGATATCGTCAGCGCCCGCCTGATAGAGTCGGAACACGTGATTGCGGTCGCGGGCGCGTGCGATGATGTGTAGATCTGGCCGTTCGCGCCGCGCAAACGCGACGAGGCGCACCGCGGCATCGGGATCGTCCAGAGCCGCAACCAGCACGCGCGCGTCCTTTAGGCCGGCGGCATGTAGCATCTCGGGCCGGGTCGGATCGCCAAAGAAGCCTTTGACGCCAAAGCGGCGCATCCGCTGGATCGCGCCGAGATCGTGATCCAGCACGACCGTCTCGTACCCCGAGGAGCGTACCAGCCGGTTGACGATCTGGCCAAACCGCCCGATGCCAACGATGATGATGCGGGCCTGTTCGTCCACATCGTCATCTTCCATATCCTCGCCAGCCTCCTCCATCCGGTTAGACAGCCAGTCGTAGAAAATAAACAGCAGGGGCGTGATCAGCATCGACATGGCCACGATCAGCAGCAACATTTCTGTCATGTCGGATGGCACGACATTTTGCTGCCCAGAAAAGGAAATCAGCACAAAGCCAAATTCGCCTGCCTGCGCCAGCGACAGCGTAAAGAGCCACAAATCGCGCCCGCGCAATTCGAACACGCGGCCAAGGATGTAAAGCACTGCGCCCTTCAGTACGATTACCATCAGCGCAAGGCCCAGCACGAGGAACGGCGCGCCAAAAAGCAGGGCGAAGTTAATGCCCGCGCCCACGGTGATGAAAAACAGGCCCAGCAGCAGGCCCTTGAACGGTTGAATATCGCTCTCCAACTCGTGCCGAAACTCGCTGTTGGCCAGAACCACTCCGGCGAGGAACGCGCCAAGGGCAGGCGACAGGCCGATCAGATACATGATGAAGCTGATGCCGCAAACGATCAGCAGTGCCAACGCAGTAAACATCTCGCGCAGGTTGGCCGCATGGATGTAGCGAAACACGGGCCGGGTCAGGTAGACGCCGGTCAGGATCACGCCGCCCACGACGGCCAGCGTGACCAATGTCACCCCCCAGCCCGGAAGGCCCGCCACCAGCGACAGCCCAACATCGGGATGACCGCTCATCGCCCCTTCAATCGCGGTGCCCATCCGGCGATGCAGCACCTCGTCCAGCACGGTATCGGGCGTCTGCCGCATCGCCAGAAGTGGCAATAGTGCCAGCATCGGAATGACCGAGATGTCCTGCGTCAACAGCACGGAAAAGGCCGAGCGGCCGCCTTTGGTCTGCATCAGACCCTTTTCCGACAGGGTTTGCAGCACGATGGCAGTCGATGACAGCGCGAATATCAGGCCCACGGCCAGCGCGACGCTCCAGTCGTATCCCAGCGCCATAACACCGACCATTATGATGAGCGTGGTCAGCAATACCTGCATTCCACCAAGCCCCAGAAGGCGGTGGCGCATATCCCAAAGCGCGCGCGGCTCCAATTCTAGCCCGATCAGGAATAGCATCATAACAACGCCAAATTCGGCGAAATGCTGTAGCTCCGCAGTCTCTTGGCCGACAAGGCCCAGAAGCGGCCCGATCAGGATGCCCGCCGCCAAATAACCCAGCACCGACCCAAGTCCGAGGCGCGCGGCGATGGGTACCGCGATCACTGCTGCAGCGAGGTATATCGAGGCCTGATAGAGGAAGCCTTCCATCCGGGGGGTATCCTTTGGGGGGATCGGTGCGACCGGTCCGAAATGGTCCGGTGGCAGATCCCAAAATGAATTATGAAGGGCGCACATGGACGCCGTGGCGCGTGCGGCCCCTGGAAGGCGACGTTCGACCAAGCATAGAGTTAGATCGAAATGTCGCAACGCCCAAGGGGGTCTGATTAGGGGTTTGTGGGGGAATTTTGCAGAGGATAGGCTCGAAACGTTGAATTTTACGTCATAATGCCACGGGCGGAGGAGGCGAATTCTCAGCCTTGCGGCATCTTAAGCACCACGTTACGCCCCCGCTTGACGTAGTGTAATTCGCTGTTGCCGATGGCGGCGACTTGGCCCCCGTCTAGCGTATCGCCGACGCGCACTTTTTTGTAGCGCCCATTGCCAAGGCGCACCAAGGCGCGCCGACTAGCAGTTGAGCCATAGACGCCAATCAGATTTACCTCGCGAAGGTTCAGCACGTTCTTTTCGGTTGCCTGATTGGCGACAGATGCGCGCGTCGGCAGCGCGGGCTGGATCTGTTGTGTGGCCGGAACCGGGGTCGCGGCCGCTTGGGCGCGGGTCCGTTTGACGATCGTCTCAAAATCGCCAGGACGGCGAAGGGGCGTGAGAGATGCGGTCACCGCCTGCGGGGTCGCGCTGTCGAACGCCGAGTCGTCCAGCGTTTCTGGCTCCTCGGCGTCGTCTGCGATCTGCGCGCCGGCTTGGGCTGCGCTGACTAACGCGCCGTTCAGCGTTGCACCTGCCGCGAGGGTGGCTGCGTCGCTGACAGCCGCCGTTTGAATCGTAGCGGCACCTACCGCCGACGCCGGGCGCGGCCGAGGACGCAACGCGGCAAGCGATGGATTGCCGACGAACGCTGCGGTGCTCGCGGCATTCGCCGCGCGCGTCTCACTTTCGGTCGGGGTCAGTTGCGTCTCGTCGTCCTGCTGCGGGGCGCTCTGATCCTCCTGCTCGGTAACTGCCTCGTTACCGGATAGGGCGGTTTGGGGGCGCACGCGGGGCCGAACCGCCGCCAAAGCCGGGTCGCCGACGGGCGCTACGATTGGGACCTGTTCGCCGTCTGCGGTGCTGCCAGTGGTCGCCGTAACGGTCACGGTCACGGTCTGCGCCATGTCGGCCGGCGGCGTCAGAGGGGGCAGGCCCGCAACAACGCGGACGCCCTCTGGCGTCATCGCACCCTCGGGCGTTGCACGGACAAAGCCGAGCGCGTCAAAGTCAAAGCGCACCCCGGCGAGAGGCGGATCGGCCGGTTTTTCGGGTCGGGTGTCGCGGCCGTCAGGCTGGCGGCGCGGCAGGCTGGCCAGCGCGCCAAAGCTTACGCTGGGATCAATGGAGACTTGATAAATGTCGTCGACGGGCGCGCCCGCACCGGGAATCTCCGGCGCGGCGGGGGCCATCTGCCATATGCCTGTCGCAGCATAGCGGGCCATCGCCTCGCTGGGGGCGAGCGGCGAGGGGCGGTTAGGCAGGGCCTCGACCTCGGGCCGGGGGGCGGTATCACGCGGCAATGAGGCGATGCGCGGTGCGTCGCCTTCGGGCAATGGCGCAATACCGCTGCTTGCCGGATCTTGCGCGGCGACATCGTCGGCCTCATCGGCGGCGGGTACATCCGCGAGCTGAATATCGTCGCCGCCGCGAAAGAACCGCGCCAGCCCATCCTCCAGAAAGACCGAGGCCCAAGCGGCGACGCCCACCAAGAAGAGTAACAAGATCGCCGTCAGTATCAGACCCAGAAAGCGCGGCTTGCCACGCACTGCGCTCTGGCGGGCACCAAAGACGGTCATACGCTGCTTTTCATCCTCGTGGCGCAAAGCAGGGCCTTTGGCGGCGGCGGCTTGCACAGCCCTATCCTTGTTCGCTGTGCTCCGCACGAAAAGGCCGGGCATTTCGCTGCGCGGGGCGTCGTTGGCATTGCCCTGATCGGCGGCGGATTGGTCCAGCCGGGCCTTGGGGTCGGGCTGGAGGCTGGCGGCCAGTTCCGCAATTCGCGCGGGATCGGTTACATCGTCGCTGGCCGGACTGGGCAGCGGCGGCGCGGCGCCGGTCGCGGGGGACGTAGCTGCCCCGCCAATCTGGCTAAGCCGAGACGGCGCTGCAACAGGCGGCGCTCCGGCGCCGGCGCCAGTGCGGCTGGCACGGATGGAGGTGAAGGAAGCAGGCGCTGGGCTAGGCGCATTTTCTGGTAAAGGGGGTTTAGGATTATCTGTTTTTATAACAGCAGGTTGAGGCGATGACTTAACGTCTTTTGCGGCAGGCGGCTGCACCGGGGCAGTTGTCTTTGGGGCGGTCTCCGGCGCCGGAGCGCTCTTTTTCGCGGGCTCAATCTTTGGTGCGGGGCCAGCCTCGGCCACGGCGCGGGTGGCGGCTGCGGCGACGGGGGCCGCAGGGCCGCCTGCGACATCATCGCGAGGCTGAGGTGGCTGCGCATCGGCAGTGATGCGGGTAGGGGTATCGTCCCGCTCAATAGCTGCGCCTTTGGGCAGCGCGGTGCCAGCCCATTTGGTCACGCCAAAGAACGGCTCGCCGACGAACTCTGTGCCGCTGGGGATCGCGGCGAAGCTGACCGGCTCGAACCCGTGCTGCACGGCAAAACTCTCGGCCTCGGCCAGCGTTTCCAGCGCCACGGCCGCGATACGGATCTCGCCGCCTTCGGCCGTCCAGTCATATTCTAGCTCATCCACCGCGTAGGGCGTCGCGCCATCCAGCGCGGCGCGAACGGTATCATCGGGATCACCGCCAGCTTTGACAGTCAGGTATTTGATCTGATCTTCGGGCAAAACCAGTTTGCAGCTGCGATCGCCGGGCAGGTGGCTGGCACGGCCCTTTAACTGCGCCAGTGATGCATCCAGATCGGGCGTATCAAAGGCCACATCGCCGACGCGCGCCCAACCCGAAAAGGTCCGGTGCAGCAGGCAGACGCTATCGGCTGACAATATCAGGGCAAAATTCGGTTTCATCACACGTCTCTAGCACTCAAAGGGCGGGGGCGGGAGTCTGGCCCGACTTCGCGCCAATTCTATAGCAGCTTCCTGCCGAGTGGAAGGAAAAGCCCGCCTTCCGGCCATCGTGGCAGAGGGCGGGTCGTTGCGGTCAGCCCGCCTTTGCCAATGCCTGATCCAGATCAGCGATCAGATCGGCCGCCGTCTCGATTCCGATTGAGATGCGCACCACTTCGGGGCCGGCACCCGACGCGGTAAGCTGCTCAGCGCTTAGTTGGCGGTGCGTGGTTGAGGCGGGGTGGATCACGAGGCTGCGGGTATCGCCCAGATTTGCGACGTGGCTGAACAGCTCCAGCGCGTCGACAAACTTGACGCAGCCGTCATATCCGGCCTTCAGCGCAATGGTGAACAGCCCGCTTGCGCCCTTGGGGCAAACCTGCGCCATGCGCGCCTTGTAGGGCGAGCTTTCGAGGCCAGCATATGTGACGGCAGTGACGGCATCATGGCCTTCCAGCCATTCAGCGATCTTTTGCGCATTTTCGCAGTGACGCTCCATCCGCAAGCTCAGGGTTTCGATGCCCATCAGCGTGTAATGTGCCGCCTGCGGGTTCAGCGTCATACCCAGATCGCGCAGGCCGATGGCAATACTGTGAAACGTAAAGGCCAGCGCGCCAAACGTCTCGTGAAATTTCATCCCGTGATACGCGGGCTCAGGCGCCGACAGCGACGGAAACTTGTCCGAGGCGGACCAGTCAAAAGTGCCGGAATCCACAACGCAACCGCCGGTGACGGTGCCATTGCCGGTCAGGTACTTGGTCAGCGAGTGAACGACCAACGACGCGCCATGCTCGAACGGGCGGCACAGATAGGGGGTGGCGGTCGTGTTATCCACGATCAGCGGCACGCCGGCCTTATCGGCGACATCCGCGACGGCGCGCAGATCAGCAATATGCCCGCCGGGATTGGCGATGGACTCACAGAATATCGCGCGGGTGTCATCGTCGATGGCGTTTGTGATCGCATCCATATCGTCGATATCGACAAACTTGGCCGACCAGCCGAACCGCTTGATAGTCTGGCTGAACTGCGTGATCGACCCGCCATAAAGGCGCGTGGAAACGACCACATTTTTGCCCGGTCCCATCAGGGGGAAAAGCGCCATGATCTGCGCCGCGTGCCCGGACGAGCAGCAGACGGCGCCAGCGCCGCCCTCTAGCGTCGCGACGCGTTCCTGCAGCGCGGCAACCGTGGGATTGGTCAGACGCGAATAAATATAGCCGACCTCTTGGAGGTTAAAGAGCTTGGCCGCATGTTCGGCGTCGCGGAATTGATAGGCCGTGGTCTGGTAGATCGGCACCTGCCGCGCGCCGGTGGCTGGATCGGGGCGGTTGCCCGCGTGAACTTGCTGTGTCTCAAAGCCGAGTGTCATGAGGCGTGCCCTTTGCTAAAAATACGCATTGGCGGATTTGTAGGCGATGCGCGGGGCTTGGGCAACGCTGATGCGATAGGTGGGCTAGGCGCTGCTTGCTACCGCATCCAAAACCCGTTGCGCTTGATCGTGTTGCGGATCGCCTGTTCGCGCCTCGGCAGGTCGCTTTGATCAAAGAGGTCGCGCACCTTCATGCCGCGCCCCTGATAGACCATGCGCTTGATTGGATCGTATTCCTTTAGCACCTTTTTCACCCGATTATGTGCGGTAATGTGGTGCAATGCGTCGACCACATGATCGCCTTCGCGCGCATATAACAACGGAAGCAGGCGATAGTGGCAACTGACGGCGCCGTCCAGATAGCCCTCTGCCAGCGTATCGCGCCCGCCGCCGAGCGAGCTTATGACCAAGGGCAGCGCGACCTGATCCAGCCACGGATCCAGCTCTTGGCAGATCAACTCGTCGGGGGCGTCGTCGCGGATCGCCAGCGCATAATCCAAGAACCTGCGGCCAAAGACTCGGGGGCAGTCGTAGTAGAAAAACCCGGCGTTGAAATAGAGATAGCGCTTCCAGTATTCATCCGGCTGCGACAAATCGAGAGAGCTGTCGTAGTCCAGCCCGAATTTGTCATAAAGCGATTTCCAGATCGCACCGTAGCCGGGGCCGTACAGCTCAGGCTTGGGCCAAGTCCCCTCGCGGCGCAGCGAAGCGCTGGGACGCGAAAAGTCGAACGGCACGGCGGCCAGATCGCCGGTGATCAGTGTGTCGGTGTCAAAGAAAACGAAAGGCTCGCCCTCGGGCATCGCGGCCAGAGCCTCGATCTTGTTGCCGTAGGGGTAGTTTTGGCCAAAATGGCGGTTTTCGAACGGGATTATCTCGGCGCCCAGCTCTTGCAGCATCGCGCGCACGTCGGCGGCGCGGATGCGCGGATCGTCATTCCACATCGGACCCGGCTGCGGTTCGGCCACCAGCAGACGGCCGGCGAAATCGGGACAATAACTGCGCAGGCTAAGGCAAAATAGCAGCGCCTCGTACTGCAGGCGCCCGCCTTGGGCCACGATCATCACGTTGAAATTCTGGGGTGTCTCGGGCTGCCCGGCCATATTCATCCTGCTCTTGCGGCTTTTTTCAGTCACTATAGGGCGCGCCGATTGTTTCCAGAAGGGAAACATGCGCCAAATTGCGCCAGCTTTGCTTAAAAGAGTCTACAGGTGCTGGAAAATGGTGGGCGACCCAGGAATCGAACCTGGCGTGCGTCTCCGCGAGGGAGTTACAGTCCCCTGCCACACCTTGCGGCCTGTCGCCCACTTGGCCAGTCGCAAGTGCGTCTGACGTGGTCGGCTGAGTACTAGCGCGCCCGTGAGGCGTCAACCGGAAAATGGCCGCTGGAAACGCCCGCGCACGTAGCTGGGGAAATCGCCTTGCGCGCAGACAGGGCAGGCCTCATTCTGCGGCGTTCAGGCAAAGGGGGCGGTGCGCCATGAAGAAACCGAAATGGGTGGTCGAAAAGGAACAGGCCAAGCGTGCGTCAGACGCGCAGACCGTGTGGCTGTTTGGCCTGCATGCGGTACGCGACGCGTTGCTGAACCCGGCCCGCGAGAAGCTGAACCTGATTGTGACCCTGAACGCCCGGAACAAGCTGGAGGACGCGATCGCAGCGTCTGGCATGACGCCTGAGGAGGTGGAGCCGCGCAAATTCTCGGCCCCGCTCGACCCCGGATCGGTCCATCAGGGCGCGGCGCTAGAGGTAAAACCGCTGGACTGGGGCGACCTGGAGTCGCTGGCGCTGGGCGGCGGCGACCGCCCGCCGCGCATCATCTTGCTGGACCGCGTAACCGATCCGCATAACGTTGGGGCGATCCTGCGCTCGGCCGAGGTGTTTGGTGCCTGCGCCGTTATTGCGCCGCGCCACCATTCGGCGCCTGAGACGGGCGCATTGGCCAAAACCGCCAGTGGCGCGCTGGAGCGGCAGCCCTACAAGCAGGTGCGCAATCTGGCCGACGCCATCCAGCAGTTGCAAAAAATGGGCTATCTGGCGCTGGGCCTCGACGGCGAGGCCGAGCAGACCATTGAGCAGGCACTGGAGGGCCGCATGGACCGGCCAGTTGCGCTGGTGCTGGGCGCCGAAGGGCCGGGATTGCGCCAAAAAACGCGCGAAACCTGCGACATTCTAGTTAAGATTCCGTATTTTGGCGCCTTTGGTTCGCTCAACGTCTCGAATGCGGCAGCGGTGGCCTTATATGCCAGCCAAGCGCGGGGCTGACCCCGGCGTAGTCCGAGGCCGGAGGTAAAATGCGTAAAATCGCGACCTGTTGTTACTGCGGTAAACGCACGACTTTGGTCCTGCGCGGGACAGGCCGTCATGAGTTGTCCTGCGCGGCCTGCGGCGCGCCATTGCACGAGATGAAAGCGATGCCGTGCGCCGCTCAGGCCCGCGCCGCCGAGCGAGCCGGTCCAAAGCCAAAATCGCGCCCGAAGCCCGCGCCGCATCCCTACGATACAGGCCGCGACGCGCCGGGTAGCAATCGCCAGGGCGGACGCCGCAGACGACGCAAACCCTTTCTACGCGAGGCGCTGGAGGAGATTTGGGACGTTGTTGAGGATATATTCGACTAGCTGCTCCTATATCCCGCGCGCCCTGATATGCTACAAAAAGTCACAGGCTCATCACAGGATGATGATCGCCCCTTTCATACTGGCGAACGCCGCCTAGATTATACCGTAGAGGCGCCGAACCGGAACTTCGGTGCTTTCTTACACTGTCCCTCGTTCCGTGACTGCGCCCGAGGTCCACACTTCGGGCGCTTTTTTATGCAAAGGCTGCAACGGAGATTGCCATGACTGACCAGTTGATGACCCTGATTTTGCAGCGCACGCGCCGTATCGCGCTGGTCGGCGCATCGGCCAATCCCGCCCGGCCCAGCCACGGTGTCATGCGGTTCCTGCTAAATGCGGGGTATGACGTGGTCCCTGTCAATCCGGGCCTCGCAGGGCAGACGCTGCTAGGGCAGAAGGTGGCCGCATCGCTTGCCGATATCGACGGCGACATCGACATGATCGACATATTCCGCAGGCCGGAACATGTCCCCGCCATCGTGGACGAGGCGCTGGCCACGTTCCCGGACCTGCAAACCATCTGGATGCAGATTGGCGTGGTGCATGACGAGGCGGCCGAGGTCGCCCGCGCGCGCGGCGTCGACGTAGTGATGGACCGCTGCCCCGCGATAGAGCGTCCGCGCCTGATAGGGTGAGAGCCGCTATCAGTCCGGTATGCGATACTTGTGCCCGTATAGGCCGAACCACGTTGCCTTTCCGGCGATTGTCATCTGATTTTCCTGTGCCAGATCATCCAGCGCCTCGGCGGGAACGTTGCACAGCTCGAACGGGCCTGTTTCGGTCATCAGACGTATTCTGGCAGAGCAAAACTTTTGGTGATATCGCGGCTCCACACTCAGGATCTGGTAACTGCGCGTCACGTCTTCACCCACCATTCTGGCTGCGATTGCCGGTGTTACGTCAAGCAGGATCGCACGGTATCCGGCAATCCCCATCAGTAGAGCAAACCCGGCCAGCACCGATAGTCCAGGCCATGTTCTGGCCCGCGCGCCCTTGGGAGTGACTTGAAAGAACGGCAACATGATCGTCGTAGTTGTGACGAAGGCGAGCAGCATCGCGATCGTTCCACCAAGTGATCGCCATGCTGCTGAGGGTAGCGACTGAGGTGCAATGACGTAGGCCACGAGTGATGCGAAGAGAAGCACGCCCGCCGTAGTGAACAGCCAGAAGAAAAGCCGGTTTTCCCTAATTTTTCGCCCCATCAGCATACCCGCTTCGTGACTGGTTATGTTTGGATTAGGGGCGTCCACAACGTCGCGATAAAAACGCGCCGGAAAGACGAACGCCGCCAGAAAGCAGCCCGTGACGCTCAGGCCAAGCCAATAAGGCACCAGCCCAGAAAGTAAGTTGACGATCATCGGGATCGGCATGACTAGCGCGCAGGCAGTGATCAGGGGACCGGTTCCGGTGCGGATAGCAGTCCGGCGCAGCATTGCGATGGTGGCGCGGCCGGGCAAGAGTAACGCGCCAGCAACCGCTGACACCGCAATCATGCCGAAAAGGGCGCTAACGGCAGCGATGTTGCCCGTGCGCTCCAGCGCCACGGGGACTGCGGCAATAGCGGCGACGAGCGCAAAGAGCCCAAAGGTAATTGCGGCAAAGCGGGTGAAAGCGAAGCGTTTCATCGTCTAGGAATTCTCAGGAAAATCCGGCGATGTTATGGCGATATACCGCTAGGTTAATGTTTATCCCGCCTCAAAATCAGCAGCAATTCGCATCTCGCGCATGGGGCGCACGCGGGCAGTGCAGGCCGCATAAGTCGGATGCGCCTTGAATGCGGCCAACGCCGCCTCATCCTCGAACTCGGCATAGACGATCAGATCGGGCACCTCGGCGCTGATCGTATCGGCTTGCAGATTGCGGCCCACCTCGAAATGGTCCGCGTGCGGGATATCTGCCAGCATCATCAGGCCATTGCGAACGTCCTCGACGGATTGGCCGTCGGCGGCCGAGAAGAATACAGTGTGACGGATCATGTCAGCCCTCTTTCGGTGTCTGGCTAGGGGTGCGCGCCGCTTTTTCAGCGATGCCCGACTGCGATTTACGGCGCTCCAACTCGGCCATAACGTCAGCTAGGGCGACGCCGCGCGATTGCAGCATGACCAGCAGGTGAAACAGCACATCTGCCGCCTCACTGGTCAGCGCGGCAGTGTCGCCTTTGACGGCCTCGATGATGGCCTCGATAGCCTCCTCACCGAACTTCTCGGCGCATTTCTCCGGGCCTTTGGCCAGTAGCTTGGCGGTCCAGCTATCCTGGGCACTGGCGCCTGCGCGGGCGGCGATGGTGGCGGCCAGATCGTCCAGCGTCATAGTCCCATCCTCATCGGTATGCCTGCAGCCTGCATATGGGCCTTGGCCTCGCCTATGGTGAACTCGCCGAAGTGAAATATAGACGCGGCCAGCACGGCGCTAGCGCCGCCCTCGCGCACACCGGCGACCAGATGATCCAGCGTGCCGACCCCGCCCGAGGCGATGACCGGAACGTCTACCGCGTCCGAGATCGCGCGCGTCAGGGCCAGGTTAAAGCCCGCGCGCGTGCCGTCGCGGTCCATCGAGGTCAGCAGAATCTCGCCCGCGCCGTTGCTGGCGACAAGCTGGGCAAATTCCACCGCGTCGATGCCCGTCTCGCGGCGTCCACCATGGGTGAAAATCTCCCACTTGCCGGGCGATACCGTCTTGGCGTCGATAGCCACCACGATGCACTGGCTGCCAAACTGATCGGATGCCTCGCGCACCACGTCCGGATTTGCGACTGCTGCGGAGTTGAAGCTGACCTTGTCGGCGCCCGCCAGCAGCAGGGCGCGCACGTCAGCAGGGGTGCGCACGCCGCCGCCCACGGTCAGCGGGATATAGCACTGCTCGGCGGTACGGCGGACCACGTCGAACATGGTGCCGCGGTTCTCGTGCGTGGCGGTGATGTCTAGGAAACAAAGCTCGTCAGCGCCGGCGGCGTCATAGGCGCGGGCAGCATCCACAGGGTCGCCCGCGTCGACCAGATCGACAAAGTTCACGCCCTTAACCACGCGGCCATCGGCCACGTCTAGACAGGGGATGATGCGGGTTTTCAACATGTCTTGGCCGGGCCTTTCGTCGTCACGCGATTGTTTATGGGCAAACGGCGCGATATGCCAGAGGATAGGTCGGGAATTAATATACGGAGCGAAACGGATGAAAAGACTTATCATAGCGGCGGCAATGGCGCTGATCGGAACGGGCGCAATGGCCGGAAGCGGCGGCGTCACTCAGCTAAAAGCGGCAGGCGATGTCGCCACCACTATGGACGCGCTGGAGGCGGCAGTTACGGGCGCGGGGGCAACTGTTTTCGCCCGCGTCGATCACGCAGGCGGCGCCGAAGAGGTGGGGATGGAGCTGGCTCCAGCGCAGCTGCTGATCTTTGGCAATCCCAAATTGGGCACGCCCGCCATGCAGGACGATCCGCTGGCCGGGCTGTATTTGCCATTAAGGGTGCTGGTTTACCGCGATGGCGGCGGTCAGGTCTGGCTGGCTTATGAGGAACCTGCGCATTCGATGGCCGACCTCGGCGGTGTTGCGCCTGATGCGGAATACCTCACCAAAATGACTGGCGCGCTCAAGAAGCTGACCGGCAAAGCATCGGGCATGTAGCGTCAGGCGAGCGCCTTCAGAGCCTCTCGCAGGTCGAGCGCGCCATCATAAAGCGCTCGGCCAGAGATTGCGCCATTCAGCTTTGCGCCGCAGTCACGCAGCGCAATAAGGTCGGCAAGCGAGCTGACCCCGCCAGAGGCGATGACGGGGATGCTGACCGCATTTGCCAGCGCGGCAGTCGCCTCAATATTCGGGCCCTGCATCGCGCCGTCGCGCTCAATATCGGTGTAAATGATCGCGGCGACGCCCGCATCTTCAAAGCTGCGGGCCAGATCGGTCACCATCACCTCCGTCTCTTCGGCCCAGCCTTTGGTCGCGACGCGGCCATTGCGCGCATCAATTCCCACAGCGACTTGTCCGGGAAAGGCGCGTGCAGCCTCGCGCACCAGCGCGGGGTTTTCGACAGCAACGGTCCCAAGGATGACGCGCTGCAGACCCTTGGATAGCCAGCCCTCGATCGTCGCCATGTCGCGGATGCCGCCGCCGAGCTGCGCGGGAACCTTGCAGCGTTTCAGGATCTCTTCGACCGGGGCCGCGTTGACGGGGGTTCCGGCAAATGCGCCGTTTAGATCCACCAGATGCAGCCACTCGCAGCCCGCCGCAACGAATGCCTCGGCCTGCGCCGCCGGATCGTCGTTAAAGACGGTGGCGGCATCCATTTCGCCGCGCAGCAGGCGCACGGCTTGGCCGTCCTTTAGGTCGATGGCGGGGTAGAGGATCATGTTCTAACCTATTGACTTGTAATGTGTATCAGGGCGTCCATCGCAGGAAGTTCGCGATCATGCGCAGCCCGGTTTCCTGACTTTTCTCAGGATGAAACTGCGTGCCGATCAGATTGTCTCGGCCCACGACAGCGGTGACCGCGCCGCCATAATCCGCATGGGCCAGCAGATGAGCGGGGTCATCGACATTAAACTGGTAGGAGTGGACGAAATAGGCGTGCTGGCCCGTCTCAATCCCCTCAAATACGGGATGCGGGCGGTCCAGTACTAGATCGTTCCAGCCCATATGCGGAACTTTCAGCGTCTTATCAGTGGGCGCGATAGGCCCCACCGTGCCGCCGATCCAGTCAAAGCCGTCTGTCTCGCCATGCTCAAGCCCGCGGGTGGCCAGCATCTGCATCCCAATGCAAATCCCCATGAAGGGGCGCGCGTTGTCGATCACCGCCTCGCGCATCGCCTCAAAGAGGCCGCGATGGTCATAAAGTTCGGCCCGGCAGGCGGCAAACGCGCCATCGCCGGGCAGTACGATCCGGTCGGCGCGGCGCACGGTGTCGGGGTCCGAGGTAACGATCACCTCGCCCGCATTGCCCTCGCGGGCCATACGTTGAAATGCCTTCTCGGCTGAGTGCAGATTGCCGCTCTCGTAATCGACGATCACTGTTTGCATGGACTTTGGCCGCATACTGCTAGAGCGTTCCCTTGGTCGACGGGATCGCGTCTGCCTTGCGGGGGTCAGTCTCGACCGCTTCGCGCAGGGCGCGTGCGACGGCCTTGAACGCGGCCTCGGCCATGTGGTGGCTGTTAATGCCGTGCAAGGCATCAACATGAAGTGTCATACCTGAATGCGTTGAAAACGCTTGAAAAAACTCGCGCACTAATTCTGTATCGAATGTGCCGACCCTAGCTGTCGGCAAGTCCATGTTCCACACCAGATAAGGCCGCCCGCTAAGGTCAAGCGCGGCGCGGACCAGCGCGTCGTCCATCGGCAAAAGGCACGCTCCATATCGCCGGATGCCGCGCTTGTCACCCAGCGCCTGCCCAAGCGCTTGGCCTAGCGCGATGCCGACATCTTCGACGGTGTGGTGATCGTCGATGTGCAGATCGCCAGTGCAAGTCACGGTCATGTCGATCAATGCGTGGCGCGCCAGCTGGTCCAACATGTGGTCGAAGAACCCCACGCCGGTGCGGTTGTCATAGGTGCCCGTGCCGTCCAGCGCGATGGTCGCGCTGATATCGGTCTCGGCTGTCTTGCGGGTGACGGTGGCGCTGCGCATCTCGCTATGCTCCCTTAGGGTTTGCGGGGCTTATACGCAGAACGCAGCCTCCCGCCAAGGGCTGCGGGGGCATCGTGGCACAAAATGCGCGTTCGGCGCTTAGCTGTGGGGCGGTGGGTTTAGCGTAATCCCGTGCTCCGCCGCCAAATCGACCTGCGTCTGCGATGCGGGCCGACACGAGATGAACGCGCTGCCGGAACATTTTGGCAGGCTAAGCGCGGCAATCAACGGCGCATCGTACTGACCCGATAGCAGCAATATCCCCTCGCGCGCCAGATGATCGCGGGTGCCTCTGCCGTTGTCAGACCGGATGCGGCGCATGAAGTCCTGCTGCTGCGCGACCGCCTCCACTACGTCGCGGGTAATCGGCCTGCGCTGCACTTCGCGAAATAGGGCCGCCATGCGCAAGTTGCCGGACGCGCCGGAAAATATCCGGTCGATGGCATCGGGTGGCACGGTTCGCCAGAAGTTATGCGGGTAGGGATGGTGTAGCAGCAGCCACAGGATATTGGCAAACCCCTGCGCAGAAATACTTTTCTTTGCATCTTTGTTCTGGCTTAGTGTCAGGTACTCGGGCCGTGCCACGATCAGGCCCAGATAGCATTTCGCGCGCACCTCGTCGGCCGCCACCAGAATGCAGGGGTGATTCACGGCCTCGGTTGGGATCATCCAATTGCTGCCCATCGTGTTTTTAATATCGACGTCATGGCCCAGGATCACGGTATCTAGCCGGCCCTTGGGCAGTCGCAGCATCGCGCGCAGCTCAATCTCGACCCGCGTTCCGATATAAGTTTTTTCAGTTTTCTCCAGATCGTCGTAGGATCGCCGCCCCGTCTTCGGCGTCATGATCACATCGTCGATGCACTGCCGCAGCATGGCCGAAAACTTCGCGGCGAGAGCGTCTGAACCGCTCGCGCGGCGTGTGATCTCATCCGCGATGGGGGTGAGCGTAGCGTAATCTGGATGCCCAAGACTGACGGTGCTGTCGGGGATGTTTCTTTTCATTTGCACCGCCCCGCGAGTGTGTCGGCCCTTAAAAGTCTGCGATTGAGGGAGGCCTAGGCACTAACCGCGCGCAACATCCGCTTGCGCAGCGCCTTGGCGATCTGCGTCGATACTGCCTGCGCGACAGGGGGCGGAAACGCGTTGCCGACCTGCCGGTAAGCGTTCGTCTTGGCGCCTGTGAAATGCCAATCGTCTGGAAACCCTTGAATGCGTGCCACCATCGGGACGGTTAGGCGGGGCATGCCATTATGAAAGGCGTCGGGTGCCTCAGGCGCGATCGTGCGCCCTTCGACGCCCAGTGTCGCCCATGCCGCGCGCGCTCGGGTTGGGCCCAGATCCGGGCCGCCGTGCTTTTTCGAGCCGCCGACGATGGTCGGTGCAATCTCGTCGGCCTTGGCGGCCCAATCTTCGGCGCCGCGCCAGCCTCGCTCGGCCATCAGGTCGTGCAGGGTGGCGCCTACTGTGGGCGGGTTGTGCGGGTTTGGCTCGGGCCAGTCAAAGAAATCGGCGCGCGCCTTTTGCACTGCGACGATCACGACGCGCGGGCGCAGTTGCGGAACGCCGTAGTCGGATGCGTTCAGCAGGCGCCAATCGGTACTGTATCCCAGCTTGTCCAGTTGCGTCTTGAGCCGTTCGCGGTAGTCGTGGAACACCGCATCCAGAAAGCCGCGGACGTTTTCGATCATGACGGCGCGGGGGCGCGCAGCGTCAATGATGTCGATGGCGTCGTTAAAGAGATTGCGCTCGTCCTGCTCGCCCAGTTGCTTGCCTGCGACCGAAAAGGGCGGGCAGGGCAGGCCGCCGGCCAACAAATCCATTCCGGCGTAGTCTGCCGCACGCTCCTTAAAGAGGCGGATATCCTCCTCCAGCACGTTCCATTCGGGCCTGTTATGGCGCAGTGTATTGCAGCAATGCTTGTCGATCTCGACCAGTGCGGAGTGGGCAAAGCCTGCCTTTTCCAGCCCGAGAGCCTGACCGCCGGCGCCGGCGCATAGTTCTACGGATGTCAGCATTTGGCCCGCCCTCTTTTCACACATAGAACGCGTTGTAGGCGGCCCGATCAACAGGCGACTCGTCATTGCGCAAATGTTCTTGTGACGTTCTTAGCGGCGCGAGGCAAATCGGACAAGCCCAAGAGGCAACGTATCGCTCGGCGCGCTGGACGCGCATACCCCGAAAACACAAAGGCCGCCCGAAGGCGGCCTTGTCTGGTAAACCGTGGGGTTTCGGTTTTTTCTGGAGCGGGCGAAGAGATTCGAACTCTCGACCCTAACCTTGGCAAGGTTATGCTCTACCCCTGAGCTACGCCCGCACCTGATGAAGCGGTAGTTACAAATTCCCCGCCGGGGCCGCAAGAGCAAATTTTGCACGCTTCAAATTAATTTCGCACATGCCGCCGGTTTTAACTTGGTGAGAATACGCTGGGACTTTGGGGGTACAAATCCCCCAAGAGGAATGTGTCGTCACACATAACTCAGCTCGCGCCGCCCCGGCACGCCGAAGTCCTCGGAGTGTACCACGACGCCCTCATCGCTCAGATAGAGGATGCCGTATGCGCCCGGCTCGTCTATCGACACATGCTCGTCCATACCGGGGCGCATGATGGGCGATTGGTGGCAGGGACTTTTGAAGACGCAGGCCGCGATGCCGCCCGCGTTACCCGAAACGGTCCTATGCACATGCCCCGATACGATTTGGCAGGTGCTGGCGCGGCGGCGCAGTAGCGCGAGGAATTCGGTTCGGTTTGCCAGTCCGATCGCGTCCATCGCGGCAAAGCCAACGGACATCGGCGGATGGTGAGTAAAGACGACGGTGCGCCGCCCCTCCGCGCTGGCCAGTGCGGCATCCAGCCACGCAAGGCGCGCGTCGCATAAGATACCGCCATGATGGCCCTCGTCGACTGTATCCAGCAGGATCAGACGGGTATCGCCGATGTCGATCACTTGTTGTACATGGCCCTCTGGCGTGACCGGAGCGTCCGGAAACGTATCCCGGAAGGGGCCGCGCGCGTCGTGATTGCCCAGCATCAGATGCACCGGAACCGGGCATCCATCCAGCGCGCCGCGCAGTCGGACGTATTCGGCATGGCTACCGCGATGGGCCAGATCGCCGGCGATTACAATGCGCTCGGCATCCGGGAATTGCGCCAATGCATGCGCCAGTCCGGCGCGGAAGCGTGCATCCGGATCTAAGTGACCGATCAGCTTGCCGTCCTCGACATAATGCAGATCGGTAAAGACCAATATCTTGCGCATGATGGCGCTACTCCAGTTCGATCAGCAGATCCTTGGCGTCGATTTGGCTGCCGGGGGCGGCGTGAACTGCCTTGACCGTTCCGGCGCGCTCGGCGTGCAGGCCCGTCTCCATCTTCATCGCCTCGATGGTCAGCAGTAGATCGCCAGTATTGATCTTGACGCCCACTGTCGCAGAGATACTGGCGACGACGCCGGGCATCGGGGCGCCGATGTGGCAGGGATTGCCCAGTTCAGCCTTGGGCCGGGCGGCCGTTGTCGCCTTTGCCGCGCGGTTGGGTACGCGCACCACGCGGGGCTGGCCGTTCAACTCAAAGAACACTTTGACCTCGCCGTCATCCCCGGTTTCGCCGACCGCTTGCAGGCGGATCTCCAGGGTCTTGCCGGGGTCGATTTCGGCTGTGATTTCGTCGCCCGGCTCCATCCCGTAAAAGAACGTGCGCGTGGGCAGCGTGCGGACCGGCCCATAGATGCGGTGGCGGCCCATATAATCGAGGAAGACCTTGGGATACATCAGGTATCCATTCAGATCCTCGTCGTCGACGCGGCGGCCCTCCAGCAGCGCGCTCAGCTCTGCGCGGGCGGCGTCCAGATCAACAGGGGGCATATTCGCGCCGGGCCGGTCGGTATTGGGTGTCTCGCCCTTAAGCGCCTTGGCGGTCAGCGCTGGCGGGAAGCCGCCGGGAGGCTGGCCCAGATTGCCGCGCAGCATGTCTATCACCGAGTCGGGAAAAGACAGGTCATGCGCGGGGTCTTCGACCTCGGCCCGTGTCAGGCCCTGGGATACCATCATCAGCGCCATATCACCCACCACCTTGGACGAGGGCGTGACCTTGACGATATCGCCGAACATGGCATTCACATCGGCGTAGGTTTGCGCCACCTCGGGCCAGCGATCCTCAAGGCCCATGGAGCGTGCTTGTGCCTTGAGATTGGTAAACTGACCGCCGGGCATCTCGTGCAGATACACCTCGGACGAGGGCGCCTGCATCGACGATTCGAACGCGGCATACTGCGCGCGTACGGTATCCCAGTAATCCGAGATTTCGCGCACTGCGCCAATGTCGATGCCTGTGTCCCGCTCGGTATGGGCCAGCGCCTCAACGACCGAGCCGAGGGTGGCCTGGCTGGTGTTGCCCGACAGTGCGTCCATCGCGCAATCGACGGCATCAACGCCGGCATCCGATGCGGCCAAGATAGTGGCGCAGGCGATGCCAGCAGTGTCGTGTGTGTGGAAGTGGATCGGCAGGCCAACCTCGTCCTTTAGTGCGCGGATCAGCACGCGCGCGGCAGCGGGCTTCAAGAGGCCGGCCATGTCCTTGAGGCCCAGCACATGCGCGCCTGCTGCCTCCAGATCGCGGGCCATGCCGACATAGTACTTCAGGTCGTATTTCGCGCGGTCTGGGTTCAGAATGTCGCCAGTGTAGCAAATGCTGCCTTCGCAGACCTTGCCCGACGCGATCACCGCATCCATTGCGACGCGCATGTTTTCCACCCAGTTCAGCGAGTCGAACACGCGAAAGACGTCCACGCCCGTTTTTGCCGCCTGACGCACAAATTCCTGCACCACGTTATCGGGATAGTTGGTATAGCCAACGCCGTTCGACGCACGCAGCAGCATTTGCGTCATCACGTTGGGCAACCGCGCGCGAAGATCGCGGAGGCGCTGCCAAGGGCATTCCTGCAAATATCGGTAGGCGACGTCAAAGGTCGCGCCGCCCCAACACTCGACCGAGAAGAGCTGTGGCAGATGCGCGGCATAGGCGGGCGCGACGCGGATCATGTCGCGGCTGCGCATACGCGTCGCCAGCAACGACTGGTGTCCGTCGCGCATGGCCGTGTCGGTGATCAGCAGCTGTTTCTGCGCCTTCATCCAGTCAGCCACGGCCTGCGGACCTTTATCCTCCAACAGGTTGCGCGTGCCTGGCTGGGGCGTTCCGCGCGGCACGGGAGGGCGCGGGTCCTTGAGCCCAGTGCGGGGGCGCGGGCGGTCCTTGGTCTCAGGATGCCCGTTTACGGTGATATCGGCGATGTAGGTCAGCACCTTTGTCCCGCGATCCCGGCGCGAGCGGAAATTAAACAGCTCGGGCGTGTTGTCGATAAAGGTGGTGGTGTAGGTGTTGTCGAGGAATGTGGGGTGCTTCAGCAGGTTTTCGACGAAGGCAATATTGGTGCTGACACCCCTAATGCGAAACTCGCGCAGCGCGCGGTCCATGCGGGCGATTGCGGCCTCGGGCGTTTGGGCGTGGGCGGTCACCTTAACCAACAGACTATCATAAAAGCGGGTAATGACACCGCCCGCATAGGCCGTGCCGCCGTCAAGGCGGATACCCATGCCAGTGGCGCTGCGATACGCGGTGATGCGGCCGTAATCGGGGATAAAGCTGTTCTGCGGGTCTTCGGTCGTGATGCGCGTTTGCAGGGCATGGCCATGCAGGTGGATCTCGTCTTGGCTGTTCTTGCGCGTTGCCTCGGCCAGCGTCTTGCCCTCTGCGATTTTGATCTGGGCCTGAACGATGTCGATGCCAGTAACCTCTTCGGTCACCGTATGCTCGACCTGAACGCGCGGATTGACCTCGATGAAAAAGAATTGCTCCGTGTCTATGTCCATCAGGAATTCGACCGTGCCGGCGCACTCATAGCCAACATGCTTGCAGATTTTGTACCCCAGATCGCAGACCTCAGCGCGCTGGGCGTCGGTCAGATACGGGGCGGGGGCGCGCTCCACAACCTTTTGGTTGCGGCGCTGGACGCTGCAATCGCGCTCAAAAAGGTGGTACATGCCGCCATGTTTGTCGCCGAGGATCTGCACCTCTACGTGCCGCGCGCGCAGGATCATCTTCTCCAGATACCCCTCGCCATTGCCGAATGCTGCCTCGGCCTCGCGGCGGCCCTCCAGCACCTTTTCCTGCAATTCGTCAGGTCCGTGAATGGGACGCATCCCGCGACCGCCGCCGCCCCATGACGCCTTAAGCATCAGGGGATAGCCGACCTCGGCGGCCTCGGCGCGGACCTTGTCCATGTCGTCGCCCAGCACCTCAGTCGCGGGGATCACGGGCACGCCCGCCTCGATGGCAACGCGGCGCGCGCTGGCCTTGTCACCCAACTGGCGCATGGTTTTTGCCTGCGGGCCGATAAAGGTGATGTTTGCCGCAACGCAGGCATCGACGAAATCGGGGTTTTCGCTTAACAAACCATAGCCTGGGTGGATCGCGTCTGCGCCGCTTTCTTTGGCGACGCGGATGATCTCGTCAATGCTGAGATACGCGGCGACAGGGCCCAGACCGGCGCCGATCCGGTACGCCTCATCTGCTTTGAAACGGTGAAGGCCCAGCTTATCTTCTTCGGCAAAAACCGCGACCGTACGTTTGCCCATTTCATTGGCGGCGCGCATGATGCGAATAGCAATCTCACCGCGATTTGCGATCAGGATTTTCTTGAACTCGGTCATGGCGTCCCCTTTTTAGAATTTTTGGGCCGGCTGTCGCTGGCGTTGCCGCACAGTGCGAATTGCCGCAGCGCAGCGCAACTTTTTTCTGACTGTGCAGCCAGCGCGTAGCATTCGCGCAAGGAATGCGCCATCTTATGCCACCCTTTGCGACATTCGCTACATCGCAGGCCCGCCGATCAACCGTCCCGGCAGATCGGCAAGGCGGCGCGCGCCCAGTTGGCCCATATTTGACGTCATATCGGCGGCAAGGATACGCGCCAGATGCGCAGGTCCGTCGGGGCCGAGAGCGGCCAGCGCATAGTGCCATGGCCGGGCCATCATCACGAAATCCGCCCCCAGCGCCAGCGCGCGCAGGATATCGAGCCCGCCCGTCACGCCGCCGTCAAAGATCAGCGGCAGGTCCGTCGCGCGGCGAATGAGCGGCAACTGGCGCACCGTTGCTGGCGCGCCGTCGAATTGGCGACCTCCGTGGTTGCTGATCCAGATTGCGTCGACACCTGCGGCCTCCAGCATGGGCACATCTGCGGGGTCCAGCACACCCTTGACCACCAGCGGGCCGTCCCAATGGGCGCGCAGCCAGTCCAGATAGGCGCGGTCTGGCGATGTCCGCAGCAGGTACCCAGCATGGGCGGTCGAGGGCAAGCCACTGGTATCGCCTGCATAACTATCGATCAGGCGCATCCGGGGCAGGCCCATCCGCGCCATGCCCATCGCCCATGCGGGCCGCCCCGCGATCTGCGTTATAAGGCGCGGGGTCAGGCGCGGCGGCTGCGTCAGGCCCGACCGGGTCTGACGTTCGCGGCGCGAGGCCACCGGCACATCGACGGTCAGGACCAGCACCTTGAACCCCGCCGCGCGGGCGCGGGCCAGCATGTCGAGGCGGATCGCCTCATCACGCGGCGGATATAGCTGAAACCATGCATGATTCCCGGCCAGTGGCCCGATATCCTCGGGCGCCTGAGCGGCGACGGTGGACAGGGTATAGGGGATGCCTGCAACAGCGGCGGCGCGGGCCAGATGCCGCTCCGCATCGGGCCAGATCAGACCGGACATCCCAACCGGGCCTATGCCGAAGGGCAGGGGGTGCGACTGGCCCAAGAGGGTCGTGCCCAAATCGGGCGTAATTTCGCCGTGAAGGATCGAGGGCATGAGTTCTATCTGTTGCAGGGCGTCCGGCCCGGCGCGGCGCGCCTGTTCGGACCCCGTTCCACTGTCGAGATATTCCCAGACAAAACGGGGCAGGCGCCGCTGGGCGCGGGCCTTTAGGTCGCTGAGGGCGGGGTATTTTGCATCAAGGCTCATGGCGTGCATTTGGCGCAGGGGGTGCGCGCTTGTCCAGCGCCATAAGGCAAGCACGCGCCTATCGCACCATTGCGCACGGTGCCCGTTTGTGGTGGTAGAATGTGTGTTGTGCTGGGTCAGAACCGTGGTCCGCGTCATGAAGGGAAGCCATATGGCTTGCATCCAGATCAGCAGATATGCGCCATGATCGCCGCATCGCGCAGTGTTCAGGTTGGTGCCGTCGTGGCGGCAATACTGCTACATGGCGCGCTGGCTATGGCGCTGATGCGGGACGCCGAGGTCGAGATTGAAGGCGGAACCGGCGCGCCCGAGGCGCGGATGGGTACTAGCTTTGCCGATATGGCCGCGGGTACGTTAAAGGCGAACGCGGCGACCGATGTCGCGCAACCCGTTCCGGTGGACGCAGCAAGGCAGGTCGCCGCGCCGCTGACGCCAGAGATCGCCGAGCAGGTGCAACCTATCCAGCGTCTCGCTGCTGAGAGGTCGCCAAGGGCAGATATCGCGGCGCGTGCGCCTGTTCCCAGACCCGCACTGCGGATTGAGACGCTCAGCCCGGATGTGCCGACAGCGCAGCCGATCCTACCCGAAGAGGTTCTGTTGCCGGACGAGGCCGACCCGGCAGTGAGCCATTCGCTGCGGCCAAAGCGGCGCAGCGCGGCATTTGAGCTAGCGCATGAACGCGTCAAGCCTGCCCCCCCGCCAAAGCCAGAGCCCAAACGGCCAGCCAATGCGAAGCCCGCACCCAAGGTGCAGCCCGCCACGCGCGGCAACGCGAGCCAGAATGCCGCCGCAGGTGCCGCGACAGGGCGCGCCGAGACCAAAGCGACGGCCAGTGGATCGGCTGGGCAAACGCCGCAGGCAACTGGCAATGCGGCGGCCAGCAATTATCCCGGCACGGTAATGCGCAAAATATCGCGTGTGCCGCGCCCGCGCTCTACCTCGCGCGGCACGGCTGTGGTGGCATTCACCGTTGCCGCCAGCGGTGCGCTGGGCGGGGTGCGCATCGCGAGTAGCTCAGGCTCGGCCCAGCTTGACCGCGCGGCCCTCAGTATGATCCAGAGCGCCGCACCGTTCCCACAACCGCCGCCCGGGGCGCAACGAAGTTTCACCATTAACATCAAGGGCCGTTGAGGCACAGCAGCTATGCCCAACACAAGTGCCAGATCGCCCTAGACATTCCGGGCGCAATCGCCTCTCTAGTCAGGCATGGACAGCGAAGAAAACGCAGGGCCCGGCTGGGGCATATTCTGGATGGTTGTCACGGGCATCCTTTTTGTCGGGGTAACAGCGCTGGTCAAGACGATTGGCGCGCGCCTGCCTGCGGCGGAAACTGCGTTCTTGCGCTATGCGCTGGGCCTCGTGCTGTTGATTCCTGTCATCCCGGCGATCCGGCGCGCGGCGATCAGCCCGCGCCTTTGGGCTGTGTTCTTCGGGCGCGGCGCGGTCCATACCATTGGCGTTGCGATGTGGTTCTACGCTATGGCACATATCCCCCTCGCGGACGTGACTGCCATGAACTATCTGTCGCCCATCTACGTCACTATCGGCGCTGCGCTGTTTCTGGGCGAGCGTCTGGCGCTGCGGCGCTTGATTGCGATCCTTGTTGCGCTCCTGGGTGCGGTGATCATCCTGCGGCCCGGCCTGCGCGAGGTGGGACCGGGGCATTTGGCGATGCTTCTGACGGCTTTCAGCTTTGGCATATCTTACCTGTTGGCCAAGGTGGCGACGGGCAAGGTGTCGCCCATGGTCGTCGTAGCCATGCTGTCGCTAACCGTGACCGTTGGCCTCGCGCCCTTTGCCGCGCTGAACTGGGTCCAGCCGACATGGCTGGAACTGGCGACGCTAACGGCTGTGGCCGTGCTGGCGACGGCTGGGCACTACACGATGATGCTCGCCTTCCGCGCGGCGCCAATGTCGGTGACGCAGCCGATGACGTTTCTGCAACTGGTCTGGGCGGTCCTGCTGGGCACGCTGGTCTTTGGCGAGGCGATAGACCCCTACGTCGTGCTGGGCGGGCTGGTCATTGTCGGCTCGGTCAGCTTTATCACATGGCGCGAGGCGCTGCTAAAGCGGCGCGGAAGCAAGCCGCTAAGCACGCCAGTCAGCACTGCGACAAAGGTTTGAGCGCCGTCTACGGAGCTATCGGCCTGCGCGTCGGACTTAGCTTCATCCCCGGTGCGGCAAGGCGCGCGGCGGGGCCGACCCATGCATACGCCAGCAGGCAGGGATCGCGGTCACCGGTGGTGATACGATGTTCCGCGCCAGAGCGATTAAAAATCAGCGATCCGGGCGAATAGACAGCCGCGTTGTTTTCCGACCACGCACCCGCGATTGAAATGTAGCTTTCCTCGATATCCTCGTGGCTATGCTGCGGATAGGTCGTGCTGGGTGCGAATAGCACGAACCCCAGGTTTAGCCGATCCGACTGGACCGGCCCCTTTGGGCCGAGGATTTCGCAGAACGCATATTTGCGCGCCAGTGCCTTTGGCATCTGGTCGTAGCCGTATTCCCAAGTCAGCGCGCCGCGCACCTCTCGCAGGGCGCGGGCCATCCCCTGCATTGCCGCACGCTCGCCCAGATCAAGGGCGCGGGCCAGGTGGGCCGTAACGGGGCGTGCGCAGGGCGCGCGTGGCTCAATCGGCGGATTCGCCGTGATTGTCGCGGACAGCGCATCGCGCACCCGCTTGCGATGGCTGCGGATCGCCGCGCTGCCCCCATCCGATCCCTGCCGATAGAGCGCGTCGAACTCGCGCAGCAGATACAGCCAGTCGGGGCAATCCATCAGGCAGGGCGCGGGTGAAGTGGGGGCTGCCGCGTCGGTCATAAGCATCGTCTCGCAAATTTAGGCTTACGAAATTTCAAGCACGAAGACCGCACCTGTCGCAAGTGTTTTGGACGCGCCGGGAGCCCCGCAAATGAAAAATGCCGCCGAACTTGCGTGTCCGGCGGCATCCAGTTTCATCGCTTGGCACCTATACACGCGCCTTGCGTGGCTGGCTTAGACAAACCACCAACGCTCGGCCCAGCGTTCGCCGTCCATGTCCCAGTTGGACGCGACGGCCTCCGGCTTGCCAATTTTCTTGGTCGCGGCAAAGACGTAGTTGGCGAACATCGGGATAATGATTGCGCCTTGGGTGCTGACAATCTCCTGCAACTCGAAATATTGCTGCTTGCGCTTGGCCTCGTCCAGTTCGGCGCGTGCCTCGGTCAGCAGGGTGTCAAACTTCTCGTTGCACCAGAAGCCGTCGTTCCAGTCCGCGCCGCATGTATAGGCGGTGGAGAACATCTGATCCTGCACCGGGCGACCGCCCCAATAGACCGCAGAAAATGGCTTTTTCATCCATACGTCGGACCAGTAGCCATCGTTCGGCTCGCGCACGACCTTGATGTTGATGCCCGCGTCCTTGGCCGAGTTCTGATACAGCGTGGCAGCATCGACAGCGCCCGCAAAGGCGGCATCCGAGGCCGAAAGGCTGACCTCAAGCGAGTCGAGGCCGGCCTCTTTGAGGTGGAACTTTGCCTTGTCCGGGTCGTAGGTCTTTTGCTCCAACTCGGTGTTGTAGTACTGCTGCCCAGAGCCGATTGGCATGTCATTTCCGACCGAGCCGTAGCCAAACAGGATCTTTTCGACCAACTCCTCGCGGTTGATCGCGTACTTCATCGCAAGGCGCACGTTGTTGTCGTCATAGGGCGCTTGATTGGCTGACATGGCAAAGGTGTAGTGCTGCGTGCCCGCGATCGAGCTGATATCCAGATCGGGGTTGCGCGCCAAGAGGCCGATGGTCTTGAGGTCCAGTTTGTCGACGGCGTCGACGTCGCCAGATACCAGCGCAGTGGTGCGCGCGTTCTGGTCTGTCAGTGACAGCATCTCGATTGTATCGAACCATGCGACGTCGTCGCGCCAGTGGTTCTCGTTGCGCTCTAGGATGGTCGTGATGCCCGGCTTGAACGATTTGAGCTTGTAGCTGCCGCAGCCATCGCCGGATTTCCAGTCGATGCTGCCTTCCGCAGCGGGCAGGATGGGCAGATGATAATCGCTAAGGATGAATGGGAAGTCGGCATTGCCGCCATCCAGCGTAAAGACGACGGTGTCGCCCTCAACCGTGATGTCCTGGATGGGCGCAACGATGGGGGTAGCTGCCGAGGCAGACTCTTCGCCGCGGTGGAAATTGATTGATGCGACGACATCGTCAGGGGTCACGTCCTTGCCCGAGTGGAAGGTGACGCCGCTGCGGATCTTAAAGCGCCAGACCTTGGCATCTGGCGACGCTTCCCAGCTTTCGGCAAGTTCCGGCCCGACCGAGCCATCGGCCAGAACCTCGGTGAGGTGGCCGTCCTTGGCGAAGGTCAGCGCGATCACATAGCCGTTGTCCCAGACGCCGGGGTTTAGCGTGTCGGTTGTCTGGCCGTGGCCCTTGCCGACGCGAATGTTGCCGCCCTTTTTGGGCGTTGCGGCCATCGCGCCGCCGAAGGGCAGCGCTGCGGCGACGGCGCCAAGCGCGGTCGTTTTCAGAAATCCGCGACGGTCGAAGCGGCCGTTTGTAGTTAGCGACATAGAAGTCTCCCTTTTATCGTTTCTCTCAAGGTCTTTTTTACTTTGTCCTGCCGCATATGCGCGGTGATTGTGCCTTGGTCCCGGCTTTGTTCGGCGTATGCGGCTACCGGGGTTCGGCGCCTGCGCTGACCTGACTGGGCCGGCGGGCTGATATACGCCAACAGACGTTATGATGCCGCCATGCCCTGTTGCAACCTATATCGCGGAGCTGAGCGGGGATGACGCTTATTTGCGAAGCATTGGGGTTATTGATTGACGAGTCAATAAAAAACCAGTAGCGCCGAAATGACGCTTGCATGACTTGGAAGAGGGGGGCGTTGTGCCCAAGCTGGGAATGGAGCCGATCCGCCGCGCCGCGCTGGTCAGCGCCACGATCCATGAGATCGGCGCGCAAGGGTCGATGGACGTGACCGTAGCCCAGATCGCACGGCGGGCTGGCATGTCGCCCGGACTGGCACATCATTATTTTGGCTCGAAAGAGCAGATATTCGCGGCCTCAATGCGCCATATCCTCACGCTATATGCGGCGCAGGTGCGCGGCGCGCTGATCATGGCGCCAACGCCCCGCGCGCGAATCGAGGCGATCATACGGGCCAGCTTTACCGCGATGAGCACACGGCCCGAGCATATTTCGGCTTGGCTGAACTTCTACGTGCAGGCCCGCAAGTCGCCCGAAACAGCGCGCCTGCTGGACATCTATCACCGCCGCCTTCAGTCGAACCTGCATTATGCCTTTGCACTGTTGGTTCCGGCGCGCGCCGACATTCTGGCACGCGGCGTCGCGGCGATGATCGACGGGCTATATTGCCGCCACGCATCGGGCGCCGCTGGCGATATCTCGGCGCAGTCCATCGAAACGCTGCTGCATTATGTTGCGTTGGCGCTGGACGATAAACCCCACATACCCATTCAAGGAGCCACCGCATGAGCCGCCCCAACATTCTGATTTTCATGGTTGATCAGCTGAACGGCACCCTTTTCCCCGATGGCCCGGCCGATTGGCTGCATGTGCCCAATCTCAAGCGTCTCGCGGCCCGTTCTACCCGGTTCGCCAATGCCTATACCGCCAGCCCTCTATGTGCGCCGGGGCGCGCTAGTTTCATGTCCGGGCTGCTGCCCTCGCGCAGCCGGGTTTACGACAATGCCGCCGAATTTGCCGCCGATATCCCAACATACGCGCATCACCTGCGGCGCGCGGGATACCAGACCTGCCTTTCGGGCAAGATGCATTTTGTCGGCCCCGACCAGATGCACGGGTTTGAGGAGCGCCTGACGACCGATATCTATCCTGCCGATTTCGGCTGGACACCCGACTATCGCAAGCCGGGCGAGCGGATTGAGTGGTGGTATCACAACATGGGCAGTGTCACCGGTGCAGGGGTGGCCGAAATCACCTATGAGATGGATTATGACGACGAGGTCGCTTATCATGCTACGCGCAAGGTATATGATCTGGCGCGCAGCCAGGACGATCGGCCTTGGTGCCTGACCGTCAGCTTTACCCATCCGCATGATCCCTATGTAGCGCGCCGCAAATACTGGGATTTCTATGAGGATTGCGAGCATCTGCTGCCGCCGGTTCCGGCGATGGACTACGCCGATCACGATCCGCACTCCCAGCGCATATTCGATGCAAATGACTGGCGCAGCTTTGACATCACGGACGAGCATATATCCCGCGCCCGCCGCGCCTATTTTGCCAATATCAGCTATGTCGACGCCAAAATTGGCGAAGTGATGGAGGCGCTGGATGGCACGCGCCAGACCGAGGACACCATTATTCTGTTTGTGTCGGACCACGGCGATATGCTGGGTGAGCGGGGGCTGTGGTTCAAAATGAGCTTCTTTGAGGGCTCATCGCGCGTACCGCTGATGATTGCCGCGCCGGGTATGGCGCCGGGGCGCGTCGATGCGCCGGTCAGCAATATCGACGTCTGTCCAACGCTGTGCGATCTGGCCGGCGTGTCGATGGAGGAGATCGCCCCGTGGGTCGCGGGCGAAACGCTTGTTCCGCTGGGGCAGGGGCAGGTCCGCGAGGCTCCGGTGGCGATGGAATACGCCGCCGAGGCGTCATATGCGCCGCTGGTTTCGCTGAGGCAGGATCAATGGAAGTTCAATCGCTGCACGCTTGACCCTGATCAGCTGTTCGATCTGGACGCCGATCCGCATGAACTGCGCAATCTAGCGGATGATCCGGCAAACGCAGCCACACTGAAGCGTTTCAGCGACATGGCGGATGCGCGCTGGGATCTGGAGGCGTTTGATGCCGCCATTCGCGAAAGCCAGGCACGGCGCTGGGTGGTTTATGAGGCGCTGCGCGAGGGCGGGTATTACCCATGGGATTACCAGCCACTGAAAAAGGCGTCAGAGCAATATATGCGCAACCATATGGACCTGAACGTGGTCGAGGAAAACGCAAGGTTTCCGCGCGGGGAGTAGTAAAAGTTGATCGGGATCAATGCGCGCGCGGTGGAGTCCGGGCAAAATCGGCGTAACCTGCAATATAAGGATAGACGCAGATGACCCATGTGCCCCACCAACTAAGCGCGGAATTCCCCGACAAGGCCGAGAAGATCGCGCAGATGGAGCAGTCAAATGCCCATTTCGCCAAGCTGTCAAACGAGTATGACGAGGTGAACCGCACCGTCCACAGAGCCGAGACGAACGTCGCGCCCATGGACGAGCTGGCCGAGAGCGAAGTGCGCCGCAAGCGGGCCGCGCTCAAGGACGAGATCTATGGCATGTTGACCAAGGAAGCCTAGCCCACCTCATAGGGCAGCACGCCGCGCGCATCAGGCCGAATGGTCAACCGCCTCTCCAGCGGCGGGATGGAGCGTTGGTGGCAGTTTGTGCGCTCGCAGATACGGCATGATATCCCGATAGGCTCAAATGCGGCCGGGCTGCTTAGATCCAGTGTGTCGGCATAGACCAGCGCGGGCGCGTGCCGGACCTCGCAGCCTAGCGCGATAGCAAAGCGGCGCACAGGCGCGCCGAAATGGCCGCCCGGTTTCGACACGTCGCGCGCCAGGTTGATGTAGCGCACGCCGTCTGGCGTCTCGGCCAACTGGCGCAGGAAACGGCCCGGAGTTTCAAAGGCCCGGTGCACATTCCACAGCGGGCAGGCGCCGCCATAGCGGGCGAATTGCATCCGCGTGGCCGAGTGACGCTTGGTAATCGTGCCTGCCTGATCGACGCGAACAAAGAAAAACGGAATGCCCTTGGCGCCGGGGCGTTGCAAGGTCGACAGGCGGTGGCACACCTGTTCGATCGACGCGCCAAAACGGTGGGCGAGGATCTCCAGATCATGTCGGCAGTCGCGCGCCGCTTGCAAAAAGGCGGCGTAGGGCATCAGCGCGGCACCGGCATAGTAGTTGGCCAGCCCGATTTTGGCGATGGCGCGGGCCTCGCCCGAGTGGAACCGGGCCAAATCCAGCGTCGCCTCCAGCAGTTTGTCTTGCGTCAGCAGCGCCAGTTGCAGCAACATCTGAAATGTGCGGGTTTCAGGCGGTGCGCGGGACGACAGGTGTAGTGTGCCGGTCGCCCGGTCTAGGCGTCGCAGCGGGCCATCCTCGCTGTCGACTACTGTGACACCGATCTGCCCCAAGGCTTCTACCGCGCACTCTTGCGTATTGCTGCTGGTGTTACCCAAACCTTCGGCGGCGCGGTCAACGGCGTCGATGTAGTTATCGCAATAGTGAAAGAAATCGCGCACTTCGGTCCACGGGCTTTGCGGTGTTTGCGCGTCGCCGGTGCCGAGTGCCTCGTCCAGCGAGGCGAGGCGTTCGTTTGTCCGGCGATAGGCGCTGTGCAATTCCAGAAATGCCCGGGCCAGCGCGGGCGCATTGGCGGCGACCAGCCGCAGATCGGCAAGGCCGGGCATGCCTGAGAACACCGGATCGGCCAACGCCTCACGCATATCGCTGGTCATGCGCTCGGCCTCGCCCGAGGCGAGCTGCGTTACGTCAAAACCAAACTCCTGCGCCAGAGCCAGCACAACGGTCGTGCTTACGGGGCGGTTGTTATTCTCCATCTGGTTTAAATAGGGCAGGGAGACGCCAAGCTGCGCAGCGAAATCCTTTTGTGTGAGGCCGACGCGCTGGCGCGTCTCGCGCAGCTTGGCACCGGCATATAGTTTTTTGGTCGCCATAATGCGCGCTCATTGTTTGCAAGTTAGCTTGACCGTCAGGCTATATTTGCAAATCCGTACGCGCAAGCCGTGCCTCACGCCGCATCACCAGCAAAATGGTCACTACCGCGCCAAGCGATACGAGCAGCATGATCCACAGCAGCGGAAAGGCCCCCGATGTGGGTGTCAGCCACGTCCCTGCCAGCGCCGACAGCGCAGCGCCGCCGCCAATCATCAACGCCCCTGCCAGCCCGCTGGCCGTGCCGGCCAGATCGGGACGGACCGAAAGCGCGCCCGCAGTAGCATTGGGGATGGTCATACCGTTGCCAAGGCCCATCAACATCATCAGCCCGAAAAAGGTAATGGCACTGCCAAAGCCGGCGTAGAACAGGCCAAGGTTCATTGCGATGCCAATCGCGTTTGCCAAAGTGCCCCAGTATACCATGCGGTTGACGCCGACCTGCTCGGAATAGCGGCCCGACAGGTAATTGCCCGCAAAATAGCCCGCAGCTGGCGCGCCAAAGTAAAATCCGATTTCGTGCGGCGCGAGGCCAAAGACGTGATCGCCCACGTATGGCGCGCCGCCGAGATAGGCGAAAAACGCCCCCGACGAGAGTGCCGCCGCGCCCGCATATCCCCAAAAGCGTGGCGAGGCGCATAGCACCGGATACTCGCGAAATTGCTGGGCCAAGCTCAGCCCGCTGCCCTTTGCCGTCTCGCCCAGATCGGCCCATGTCAGCCAGAATATTATAGTGCCCAACCCCGCGAGTAGCCAGAAATTCGCCTGCCATCCCAGGGCCTGCTCCAGCATGCCGCCAAAGCTGGGACCGACCATCGGCACCACGGCCATGCCCATCGTGACATACCCAATCATGCTGGCGGCTTGATTTTGCGGCACCATGTCACGCACGACCGCGCGGCTAAGGACCATGGCGACAACGATGCTGGCCTGCACCATGCGAAACGCCAGAAAGACGACCGCGGTCTGTGCCAACGCGCAGCCAATGCTGGCGAGGATGAAGATCGCAATTCCGGTCAGGATCACTGGCCGGCGGCCCAGCTTGTCCGAAATTGGCCCGACGAGGATTTGCAGCACCGCATTAACCGCAAGGTACAGCGCGACCGACAATTGCATGGTGCGGTACGGCGCATCGAAATAGGTGGCCATGTTCGGCAGTGACGGCAAAAAGATGTTCAACGCCAGCGCCGACATCCCCGTCATCAGGATCAACGTGGCGATGTGCGGCGGCGTGCGGCGATTGAGAAAAATGGCTCGGGTGGGATTAGGCATGTGCAGTGGCTAGGCGTGCATTGCAGCAAAGTCCATGCAGAGGGGCGAGGTATATTCAAATTTGCAAAACACGGTTGGTGTCACCGCTGGGATTTGCAAATTTGCCAAAATTCGCTGTTGCACGGCCCCGTATGCGGTATAGCCTGCGTAAAACCCATTAGCGGAGGGCGCCATGAAGGACATCTTGCAGGAACTCGAGGATCGCCGCGCTGAGGCGCGCATGGGCGGCGGCGCGCGCCGCGTCGAAGCGCAGCACTCCAAGGGCAAGCTGACCGCGCGCGAGCGGGTGGAGCTTTTGCTGGACGAGGGCAGCTTTGAGGAGTTCGACATGTTCGTCGCACATCGCTGTACTGATTTCGGCATGGAAAAGGACCGGCCCTACGGCGACGGCGTTGTCACTGGCTGGGGCACGATCAACGGGCGGCTCGTCTATCTCTTTTCGCAGGACTTTACCGTGCTGGGCGGATCGGTGTCCGAAACGCACGCAAAAAAGATTTGCAAGATCATGGATATGGCGGTGCAAAACGGCGCGCCTGTGATCGGCATAAACGATTCTGGCGGCGCGCGTATTCAAGAGGGTGTCGATAGCTTGGCAGGCTATGGCGAGGTCTTTCAGCGCAACATCACAGCATCGGGCGTCGTGCCGCAGATCAGCCTTATCATGGGGCCATGCGCGGGCGGGGCGGTCTATAGCCCGGCGATGACCGACTTTATCTTTATGGTGAAGGACAGCAGCTATATGTTCGTAACCGGCCCCGATGTGGTCAAGACTGTGACGAACGAACAAGTGACCGCCGAGGAACTGGGCGGCGCAACAACGCATACGCGCAAATCTTCGGTCGCCGACGGCGCGTTCGAAAATGACGTGGAAGCGCTGGCCGAGGTGCGCCGACTTGTCGACTTCCTGCCGTCATCGAACCGCGAGAAGGCCCCCGTCCGCCCATTCTTTGACGCGCCGGATCGGATCGAAAAGTCGCTGGATACGCTTATTCCCGACAATCCTAACATGCCTTATGACATGAAGGAATTGATCGAAAAGTTGGCCGATGAGGGCGACTTTTACGAAATTCAGGCCGAGTTTGCAAAGAACATGATCACCGGTTTTATCCGGATAGAAGGCCAGACCGTTGGTGTTGTCGCAAACCAGCCGATGGTGCTGGCCGGATGTCTGGATATCGACAGCTCGCGCAAGGCAGCGCGCTTTGTGCGGTTCTGCGATTGCTTTGAAATTCCGCTGCTTACGCTGGTCGATGTGCCCGGCTTTCTGCCCGGCGTCACGCAGGAATATAACGGTGTGATCAAGCACGGTGCCAAGCTGCTCTTTGCTTATGGCGAGGCGACGGTGCCCAAGGTGACGGTTATCACGCGCAAGGCCTATGGCGGCGCCTACGTGGTCATGTCGTCCAAGCATCTGAACGGCGATTTCAACTATGCGTGGCCGACGTCAGAGATCGCGGTGATGGGCGCCAAGGGCGCGACCGAGATTATCCACCGCGCCGATCGCGGCAACGCCGACAAGCTGGCCGGCCACGCCAAAGATTATGAGGACCGTTTTGCTAGCCCGTTCGTTGCCGCCGAAAGGGGCTTTGTGGACGAGGTCATCATGCCCAGCACGACCCGCAAACGCGTTGCGCGCGCCTTTGCCTCGCTGCGCGGAAAAGAGGCGACAATGCCGTGGAAAAAGCACGACAACATACCGCTGTGATGCAAGTGCCAGAGCCATCAATGCAAATCGCAGGGGAAACCGGACGGATCGGCCTTGGCCTCGCAACCGTTGCGGGAACCGCGTGCGGCCTGCCTGCGTTCGGGCAGTGTAGGGAGGCAGGTCATGGCCAAATCGAAAAACCCCAGCATCAAGGACGCGGACACCTACGAGGCGCTGCGGGATCAGGGCGCGTCCAAGGAGAAGGCCGCACGTATTGCGAATGCGCAGGCGAATCCGGATCAGCATCCGTCCCGCAAGGGTGGCAAGGCGCCGCCCTACGAGGAGTGGTCCAAGGAAGATCTGTATTCGCGCGCGCAAGAGATCGGAATCGACGGACGCTCGGACATGAGCAAAGATCAGCTTATCGAGGCGCTGCGCAATCATTAGCCTTGCGCGCAACTTGCGCCGTTGGGTGTCTCTGGCTGGTTACGCCTCAGGCTGCATCGGCACAGAACGATATGCAGAACGATATTCACCTGCCATCGGGCGGGCAGGCCTACTTGTACGAGGTGATTGGGCAGGGCAGCGATGAGGTTCGCCTGAGATACGTCTCGGCCAAGTTTGACCCGAGCGCGCTGGAGCCAGAAGCGCTGTTGGCCGACATGACGTTTCTTTGCCAAAACAATGCGTTGGTGCTGGCCGGGGGAAGTGATGCCCCGCAGCATGTCACGGTATCATTGGCTGACCGTGAAACCGAGTTTGGCATTTTAAATTCTGATGTCAGCCAAAGCTTTGAGGCATTTACCATCGATAGAACGACCTGCATCTGGGAGGCATTTTGATGCGTCCACAATATCTTGCGCGGCATTTCTCACCCTCACGGCTTTGTGAGGCTTTGGTGCCACATAGGCGCGTCATTCGCTCAATTACGTATCGCTTGGAAAAAAACTCATCTATTCTTACAGGGGATTGCACCCAAGCAATCCATACCTCGAAGATCCGGTGGGGGCTGGGCGTGTGCCCAATCCCGCCTTCAAAAAGTGACAGGAGAATTCAATGTCGAATGCTATCAAAGGTTTTATGGCTCTCGGTCTGCTCGTTGCCGTCTCGGCTTGCCAGCAGGCACCCGAGGACGATTACGTGGTTGTCGAGCCGGTCACGGTCGAGCCCGTTCAGACTGGTAAGTACTAATCCGAACTTTCGGAATGTAATACCGAGGCAGGCCGCGCGGCCTGTCTCGATCCAATGCTTTATCCCGCTCCAGCGCCCTGTTTCGGAGGGCCTGACATGATCAAACATCGCGGGTTTCCCGGCAGATTGCCGAGTACCGATTTTCAATTCACTATCCGCCGCGCCAATCCAAAGGGCGCTACGCCGCTGACCCGGCGCGAGCGGTATGCTGACCGGCGCACGCCTGACCGGCGTGCCGATACCGGCTTTGTCCGCGCAATTTATCAATGCTTTGGGGATGAGCCGTTTGAGCGGGGCAATCTGGACGCTGGACGCCTGTCATGGCTGCTGGGTCGCGAGGTGCTAACGGTGTCCGACCCGTTCGATCCCACGGATTACGAGGCACTTCTGGTGTTGGATGTAGAGGCAGCGCGCCGCGCTTTCCCCGCCGCTTTCGACGAGGAGGAGGAAGCATGAGCGCGCCTGTGCACTCGCCGCGCACCGCGCTTGGCATGAAATTGCCCATGGCGTGCACGCTTGCGCGGAATACAGCCGATAATTGTATGCGCGCCCAAATCCCCTTGGCCGAGAGTGGTGATGCTGTCAGCTTCAAGAGTGTAGTGGCGGGCCTTCCCCAAGGGTCCGGGGCACCATGTCCAAACCGTTACCCTTCCCCTGACAGGCGGCGTCGCGCACCTTTGCGCACGCCGCCTTTTTTTCGCGTTGATGCAAGTGCTTGTGCCTATAGGCAAAAGCTTGCGCAAATGCGCGTTGGCCGCACGTTCGGCTTTGACGCAGACGCGATTCTGCCCTCTGATATGCTTGCGCAAAGCGCAGATAAAAAAAGAGGCAGCATAAAATGCTCAGAGCAATCAAAAGACAACCTAAAGCTGTATTGGCGATCATCATCCTGTCGGCCATCGCGGCCTGCGGCGACACGATCGGCAAGCAGGGCCTCATCGGTGCGGGTGCAGGCGTGGCCGGGTCGGCCGTGCTGGGTACCAATTTGGCGGCTGGCGCCGTGGTCGGCGCTGCCGGCAACGTCGCCTTCTGTCAGGCCTTTCCAGAACGCTGCACCTAACACTCGCCGCAAGGCAACGGCTCCATCTGATTGGACCATCCGTGCCATTATGCACGGATGGTCCTTTTCGTTTATCGCACGCAATTAAGGGGACATGCCCATGTTCAAGAAGATCCTGATCGCCAACCGCGGCGAAATCGCCTGCCGCGTCATCAAGACCGCGAAGCAGATGGGCATCCAGACCGTCGCTATTTATTCGGACGCTGACCGCAATGCGCTGCATGTGCGCATGGCAGACGAGGCGGTGCATATCGGCCCCGCGCCTGCCAATGAATCGTACATCGTCATAGACAAGGTGATGGACGCCGTTCGCCAGACCGGTGCAGAGGCCGTGCATCCGGGCTATGGCTTCTTGTCTGAAAACGCCAAGTTTGCCGAGGCGTTGGAGGCCGAAGGCGTCGCCTTTATCGGGCCGCCCAAAAAGGCCATTGAGGCGATGGGCGACAAGATCACGTCGAAAAAACTGGCGCAGGAGGCGGGCGTTAACACGGTGCCCGGCTATATGGGGCTGATTGAGGATGCCGAGGACGCAGTCAAAATATCGAACCAGGTCGGCTATCCGGTGATGATCAAGGCCAGCGCCGGCGGCGGTGGCAAGGGCATGCGTATCGCTTGGAACGACGACGAGGCGCGTGAGGGGTTTGAAAGCTCCAAGAGCGAGGCGGCCAGCAGCTTTGGCGATGACAGGATTTTCATCGAGAAGTTCGTGACGCAGCCCCGCCACATCGAAATTCAGGTGCTGTGCGACAGCCACGGCAATGGAATCTATCTGGGCGAGCGTGAGTGCAGCATTCAACGCCGCAACCAGAAAGTCATCGAAGAGGCGCCCAGCCCATTTTTAGATGAAGAAACGCGCAAGGCGATGGGTGAGCAAGCCGTCGCGCTGGCGCAGGCCGTCGACTACACCAGCGCTGGCACGGTCGAATTCATCGTCGACGGCGACCGGAAATTCTACTTTCTTGAGATGAACACGCGCTTGCAGGTCGAGCATCCTGTGACAGAGCTGATCACCGGCGTTGATCTGGTCGAGCAGATGATCCGCGTCGCAAACGGAGAGGCGCTTAGCCTGTCGCAAAAGGACGTGAAGCTGAATGGCTGGGCGATGGAGTGCCGCCTTTATGCCGAAGACCCTTATCGCAACTTCCTGCCGTCAATCGGTCGGCTGACCCGCTACCGCCCCCCAGAGGAGGTGCGCGTGGAAGGTGCCATAGTGCGCAACGATACCGGCGTTTATGAGGGCGGCGAGATCAGCATGTTCTACGACCCGATGATTGCCAAGTTGTGCACTTGGGGGCCGGACCGCATGGCCGCGATCGAGGGGATGCGCGCCGCGCTCGACAGTTTTGAAGTTGAGGGCATCGGACATAACCTGCCGTTCCTGTCTGCTGTGATGGACCATCCCAAATTCGTGTCTGGCAATATCACCACGGCCTTTATCGCTGAGGAATATGAGGGCGGCTTTGAGGGGGCGACGCTGGACGATGCAACGTTGCGCCGCGTCGCTGCGTCCTGCGCCGCGATGCACCGTGTCGCCGAAATCCGGCGCACGCGCATTTCGGGGACAATGGACAATCATGAGCGCAAGGTGGGCGACGACTGGAATGTCGCGCTGCAGGGGACCAGCCTCGACGTGAGCATAAAAGCCCGGCGCGGTGGGGCCACCGTGACGTTCGCAGATGGCGGCGCCGTCGAGGTGGCCAGCGACTGGACGCCGGGCAATTCGCTGGCACGCCTGGAGGTGGACGGCACGCCGCTGGTGCTGAAGGTCGGCAAAGTCTCAGGCGGCTTTCGCATCCGGTGCCGAGGCGCGGACCTAAGGGTGCATGTCCGCACGCCGCGTCAGGCCGAGCTAGCCGCGCGGATGCCAGAAAAACAGCCGCCCGACACGTCCAAGATGCTGCTTTGCCCGATGCCCGGCCTTTTGGTCAAAATGAACGTGGCTGCCGGTGATGAAGTGCAGGACGGGCAGGCGCTATGCACTGTTGAGGCTATGAAAATGGAAAATATCCTGCGGGCCGAGCGCAGTGGTATCGTCAGTGTCGTCAATGCAGAACCGGGCGATAGCCTGGCGGTCGATGAAGTCATTATGGAGTTCGAATAGATCATCATGCGCTTTGCCGCGTCCATCCCCTTCGGCCGCGCTTCATTGGTCTGCGCGTTGCTGCTTGCCATTGCTGGTTGCAAGCGGGCGAGTGAGGCGGAAATGCGCACGATGTTGGCCGAATGGGTGCCTTTGGGCGATACAGTGGCCTTCGAGGCTACGCGCGGCTGTGCGGCGGGCCTCTTTGATGTGGTCGACGGGCGCATTGCCTCGCGGATGCGGGTGGCGACCAGCGTGCAGGAGGCCGCGATGGTCCTGCGCGGTAATGCAGCAGTAGCGATAGACGACACAAGTCTTACCCCGGATGCTGCCATGCTGGAACTGATGCAGGCAGACCGCAGCGCTGGGATGACGATGCGGATGGCCGGGCTGGAGGGGCGCGTTTGTATGGACAGCGACGTTCAAGGCGCGTTTGCCGCCGCGCTGGTCAATCCGCGCGCCGTGCTGCTGGTGGGCCATGATCGCCGGATTTTGGCGCTGATGGATGTGGATGCGGGTCTGCTGATAGCCGCCATGGGGGCGAAATGATGCCGCGGGCGAGCGCCATACCTCAGCTGCCGCCTGCGCGGCGGTCGTTGATCTCCTGCTGGCGCATGGGCAGCTTATCTATAGTTCGGGTAATCTCCCGCACATCCCACGGCAGCGGTTTGCGCAGGTATATCGTGCCGTCCTTGACGATCAGCACAAGCATGAAACCACGCGGATGTAGCCGATCACGTAGCGCACTACCTGAACCGGGATCGGTGTCGGTCAAGATAACGACGTCTCGCTCGGCCAGCGCGCTCAGCCGGGCGTTAAGCAACTCCATCTGGCGGATGAACTGCGGATCATTTGGGCTGTCGGCAAAGACGACGAGGGGCCTTTTTATCCATAGAAATTGCTTCAAATCAACGTTTGTACCCTCAATAAACACCTCGGATGCAACCACATCAGAGGACCCTTCCGAGGCCTGCTGGGCAGCGACCGGAAGGGTGAAAAGGCAAGCGAAAACAAAGGGAAGTATTAGTTTCATTGGTTCTCCTATACGCCATAATATAAGCGGCGCCCGGGGGATTGCGATACGAAAGATTACGTCTTTCGCACAAAGACCTGCGTTAATTCCATTGTCAGGATTGCACATTAGCCATGCTTACACATCCCGGCGCCACCCTGCGTGGCCCGGTGTCATAGCGAAAGGCGGGCCAAGACATGGAAATTACGCTGCATCTGGGAGCGCATCGATGCGCCTCGACGAGCTTTCAATGGTATATGCGCAAGAACGCAGTGCGCCTCGCTGCGTCTGGCATCGGCTTTTGGGGACCGCAGCAGACGCGCATGGGGTTGCTGGAGGGCATATTTCCCAGTCCCGGTCCGATGACCGCAGCAAAGCAAGCGGCACGTGCAAAAGGACGGATCGCGCTGGCTATTGCCAAGGCCGAAGAGACGGGAATTCAGCATCTGATCATCTCGGACGAGAATATGATCGGTGCGCCGCGCCGCAATCTGCGAGACATGCGTTTATATCCCGGTATCGGCGAGCGGATGGCACGCTATTGCGACGCCCTAAGCGGCCGGGCGGTGCGCGCTGTGATATCGGTGCGGGCGCAGGATGCATGGTGGGCTTCGAACATAGCCTTCGCGGTTGCGCGTGGTGCGCAGCTACCGTCGCGAGTGCAGCTTGCACATATAGCGGCCAGCACGCGCAACTGGCGCGATGTCATCATCGATCTGGCCTGTGCATTGCCAGAGGCACACCTGATGGTGATGCCGCACGAGATGTTTGCATCCGTCCCAGAACGGCGGCTAGCCTTGATGCTGAACTGCGCCGACATGCCGCGCGCCCATGCACGAGAGTGGCTGAACCGCTCGCCGGATTTGCCTGCGTTGCGCGCAGCACTGATGGAGCGTGGCAGCGATCCGGCGTTGCTGCCCCAGGGCCACGGTCTGTGGCAGCCCTTTGGCCGCGAGGAATGCGCGGCCCTACGCGAGGCTTATGCCGACGATCTTTATTGGCTACGCGCTGGTGCGGATGGTCTGGCAACATTGATAGAGGAACACGGACAGGATCAGGCGGGGCGAACACCGCCGATCATCGTCCAGACAAGAGGACAAGAACATGACCAAGAAGGTGCAAGACGATTGGCGCAAGCTGGCCGAGGCGGAGCTTAAAGGGCGGCCTCTGGATGACCTGACGTGGCACACGATAGAAGGCATTGATGTAAAGCCATTATATACGGCCGACGATACTGACGGGCTGGCGCATATGGGCAGCATCCCCGGCGCCGCGCCATTCACCCGCGGGGTCAAGGCGACAATGTATGCGGGACGCCGCTGGACGATCCGGCAATATGCCGGATTTTCGACAGCCGAGGAATCTAACGCGTTTTACCGCAGTAATCTGGCGGCGGGGCAGCAGGGCGTATCGGTAGCCTTCGATCTGGCCACCCACCGGGGTTATGACAGCGATCATCCCCGCGTCGAGGGTGATGTTGGCAAGGCCGGCGTCGCCATCGATTCGGTTGAGGACATGAAGATCCTTTTTGACCAGATCCCGTTGGACCAGGTCAGCGTCAGCATGACGATGAACGGTGCGGTCATCCCGATTCTCGCCAGTTTTATCGTCGCGGGCGAAGAGCAGGGGCATGACAAATCCCTTCTCTCGGGAACGATTCAGAACGACATCCTCAAGGAATTCATGGTGCGCAACACCTATGTCTATCCGCCGCAGCCCAGCATGAGAATTATCAGCGACATCATCGAATATACCTCGGATGGGATGCCAAAGTTCAACTCTATTTCCATCTCAGGCTATCACATGCAGGAGGCTGGCGCGAACCTGGTGCAAGAGCTTGCCTATACCCTCGCTGATGGGCGCGAATACGTGCGCGCAGCGATCGAGGCGGGAATGGACGTCGACAAATTCGCCGGGCGTCTCAGCTTCTTTTTCGCCATTGGGATGAACTTCTTTATGGAGGCGGCCAAGCTGCGCGCCGCACGCCTGCTGTGGCACCGCATCATGACAGAGTTCGGTGCGCAGAACGAACGCTCCAAAATGCTGCGAACGCACTGCCAGACCTCGGGCGTCAGCTTGCAAGAGCAGGACCCCTACAACAACGTCGTGCGCACCGCTTATGAGGCGATGAGTGCTGTCTTGGGCGGCACACAATCGCTGCACACCAATGCGCTGGACGAGGCGATGGCCTTGCCGACTGAATTCAGCGCGCGCATTGCCCGCAATACCCAACTGATCTTGCAAGAGGAAACGGGCATCACCGCCGTCGTCGACCCACTGGCTGGCAGCTATTATGTCGAGAGCCTGACAGCCGAACTGGCTGAAAAGGCGTGGGCTCTGATGGACGAAGTCGAGGAGATGGGGGGTATGACCAAGGCCGTCGCCAGCGGTATGCCCAAGCTGCGCATTGAGGAATCGGCAGCTACGCGGCAGGCGATGATCGACCGCGGCACCGAAGTGATCGTAGGCGTCAACAAATATCGCCGTGACAGCGAGGATCCCATTGATCTGCTCAGCATCGACAACACCAAGGTGCGCGATAGCCAGATCGCCCGGCTGAAGAGCATCCGTGCATCGCGGGACGAAAATGCCTGTACGAAGGCGCTAGACGAGTTAGAGCGCCGCGCACGGGAGGGTGGTAATTTGCTGGAGGCGGCTGTCGAGGCAGCGCGCGCCCGCGCAACAGTAGGCGAGATATCAATGAGCATGGAGAAGGTATTCGGCCGCCACCGCGCCGAAGTCAAAACTCTGGCAGGCGTCTATGGCGCTGCTTACGCTGGCGACGAAGGCTTTGAAGCTATCCAAAAATCGGTCGAGGATTTCGCCGAAGAGGAAGGGCGCCGCCCCCGGATGCTGGTGGTAAAGATGGGCCAAGACGGCCATGATCGGGGGGCCAAAGTGATCGCGACGGCGTTCGCCGACATTGGATTTGACGTCGATGTTGGCCCGCTATTTCAAACGCCCGAGGAGGCAGCACAAGATGCGATGGACAACGACGTGCACGTCATCGGCATCAGTAGTCAGGCAGCAGGCCACAAGACATTGGCCCCCAAGCTGATTGAGGCGCTGCGCGCGCAAGGCGCGGGCGAAATTTTGGTTGTTTGCGGGGGTGTGATCCCTCAAGGGGATTACGAATTCCTGAAAAACGCTGGTGTGAAGGCGATTTTTGGACCGGGGACAAATATTCCTAGTGCCGCACTGGAAATATTGCAGATGATCCGCGACGCGCGGGGGTAGCGGTGACCGGACGGGCGCGCGCGGGTGGCGCGCCCGCCGGAAGTGCTAATCAACGGGGCTTGGGCCGGTGATAATGGCCCGCTCTAGGCATCTATCCGCAATGCGTGCCGTATTTGTGAACGCTCTGTGACCAGTTCGGAGGCACTTTGCTTTACAAAGTGACTTTGGTGGCGTGAGGTGGATTTGAACCACCGACCTAACGATTATGAGTCGTTTGCTCTAACCCCTGAGCTACCACGCCGTCGCCGCGTGGCTAAGCCAGCGGCGAGCCACCGTCAAGCCGGAAATCGGCATTGTGCACGGTGAAGCGTATTGGCGTGCCCTTTGCGCTACCTTCGCCGCAGATCGCAGGACGGGTTGAACTTCTTGGGTGGGCGCAGGTATGACTTGTGCGTCGCAGACGCCATCGGGAAGGGCCATGCATATGCTGGAATTGGATCATCTCGCCATTGCGGCGACGACGCTGGAGGAGGGCTGTGACTGGGTTGCGCAGCGCCTTGGTACAGCGCCAATTCGGGGGGGGCGGCATGCGTTCTTTGGGACGCATAATTGCCTCCTTGGGCTAGAGAATGGCCTCTACCTCGAAGTGATCGCGATTGACCCGGACGCGCCGCCACCGGGGCGGCCACGGTGGTTTGATCTGGATCGGATGGCCGGACCGCCGCGCCTGAGCAACTGGATATGCCGTACCGAGGATCTGGAGGCAACGCAGGCAGCACTGCCGGGAATCGGGCCGCAAGTCGCGCTGGAGCGCGGCGATCTGCGCTGGCGAATGGCGGTGCCTGAAAACGGCCAGCTCCCCTTTGACGGATGCCACGCAGCGGTCATTCAATGGGATGGCGATCTGCATCCTGCGGCGGCCCTTCCGGCCACGGGTATCACGCTGCGGCGCCTGATCGTCACGCACCCGGACGCGCAGGCGCTAGAGGCGCGAATGGCGCCGCGGCTGATAGATCGGCGGGTCGTGTTTGAGACCGGTGCCATAGGACTAAGAGCCGAATTCGACACGCCCGGCGGCTGCAAGTTCTTAGGATAACACTTAGGCTGGTTGCCGCTGAGTTTAGAGAAAATTTGCACGCGGACGCGCTCTGATCCGGCCGCAAAAAACACCTGCGGCGGCGCGCTGACATCTCCGCTCAAACACTTTAGGGTTACCCCCATGTCGCTTTGGACCCGTATGACTGAGGCCGTATCGGCCCTTGCCAATGGTGAGGGTCTGAGCCGTGTATTTGAGCGTTTGCGCACCCCGCCAGAGCGCCGCGTCGCCTTTGCTATCGCCGTTATTGCGCTGGGCGCAAAAATGGCCAAGGCGGACGGGCAGGTCACGCGCAACGAGGTGTCGGCCTTTCGTGAGGTTTTCCAAATTGCCCAGGCAGATGAGGCGGGCGCCGCGCGGGTGTTCAATCTGGCCCGCCAGGACGTGGCCGGGTTTGAGGAATACGCTGCCAAGATCAAGGCGATGTTCGGCAAGGAGACTGGCGCCCTGCGCGATCTGATGGAGGGGCTGTTTCACATCGCGATGGCTGACGGCCAGTACCATCCGGACGAAAACATCTTTCTAGAGCGGGTAGCAGAGATTTTTGATATGTCGCCTGCTGAATTTCAGCAGATGCGCTGCCGCTTTGTGCCAGATGCCGCGCCGAACCCTTATCAAGTGTTGGGCGCCGCCCCCGGCGATGATCTGGATGCGGTGCGCAAGCGCTATCGCGCAATGGTCCGCGAATCGCACCCCGACCGCATGATGGCGCGCGGTGTGCCAACCGAGGCGATGCGGTTGGCCGAAAAGCGGATGGTCGACATCAATCGCGCGTGGGCTGAAATTCAATCTGAGCGAGCTGCATGAGGCTGGCGACGTGGAATATCGAATGGTTCGACAGCCTTTTCAATGACGCGGGGCATCTGCTGGAAGATGGAGAATGGTCCTCGCGTCATGGCGTCACGCGACGGGATCAGGCGGCGGCGATCACGACAATCATGCGCGCAGTCGATGCCGATGCAGTGATGATTATCGAGGCGCCGAATGATAGCAAGCAGCGCGACACCGTGCGCGCGCTAGAGGGATTCGCGCGGGCCAAGGGGCTGCGGACACGCCGCGCGCTGATCGGCTTTGCCAATGAGACGCAACAGGAAATTGCGCTGCTGTATGATCCAGATGCTGTGACGGCGGTGCATGACCCGCAAAGTGCGGAGGGCGCGCCCCGCTTTGACGGTACATTCCATATCGATCTGGATATTGATGCAGTGCGGGACCGCGTCCGGTTCTCCAAGCCACCGCTGGAGGTGCGGGTAACGACGCGGGCGGGGCAAACGCTGCGCCTGATCGGGGCACATCTGAAATCGAAGGCACCTTATGGCGCGGCGACGCCTGCGGATGTAATGCGCATCGCAATCGCCAACCGCCGCAAGCAACTGGCGCAGGCAGTCTGGCTGCGTGGCCGTATCGCGGCGCATCTGAAAGCAGGTGAGACCTTAATCGTGATGGGCGACCTGAATGATGGCCCCGGCCTTGATGAGTACGAGGGGCTTTTTGGGCGCTCATCGGTTGAGGTGGTGCTGGGTGAGGGGCAGGCACTGCAGCTGTATGATCCACATGCGCGCAGCGCGCTGGGGCAAAAGATCGGGGCGCTTCATAGTACGTCGCGGTTTTATCTGAACCATGAGGGGCGATATTTGCAGGCGCTGCTGGACTATATCATGGTGTCACCCGACCTGCTGGCTCTGGGGCCAAAGTGGCGGATCTGGCATCCGTTCGATGATCCTGCCTGTTACGCAGATGAGGCCTTGCGGGAGGCGCTACTGGCCGCGTCTGACCATTTTCCGGTGACGCTGGATATTGATCTAGACCCTTAAAAGTGGGTTTGGATGTGCTATATTGCACTCTATGAAACAGATTTTGCTCTCTGTCGTTATTGCCGCCAGTCTGGCTGCCCCGGTTCACGCCCAAGATACCGATGCGCCTGAGGGCGGCTCGTCGCTCATTGAGGACGGCGCTCGCATGTTCTTGAAGGGATTGATGCAGGAGGCGCGCCCTGCCATGCGGGACATGCGCGAACTGGCCGAGCGGCTAGGTCCGCAACTGCGCGATTTTGCGCAGGACATGGGTCCAGCATTGGCCGACATCCTCAAGGATGTCGAAGATTTGAGCGTCTACGCCGCGCCCGAACAGCTGCCGAACGGCGACATTATAATTCGGCGCAAGGTGCCTTTGGACTTGGAGCCGACGCCTAAATCACCTGAGCTGCCTGCTCCAGATGCGGGCGATGAAATCGAAATCTAGACGGCAGGCTTTGATACCCTTGGTTCCGAATCTAGCGACGATGCCAGCGAGGCAAAACGCGCCTGAGCGACTTCACCGTAGAGTGCTGCGGCTGCAGGGGCGAGGCTGAGTTCCAGGATTCTCTTTTTGGGATAGAAGTGTAGCACCCCCGGCTCGGCGTCGCGTTGCAGCCAAAGCATCGCGCCAAAGCGCATTGCCTTGCCGAGGATTTCGGCGTCGCGGCGCAAAGGCTCGTCTATCAGCTTGGCAACTTGGTCAAAGCGGGTCTGGCGCGCCGAATTGGAATACCGGTGCAGCAGCGCGAGGCCCAGAAACACCCGTTCGGAGTGTTTTAGGCCGCCCAAGTTAGCCCGCGTTGCGGTGTCAAAGCATATGTCGGCGCGGTAGTCAGGATGCGCACGCCAGTTGACGTCGTGTAGAAGGCACGCGGCCTTGATCAGGCGCACCCTTTCGGGACGGGCCGTGCGAAAGATCGGCATAATGAACTGGTACAGAACTTTGCCAAAGCCCGGCACCCGCGCATCCTTGGCTTCGGTAAAACGGCAGGCCTCAATCAGGGGGTCACGGTCGCGCAGTTGCTGGGGCATCTGCTCGTACAGCATCCCCTCACGAATGCCGTAGCTAGAGATCGCGATATCGTGCGGCTTGAACGTGCGGACAACCTCGCGCAGAACTTCGGCAGCTTGCGGGACGAGCGCCATGCGCGCCGATGACACGCCGGCGCGCAGGCGCAGTGATTCCAGATCCTCGTAGGTTTGAATGTGGGCCAGCGTGTCGCGGATGGAAGATGCGCGCATCCGATATTCATGAAGGACATGAAGCGGGTAGCCGCGCCGCTCCATATCGATGCGGGCGATCGCGCGCCAAGAGCCGCCGACCAGAAAGAGCCGGTTACGCTGCTCGCCCAGCTCGGCGGTCATGGCAGCGAGCGTATCGGCGATATAGGCGCGGCGGACTTTCTTGCCGCCAGTCATGTCGCGCAGTTTCAGCGGGCCCAGTTGCGAGCTGACACGTCGGCCAACGACACCTCCGTTGATTTCGGCCAGCTCCATTGACGAGCCGCCGATGTCGCAGACGAGACCGTAGGCCCCCGGCCAACCCAGAAGGACGCCTTGAGCGGACAGGCGGGCCTCTTCACGCCCGTCAATGACCCATAGCTTCAGCCCTGTCTCGGCCTCAACCTCGCGGCGGAAGTCCTCGCCGTCTGTGGCCTCGCGCACGGCGGCGGTGGCGACGCAGGTTAGCGGGCCGGTTTCCATAGCGATGGCAAGTTGAGCAAATCGGCGCAGCGCATTCAGGGCGCGCACGCGGCCCTCAGGATTGAGCTGCCCGGTTTCGGACATACCCGCCCCAAGACCGCACATGATCTTTTCGTTAAAGAAATAGGCCGGGCTGCGCGCGGCGCCGTCAAAGACCACCATCCGAACGGAGTTCGACCCTACGTCGACCACGCCGACACGGCGCAGCGCGCGCGCCGATGGTTTGTCAAAAAGGGCTCTGCCGAAGGGGCTGAACGTCGCTGTGCGCCGCGCGCTGCCGTCTGCCGTTTCGGGTGCGCTCATATTTTTACCAGCCGTCATTTTGTCTGCGGGTGCTTTATGGGCCACGCGGCGGTCCGGCGTCAACGCGCGCTGTGTGCGTTTTATCAATCCTCTGCATGGGTCAGTTGTGGCACGTCTGCGGCCCCGGCAGAGCCGCGGCCCGAAAGCGACGGGTTTTCCATGAAGAAGCGGTGGCAACTAAACGCAAATTCGCCCTCGGGCATGGGCGCGCGCGCGAAACTGCCATCGGGCGCCATGACCCAGCTTTGCGCAACATCGGCCATATTTGCGGCCATGATCTGAGACGTGATCTGAGCCTTTACGGTTGGGTTTTCGATCTCCACCAAGGTCTCGACACGGCGGTTCAGGTTGCGGCCCATCCAATCGGCCGAGGACATGAAAACGCGCGCCTTTTTATGCGGCAGCCCGTGGCCGTTGCCGAAGCACACGATGCGGCTATGCTCCAGAAATCGTCCGACAATGGATTTGACGCGAATATTGTCCGACAGGCCCGCAAGACCGGGACGCAGCCCGCAAATGCCGCGCACTATCAGGCTGATGCGCACCCCTGCGCTGCTGGCGGCATAAAGCGCGTCGATGATATCGGGATCAATCAGAGCGTTCATTTTGGCCCAGATTTCGGCGGGCCGTCCATTTTGGGCATGTTCGGATTCGGCTGCGATCATTTCGAGCAGACGAGGCTTTAGCGAAATGGGCGAGATGGCGAGGTTTTCCAGCATTTCGGGCTGGGCATATCCAGACAGGTAGTTAAACACCTTGGTCGCGTCGCGGCCTAGCACGCTATTGCAGGTAAAAAACGACAAGTCGGTGTAGATGCGTGCGGTGATAGGATGGTAGTTACCTGTGCCGAAATGCGTGTAGGTGACCAAATTTTCGCCCTCGCGGCGCACCACGATACTGATTTTGGCGTGCGTTTTTAAGTCGAGAAACCCGTAAACGACATGTGCGCCCGCCCGCTCCAACCGGCGGGACTGGCGAATGTTCGCAGCCTCGTCAAAGCGCGCTTTCAACTCGACCAGTGCCGTGACGGATTTGCCGTTTTCGGCGGCCTCGCACAGTGCCTCGACGATCGGCGACTGATTGGACGTGCGGTAGAGAGTCTGCTTGATCGCCACCACGTCAGGATCGACTGCCGCCTGATTGAGAAAGCGCACGACCATATCGAATGTCTCGTACGGGTGATGTAGCAGCATGTCCTTTTGCCGGATTGCGGCGAACATATCGCCTTCGAAATCTTGTACGCGCTCGGGCACGCGGGGCGAGAAATTGGGCCACAAGAGGTCGGGACGTGCGTCTAGAACAAGCTCCTTGAGGTCGGCGAGACCGATCATACCGTCAACCTCAACCACCTCATCGGCAGTGACGTGCAGCTCTTGCATCACCAGCGCGCGCAGCGCCTCAGGCGCGTTCCTGGTGATATTCATGCGCACCACCTCGCCCCGGCGACGGCGTTTGAGAGCGACCTCAAACTCGCGGACCAGATCCTCGGCCTCTTCCTCGACCTCCAGATCGCTGTCGCGCAGGACGCGGAAGGCGCAATGGCCCTTGTATTTATAGCCGGGAAACAGGCTGTGCAGATGCAAAAGTAAAAGCTCTTCCAGCGGTAAAAAGCGGTGCGCGCCATTCTCGCCGGGCAAGGCGACAAAGCGGTCGATTTGTTGGGGAATCGGCAATAGCGCCTGAAGAGGCCGTTTATCGCGGATGCGCGTAAGGTTTAGCGCCAGCGAATAGCCAAGGTTCGGGATGAACGGGAACGGGTGCGCAGGGTCGATCGCGAGGGGCGACAACACCGGGAAGACTTTGTTCAGGAACACGTCGGCTAGATAGTCGCGATCGGCCTCGTCCAGATCGGCCCCCGACATGATCGTGATATTTTGAGTCTCAAGCTCATCGCGCAGCTGTTGATACGTCTGTTGCTGTGCGCCCAGTAAGTTGCGGGCGTTTTCGTTGATCAGGACCAATTGCTCGGCCGGCGTGAGGCCGTCGGCGGCGGGCGTCGTGTTGCCGGCGCGGGCCAGCTCGCGCAGACCGGCGACGCGGACGTTGTAGAACTCGTCAAGGTTGGTGGCAGAGATCGACAAGAAGCGCAGCCGCTCCAACAGCGGCACGCGGGGGTTTTGTGCCTCCTCCAGCACGCGCCAATTGAAGCCCAGCCAGCTTAGTTCGCGATTGTAGAACCGGCCCGGCCCGACAAGGTCGAGATCCGGCAGCTCTTGGGCGGGCGGAAACGGGGAGGTCAGGAAATCAGCTTGGCTCATAGGACTAGGGTAACGGCCTGATATGACGGGGATGTGACGCATTGCTCAGCGCTGAGTGTGGCGTCACAGGCCCATCTTGTCCAGCACCTCAGAGGCGAGCGCGCGGGTGACCGGGCGTCGCCGCTCCAGCGCTAGGCGGTCAATCGCCGCGACCACTCGGCTGGCCTCGCCAAAGGCGCGAGGCATGCGGCGAACGAGGTAGGGAATAGTGCCGGGCGTCGGCAGAATCTGGCGATCGCCCATCTGCTTCATCAGGACGGCGGCCAGCAACTCGTCATCAGGCTCTTTTAAGGTGCAGGTGGGCGTTGCCTGCATCCGGCTGGCTAGATCTGGCAGGACCATAGGCCAATGATTGGGTGCGGCGCGTGCGGTCAGCAGGATCGAATGACCCTCGGCTAATGCGAGGTTATGCAGATGAAAGAGCGCCTCCTCGGCGGGTCGTTGACCGGCGATGGTATCCGCGCCCTCTATTGCGATGTGATTTGCGGCCAGCGCTGGAATATCGGCCTCTTCCAGATCGCTGGCGTGTACGATGATGCCTCCGCTGAGATCGCTCCAGACGTGAGCCAGATGCGTCTTGCCCGCGCCCGGCGGGCCGTTCAGGACCAGCTTACGCGCGGGCCAATCCTGCCACCCTTCAATCAGGGCGACAGCGACGGCGTTGGCCGATGATACATAGAAATCATCGCGCCCCTGCGCAGGCATCGTGACCAGATCAAGGCTTAGCTGCCGGGGCAAATGGGGGCGGCGTGCCATCAGGTGCCGTCGTGGCCCGACGTTCCACGATAGAGCTGACTATCCTTGTAGTGTCCCACCGCAAAGCGGATCAGCACACCGATAGCCGCCGCGACGGGGACCGCCACCAGCATCCCGACAAAGCCAAAGAGCGCGCCAAAGACTGACAGCGCGAAGATCAGCCAGACAGGGTGCAGCCCGACAGAATTGCCCACCAGCTTGGGCGTCAGGAAGTTACCCTCGACGATTTGACCGATGACGAACACGCCTGCGACCATCCCGATAGACACCCAATCGCCCCAGAACTGGAACAATGCGAGGCCAATGGCCAGCACGCCGCCAACCAGCGCGCCGACGTAGGGGATAAACGTGACCAGCCCAGCAATAGCGCCCACCACCAGCCCGAATTGCAGCCCGACCACCATCAACGCTACGGCGTAATAAGTGCCAAGGATCAGGCAAACGGTACCCATACCGCGGATAAATCCTGACATCGTTTTGTCGATCTCGCGTGCGAGATAGCGGATGACTGGGGCATGTTCGCGCGGCAGCAGATCGTCGATGCGCGCGATCATGCGGTCCCAATCCAGCAGCAGATAGAATGCCACGACCGGCACGATGACAAAGAGCACAGCAACGTTGATAAGAGACGACACCGATCCCAGTATCGTCTGAAGCATCTCGCCGCCGCGTTCCTTGATCGTGTCGCCGATGCCAATTAATGACTTGCGTAGCGCGCTCTCGGCGTCTGCGATGTCAGGGAACTGCTGGTTGACGAAATTCTGCAGCTTGCGCGACAGCTCGGGTGCGCTTTCGATTAGGGCGGTGGCCTGACTGGTAAGGGTCGGCACGACCAGAAGCGCCATTGCGATAAAAATCAACAGGCCGAGGATCGTGATTAGGACGACCGACAGCACCCGGCTAAGCCCTAGCGCCTCTAGTCGGTCAGCGAAGGGATCGAGGAAATACGCAATCGCCGCCCCGACGAGAAACGGCATGATCACGTCGCCCAACACCCAGAGCACGGCTAGAAATACCGCCGCGGCGATCCCCCAGTATTTAATCTGCGTTGCGACTGGCAGGGCCATGGCGTCCTTTCGGGTGCGTTAGGGTGCATATTTCACCCATGCAGCCGGCGCTTTCAAGTGCACTATTGCGCCGAAACCGTGCGGGCCGTGCCAAGCCCCGCTTGCCCGGCGGCGCCGGAGGCCATAAACGGAAGCGGAAATGCCCCTGACCTGATGAGGAACGCCATGCGCCTGTCCCGCTATTTCCTGCCCGTCCTTAAGGAAACCCCGTCGGAGGCGCAGATCGTGTCGCACCGCCTGATGCTGCGCGCTGGCATGATCAAGCAGGCGGGGGCTGGCATCTACTCGTGGCTGCCCATGGGTTTTAAGGTACTACGCAAGCTGGAGAATATCGTCCACGAGGAGCAGATGCGCGCGGGCCACATTCCGATGCTGATGCCGACGCTGCAATCTGCGGATTTGTGGAATGAAAGCGGGCGTTATGACGCCTACGGGCCTGAAATGCTGCGCATAAAGGACCGCCAGGGGCGCGATCTGCTCTATGGCCCGACGAACGAAGAGATGATTACCGACATCTTTCGCGCCCATGTCAACAGCTACAAAGATCTGCCGCTGACGCTGTATCATATTCAATGGAAGTTCCGCGACGAGATCCGCCCGCGCTTTGGCGTGATGCGGGGGCGGGAATTTTTTATGAAGGACGGCTACAACTTTGACCTGACCAAGGAGGACGCGCTGCACGCCTACAACCGCCACCTCGTCAGCTATCTGCGCACATACGAGCGGATGGGCCTGCAGGCGATCCCCATGCGCGCCGATTCCGGCCCCATTGGCGGCGACGACACGCATGAATTTCTGGTGCTGGCCGACACAGGCGAGAGCGAAGTGTTCTATGATTCCGAGATTACCGATCTAAAATTCGGCGATCGCGAGGTCGACTACGATTCGCACGAGGCCTGCCGCGCAGTTTTGGACGAATTCACCAGCCGCTATGCCCGCACGGACGAAACACACGATGAGGCGCTATTTGCCGAAGTGCCCGAAGAGCGCCGCCGCAGCGCGCGCGGTATCGAAGTTGGCCAGATCTTTTACTTTGGCACCAAGTATTCGGATGCAATGGGCGCGACGGTTCAAGGGCCAGATGGCAAGCCTGCCGCGGTCCATATGGGCAGCCACGGTATCGGCGTCAGCCGGTTGGTGGGCGCGATCATTGAGGCCAGCCATGACGACAAGGGGATTATCTGGCCCGAGGGCGTCACGCCCTTCCACGCCGGTATCGTCAACCTTAAACAGGGCGACGCCGAGGCGGATGCGGCGTGCGAGGCGCTATATGCGGGCCTGATCGCGCTGGGCCTTGACCCACTATACGATGACCGGGACGAGCGGGCAGGCGGCAAGTTCGCGACGATGGATTTGATCGGGCTGCCTTGGCGCATCACCGTCGGCCCGCGCGGCCTGAAAAACGGCGTGGTGGAGTTGACCAGCCGCCGCACCGGTGAGAGCGAAGAAATGCCGCCCGAGGACGCAATCAAACGCCTCGCGGAAATCTATGCGCCCCATCGCGGCGCTTTGGTCGGCTAATGCTAGGCCGCGCACTGACGCTGGTGGGCGGCCTTGCCGGCGCGGCGGGGCTGTCTCAGTTCCCCGAGTTTTCGCAGCAATATGTGCAGCGACTGGGCGGCGCAGTGGATGAACTGGGGCGGTTTGTTGCCGAGTTCGACGCGGATGCGGGCGAGGCCGGTCTGACCCGCAGTGCCGCGCTCGCTGATCTGGGGCAGGGTGGTACGATGGGCGCGCAGCGGGCCGAGACTATGGCGGGCGTTATACTGCGCTATGAGCGTCTGTCGGCAGATCTTGTCGCGCTGCGCAGCGCCGGGCCGTTTACCCGCGCCTACCAAATGCGCAGCTTTGCCGACGCCGAAATTGCGCAAGCCGCGTGGGAGGATTTCCAGCCAGCCGTGCCGCTGAATTTGGCGGGCAGCATCTTTGCCGGGGCGGGATTTCTCGCCGGATTGACACTAATGGGCACGATCATGGCCCTGCTGCGCGCGCTGTTTCGCCGGAGGCGCGCCCGCGTTGCTTGACGCCGCGCGGCCCCCGGCGCAAGTTGCGCCGAAATCAACCAAGAGGTTACTCTAGTGGCAGGAAAATCCGCCCCATTTGCCCCATTCGAATGGATGATCGCCTGGCGCTATCTGCGCGCTAAACGCGCCGAGGGCGGCGTAAGCGTGATGACATGGATTTCGCTGATTGGCATCACGCTGGCGGTGCTGGCACTGATCGCGACGCTTGCAGTCAGATCGGGATTCCGCGCGGAATTTGTCGATACGATCCTTGGCTCTAATGCGCATGTGACGGTCTATAACGCGGGCGAGATTGATGCAGGGTCGGGCCGGATTGACCGGATGATCGACGATTACGAGGCGATGGCAGAGCGCGTGCGCGGCGTCGAGGGCGTGACCCGTGTGGCCCCCCTGATCAAGGGTCAAGTCATGGCAAATTCGCGCGATCGCAACGCAGGCGTCGAGGTGTTCGGTATCACACTCGACGACCTGAAGGGTATCCCGCGCATCGCGGACCCTGCTACTGGGCAGGGCGATATCGAAAAGTTCGATGAGGGGGTCGCCATCGGGTCAGGCGTGGCGCGTGAGTTGGGCGTGGGCGTCGGCGACCGGGTCAAGATCATCTCGCCCGGCGGTGTCAAGACGGCATTCGGCACTACGCCGCGCGTGAACGCCTATGACGTCACGTTCATCTTTAGCGCGGGGCGCTATGACATCGACCGCACTCGCGTCTATATGCCGTTCGGCGAGGCGCAGTCGTTCTTTAACCGTGAGGGGCAGGCGGACGAGCTGGAGGTGATGGTGACCGACCCGGAGAATGTCTCGGACCTGTCGTTAGCGCTGATGCAGGCCGCCGGAGACGGCGCGCTGCTGTGGACATGGCAGGACCAGAGCGGTGGGTTTTTACGCGCGCTGGAGGTAGAGGACAACGTGATGTTTATCATCCTATCGATCCTCGTCCTGATTGCCGCGATGAACATCACGTCGGGGCTGATTATGCTGGTGAAAAACAAGGGCCGCGATATCGGCATCCTGCGCACCATGGGCCTGACCGAGGGATCGGTGTTGAGGGTGTTTTTCATCTGCGGCGCTTTTACCGGGATTATCGGGACAATCATGGGCGTGATCTTGGGCTGTCTCTTTGCAATCTATATCGACCCGCTTTTTGCCTTTGTGAATTGGGCGATGGGGGGTGAAATCTGGGACCCTTCTGTGCGGGGCATCTATTATCTACCGGCCAAGCTGCAATTTGGTGACGTCATGTCAGCTGTAGCGCTGTCGCTGACGCTTTCGTTTATCGTGACCATATTTCCCGCGCGGCGCGCTGCGCGGATGAACCCGGTAGAGGCGCTGCGTTATGAATGATCCAGTGTTGCGCCTGACCGGCATCGAAAAGATCTATAATCGCGGCAAGGAGGCGGAGATTGCTGTCTTGCGCGGCGCGGATCTGGAGATCGCGCGCGGCGAGATCGTGGCGCTGGTCGCGCCGTCCGGGGCTGGTAAATCGACGCTGCTTCATATCGCGGGTCTGCTGGATACCGCAGATGCGGGTGAGGTGGCGATTGGCGGTACTTTGATGACGGGCCTTGGGGATCGGCGGCGCACCATGGCGCGGCGGCGCGACGTGGGGTTCGTGTACCAGTTCCACCACCTGCTGCCCGAATTTACCGCGCTTGAGAATGTCGCGCTGCCGCAGCTGGCAGAAGGGGTGCGCCGTAAGGACGCCGAGGCGCGCGCGCAGGAGCTGTTGGATCACGTTGGTATCGGGCCGCGTGCGGCGCACCGCCCATCCGCCATGTCAGGGGGCGAACAGCAGCGCGTCGCATTTTGCCGTGCGCTGGCCAATCAGCCACGCCTTTTGCTGGCCGATGAGCCAACGGGTAATCTGGACCCCGCCACGTCCGATCAGGTTTTTGCAACGCTGATGGGCCTCGTCCGGGATACAGGACTGTCGGCGCTGATCGCCACACATAACTTGGAACTGGCCGCGCGGATGGACCGCATCGTGCGGCTGGAGCAGGGGCAGCTGGTACCGGGGTGATTGACGCAGACGCGCGCGGCGCGCAAAAAGGCGGAAACGCCTGAAGGAGCCGCGCCCATGCCCATGATCGACACCGCCCAGATCGAAGTCCTGTCCAAAGCTGCGTTGATGCGCCACGGCGCTGAGGAATGGATCGCCGCCAGCGTCGCGGATGCCATCCGGGAGGCGGAGGCGACAGGCAACCGGATTTGCGGGCTGTACTATCTGGAGAGCTACTGCCAGCAACTGCAGAGTGGCCGTGTCAAGGGTGGGGCCGTGCCGGAGGTGACGCGACCGCGCCCCGGCTCGGTTCGGGTGGATGCCAAGTTCGGCTTTGCTCAGGCGGCGTTTCAGCGCGCGTTGCCCGAGGCGATTGCGGCCACCAAGGAAAACGGAACCGCATCGCTGGCTGTTTGCCACGCGCATACCTGCACGTCGCTTGGGTATTTTACCGGGCAGATCGCGCGCGCGGGTCTGATCGGGCTGGGCCTGACCAATGCGACGCCCATAGTCGCGCCGCCCGGTGGCAGCAAACGTGTGATCGGCACGAACCCTATCGCGTTTTCCGTGCCCGATGGGCAGGGCGGTGTCGCGATGCAGTTCGACCAGTCGACCACCACTACCGCCATGGGTAAAATTACCATGGCTAAAGCAGCGGGCGAGAGCATACCCGAAGGCTGGGCCGTTGATGCAGATGGGCGCGCGACAACCGATCCTTCGGCGGGAATGGCCGGATCCATGGTCAGCCTCGGAGGCGCTGCGGCCGGATACAAGGGCTGGGGCTTCGGCCTGATGGCCGAGATATTGGCGGCCGGCCTCACCGGCAGTCTGGCCAGTCAGGACTTATCGCCGCTAAAGGCGCCAGAGGGCGCGCCGCACGATCTGGGTCAGTTCTATCTGCTGATTGATCCCGGTATGTCCGATCATTTCGCCGCGCGTCTTGCGCGCGTTGCCGAAGGCGTGGCCGCGGACGAGGGCGCGCGGATGCCGGGACAGGGGCGCGTTGAGGCGGCATCTGTGGATGTGCCCGATCCGCTGTGGGCCCAGTTGCAGGAGCTGGCTGGCGCGGCCTGACAGCAAATGTTTGCTTTGCGGAGCGTGCGACATATCTTTCCCTAAGAGAAGGATACGCCCGTGAAAAAGATAATCTTTGCGATTTGCACAGCTGCCATATTTGGCCTCGCGCCTGCCGTTCGCGCGCAGGAGGGTCCGATCCGCGCGGTCATTGAGGCGCAGATCGAGGCGTTCGAGGCCGACGATTTCGAGACTGCATTCACCTTTGCCAGCCCTACCATTCAGGGCATGTTTGGCACTGCTCAGAACTTTGGTGCGATGGTGAAGGGCGGCTATCCTATGGTTTGGCGCCCCGAAAACCTGCGGTTTTTGGCTCTGGAGGAGCGGGACGGCCTGCTGTTTCAGGACGTGATGGTGCGTGACGAGGCTGGTGCGCTGCATATTCTGGAATATCAGATGCAGCAGAGCGATACGGGCTGGCTGATCAACGGCGTCACCATTCGCCGCGCTACAGCGGGAACTGCCTGAGCGCCAAAGCTCCAGTCCGACTGCCGCCGACCCACCGTCACGGTGCTACCAGCGGCGGTTAACTTTCCGTCTTTATTTCCCTCGACCATCCGGGTGCGCCCCGGGCTGGCGTAATTTGAGACGTCCGCAGTCCCTGTCGGGACGGCGCGGATGCGAAAGGGAAAGCAAGATGAACAAGGCAGTAACCGACGGGATCGTCTTTATGCCCCCCGCCTTTTCGGGTGGCCTCAGCGTATATTCCAGCGGCGACGGAACGCCCGGATCGGACACCTATCACAACGCGGTTAACGCGTCCTTCGTGCCTGCCGATCAGGACTTTGGCGGCGCGCTTGAGGTGCAAAAGGCGCAGAGCGTGCAAAAGTTGCGTTACATGGGCCAAACACCCATTTTGCCGGGCTGCTACTTGCGCATTACGGCGCGGATCAAAGCAATATCCGGCAACCTGCCAAACGTGAGCATTGCGGGCTGGGCTGGCTCGCCCAGTGGCCATGTAAGCGGCGTACTGGAAGTGGGGCCCTCAGTCGCCCTGCCAAGCTACGGACAAGTGGTGGAGGTCAGCGCCATCGTCGGCAGCGGTGTGCGGGGCGGCGTAGACATGGCTTGGGGGCCCGTGCCGACCTATGGGCATTTTGGCCTCGACTTGACTGGCCCGAGTGGCGGCATCGTGCGTATTGACGATCTGGTAATTGAGGATGTCACGGACGTGTTCCTCCGCGATCTGATCGATACAGTCGATGTGCGTGACTTTGGCGCACTGGGCGACGGGGTGCATGACGATCAAACCGCCTTCGAGGCGGCCGATGCGGCGGCTGGTGGGCGCGACGTGCTGGTGCCCCAGGGGACATATTTTCTGGGCGACAGCGTGACGATGCAATCGTCGATACGCTTTTCCGGCACTGTCACGATGGCCACGCAGCATAGCCTGAGCCTAGCGCGGAATTATGACCTGCCTTCTTACATCGATGCATTCGGCGATGAAGAACTCGCCTTTCGCAAAGCGTTTCAAGCGCTTTTGAACAATTCGGGCCATGAGTCGCTGGATATGAAGGGGCGCATCATTTCGCTGACCGAGCCGATCGACATGGCCGCCGCTGTGCCGGACAAAACCAGCTATTCGCAGCGCAGATTGATCAAGAACGGCCAGATCTATGCGCGAGACCGCCCGGCGTGGGATACAGAGGTCGTCACGTCGCGCGCCACATATTCGCCTAGCAACAGCCTTGTCCTGACGGATGTGCTAGATGTGGCAAACATCACACCCGGCTCCGTCGTCGAGGGCAATGGCGTGGGCCGCGAGGTCTATGTGTCCTCTGTCGATATCCCAGCGCAAGAGGTGCGGCTGAGCCAACAGTTGTATGATGCGGCGGGCACGCAAAACTTCACCTTTCGGCGGTTCAAATATTTGTTGGATTTCAGCGGCTTCGATAAACTCAGCAAATTCTCACTCTCGAACATTGAGTTTCAATGCGACGGAACGTGCAGTGCCGTGATGCTGCCACAAGCGGGCACGGGGTTTCACTTTCGCGACTGTTTCTTCACCCGGCCCAAGGATCGCGGCATCTCCAGCCTTGCGGTAGGCGATCAGGGGATGATCGTGGATCGCTGCCAGTTCCTGTCAGACGAGAGTGATGTCAACGTGGCAGAGCGCACATCAATCGCGCTGAATGCCAACGCCAACGACGTCAAGCTGCGCGACAACCGCATCGTGCGGTTCCGCCATTTTGCGCTGCTGGCTGGGTCCAGCAATATTGTATCGGGTAACCACTGGTTTCAGGGCGACGATTCCAATGATGGCACCCGCAGCGCCGGTCTGATCCTGACGCGGACCAACTGCCGCACGACGATCAATTCAAACTACGTCGATAACTGCTTTATCGAGTGGAGCAATGAGCATGACAGCGCGCCCGAATACTCTAGCGAGTTTTCATTCAGCGCGCTCAACATGGTCGATAACGTGTTTCTGGCAGGCAACGTTGCGCCTTGGTTTACGTTTATGGTGGTCAAGCCGCATGGCGCCGGGCACTTCTTGAACGGTGTAAACGTCAGCGGCAATTCGTTCCGGATCATCGACGATCCTATCGACCGGATTGAGCGGGTGGATACCAGCTTTGCCGATCTGGATTACAACCGGATCAAGAATATCGGGTTTTCGGACAACACTTTTGGTAATATTTACCAAACAGTCTCTAGCCCCCTGTTGGTAAAGTATGACCAAATTACCCCCAGTGCGACATGGACCATCGATTCAGGCCCAAGCCTGCCATTCGGGGCCTACGCGCAGACCGTTACGTCAGTGCTACCCGCCGGGCCCCTGCGGGCGGCGGACGGCGGCATCGTCCATGTCGCGCCCTACTATGAGGCCAAGCAGGGGGCGGATCACAACCAGATAAACCTGCAATTTGGCACCCCTGTAAGCGGGACTGTGACTGCCGTCGTACGGATCGACGATCCGTTCTAAACGCAACGCGGTTCGCGAAAATCAAGAAAGGCGGGCCTTCGGGACCGCCTTTTTTGGGTGCAACGGTTCGGCGATCTCGCACCGCTCAAAACGTCGGTGGAGTGCAGGCGCTGATAATCTCGCAAGTCTCTGGGCCGACCTGCCGAAATCGGTGAGGATTGCGGCTGTCGAAGTAGTAAGCATCGCCCGGTCCCAGCACCTTGCGCTGATCGCCCACTGTCACCTCTATACGGCCCTTCACCACAATGCCGCCCTCTTCGGCCTCGTGGCCGATCATGGTGCGGCCAGTGTCGGCGCCGATCTCGTACTTCTCGGTAAGGATCATCATCGCGCGGCCAAAGAGGGTGGTGCCGATCTGGCGCAGCGATACGCCGTTTTTGCCGATCTCCGTCAGGTCTTCGGCGGCGTAGAAAACCTTGCGCTCGGCCTCTGGCTGGTAGGCAAAGAACTCGGATAGGGCAATCGGTACCCCCTCTAGGATACGTTTCAGCGCTGATACGGAAGGGTTCATTTTGCCAGACTCAATCAAAGAAATCGTCGAGTTTGGGACCCCGGTTCTTTTCGCCAGCGCACGTTGAGATAGGCCCGCGTGTGCGCGAACTGCTTTCAGACGGGGGCCAAGCTCTAGATCGTCGGATGTAACAGGCATGTTCAAGATCCCAAACACTTTGAATTCAGAGTAAGCTAAATCAATGGCTTGCCTCGTGCAAGAAACAGACTTTTGAGGGCTGATAAAACGGCGTACAGCGGACGGAATGCCCCGGCAGGCGATTCTGTCTTGGGTTCAGTTACCATTTCTCGAAAGGATGCGTCATGTTGAACGCCGAGATCGCAGAACGCCGCATAGGCGCCATTTCGCAGGGTGTGGGCATGATGACTCAGATCTATGCAGATCACGCCAAGAACGCCGAATTGTGGGACGTCGAAGGCAACCGGTATATCGACTTTGCCGCCGGCATTGCAGTCGTCAACACTGGCCATTGCCATCCGAAGGTAATGCAGGCTGTGACCGAGCAGCTGTCCCGCTTCACGCATACCTGCCATCAGGTCGTGCCGTACGAGAATTATATCCGCCTTGCTGAGCGCCTGAACGAAAAGGTGCCGGGGGATTTCGCCAAAAAGACCGTGTTTGTGACCACCGGCGCCGAAGCCGTTGAGAACGCGATCAAGGTCGCTCGCATCCACACTGGCCGCTCTGCTGTGATCGCATTTGGTGGCTCGTTTCATGGCCGCACGTTTATGACGATGTCGCTGACAGGCAAGGTCGCGCCCTACAAAAAAGGCTTCGGCGCGATGATGCCCGATGTCTACCACGTGCCTTTCCCAATCGATCTGCATGGCATTAGCACCGAACAGTCGATGGACGCGTTGACCAAGCTGTTCAAGGCCGATCTGGACCCGGACCGCGTGGCCGCAATCATCATCGAACCTGTTCAGGGTGAGGGCGGATTTTATCCTGCCCCTGCCGAGCTTATGCGCGGCATACGGCAGCTTTGCGACGATCACGGTATCGTAATGATCGCCGACGAGGTTCAGACAGGCTTTGCCCGCACGGGCACATTGTTCGCCATGGACGGCTATGACGTCGCTGCGGACATCACCACGATGGCCAAGGGTTTGGCTGGCGGTCTGCCGCTGGCTGCTCTGACGGGCCGGGCCGAAATGATGGATGCCGCGCATCCCGGCGGTTTGGGCGGCACCTATGCCGGCAATCCGCTGGGCATCGCCGCATCGAACGCCGTTCTCGACGTGATCGAGGAGGAGGATCTTTGCAACCGCGCAACCGAGCTTGGCTCGCGGCTCAAGCAGCGGCTGGAGCAGATCCGCTCTAACACGCCCGAAATGGTCGATGTACGCGGCCCCGGTTTCATGATCGCGGCTGAGTTCAATACGCCCGATGGCAGCGCGCCGAACCCCGACATGACCAACCGCATCCGCATGGAAGCGCTCAAGCGCGGCCTGATCCTGCTGACCTGCGGCGTTTACGGCAATGTCATCCGCTTCCTCGCGCCGATCACCATTGAGGATGCAGTTTTCGCCGAAGCGATGGAAATTCTGGAGGCGTCAATCGCAGCAGCGCGGACTGCGTAAGTCTAGCCGCCCATGACACCTGAAAGGGAGCGCGTTGAGAGGCGCGCTCTTTTTTTTCGGCGGGTTTGCATGTCGCCCACTTGTCAACGCACTCCAGCGGAACATATGATGAACATATGACCCGCCAAACCCTAGATCAAAAGCTCGCGATTCTGAGCGATGCCGCCAAATACGACGCTTCTTGCGCGTCGTCGGGCGGAACGAAACGCAATGCGCGCTCGGGCGGCATCGGCTCCAACACCGGGGCCGGCATTTGCCACAGCTACGCACCCGACGGTCGCTGCATCAGCCTGCTGAAAATTTTGATGACGAATTTTTGCATCTACGATTGTAGCTATTGCATCAACCGGGTGTCATCCAACGTGCCGCGCGCGCGGTTTTCCGTCGATGAGGTGGTGAAACTCACCATCGAATTCTATCGCCGCAATTATATCGAAGGGCTGTTCCTGTCGTCCGGTGTTATCCGTTCGCCCGACGCGACCATGTCGGACATGGTCCAGATCGCGCGCAAGCTGCGGCATGAAGAGGGGTTTCGTGGCTACATACACCTGAAAACCATTCCCGACGCCTCGCCCGAACTGATTGACGAGGCCGGGCTGCTGTCGGATCGCCTGTCGATTAATGTGGAACTGCCGACCGACGCCGCGCTCAGCACCTACGCGCCCGAAAAGAACCCCGGCCAGATCCGCCGCGCGATGGCTGATGTGCGCCAACGCCGCGAGCAGTCAAAGGACCGCAGCCACACGGGCAAGCGGCCGCCGAAATTTGCCCCCGCTGGGCAATCAACCCAAGTGATAATCGGCGCAGACGCGTCAACCGACGCCACTGTGCTGGGCCAATCCACGCGGCTTTATTCCAGTTATGGTTTGCGCCGCGTTTATTATTCGGCTTTCTCGCCGATCCCCGACAGCTCGGCCAAGTTGCCACTGATTAGCCCGCCTCTCCAGCGCGAACATCGGCTCTATCAGGCCGACTGGCTACTGCGGTTTTATGGCTTCAACGTAGAGGAGATTACGTCGGTTACGCCGGATGGCAACCTCGATCTCGATATTGATCCCAAACTGGCTTGGGCGCTCGCCCATCGCGGCCTGTTCCCGCTGGACGTCAATCGCGCCACCCGCGAGTTGCTGCTGCGGGTGCCGGGGTTCGGCGTGAAAACGGTCAACCGCATTCTGACCACGCGCCGCCATCGCCATCTTCGGTACGACGACATTGCGCGCATGGGCGCGTCGATGAAGAAGGCGGGCGCGTTTGTCACGGCAGGTGGCTGGACGCCGGGCCAGCTGATCGACAGCGTCAATCTGCGCGCCCGGTTCGCGCCCCCGCCCGAGCAGCTGAACCTTTTTTGATGCGCTGCGTGACTGTGCCGCTGATCGGTGCTTCGACTGTATGGCGCGATGCAGCGCGCGGTCTGCTGGCCGCTGGCGTTGCGCCAAGCGATACGCTCTGGAATGCCGAGGGGCAGGGGGATGCACCTGACCTTTTTGGCGCAGAGGGCGCAGTACCGACCAGCGCGGCGGCGCTGACTGTGCCGCGTAGCTTTGTCGCGATGGCAAATTCGGTCTGCTATCATAGCGATCCGCAGCGTTTTGCGCGGCTCTATTCCCTGCTGTGGCGACTACGTAGTCAGCCGCATCTGATGTCGGATCGCGCTGATCCGGACCTCGTGAAACTGCGCCAGATGGAAAAGGCCGTGCATCGCTGCCGCCACAAGATGCGCGCATTTGTCCGCTTTCGCGAGATTAGCGCGCCGGGTGCGAACCGCCGCAGCTTTGCCGCGTGGTTTGAGCCGTCGCATTACACGCTGGAAATGAACGCGTCATTTTTCCGCGACAGGTTCGCCGATATGGATTGGCGCATCGTCACGCCCGACGTCACCGCAATTTATCAGGGCGGCGAGGTCGCATTAGAGGCAGGGCAGGCTGCGCCCAAACTGCCAGAGGACGCGAGCGAGGAACTGTGGCTGACCTATTTCCGCAACATCTTTAACCCCGCGCGGCTGAAGGTAAATGCGATGACATCCGAAATGCCCCGCAAATATTGGAAAAACCTGCCAGAGGCGGCGGCGATCCCTGATCTGATCGCAAACGCACCCGCCCGCGCCCTTGCCATGGCCGCCGCCGCGCCCACGCTGCCGCCACTAAGGGCGGCCAGCGCACAGGCGCAACAGGCGCGCCTGACGTCGGTATGGGCAGATACTGGTGAGGGGCTTGAAGCGGCGATCCGCACCTGCACCCGCTGCCCGCTGCATTGCAACGCGACGCAGGCTGTCTGCGGCGAGGGGCCGCAGAATGCACCGCTGATGATCGTCGGCGAGCAGCCGGGCGATCAAGAGGATTTGGCCGGGCGGCCGTTTGTCGGACCTGCCGGGCAATTATTCGACAAGGTCGCGCAGGAGGCTGGGCTGGATCGCGGCGGGGCCTACGTGACCAACGCGGTCAAGCATTTCAAACACACCCCGCGCGGGCGTCGCCGCATCCACCAGCGCCCCAATAGCGATGAGATTGATCACTGCAAATGGTGGCTAAACGCCGAGATTACGCGCGCCGCACCGCGCCTGATCGTCGCGATGGGGGCGACTGCGGCTCAGGCGTTGACCGGGACGGGCGCGCGCGTCACTGCCCGGCGCGGCGCAATTGAGCAAGGAAGCCTTGGCCACGACGTGTTGATCACGGTCCACCCATCCTACCTGCTGCGACTGCCAAATGCGGAGGCGCAGGCAGAGGCGACAGCAGCGTTCCGCGCCGATCTGGCGCTGGCCGCGCGGCATGTTCAAACCGCTGGCACCTGATCGCGCCTCTAACGCTTGGGCCGGCGCATTTCCCATGCCTCGGTGACGGTCGAATAATCGTGGTATCCCATGCGCGCGATAGGCCGTGCGGCCTCCGTATCAAAGCGCCCATCCTTTATATATTCGTCTCGGATATGCGTCTGGACGACCTCGCCTATCACCAAATAGCGGTCCAGCAGGGTGCCGTGCCGGTCGCTCAGTTGGCGCACCTCTAGTGTGACGCATTCCAGCGCGGCAGGACTGGCGGCGACAAAGGGCGTTTGAATGACGACGGGCGTGCCACATTCCAGCCCCGCGATCTCGAACTCGTTGACGCCAGATGGCTCGTCGCCGGACGAAATATTCATCTGCTTAGCCAGATCCTCGGTAGAGAGCGAAAAAGTGAATTCCCCCCGCTCGCGCGCGTAGGTCGATGAGTGTTTGGCCCCTTCGCTGCTGAACATCACCATGTCAGGGTTCGACCCGATAGCGTTGAAAAACGAATAGGGCGCCAGATTGGCCTTTCCGCCGGGATCAAGCGTGCCGATCCAGCCGATGGGGCGGGGCGCGATGATCGCCTTGAACGGGCTGTGTGGCAGGGCGTTCGGTCGGTCGTCGCCGTAATTCATAAGTGTCTCCTGATGTGGCGTGTCCGCTGGTGCATTCTAGCCCGCAGCCCGCCAGTGTCGAGCGACGTTCAGGCTGCACCAGCACGGGTCGGCTTGCGAAAGGTCTTGACCCCTTCGCTGATCTGCTCAATCAGCTTGAGCGCCGCATCAGACATGTTGACGTGCTTATAAAACAGGCCGATATGAATGTTCGCGAGCGGAAAGAACCCCTCGGACTGCCCTAGTATCCGCATTTCGGGCAGCAGCGTCTTGACCGTTAGGGCCGTCACGCCCATGCCATCCATCACTGCGTTTTGCACCGCCGAGATGCCGGGGCTCTCAAACGAGACGTGCCAGCTGCGCGCTTCGGCGTTTAGTGCGTCCAGCATCCGCCTGCGATAAAAGCATCCCTCAGGGTGGGCGATCAGCATAACGGGGCGGCCCGGATCAATCTGGTAGTCTGGCCCGCAGACCCAGACGGGCCGCTCTGCCCAATAAAGCGACACATGCGGCGCGGGCATGCTATCGGTAACGGCCAGCGCCATGTGCAGCGTGTCTTGATGCAGCGCGTCGACCAGAGCGGCGCTGCGGTCACAGCGAATATCCAGCAAAACGTCGGGATTATTACGCGCGAATCGGGCGATAATCCCTTGGAAATAGTCGACCGCGTAGTCGACCGGCAGCCCGATGCGCAGGGTTCCCAGAATGCGCGCATCATGCAGGTTGGCAACGGCTCGATCATTCAGCCGCAAAATATCACGTGCATAGCCCAGCAGAGTCTGGCCATGAGCTGTCAACTCGATCCGTTTGCCGTTGAAGTTCAACAGCTTGCCGCCCGACACCGCCTCCAGCCGCTTGATCTGAAGCGATATGGCAGGCTGGGTCCGCCCCAAGACGTTGCCCGTCTCGGTGAAATTATCCAGATCCACGACCGTCACGAAGGTGCGCAGCAGGTCTGTTTGAAGGTTGGTGAACCGGCGCGTCATTAACAATCCTTATGCAATCATTGGTACTATAAATTTCACTATGCGCGCAAGTCGTCCTAGCCTCTGAATGCTCTAAATCAAGAGGACGTCATGCCAAAGGATACCGTTTTCGCCGCCGAACTGCCGTGGCCCGCCTATCAGGCCCGCGTTGAGGGGGGCGATGTGCCGATCCTGATCCCGCTGGGGTCGATGGAGCAGCATGGCCACCACATGCCCATGCATGTCGACGTATTGCTGCCCACCGAGTTTGCCCGGCGCGCCGCTGCCGAGGCGGGTGGGTTGGTCGCGCCGCCCTTTACCTATGGCTACAAGTCCCACCAGAAATCGGGTGGCGGTAACTTCTTTCCCGGCACGACCAGTCTGGACGGCGCCACATTGGTCAACGCGCTCAAGGATGTGGTCAAGGAGTTCGTCCGCCACGGCACGCGCAAGCTGTGCATCGTCAACGGCCATTTTGAGAATTCATGGTTCATCACCGAGGCCATTGATCTGGCCCTGCGCGAATTGCGCTGGGACGGGATTACGGATGTTAAGGTGATGGTCCTCAGTTACTGGGATTTCGTCGATAAGGCCTCGATAAAGCGGCTCTACCCGGACGGTTTCCTTGGCTGGGATATCGAACATGGTGGCGTGCTTGAGACGTCGCTGATGCTGCGCCTGCACCCCGATCTTGTATCGCTTCAGGACGCCGTTGATCATCCGCCCGCCACCTTTCCGCCCTATGACGTATACCCTGCGCGCCCCGAATGGACGCCAGCCAGCGGCACGCTGTCCTCGGCCAAGGATGCGACGCCGGAGAAGGGCGATATTCTGCTCGACGTCTGCACGCGCGGCATCGTGGCCGCGCTGCGCACTGAATTTGAGCTACCGACATAAAAATAAAAAACACCAACAAGGAGTATACCAACATGACATCCCATCTGGCCCGGCCAACGCGCCGCAAGTTGCTGACCATGACCGCCGGCGCCGCGCTGGCGACACCTTTCCTATCGATCCGCGCTGCGGCGCAGACGACAAACCTGTCGATGCTGGCATGGTATGGCCACGCCGAGCCCGACATCGTCGGTGAGTTTGAGGAGGCGAACAACGTCAAGTTCACGCCGAAGTACTACACTGGCGGCGACAACATGCTGGGCCTCATCGCTCAGTCGCCCCCCGGAACCTATGACGTGATCCTGTCGGATGGCGAATATGTCCAGCAGTTGAACGCAGCGGGCTATATCCAAGAGCTGACTGCGGCCGATTATGCCTTCGACGACTTCTTTCCCGAATTTCAGAAATTTCCGGGTCACTGGGACGGGGACAAGCTGTACTCCGTTATCACGCGATTCGGCTTTCTGGGTGTGTCGTACAACACCGACGAGTTCAGCGAAAAAGAGGCATCGACGTACGATATTTTCGCGGACGAACGGGCCACTGGTAAGCTCGGCCATTTCGACTGGCACCTGCCGAACCTTGGCCAGATGAGCCTGTGGAACGGCAACGCTTCGCCCTACGATATCGACGAGGCAGCATGGGCTGCGGTCCAGGAAACCACGATGGGATTGCGCCCGCAGGTTGGCGGTTTCTTTGACTACGGCGGAACGTTCTCTTCGCTCAAAAGCGGCCAGATGACCCTCTTCGCTGGGATCGGCGATTGGATCACGGGCGTGCTCGAAAAAAACGGCGCGAATGTGCGCAGCGTCATCCCCGAGGAGGGCGGCCTGCAATGGACCGAGTCGTTCTCGATCGGCAAAGGCAGCAAGAACTACGAGATGGCCAACAAGTGGATTCAGTACATCACCTCGCCCGAGGGTCAGGCGAAATCGGCTGACATGGCCGCATACCCGGCGCTGATCCCGTCCGAAGCTGGCTGGAAGGTGCTGAATGAAACCAACCCCGCCGAGGCCAAGCGGCAGAAGATGGTGATGGGTGAGGCCAATGTCATGGACATGATCCGCGACGGTCGCATCCAGTTCCGCCAGCTGCCCGTGCAGCAGGATCTGGGCACGTGGAATGACTTTTGGTCGGACTACAAAGCCTCCTAAGCGACATGCCGGGTGCCGCACTGCAGCGGCCCCCGGCACACCCCCCTGATCCCGGACGTGCATGATGAAACGCCCCAGCCTGTTCTCGCTCGTTTTGGCAATGCCGCTGCTCTTGTGGCAGCTGGCCTTTTTCCTCTTTCCGCTCCTATTTCTGATCGCGATCAGTTTTTGGACGGTCAAAATGTTCCAGATGCAGCCCGATATGAGCTTCGCGAACTGGCAGCGCATCCTGACGCGGGGCGTCTTTTGGGATGCCTACTTGCGCACGATGATTCTGGCGACGTCGGCTGCGGTCCTGACCAGCGCCATCGCCTTTCCGGCCAGCTACGCGATCTCGTTCAAACTCAGCGAACGAGCCAAACGGTGGATGATCTTTGTGCTGATCATCCCGTTTTTCACCAGTTATCTGGTGCGGGTCTATTCATGGCAGGTGTTCCTGACCGATGCGGGTATCATCAACGCGGCCCTTAGCTATGTCGGCCTTGGCCCCTATCCGATGCTGAACAACACGTTTGGCACGCTGGTCGGGATGGTCACGCTGTGCCTGCCGCTTGTGATCTTGTTGCAAACCTTCAGCCTCAATTTCGTCAATCGCGACCTGATTGAGGCCGCCCATAACCTGCGCTGCGGGCGGCTGCGCACGGTGGCGTCGGTGATAGTGCCGTCGGCCAAGGTTGGCCTCGTTATCGCGGCGCTTTTCGCCTTCATCCTCAGCTTTGGCGATTTTGTCAGCCCGCTATATTTGGGCGGTGGCAACCCACCGACGCTGTCGATTATGATCACTGACATCACCAAATCGGGCCAGCAATGGCCACGCGCCGCCGTGGTGGCCATCATGATGATCGCGACGCTGATGACCGTGGCCTTTGCCGCCATCACCTACGCCTATAAGGAGCGGGGCAAGTAATGGGCAACGAGAGCAAACTCATCAACGGCTGGCTGATGCTGCATATCGCGCTGTGCCTGATCTTTATCTTTGCGCCCATCGCCGGCAGCTTTGTCTTTTCCTTGAATTCGGACCGCTTTCCTTCGCTGCCCTTGGGGGAATTCTCGCTCGATTGGTATCGCGCGATCTGGAACGATCCGCTGGTCTGGTCAGGCTTTGCCAACACGGTGATCGTCGGTTTGATCGTCGCCGTGATTGCCACGATCCTCGGCTTTGGCGGCGCCTATACCGACTATCGCTACAACTTTTTCGGCAAGTCTTTTTATCTGGCGCTGGCGCTGTTGCCACCCACAATCCCGGTGGTGATTATGGGCCTCGCCATGCTGGCGTTCCTGTCGCGCATCCAGTTGTCGGGCAGCACGATATCGGTGGTCATCGCGCATGGCGTCATGTGCAGCCCATTTGCCATGGCCATCATCCGCCTTCGTCTGTCGCAGATGGACCCGGACCTGGAGGCGGCCGCGTGGAACCTTGGCGGCAATGAATGGGCCACGCTCCGCCACGTCATCATTCCCTTCACACGCCCTGCGATTTTCGCGGCGCTTTTCATCACGATGGCGGTGTCATTCGACGAGTTTGCCGTCGCGTGGTTCGTCTCGGGCCTGAATGAAACGCTGCCGGTCAAAATCCTCGGCTTCCTTCAGGGGCAGGTCAGCCCGCGCATCAATGCCATCGGCTCGCTCGCCTTTCTCAGCTCCATGACGCTGATCGTGCTGGCGCAGCTGCTGCTCCGAAATCCTAATGAGGGCTCGAAATAATGGACGGATCCATGACACCCCCCGCGATCGTCAAGTTCGACAATGTCGTCAAGAAGTTCGGTGATTTTGTTGCCGTGGAGAAGGCCGATTTTGAGATTGGCCAAGGCGAGTTCATGGCGATCATGGGCTCGTCCGGCTGCGGCAAGACAACGACGCTGCGGATGCTGGCGGGCCTCGAAGATCCCACATCGGGCGATATCTATCTGGACGGCGAACGGGTGAACGGCCGCGCCACGTGGGATCGCGACACGCCGATGGTCTGGCAGAGCCTTGCGCTATTTCCATTCCTGACGGTGCAGGAAAACGTTGAGTTTTCGCTGAAAATGCGCGGCGTGGGCAAGGCTGAACGCGCCGAGCGTGCGCGCAAGTGGCTGGACAAGATGCAGATCACCGAATTCGCGGATCGCGGCATTAACCAGTTGTCGGGCGGTCAGCGCCAGCGCGTGGCCCTCGCGCGCGCCTTGGTGACAGAGCCAAAGATTTTGCTGCTGGATGAGCCGCTGTCGGCGCTTGACGCGCACCTAAAGGTGCGGATGCAGGCGGTGCTGTCGAACCTGCAAAAGGATCTGGGCATCACCTTTGTCTATGTCACCCACTCGATGTCCGAGGCGTTTGCAATGGCCGACCGCGTGGTCATCATGTCGCGCGGCCGGATCGAGCAGATCGGCACGCCAGAGGAAATCTACCGCGCGCCGCACAACCGCTTTGTCGCGGAATTCCTTGGCTCGGCCAATATCTTTGACGGGGTTGTGGGCGCGGTGACGCCCGGCGGTCACATGGTCGCCTATGACGGCGGCGAGGTGGATCTGCCGACGTCAGAGTTGCTGAACGCCAAGACCGGCGACAAGGTGACCTTTATGGTTGGCGCCGAGAATCTCGATCTGGCGCCTGTGGACGCAGGGCAGGACGGGCTATCCGCCACTGTCGTCGGCGAGGAGTTTCTAGGCGCAACAGCGACGGTGTTCCTAGAGACGGACGCCGGGCAGGAACTAAAGGTGCAAAAATCGCATGCTGAGTTGAAGGCCGTGAAGTGCCACGCAGGCGCGCGGCTGATCGCGCATTGGGCACCGTCGGCTTGCCATGTATTGCCGGGCGAGAACGCCTGATCTGGGCGGGCGGCGACCCGCCGGATGCTGCCCGACTTTAGGTAACCACGGCGGCGCCCCGAGCTTACGCCTTGCGTGGATCAGCCAGATCGCGCAAGGCGTCGCCCAGTGACGTGGCGCCGAGCGCGGCCAGCGTGATCAGTGCGCCGGGCCACAGCGCGCGGCCCGGATACGCGCCCAGATTTGGCGTGCCTTCAAAGAGCAGCCGGCCCCAGCTGGGCATGTCGGGCGCGAACCCAAAGCCAAGAAAGCTGAGCGCGCTTTCCATAAGGATTGCGGATGCCATCCCCAGTGCCGCAGATACGCCCAGAGGCGCGGCAATGGCAGGCAATATATGACGCCAGATCATTTGCGGCGCACGCGTGCCGATGCTGCGTGCGGCGCGAATGTAGTCGCGTTGCATCAGGGCGCGCACCTCGCCGCGCAGGATGCGTGCGGTGCCCATCCAGGACGTCGCGCCAATAGCGATAGTGATCAGCGCAAAGAGGCCCGCCTCGGGGCCAAAGCGGGCGGCAAGCGGCGCGCGAAATAGTGCGGCGGCGATAAGCAGCAGCGGCAGCAGCGGCAGCGCAAGAAAGAGATCCGTCAGCCGCATCAGCGGGCCGTCCAGCCGCCGCGACATGCCGGACGCCACGCCAATTGCAGTGCCGACGCCGGTAGCCAAAAGCATCGCAACAAACCCCACTGCCAGCGATACGCGCCCGCCAACCATCAGCCGCGCCATCAGGTCGCGGCCCAGCTGATCTGTGCCGAGCGGGTGCGCCCAAGTGGCACCCTGATTGCGCGCAAGAAGGTCCATTTGCGCTGGCGCTACTTGCCATATCAGCGGGCCAATCAGGACAAACGCCGAAAGGCCCAACAGCAGGGCAATGCCAAAGAGGGGCGCGCGCCGACTACGCATCGCGCAGACGCGGGTCAAGCCATGGCAGCGCCAGATCAGACGCAAGATTTGCCAGCACAATCGCCGCCGCAATCAGCACCGTGACAGTTTGCACCACCGGCAGATCGCCGGCCCTGAGCGCCGTAATCAGCAGTTGGCCGATGCCGTTCACGCCAAAAATACTCTCGGTTATGATCGCACCTGCAAAGATCTGAGGCGCCCCAAGCGCGATAACAGGGACCACCGGGATAAGTGAGTTGCGCAGGGCGTGGACCATCAGAATTGTACGCTCGCGCAGTCCCTTGGCGCGGGCGGCGAGGATATATTCCTGCCCCAGCGTATCCAGCATCGCCGCGCGCATATAACGCGTGATCTGCGCCGTGGTTTGCAAGCTGAGCACGGTAATCGGCAGCGCCATCTGCCGCAGCTGCGCGGCAAAGCTATCCCACCCGGTGACGCGAAGCGTCGTGTCGTAGATCGTCGGCGCCCAGTCCAGCTGAATTGCGAAGACATAAATCAGCACCGCGGCGGTAAAGAACGGCGGCAGCGCATATCCCATTGCGGCCAGCCCGGTGCCAGCGCGGTCGATTGCCCCGCCCCGCCCCCCCGCCGACAGAATTCCAAGACCGATAGCGGCAATCACGCCGATGACATAGGCCGAGCCCATGACGATCACGGTTTGTGGCAGGCGCTGCGCGATTAGGGTCATAACCGGTCCGCGCGTTTGCCAACTAAGGATGCGGGGCGCCTCGCCATCGGTGAGGGCGCCCAGTGCGATCGCCGGCTCGACGACCACCATCTGCCACAGCCACATGCCATACCGCACCGGCGCGGACTGCCCAAGGCCAAGCGCCTCGCGCATTTCCGCCCGCACATCTGCCGGAATGGTCGAGGGCAGCTGCGCCATCGGATCGCCCGGCGCGAACTCAAGCAGGGCAAAGATCACCGCTGAGATTACCAGCAGTGTCGGTATCGTCATGGCGAGGCGGCGAAGGGCGTGGGATCGCATGAAAAGGGATGCCTTGGCTGATGAAGGGAGGCGCCGGGCGCCCGCTTGGGCCAGCATAGGCCGGCGGCTGGCTGACGCGCAATGTACGCCGCACCTGGGGTTAGCTCTGCTATCCCGGCAGGCGATACCAGTCAGCGATATTCCACAGCTCGCTATCCCAGGCGTTCAGCTGGACGCCGCCCAGCGAATTGGCGTGTGCGGATACGCGTCCGCGATCGACAAGCGGCACCGCGACGTATTGCTGCACAAGCATATCGTTCAGCGCGCGCGACAGTTTGGCGCGCTCTGCCATGCCCGCAGTGCTGGACAGCTCGCTCAGCAGTGCGTCGTATTCGGGATCGCACCAGTGGCCGACATTGCGCCCCTGCCAGCCGTTTTGCTCATTGGGCGCCGCGTCGCAGGCCCATCCGGCTAGGTATGCCTCGGGATCGGGGCCATCCGTTGCGCTTGCGTACATCTCGATATCGGCGCCGAACTTCTCCAACGTGTCGGGGCTGCCGGGATCGCCGCTAAAGAAAACCGAGGCGTCTATAGTTCGCAATTCCGCATAAGCGCCGATCTGGCGCCACCATTCCTTGGCCAGCGTCTGAAAGTCCTGCCGCACCGCGTTGGCCGAGGTCTGAAAAACGAACCGTAGCTCTGTGCCGCCGCGCTCGCGTACACCGTCGCCGTCGGCGTCGATCCAGCCAGCCTGCGCCAACACGTCGCGCGCGCCGTCCAGATCCTGCGCCGCGCAACCATCGTTGGCCGCCGAGGCATAGGCAGGCGGTGCAGGCACCATGTTGCAGGTGACGCGCCCCGCCGCGCCGTAGCCAATATCGATCATCGTCTGGCGGTCCAGCGCCATCGCCAGCGCCCGGCGCACTGCTATATCCGACAGCGCCGTGTTTGGCTGCAGCGGCGCGTCCTCTGGCGATGGTCCATCTGGGCCTTGTAGGTTAAATGCCATCCTTTCGACCAGCGTCGAGAAGGCCGAGACGACCTGACCCTTGCCGCGCGCGGCCATTGCGGCCAGTACCTCCGGCCCCAGTTGCAGGTTCCATGCGTAGTCAAATTCGCCCGTCTCCAGCACCGCGCGTCCAGCAGACATCGCATCACCGCCGCCTTTCAGCAGCACATGGCCGAACGCAGGATGCCCCGGCACGCGGTAGGCCGGATTTGCCTCAAATAGGGCGGTGTCGCCGGGCCTGAATTCGGCCACTTTAAATGGTCCCGTACCAATTGGTGCGAAGTTGGCCTCTGTGCACCCGGGCGCGCGCGGCCCCAGACAATATGCGAATTGCGCTGCCTGCAAAAGAGGTGTCTGCGGGCCGACGAATGGCCCATAGGGAAACGGCCTCGGCTCTTCGAAATGCAATACAGCGGTCAGATCATCGGGCGTCTCGACGCGCGCCACGTCGCGAAATTTGTCCGCCTGTGCGCAGCCTGCGCCGGGCGCTACGCAGTAGCGATGGGTAAATGCAATATCAGCCGAGGTGACGGGGCTGCCATCGGACCATTTTAGACCCGGAATCAGCTGCCAGCGGATACTGCGCAGATCAGCCGCGACGCCGCCATTGGCCAGTGTCGGTATCTCGCGCACCAGCCACGGGATCATCTCGCCGTCCGGCGAAAGACGCGCCAGCGGCTCCAGCACCAAAGAGGCCGCCTCGATATCCTTGACGCCTCCCGACAGGTACGGGTTCAGCGTCGAGGGCGCCTGCCAGTAGAGGATACGCAGAACGCCATCAGTTCCGCGCTCGTCCGAGACGTGCGCGGCATTTGCAATGCCCAAAATGAGGCAGGTCATCAACGGGGCGAGGGCCAAAGACGCGGCACCGGATTGTTTCGTGATGAAATTATCCCCCAGAAAATGCACCAGACCATATGCGCAAATTGGCGCCCCTGCGCAAGCGTAGGGCCCCAGACGCTATAAAACTAGCGATTTCAGCGTGCAAGTGCTGGTGGAACTTGCGGCGCCTGTCGGATTGATGCGACAATTTGCAGGTGTATGCGGGGCTGGGCGGGGCCGCGCCCTAAATCTGCGCGATTGTAACCTGTCATCGCCTCCAAGGAATGCCGCGATTACGAATCTTCTGGATATCCAAGACATGTCGCTGCGCCATTCGGGTGCGGTGCATTTTGCGGCGTCTGGCGTGTCGCTGCGTGTTGCGCCGGGCGAGGTGCTGAGCCTTATCGGACCGTCGGGAGCGGGCAAATCATCGCTTGCCGCTGCGCTGCTGGGGCTGCTGCCGGGCGCCGAAGTCACGGGCCGTGCGATGTGGTCAGGGCAGGGCGGTGCAACATGCGATCTTGCGGCGCTGCGGCCCGCCGCGCTGCGCCATCTGCGCGGGCGCGAGATTGCGATGATCTTTCAAGACCCGGCATCGACGCTGAACCCGGTGTTAACCGTCGAGCGGCAGGTCGGCGAGGCGATGCGCTCACATCTGGGGCTGGGTGCGGCCGCCGCGCGGGCGCGCAGTATTCAGCTACTGTCTCGCGCCGGTATGCCTGACCCCGAGGGGTGCCTTGCCGCCTATCCCCACCAACTGTCGGGCGGGATGCGCCAGCGCGTTGCGATCGCGGCGGCGCTCTCTTGCGGCCCTCGCCTGCTGATCGCGGACGAGCCGACGACGGCGCTGGACGCGCACCTGCGTGCAGGCATTCTGGATCTGCTGGATAGCTACCGGAGCGAGACAGGGATGGCCCTGCTGCTGATCACGCATGATATGCGTTCGGTGCAGCGCATGGGCGGGCGCGTCGCCGTGATGGAGGCCGGCCGCATCGTCGAGGAGGGGGCAGCGCGCGAGGTACTTGCCGCGCCGCGACACGCCTGCACGCGCGCGTTGGTCGACGCGGCGCGGCTGCCAGCACCGCCAACAATGGCAGCCCCCGCTAAGCCGCTGCTGCGGCTGGAGGGGGCAACTGTGCGCTACGGGAGCACCGCGCCGGCGGTGAATTTGGCCGATCTGGCGCTTGCACCCGGCGAAACACTGGCGCTGGTCGGCGCGTCGGGCAGTGGCAAGTCGTCGCTGGCCCGTGCCGCGCTGGGGCTGGAGCGTTTGGCAAGCGGCGCGGTCTGCTGGCGCACCCGCGATATCGCGCAGATGTCGCGCCGCGAGGTGCATGGCGCCCGCACGAGTATCCAGATGGTATTTCAAGACCCCGCGACCGCGTTAGAGCCGCGCCGCCAGCTAGGGCGGCAGGTAGCCGATCCCTTGCGCAATTACGGACGGGCGGTGAACACAGCACAGATCGAGGCGCTGTTCGCGCAGGTGGGCCTCGCGCCAGAGCTGATGCAGCGATTCCCGCACGAGGTGTCGGGCGGTCAGCGACAGCGCGCCGCGATCGCCCGCGCGCTGGTGCTGAACCCCGATATTGTGGTTGTGGACGAAGGGCTGTCGTCGCTCGATACCGTGCAGGCGGCCTCCCTTTTGCGTCTTTTGCGGGCAGAGCAGGCCCGCCGCGGCCTTGCTATGCTGTTCGTGACACATGATCTGCGCGCGGCGCGCAGCATCGCGCACCGAATCGCGGTGATGGATGAGGGGCGTATCATTGAGGTTGGCGCGGCGGCGCAGATCCTGTCGGCTCCGGTCCATCCACGCACACGCGCCCTGATCGCGGCCAGCGAACTGGACCGCGACCCGAGGCCGCCGCAATAGCACCCTTTACGCCGGGCGCGGCGAGGTTCATCCTCGCTCCGAGCGCCAAAGGAGATGATCATGCCCATCAAGAACCGTTTTGCCGACACACACGCCGACATCACTGCATGGCGCCGCGATATCCACGCCCATCCTGAGTTGATGTTCGACACCCACCGCACCAGTGCTCTGGTGGCAGATAAGCTGCGCGAATTTGGCTGCGACGAGGTTGTGACAGGCATCGGGCGCACTGGCGTTGTCGGCGTTATAAAGGGCCGCGCATCCGCCTCGGGCAAGGTCGTGGGCCTGCGCGCCGACATGGACGCACTGCCGATCCTTGAGGCGACGGGCGCGGACTATGCCAGCACCGTGCCGGGCGCAATGCACGCCTGCGGGCACGACGGACATACAGCCATGCTACTGGGCGCGGCGCAATATCTGGCCGAAACGCGCAATTTCGACGGCACCGCCATCGTCATATTCCAGCCCGCCGAAGAGGGCGGCGGGGGCGCTGCCGTCATGTGCGAAGAGGGCCTGATGGACCGTTTCGGCATTCAGGAAGTGTATGGGATGCATAATTGGCCGGGCGTGCCAGCGGGCAGCTTTGCCATTCGGCCGGGCGCATTTTTCGCCTCGACTGACGAGTTTGAAATGATCGTAACCGGCCGGGGCGGCCACGCGGCCAAACCGCATGAGGGCGTCGATCCCATCGTGACGTCCGCGCAATTGATTACCATGTTGCAGACCATATCCAGCCGCAATGCTGATCCGACCGAGCAGTTGGTCGTCTCGGTCACATCCATCGAATCGTCGACCACCGCGTTCAACGTGATCCCAGGATCTGTGCATCTGAAAGGCACGGTGCGAACGCTGAACAATGCCATGCGCGATCTGGCCGAGGCGCGGCTGCGCGGCATTTGCGAGCATCTGGGCGCGGCCATGGGCGGCAACGTGGAACTGCGTTACCAGCGCAACTATCCGGTGATGGTTAACCACCCCGAACAGACCGATTTTGCCGCCGAGGTCGCGCGCGGGGTCTCGGGCGATTGCGCCCATGCGCCGCTGGTCATGGGCGGCGAGGATTTCGCCTATATGCTGGAGGAGCGGCCGGGCGCCTACATCCTGGTCGGCAATGGCGATACGGCCGCGGTTCACAATGCCGAGTACGACTTCGACGACGCGATCATCCCCGCTGGGTGCAGTTGGTGGGCTGAGATCGTAGAGCGGCGGATGCCTGTTTAGGCCCCGCGCCAGAGGGCCTCATAGACCGCGCCGATGCCGTCTGCTTCTGCCTCGACGCTGAACTTGGACTGCGCGATCTGCCGCGCGGCATCCGACATCGCGGCGTGGCGCGCGGGATCACCTAGTAATGTTGTCAGCGCCTCTGCCGCGTCATCTGCATTCGCGACGATCTGGCCCGCCGCTCCGTTACCTGTGAAATCGCGGTAGTATCCGGCGTCCGTCGCAACGAAGGGCACACCGCTGGCCATCCCCTCGAGCGGGGCCATGCCATAACCCTCATAGCGCGGTAGTTGCACTACGGCAGACAGGCCGCGCAGGAGGGCAGGCAGCGCGTCGGGCGCGATTTCGCCGGGAAACAGAATGCGCTCTTGCAGGTGCACGGCTGCGATACGGTCCTTTAGTCCTTGCAGAAATGCAAGATCACTACGCCCCGCGCGCCCCAAGACCAATGCCGTTGTACCGGGCTGGCCCGGCAGTAGTTTCAGCATCGCATCAACGAAGCGATCAGTTCCTTTTTCGGGCCGAATGCGCCCTATTGTGGCAATGCCGCGCTGGCCGGGGTAGCCCGCCTGCGCCCACGCGGCAGCGCGGTCCTCTGCCGGGTGAAAGGTCGCGCAATCAACGCCGTGGGGGACCACGGCGCGCACATGCGGCACAAAATCTGCGGCGCGCGCCGTCGTCGCAATCACGGCGTCCATCCGCGAGATCAGCCAACGGGGCAGCGCTGAATGACGCCTTTGCGCAGCGGAGGTAAAGACAATGCGGATCGGTAGGCGCAGAACATCACGCGCCCAGAGCGCGCTGCGCATCTCGCTATTGCGCCTAACATGCCAGATGACGAAGGGCCGACCAGGCGGCACGTCGCGCGAGAGCCGACGCGCCTCGGCTACCGTAACAGGCGCGGGGCAACCGGGCAGGGCGCGGCCTGCAAGTGCCAGATCATATCGCGCCGTTTGGGCGCGCAGCACGCCTGCCGCCGTGGCGGACACGCCAGTAAAGTTTGCGTTGAAATTGGTGACGATCAGCTCGGTCAAGTCGCATGCTCCCCGCATCGCTCTGGCCCGTCCTAACCCAGCCTGAGCGCGGCGCAAAGGGTGGATGCGAGATCCTCAAGCTGGTCGTCCTGCGCTGCGGCGAACTGGCTGGCGCGGCTCTGCATGATCGCCAGCATATCGGGCGCAGCGTTCAATTCCAGCAGCGCGTCGGCCAGCGCCGCAGCATCCTCGACCTGCCGGGCGGCCCCGGACGCATCTATCTGGGCGTAGGCTGCGGCGAAATTGGCGTAGAGCGGGCCGTGCAGAACCGCCGCGCCGCCATGGGCCACCTCGTAGGGGTTGTGCCCGCCCACGGGCACGAACGAGCCGCCGACGCAGACGATAGGAGCGAGGGCGTACCACAGCCCCATCTCGCCCAACGTATCGGCCAGATAAACCTGCGTAGATGGGTCAACCTCGCCTCCGGTCGAGCGACGCGCGTGGCGCAAATTGGCCTTGTCCAGCATCGCGGCGATGCCTTCTGCCCGCTCTGGGTGGCGCGGAATGAGTATTAGTAGCGCCTCAGGCTGCGCCTCCAGCAGCGAAACGTGGGCCGTTATCGCCACATCTTCTTCGCCCGGATGGGTCGAGGCCATTGCCCAGACCGGCCGCCCGCCAATCTGGGCGTTTAACTGTGCCACCGCCGCGGCATCATAGGGCACCGGCCCAGCCATCGCCTTGAGGTTCGCCCCCTCAGCCGCACAATCGCACCCCAAGCGGCGTAGGTGATCCGCTGTGCGTGCGTCCTGACAATGTACCATGGCGAAGTGGCCTAGCAGATGGCGCGCGGTGCCGCCGATCCGCGCCCAACCGCGCGCCGAGCGGTCGGAGATGCGCGCATTGAGCAGCGCCAGAGGGATGCCCCGCCGGGCGGCAACGCGCAGTATATTCGGCCACAACTCGCTTTCGACAAAGACGCCTGCGCTTGGCTGCCAATGATCTAGAAACCGGGTCACGGCGGCAGGCGCGTCAAGTGGGGCAAACTGGTGCAGGCAGCGCGGCGGCATCCGCTGCGCAAGGATGCTGGCCGAGGTCGCGGTGCCGCTGGTGATCAGGAAATTCAGCGCCGGATGTGTCTCTCCCAGATGCGCGATCAGGCGCAGGATCGACAGGCTCTCACCTACACTGGCGGCGTGAAACCATAGTAGATCGCCAGCAGGGCGAGGCATCGACGCATGGCCCATACGCTCGGCTATGCGCGCCTTGCTGGTGCCGTGCGCGGTCAGCTTGCGCTGCACGCGCCGCATCGCCAGCGGTGCAATTGCGCGGGATGCGAGCGCATAGACGCGCAGCAATAGCGTCGGCGGGCCGAGGCTGGCGGGCATCCCTTAGCCGCCCGTGTGGCTCATATGGCGGGGCATCTTGCCGTCGACGCCCTGCCGGGAATAGTCGAAATCGTGGCCCTTAGGCTTGCGGGCAATCGCGGCGCGGATGGCGTCCTGCAAGGGTGCGATATCGCCGGGATTATTCCGCAAGGGGGGGCGCAGATCGGCCATATCCTCTTGGCCGAGGCACATGTACAGCTCGCCAGTGCAGGTCAGGCGCACCCGATTGCAGCTTTCGCAGAAATTATGCGTCAGCGGAGTGATGAAGCCGATCTTTTGTCCAGTCTCCTCCAGCCGGACATAGCGTGCGGGGCCGCCGGTACGCTCGGGCAGGTCGGTGACGGTATAGCGCTCGGACAGCCGGGCGCGCAGATCCTTGAGCGGCCAATACTGGCTTAGCCGATCCTCGTTGCCGATGTCGCCCATTGGCATCACCTCGATCCACGTCAGATCCATGTCGCGGCTGGCGCACCATTCCGTAAGGCTGAACAGCTCGCTCTCGTTAAAGCCCTTTAGCGCAACTGCGTTAATCTTGACCCGCAGCCCGGCACTCTGCGCCGCGTCAATGCCCCGCAGCACTTGGGGCAGACGGCCCCAGCGGGTGATGTCGGCAAACTTCTGTTCGTCGGCAGTATCCAGCGACACGTTCACGCGGCGCACACCTGCAGCATAAAGGCCCTCCGCAAACCGCTCCAGCTGTGATCCGTTGGTGGTCAGGGTCAGTTCGGCCAGTGCGCCGCTCTCCAGATGCCGGCTCATGCTGTTAAAAAACGTCATGATTTCGCGCCGCACTAACGGCTCGCCGCCAGTGATACGCAGCTTGCGAACGCCCATTCCGACGAAGGCGCTGCACATACGGTCCAACTCCTCCAGCGTCAGAAGTTCCTTTTTCGGCAGGAATGTCATGTTCTCGGACATGCAGTAAACACAGCGAAAATCGCAGCGATCTGTCACCGACACACGCAGGTAGTCGATGGCGCGCTGAAAGGGATCTATCAAGGGCGTATTCATACCCCAAAAGGTAAGCGTCGCGGCGGGGCGGGGCAATAGGCGATGTGCCGAAGGCGGGGCATTGCCAGTACGTTGCACGCAGGGGCCGATGGGGATTGAACGGGCTGGCGGCGCACAATAGGCTGGCGATATGAAAAATTTGATCCTCATCTCAGCGGCGACTGTAGTTGCGGGCTGCGCAGCGGCGCCGGACTGGCTGTCCCCCGGCCGCACGCCGACGCCCGAAGCAGAACCGGCTACAATAACTGCACCCTCAACCGCGCCAAAGGTGCCGCCGAATGCGCGCACAGTTGAGCAGTTTGATACCACGAGTGCGGCGGACAAGGCGGCGGCCGCGCAGCCCGCCGCTGGCGGCACGGCACTGGGCACGACCATTGCCAGCCTTGGCGCGCCGGGTGAGCCGGGTTTCTGGCTCAAGACGCCATTGGTGAAGAAACCGGGGCCGGGCCGCGTCGTTTATCCCGCCAACGGTAAGTCGGTAAAGGTCGATTTGATCCCGTTAGGGGGCGATGCGGGTGCAGGCAGCCGGATGTCTCTGGCTGCCTTGCGCGTGATAGAGGCGCCGCTGACGGGCCTGCCCGAAGTGCAGGTGTTCTCGCTGAAATAGTGGCTATTCAACCGTTACTGATTTGGCCAGATTACGCGGCTGATCCACATCCGTCCCCTTAGCGACGGCTGCATGATAGGCAAGGAACTGCACCGGGATCGCATAGAGGATTGGCGCCAGATCGTCGTCGATATCTGGCATGATGATCGTCTGCCAGACGCCATCGGATGCCGTCTTGGCGCCCGCTGCGTCCGTGATCAGGATCACCTTGCCACCGCGCGCCATAACCTCCTGCATGTTCGATACCGTCTTGTCGAAGAGAGCGTCACGCGGGGCTATAACGACGACTGGCATCTGCTCATCGACCAGCGCGATGGGGCCGTGTTTTAACTCTCCAGAGGCATAAGCTTCGGCGTGTATATAGCTGATTTCCTTTAGTTTTAAGGCACCCTCTAGTGCCAACGGAAACATCCGTCCGCGCCCTAGAAACAGCACATCGCGAGATTGAGAGATGCGCAAGGCAACGCCGCGCACCGTCTCTTCGATGCTCATCGCCTGATTGAATGTGGCCGGTAGGCTGCGCAGCGATGCCAGTTTGGCCTTGAAGCCCTCATCGGTCAGGCGCCCGCGCGCATGCGCAGCCTTGAGCGCAAGCAAAAGCAAGACGGTGAGTTGGCAGGTAAACGCCTTGGTCGAGGCGACGCCGATCTCGACGCCTGCATGGATAGGCATGTTCAAGTCGCTCTCGCGCGCAATTGAGCTTTCGGGCACGTTCGTCACTGCGAGGATGGTCTGCGCCAGCGGCGCGCAGTAGCGCAGGGCGGCTAGCGTGTCTGCCGTCTCGCCCGACTGGCTGACAAAGAGAGCGGCTGTGCCTTCGGTCACCGGAGGGGTGCGATAGCGGAATTCGGACGCAAAATCGACCTCCACGGGCAGTCCGGCTAGTTGCTCAAACCAATATTTGGCCGTGAGGCAGGCGTAGTAGGCGGTGCCGCAGGACGCCATTGTGATCCGGTTTATGGATGCAAAATCAATGCCGTCACCGGGCAGAATGATGTCGCTGGCATCCGGCGCGATATAGCTGGCAAGCGTTTCGCTGATGACGGTCGGCTGCTCGGCGATTTCTTTGGACATAAAGTGTTTGTGCCCGGCCTTGTCGATGCGCGCGGCGTCGATGCGAATTGTGCGGGCCTCACGTTGGACAGTTTGGCCATCTGCGTCGATGATCGTGACCTCGCTCCGGCTTAGGATTGCGCAGTCACCCTCTTCCAAATAGGTGATCCGGTCGGTCATAGGGGCCAGCGCAATGGCGTCCGAGCCGACATAAACCTCGCCCTCGCCATGGCCAATGGCCAGCGGGCTACCCTTGCGGGCGGCGATCATCAAATCCGGTTCCCCGTCAAAGAGAAAGGCGAGGGCATATGCTCCCTCCAGCTTTGCAAGTGTTGCGCGCGCGGCCTCGATAGGCGACATCCCACTCTCGAGATGATGCTGTGCCAGCAAGGCGACCGTTTCGGTATCCGTTTCGGTCTGGTAGGCGATGCCGACCTCGGCCAATTCGGCGCGCAGATCGCGGTAGTTTTCGATGATACCGTTATGCACCACGGCAACGGCACCCGCGCGATGTGGGTGCGTGTTTACCAGCGTCGGGGCGCCATGCGTGGCCCACCGGGTGTGGCCAATGCCTGATTTGCCAGCCAACGGCTCGTGAACCAACAGATCGCTGAGGTTCACCAGCTTGCCTATGGCGCGGCGCCGACCTAGCACGCCCTCGTTTACGGTTGCGATACCGGCGCTGTCATAGCCTCGATATTCCAGCCGTTTCAGGGCCTCGACCAACATTGGGGCCACTTCATGCTGGCCAAGGATACCTACAATACCGCACATTATGACGCCCCTTTTGTGTTCTTATTCTTGGCATGCTTTAACTTATCGAACAATTTGCGTGCGAGCCCCGGTTTGTTGACCTGCCGCGCACGTGCCACCGCAAGCGCACCGTCCGGCACATCCTGAGTGACGACCGATCCCGACGCCGTCATGGCGTGATCGCCGATTTGTACGGGCGCGATCAGCATCGTGCTGGACCCGATGAAGGCATGCGCGCCGATCGCTGTATGATGCTTGGACACGCCATCGTAATTGCAGGTCACTGTGCCCGCGCCGACATTCGCGCCCGCCCCGATATGCGCGTCGCCAATATAGCTGAGGTGGTTCACCTTGGCGCCTTCGTCCAGCACGGCATTTTTGATCTCGACGAAATTGCCGACGCGCACATCCTCGGCCAATTCGGCGCCGGGGCGCAGGCGGGCGTAGGGGCCGACGATGGCGCCGCGGGCCACATGACATCCCTCAAGGTGGCTGAACGCACGGATATGTGCGCCGCTTTCTACTGTGACGCCGGGGCCAAAGACCACGTTCTGTTCGATTAGCGTATCGCGGCCTATGACTGTGTCGTAGGCGAAATAAACGCTGCCGGGGGCATAAAAATTAACGCCATCCTCGAAGGCGGCGGCGCGCGCGCGTGATTGAAACAGATCCTCGGCGGCGGCCAGCTCCTCGCGCGAATTGACGCCGAGTGTCTCGGCCTCGTCGCAGGCGATTGCGGTGGCGGTCAGGCCTTGTGCGCGAGCGATGCCGATGATGTCGGTCAGGTAATATTCGCCGGACGCGTTGTCATTGCCGACCGCGTCGATCAGTTGGAACAGCGTATCGCTATCTGCGGCAATAACGCCGGAATTACAGAATGTTAGAGCACGCTCTGCCTCTGACGCATCCTTGAACTCGACAATACGCTCCAGCGCGCCGCCGTTCATCACAAGGCGGCCATAACGCCCCGGATCGGCGGCCTCAAAGCCGAGAACCACGATATCGTGATCGCGCCGCGCCTCTATCATCCGCTCCAGCGTGCCCGGCTGGATAAAAGGTGTGTCGCCATAAAGAACCAGCGCGTCGCCGTCATGGCCCGCGAGTGCCGCGCGGGCGCAGCCGACCGCGTGGGCGGTGCCTAGCTGCTGCTCTTGCCGGGCGGCGATAACCTCGGGATCATGCTCCAATGCGGCCGCCTCAACGGCGTCCGCGCCATGTCCGGTGACGACGGCGATGCGCGCGGGCTCTAATGTGGCCCCGGCGCGCAGGGCGTGGACGAGCATCGGCGCGCCCGCAATGGGGTGCAAAACCTTGGGCATGTCAGATTTCATCCGCGTGCCTTTACCAGCGGCAAGGACGATCAGGGCAGTGCTCATTAACAAGAAATCCTTTGTATCACGCGTCCGTCCGTTCTATCTGGCTCAGCCGTAGGTGCAAGACAGCGGGCGATCAAACTAGATTGCCAAATGTGACAGGCCGGGCGGAAAAGCGCCGGCAACGTTCTATATCAGCCGCAACAGAATGGGAGTGCCGCGATGCGCAGCATCATCTTTGATCTCGACGGAACGCTGGCCGACACCAGTGGCGATCTTCTTAAAGCGGCCAATGCGTGTTTTCGCGATATGGGCGTTGGCGATATGCTGGGCGCGGCCGACGCGGGCACCGCACTGTGCGGCGGGCGCGCGATGTTGTCGCTGGGCCTGGAACGGATGGGCCAGGTGCCTGATCCAGACCTGCTTGACCGATATTACCCCTATCTGCTTGAGGCATATGAGGCCGAGATCGACACCCACTCTGTATTTTATCCCGGCGCGCTAGATGCGGTGGCGGCGCTGTGTGCTGCTGATTTTAAGGTCGCTGTGTGCACGAACAAGCCTGAGTATCTGGCGCGCAAGTTGCTGACAAACATGGGCGCGCTTGACCTTTTCGGCGCCCTCATCGGCGCTGATACCCTGACCGTGCGCAAGCCCGATCCAGAGCCACTGCGCGAGGCGGCGCGCCGTGCAGGCGGCGATCCGGCGCATTGTCTGATGGTGGGCGATACGATCACAGATCACAGCACGGCCCGCGCGGCCGGCGTGCCATCCGTTCTGGTCACCTTTGGGCCGAATGGCGCGGAGATGGCCGCACTTGCGCCGGATGCGCTGTTGCATGATTTCGGCGAACTACCGGCCATTGCGGCCCGATTATTGGCGTGAGCGACATGACCGAGCGTTTTGGCGGCAGTTTCACCCAGCAGGAGGCGATCCCTGAGGACGCTATTGAGGCGGCAGTCGCTGTCCTGCGCTCAGGCCGGCTGCACCGATATAACTCTGACGATGGTGAGGTTGCCGCGTTAGAGCGCGAGTTTGCCGCCTATACCGGTGCGAAATACGCGCTGGCAGTGGCGTCTGGAGGCTATGCCATGGGCGCGGCGCTGCGCGCGGTCGGGGTCAAGCCCGGCGACAAGGTGCTGACCAATGCGTTTACGCTGGCGCCGGTGCCGGGCGCTATTGCAGGGGTCGGGGGCGTGCCAGTCTTTGTTGGCGTGACCGAGGCATTGACCATTGATCTGGACGATCTGCAGGCAAAGGCCAGCAGCGCGAGCGTCCTGATGCTAAGCCATATGCGCGGCCATTTGGCCGACATGGACCGCCTGATGCAGATCTGCGATGCGGCCGGTGTGACCGTCATCGAGGATTGCGCGCATACGATGGGCGCAACCTGGCGCGGGCGTATGTCGGGGCGCGACGGCCTTATCGGCTGTTATTCTGTGCAGACCTACAAGCATATGAATGCCGGTGAGGGCGGGTTTCTGATCACCGACGATGATGACATCGCGGCGCGTGCGATCCTGCTGTCGGGGTCATATATGCTATATGCGCGGCACGGAACTGTGCCGCCCGAGGCCGCTTTTGAGCGCGCAAAGTACGTGACGCCGAATCTGTCGGGCCGTATGGACAATCTGCGCGCCGCTATCCTGAGGCCGCAGTTGTGGCGGCTGGAATTGCAGTGCGAGGCGTGGAACGCGCGCTACCGAATTGTCGAGGAGGGCCTGCAAAATACGCCGGGCCTGACTGTGGTCGAGCGTCCCGACGAGGAGACGTTCGTTGGCTCATCAATTCAATTCCTCTTGCTGGATTGGCCCGATGGGTATGTAAGCGAAGTCCTGTCGCGCTGCGCCGCGCGAGGGGTACAGCTCAAATGGTTCGGCGGTGCCGAGCCTGAGGGGTTTACCAGCCGCTACGACAGCTGGCGCTATGCGCCGAGCGAGCGGATGCCAGCCAGTGACCGCGTGCTGCGCGGCACCATCGACATGCGCCTTCCGCTGACGTTCAGCTTAGACGACTGCGCCCTGATCGCGCGCATAATCCGCGCCGAGGTGGGCGCGGTATGGCAGAGCATCAACGGCTGAGCGCTATTGCGGGCCCGGTCCGATAGGCACGGTCGAGATCGACACCTTGGCCGAGCCTTGGGTAACCTCGCGCGCGTGGCTGACATAAATCAGCGTGCGGTTAGCCTCATCATAGATCCGCTTGACCCGCAGCGACTTGAAAATGATCGAGCGACTGGCCCGAAATACGTCCTCACCGTCTTTGGAGCGGTCGATATCGCCTAGTGCAATCGGGCCGGTTTGCTGGCATTCAATAGCACTGTTGGAGGGGTCCTCGAACCAATTGCCATTAGCCAGCCGGTCAATCAGGCCGCGGCGAAAATACGCCAAATGACAGGTGACACCAGTGACTTCGGGATCGGCAATCGCCTCGATCACGATGTCATTGCCGGCCCAGTCCACGCCAATCTCGCCGACTTCCTCGGCGGCAGCAGGATGCGCGAAAGGGGCCGCCAGAATGGCGACCCCAATGATGTGTGAAATGCGGCCCATTAAAAGCTAATCTTGCCGTGGTGGCCCGGATTGGCAGTTTCGTCCGTCACTGCGGATTTTGCCATTTCGTAGAATGCCTTGGCGGTGCTGTCATGTGCCCAGATTTCCGCTGATTTCGGGGTAAATCGCACGAGGCGCACATCAGGGTCATCCTTGCCGTCCTCAAACCATGCGGCGTCCATCGGGGACCAAATCTCGTCCAGTTTGGCGCGGTCTGTTTCCACGGCGAGGGTGCCGTCCACCACAGCATAAATTTTTGCGTCGCCGCTGACGATCTGGTAGCGCGCGTCTTTGCCAGCCGCCGCATCCTCGCCGATGTCAGTATCGTTGGCAGTCAAGAACCATAGCGCACTATCGTCCTTGCGGGCATGATGGGCCATAGGGCGTGGATTGGTGTCTGGGCCTGACAGCATCCCCACGTTAACGTCCTCAATGCGGTCCCAGAAAGTGGCCTTCAGATCTTGGTCGCTCATGTCGATCCCCTTTTCAGATGGTCTATGTTGCCTATCTAACGACGCGCCGCGCCGCGCGGTTCCCCAGCGGGGCACAGCGCGGTGGCAGAAACGCGAAGGAGGGCCTGCGATGCCACGCTGGATATTCTTTGCCCCGGTGATAGGATTGATCGCGGCGACTGCGGTGATCGGACTGTCACTAGGCCGCAAGGCCGCATTGACTACCGAAACCGCGACGATCGAACGTATGGCTGCGCGCTATGTGGCGGAGGCGGGCGGCGCGGCTCGCATCACCGACTGCACGGCGCGCCCTGCAGTGTCGTCGCAGCTGTGGTTAGTGGTTACATGCACGCCGCCCGGTGGGCTGGGCGCGTTCGAGTATTTCGTCGACCGCTTTGGCACGCTGAAGCATAGCAGCGCGCCGTGAGACTGAGCGATTTGCCTTTCGTTGCGAGTAACTTTCGTTGCGAGTAAAAAGCAAGGCGCGCGGAGTTTTTTCAATCTGCGCGGTGTAATTTCCGGCATGGGCGGTCTAAGTCATAGCCCAATACGCCGCCAAATCAGGGGAATGCAGATGATTACGCTCTATCATGTGCCACAGAGTCGCTCGATGCAGGTCTTATGGCTGCTGAACGAGCTGGACGTCCCATTTCAGCTGGTCGAAATGCCGTTCGACGGATCGCTGCGCAGTGAGGAGTTTCTGACACGCTCTCCCGCCGGGCGCGTGCCTGCGCTTGAAATCGAGGGCGAGCGCATGTTCGAGAGCGGCGCGATCGTCGAGTATCTGTGCGAGCGATTTCCAGAGCGGGGCATGGGACAGCTGCCGGGTGCGATGGACCGCATGGCATGGCTTGTCTGGGTGCATTTCGCCGAGACGGTCAGCGCCCACGCCGCCGCGTTGACAGTGCAGCATGTGGTGCTGGGCGCGCAGGGCAGCGACGCGACAAAACGGATCGAGGTGGCGCGGCTGCGCCAGTGCTACGCCGCCATTGAGGCGCGGCTTAGCACGCCGGTCGAGAATCGCGATTATCTGCTAACGGGGGGCTATTCGGCGGCCGACATCTGTGTGGGGCAGGCGGTCTACATGGCGCGGCACTTTGCCCCGCTGGACGAGTTCCCCGAAGTCGCTGCATGGTTTGAGCGGATCACCGAACGCCAAAGCTATCTGGACGCGCTGCCGGGGAATAGCCGCAGCCGGATGTTTACTCAGGACTTCTATCCGCCGCCCTCTACCTGACGCGCAGCGCAGCAGGGCAGGGTGCAGCGAACCCGCGCCGGGACGTTCGGCCGCACCGTCATACGGTGGATCGCCGTGCCGGGCGCCCTAATTTCGGGATTGAGCCGTTGACCCTCATCGGGGGCGGGAGTAAACCGGGCGGCAGCCTAATACGCCACTTGATCGCCCATGTTGATAAGCTGTGCAATGCACGGGCGCAGAAAAGGAGCCACTCTTGGAAGAGATGTTGAGGGAATACCTTCCCATTCTGGTCTTTCTGGCAATCGCTATCGGCCTCGGGGTCGTACTGATCCTTGCCTCCTTAATCCTGGCCGGACGTAATCCGGACCCGGAAAAAGTGAGCGCGTATGAGTGCGGATTTAACGCCTTTGACGATGCGCGGATGAAATTCGACGTTCGGTTCTACCTCGTAGCGATCCTATTCATCATTTTCGATCTGGAAATTGCGATGCTGTTCCCGTGGGCCGTGGCATTCCAAGACATCAGCATGGCCGCCTTCTGGTCGATGATGGTCTTTTTGGCCGTGTTGACCATCGGGTTTGCGTATGAGTGGAAAAAGGGAGCCCTCGAATGGGAGTAGCCGTTGGAGAGAACCATGCAGGCGCTGACCGCGAGGTCGCCACGCAGAATCTGAATGCTGAATTGCAGGACAAAGGTTTCCTGCTGACCGCGTCCGAGGATATCATTAACTGGGCGCGCACAGGTTCGCTTCATTGGATGACCTTTGGCCTCGCGTGCTGCGCGGTCGAGATGATGCACACTTCCATGCCGCGCTACGATGCGGAGCGGTTTGGTATCGCGCCGCGCGCGTCCCCGCGCCAGTCGGACGTTATGATCGTCGCCGGCACGCTAACCAACAAGATGGCGCCCGCCCTGCGCAAGGTCTACGACCAGATGCCCGAGCCGCGCTATGTGATCTCCATGGGTAGCTGCGCCAATGGCGGCGGCTATTATCACTACAGCTATTCCGTCGTGCGCGGCTGTGACCGGATCGTGCCGGTCGACGTCTACGTACCGGGCTGCCCGCCGACAGCCGAGGCGCTGCTATATGGTATCCTGCAGCTGCAACGTAAAATCCGCCGCACGGGAACGATCGTCCGCTAATCGCGGGCTATTGATGCAGGCAAGGGGAATGACATGACCGAAGCGCTCAAGGAACTGGGCTCGCATATCGAGATGAAGCGCACCGATTGTGTGCTGGGCTGGTCCGTAGAGCGGGGCGAGTTGACGATTGACGTGGCTCTCGCCAGCATCAAGGGCTTGGTTGAGTTTCTGAAAACTGACAGCACGTGCCGCTTCTCATCGCTGGTTGATATTACCGCCGTGGACTACCCCGCGCGGGCCAAGCGGTTCGACATGGTCTACCATTTCCTCAGCATGTACCAGAACCAGCGTATTCGCCTCCGCGTGGCCACCCGCGAAGAGGATATGGTGCCCTCAATCACCGATATCCACCCCTCGGCGGGCTGGTTCGAGCGCGAAGTGTTCGATATGTTCGGCATCCTCTTTTCTGGCCACCCTGACCTGCGCCGCATCCTTACCGACTACGGCTTTCGCGGGCATCCGCTGCGCAAGGATTTCCCGACCACGGGCTATACCGAGGTGCGCTATGACGAGACGCAAAAGCGCGTGGTCTATGAGCCGGTCTCGCTGGTGCAGGAATATCGCCAGTTCGATTTCATGTCGCCATGGGAGGGGGCTGAATACGTCCTGCCGGGTGATGAGAAGACGGATGAGAAGAAAGAGGGCGCGAAGTGATGGACATTTTTATAATCCAGCTGATCACCTATGTCATTGCTTTCACTGCAATGCTGGCGACTCCCTGCTACTATCTTTTGGTTCGGACGTCCCTGCCGAAGTATTATCTTGGCCTGGCTGTAATCCCGCTTCTGGGTATTGTTCTACTGCTATGGGTAATCGCTATTTTGCCTTGGGCTAATTCCGGCACTACGGAGGCACGGACATGATGGACGGCGACATCCGCAACAATACCTATGATGACGGATCGCGCGACTACGAGTCGGGCGAGCAGAAGATCCGTAATTTTAACATCAACTTCGGTCCGCAACACCCTGCGGCGCATGGTGTTTTGCGCCTCGTGCTGGAGCTGGACGGCGAGATTGTCGAGCGGTGCGACCCGCATATCGGCCTGCTACATCGCGGCACCGAAAAGCTAATGGAATCGCGGACTTACTTGCAAAACCTGCCGTATCTGGACCGTCTCGACTATGTGGCGCCGATGAATCAGGAGCACGCTTGGTGCCTCGCGATTGAGCGTCTGTGCGAGATCGAAGTGCCCCGCCGCGCCAGCCTGATCCGCGTGCTTTATTGCGAGATTGGCCGCATTCTGAGCCACCTTCTAAACGTGACCACGCAGGCGATGGACGTGGGTGCGCTGACGCCGCCGCTCTGGGGTTTTGAAGAGCGCGAAAAGCTGATGATTTTCTACGAGCGGGCCTGCGGCGCGCGGCTTCACGCGGCCTATTTCAGGCCGGGCGGCGTGCATCAGGATCTGCCCAGCGATCTGCTGGACGATATCGAGGCTTGGGCCAATCATTTCCCTCAGGTGATGTCCGATATCGACGGTCTGCTGACGGAAAACCGCATCTTTAAACAGCGAAACGCCGATATCGGTGTCGTGTCCGAGCAGGACGCGCTGGACTGGGGGTTTTCGGGCGTGATGGTGCGCGGCAGCGGCATGGCGTGGGATTTGCGCCGCGCGCAACCCTATGAATGCTATGATGAATTCGAATTTCAGATCCCCGTGGGCAAAAACGGCGATTGCTTTGATCGCTACCTCGTCCGGATGGAGGAGATGCGCCAATCGATTCACATCATCCATCAAGCCATCGAAAAATTGCGCGCCCCCGAGGGCAAGGGCGAGATTCTGGCACGTGGCAAGATTGCGCCTCCAACGCGCACCGATATGAAGACGTCGATGGAAGCATTGATCCATCACTTCAAACTCTACACCGAGGGCTTTCATGTACCCGAAGGCGAGATTTACGCCGCCGTCGAGGCGCCCAAGGGCGAATTTGGCGTTTATCTGGTCAGCGACGGCTCTAACAAGCCCTACCGCGCCAAACTACGCGCGCCCGGCTACCTGCACCTGCAGGCGATGGACTACCTCGCAAGCGGTCATCAGTTGGCAGACGTTGCCGCTATCATCGGGACGTTGGATGTCGTGTTCGGGGAGATTGACAGATAATGCTGATACCGATCCCAGCCCGCGCAGATGCGCCCGCCAGTACCAAGATACGCACGAAAGTGAGCGCCTGATGCTACGTCGCCTCCACCTTGAACAGCCCGAAAGTTTTGCCTTTACCCCGGCCAATCTGGCATGGGCCGAAGCGCAGATCACCAAGTATCCCGAGGGCCGTCAGGCATCGGCGGTTATCGCGCTTCTGTGGCGCGCCCAAGAGCAAGAGGGCTGGCTAACCCGCCCCGCGATTGAGGGCGTGGCCGACATGCTGGGCCTGGCCTATATGCGGGCCGTCGAGGTGGCGTCGTTCTACTTTATGTTCCAGCTGCATCCTGTTGGGAAAATTGCGAATATTCAGGTTTGCGGCACAACGTCCTGCATGATCTGTGGGGCCGAGGATCTGGTCGCTGTCTGCCGCGAAAAGATTGCACAAAAGCCGCATCAGCTAAGCGATGATGGCAAGTTTAGCTGGGAAGAGGTCGAGTGCCTTGGAGCCTGCGCAAACGCGCCGATGGCGCAGATCGGCAAAGATTATTACGAGGATCTGACAGCCGAGCGGCTGGGCGAGATTATTGACGAACTGGCAGCAGGCAACGTGCCGGTGCCGGGGCCCCAGCAGGGGCGCTTTGCCTCCGAGCCTGCGTCAGGGCTGACCAGCCTCAAGGAATTTGACAGCGGGCAGACAAAGTATAACGCGTCCGTTCAGCTTGCCACCGATCTGGGCGAGACGATCAAGCGGATCGACGGCACCGAGGTGCCGATGCTGGCGCCATGGCAAAAAGGTGCGATGCACCAACCCGCCAAGCCAAACGTCAAGGTGCTGGACGCGCCATTGGACATCGTCAAGGAAACCGGACGCATCGACGAGGATAAGGCCGCCGAAGGCGACGCCGCCGAGTCCAAGGCGAAGCCTGTGGAAAATTCAGTAGCCAAGGACCCCAGAGGCGAGCCTGGCCCCCGCAACGCGCCTGTTGCCAAGACATCGAAGGCGACCGCCAAGGCGCCGCAGACTGTAGGCGACACCGCCGGATCGCCAAGCACGGGCAAAGCTGCCGCAGATGACACCGGCGCGCCCAAGGCCGCGAGCAAGCCTAAGCCGCTCAAAGCGGCGAGGGGCGGCAAAGCTGACGACCTCAAGCTGATTAAGGGCGTCGGACCCAAGCTGGAGAAGCTGTTGAACAGCCTTGGTTTTTACCATTTCGATCAGATCGCATCATGGACGAGCAGCGAAGCCGCGTGGGTTGACGATAATCTGGCGGGCTTCAAAGGCCGCGCGACGCGCGACGAATGGGTCCGGCAAGCCGATACGTTAGCATCTGGCGGTGACGCGGGCTCTGCCAAGCGTGTCAAAAAGGGCGACGTTTAGGGCTAATCCTAGCCTTGCGTGCCTGAACCTGAGGGGGACATAACGATGAATACCGTTGATTCTGCAAAGAAATGCGCGAGCACCTGCTGGTATGTTTCGGTGGGCATCGGCCTGCTCCTTGCGATTGTGCTGATCGCGGCGGCCGGCTGGGCGCTTTTGTGGTCGCTGCTTCTGAGCGTGATAGTGTTCGTCGCTTTGGGTTTCGTCCTGCCACAGGTAATTTGCACCGCAGGCACGATCGAGCGTCCGATGGCTGCCGTGAGCGGATCATCCAGCCTTGTTGCAGGTGACGCTCCGCCGCGGCCGGCGGACGATTCCTATGGCGCCGCCGCTGCTGCGGCCGCCGCGACGCCGCCCCCGATGGTGACCCCGGACGAGCCTGCGCCACAAGCGCACCCCATCGCGTCCGAGGCGCGCAAGCCAAAGCCTGACACCAAGGCAACGGACGCGCAGGGGCTAATCGCTGCAGCGACAGAAAAGGCAAAGGTAAAGACCGCAAAGACAGGGTCAACAGGCACTATTGACGCCGGAACAAAGCCGAAGACACTAAGCGCACCTCGCGATGGTGCGCCGGATGATCTGAAGATGATCAAAGGCGTCGGTCCCAAGCTGGAGACGATGCTGCACGGAATGGGTTTCTATCACTATGACCAGATCGCCAACTGGTCGGATGCTGAGGTGGCATGGGTCGACGAGAACCTGCAAGGCTTCAAGGGCAGGGCGACGCGCGACGATTGGGCGGGACAGGCCTCGCTGCTCGCTCGCGGTGAGACAACTGAATTTTCAAGCCGTGCCTCCAAGGGCGGAATTTACTAGGGTCAAGTGATGAGCGACGTAGACCGCAAACAGGCACAAGCAGGCCGCCGGGCCGCGCTGGTTATCGCAGGCACGGCGGTCTTGTGGGTGGCGGTCACGTTCATCGGCTCAAAATTAGGGCTCGACCAGCGCACGCTTGCGCTGTTCGATCTGATGGCGCTGGGGGGATTTCTCTGGGCTGTTTGGATGATCTACAATATCTGGCGTGCGCGCCGGGACAATCAGGGGTAGTGGCGCAATGCTAAAAGACCAAGACCGTATTTTTACCAACCTTTACGGGATGCACGACCGCACGCTGAAGGGCGCGCAGGCGCGTGGCCACTGGGATGGAACTGCCAAGATCCTGCAAAACGGACGCGACTGGATTATCGACCAGATGAAGGCGAGCGGCCTGCGCGGGCGCGGCGGTGCAGGTTTTCCCACCGGCCTGAAATGGTCCTTCATGCCCAAAGAGAGCGACGGCCGACCCAGCTATCTGGTCGTCAACGCCGACGAGTCCGAGCCCGGCACATGCAAGGACCGCGAGATCATGCGCCATGATCCGCACACCCTGATTGAGGGCTGCCTGATCGCCAGCTTCTCGATGCAGGCGCATGCGTGCTACATCTATATCCGGGGCGAGTATATCCGCGAGAAAGAGGCGCTTCAGGCCGCGATTGACGAGGCTTATGAGGCAGGTCTGGTGGGCCGGAACGCTTGCAAATCCGGCTGGGATTTTGACATTTACCTGACCCACGGTGCTGGCGCCTACATTTGCGGCGAGGAAACCGCGCTGCTGGAATCGCTGGAGGGCAAGAAGGGGATGCCGCGCATGAAGCCGCCATTCCCGGCGGGCGCGGGCCTTTATGGCTGCCCAACCACCGTGAACAACGTCGAGAGCATCGCGGTCGTCCCCACCATCCTGCGGCGCGGGCCGGAATGGTTCGCGGGTTTTGGCCGCCCGAATAATTCGGGCACCAAGCTGTTTGCGATTTCGGGCCACGTCAACAACCCGTGCGTTGTCGAAGAGGCGATGAGCGTCAATTTCGAAGAGCTGATCGAGAAGCATTGCGGCGGTATTCGCGGCGGATGGGATAACCTCAAGGCCGTGATACCCGGCGGCAGTTCTGTGCCGCTGATCCGGGGCGAAAATATGCGCGAGGCAATCATGGATTTCGACTATCTGCGCGATCAACGCAGCGGTCTGGGCACCGCCGCCGTCATCGTGATGGACCAGTCAACCGACGTCATCAAAGCGATCTGGCGTTTGTCGAAATTCTACAAACACGAGAGTTGCGGCCAATGCACGCCCTGCCGCGAAGGCACCGGCTGGATGATGCGCGTGATGGACCGCCTTGTGACCGGCGACGCGGAGCCTGAGGAAATCGACATGCTGCTGGATGTGACCAAGCAGGTTGAAGGGCACACGATTTGCGCGCTTGGCGATGCAGCGGCGTGGCCTATCCAAGGCCTCATCCGCAACTTCCGCGACGAGATTGAGGACCGTATCAAGCACAAGCGCGGCACAACCGCGCGCCCGGTCGCGGCGGAGTAGATGAATGGTTTTGCCGCATATGACCATGCAATCGTCGCGATGGCACTGACGGCTATTTTTGCGGTTTTCGAAGGATGAGTAGAATGATGCGACCGATGATCGTGGCGCTTGCTGCCACCCTCGCCCTAACAGCCTGCGGCAAGCCGGGCAGTAGGGTGCGGTTCGACGACAACTACTATCCGGCCAAGCTAAGCAAGGTTGGTGATCGGCGCGAGGATTTCGTCGTCACCGTACAGGACCCCGGTCAGGGCATCGCGGGGGCGCGCGAGGCGGGCCGCTATGAGGCGACGCGCTATTGCGTCGAGACGTTTGGCGACAGCGACATCAGTTGGCAGGCTGGTTATGACCCTGATAACCGCGCTTCTGTGATCGACAATGGTAGGCTGATTTTGCGCGGGCAATGCGTGATATGGTAGACTTGGCCCTGATATCGGCGGCGTTTTGCGCATGCTATTGCATAACGGCGGTCGCGCTCTCCATTTATGCGGAAGGCGCGCGTGCGATGGCGCATGCGCTCAAACGCACAAAGGGAACAAAACCATGCGCATGATATTTACCACGGTCCTTGCCCTCAGCCTTGCCGGGACGGCGGGTATTGCCCGCGCCGATCTGGCCGCCGAAAAGGACATCAACGCAGGCTTGCTGACCGTCGCCATTGCGGACAAAATCCGCCGTGAATGCAATGATGTTTCGGCCAAGTTCTGGGCCGCGCGCAGCTATGCCAATCAGCTCAAAGGGATGGCCATCAAGCGCGGCTATACCGAAGCGCAGATCGATGCCTATATTAATAATGACGCCGAGCAGGACAAGATGCGCGCGCGGCGCAACGCCTATATAAAGTCGAAGGGCGCCAGCAATACGGACGCCGCCAGCCTGTGCCGCCTTGGCCGGGACGAAATCAAGAACCGCAGCCGCGTAGGCTCTTTCCTGAAAGCAAAGTGAATATCATGACCGACCTCCGCAAAGTGAACATCGACGGAACCGAGATCGAAGTGGACGGGGCGATGACCCTGATTCAGGCGTGCGAGCAGGCGGGCATAGAAATCCCGCGCTTTTGCTATCACGAGCGTCTGTCGATCGCCGGTAACTGCCGTATGTGCCTTGTCGAGGTTGTCGGCGGTCCGCCCAAACCTGCGGCAAGCTGCGCCATGCAGGTCCGTGATTTGCGCCCTGGCAAGGATGGCGAGCCTCCCATGGTCAAGACGAATTCGCCCATGGTCAAGAAGGCCCGCGAGGGCGTCATGGAATTCCTGCTGATCAACCACCCGCTGGATTGCCCAATCTGCGATCAGGGCGGCGAGTGCGACTTGCAAGATCAGGCAATGGCGTATGGCGTTGATTTCAGCCGCTTTCGCGAGGCAAAGCGCGCCAGCACCGATCTGGACCTTGGCCCGCTGGTCGAGACGCATATGACCCGCTGCATTTCCTGCACGCGTTGCGTGCGGTTCACCACTGAGGTTGCGGGCATCGACCAGATGGGCCAGACGGGCCGCGGCGAGGATTCCGAGATTACCAGCTATCTGGGCGAAACGCTGGACAGCAACTTGCAGGGCAACATCATTGATCTGTGCCCGGTCGGCGCGCTGGTGTCCAAACCCTATGCCTTCACCGCCCGCCCATGGGAGCTGACCAAGACCGAAACCATTGACGTTATGGACGCGCTCGGGAGCAATATCCGGGTTGATACAAAGGGCCGCGAAGTGATGCGGATGCTGCCGCGCAACCATGACGGCGTGAACGAGGAGTGGATTTCGGACAAGACCCGGTTTGTATGGGACGGTCTGCGCCGCCAGCGGCTGGATACGCCCTATATTCGCGAGAATGGGGCGCTCCGCGCCGCCACTTGGCCCGAAGCATTGGGTGCAGCAGCGGCCGCAATGAAAGGCAAGAAAATTGCCGGCCTCGTCGGTGATCTGGTGCCGGTTGAGGCGGCGTTTGCGCTGAAACAGCTGATCGAGGGGCAGGGCGGCCATGTCGAGTGCCGCACAGATGGGGCGAAATTGCCTGCTGGCAATCGCTCGGGCTATGTCGGAACCGCGCGGGTCGAGGATCTGGACAACGCCGAGATGATCCAGATCATCGGCGCGAATCCGGCGATTGAGGCGCCCGTGCTGAATGCGCGTATCCGCAAGGCGTGGCTGCGCGGCGCAAAGGTGGGCCTGATCGGCGAGGCGTGCAACCTGACCTATGAATACGCCCATGTCGGTACGGATCGCGCGGCGCTGGAGAAGCTGTCGTCGCAGGATATCACCGACGAGACGAAGGCCAAAAAGTCTATCGTGATCGTTGGGCAGGGCGCTTTGATGGAGGCCGACGGCGAAGCTGTACTGGCCCATGCGATGAAGTTGGCCGAGAATTCAAAATCGCTTTTGATGGTGCTGCACACGGCTGCGGGCCGAGTGGGTGCGATGGACGTCGGCGCGGTTACCGAAGGCGGCATTGAGGCCGCGATGGACGGCGTCGAAGTGGTCTATAACCTTGGTGCCGACGAGGGCGAGATCAAGGATGCCCCCTTTGTGATCTATCAGGGCAGCCACGGCGACCGGGGCGCGCATCGCGCCGATGTGATCCTTCCTGGCGCTGCCTTTACCGAAGAGCAGGGCCTCTTCGTCAATACCGAAGGGCGCCCACAGCTTGCCTTGCGCGCCAGTTTCGCCCCCGGCGAGGCCAAGGAAAACTGGGCCATTCTGCGCGCGCTTTCGGGCGAACTGGGCAGCGTTCTGCCCTATGACAGCCTGCCGCAACTGCGCCAAGCGCTGGTCGCCGCCGTGCCGCATCTGGCCGGTATCGACCAGGTTCCCGACAATGAGTGGCAACCCATTGAGGCCAGCGCGATGGGCGATGCGACCTTCCGCAGCGCGATCAAGGATCACTACCTGACCAATCCGATCGCCCGCGCAAGCGAGGTGATGGCCCAGCTCAGCGCAAACGCCAAGGCGCGGCGCGCGCCCAAGCTGGCAGCGGAGTGACCATGCGCGCGCTGCGACATATCCCGGCCCTCGGCCTAGCGGCGCTGATTCTGGCAGGCTGCGCTACGACCAGCGAGATGGAGGGCTATGTCGGCCGCTCCATCGCGGAGCCGATCCTGGATCACGGCAGTCCGGCTGAGGTGTTTCAGTTGTCGGACGGGCGCCGCGCATATCAGTGGGAGATCACGACCGAGGGCTTTCGGCCTGCCCCCCGGCCCACCATAGGTGTAGGCATCGGGATCGGCAGAGGCGGCTGGGGCGGTGGATGGGGCGGGGGGATCACCACGCTCAATCAATCCTATGTGCCCTATTCCAAGACTTGCCGTTATACCCTTTTGGCCGACCAGCGTGGCAAGGACTGGATTGTCAGCAGCTTTCGCAAGCCTGCGCAGGGATGTGCATGATCCGCGTTGGCGCAATGCTCCTGCCTCTGGCCGTGGCTGTGGCCGCCTGTGAGGATGCGAGCGATACAAATGCCTTTGCGCCCGAGTACCAAGGGGTCAAGACTGACCTGCTGGACGGCGATCTGGTGAATTTCCACGTCGCTATGACTGGCGCACGCGGCAGCGCCGATGTTGCGCGCTATGCAGAATGCGCTGCGGCGCAATATGCCCTTATCCGGGGATACGGGTTCGCGCGCCATGTACGCACGAATATCGCGGATGAGGGTAGCATCTGGCGCGCCGATGCGGTTTATACGATCTCGTCCGCATTGCCGCGCGGGCTAAAGACAATCGACGCCGAAGTCGTCGCCGCCGACTGTGCGGAAAACGGAATACCGATGGTATGAGGACCTGATGGCTGAATTCTTTACCACCCCCTTCGGGGCGATCCTGCTGATTTTCGCGCAATGTCTGGCCATGCTGGGCTTTGTCATGATCAGCCTTTTGTTCCTTGTCTATGGCGACCGGAAAATCTGGGCAGCTGTTCAGATGCGGCGCGGCCCCAACGTGGTGGGCGTGTTTGGCCTGCTGCAATCGGTGGCAGATGCGCTGAAATACGTGGTCAAGGAAGTGGTCATTCCGGCCGGCGCGGATAAGTCCGTGTTCATCATGGCGCCCATCGTCAGTTTTGTTCTGGCCGTCATCGCGTGGGCGGTGATCCCCATGGCAGACGGCTGGGTTCTGTCTGACATCAACGTGGCAGTTCTTTATGTCTTTGCCGTCTCGTCGCTTGAGGTCTACGGCGTCATCATGGGCGGCTGGGCGTCGAACTCCAAATATCCATTCCTCGGATCACTGCGCTCTGCCGCACAGATGATTTCCTATGAGGTGTCTCTGGGCCTGATTATCATCGGCATCATCATCTCGACAGGTAGTCTGAATTTCGGTGATATCGTCGGCGCGCAGGATACCAAATACGGCTTTTTCGGCTGGTATTGGCTGCCGCATCTGCCGATGGTGTTCCTCTTCTTCATCTCGGCGCTGGCTGAGACGAACCGCCCGCCGTTTGATCTGCCCGAGGCCGAGTCTGAACTGGTTGCAGGCTATCAGGTGGAATACTCGGCCACGCCCTTCTTGCTGTTTATGGCCGGTGAATACATCGCAATTTTCCTGATGTGTGCGCTGACATCGCTGCTGTTCTTTGGCGGCTGGTTGTCGCCCATTCCCGGTCTGCCAGACGGCGTGCTGTGGATGATCGGCAAGATGGCGTTTTTCTTCTTCCTCTTCGCGATGGTCAAGGCGATCACACCGCGCTACCGCTATGATCAGTTGATGCGCATTGGTTGGAAGGTGTTCCTGCCGCTCAGCATCGCTTGGGTCGTCATCATCGCCTTCCTCGCTAAATTCGAAGTGCTGGGCGCATTCTGGGCGCGTTATGCGATGGGGGGCTAAGCAAATGCAGGCGAACAGCCGCTGGAATGGCACCGCCAATGCAGGTATGACCCGACGGGACGGCGAGACTCACGTCACCACGGACGCAAGGAGCTGACGCAATGGCGAATATAGATTACGGACGCGCGGTTGGTTATTTCCTGCTGAGCGATGTGTGGAAGGGATTGGGGCTGGGCCTCAAGTACTTCTTTGCACCCAAGGCGACGCTGAACTACCCGCATGAAAAGGGCTATCTGTCGCCACGTTTTCGCGGCGAACATGCGCTGCGCCGCTACCCGAACGGCGAAGAACGCTGCATTGCGTGCAAGCTGTGCGAAGCGATTTGCCCCGCCCAAGCGATCACCATCGATGCCGAGCCGCGCGACGACGGCAGCCGCCGCACCACGCGGTATGACATCGACATGACGAAATGCATCTATTGCGGCTTCTGCCAGGAGGCGTGCCCGGTCGATGCTATCGTCGAGGGGCCGAATTTCGAGTTTTCTACTGAGACGCGCGAAGAGCTGTTCTATGATAAAGACAAGCTGCTGGACAACGGCGACCGCTGGGAAGCCGAGATCGCGCGCAACCTAGAGCTGGATGCACCCTACAGATGACCAAATCTTCGAACCCCTTTGAGCAGATGATGAAGCAGATGCAGGACATGGCGAAATCCATGTCCCCCGGCATGGATGTGTTTTCGCCCAAGGCGTTCGAGGCGATGTGGCAGACAATGCCCAAGGATCTGATGGAGATGACGTTCGGCAAGGGCTTGAACCCGGATGGGCTTGATGCCAAGACGCGGCTCTTGCTGACGCTGGCGGGTTTGACGATGCAGGGCGCGCAGGCCGATACGGCAGTGCGCATGACCGTGCGCCACGCCCTTGAGGCGGGCGCGACCGAAGCCGAAGTGGCCGAGACGATTGCCTGCATGGCGATGTTCGCCGGCGTTCCGGCCACCACCCGCGCGATGGAGCTTGCGCGCGAGGTGATGGGCGGGGAAACCGAAGAAGGAAAAGACACATGACCGCGATGGCGTTTGCGTTCTATATGTTTGCATTATCAGCGCTGATTGGCGGCCTTTTCACCGTGATCAGCCGCAATCCGGTACATTCGGTGCTGTGGCTGATCCTGTCGTTCATCAGCGCGGCTGGCCTGTTTGTCCTGCTGGGCGCCGAATTCGTCGCCATGCTGCTGGTCATCGTATACGTCGGTGCCGTTGCGGTTCTCTTCCTTTTTGTCGTGATGATGCTGGACGTCGATTTCGCCGAGCTTAAGGCCGAGATGGCAAGGTATATGCCCCTCGCGCTGCTCATTGCCGTGATCCTTCTGATGCAGTTCGGTATCGCCTTTGGTGCGTGGGAGGTCAGCCCCGGTGCAGAAGCCGCCGCCGTCGCGCCCGCGCCAATAGATGTGCAAAACACGGCTGCGCTGGGTCTGCTGCTCTATGACAAGTACTTCCTGCTGTTCCAATTGGCCGGCCTGATCCTGCTGGTGGCAATGATCGGCGCCATCGTCCTGACGCTGCGCCACCGCACCGATATCAAGCGCCAGAACGTGCTGCACCAGATGTGGCGCGATCCGGCCAAGGCGATGGAGCTGAAGGACGTGAAGCCGGGGCAGGGCCTGTAAGGCCCGTCTACCGTTACGAATACGCAGCGCAAAACGTGCCGCGATAAGCCAAGGAATGAAGTTAATGTCCAGAAATACCATCGTGGTGCTGATCGTCGTTTTGGTCGTCGTTTTGGGCGGCTACACACTGATCGGCTAAGACGCCGGAAAAAGGCGCGAGACAGAAAAGACTGAGGGACAGAAATGATCGGAATTGAACATTACCTGACGGTGGCGGCGACGCTGTTTGTCATCGGCATCTTCGGGCTTTTCCTGAACCGCAAGAATGTGATCATTCTGCTCATGTCGATCGAGTTGATGTTGCTTGCGGTGAATATCAACCTTGTCGCCTTCTCCAGCTTTTCAAACGATCTGGCCGGGCAGGTGTTTACCCTGCTGGTCCTGACGGTCGCCGCAGCCGAGGCTGCGATCGGCCTTGCGATCCTCGTCTGCTTCTTCCGCAACCGCGGGACCATCGCGGTCGAAGACGTCAACGTGATGAAGGGCTGACATCATGGAAAAGATCATCCTTTTTGCGCCGCTCATCGGCGCCATCATTTCGGGCTTTGGCTGGCGCATCATTGGCGACAAGGGCGCGCAGTGGGTTTCCACGTCGCTGTTGTTCCTTGCATGCGCGCTTAGCTGGATCGTGTTCATCGGTCATGATGGCACGATGCAGCAGATCCATGTTATGGACTGGGTTCAGTCAGGCCTGTTGGATGCGTCGTGGTCCATCCGGCTTGACCGTTTGACCGCGATAATGCTCATCGTGGTCACCACAGTCTCGGCGCTGGTTCACCTTTATTCCGTGGGCTACATGGCCCACGATCACAACTTCAAAGAAGGCGAGAGCTATCGCCCGCGTTTCTTTGCGTATCTGTCGCTATTCACCTTCGCTATGTTGATGTTGGTGACTGCCGACAACTTGCTGCAGATGTTTTTCGGCTGGGAGGGGGTCGGCCTCGCGTCCTACCTGCTGATCGGGTTTTACTACCGCAAACCGTCGGCCAATGCGGCAGCGATTAAGGCGTTTGTGGTCAATCGGATTGGTGATTTCGGCTTTATGCTGGGCATCCTGGCAATCTTTTTGCTGACGGATTCTATCAATTTTCAGGACGTGTTTGCAGCCGGACCTCAGTTGGCCGAAACTTCTGTCAGGTTCCTCTGGACCGATTGGAACGCCGCAAATCTGATCGCCTTCCTGCTGTTCATTGGCGCGATGGGTAAATCAGCGCAGCTGGGCCTACACACATGGCTGCCCGACGCGATGGAGGGTCCGACCCCGGTGTCGGCACTGATCCACGCGGCAACCATGGTCACCGCCGGCGTCTTTCTTGTCTGCCGGATGTCACCGTTGATGGAATACGCGCCCGAGGCGCTGATCTTTGTCACGTTTATCGGCGCGACGACCGCGTTCGTCGCGGCCACGATCGGCCTCGTGCAGAACGACATCAAGCGCGTCATCGCCTATTCGACCATGTCGCAGCTGGGTTATATGTTCGTTGCGGCTGGTGTCGGTGCCTATTCGGTGGCGATGTTCCACTTGCTGACGCACGCTTTTTTCAAGGCGATGCTGTTCCTTGGGGCGGGTTCGGTCATCCACGGGATGCATCACGAACAAGACATGCGTAACTACGGCGGCCTGCGTCACAAGCTGCCCTACACATTCTGGGCGATGATGATCGGCACGCTTGCCATCACTGGCGTTGGCATCCCGCTGACGCATATCGGCTTTGCCGGTTTCCTGTCGAAGGATGCCGTGATTGAGAGCGCTTGGGCCGGAACCGCTGGTGGATATGCTTTCTGGATGCTGGTGATCGCAGCGGCGCTGACCAGTTTCTACAGCTGGCGCCTGATGTTCATGACGTTCTTTGGCACCGCGCGCGGTGATAAAAAGACGCACCAGAACGCGCACGAGTCGCCCAAGGTGATGTTGATCCCGCTGGGCGTGCTCAGCATTGGCTCAATCCTGGCCGGGATGGTCTGGTATGGCAGCTTCTTTGGCGATCACGATCAGCTTAACCGCTTCTTTGGTATCCCGGCGCATCATGCCGAGGCCAGCGAGGCGGCGCAGGGTGATGATGGCCACGGCGAGGGCGTGATCGCGTCTGGCGAGGCGCTGGCCGAGGGCGATGTGGCTGCTGCGGCAGATGCCGTGACCACCGATTTGCCTGCTGAAGAAGGCACTGCCGATGCGGGCGAGGCCCATGCGAACGCTGATCCGGGCATGGCGCCCGTAGGCGCGATTTATATGGGCGCGGAAAATACCGTAATTGACGACGCCCACCATGCGCCTATCTGGGTCAAGGTCAGCCCGTTCGTCGCAATGGCACTGGGCCTGCTAACCGCGCTTTGGTTCTACGTCTGGAGTCCGGCAACGCCGCGCAAATTTATGGAAGCGCAGCGACCGCTTTATAACTTCCTGCTGAACAAATGGTATTTCGACGAGATCTATGACGTGCTGTTCGTCCGGCCCGCCAAACGCCTGGGTGCGTTCCTGTGGACGCGCGGCGATGGCAGCATCATCGACGGTGTGATCAACGGCGTGGCGATGGGAATCGTGCCTTTCTTTACACGCCTCGCAGGACGTGCCCAGTCCGGCTACATCTTTACCTATGCCTTCGCCATGGTGATCGGGATTGCGGTCCTTGTTACATGGATGACGTTCACCGGAGGGGCAAACTGATGGAAAACGTTCTATCGATCACGACTTTCATCCCCCTCATAGCGGCGGCGATCCTCGCCGTTTTCCTGCGGGGCGAGGATGAGGCGGCGCAGCGTAACGCCAAATGGGTAGCGCTTGCTGCGACGGTCGTGACGTTTCTCGTCTCGCTCTTCATCTTGTTTGATTTTGATCCCAGCAACACCGGCTTCCAGTTCGTGGAGGAGCGGGAATGGCTGCTAGGCCTGCAATACAAGATGGGCGTCGACGGGATCAGTGTTCTGTTCGTGATGCTGACGACGTTCATGATGCCGCTGACCATCGCAGCATCGTGGGGTGTTAAGACCCGCGTCAAGGAATACATGATTGCGTTCCTGATCCTTGAGACATTGATGCTTGGCGTCTTTATGGCGCTGGATCTGGTGCTGTTTTACGTGTTCTTTGAGGCCGGCCTGATCCCGATGTTCCTGATCATCGGCATCTGGGGCGGCAAGGCGCGCATTTACGCATCGTTCAAGTTCTTCCTCTATACCTTCCTCGGGTCGGTCCTGATGCTGGTCGCGATGGTCGCAATGTTCTCGGACGCGGGCACGACGGATATTCCGTCCCTGATGCGCCACGTCTTTGACAGCGATACCTTTAGCGTACTGGGGATTTCGGTCGTAGGCGGCATGCAAACGCTCCTCTTCCTCGCGTTCTTTGCCAGCTTCGCGGTGAAAATGCCGATGTGGCCAGTTCATACTTGGCTGCCGGACGCGCACGTTCAGGCACCGACTGCTGGATCGGTCGTGCTGGCCGCGATCTTGCTGAAAATGGGTGGCTACGGTTTCCTGCGGTTCAGCTTGCCGATGTTCCCGGTCGGCTCTGAGGTTATGACGCCGCTGGTGCTGTGGTTGTCGGCCATTGCCATTGTCTATACCTCACTGGTCGCGCTCGCTCAGTCCGATATGAAGAAGCTGATTGCCTATTCGTCCGTCGCGCACATGGGTTACGTCACGATGGGCATCTTTGCCGCGAACCAGCAGGGCATCGACGGCGCGATATTTCAGATGATCAGCCACGGCTTTGTCTCGGGCGCGCTCTTTCTCTGTGTCGGTGTCATCTATGACCGGATGCACACGCGCGATATTGATGCCTATGGCGGTCTGGTAAACCGGATGCCAACCTATGCGTTGATCTTCCTCTTTTTCACCATGGCCAATGTCGGCCTGCCGGGGACGTCCGGCTTTGTCGGCGAATTCCTGACGCTGGTTGGCGTATTCAAGGTTAACACTTGGGTCGCTGCCGTAGCCGCGACTGGCGTGATCCTGTCGGCCGCTTATGCGCTGTGGCTTTACCGCCGTGTGGTGCTGGGCGATCTGATCAAGGAAAGCCTGAAATCCATCAGTGACATGACCGGCCGGGAGCGTGCAATTTTTGCCCCGCTGGTCGCGATGACGTTGCTGCTGGGGGTCTACCCGTCGCTGGTGACGGACATCATCGGCCCCTCGACCGAGGCGCTGATTTCGCAATATGACACCGCGCGCGCGGATGGTGGCGTTGCCGCCGTCCAGACCGCTGAAACCGCGCATTGAGGAGGCCCCGATGATCCAGGCTGATCTGAATATTATCCTGCCCGAGATCGTCATCGCAGTTTTCGCGATGCTGGCCCTTTTGGGTGCGGTCTACACGGTCAAGGACAAAGCCGCCGGGATGCTGATCTGGCTGACCGCAGCGCTTTTTGTAGCTATGGCGTTCTGGATAGGGGCCACCGGATCCGGCACGCAGGTCGCGTTTTCGGGAATGTTTATCGACGACGGATTTTCCCGCTTTGCCAAGATCATGATCCTTCTCAGCGCCGCCGCGGTGTTGGTTATGGGGCAGGACTACATGGCGCGCCGCGGGCTGATGCGGTTCGAGTATCCCATCCTTATCGCGCTGGGTGTCGTTGGCATGATGATGATGGTCAGCGCCGGCGATCTGATGTCGCTTTATATGGGGCTAGAGCTGCAATCGCTCGCGCTTTATGTCGTCGCGTCCTTGCGCCGCGATAGCGCAAAATCGACCGAAGCGGGCCTGAAGTACTTTGTCTTGGGCGCGCTTAGCTCGGGCCTTTTGCTATATGGCGCATCGCTGGTTTACGGCTATGCGGGCACGACTGGTTTTGCCGGGATCATCGATGCAGCCGAAGGGCGTGCGCCAGTTGGGCTGCTCTTTGGCCTCGTCTTTGTCATGTCGGGCCTTGCGTTCAAGGTATCGGCTGTGCCGTTCCACATGTGGACGCCCGACGTTTATGAGGGCGCGCCTACACCTGTTACCGCGTTTTTTGCCACCGCGCCGAAGGTCGCGGCGATGGCCCTTTTCGCACGGGTCGTCTTTGACGCGTTTGGCGGTATCGTAGCCGATTGGCAGCAGATCATCGCCATCATGAGCGTTCTGTCCATTTTCTGGGGTAGTTTTGCTGCGATTGGACAAACAGATATCAAGCGGCTGATGGCTTACTCGTCGATTGCGCATATGGGGTTTGCTCTGATGGGCCTCGCGGCTGGTACTGCCTTTGGCGTGCAGGCGATGCTGATCTATATGGCTATCTATGTGACGATGAATGTCGGCACCTTCGCCTTCATTCTGTCGATGCAAAAGAACGGATTGCCGATCACAGATATCCGCAGTCTGAACCTTTATTCGCGCGCGCATCCGGGCCGGGCACTGGCAATGCTGGTGCTGCTGTTCTCGCTGGCGGGCGTTCCGCCGCTTGTCGGCTTTTTCGGCAAGTTCTACGTGCTCCGCGCGGCGTACGAGGGCGGCCTTGTATGGTTAGCTGTACTGGGTGTGGTCGGATCGGTAATAGGCGCGTTCTATTACTTGCGCATCGTGTTCTATATATATTTCGGCGAGGAGGGCGAGACGCTGGACCCGCCCGGATCGGCCGTGCTGTGGGGTGTCTTGATGGTGTCGGCTGCGATCATGGGTCTGGCATGGCTGCCGGGAATAAACCTCTTTGGTATCGAAGGGGCGGCGCAGGCAGCGGCAGCGACGCTGGTCAACTGATCGGGATCGGCGGCCATATGGAACGAAACGGTGACGCGCTAGGGCGCGTCGCTTTCGTTTTTGGCCGCCCGTTTGTCTGCGCGTGCGGCGCGCTGGAGTAGTTGTAGCAAGATGAATGAGCTGGACTGGCCAGAGGGATACGGGCGGCGCGTTATGGCTGAGGTCGATAGCACCAATGCCGAAGGTTTACGGCTGGCCTCGGGTCTGGCAGGACCGACGTGGATATTTGCCAAGCGGCAGCTGGCGGGCCGCGGGCGGCGTGGGCGGGCCTGGAGCGATCCGACAGGAAATTTTGCGGCGTCTTTGGTGCTGAAGCCTGCGGAAGCTCCTGCGCAGGCGGCACTGCGATCGTTTGTGGCGGCGCTGGCGCTATATGATGCGCTGAGCGCGCTGGCGCCGGGTGCGGATCTGGCGCTGAAATGGCCGAACGATGTGCTGCTGGGCGTCGGTAAACTGGCGGGGATACTGCTGGAAGGCGCAGGCGCGGGCGCGCGGATGGATTACCTTGTGATCGGCTTTGGCGTCAACCTGAGCCATGCGCCAGAACCGGGCGCGTCAGTGATTGCGCCCATATCACTGCGCGCCGGGACAGGGTTGCAGGTTGAGCCTGAGGCGTTACTGAACCATTTGGCCCACGCGTATGCCCTGCGCGAGGCGGTGTTCGCGGATGCGGGATTTGGCCCGATCCGGGCCGCGTGGCTAAAGAGGGCGGCGCGCATGGGCCAGGACGTGACTGCGCGCACGATGCGAGACGAGATCCGCGGCCGGTTCGACGACGTGGACGAAAACGGCAATCTGGTCTTAACTACGCCTGATGGGCGGCGGACCATCTCTGCGGCTGACGTATTTTTCGAAAATGAGGCGGGCTGATGCTGCTGGCGATTGATTGCGGGAACACCAACACAGTCTTTTCCATCTGGGACGGATCGGAATTCCTCTGCACGCTGCGAACATCAACGCATCATGCGCGCACGGCGGACGCGTATTTCACATGGTATCACACGCTGGTCACGCATTATGGGATCAATGTCGACATTACCGATGTCATCATTTCGTCCACGGTTCCGCGCGTGGTGTTCAACCTACGCGTCTTCGCCGACCGCTTCTTTGGCTGCCGCCCGATGGTGGTGGGCAAGCCTGAATGCGCGCTTCCGGTGCCACCGCGCGTCGATGCGGGCACGCTGGTGGGGCCGGACCGGCTGGTTAATACCGCAGGGGCCTATTCGCGCCATGGCGGCGATCTGATCGTGGTTGATTTCGGCACGGCCACTACATTTGACGTGGTGGCCAGTGACGGCGCCTACGTCGGAGGCGTGATCGCGCCGGGGGTGAACCTTAGCCTTGAGGCGCTGCATCTGGCCGCTGCGGCGTTGCCGCACGTGGATGTGACCATGCCGCCGCGCGTCATCGGGACAAATACGGTCGACTGTATGCAGTCAGGCGTCTATTGGGGCTATATCGGGCTAGTAAGAGGCCTATGTGAAAAAATCCGGGCCGAATATGCGCGCCCGATGAAAGTGATTGGCACCGGCGGACTGGCACCGCTCTTCGCCCAAGGGGCCGACCTTTTCGATGAAATTGAAGATGATCTGACAATGCACGGCCTGACCGTGATCCATGAATACAACAAGAAAGGCTAACGCCGAATGAGCAACGAACGAGTGATCTACCTGCCCCTGGGAGGGGCGGGCGAAATTGGCATGAACGCATATGTCTATGGCTATGGCAAACCCGGCAAGGAAAAGCTGATCCTGGTCGATCTGGGCGTCACCTTCCCCGATATGGACACGAGTCCCGGTGTTGACCTGATCCTGCCGGACATGACTTGGCTGATTAAACGCAAGAACGATCTGGAGGCGATTTTCGTCACGCACGCGCATGAGGATCATGTCGGCGCCGTCGCCCACTATTATTCGCAACTGGACGCGCCGATCTATGCCCGCGCCTTTACCGCCAATATCGCGCGGCGCAAGCTGGCCGAGCATGGTCACCCCGAAAAGGCGGTCAAGGTCGTCTCGCCCTGGCCCAAGATGACAGATGCCGGTCCGTTCAAGGTGAGTTTCGTGCCGATTTCGCACTCGATCCCCGAAAGCTCGGGCCTTGTGATCGACACGCCCAAAGGCCGCATCGTGCATTCTGGCGACTTCAAGATCGACACCGATCCGGGCGTTGGCGAGGCGTTTAACCATGCGATGTTCGAGGAAATCGCCAAGGACGGCGTTTTGGCGCTAATGTGCGATTCAACCAACGTCTTTAGCACAAATGAGGGACGGTCCGAGGCAACAGTTGGCCCCGAGATCGAGAAGCTGGTGGCATCCGCCAAGGGGATGATCGCCGCGACGACATTTGCCAGCAACGTGGCCCGCGTGAAAACGTTGGCCGAGGCGGGACAGCGTGCTGGCCGTAGCGTGTGCCTGATGGGCCGCGCCATGCGCCGTATGGTCGATGCATCAATCGAGACTGGCGTTTTAAAGAAATTCCCAGCCACGATCACCCCCGAGGAGGCCAAGACCCTGCCGCGCGAGAGCGTTATGCTGATTGTCACCGGATCGCAGGGCGAGCGTCGCGCCGCGTCCGCGCAACTGGCCAACGGCAAGTATCAGGGGATCAAGATGAAGCAGGGGGATACGTTTCTCTTTTCATCCAAGACGATCCCCGGCAATGAGCGCGGCGTCATTCGCATCATGAACCAGTTTTCGGAAAAAGGCGTCGATATCGTTGACGACGATGCCGGGCGCTATCACGTGTCGGGTCACGCAAATCGCCCCGATATCGAAAAGATGCACGAGCTGATCAAGCCTCAGATGGTTGTGCCGATGCACGGCGAGCATCGCCACCTGCGCGAGCATGTGAAAATCTGCGAGGCCAAGCGTCTGCGCGGTGTGATGGCTGTGAATGGCATGATGATTGACCTAACGGCACAGACACCTGTCGTGGTCGAGCATATCGAAACGGGGCGGACTTATCTGGACGGCTCTGTCCGTGTTGGCGCACTGGACGGCGTCGTGCGCGACCGTATTCGCATGGCTTTGAACGGGCACATCACGGTCAATATCATCCTTGATGATGACAACGAGAGCCTTGGCGATCCCTGGTGCGAAATCAAGGGCTTGGCCGAGACAGGGACATCCGGCGCGCCGCTTCTGGATGTGTTGGAAGAGGATCTGAGCCAGTTCCTAGGCCGCGCTCCCGCGCGTCTGCGGGCCGATGACGACAAGCTAGAGGAAGAGCTGCGCCGCGTTGCGCGCCAATCCGCCAGCGGCGAGATCGGCAAGAAGCCTGAGGTGACGGTGATCATCAGCCGTCTCACCTGAGACGGCGCTAACCCGGCGCTAGACAAGAAAACGCCCCGGCCATTTTAGGTGGTCGGGGCGTTTTGCGTTTTGGACGTCTGCTTGGGCCGGAGGCGGCCACCCAGAATTAATCTGGGCGGCGATCCTCAAAGCTGAGCGCGATAAAGCTAGGCATGTGATCGCCCATTCCGACGACCTTGTTGTGGTCATTGCCACCGCCGCCACCACCACCCGAGCGACCGCGCCCACCGCGGCTGCGCGAACGGGATGGCTTCGCGTCTTGCTGTGCATCGGGTGCGGGCGCGTTGTCGTTGGCGCGCTGCGCCTGCTCAGGTTGCTGCTGCGGTTGCTGCGGCTCGGCCTGCTGAGGGGCAGACTGCTGCGGCTCAGACTGCGGCGCCTCCTCGGTCACGGCAGGGGTGTCCACGACGGCCTGTGCTTCGACAGGCTGCGCCTCTTCGGGCTTCTTGCGGCTGCGCGACCGGCGCGGCTTGGACGGCTTGTCGCCGCCGTCTGCCTCTACCGGCGCAGGAGCCACCTCGGCAGGCTGGCCCAATGGGTTTGCCAAGCGCGGGATGGTCTTTTGGATCAAAGCTTCGATAGCCGCCATATTTTTCTCGTCCTTCGGCGCGCAGATCATCATCGCCTTGCCGTCGCGTCCCGCGCGGCCTGTGCGGCCGATACGATGGACGTAATCTTCGGGGTGCGATGGCACGTCAAAGTTGAACACATGGCTGACCGCCGGGACGTCCAGACCGCGCGCGGCCACATCAGAGGCAACGAGGATGCGAAGATCGCCCGCACGAAAGCCGTCAAGCGTGCGTGTGCGCTGGCTCTGCTCCAGATCGCCGTGAATAGGTGCGGCGTCATAGCCGTGCTTTTTCAGCGACTTGGCGACTGCGTCGACGTCAATCTTGCGATTGCAGAACACGATGGCGTTGGTGCACTTGTCGCCCTCGCCGTCGATCATCTTGCGCAGGACATTCCGCTTTTCGGTGGCCTCGCCGCCGCGCCGGGCGGCCCGGAACATGACGACGCCTTGTTCAATGGTTTCGCTTGCAGTGGCTTGGCGCGCGACCTCGACCCGCTCGGGATTGCTGAGGAAGGTGTTGGTGATGCGCTCAATCTCAGGCGCCATCGTCGCGCTGAAAAACAGCGTCTGGCGCGTGAAGGGCGTCAGGCTGAAGATCCGCTCAATATCTGGGATGAAACCCATGTCCAGCATGCGGTCAGCCTCGTCGACGACCATGATCTGCACGCCGGTCAGCAGCAGCTTGCCGCGCTCAAAATGGTCCAGAAGGCGGCCGGGCGTGGCGATCAGGACGTCGACGCCCTTGTCGATCAGCTTGTCCTGCTCCTTGAACGACACACCGCCAATCAGCAGCGCCTTGGTCAGCTTCACATGCTTGGAATAGGTGTCGAAATTCTCGGCCACCTGCGCCGCTAATTCGCGCGTGGGGCATAGCACCAACGAACGGGGCATGCGCGCCCGCGCCCTGCCGCGCGCCAGTAGCGTGATCATAGGGAGCACGAAACCAGCCGTCTTGCCCGTGCCGGTCTGAGCGATGCCCAAAACGTCACGTCCCTCAAGCGCGGGGGGAATCGCGCCGGCCTGAATGGGTGTGGGGGTGGTGTACCCGGCCTCGTCGATGGCCTTGAGTACTTTGGGGCTCAGATTGAGATCAGAAAATTTTGTCATGTATATCCGTGGCTTACGGACACGACTTGGCCCGTACGTCTGATTGGGTCCAGGCCCGTACGGCCCTGTGGTTCTCCACATATGGGGACCCTTGGGGCGCATTTATCCCATGTTTGGGCAAATGGTCAATCGGCTGCGCTATAAGGTGGTCAATCAGCCGCATTTCGCCCTGATTGTCACGATTTGAGCACTAATTGGGTTTTCCTGCAATTTCGTGCCCCCCTCATACGTCCATCCAGATCGTCACGGGCCCGTCATTTGTCAGCGCGACCTGCATTGAGGCACCGAAGCGACCGGTTTCGCATGGCACGCCGTGTGCGCGCAGGCTTTGGGTGAAATGCTCGTAGAGCGCGCGCCCCTCGTCCGGCGGGGCGGCGGCAGAGAAGCCGGGACGATTGCCGCTGCGTGTGTCGGCGGCCAGGGTAAACTGGCTGACGACCAGCGCGCTGCCGCCTATGTCCTGAACTGAGAGGTTCATCTTGTCCGCGCTGTCGGTGAAAATCCGCAGCTTGGCGATCTTGGCGGCCAGTGCGTCCGCGCGGGCGGCATCGTCGCCCTGCATCGCGCAGACAAGGACCAGCAAGCCGGGTCCGGTGCTGCCTATGATTTGGCCGTTCACTGTGACAGATGCGCTGGTGACGCGTTGGATCAAGGCGCGCATGGGCGGCTCCTTTTGAGGGGTGTGCTGGGCGCCCGCAGCACAGCGCTCATCGCCGCCACCGCAGCGCGCGCCCGTCGGTCACGATAATCCCAAGGGCGATAACGCCAAAGCCGATCAGCGCCGACGCGCTTAGCACTTCGCCCAGAAAGGCAGCGCCGAGGCTGACGGCGAACGGCGGGATCAGAAGCGTGACCAGCATCAGGTTTCCCGAGCCTACCCGCGCCAGAATCGCAAAATAGAGCAGATAGGCGAGGGAGGTCGACAGAACGGCAAGCCCCAAAAGCGCGGCCCACGTGCCCGGCGACAGATCGACACGCGGCACGCCGTCGACCATTAGCACGACAGGCACCATGATTAAGGTGCCGCCAGCAACCATCCCTAAGGCGTTCATCTGAAGTGTTTGGCCCGACAGGTAAATACGCGCCCAGCACCCCGCCAACGCATAGCAAAGCGCCGCGCCAATGATCGCGAGCTGCGCCATATCGCGCGGGTCCCACGCGTGCAGGACGCTTGGCCCCATCACAACGGCCACACCAGCGAGGCCGAGCGCTGCGCCCGCGATCTTGGGCGCGGTCAGCGGCTCGTCTCTCAGCAGGATGCCCGCCGCAACCGCGCCAAAGACAGCAGTGGTCCCAATCAGGATTGAGGCAAGACCGGCCTCAATGCGGGTCTGGCCCCACACGATTAGCGAAAAGGGCAGCGCATTGTTCAGCCCGCCCATTACAAGATACGCACCCCAAATGCGCGGACTGCGCGGCAGCGGGATGCGGCGCAAGCGCACCACCAGTGCAAGGATAGGCAACGCCCATAGCAGGCGGTGCAGCGCGATCGTCAGCGGCGGCACCTCGCGCAGTGCAATTTCCGCAAATACAAATGAGCCGCCCCAAATCGCAGCGAGCAGAATCAACATGATAGCAGAGGCCGGGGTGATGTTATGGGATGTCATAACGGCCAGATGCCCTGCCGCAGCCGCGCGGCGCGACCCGTTTCCTGCGCAATAGGCACCTTGGACGGAATATGCGTCAAAGCGCGCCCTGTTGCACGGCCATGGCAAAGCCGACAGCACCGGCGATCAAAAGACCGACCAGAACGGCAAAGGCGATCTTCCATGCCGACCAAGGACGCTCGCCCTGCACGCGGCCAGTGCGGCCATTAACGACAAAGCGATAGCTGCGTCCGCGATATTTGTAAGCGGCCATCCAGACGGGCAGCAGGATATGTTTGAACGAGGCGTCGTCGACTTGCGTCTCGACCGCGTGGATACGCTGGCGATCGCCGCCAATGTCGAATTTCACGTCGCGCGCGATGACGTTGTCCATATGCACGCGCGCCTCGACATAGCCGTCCTTGAGCGGAACAGTATACGCCTCGGCGGCAAAACCGGCGAGGTATTCGGGGTTATATGGCTCCAGCGCGCCCAGATCCCAAGGCGGCAGGCCGTCGGTATAGCGCTTGGGCAGAGCGTGCGAGGCTAGAACCAGAATATCATCAAAGGCGCGCGCCACGCGGCCAGACACGCTGCGCCAACGCACCTTGGCCACGCGGATGGTCTGCCGTTTGCCGTCGCGCATCACTGTGCGCGTCTCGTAATAGACCGTGCCGCGCTCACCGCGATATTGCGAGCGTGTGGCCGCGTCGAAGGTCCAATACGGCACATAGATGCCGTCCAGTTTGCGGCCCTTGCGCGCGTAATCCTTGAGGCCTGAGGGCGCGAACCACAGCTTGCCCAGCCAGTCGGCCATGGCGTTATGCGCCGTCTTTTCGTCTAGGCCGAAGGGCAGAACGCCGCGCGGCTTGATCCGCCGCTGGGTGCCTGTCCCGGCGACCATGGGCGTCGCGCAAAACGGACATTCGCCCGCGTGGCTATCACCCGCCAAGGCGACCTCGGCGCCGCAATTGGGGCACGATAGCAGGGCGCGCGTCTCAGTTTCGGCGCTAGCCTCGGGCGCGGCGAGGGCAGCGGCCAGATCTTGTTCGTTCAGGGTGTTTTCCCACGGGCCGGGGCCTGCGATCTCTTCGCGGTTGCCGCAGAAGTCGCATATCAGCGCGCCGCCGCCTTGGCCGCCATCCACACCGCTGCCCGGTGCATAGCGCATGTCAGCACCGCAGGTGTCGCAAGGGAAGCGGTGCTGTGCAGCGGCGTCTTTGCCGGGGGCGGGCGAGGGCATGAGGTGGCCGATTTGGTCTGGGGGTGGATAAAACGGTGAAAGCCGAAGATTTTAGGCAGGCGGCGGGGGCGGCGGCATCACGGTAAAGAGTTGCGCCAACTCGGCCACGTCCTCGGCAGGTAGCCAGCCGTCTTGGCCGGCTGTCCAGACCATTGCGCTGCGCGCCAGTTCGCCGTTTCCTGCCATGCGGCCCATCGCGGCGCGCGAGTATGGCCCGCGCGTCTCGCCGTTCTCGGCGATGTGCCAGACCCGCTCGGGGGTGGGCGCCGGCGGTGGCGACTGAGAAGCCGACTGCGGCGATTGCGCCGGGCGCGGACCCCATGGGCCCGATTGCCCTGCCAACTGCTGCGCCATTGCCATGCCCATTCCCATACCAAGGCCAGCACCCATGCCGCCGCCGGACGGATTGCTCGCTGCTTCGGTCATGGCCTCTGCTGCTGAATACTGCGTGTAGGCACCCAAATCACCAGCAAGGCCAACGGACGTCCGCTTGTCCAATGCCTTCTCGACTGCGGGCGGCAGTGAGATATTCTCGATATAGAGCTCGGGGATGGTCAGGCCGTACGCGTCGATTGTCTGGCTGATGGCGGCTGCCACCAGCTTGCCCAGATCGGCGGTATTGGCGGCCATGTCCAGCACCGGGATGCCGGATGAGGCGATTGCGCGGCTGAACTCCTGCACGATGATATTGCGAATCTGGTAGCTGATCTCGTCCATTGTGAATTCGCCGTCAGTGCCGACGATTTCCTGCAAGAAGCGGGCCGGATCGGTCACGCGCACCGTGTAAGTGCCGAACGCCCGGATACGCGTCGGGCCAAATTCGGGATCACGCAGCATGATGGGGTTCTTCGTGCCCCATTTCAGATTGTTAAAGCGCGTCGTGTTGACGAAATAGACCTCAGACTTGAACGGGCTTTTGAACCCATGATCCCAGTGCTGGAGCGTCGTCATCACCGGCATGTTATTCGTCTCAAGCATATATAGGCCCGGCGTGAACACATCGGCCAATTGCCCCTCGTGCACGAATACGGCGGCCTGCCCCTCGCGGACGGTCAGCTTGGCGCCATACTTGATCTCATGGCCCTCGCGCTGAAAACGCCAGACCATGGTATCGCGGGTGTCGTCCGTCCAGTGAATGACGTCGATGAATTCGCCGGTCAGAAAATCGAAAATGCCCATGGCGTGTAGTCCTTCATCGGGTTGAGTTGCGGCAGAGTGAAGCATATCTGCCCCTCGCTGCCAAGCGAGAGGCGGCTGGTTTAGCTGTTCCCGCCGCGCCTTTCAGCGATCAGCTGGGTCAGGATCGGGCGCGCAACGTCAAAGCTCATCCCCGGTTTCAGGCGCGGGGAATAAAGCAGGCGCAGCAACTCCTCGTCATGGGTGGTCAGCAGCGCGAATTCGTCATCATCGTTAAAGATCGAGGGCCGCGCGCGCGGGCTGTCATTGGCAAGGCCGAGGCCCTGCGCCAGTTCCTCATGAATGCAGGACTTGCGCAGTAAATCAGGATGCTCGGACCGCACAAAGGCGATGGCGCGGCGATAGGTGTAGTCGTCATTATTGCCGGAAAACGCGACCACGAGGCAATGGATCGAGCGCGGTAGCGTGCGAAAAAGATCCAGCGAGGCAGGGCTGATGTTGGGCACCAGCGCGCGGATGCGGTTTATCGCCTGTTCGCGGTCATCCTCGCCCATAAAAAGGACGTTAAAATTGGCCGCAGCCCCGGCGTCAGCGGTGATCGAATGGCCTGTCACGCGCGCAAGGCGGGCCGCATAGTCCGTGACCATCGCCGTGTCGATCTTGCGCTGCGCAAGAGGGACGGACGCGCCAAATTCGGTCGTCATGCGCACCGGGACAGTCCATTTGCGCAGGCCGCCCGAGCGGCCATCGGCGGGGGTCAGCCCCCGGTCGCGCGCGTATTCATCGTGAAAGGCAATCGCCTCAAAATTGCGCATCAGGTCGGTGTCTGTATAGGGCGTGTCGATACCGCCGCCGCCTGTGCGCAGCAGCCCTTGCGCCAGCAGACTGGCCTGAACCCGGCTGTAATGCGCGGCAAGGATCTGGCTGCGCTCCGACGGGGGTTTCTGAGTGGCGGCCACCGGCTTTAGCGCTGATGGCCGCGCCTCCGGCTTGGTCGCGGGCGGCGGCGTCATGTCGGCGCAGGCGGCGAACATCGCAAGGCTCGCCGCGCCGCAAAGCGCCCTAAGTATACCCGCCCGCATGACCGCTTAGCCCTTCGCCGAGGCGGCGACGGTATCGCCCAGCCCGGTCTTGCGCGCCTTGGCCGAGGCCAGCGTATCGCGCAGCTCTGCCTCCATCTTTTTCAGATCCTCTTCGGCGGCGGCGCGGCGGGCTTTGCCCTCGTCCGCGATTTGCAGGCTTTCCTGAATGGTGCCGATCAGGTCTGCGTTGGCCTTTTTCACAGCCTCGATGTCAAAGACGCCGCGCTCCATCTCTTGCCGGATGACCTTGTTGCTTTGGCGCAGATTGGCAGCATTCGACGTCAGCAATTCGTTCGTCAGATCATTGGCACCGCGCACGGCCTCTGCGGCCTCGGCGCTGCGCTGGATGGTGACGGCCTGCGCCAGCTGCGTTTCCCACAACGGCACTGTGTTGACGAGGGTCGAGTTAATCTTGGTCACGAGGCTCTTGTCGTTTTCCTGCACCAGCCGGATCGAGGGTAGCGATTGCATCGTCACTTGGCGCGTCAGTTTGAGGTCGTGCACCCGGCGCTCCAGATCGTCGCGGGCGGCACGCAGGTCGCGCAGCTCCTGGGCCTTCATCACCTGATCGTCCTCGGGGGCCTTCTTGACCTCAGCCTCCTTGGCGGGAATGTCGCCCGTATCCAGCAGGCGGATTTTCTCTTCGCCGGCGGCGATATAGAGGGCCAGCTCGTCGTAGAATGTCAGCGTGCGGTCATACAGCATGTCCAGCGACTTGATATCTTTTAGCAGCACATGTTCGTGGCGCAGCAGATCGTCGGTGACCTTGTCAATCTGCGCCTGAACCGTCTCGAACTTGGCGGTGAACTTGGCAAAGGGGGCGGCGCGGCCCAGCAGCTTTTCCCACCAAGACTGCTCGCGGCGCACGTCCAGCTCGGACACAGAAAAACCGCGGATCGTGGTGACGATTCCGCGCAAACTGTCGCCGGCGGGGCCGACATCCTTATTGCGCACGCCCTCCAGCATGGATTGCGAGATTTCCTGCAACTCGGCCTGCGCTGCGGACCCGAACGAGACGATGGACTGGGTGTCGTCCATGTCGATCTCGGCCATGCGGCGCTTGATCTCTGCTCCGCCTTTTTTGCCCGCGTCCTTTAGCGGCACGATGGCGTTGGCGTCCTGCGGTTCAGGCAGGATGTGCTGGCTGACTGCGGTGACTTCGGCAAGGCTGGCTTCGGCCTGTTGGCGCACGGATTCGGGCATTATGTGTCCTCTTGTGATTTGGATGTTCTGGGCAGGTGGACGCCTTCGCGTTCCAGCCGGTCGCGCAGCACGCTGATTTCGACCTCCAGCGCGCCCTGATCGTTTTGTAATAACTTTTGCGTCTTTGCCGCGAAATTTTCCTCTAGATCGTCAAGCAGCGCCAGATAATCTGCACGTGCGGCCTCGTCTTGGCTGCGCGAATAGAGGTCGGCAAAGCGGATCGTCGCATCGCGCGCGCCCATCAGATAGACGCCCGTATAGCGGCGCGCGGCGCTCAGGTCGCGCGGGTCGTCCTCTAGCGTGCGCAGCATGTCGCGCACAGTCGTCTGAAAGCTGGCAACGCGGCCCTCAAGCTTGCGGTCGCGGGCGCGCAGGATCGCGTCAGACATCTGCACTAGCAGTGCCTCGGCCTCGCGGACGGTGCGCGCGACGCGGTCCTGCTGGAACGTGTCTATGCCCTCCATCCCCTTACTGCGCAGGGGATCGACGCCGAAGGAGGCGACATGCAGCCCAGTGGTGACGGCGCCATACAATATAGCCGCCATCACGCTGCCATCGCCCGACAGGGCGGCCAGTGCGATCCCGATACCAGCAAGTGCTGATGAGAATATTTTGCGCGGGATGCCGGGGCGGCGGGCGATCTTGCGTTCGTTATAGGCGGCCTCGGCGCGTAGGCCGTCGCGCAATAGCCATGCAGACAGCGCCAGCACCGCCGCCGATGCCGCGCCCAGTGCCAGCCCCGCCGCGCCGCTGGCCAGCGAGGCAAAGAGGACGACAGCGGCAGGCACGAACATCAGATTTGCGCGCGCGCCCACCGGATCGACGCGGGGGCGCTGCGGGCCGCGCGGCGCGGTTTTGCCATCGCCATCGGGGCTGAATTTACCGCCAAACCGCTGCGCCATAGTCTCAAAGCCCCCCGAGCAAGCCACTGGTCACGCCCAGCATCAACAAGATGAGGGCTGCGTAGCTAATTCGTTCCACGTTGTTTCCTCCGCTCCGGATGCTTAGGTCGCTGGCCGCTTGTCGCCCCTCGTTGGCTGCGCGCGTCCATGCTGCCGCTGCCGCGCCCAAGAGCGCTATAATGGCGGCAACCAGACATATCAGTAGCAAAATCCTTGCCATGGGTGGACCGCTCCGTAAGTGCGCAGTGGAAAGGTAGGGGATGCGCCGCGCCGTTACCAGAGGGAACCGCGCGGCAAATGCTTGCTTAGCGGCGTGCGCCAGTGCGGCGCTGCGCGTTTAGCTTGCGGGTATAGCCCGACTGGATCACCTCAACGGCGACAAGCACGACAACGCTAAAGTAGAACGTCGTTTTCGACATTGGGATCAGCTCGTAGCCAAAGAAGCGCAGGGCCATCGCGTCGTCATGCATAGCATGTGCCGCCGCCTGTCCCGCCTCGCCCAAGAGGACCACGCCAACGATCAGCAGGATGAAGAGGCCCAGCACCTCATACATGCGGTTTTTCTTGAGAAATTCGGTGACCGTGTCGGCAAGTACCAGCATCGCCACGCCCGAAAGGATGATCGCAAAGGCAAGGACCGCAAAGACATCGGTGATCGCCAGCGCCGACAGTACCGAATCGAAGGAAAAGATGAGGTTCATCAATACGATAAGCATAACAACTCGCGTTGCGGATTTGCCCGATTTGGCGCTGATCTCATCGCCCAGATGCTCGATCGTCAGCATGTGTCCGATCTCTTTGACTGCGGTGTACATGATGAAAATACCGCCAATGATGAAGACGCATGTAGCGAAATTCACCGCCCCCTCGATCACGCCCTCCCATGCGAAAATAAAGAACGGCTCGGCTAGCAGGTCGATCAGATGGACCATTATGAACAGCAATGCGACACGCAGCGCGACGGCGATGATGATACCCCAGAATCGCACTGCCCGTTGCTGTGCAACAGGCGCGCGCTGCGATTCGATCGAGATATAGAGCAGATTGTCAAAGCCAAGGACCGCTTGCAGGAAACATAACATGATTAAGTTGCCGAGGTTTTCGGCGGTCAGAAGTTCGGTCATTCGGCGCTCCGATAGATTTGATTAAGGGGCTGGTTATGAAATAGGCGGATCGCCGCTTATCTATTGCGCGGCATAGGACAAAGCTATCAGGCGGCAGATGGTTCCAATGTCAGTCGCGGTCGCGGCGCCGCACAGTTGGCTTGCGGGCAGGTTTTGTGGATGGCTTGCGGCCCGGCGCGGCTGGTGCGCCTGCTCTGTTCGGTGTGTCCGCTAGGCCTTGGGCCGCGCGGCTGGGTTTGCCGCCTTTGAAGGCGGGCTTCGCACCCGTTTTTGCGCCGGGTTTTCCACCCGGCTTATCGCTAGGTTTGCCAGATCGCGGCGCGCCCGGTCTGCCGCCCTTGGGGGCATCTTGAAATGCCGGGCCGGGCTTGCCCGCCAGCGATGACGGGGCCTTGCGGCGGGGGCGCGGCTTGGGCTTGGGCGTCTCGTCCTCGTCCGGGGTCTCCATGCCTAGCTGGTCGCGCAGCACGCGGGGTCGGATTTCCTCAACAGCACCGGGCGCCAGTTGGCCCAGCTGAAAGGGACCATAGCTGACGCGGATCAGGCGGTTGACGGTCAGGCCGACAGCCTCCATCGCGCGGCGCACCTCGCGGTTGCGGCCCTCGCGGATGGCACAGGTGATCCACGCGTTCGCGCCCTGCTGGCGGTCCAGTGACACGGCCATCGGCTGAAATCGCTCGCCGTCCAGCACCAGACCTTCGCGCAGGGGCGCAAAGGTCGCGTCTGTCGGGCGGCCATTTACGCGCACGCGGTATTTGCGCAGCCAGCCGGTGCTAGGCAACTCCAGCTTGCGCTTGATCCCGCCATCGTTGGTCAAAAGAAGCAGCCCCTCGGAGGTGATGTCGAGCCGCCCAACTGTCATAACGCGCGGCAGATCATCGGGCAGCTCGTCAAAGATGGTGACGCGGCCTTGCTCGTCGCTATTGGTCGTCACGAGGCCAGAGGGCTTGTGATAGAGCCACAGGCGCGCAGGTTCGGGCGCGCCCAACGTCTTGCCCTTGACGGTCACGCGGTCCTGGGGCGTCACGTTCAGCGCGGCGCGGTTGATGACGGCGCCGTTCACCGTGACATGGCCGGTTTCGATCAGGCGCTCGGCCTCGCGGCGGCTGGCGATGCCGGCGCGGGCGATGACCTTGGCAATACGCTCGCCTGCGGGTGTGCCTTCTGGGGGGGGCGCGCCTGCTGAGGTCGGCGTGTCGGCGGATGGGGGCTTTTTGTTCATTGCGCGGGAATAGCCCAAACGCGCCCCTTGCGAAAGCGTCTATCGCGGGGCAACAAAGGGTGCATGAAATTCACCAGCCACATGGACGCCGCATTGGCCGAGGCGCGCGCCGCCGCGCTGCGCGGGGAGGTGCCCGTGGGCGCCGTGTTGCTGGATGCATCTGGAAAGGTGGCCGCGCAGGCGGGCAATCGCACGCGCGAGTTGAACGATCCCACCGCCCATGCCGAGATCCTTGCCATCCGTGCCGCCTGTGCAGGCGCCGGCAGCGAAAGGCTGGCAGGCCACACCCTATATGTCACGCTGGAGCCATGTGCGATGTGTGCCGCCGCCATTGCCGCCGCGCGGCTAAAGGCGGTCTATTTCGGTGCTAGCGATCCCAAATCGGGGGGCGTACTGCACGGTGCGCGGGTGTTCACCCATAGTCAGGCGCATCACGTGCCTGAGGTGTATGATGGGATTGCTGCCGATCAATGTGCGGCAGTTCTAACGGCATTTTTCGCATCAAAGCGCGGTTAGGCACAGATTTCGCTGCTCTCGCGCAGTTATTCCAGCGCCGGACTGTCAGCGCGCCCGCACCGATACTTGCACTGGTGCAGGGCGGGCGCTAAACGCAGATCAAACGCCCCAATCCGAAGGATCGCCCGATGTCCATCGACACCAACACCGCCGCGCGCGTGGCCAAATTGGCCCGTATCCGCGTCGAAGAGGACGCGCTGCCCGCCCTTGCCGAGGAGTTCAACACCATCCTTGGATTTATCGAGCAACTGAGCGAAGTGGACGTGGACGGCGTCGAGCCGATGGTATCGGTCACGCCCATGCGCCTGCCGCGCCGCGCCGACGCTGTGACGGACGGCAATCAGCAGGCCAAGGTTCTGTCGAACGCGCCGGATGCGCGCGAGGGGTTCTTTGCGGTGCCGAAGGTGGTGGAATAATGACCGAGCTAAACAAGCTGACTATCGCGGACGCGCGCGACGCACTGCGCAAGGGCGATGTCACCAGCGCCGAGCTGACCGGCGCCTGCCTGACCGCGATAGAGGGCGCGGGTGCGCTGAACGCGTTTGTGCATGACACCTCCGACAAGGCGCGCGAAATGGCAGCAGCGGCCGATGCGCGGCTCAAGGACGGCGATGCCCCCGCGATGTGTGGCATCCCCCTTGGTATCAAAGACCTGTTTTGCACGCGCGGCGTGCCGGGGCAGGCGGCCAGCGGCATCCTTGAGGGGTTTGTTCCGGAATACGAATCGACCGTGACGCAGAACCTGTGGGATGCCGGCGCCGTCATGCTGGGCAAGCTGAACATGGACGAGTTCGCCATGGGCTCGTCCAATGAGACAAGCGTTTATGGCAACGTGATCAACCCTTGGCGCCGCGCAGGCAGCGATACGCCGTTGACGCCTGGCGGCTCGTCCGGTGGGTCCGCCGCCGCCGTTGCCGCCGATCTGTGCCTTGGCGCGACCGGCACCGACACCGGCGGGTCGATCCGCCAGCCCGCCGCGTTTACTGGCATCACCGGTATCAAACCGACATACGGGCGCTGCTCGCGCTGGGGCGTCGTCGCGTTTGCCTCGTCGCTGGACCAGGCCGGGCCGATGACGAAAACCGTGCGCGACGCCGCGATCATGCTGGGTGCAATGTGCAGCCATGACGCCAAGGACAGCACCAGCGCCGATATCCCGGTACCCGATTTTGAGGCCGCCCTGTCGGGTGATGTGCGTGGCAAGGTGATCGGTATTCCCAAAGAATACCGCATGGACGGAATGCCGCCCGAGATCGAGAAGCTGTGGGCGGATGGCACCGCGATGCTCAAGGATGCGGGTGCGGAGGTGCGCGACATTTCCCTGCCGCATACCAAATATGCGCTGCCCGCCTATTATGTCATCGCGCCAGCCGAGGCGTCCAGCAACCTCGCGCGATATGACGGTGTGCGGTACGGCCACCGGGCCAAACTGGCGCCGGGGGACGGCATCACCGAGATGTATGAGAAAACCCGCGCCGAAGGCTTTGGCGCCGAGGTTCAGCGGCGCGTGATGGTCGGTACCTATGTGCTGTCAGCAGGCTTTTACGACGCCTATTACAACCGCGCGCGCAAAGTGCGGACCCTGATCAAGCGCGACTTTGAGCAGGTGTTTGAGGCCGGCGTTGATGCGATCCTGACGCCTGCGACCCCCAGCGCCGCGTTCGGCTTGGGAGAGATGACCAGCGCCGATCCGGTGCAGATGTATCTGAACGACGTCTTTACCGTCACGGTGAACCTTGCCGGCCTGCCGGGCATTTCTGTTCCAGCGGGGCAGGATGCAGCCGGGCTGCCTTTGGGCCTGCAACTGATCGGGCGTCCGTGGGAAGAAGGCGATCTGCTAAATTGCGCCTATGCGCTAGAGCGTGCCGCCGGATTTGTAGCCAAGCCGGAAAAATGGTGGTAGTCCGCTCCATCAGCCAAGCGAAGCGAGTGTAAAATGCGATTCCCGATGAAGAGTGCGGCCCTTTTGGCATTGGCCTTAGGCGGAGTGGCCGCGTGCGGCACCTCCATCCCTGACAGCGCGCCGGATAGCGGCGCGGGCGTCGGATTTGGCAACTATGACGAATATCAGGCCCGGCGTGATGCCCAGCTGGCGGGCGGTGCATTGCCTGCACCCGATGCGGTGACTTCCGCGCCTCTGGGCGGTAACGACAGTGACGACATCGCGGCGCAGACCCGCGCGGCGCTAGGTACCGGCACGAGTGATCTGGCCAGCAATTCGAACAGGTCCACCGTTCAGACCGCGCCCGCCAATTCCGCGTCGCAGATCACAAGCAGCACTGGTATTTCATCCGAGAACAGCTTTGACGCTGTCAGCGAAAGCCGCTCAATCGAGGACGACGCCGCACGTGTCGCGGCGCAGAGCCAGCAATATGAGGTCGCGTCGGTTCAGGCGCTGCCCAGCCGTAGTGGCGGCGAGGGCCCGAATATCGTCGCCTATGCCATCAGCACCAAGCACGCGCCGGGCACCCAGATCTATCGGCGCGGTGGGCTGAACAAACAGTCAAAATTTGAGCGCAACTGCGCAGCTTATTCCGGGCCTGACATGGCGCAGATCGAGTTTCTATCCAAAGGCGGGCCCGAGCGGGACCGTCTGGGGCTGGACCCCGATGGCGACGGCTTTGCCTGCTCGTGGGATCCGCGCCCGTTCCGCAAGGCGGGTGGCTAGTCGCGGGCCGCGTATCCCGTGCCCAGCCAAGGTGTGACCCATAGCGACCTGCCCGAAGTAGTCTGGCACCCATCGCCCAACTGTGGCGGCCGCCGCGACAGCGTGCGCCCTGACATCCTGCTGATTCATTTCACGAATATGTCTAGCGCCGAGGCTGCTGTGGCGCGTCTGTGCGATCCGGTGGCTCAGGTGTCGTGCCACTACGTGATCGCGGAGGACGGCCGCCTGTGGCAACTGGTGGACGAGGCGCAGCGCGCGTGGCACGCGGGGCAGGGGATCTGGGGTGATGTGCGCGACATCAACTCCCGCTCAATCGGGATTGAGCTGGCAAATAACGGCAATCATCCGTTCCCCGAGCCGCAGATGCATATGCTGGAGCGGTTGATGCATGGCATCATAGCGCGCTGGCATATCCCGCCCGAGCGCATCATCGGCCATTCAGACGTTGCGCCTGACCGCAAGGACGACCCCGGCCCGCATTTCGATTGGCGCCGCTTGGCGCTTCGCGGCTTCGGAATCTGGCCTGAGGCAGGCCGGACTGCCGAACTGCCTGCGTTTCGCGATCTGGCCCGGCAGGTGGGCTATGGCGCCGAATTTACCGACGCGGATGTGCTGGCCGCCATGCGTCTGCGCTGGCGGCCATGGGCGCGCGGGCCGCTAGGGGCCGCCGATATGGCTGTGCTGGCGGATATCGCCGCGCTCTTTGGCGTTGACCGGGGAACTCGGGGCGCTTAACTGGGCCTCGCGCGGAGGGCCGGATGGCCGCTTGTGGTAGGTGCAAACCTGCTGCGGGAGGAAAGTCCGGACTCCACAAGACAACGGTGCCGGGTAACGCCCGGCTGGGGTAACCCAAGGGAAAGCGCCACAGAAAACAAACCTCTCTGAGGAGCGCTTCGGCAATCCAGACGAGTAAGGGTGAAACGGTGGGGTAAGAGCCCACCGCGGGGCTGGCAACAGCACCGGCACGGCAAGCCCCACCGGGAGCAATGCCAAATAGGGACCGCGCGCGGGGCAGGTCGGCCAAGGTCGATACCGCCCGCAGGCACGTCTTGGCCCGGCGGTCCGGGTTGGCAGCCAAAGGGGCGGTGGTAACACCGTCTTTAGATGAATGGCCATCCAGGGGCAGGTTTCGGCCTGCTCTGGACAGAATCCGGCTTACAGGCCCTCCGCGCATTTACGGGGCCGGGTTCGGCAAATGCTGCAGATTCTGCCCAAGCACGCTGGTGCGGGCATGGCGCGAGGGGATAGTGCGGCGATCAAACTATTTGGACCCGGAAAAAACCGGGGCCGGCGCCCCTGCGAATGTCGCAATGCGGTTGACTCGGGGGGCGGCGGCGTTAAAAGGCAAGGAAATGTATACACCGGCAGCCCGGCTGCCCGGCGCAGGAGATGACAAATGGCGAAGCCGACCACAATCAAGATCCGCCTGAATTCGACCGCGGGCACGGGCCACTTCTACGTGACCAAGAAAAACGCTCGCACGATGACCGAAAAGATGGCGATCAAAAAGTATGATCCCGTTGTGCGCAAGCATGTCGAATACAAGGAAGGCAAGATCAAGTAAGATCTGCCTACGCTTGAGAGATCAAAGGGCCGTACCGCAGGGTGCGGCCTTTTTTCGTCTGGCGCTACGAAGAGTAGAGAATGACGCGCGGCACGAAAGGGTGAAGCGGGATGGATAAGGCAAAGGCATGGGCACCGGACTGGACCGAAACGCTTGAGGAGGGCGAGGCGCTGCTCTGGACGGGACGGCCAGAATACGGTCGGGCGTTGCTGCAAATAGTCGGGCATGAGCCAGTTTGGTATGCAAGCATGATCACTGGGGTCGTTGCGATGTGGATCAGTTTAGCCTTCATGCCAACTGAGGGACGTTTTGATAAGACGGACGCGATCACGATCTATGCGGCAGTTACGGCGATATTCGCACTGTGGGCAGCCTTTATGGCCTCTCAACGTCAATTTGTGCTGAGCAAACTTCACTACGCCATCACTGACAGGCGTGCGATTGTCTGTCGGCGCGGGCGCGACGTCCGGCTGCGCGATGGTCTCTATTTTGTGTCCTGCCCTTTGGATCCGGGAGGGGTCTATCCAATTTTGCCCGGACGCCCGCTCAGCTCTATCCGTGTCGGCTCTTCCTTGTCTGCAGAAACGGTTCAGCCGTTTGGCGCCGGATTGGCGCATCCCGGATGGCCAGTGCTATGGGGCCGGATCATCATGCCGATCCTTTTTGAGAACGTCGCTGATGCACCTGCCCTCCGCGTTAGACTGCTGGCGGCCGCCGCTGCGCGAACCCTCTAGGCCAATCGAAACATCGAGCGCGCCGCATCTGCGCCGCCCCCCGCAAACGAAAAAGGCCGACCCGAAGGTCGGCCTTGGCCATGTCGCGGTGAGGTCCCGAATTAGTTGCGGTTGCCCATCAACTGCAGCAGGAACATGAACATGTTGATGAAGTCGAGGTAGAGGCGCAGGGCGCCCATGATCGCCGACTTGCCCAGCCACTCGCTATCGCCGTGATGCGCGTGCGCCAGATACTCATTCTTGATCGACTGCGTGTCGTAGGCGGTGAGGCCCGCAAAAATCAGCACACCGATGATCGAGATCGCAAACATGATCGCCGGTGAGCCGAGGAAGATGTTGATGATCGATGCCACGATCAAGCCGATGACGCCCATGATCAGGAAGCTGCCCCAGCCCGAAATGTCCTTTTTAGTGGTGTAGCCCCAGAGGGACAGACCAGCAAAGGCGACGGCTGTGGTCAGGAAAACTTGAGCGATCGAGAAATCGGTGAAGACGATGAAAATATAGCTGATCGACACGCCCATGACGGCCGCGAAGGCATAGAAAAACAGCTGCGCAGCGGCTGCCGACAGCTTGTTTATGACCGCACCGAACGCAAAGACCATGATCAACGGCGCGAACATGACGACCCACCGGGTGATGCCGGTGAACAGTGTCTCCATCATGTAGGCGTTATTGCCCACGGCCCACGCTGTCAGGAAGGTCAGCAACATGCCGACCGACATGGTGCCATACACCTTGTTCATATGGGCGCGTAGCCCCTGATCGATCTCGACTGTGCGGGTTCCGCCCGCTGTCCGGATCGTATTTAAGTCAGCCATCTGTGCCTCCGTGTTAATAAAGCTGGGCTCCATAGCAGAGCTTTGCGCTTAATATCGGGGGCCGGGCCCGCCTTTTCAAGTGTTATCGTAACCGGTTGTACAATGTTGGCAGGGCGGATCGCGTTGGCGGTCCGCCGCTAGGTTTGGTGCCGCCATTTTTCAGCAACCGCCCCCACGCCATGCGCGGGGCAGATCCCAGAAGGGACGGCGAGCCTCAATGCGGGCTTCGCTCGGCGTCAGGCCAACGTCGCGCAGTGCCGCATTGTCCAGACCTGCCAATGCCCGGCGCGAGCGGGCGAGGGTGATGACCGTGCTGAGGCGCAAGGTGCGCTTGGCGGTCATGGGGCAGTTATGTGCAAGCGTGGACATGTCAGGCATCCTTTTTGGTGATATGTTTTGTGGTTAATATTTCATCTATTGATATTTGTGCCTGAATAGGGTGAGTATTGGAAATGAATGTTTATGTGCTAATACATCAAGGATAGTGATCAATGAGAAATCTTGACATGACGACCTTGCGCTCGTTCGTCGCGGTTGCCGATCAAGGCGGCGTCACACGGGCTGCCGCCATGCTGAACCTGACGCAATCTGCCGTCTCGATGCAGCTCAAACGGCTGGAGGACCTGCTGGGCCTCGGCCTGCTGGATCGTAGCGGGCGGCGCATCGCGCTGACACCATCGGGCGAGCAGATGTTGGGCTATGCGCGCCGCCTTGTGGCGCTGAACGACGAGGTGGTCGGCCGCCTGACCGATCAGGTTTGGGAGGGCGAGGTGACGTTCGGCGTGCCGCATGACATCATCCATCCGGTGATCCCCCGCGTGCTAAAACAGTTTAACGCGGCCTTTCCGCGGGTGCGGGTGCATTTGAAATCGCTCTATTCCACCCTGCTCATGGAGCTGCATGGCAAGGGCGAGGTCGACCTGATTCTGACGACTGAGACCGCAACTGGCCCCGGCGGTGAGACGCTGACCGAGGCGCCACTGCGCTTTTACGGTGCGCCGGGCGGTATCGCGGCCCGCCAGCGTCCCCTCAGAATCGCGACCTGCCGCAATTGCCTGTTTCGTCCGGATGCGATCCGCCTTTTGGACGCCGCCGGGATCGCGTGGGAGAGCGCCATTGATTCGGACTCGGACGGCGCGATTGAAGCGACGGTCAGCGCCGATCTCGCCGTGACCAGTATGCTGGAGGGGACCGCGCCGCACCATCTGGAGGCGATACCACACGCGGCCGGCCTGCCGGATCTGGGTATGCAAAAGATCAATATGTACGGGGCCGCCATGCCGCGAAACGAACTAGTGACGCAGCTGGCAAACGTCGTGCGGCAGGGATTTGGCGGTGCGGCACTGGCGATCGCGTCCTGATCCGGCCAACGTGCAGTTATTGCATCGTCACCACGATCTTGCCGGTAGAACGCCGGGTGCGCAGCATCTCCAGGCCTTCCATCGCGCGGTCCAGTGGATAGCTATGGTGGGCGCGGGGTGCGATGCGGCCCGCCGCCGTCCACTCTAGCAACGTGGCGAGGGATGCGGTCAGAATATCGGGTGCAAAGGACATGTAGCCCCCCCAATAAAGGCCCATAACGGTCAGGTTTTTGACCAAGAGGTGGTTGGCCGGGATTTGCGGCACGTCCCCGCTGGCAAATCCAATGGACAGGATGCGCGCCTCGGGCCGGCAAGCGCGAAATGCAGCCTTGAACTGGTCGCCGCCGACGGGGTCGTATACCACATCAACCCCGCCAAAGGCTTTGCAGGCTGCACGGATATCGTCCGTCTCGGCGTCGATCAGGTGGTCTGCCCCAGCGGCGCGGGCCGCCTCCAGCTTGGCCGCGCCGCTGGCGCAGGCGATGACGCGCGCGCCCATAGCATGCCCGATTTCGACCGCAGCCGCACCTACGCCGCCTGCCGCGCCCAACACTAGCAGCGTCTCGCCGGGCTGTAGCCGGGCACGGTGTGCCAGCGCCAGATGCGATGTGCCGTATGCGATCTGAAAAGCGGCGGCGGCCTCGTGCGTCATTGCGTCCGGCAGAACCACAGCGCGCGCTGCATCGAAACAAGCATAGTCAGCCAGCCCGCCTTGCCCGCCATAGACCGAAACCCGCGTACCGGGCGCGGGGCCACTGACGCCATCCCCCAGCGCATCAACAACGCCCGATACTTCCATCCCGAGGGTAAAGGGCAGGGCGGGAGTATCTTGGTAGCGGCCCGAGATCATCAGCAGATCAGCGAAGTTTAGGCCACAGGCATGTACGCGCACCCGCATCTGGCCGGGGCCAGGTTGCGGTAACGGTAATGTCTCAATCGTGGGGGCCACATCATGCGATATGACCCGAAAGGCGCGAATCGTCACCGGCGAAGTCCCCCGTTTACCAGCGCGAGATGGTCGCACCCACCGCTGATTTACCGCACCGAAGGATGTTGCGCAAACTCCCGCACCACACGGTATAATTGATAAAAATATGATCAAACAGCCTATCGCGTATAAAATACTTGTATAATTTGGCGTCGCTGTTAATCATTTGACGGTATTAAATATTGTGTTTTCGGCGGGAACGCGCGCATATATTTTATGCCATAAGGTCAGGATCGCCGGTTAAACGCCTGATAGAAAAACAAGGATTTGAATATGCCCCATCCCGTTGACGTACATGTTGGTAAGCGAATTCGGCACCGGCGCTGGCTGGCCGGCATGACGCAGCAGCAGCTGGCAGAGAGTGTCGGCATCAAATTCCAGCAAATCCAAAAGTATGAGACGGGGGCCAATCGGGTCAGCGCGTCGCGGCTTTGGGATATTGCAGGCGCGATGGAGGTCGGTGTCGGCTTCTTCTTTGAGGGGATTGAAACGTCCGAGATGCCCGCCTCTGCGCCCGTACATGCCGCACGCGGCGGTCCTGCGGACCTGCTCGGCGATAAGGAAGCGCTGGACTTGGTGCGCTCCTACTACGCAATTCCCGAAAACCAGCGCCGTCGCTTGTTCGATCTGGCGCGCGTTCTCAGCGACGTCGCCTAGACGTCGCCTTACGGGTCGCGGCTCCGATCATCATCGGGGTTGCGACCTGCGCCTGCCGGGCCTATCCACGACGCAATTACGCGGTAGTAGGATCCTGCAATGCGCGACCCCTCCCAAACAGAGCAGATTATAGGCGCCGCCCATGCGGCTGCGGATGCGGCGCGCCTTGCCATTCTGCCCTATTTTCGGCTGGATACTCTGACAGCCGAGAATAAATACGCGCCCGGCTCGGCCACCGAAAGCGATTTTGATCCGGTAACAGCCGCAGACCGCGCCGCAGAGATAGCGATGCGCGACGTTTTGCGCCGTATGTGCCCCAATGATGCGATCGTCGGCGAAGAGTTCGACGCGCAAGCGGGCACGAGTGGCCTGACATGGGTACTGGACCCGATCGACGGCACGCGCGGCTTCTTGGCAGGTACGCCGACATGGGGTGTCCTGATCGCGGCGGTCGACGCATCCGGCCCGATTTACGGCATAATCGACCAGCCCTACATGGCCGAACGGTTCGAAGGCGGGCTGGGCCGGTCGGACATGACAGGGCCGCTGGGCGCGCGGGCCCTGCGCGTTCGTGGATCGCGGCCATTGGCCGAGGCGACGGTAATGACCACTTTTCCAACAGTCGGCACGCCCGGCGAGGGCGCAGCATTTGCCAGCGTTGCAGGCAGTGCGCGCATGGTGCGGTATGGCTATGATTGCTATGCCTATGCTCTGCTGGCGATGGGGCAGATCGATCTGGTCATTGAGGCGGGCCTGAATGCCTACGACATTTGCGCGCCCATCGCGGTAATTGAGGCGGCAGGCGGCATTGTTACTGATTGGCAGGGCGCCCCTGCGCATAGCGGCGGGCGCGTCGTTGCAGCCGCAGGTGCGGTGCAGCACGCAGCGGCGCTGGCAATCTTGGGCGATGTGGCCTGACCAAGCGCTGATTCCGCGCTGGTCTGGATGGGCCGGATTGGTTAACGTCTTCCCCAACACGGTATTCTGCGGAGGTCACATCATGCGCTTCATTCTGGCCATCTGCCTCGCCCTCGCCTGCGCCGCGCCGCTCGCTGCACAGGCGGTCGAGGATATGGCCGCCGCCGCAGGCCCGCAGTTGAACGAGATCCGCGCGCGCAACGGCCTCGGGCCGCTTTCGCCGAGTGCGGGACTGACGCAGGCGGCGGCGGCCCATGCCAGCGATATGCAGGCGAACGGGTTTTTCAGTCATACCGGATCGAATGGCCTTGGCATTGGCGATCGTGCCCGCGCCGCCGGGTACGGATTTTGCTTTATCGCTGAAAACATCGCCAAAGGGCAGGGCGGTTTGGGCCAAGTGCTGGATGGCTGGATGGGCTCGACCGGGCACCGTCGCAATATCCTGAGCGATGGCGCGCAGGAGTTCGCGCTGGTTCGTGCCCCCGGCGACATATGGGTGATGGTGCTGGGTCGGCCCGGGTGCTGAGTGCTTAGGCTGCCTATCAGCCAAAGAATTTGGGCTTGAGCCGCAGCAGCGTCTCGCAGATTTGCGACGTCAGACTGCGCGCCAGACTAAGCGCCTCGTCATGCGCACCGCGCACGGTGGCGACCGCCGACTCTATCGTTGCAGATTGCACCAACGCCGCAACTAGCTCAGGGTGATTGGCGGCATAGCTATCGCCGAATTGCGCATCGATGGCACTGACCGCGTCGCTCAGATGGCGGGCCATATGATGAGACGAAGGAACGGGGATGGGTGTGTTTTGCATGGTCAGGTCTCCTGGCTATTGTCACGAGTTAGCGCGCCACTACCTGTTGACGAGTGGACGGCGGTGCGGGCCGTAAATTTTTAGGAATCTTGCCCGTTTGCGACTAAGCCAGGCGTCAAAACGCATTGTTTTTCGCGCGATGTGCGCTTACTGCTGCGCGCTAGGGCCGCAATATTGGACACGAAATGGGGGACTGATGAGCCAAGAAGATACCACCCCCGACGCACCCGTTGAGGACGAGCGCGACGACACCTACGATCTGGATCGGCACGCTGTTGCGCGTATCATCCATGCGGTCGACAATGGAGACCGCGACGCCCTGATCGCCGAGATGGAGCCATTGCACCCGGCCGACATCGCCGACCTTCTTGAGCAAATCAGCGCCTTCGATCGCCGCCGCGTAATCGAGCTTTATGGCGACGAATTCGACGGCGATATCCTGTCAGAGCTACACGAGTCGATCCGCGAAGAGGTGCTGAACTATCTCAGCCCCGAGGTTCTGGCCGTCGCCGTGCGCGAGCTGGACAGCGACGACGTGGTCGATCTGGTCGAAGACCTGGAGGACGACCAGCAGAACGCCATTCTTGAGGTGCTGGAGGACAGCGACCGCATCGCGGTGCGCCAGTCCCTGAACTATCCCGAATACTCTGCCGGACGCCTGATGCAGCGCGAATTCGTGATGGCGCCGGAGCATTGGAACGTCGGCGAAGCCATTGATTTCATGCGCAATGAGACCGAACTGCCTGAGCAATTCTATCACATCATGCTCGTCGATCCCAAACTGCACCCGATCGGGAACGTAACGCTGGGAAAACTGATGTCTTCGCGGCGCGAAGTGATGCTGACCAGCCTCGTGGAGGATACGTTTCACGTCATCCCCGTCGCGCAGGACGAGGGCGATGTCGCCTATGCGTTCAACCAGTATCACCTGATTTCGGCCCCGGTCGTAGACGAGAACGACCGCCTTGTCGGCGTAATCACCATCGACGATGCGATGGCAGTACTGGACGAAGAGCACGAAGAGGACATTCTGCGCCTCGCTGGCGTCGGCGAGGGTGGACTGAACGACAATTTCTTTGAGACGACCAAGCAACGCTTCCCTTGGCTGGCGGTTAACCTCGTCACGGCCATCCTTGCTTCGCTGGTAATCGCCCAGTTCGAGGCGACCATTGCCGGGTTCGTAGCGCTTGCCGTTTTGATGCCGATCGTCGCGTCAATGGGCGGCAATGCGGGCACGCAAAGCCTGACAGTCTCGGTTCGGGCAATCGCCACGCGCGACTTGACCGGGTCAAACGTTTGGCGGGTTATCCGGCGCGAGGTGACGGTAGGGCTGATCAATGGTCTGATCTTTGCGGTTGTGATGGGCATCATTGGCGTTATCTGGTTTGGCAGCCCGGCGCTGGGCTATGTTATCGGGACGGCAATGGTAATTAACCTTGTCGTTGCGGGCCTCGCCGGCACCGGCATCCCTGTGCTGCTGGAAAAGGCAGGTATTGATCCTGCGCTTGCCTCGGGCGCGTTTGTGACGACGGTTACGGATATCGTCGGTTTCCTCGCGTTTCTCGGGCTTGCCGCGCTGTTTCTGCTGTGAGCGATCTGGCCGCGATCAAGCTAGCGGCGCGCAAGGCGGCGTTTATACGCCGCGCTGCTGCCCATGCCGCACGCACCGGTGCATCAGCCGCGCATTTGTCGGAAGTGCTGGCCGGATATCGCGGCGCACCTTTGGCAGGTTACATGCCCATGCGCACAGAAATAGATCCACTACCCGCGATGGAGGAGGCGGCCTCGCGCGGGCCTGTTTGCGTGCCAGTGATTGTGGGCGCAGGCCAGCCATTGGCCTTTTCACGCTGGACACCCGGCGGCGCGATGAAGGACGGGCCGTTCGGCGCGCGCGTCCCTGAAGTCGAAGATTTCATCACACCTCAAGTCCTGATTGTGCCGCTGGTTGCGTTTGACCGTGCTGGCGGGCGACTGGGATACGGCGGCGGCTTTTACGACCGTACACTGGAGAGGCTGCGCGCGCGCGGCGCCGTACTGGCCATTGGCTATGCCTATTCCGCGCAAGAGGCAGAGGACCTGCCGCTGGAGCCGACAGATCAGCCGCTGGACATGATCGTAACGGAGCGCGAGATAATCGAATTCCAGCCGGGCTGAGCGATGACGCGCCACCTTGATATGGTTCCGCTTCGTTGCCATTGAGGATGCCTCCGGCGGGGATATTTTACGGCAAGAAGATGCGGGCAACGGCCCGTCCTTCAGATCGGTTCCGATACCCAGATCACACCGCTGGCCAAGCAGCGTGCGCTGTGCGGTGCACCCTTGCGCGTGGCAACCTCGCGCCCTAAACCTCACGCTATGAAGCTACTTTTCTTGGGCGATGTAATGGGGCGCGGTGGGCGCCGGGCGATTGCGGAAACGCTGCCGCGGCTGCGTGCCGATTGGGGCCTCGATTTCGTCGTGGTTAACGGCGAGAATGCGACCGGCGGCATGGGCCTGAGCGGGGAACACGCACGCGGCATTCTCGACGCGGGCGCCGATTGCGTCACTCTGGGCGATCACGCGTTCGATCAAAAGGACATGCTGCGCGCGATTGAGGGCGAGCCGCGCATCATCCGCCCGCTAAACTTTGCCAAGGGCGCGCCGGGCCGGGGCCACCGTGTTTTCACCGATGCGCGCGGGCGCAAGGTGCTGGTGACGCAAGTGCTGGGGCAGGTGTTCATGAAGCGGCCGTTTGATGATCCGTTCTCGGCGCTTGATACCGTTTTGCGCGCTCATGTTCTGGGCGGGGCCGTGCAGGCCGCCATCGTTGACATTCACTGCGAGGCGACAAGCGAGAAGATGGGCGTCGGCCATTTTTGCGACGGGCGCGCGTCTCTAGTTGTTGGCACGCACACACATATCCCGACTGCCGATGCCCAGGTATTGCCGCGCGGCACCGCCTACCTCAGTGACGCGGGAATGTGCGGCGATTACAATAGCGTTATCGGCATGGAAAAGGACGAGCCTTTGCGCCGCTTCGTCACGGGAATGCCCAAAGGCCGCTTCGCACCCGCGATGGCCGAAGTCACGCTATCGGGCGTCTATATTGAGACCGACGATCGCACTGGCCGCGCCACCCGCATCGAGATGGTCCGCCAAGGAGGGCGCCTGGCGCAGGCAGGGCCATGAGCGCGCGCGATCTGGGCCCCTACGCGGTCCTGTTGGTGATGGGAATGGGCTGGGGCCTGAGCGTGCCACTGGCCAAGATCGCGGTCAGCACCGGCCACCAGCCATTGGGCCTAATTTTCTGGCAAGAGGTCGTGATCGTTGCCCTTTTGGGCGCAATCTGCGCCGTGCGCCGTAGGCGGCTGGAGCTGGGCACACAGTACTGGCGGCTCTATGCGGTTATCGCGCTGTGCGGTGCGGTGTTGCCCGACATATTCTTTTATCTTGCGGCAGCCAGACTGCCGGGCGGAATAATGGCGATCATCATCTCCAGTGTGCCGCTCTTTTCGTTGCCCATTGCGCTGGCGCTGGGGAACGAGACGTTTGCATGGCGCCGCGTGCTGGGCCTCAGCTTTGGGATTGCGGGCATATTGCTGTTAATTGGTCCCGATGCCAGCCTGCCTGAGCGGGCCATGGCCGCGTTTATACCCGTCGCCCTGATGGCGCCGCTGCTATACGCAACCGAGGGTAATCTAGTGGCGAAATGGGGCACCCAAGGGCTAGATCCGATGCAGGCCATTCTGGGCGCGGCGCTGCTGGGCATGGCCATTACGTTGCCACTGGCGGTAGTTACGGGCCAGTGGATTAATCCTATGGACAGCTTTGGCGCGGCTGAGGGGGCACTGGTCGCGTCGGCAGCGATCCACGGGCTGGTCTATGCCGTCTATGTCTGGCTGGTCGGCCGGGCAGGGTCGGTGTTCGCCGCGCAGACCAGTTATCTGGTCACCGGCTGCGGCGTCCTATGGTCGATGCTACTGCTACACGAGCGATACGCCGTCTGGGTCTGGGTCGCACTGGGAATCATGATGATCGGCATCGCCATGGTTCAACCCCGACGGTCGGCGTCTCAGCTTGCGCCGGTGCAACCCATCGGCGACGATAGCCTGAACTCATAGAAAGCAGGTCCATACGTGATCGCATATCTCGATCTATCACAGTCTGCGCAGGCGGCGATGACGCTGGGCGTTGTCGGGGTGATGTTCTTTTTCTTCATCCGCGAGGTGTATCCGACCGAGGTGGTGGCCCTGGCGGGGGCCGCCGCGATGCTGGCGCTGGGCCTTTTGCCCTATGATGCCGCGCTAAACGTGCTGTCGAACCCGGCGCCGTGGACCATTGCGGTGATGTTCATCATCATGGGCGCGCTGGTGCGCACCGGCGCGTTAGAGGCGTTTACGTCGCTCGCCGATCGCCACGCGCGCACCAATCCGAAGCTGGCTGTAGGTATGATGCTGGGGCTTGTCATCTTTGGCTCTGCCGTGATGAACAACACGCCGGTGGTGGTCGTTATGATCCCCGTTTTTGTTCAACTTGCGCGCACGATGAAGATCTCGGCCTCGCGCCTGCTGATCCCGCTCAGCTATGCTGCGATCCTCGGGGGTACGTTGACGCTGATCGGAACCTCGACGAACCTGCTGGTCGACGGTGTGGCCCGCGCGCAAGGATTAGAGCCGTTCGGCATATTCGAGATCACACCGCTGGCTGCTGTGCTGGTGGTTTGGGGCATGTTCTACCTGCGCTTCATCGGGCCAATGCTCTTGCCGCACCGCGACAGCATGGCTGACATGCTGTCCGACCGCAGCCGGATGAAATTCTTTACGGAGGCCGTAATTCCCCCCGAAAGCAACCTGATCGGGCGCGAGGTTTCGGGCGTGCAACTGTTCAAGCGTGAGGGTGTGCGCCTGATCGACGTGGTGCGGGGCGATCAATCGCTGCGCCGCGATTTGTCGGGTGTCACGCTAGAGGTGGGTGATCTGATCGTTTTGCGCACGCAGATGACAGAACTGTTGAGCCTGCAAAATGACAAAAGTTTGCGCCGCGTCGATCAGCTTTCGGCTGTTGAGACCTCGACCGTTGAGGTGCTGATCACGCCGGGTTGCAAAATGGTGGGACGCTCGCTGGGCTCGCTACGCCTGCGGCGGCGTTACGGTGTCTATCCGCTGGCAGTGCACCGTCGAAATCAGAATATCGGCAGGCAGCTCGACAGCCTGATCGTCAAGATTGGCGACACATTGCTACTGGAAGGCGCACCCGAGGATATTAAGCGCTTAGCCTCGGAAATGGATATGGTCGATGTCTCGCAGCCGTCGGCGCGCGCGTATCGGCGGGGCCATGCGCCCCTCGCCATCGCCGCGCTGATCGCCATCGTCGCGCTGGCCGGGTTGGGCGTGGCGCCCATTCTTGCGCTGGCGGTTGTGGCGGTCGCCGCAGTCCTGCTCGCGCGCTGCATCGACGCGGATGAGGCGTTCTCCTTTGTTGACGGACGGCTGCTGGCGCTGATTTTCTCCATGCTGGCCATCGGTGCGGCGTTGGAGGAAAGCGGCGCGGTCGCGTTGATTGTGGGCGCCGTCGCGCCGTCGCTGTTACTGCTACCGGGTGTTCTTGTGATATATTCGGTCTATCTGCTTACCTCCGTGCTGACCGAGATGATCAGCAATAATGCGGTTGCCGTCGTCGTTACGCCAATTGCCATCGGGCTGGGGACTGCCATGGGGATCGATCCGCGCCCTCTGGTCGTGGCGGTCATGGTCGCTGCCAGCGCTAGCTTTGCCACGCCCATCGGGTACCAGACCAACACGCTGGTCTACGGCCCTGGCGGCTATCGATTTACCGATTTTTTACGCATCGGCGTGCCCCTGAACCTGAGCGTTGGGCTGCTGGCATCCGCGATTATTCCGCTTATCTGGCCGCTGTAGAGGGCGGCGAGGCGCCTCTAAGCCCGGCTTGCGCGTATCACCGCGCCTGCATTATAGAGACGCCAAACAAACGTGATAGATTTAAGGAGCCTTTATGGCCGGCCACTCCAAATGGGCAAATATTCAGCATCGCAAGGGGCGGCAAGACGCTGTGCGCGCCAAGCTATTCTCGAAGCTGAGTAAGGAAATCACCGTCGCTGCAAAGATGGGCGACCCCGATCCCGAAAAAAACCCACGTTTGCGCATGGCCGTCAAAGAGGCCAAGACGCAATCGGTGCCCAAGGATGTGATCGACCGCGCGATCAAAAAATCCCAGATCGGCGATAGCGAGGATTACGAGGAAATTCGCTATGAGGGCTATGGCCCCAACGGCGTCGCCGTCATTGTTGAGGCGATGACCGATAATCGCAATCGCACCGCCAGCACGGTGCGCAGCACCTTCGCCAAGAATGGCGGAAATCTGGGCGAGACGGGCAGCGTCGGCTTCATGTTCGAGCGTAAGGGCGAGGTGGTTTATCCTGCCGATGTTGGCGATGCCGATACCGTCATGATGGCCGCGATTGAGGCAGGCGCCGAGGATGTTGAATCGGGCGAGGACGGGCATACCGTCTGGTGCGCCGATACCGACCTCAATGAGGTATCGACCGCACTGGAGGCAGAGTTGGGAGAGAGCGAGGCGACACGTCTCGCATTTCGGCCAGTGACGACGACCGAAATGGATCTGGAGGCGATGCAGAAGCTGATGAAGCTGATTGATGCCCTGGAGGATGACGATGACGTGCAGCGCGTCACGACCAACTTCGAGGCGTCCGACGAGGTGATGGAACAGCTCTAGGCCCATCTCGGCGGGCGCGAAGTGAGGCAATATGCGCTTCAATGACAGGCTTGCCTGATGGCGCGCGCGATATATAGTCACCCCTGCGACGTATCTGTGCAGGCGGGGCCGGCCAACGATCATGCAAGGCGATTTCAGGACAAACTTTGTGCACGCGCCGGGTGGGCTGCGGCATCACCCGGCGCTGGTATTGAACGCGGATTACCGCCCGCTTAGCTACTATCCCCTATCGCTTTGGTCGTGGCAGGATGCGATCAAGGCAGTATGGCTCGACCGGGTGGATATCGTGGCCGAGTACGACCAGATGGTTCATTCGCCCAGCACGCAAATACGGATCCCGTCGGTTATCGTCCTCAAAGATTTCGTAAAACCGCAGAAGCGCGTGGCATTCACGCGCTTCAATCTTTTTCTCAGAGACGAGTTTCGGTGTCAGTATTGCGGGGCGCGGGGGGATCTGACCTTTGACCACGTCGTCCCGCGCGCCAGCGGTGGACGTAGCAGTTGGCTGAACGTGGTCGCCGCCTGCGCGCGGTGCAACCTGTCCAAGGCCGCCAAAAGCCTGTCGCGGTCCGGTATGACCCTGCGCAGGCCGCCCCGCGTGCCCGGCGCGGAGGAATTGCGCAATTTAGGCCGCAAATTTCCACCCGGCCACCTGCATGATAGCTGGCTCGACTTCCTTTATTGGGACGCCGAGCTGGAGGCGTAAGCGCTGCGCCACGGCCTCGCCGCTTAGCTACAGATGCGCGCCGCCTGATTGCCGTAGTCGGAATAGGCCTTCCAAAACCGCTCGTCTCCGGCACTGCTGGATTGGCGCGTATCCTGCGCAGCCTGCGGGTCATTATAGAATTTGGCAGCGCGCCGCTGGTCGCCGTTCGATAGGGACTGATTTGCGACAGCCTGAATGCATCCGCAGAGCTGGGACGAGCGCGCTTTGCGATCGGACGCAAGGCAGGCGTTCTTAAGCGGGCCGCTGGCGTTTGGGACGTAGACCGGCGCGGGGCCTCGCCCCGACTTTTCAAAGCGGTTGGAGCCGCCGCAGCCCGCAAGGACCAGCACCATACCAACGATCAGAGTATTCTTCATTCGATTTGCCTCATAGCTTGCCGTATTTCTGCACGATGGCCCGGTTTCAAATGCCCGGTTTCTTTTACATTCCCGCATCTTTGCCCGATCTACACGCGTTTTTCAATTCGGAAGATAGGGCAATTTATGCTGGCGGCGAGGCGTGGGTGCGCACGTGCGCACACTTGGCGCAGAGGGCACCGATCCAACTTGACCAAGACCGCAAAGCCATACATATCCCATTGCATGACAGACCTTGCACATATCCGGAATTTTTCGATCGTGGCGCATATCGACCACGGCAAATCCACGCTCGCGGATCGCCTGATTCAGCAGACGAACACGGTTGCCGAGCGCGATATGAAGGAGCAAATGCTGGACAGCATGGATATCGAGCGCGAGCGCGGTATCACAATCAAGGCGCAGACCGTCCGCATCAATTATACCGCCAAAAATGGTGAGGAATATGTTCTTAATTTGATCGACACGCCCGGCCACGTCGACTTTGCCTATGAGGTCAGCCGCTCCATGCGCGCGGTCGAGGGATCACTGTTGGTGGTGGACAGCACCCAAGGGGTCGAGGCGCAGACGCTGGCAAACGTCTATCACGCAATTGATGCGGGCCACGAGATTGTGCCGGTCCTGAACAAGATCGACCTGCCTGCAACCGATTGCGACCGCGTGGCCGAGCAGATCGAGGATGTGATCGGCATCGACGCGTCAGGCGCGATCCGCGTCAGCGCCAAGACCGGGCAGGGCATTATCGAGACGCTTGAGGCGATCATCACCCATCTGCCCGCGCCAAAGGGCGATGCCAATGCGCCGCTGAAGGCGATGCTGGTCGACAGCTGGTACGACGCCTATCTGGGCGTGATCGTTCTGGTGCGCATCATGGATGGCGTGATGAAAAAGGGCGACCGCGTGCGCATGATGCAGAACGGTTCCGTCCACCAGATCGAGCGGATCGGCGTATTCCGCCCCGCGATGACCGTGGTGGACAAGCTGGAGCCGGGCGAGATCGGATTTATCACCGCGTCGATCAAACAGGTCCGCGATACCAAAGTCGGCGACACGATTACGCTGGACAAGGCGCCTTGCGCAACCGCGCTGCCGGGCTTTAAGCCGTCGGTGCCAGTGGTGTTCTGTGGCCTCTTCCCAGTCGATTCGTCTGAATTCGAAGACCTGCGCGACGCTATTGAGAAACTGGCCCTGAACGATGCGTCGTTTACCTACGAGATGGAGACATCAGCGGCGCTGGGCTTTGGCTTTCGCTGCGGGTTCCTTGGGCTGCTCCACCTTGAGGTGATCCGCGACCGGATCGAGCGTGAGTATAACATCGAGCTGATCACGACTGCGCCTTCGGTCATCTACAACGTATTTATGCGGGATGGCTCAGAGATCCCGCTGCACAATCCGGCGGACATGCCGGATATGTCGACGGTCGATCATATCGAGGAGCCGCGCATCAAGGCGACGATTCTGGTGCCAGACGAGTATCTGGGCGACGTGCTAAAGCTGTGCCAAGACCGCCGCGGTATTCAGATGGATCTGACCTATGCGGGCTCACGGGCGCTGGTGGTCTATGACTTGCCGTTGAACGAAGTGGTGTTTGATTTCTATGATCGTCTGAAATCGGTGACCAAAGGATATGCCAGTTTTGACTATCAGATACTGGGATATCGCACTGATAATCTGGTCAAGATGTCGATTCTGGTGAACGATGAGCCAGTGGATGCGCTGTCGATGATGGTGCACCGCGACCGGGCCGACATGCGCGGCCGCGCGATGGTGGAAAAGCTAAAAGACCTGATCCCGCGCCACATGTTCAAAATCCCGATCCAAGCCGCCATCGGCGGCAAAGTGATCGCGCGAGAAACACTGTCTGCGATGCGCAAAGATGTGACGGCAAAGTGCTATGGCGGCGACGCCACGCGCAAGAAAAAGCTGCTGGAAAAGCAGAAAGCCGGTAAGAAGAAGATGCGCCAATTCGGCAAGGTAGATATTCCGCAGGAAGCGTTTATCTCCGCGCTTAAGATGGACAACTGATTTCAGGTACGTCCGGGTTCTACGCGAGGATCATTTCAGACATAGGCGCGCGATGCACAGTTGAGACGGCCCAGTCTTCGGGCCTGCGCACGAGGCCGTGCTTAACCGGATCGAAGTGACAATAGTCAACATGGCGCTGAAAATCGGCTTCGCTGCGTATGGCGTGTTTCCAGAATTTGCATTGCCAAGTGCCCGTTTGGCCTTTGCGCCACTTGCTGTCGCGGCGGCCCGGCTTCGCGGGTAGGTGGCTGCAAAAAAGGGCTTCCATTCCCTTCCACGCTAGCGAAATTTCATCGTCGGGGTATGGCACGGTCCAGACGGCGTGAATGTGATCAGGCAGTACGACCATCGCGTGACAGGTTATTGGATAGTTGTCCAATACTGATGCGTAGGCATCGCGCAGCATGTCGATACCATTGGTCAGCGTCTTTGCGCCACGATCCTCAAGGCGGACGGTGAAGAAGTAGGTACCGCCCGGAGCGGATATATGTTGATGTCTGCTCATGACTTACTATCGCACATCTGGGTTAAACAATGGTTTAGTCGGGCGCGACGTTCGACGTGAAAAAGGGACGGCCTAATTGGACCATCCCTTTTTGCTAATCGTCGCGAATTAGCGAATTATTCCGCCTCATCTTCGATTGCGGCGCCAGCCTTTTGGACGTCGCGCCCAAAACCCTCGGTTGTCTCACAAGCGGTGAGGCCAAGGATCACCAGAATGGCAAGTGTTGCTTTTAGCATTAGTACGCTCCTAGTTGTGTAGTTGTGTTTCTCCTATAACGCCGGATTGCGCGGGTTGGTTCCAATGCAAATGACACTAGGGCAGGTGACAGGTGAGCGTCCGACCAAGCCATTCATTAAATCGAATGCGGGCTATGTCCGAACACCGCGCCACTCATTTTTGCAGGGCTGGCAGCGGCAACGGCTTTGGCGCTGGGGCGGTGTACCGAATCAGGTGCGTGATTGTATTTCCCTTCGGGCCTGCGATGACGGTAGCAGAGCCTTGCCCTGATATGAAGTTGCGGGATCATTGATCCACCATAGTCCAAGGCTACCAAGAAGCGCACCCGTCTACGCGGATCAATACCGTTTTGGCGCGCGCGCAGGCCGCCAATAAAAAACCGCCCCAAACCTGTCGGTGGGGCGGCTTCTCAATTTTCATGGCGCGGAGGCGCCAAACAGTTCAGTCGCTCAGGCTGGCTTTTGCTCCGCTGGTCTGGCGGCGCCCGGCTCTGCTGCTTTGGCCTTGGGGTTCAGTGGATCATCCTGGCGCTGAACCGAGCCTTCGAAATGGGCACCAGATTCGATAGCGATCGTTTTGTGGATGATGTCGCCTTCGACGCGTGCGGTCGATGTCAGGCGCACTTTGAGGCCGCGCACGCGGCCCACAATGCGGCCGTTGATCACAACGTCGTCGGCGATGACTTCGCCCTTGATCGTCGCCGTCTCGCCGATCGTCAGCAGGTGCGCGCGAATGTCGCCCTCGACCGTGCCTTCGACCTGAATATCGCCTGTGGTCTTCATGTTGCCCGTGACGTGCAAATCCGAGGATAGCACTGATGCGGGCGGCTTCGCCTTTGGCGCCGCCGACTTGTAATCGCCCTGAGGCGCTGTGGCCTTGGGAGCGTCTTGCGGCTTGTCATGGCCAGCCGGCTTGGGCGCATCTGTTCTTTGCGGGCTTGGGTCGTTGATTTTGCTTTTAGAAAACATCTCTCGCAGCCTTGATATAAGTCATTGGATTGACGGCATTGCCGTTTACGCGAACCTCATAGTGTAAATGAGTGCCAGTAGACCGTCCTGAGTTTCCCATATCACCGATCCGTTCGCCGCGCGAGACTCTTTGTCCCTTCGTTACGCGGATTTTAGATTGGTGCGCATATCGCGTCTCGATTCCGAACGCATGCTTGATCTTGACCAGCCTCCCGTAGCCCGAAAGCCAGCCCGCATGTGTGACCACGCCGTCGGCGGTTGCGTAAATCGGCGTGCCTGTCGGCCCGGCCATATCGGTCCCGGCGTGCATCCGGCCCCAGCGCTTGCCAAAGCCCGACGTGTAGCGAAACGCGCCCCTCAGGGGCAACGCGAAGGGCGCTTTTTCGGCGGCGATCCGGTACATGTTCAGCCGGTCCATCTGGTTGAGAATACCATTGGCACGAACGGCGTCTGCCGATGCTTCCTCGCCGCGGGTGGAAAAGCTAAGCGGCATCAGCGGGCCGCCTTGGCCGGAGTAACCCTTGCGCACGGTATTCAGCATCGTGTCGGTATTCATCCCGGCGGCGCGGAACATCTTGTCCAGCGGCTCGACCGAGATGGTCATTGCATCTTCCAACTGGCGAAAGATCTGGTCGTTCTGGTCCTGCATCAGGCGAATCTGTGCCTGCATCTCGTCCGCTTGTAGCAAGGCATCCTGCGCGTCTGCGCTGATCTTGTCGCGCTCGGCGGCGGTGTCGGCCAGCGCGGAGGTTAGGAAATCGACAGGGTTGGTGCCTGCCTCTTCGCCCTCGGCCAAGGGGCCACTGCCGCCAGACGTCTCAAGCTGGGCGGTCAACGCATCGGCGCTGCCGCGTGCCTGCTCGCGCTCTTTCATAGTGCGGCGGAGGGTAGACTGGATAACGCCGATGCCAGTCTCCATCTCGCGGCGGCGGGTCTCGGATGCCAAGAGTTCCGACTGCATCACAGAAATCTGGTCTAGCGCCGAGTTAAAGCGTTCCTGCGCTTCGCGGGCCTCGATTGCGCGTTTGTCCCGCTCTCCGCTCAGATCATTCAAGCGGCGCTCGTAGGTGCGCTGGTCGCGCTTGGCCTGTTCGCGAAAATTGCCCGATCCGATACTGTCCATCAGCAGGATCGCGGTGGCAATGATGGCCCACCCCACGATCAGCGATGCGCCACTGAACGCGATCAACTGCGTTACAGGCCGCAAGCGCATAAAGCGCGTGTCGGTGTCCGAACGCAGAAATACCCGGCGTTCGGGAAAATGGCGTTCTAGAAAAGCGTGAGTTGCTATTGCGATCCGTGTGCGCAAGGTGTCCCCATCCCTGATTGTCCCAGTACCATCCCGATGGGGCGCATCATTTGTGCCGCGCGCCGCCTTGAGCGTTTGCTTAGACAGACAGCGTCCATTGGGCAACAGTTTTGCGCCGCATCACGGCTGAAACGGGTTATGAGGGCCAGAAACGGCAAAATATTGCCGATATGCATGGTGTTTGAGCGGGGTTTTGTAGGCGGCCGCCTGTGCCGTATCGTCGCAAGCTGCCGTGCAGCTACAGCGTGCGTACAGCCTCCAGCACCTCGTCGGCGTGGCCCGGCACCTTGACCTTGCGCCATAGATTGGCGATCCGGCCATCCGCGCCGATCAGGAATGTGCTGCGCTCAATGCCCATAAAAGTCTTGCCGTACATCTGCTTTTCACCCCAGACGCCGTAATCTTCGCAGGTGCTTCCATGCTCGTCCGAGACGAGGGGGATAGTCAGATCATGCTTGGCGATGAACTTGTCGTGCTTTGCCACCGAATCCTTGGAAATGCCGATGACCTTTGCGCCAGCCGCCTCAAAATCGGGGGCGAGGGCGGAAAACGCAATCGCTTCCGTGGTGCAACCGGGCGTGTCGTCGCGCGGATAAAAGAAGAGGACGACGGGCTGTCCGGCCAGCCCACTAAGCTGAATTTCGCCGCCGCCGCCCAGTGGAAGGGTGAAATCGGGGGCCTTGTCTGAGATATCGGGCATCTGGCATCCTTGGGTTGGGCTGAGTTCGTGATATATTACCGTAACGCTTGCGAAAAATAAAAGAGCAGGCGCGCAAAACGAGAGGGGCCCCGCGTTGAGACCCCCAAAGGAGCAGATGAGCCAGAAAGGCCACCAGACGCCGCCGGATGCGCCGCCGGAAGTCGCACCTGATGCGGCAGCCGATGGTGTGCATCACGCACATCATGCGCATCGCGCACGCAGGCGTCGCCGTCGGCGAAAGGCCGGGCTGTGGTCATTGCTCAGTGTGGCCGTGCTGGCGGGGGCCTGCGCGCTATTCGTGCTGTCGTATCTTGGCACCCCGATTATCGTGCCCGACGGGCTGCGTGCCCGGATCGCTGACCGAATTAATGCAAGTGCCGGCGGCCTGACCGTCGAGGTCGGCGAGATGGCCGTCATAGTAGAGAAAGGGTGGACCCCGCGCCTTACGCTGCGCGCTGTCACGCTGCGCGGGCCTGACAGCCGTGTGCTTGCGACCCTCTCGGAACTGGGCGGGACTGTCGCGATGCGGCCTCTCTTGCGCGGCCAGGTGGAACCATCAGTCATTCGCTTATCGGGGTTGCAGGTGAACCTGCGCCGCGACGACACTGGCGGCGTCGGCGTGCAACTGGGCGGTGCGATTGGCAGCGGCGGTAACGCCCCTGAGGCCCGCGACCCCAGCGCAATGATCGCGCTGATCGACACGGCACTCACGCGGCCTGCCATGGCGTCGCTGACTGGCGTTTTTGCGGACAACATGACCCTGCGCTACGAGGATGCGCGCGCCGGGCGCGCCTGGACCATCGACGGTGGCAAGGTAGAAGCGACGCGCGAGGCAGGTGTCCTGCGGATGCGCGGCGACTTTACCGTGCTGGGCGCGCGCGCCTATGCCAGCACGTTAGAGATGAGCTTCTCCAGCCGGATCGGCAGTAGTGCCGCGCAACTTGGGCTGAACTTCTCGGATCTACCGGCGGGCGATCTGGCGATGCAATCGCCGGCGCTAAGCTGGCTGGATGCGCTGGACGCGCCGATTTCGGGCGCACTGCGCGCGCGGCTGGACGGCAACGGGCGGCTGGGGCCGCTGAACGCCAGCCTCAGCATCGGCAAGGGCGCGTTGCGTCCTACCGAGGGGACCAAGCCGATCGAGTTCGATTCCGCGCGCAGCTATTTTACCTATGACCCGGCAGAGCAGACCATCGCGTTTGAGGCGGTATCGATTGATAGCCGCTGGGTATCGGCAAGTGCCGAGGGGATCGCACATCTGATCGGCGGCGAGAACGGCTGGCCCGACGAATTGCAGGCGCAGTTGAGCGTCACGGATATCACCGCTGATCCTGCGGACCTCTATGACACGCCCATCGATCTGGACGGTGCCACGCTGGATATGCGCCTGCGGCTGGAGCCGTTTCATCTAAGTATCGGCCAGCTTAGTCTATCGGATCAGGGCAGCCATGTTGTGCTGACCGGCGATCTGCGCGGCGGCGAGGCGGGATGGGATCTGGCGCTGGACGGGCGCGTTGACACGATGCAGCGCGACCGCCTGATGGACCTGTGGCCCGAGGCCGCAGTGCCTAAAACGCGCACTTGGGTGTCGCAGAATGTCTCGCAGGCGCGGCTGCGCAATGTCCAATTGGCCGTCCGGTCCTCGCCCAAGCATCGGCCCGACGTGTTTCTCGGCTTCGACTTCGACGATTTGACGACCCGCTTTATGAAGCAGATGCCGCCTATTCAGCAAGCGGCTGGCAAGGCGCGCCTGCTGGAGGGGCGTTTCGCCATCGCCGCCGACTCGGGCTGGATCGATGCCGGGCAGGGCGGGCGGATCGACATATCTGGCACCAGCTTTACTGTGCCCAAGATCGGTATTCCGGATGCCCCTGCCGAGGTGATCGTGCACACGAACAGCTCAATCACGTCGGCACTGACCTTGATCGACAACGAGCCGTTTCAGTTTCTGACTAAATTGGGCCGTCCCGTCGATCTAGCCGACGGGCGCGCTCAGGTTGAGGCGCGTCTGGCATTTCCGCTAAAGAAGAAGGTGCAGACCGAGGAAATAAAATTCGACGTCTCAGGCACGCTGCGCAATCTGCAGAGCGACGTTTTGGTCCCGGGTCGCGTGCTAAGCGCCGACGCGCTAACGCTCGCAGTGAACGCGGATGGGCTAAAGGTGTCCGGCGACGGATTGTTGGGCAAGGCGCCGTTCAGCGGCGCGTATAGCGCGGCGTTAGGCCCCGATTCAGACGGCAGCCGGGTGGAGGGAACGGTGACGCTGAACCAGACCTTCGCAGACGAGTTCGGCATCGGCTTGCCGCCGGGAAGCCTTGGCGGGAGTGCGGTGGGCGACGTGGTGGTCCAGCTTCCGAAGGGCGAGGCGGGCAGCTTCATGCTGACCTCTAATCTCGCTGGGCTTGGTCTGTCGCTGCCGCAGCTGAAATGGTCCCTTCCGCGCGCTACGCGCGGGACGCTCGATGTGCGCGGCAGGCTGGGCGTGCCGCCGCAGATCGACAAGCTGTCGCTGGACGCGCCGGGGCTGCAGGCGCTGGGCAGTGTCAGCCTGACGAGCGCGGGCCAGTTGAACCGGGCAATGTTTTCGCGCGTCTCGGTCGGGGGCTGGCTAAACGCGCCCGTCACGCTGACGGGGCGTGGCAAGGGCGCCGCGCCGGGCATCGAAGTGACGGGCGGCAGCATCGATTTGCGCAAGGCGGACCTTGCCGGTACGGGCGGCGGCGCGGGCGCGGGCGGCCCTGTATCCTTGGCGCTGGATACGTTGGTCTTGTCCGACGGCATCGCGCTTCGCGACTTTCGCGCGCGTTTGAACACTGCCAATGGGGTCGACGGCACGTTCACGGGCCGCGTAAATGGCGGCGCAGCGATCCGCGGCCAGATCGTGCCGCAGCGCGGGCGCAGCGCGTTCCGTATAACGGCGGACGATGCGGGCGGCGTCCTCGGCTCTGCCGGGCTGCTAAAGCAGGCGCGCGGCGGCACGATGGAGCTGCTCCTGACGCCTGCCGGGGCTGAGGGTACCTACGAGGGCCAGCTGAATGGAGGCAACATCACGCTGACCGACGCGCCCGCGCTGGCCGCGCTGCTCAGCTCGCTCAGCGTCGTGGGTCTGCTGGAGCAGATGTCAGAAGGGGGCATCCACTTTACCGATGTCGACGCGCGCTTTGGGCTGGGGCCGGATCGACTGACGCTCTATTCGGGCAGCGCGGTGGGGTCCTCGATGGGTATCTCGATGGACGGCTATTACTACCTTGGAACCAAGCAGATGGATATGCAGGGCGTCGTGTCGCCGTTTTACTTTGTGAACGCGGCTGGGGGGATATTTACGCGGGCCGGTGAGGGGCTGGTGGGCGTCAATTATACTCTGACCGGGCCTGCGGCCGCGCCTAAGGTCGGGGTCAACCCATTGTCGCTGTTGACACCCGGCATGTTCCGCGAGATTTTCCGCCGCCAACCACCCGAGCGACCAAGCGGTGCGCTAAACGGGGTTCCGAGCGCGACCAGTTCGAACGTGACCGCGACGCAGGAGGCACCGCCGCCGGTGCCAGCGCCGCAACCGCGCAAGCCAGTTGATCGCGGCAACAGAAACCGCCCGTAACCTTGCCGGGCACAAAGGGCGCTGCATGAAGCTGAGCGATTTTGACTATGACCTGCCCGAGGCGCTGATCGCCACGCGCCCCGCCCGCCCTCGCAGCGCGGCCCGTCTGCTGGTGGCGCAAGGCGATGACCTGACCGATGCCCACGTCCATGATTTGCCGGACTGGCTGCGCGCTGGCGACCGTCTGGTGCTGAACGATACGCGCGTGATCCCTGCGCGCCTGAACGGGGTCCGCCGCCGCGATGGCGCCCAAGGGCTGACCGAGGCCCGTATCGAGGCAGTGCTGTTATCCCCGCGCCCCGGCGGCACATGGACCGCGATGATCAAGCCGCTAAAGAAGTTGCGCGAGGGCGAGGTCGTCATTTTCTCGGACGATCTAAGCGCGACCTTGATCGCCAAGGAGGATGGGCAGGGCGTGCTGGAATTCAACCTGACAGGCGATGATTTCGACGCAGCACTGGCCAAGGCGGGGGCTATGCCGTTGCCGCCCTACATCGCCGCGCGCCGCGCCGCCGATGCCAGCGACGTCGCTGACTACCAGACTGTCTGGGCACGCCATTCGGGCGCTGTCGCCGCGCCCACTGCATCGCTGCATTTCGATGATGCGCTGCTTGCGGCGCTGCGCGCGCGCGGCGTCGAATTTACCCACGTCACCCTGCATGTTGGCGCGGGCACGTTTCTGCCCGTCAAGGTCGAGGACGTGTTGACCCACAAAATGCACGCGGAATGGGGCGAGGTAACGCCGGAGGCAGCCAGACAGATCGCCGCGACCAAGGCGGCAGGTGGGCGCGTGATCCCTGTCGGCACCACCGCGCTACGCCTTATTGAAAGTGCGGCGCGTGCCACCGGCGCGATTGCGCCGTGGGAGGGCGAGACGGATATATTCATCTATCCCGGCTTCGATTTTCGGGTGACCGACGCGCTTATGACTAACTTTCACCTGCCCAAATCGACGTTGATGATGTTGGTCTCGGCCCTGATGGGCCAGCGCGAGGTCAGGCGCATCTACGCCCATGCGGTTCGCCATGAATATAGGTTTTTTTCCTATGGCGACGCATCCCTGTTGCTCCCGGCTTAAATCGCTGCCAAGGGCGTGTCGAAGCCTGCGCGGCACGAGTCGCGAACCGGCCAGACACGCGGCACAGATCCGAGGCATCATGGCCCGTCGGGACGCCATGGAGAAATACGATGTTCAAGGTTTTGTCAGGCGCGTGGGCGCTTCTCTTTGGTATGATGCTGCTTCAGGTTGGCAACGGCATGCAAGGCACGCTGCTGGGCATCCGGGGCGAGATCGAGGGATTTTCGACCTTCGCGATGTCGCTCATCATGTCGGGCTATTTTGTCGGCTTCCTCTTCGGCTCGCGCATGGCACCCGAGATGATCCGCCGCGTCGGGCACGTGCGGGTCTATGCGGCGCTTGGATCGTTCATATCGTCGATCATGTTGCTATATCCTACATGGACAGACCCATGGGCATGGGGCGTGGCCCGTATCCTGATCGGTTTTTGCTTCTCGGCGGTCTACGTGACAGCGGAGTCTTGGTTGAACAACTCGGCCAGCAATGAGAACCGTGGCAAGGCGCTGTCGCTGTATATGATCGTGCAGATGATCGGTATCGTATCGGCCCAAGGGTTGATGATTGTGGCCGATCCGGGCGGTTTCGTCCTCTTTATCATCCCGTCGGTCCTGATCTCGATCTCGTTCGCGCCTGTCCTTTTGTCGGTCAGCCCGACGCCCGCGTTCGACGCAATTAAGCCTATGACGCTGAAGCAGATCTACTATGCCTCGCCTTTGGGCTGCGTCGGCATGTTCCTGCTGGGCGGGGTATTTTCGGCGCAGTTTGGCATGGGCGCGGTTTATGGCGGTAAGGCTGGGCTAAGTGTTGGCCAGATCTCGGCCTTCGTGTCGTCGTTTTATATCGGGGCGATGATCATTCAGTATCCGCTGGGCTGGCTGTCGGACGTGATGGACCGGCGCCTGCTTATCCTGATCGCCAGCGCGGGCGTGTCGGTCGGCGCTGTGGCCGCAATCTTGTTCGGCGGCTACTTTCCCACACTGCTGATGGCGGCATTCATCGTCGGCGGGCTGTCAAACCCGCTCTATTCGCTGCTGATTGCTTATACGAACGACTTTCTGGCGCATGAGGATATGCCCGCGGCAGCCAGCGGGCTTGTGTTTATCAACGGGCTTGGTGCCGTCGCCGGGCCGCTGACCACCGCCTGGATGATGTCGGTGATGGGGCCGAGCGGCTTTTTCCTTTATATCGCGATACTGGGCGCGGCCACGTCGGCCTATGCCGCCTATCGCATGACGCAGCGCCGCACCAGGGTGGTCGACCCGGTCGAAAACTACACGACAGTCATGCCGTCATCGTCGCCGATGGCCGTGACATTTGCGCAGGTATACGATGTCGACGTAGCACAAGAGGAAGAGGCCGAAGACGCCGCCCGCTTGGGCGCCGCATGACGCGCAGCAGCTACATCATTGGCGTGAGCGAAATGTCGCATTTGAAGCAATACTTTACTATTCATTAGCGCCGACATGGCGCAACATGAAATCAAGGCAGACAGGCACATGAGGAGCGAACCCGTGACTGCACCAGAGGAAGTACTGAAGTTCTGGCTGGATGATGTGGGCGAGAAGGGCTGGTATGCGCCTACCAAAGCGCTCGACGCCGAAATCCGGGACAAATTCGAGGATGCATGGCGCAAAGCGCGTGAAGGCACGTTTGGCCTGTGGCTGACGTATCCGGCAGGAACGCTGGCATATATCATCTTGATGGACCAGATGCCGCGCAACATGTTCCGAGGAAACGGCGCGTCCTTTGCCACTGACCGCCATGCTGTCGCCGCCGCAAAGGCGGCGATCGGGCGCAAGTGGGACATGGCAATCGACGAGCCTGCGCGCCAGTTCTTTTATCTGCCATTGATGCACTCAGAGAACCTGTGCGATCAGGAGCGCTGTATTCGTCTGATCTGTGACCGGATGCCCGAAACCGGGACTGGCCAGTTGCTTCATGCGCGGGCGCACCGCGAGGTGATCCGCCAGTTTGGGCGCTTCCCCTATCGCAACGATGCGCTGGGCCGCAAATCGACATCGCAGGAAGTGGCGTATCTGAACGCTGGCGCCTATGGCCACACGTTGCGCCAACTTCAGCACAAGGACGCCGCCTGACCTACAGGCCGCCTGTGAAGCCGCGCCGCGCCCCGTAACGGGCGCGGCGTTTTGCATCCGTGTGATACGTTGTGCATGTTCGCAGGTTGGTTTAGCATTGAACTATAATTAGCCTTTCGGAGATGCACATGGCCCCCAAATCCTTTGACATGATCGTGATCGGCGCAGGCCCCGGTGGCTATGTCGCCGCCATTCGCGGCGCGCAGTTGGGTCTGAGCGTCGCAATTGTTGAACGCGAGCATATGGGCGGCATATGCCTCAATTGGGGCTGCATCCCAACCAAGGCGATGCTGCGAAGCTCGGAGGTGTTCCACTTGATGCACCGCGCCAAGGAGTTTGGCCTGAAGGTCGAAAAGGTCGATTACGATCTGGACGCCGTGATCAAACGCTCGCGCGGGGTGGCCAAGCAGTTGTCTGACGGCATCAGTCATCTGATGAAGAAGAACAAGATCAACGTGTTCCGCGGCGAAGCTCATCTACCTGCTAAGGGTAAGGTCGCTGTCAAGATGGACAAGGGTGATGACGAGGAACTGACTTCCAAGCATATCATCCTCGCCACCGGCGCCCGCGCCCGCGAGTTGCCCGGCCTTGAGGCTGATGGCGATCTGGTGTGGACGTACAAACACGCGCTGGTCCCCCCCCGTATGCCGAAAAATCTGCTGATTATCGGATCGGGCGCAATCGGTATGGAATTTGCCAGCTTTTACAATACACTGGGCGCCAAAACGACCGTGGTCGAAGTGATGGATCGCATCCTGCCGGTCGAGGATGCCGAAATCTCAAAATTCGCGAAAAAGCAGTTTGAGAAGCAGGGGATGACTATCCTGCAAAAAACCGCTGTCAAACAGCTGGATCGCGGCAAGGGCACGGTGACGGCTCACATTGAGGCGAATGGCAAGGTTGAGAAGCAGGACTTTGACACTGTCATTTCCGCTGTGGGTATCGTCGGCAATGTCGAAAACCTCGGGCTGGAGGAGTTGGGAGTCAAGATTGACCGCACGCATGTTCTGACCGACGAATATTGCCGCACTGAGGTCGAGGGCCTTTATGCCATCGGCGACATCGCGGGCGCTCCGTGGCTCGCGCACAAGGCCAGCCACGAAGGAAGCATGGTCGCCGAACTGATCGCAGGCAAGCATCCCCATCCGGTCAAGGCGACCAGCATCGCTGGCTGCACCTACTCCAACCCCCAAATCGCATCCGTCGGCTACACCGAGGCAAAGGCGAAGGAACTGGGATATGACATCAAGGTCGGCCGTTTCCCCTTTATCGGCAATGGCAAGGCCATCGCGCTGGGCGAGGCAGAAGGCATGGTGAAAACCGTCTTTGACGCCAAAACCGGTGAGTTGCTCGGCGCACACATGATTGGCGCCGAAGTGACAGAACTGATTCAGGGTTACGTCGTTGGCCGCCAGTTGGAGACGACCGAAGAGGACCTGATTAACACCGTCTTCCCCCATCCTACCTTGAGCGAAATGATGCACGAAAGCGTTTTGGACGCCTACGACCGCGTCATCCACATGTAGGGCAGGCGGGCCGCGTGCCGTCTCTCAACCGGATCGTGATGCAGCGCACTTCGCGCGAGTGGCTTGAGGCGCTGCCATTAGCCACCATGGATGCGGCCGAAATTTCAGGAAAGAACGGGCGGCGATACGATTTTCAAAGCTACGAACGTTTTCGCTATCCCCAGCATGACATCTGTGAGGGTCCATATGTGGATGCGGATGGGCTGGTTCGCAAATTCGATATCATCCTGGCCAACCAAGTGTGGGAGCATTTGGATTCGCCTTATACTGCCACGCGCAATGTGTTGCGGATGCTGCGTATGGGCGGATACTTCTGGGTGGCCGTGCCGTTTTTCGTGCGCTACCACGCCTCGCCCCACGATTGCAGCCGCTGGTCGGCACGCGGCCTGACCAATCTGCTGGTCGAGGCGGGGTTTGATCCGGCGCACATCCGGGCCGAGCAATGGGGCAATCGCAGTGCTGCTGCCCGCAATCTAGAGGCAAAATGGCCGCCAGATTATGACCCGAAGACAGATGATCTGGCCAATGATCCCGACTATCCGATCTGCGCGTGGGCCCTTGCCCAAAAGGTCTGACGCACTGCATTTGCAGCGTTCATTATTTGTTCGCCATAATGGGTTGGAAGGACGCCACGCATACACTATCTGTTAAGATTGAACTTGCGGGGGCATCATGGCTGAGCTGAAGAATATCGAAGTGCGCGGCGCGCGCGAGCATAACCTTAAAAACATTGACGTGGATATTCCGCGCGACCAACTGGTGGTTATCACTGGCCTGTCAGGGTCGGGTAAATCCAGCCTCGCCTTTGACACGATCTATGCCGAGGGCCAGCGCCGTTATGTCGAATCGCTGTCGGCGTATGCGCGCCAATTCCTTGATATGATGCAGAAACCTGACGTCGATCATATCAGTGGGCTGTCACCCGCAATCAGCATTGAGCAAAAGACCACTAGTAAGAACCCGCGCTCGACCGTTGGCACAGTGACGGAAATTTATGACTATCTGCGCCTGCTATTCGCCCGCGCTGGCACGCCCTATTCGCCCACCACCGGTAAGCCGATCGAGGCGCAGCAGGTGCAGGATATGGTCGACCGTATCATGGGTTTGGATGAGGGCACGCGCGCCTACCTGCTGGCCCCCATCGTGCGCGACCGCAAGGGCGAATACCGCAAAGAGTTTATTGAGCTGCGCAAGAACGGCTTTCAACGGGTCAAAGTGAATGGTGAGTTCTACGACCTGGATGAGCCGCCAACACTGGACAAGAAATTTCGCCACGATATCGACGTTGTGGTTGACCGTCTTGTGGTCAAGGAGGGGCTGGAGACGCGGCTTGCGGACAGCTTGCGCACCGCGCTGGACCTCGCTGATGGTATCGCCGTGCTGGAGATCGCAGAGCAACCGGGTTCAGAGGGCGAAGAAGAGCCGGGCACGCCCGAGCGCATGACGTTCTCCGAGAAATTTGCCTGCCCGGTTAGTGGCTTCACCATCCCCGAAATTGAGCCGCGGCTCTTTTCTTTCAACGCGCCGTTCGGGGCCTGCCCGGTCTGCGATGGTCTGGGCGTCGAGCTTTTCTTTGACGAACGGCTGGTAGTACCAGACCAGAACCTAAAGATTTATGACGGCGCGCTGGCCCCGTGGCGCAAGGGCAAGAGCCCTTATTTCCTGCAAACGATTGAGGCAATCGCCAACCACTACGAGTTCGATCAAAAGACCAAGTGGAAGGATCTGCCTGCCAAGGTGCAGCAGGTTTTCCTACGTGGATCGGGTGATGAGGAAATAGCGTTTCGCTATGACGAGGGCGGCCGCGTCTATAACGTGTCCCGCGTTTTTGAGGGTGTCATCCCCAACATGGAGCGCCGCTATCGCGAGACCGACAGCGCGTGGGTGCGCGAGGAATTCGAGCGATATCAGAACAATCGCTCCTGCGGGGCTTGCGAGGGATTCCGCCTGCGCGAGGAGGCATTGGCGGTCAAAATCGCGGGGCTGCATGTGGGACAGGTCGTGCAGATGTCGATCCGCGAGGCGCTGGCGTGGGTGACGGAAGTGCCCGAAAAGTTGAGCAAGCAAAAGAACGAAATCGCTCGCGCGATCCTCAAGGAAATCCGCGAGCGGCTGGGGTTCCTGAATAACGTTGGCCTCGAATACCTGACGCTTAGCCGCAACGCGGGAACGTTGTCGGGCGGGGAGTCGCAGCGTATCCGTCTGGCCAGCCAGATTGGCAGCGGCCTGACCGGGGTTCTCTATGTACTGGACGAGCCGTCCATCGGCCTGCACCAGCGCGATAATGACCGCCTGCTGCAAACGCTGAAAAACCTGCGTGATCAGGGCAACACGGTGATCGTCGTCGAGCATGACGAAGAGGCGATCCGCGAGGCCGACTACGTCTTTGACATAGGCCCGGGTGCGGGCGTGCATGGCGGGCAGGTGGTCAGCCACGGCATCCCGTCGGTAGTAGCCGCCGACCCAAACTCGATCACGGGGCAATATCTGTCGGGCGTGCGCGAGATCTCTGTTCCGGCCAAGCGGCGAAATGGTAATGGCAAGAAGCTGAAGGTCGTCAAGGCGACCGGCAACAACTTGAAAAACGTCACTGCCGAATTCCCCTTGGGCAGGTTCGTGTGCGTTTCGGGCGTGTCGGGCGGGGGCAAATCGACGCTGACCATCGAAACGCTCTTCAAAACTGCCTCAATGCAACTAAATGGCGCGCGTCAGACGCCAGCCCCCTGCGAGACGATCAAAGGGCTAGAGCATCTTGACAAGGTCATCGACATCGACCAGCGCCCCATTGGGCGAACGCCGCGGTCCAATCCGGCGACATATACGGGTGCATTCACACCGATCCGCGACTGGTTTGCCAATCTGCCCGAGTCAAAGGCGCGAGGGTATAAGCCGGGGCGGTTCAGCTTTAACGTCAAAGGCGGGCGCTGCGAAGCGTGTCAGGGCGATGGCGTCATCAAGATCGAGATGCATTTTCTGCCCGATGTTTATGTCACATGCGAGACGTGCCAAGGCGCGCGTTATAACCGCGAAACGCTGGAAATTCGCTTTAAAGGCAAGAGTATAGCCGACGTTCTTGATATGACGGTTGAAGATGCGCAAACGTTCTTTACTGCTGTTCCCAGCATCCGTGAAAAAATGGATGCGCTGGTGCGTGTCGGCCTTGGCTATATAAAGGTCGGCCAGCAGGCGACGACGCTATCGGGCGGCGAGGCGCAGCGTGTCAAGCTGTCCAAGGAACTGGCCAAGCGCAGTACCGGACGGACGTTGTATATCTTGGACGAGCCGACAACAGGACTGCACTTTGAGGACGTCAAGAAACTGCTAGAGGTGCTGCACGAGCTCGTAGACAGCGGAAATACTGTGATCGTGATTGAACATAACCTCGACGTTATCAAAACTGCGGACTGGATCATCGACATTGGGCCAGAGGGTGGTGATGGCGGCGGCGAGGTTGTGGCTGTCGGCACGCCCGAGCAGGTGGCGGCCGAGCCGCGTAGTCATACGGGTCATTACCTTGGGCCGATGTTGCAGCCTCGTAAGGTCGCGGCGGAGTAAGAGGCGCGCGCGGTCAGGCCGAGAGGTCTGCCTGCGCGCGACCGTCGTCGAACCATGCCATCGCGGTCGCCAGATCGGCGGGTTTACCTAGGAAGTAGCCTTGCGCAAGTGGCACGCCCAGTTCGTGCAATGTGGTCAACTCGCCTTCGGTTTCGATTCCTTCGGCCACGATCGCTGCGCCAATCTCGACCGCAAAGCGCACCAGCGCGGCGCCCAACGATCTGCGCACAACATCCTCGTCGATGCGGCTGGTCAGCGAGATGTCCAGCTTTATGATGTCGGGATGTAGTCGCACGATATGTTGCAGGCCCGAATAGCCTGCGCCTGCATCGTCCACAGCCAGCCGGACACCACGAAAACGCAGTACATCCAGTTGCGACAGGAGGCCATCGTAGTCGGCGACCATCGAGTGCTCTGTCACTTCCAGGACGATGCGCTCGGCTGGCCATGGTGAGAACGTAGCTGACAGCCTTCCGGACGCGACAGTACCCGGCGAGGCATTTACCGCGACATAGACGCTGGGCGGCAGGTGGTCGAGCGCGCGCAGCGCCTGTTCGATCACGCAGATCTCTAGATCTATTTGCAGGCCTACCGTGTCCGCATCGTCGAACCACAGGTTCGGGGGGCGGTAGGGCTGCCCGCGAAAGCGGCACAATGCCTCAAAACCTTTGGGGCGTCGCGCGGCGGCGTCCATTATGGGCTGGTACACCACGTCAAAATCGCGCGAGGTCAGGAGCGTGTTGATGACGCCAAACGTGCTGTCATGGGCAATGCGCTCAGCCATCTTGCTGTTTACCTGTTCGGCTGAAACGCCGGCGAAGGCGCGCATCACCTCCAGGTCACGGGGCGTCAGGTCACGCTTGGCTGTGCGGCTGAGGCAGCAAAACATGCCATATGCGCTGCCGTCGGGGCGGCGGATCGGCACGCTGACATGGCTTTTGATCGGAATTGCCGCTGTTAGTGCAATCTGGGCGCATAGCGGTTCGTCGTCGGTGTCGGGGATCAGTTCGGGCAGGCGCCCGGCCAGAATATGGCTGCAATAGACCTGATCTAGCGGCATAGTGCCGCCGACAAAGGCCAATTCCTCAAACCCCGGCGCACTGACCGCGCGAAAGACCAGATTGTCGCCGACGAATTCGGATAGATAAGCCACCTCCATCCCCAGATGAGTGCGCACAAATTCCAGCGCAGAGTTCACCGTCTCGTCCCCGCCGGAGGATGCGAGGCCCGTAATAGCTGGGAGTGTAAGGGGGACGTCTATGTCTTTGTGAGGCATTGCGGAACCTTTGCAAAAGCTGTTCTGCCTGCAGCCTATGCCGATCGACATTATGAACGGCTTACTGATTGCCTCTCACAGATCCAGATAACGCAGAGAATTTTAGGAAAATGCAGAACGGCACACGTATTGCGCTACTTGGACGCCGCCTCGGGCATCTTTTTGGGCTTTGCCTCGCGCACGCTGCTATCGCCCAGAAAATGCCCCACCGACTTGAGGCCGTCAATTTCGTCGCAGACAATCTTGGCTACGATTAGTACCGGCACGGCCACGACCATGCCAACGACCGACCAAATATAGGCAAAGAAGGCGACAATCAGGAAGAGGATCGGCGTGTTTAGCTGCATACGGCGGGCGATCATGACCGGCGTGACCAACTGCCCCTCAATCGAGGTGAGGGCCATATAAGTCGCGAAAACGCCGATCGCCTCCCACCCTGTCGGCAACGATACGAACGCAACCAGCGCCGCGATGCTGGCGCCCGCGATGGCCCCCAGAAACGGCACGAAGTTTAGGGCGAATGCCATGACACCGATGGCGATGGCGTTCGGCACACCCCAAAAATACATGGCCGCACCGATAGATACGCCCAGCAGCGCATTGATGATCGCGATACCGCCCAGATAACGGCTCAGGCGGTCCTCAATGGTCCTGATGATTTCGACGGCGCGGCGCTTGTCCTTCAATTTGGGCAGGCTTTCGACCGTGCGCAGGGCGAAAAAGTCACCTGAGCCGATGAGGAAAAAGGTCAAAAAGATCGCGAAGATTACTTGGCCTAACACCTTGGGCGCCATCGTCATGATCGTCATCGACGTCGATGAGTTAGAGACAACTGCGACCTCCATTGCGGGCTCGGCGCTGGCGTTTGACACTGCGTCGTCTATGGCCTTGGCCGCCTCATTAACCTTGGAAATCGTTCCGTTGCTGTCACCTAATTTGCCCTGCATTTCCTGCAAAAGTCTGGGCATATCGTCGATCAGGGTTGCCACGGGTTCCGCAAACCACGCGATGGCGATGCCTACCCCGACAAACAGAATGGAGGTAAACAGCGTCGCGATTAGCATGTTCGGAAGGCCCCACCGCGCCAGCGTGCGCCGGGGGCGGCTAAAGACAAAGTATGAGAGTATCGCCGCAGTCACGGGAATCAAGAAATTCGCAGCCAATATTAACGCCGCAACCAGCACAATTAAAAATAGGCCGACCAGCGGCACATAAATACGTTTTTGTGCCTGCACGTCCTTAAATCCCCCAAGAGCGTAATGCGCTCATGGTGCCTAACACATCATTGGCCCAATAAGTTCCGGCTATCGCGCAAATCGAGAGGTCTAACGCTCAATAAGCGAGTTAGCTGCGACTGCGGGCTGCCAGCCTCGGCAGCATCGCGCTGAAATCGCGGCCCCTGCCGTCCTCCTCCTCAACGAATTGCGCATAGAGCGCGCGCGCGGCAGTGCCGAGCGGCGTGTCTGCGTTAACCGCTTCGGCGGCCTGCTGGGCGAGGGCCAAGTCCTTGAGCATCAACTCGGCGGCAAAGCCGGGCGTATAGTCGTTGTCAGCAGGTGATTTCGGGCCGACGCCCGGCGCGGGACAATAGGCATTCATCGACCAGCTATAGCCCGACGACGTGCTGACCACATCGAACATCGCCTGTCTGTCCAGCCCCAGCTTGTCGGCCAGCGCGAAGGCCTCGCAGGTGACGATCATTGTCGTGCCAAGGATCATGTTGTTGCAGATCTTGGCGGCCTGGCCATTGCCGGACGGGCCGCAATGAACAGCCTTTTGCCCCATAATCTCAAAGAGGGGGCTGGCGGTGGCAAATCCTGCCTCATCGCCGCCGACCATGAAGGTAAGCGTGCCGCCTGCTGCGCCGCCAGTGCCGCCCGATACGGGCGCGTCTAGCGCCGACAGGCCCGCGTCTTGGGCCTGCGCCGCTACGTCGCGGGCGCTGGTCACATCGACGGTCGAGCAATCCAGAAAGACGGCACCCTTGGCCATGACAGGGATGATCTGTGCCGCAACGCTGCGTAGAATATCGCCATTTGGCAGCATGGTGATGACAACATCGACCCCTCTGGCTGCATCCTCGGCGCTGGCGGCAGAAGTGACGCCCTCTGCGGTAACGCCTGCGGGGTCAAAGCCTGCTACGTCATGTCCAGCGGCTGCCAGATTGGCAGCCATTGGCCCGCCCATATTGCCTAGTCCGATGAATCCGATTTGCATGACATACCCTCTCGCGCGTGTGATTTCAGCCCAGAGTATCGTCATCCGGCGGGCAGGTTCAATGGCAGCCTACGGCCAATCCTGCGGGAATTGCGCCGGGGGGGGGTACTTGTCTGTCCGGCGCTCTAGAGGTCGGCGTGGAATTCGTCGATGAGATGCGCGACGACTGCGCGCAGTGCGGCGTCGCTGTCCCCCTCCTTGTCCAGCGCTTTGCGATAGACGCGCCTCTGGCGGTCGGCGCTGGTGCCGTTTGCGGCTATCTCGCGCGCGCGCGATACCTCGGCGGCAGAGCCGAAATGAACTGCATCCTCGGCAATCAGCTCCAGCATCTCGCCGGCCAACGCGTCGAACGGGATAATATCTCCTTGGCCGAAATCAATCAGCCCTTCGCGCACGCCATAGCGTTGCGCGCGCCAGCGGTTCTCGGAAATCAGGAACGTCTCGTAGATGCGCCACCGCTGGTTTTTGACCGACAACCGCCACAGCATCCGCGACAGGGCCTGCGTAAGAGCCGCCAGTGTCAGCGCGTCCTCCATCCGGGGCTGCACGTCACAGATGCGCGATTCTATGGTGGGGTATTTCGACGATGGGCGTAGATCCCACCAGATTTTTGAGGCGTCCTCGATCACGCCCAAATCGGTCAGCGCGCTGACCGCGCGTTCGTATTCACCAAAGCTGGACATGCGTGGCGGCAGCCCGGTGCGCGGCAGGTTGTCGAACACGGTCAGGCGGTAGCTGTCCAGCCCGGTATCATAGCCCTGCCAGAACGGCGAAGAGCAGCTGAGCGCCAACAGATGCGGCAGGAAATAGCTGAGCTGGTTCATGATATCGATCCGCCGGTCGGGCGCACCGACGGCGACATGGACATGCATCCCGCAGATCAGCATCCGCCGCACGACGCCCGCCAGATCGGCGGACAGGTCGTTGTAGCGATCCTTGTCGCGGTGTTTTTGCTCGCGCCAGTTTGAAAACGGATGACAAGACGCCGCGATGGGCGCGAGTCCGAATTTGCCCGCCTCGCGCGCAACGCATGTGCGTAAGTGGCGCAGATCGTCGCGGGCCTCGGAAATGGTCCTGCAAACCTTGGTCCCGATTTCTATCTGGCAATTCAGGAACTCGGGGCTGACCTGATCCTGCAATTTGGTGCGGCAGGCATCCATCAGCGCTTCGGGCGCCTCGGTCAGCGCCATCGTCTCGGTATCAACGAGGAGGTATTCCTCTTCGATGCCGATGGTAAAGTCGGGCTGCGGCTCTGCCATGGTGCGCCTCCTGTTCGGGACATACAGCAAAGCGCAGGTGGCCCGCGATGCCAAGAAAAATCTAGTTTTCTTAGCCATAGCGTTCGAAGGCTATCGGTAGTGCGAACGCCCGGCGCGATAGGCCCCGGGCGTTCTGATACTTCGGTGTCAGTCAGCCAGTTTAAAGTGGAACTCGCCGCCTTCTTTGATGCCCGAGGGCCAGCGCGACGTCACGGTCTTGGTCTTGGTATAGAACTTGAACGCGTCGGGGCCGTACTGGTTAAGATCGCCAAAGGCCGATTTCTTCCACCCGCCAAAGGTGTAATGCGCCAGCGGCACTGGGATGGGAAAGTTGATCCCGACCATACCGACGTTCACACGGCTTGCGAAATCGCGCGCAGCGTCGCCGTCGCGGGTAAAGATCGCGGTGCCGTTGCCCATTTCATGATCGGACGCCAGCTTTAGCGCCTCCTCGTAGCTGCCTGCGCGGATCGTCGTCAGGACGGGGCCAAAGATCTCTTGCTGGTAGATATCCATGTCAGGCGTGACTTTATCGAATAAGTGAGGGCCCACAAAGAAGCCGTCCTCGTAGCCTTGCATGTTGAAGTTGCGGCCATCGACAACCAGCTCGGCGCCTTGGTCAACACCGGACTGGATCAGGCCCAAGATACGCTCCTTGGCGGCCGCCGTCACAACGGGGCCGTAGTCCATTTCGGTGTCTGAATTGTAGGGGCCCACCTTCAGCGCCTCGATGCGCGGAACCAGCTTTTCGATCAGGCGGTCTGCCGTCTCGTCGCCCACCGGAACAGCGACCGAGATCGCCATGCAGCGTTCGCCCGCCGCACCAAAGCCCGCGCCAATGAGGGCATCGGCCGCCTGATCCATGTCCGCGTCGGGCATGATGATCATATGGTTCTTGGCACCCCCAAAGCACTGCGCCCGCTTGCCGTTGGTGCAGGCGCGGCCATAGATGTACTGCGCAATTGGGGTTGAGCCGACAAAGCCGATGGCCTTGACCATATCGTTGTCGATGATCGCGTCGACCGATACCTTGTCGCCGTTTACCACTTGGCAGATGCCGTCGGGCAGGCCTGCTTCGGTCCACAGCTCGGCCAGCAGCAGCGGGCAAGAGGGATCGCGCTCGGACGGCTTGATGATGACGGCGTTGCCTGCTGCAATCGCCGGGCCCATTTTCCACATCGGGATCATTGCTGGAAAGTTGAAGGGCGTGATGCCCGCAACCACACCCAGCGCTTGGCGCATCGAATAAATGTCGATGCCGGTGCTGGCATTGCCAGAGTATTCGCCCTTCAGGAAATGTGGCGCGCCGATGCAGAACTCAATCACTTCCATGCCGCGCTGCACGTCTCCCTTGGCATCGGGGATCGTCTTGCCATGCTCGCGGCTGATCGCCTCGGCCAGCTTGTCCATGTCGCGGTTAATCAGACGGACGTATTCCATCATCACGCGAGCGCGCTTCTGCGGATTGACCGCGCCCCATTCTTCTTGCGCCTTGGCGGCGTCAGCGACGGCCTGGTCCAGCTCTTCGACGGATGCCAGCGGGCATTTTGCCTGCACTTCGCCGGTGGCGGGGTTGAACACGTCCGAAAAACGGCCCGATGTGCCTTTGACGTGCTTGCCGTTGATGTAGTGCGTGAGTTCGGTGGTCATGGTGTCCTCCAATTTCAGTTGCCGCAGCATAGCCTTGCAAAATTGAGGCGAACAGAGGCAATCTCTCAAAGACTAGTTTGCGTTTTTGCAAAGGGGGCGTTGATGCAGCCGCAATGGGATGATTTGAAAGTATTTCTGGCCGTCGCACGGCATGAAAGCCTGTCGGCAGCGGGCCGCGTTCTGAAAATTGACCCCGCAACCGTGGGGCGCCGCATCGCGCGGCTGGAGGAGGCGCTGAAGGCACCGCTATTCGCAAAATCCCCCCAAGGCTACGCGCTGACGAACGAGGGCCAGCGCCTGATGAGCCACGCGGCCCGCGCCGAGCAGGAGATGACCGCGGCGTTTGAGGATCTAACGGGGCAGGGCGCGCAGCTAAGTGGGCAGATTCGGCTAGGATCGCCCGATGGATCGGCTAACTTCGTACTGCCACAGGTCTGTGCGCAGATCGTCAAGCAAAACCCCGATCTGGAGGTGCAGATCGTCGCCCTGCCGCGTGTTTTCAACCTGTCGAGGCGCGAGGCGGATATGGCGATTGCCGTCAGCGCGCCATCGGCGGGGCGCCTTAGCGTGCAAAAGGTGACGGACTATAAACTCAGCCTTGTTGCCTCGCGTGCCTATCTGGACAATGCGCCGCCCATTACCTGTGTTGATGATCTGCGCGATCATCGCATCGTCGGCTATATTCAGGACATGATATTCGACAAGGAGCTGGACTATATGGCCGAGGCCGGGCTGCCGCCTGCCCAGTTGGCCAGTAATTCGATTTCGGTTCAGTTCAATTGGATACGGCAGGCGGCAGGCATTGGCATAATGCACGATTTTTCAATCCCGTTCGGGCGGGGCATCGTCCGCGTCCTGCCCGAACAGATCTGCCTCACACGCAGCTTTTACCTGATTCGTCATGCGGGCGATCGCCGCCTTGATCGGCTTAGCCGTTTCGCTGATGAATTGGCGGCGGGAATGCGCCGCGAGGTAGCACGTCTGGAGGCACGCAACTGACGCGTGCTTGACAGATGCCGTGCCTTGTTTACGCTGGGTAATTATTTAGTGGTAACAGGAGGCGCAGATCATGCTGGTTGCACAGATACTAAAGGCAAAAGGCGACGCGGTGTTTACCGCCGCGCCGGGTACGCTGGTGTCGGAAGCGGCAGCAACGCTTGCGGAAAAACGCATCGGCGTGCTGGTTATCATTTCAGGGGACGCGCGCGTCGAAGGTATCTTGTCAGAGCGCGACATCGTTCGCTCGCTGGGACAACGGGGCGCGGCGTGTTTGGCCGACACCGTGGACGCCATGATGACGCGCGACCCGGTTTGTGCCGCGCTGTCCGACACCGGCGAGCAGTTGCTGACGCAGATGACCGAAGGGCGTTTCCGCCACATGCCGGTAGTCAAGGACGGCAAGTTAATCGGCATCGTCACGCAAGGCGACGTGGTCAAGGCCCGGTTGGAGGAGTTGGCGATGGAGAACGAGTCAATGCAGGGCATGATTATGGGGCGCTGACGCCTGCGCGAGTGGAGCGAAAGGCCAGATAGAGGCGCAAAACGCCAAGGGTTGCGGGCAGGCGCGCGCGCCTAGATGCACTCTTGTCTTTTGCTATGCCAACGTGATGATTGGCGAAAATCAAAAACGGGTGACACCTCATGCGCATCGGACTTTATCCCGGTACATTCGATCCGATCACGCTAGGCCATATCGACATCATCAGGCGCGCCAGCACGCTGGTGGACCGTCTGGTCGTGGGGGTCGCGATCAACCGTGACAAAGGCCCGCTGTTTTCGCTGGAAGAGCGTGTTGCGATGATTGAGGCCGAAACCGCGCGGCTGAACTTGCCGGATGGCACCGAGATTGTCGTACACCCATTTGAAAATCTGCTAATCAACTGCGCCCGCGACGTGAACGCCCAAGTTATCGTGCGCGGCCTGCGCGCGGTGGCAGATTTTGAATATGAGTTTCAAATGGTTGGCATGAATCGCGCCATGGACGCTTCGATCGAGACAGTGTTTCTGATGGCCGATACCGGGCATCAGGCGATTGCGTCAAAGCTGGTCAAGGAGATCGCGCGTCTGGATGGCGATGTATCCACCTTCGTCACGCGGGACGTAAACGAGGCATTGATCGCTAAATTTCGCTGACGCCTAGCGCCAGAAGGCCAGCCACTCGATCAGATCGCCAAACTTGGCGCCAAGAAAAATCAGGCCGTCCATGCCCTGAAACCAGTAATCTGCAAACAGCGCCGCAGCGATCAGCAGAAACAGCCAAACGGCGATAGCGTTGGTCATCTGCGCGCCCTTCTGCCTGATAATTAGCCGAATGACATGCGGCCCGCGCGTCTTATGACAGACGGGGGCCGCATTTGGCAATAAGGCCCGGCTATTCAGCCCAGACGCCCCATCACGGCTGCGACGTCCGCCATGCGGCATGAAAACGCCCACTCGTTATCGTACCATGCCAGAACGCGCACCAGCGTACCGCCGACAACCTTGGTCTGGTCAGGGGCAAAGATGCTGCTCTCTTCGGTATGATTGAAGTCGATGCTGACCTTGGGTGCGGGATCATATGCCAGGATGCCATTCATCGGCCCTGCTGCGGCCTCGGCCACGATGGCATTCACGTCCGCCTCGGTCACAGACTTTGACGCGACGAATGTCAGATCCACCGCCGACACATTCGGCGTCGGCACGCGGATGGCCGACCCGTCGAGGCGGCCCTTGAGCGCGGGCAATACTTCGGACAGGGCCTTGGCCGCACCTGTCGAGGTGGGGATCATCGACATGGCAGCAGCGCGCGCGCGATAGAGATCCTTGTGCCGGCGGTCCAGCGTGGGCTGATCGCCTGTGTAGGAATGGATCGTAGTCATAATGCCGCTCTCGATGCCGATGCCCTCGTGCAACACCTTGGCCAACGGCGCGAGGCAGTTGGTCGTGCAGGAGCCATTGGAAATCATGCGCTCTCCCGCCAGCAATTCGCCGTCATTGACGCCCATGACTACGGTGCGGTCGACGTTCTTGCCGGGGGCCGATAGCAGCACTTTGCCGGCGCCGCGCGCCAGATGGGCCTTGGCCTTATCGCCGTCATTGAATTGGCCAGTGCATTCCAGCACGACATCGCAGCCGTCCCAGTCCAACTCTTCCATATCATAGGTCGAGAACATCTGTATCGCGCCGCGACCCAGATCCATCGTGCCATCGCCGGTGGTCACCGTACCCGGAAAGCGGCCGTGAACGCTGTCAAAGCGGACCAGATGCGCTGCCGTTTCAAGCGGGCCGGTGGCATTGAGTTTGACCACCTTGATATCCTCGCGGCCCGACTCGCTGATATGGGCGAGGGTGGCACGGCCGATGCGGCCAAATCCGTTGATGCCGACTGTGATGGTCATGGTCTGAGCTCCAAGCGTTTGGTAGGTGTTGGGCGCGATATAAGGCGCAGGCGGCTGTGCCGAAAGGTCAAAACGGTGTTAAGCTTGCCTGTTAGCGCTATTTTTGGGGTGCGGCCTTGCGCGGCCAGCGTGGCCCGCTACCTTTCCCGGATCAAGTACGGAGCAATATTATGAGCGGACTGCTGGCGCTACTCGACGACGTGGCAGCCATCGCCAAGGTCGCGGCGGCATCTATTGACGACGTCGCGGCGCAAGCGACCAAGGCCGGAGCCAAGGCGGCGGGTGCGGTGATCGACGACGCCGCTGTGACGCCAAAATACGTCCACGGCTTTGACGCAGACCGCGAATTGCCGATCATCTGGCGCATTGCGCGCGGATCGCTGATCAACAAGCTGGTGTTTTTGTTGCCGGCCGGACTCGCGCTCAGCGCATTCGCACCGGGCGCGATCACCCCGCTGCTGATGCTAGGGGGCTGCTATTTATGCTTTGAGGGCGCCGAAAAGGTGGCAGGAGTGCTGGGGCTCGGGCACCACAAGGAGGAGGCGGCTGAGGCGATTCCGGACGACCCCGCTCATCTAGAGGAGCAGAAGGTCTCGGGCGCGATCAAGACGGACTTTATTCTTTCCGCCGAGATCATGACTATCGCACTTGCCGCTATCCCGGCTAGCGGCTTCTGGATGGAGGCTGCAACGCTGGCCACCGTCGCGGTCCTGATCACGGCATCAGTCTACGGCGCGGTCGCCCTAATTGTGAAAGCTGATGATCTGGGCCTGCTAATGGCCGACAAGGGGCGCCTGCGGGCGACGCGCGTTTTTGGTCGCGGGCTTGTTTCCGCGATGCCCAAGGTGCTGGCTCTGTTATTGATAATTGGCACTGCGGCGATGCTGTGGGTGGGCGGGAACATCATTCTGCATGGTCTCGCTAGTTTGGGATTTGCATGGCCCTACAACGAGATACATCACATAGCTGAATTAATCACTGGCGGATTGGATCAAGCCCGGGGGGCAGCCAAATGGGCTCTGGTTGCTGCGATGGACGGTATTTTCGGACTGGCGCTGGGGCTGATCCTTATCCCTATCGGGGCGCGTGTGATCACACCGATCTGGCAGCGGTTGAGGCGGCTGAACCCGGTAGCATGACACCCATTGGTCTGGCCGGAAAAGGGAAGGCTGAACTTGTAGCCTTCCCAATACCTTAGAGCAAAGACTTAACCTTGGAAGCCACTGCCTCTGCGGTGATGCCGAACTTTTCGTACAAAACTTCGGCAGGTGCGGACGCGCCGAAGCTGTCCATGCCGACAAAGCCGGCCTTGGTTGCGCGGCCACGCTCGCCGCAAAGCCAGCGATCCCAGCCTTGCTGGACGCCAGCCTCGACCGCGACACGCACAGGGCCGCCTGGCAGCACGCGGCGGCGAACCGCCTCATCCTGGGCCTCGAACAACTCCCAGCAGGGCATTGAGACGACGCGCGTGCCGATCCCTTCGGCTTGTAGCAGATCGCGTGCCTTCATCGCGATTTCCACCTCGGACCCTGTGGCCATGATGATCGCCTGCCGCTTTCCTTCCGCATCGGCCAGCACGTAGGCGCCTTCGGCCGTCAGGTTTTTGTTGCGATGCTCGGTGCGCAGTGTCGGCACACCTTGGCGTGTCAGCGACAGAACCGATGGCGTCTCTTTGGTGCTAAGCGCCAGTTCCCATGCCTCGGCCGTTTCGATCGTGTCGCATGGGCGAAAGACCCATGTGTTGGGCGTTGCGCGGGAAATCGCCAGATGTTCGACCGGTTGGTGTGTCGGGCCATCCTCGCCCAGACCGATGCTATCATGCGTCATCACGAACACAGTCGGGATCCGCATCAGCGCCGCCAGTCGCATGGCGGGGCGCGCATAGTCGGTAAAGCACATGAACGTGCCGCCATAGGGGCGGATGCCACCATGCAGCAGCATGCCGTTCATCGCCGCCGACATCCCATGCTCGCGAATGCCCCAATAGACATAGCGGCCCTTGCGATTGTCCACGTCAAAGACACCCAGATCACCGGTTTTGGTGTTGTTCGAGCCGGTCAAGTCCGCCGATCCGCCGACCGTTTCCGGCATGATCGGGTTCACGATTTCCAGCACCATTTCGCTGGATTTGCGCGTGGCCACCTTCGGCGCCTCGGCGCTGATTTGCTTCTTGAGGGCTTTGATGCGCGCGCTGAGCGTTTTCGGCGCGTCGCGGCTCATAATGCGGGTGAATTCCTTTTGCCGGCGCTCGGATGCCTCTGCAAAGCGGCCTTCCCATGCGTCGCGCTCGGACGCGCCACGGCTGCCGATTTTCTCCCAAGCCGACTTCACATCGCCGGGCACCTCGAAAGGCCCGGTGGTCCAACCGTAGGCGGCCTTGGCGGCTGCCATCTGCGCGTCGTCGGTCAAAGCGCCGTGGCCCTTGGACGTGTCCTGCGCGGCGTGGCCCAGTGCAATATGCGTCTTGCACGCGATCATGCTGGGCTTTTTCGACGTCTTTGCCTTGGTTATCGCGGCGTCAATCTCGGCGGGGTCGTGCCCGTCTACCTCAATCACCTGCCAGTTCGCGGCGCGAAAGCGTTTCACCTGATCGGTGCGGTCCGACAGCGAAACTTTGCCGTCGATGGTGATGTCGTTGTTGTCCCAAAACAGGATCAACTTGCCCAGCGAATGACGCCCTGCCAGCGTGATTGCCTCTTGGCTGATACCCTCCATCAGGCAGCCGTCACCGGCGATGACATAGGTGTGGTGGTCCACCAGTTTGCGGCCATAGCGTGCGCGCAACATTTCCTCGGCCATGGCAAAGCCGACCGAGTTGGCGATGCCCTGACCCAGCGGACCGGTCGTCGTCTCGATCCCTTTGGCGTGGCCATATTCGGGATGGCCCGCGGTGATTGCGCCCCATTGGCGGAAATTCTTGATCTGCTCCAGCGTCATATCGGCATAGCCCGTCAGATGCAGCAACGAATAAAGCAGCATTGAGCCGTGGCCAGCGCTAAGGATGAACCGATCACGATCGGGCCAGTCAGGCGCGGCGGCATCAAACTTCAGATGCTTTTCATACAGGACGGTGGCGACGTCGGCCATGCCCATCGGCATCCCCGAATGGCCCGAATTGGCCGCATGGACAGCGTCTAGCGTCAGGGCGCGAATGGCGGTCGCTTTGGACCAATGATCGGGGTTTGCTTTGGCGAGGGCAGTGAGATCCACGGCAGCGGTATCCTTATGGCAGGGATGATTTCTCGCGCCCTTCAATACCAGCCCGGACCCGAAGTTCAAGCGCCGCTATGCCACCGCATCGCGCAAACCCTGCTACGGGCTTCGGCCGCGCGGAAGGGGGGAAGCCTTTTTGTCAGCCACCCGTTAGACTTGGCCCCAAGAGGGCCGGGCGGCGATTCGGCCAAGGTTTGCGAAACAGACATGAAGGACACGCAAGGGATGAGCGATATCGACGCGATGCAGAGCCGCATCATGGCCGCGCTGGACCGGATCGGGCAGGGGCTTGACGGGCTGGGCGCAGTTGGGGACGCCGACGAGGTGAAAACCCTGCGCCAAGAGGTCGAGGATGAAAAGCTGGCAAATGCCCAGCTGGAAGAGCGCGTCAAGCAACTGGGTGCACGTGCCCGCGAGGCCGAGACGGCGCTGGCCGCTGCCGGCGATGCAGACGCTGCCAAGGCCGAAGAAAGCTCGGCCCGCGCAAAAGCGCTAAAGCGGATAGACAGTGAACTGTCGTCACTGCGTCATGCAAATCAGCAGCTGCGCGAGAATAATACCGCCCTACGCGAGGCGAACGCCAAGGGCGTGGCCGAGCCACACCTGATCAACAAGGCTATGATGGCTGAGCTGGACGGCCTGCGTGCCTCGCGTGCCGCCGACCGCGCCGAAATGGACGTGATCCTGACCGAGCTGGCAGAAATTGCAGGCAAGCCGGACGATACGGCCCAGAGCGCTGGGATGGAGAATACATGATGCCCGAAGTTGATATCGAAATTGGCGGCCGTACCTTTCAGGTGTCCTGCCAAGAAGGCGAAGAGCATTTCCTGCAGTCTGCCGCCAAGATGCTGGATGACGAGGCGTCTGTTCTGGCCGCGCAGATTGGGCGCATCCCAGAGCCACGGATGCTGCTGATGGCAGGCCTGATGCTGGCCGACAAGACGGCGGGCCTGCAAGACAAAGTCGACGAGCTGCAGGATAGATTGTCCGAGCGCGACGCCGAGCTATCGGGTCTACGCGACGCGCCGCCGCCCGCGCCCGAGCGGATTGAAGTGCCGATTGTGCCCAGCTCCGTCACCGATACGCTGGCCGAAATTGCCGCCCGCGCTGAGGCGCTGGCCGAAACGGTGGACGGCAAGAAGGCGGGCTAGGGGCTGTTTGCTGCTCGAATTAGTAGAACATAGACCGAACATCACTTTAACTCGCGCGCTTGCCGCGCTAGGGTAAGCCGCATGAATAGCTTTGACGAATCCGACGCCTTTGAGGGCGCATCGCTGTCGGCGCGGGCTATGGCCGCACGCCCGGCGCCTTACTTGGACGGCCTGAATCCCGAACAGCGCCTCGCAGTTGAGACGATGGACGGCCCTGTCCTGATGTTGGCCGGGGCAGGGACGGGCAAGACAAAGACGCTGACGACGCGCATCGTACATCTGCTAAACACTGGACGCGCCCAGCCGAATGAGGTGCTGGCAGTCACCTTCACCAATAAGGCCGCGCGCGAGATGAAGAACCGCGTCGGCGCGCTGCTGGGTCAGTCTATTGAAGGAATGCCGTGGCTGGGCACATTCCATTCCGTCTGCGTCAAGCTGCTGCGCCGCCATGCGGAACTGATTGGCGTGCAGGGAGGGGGAAATGTTGATGATGTTATTGAGGCGCCTGCGCGCGAGGTCACGCTGAAGTCGAACTTCACCATTCTGGACACCGACGATCAACTGCGCCTGCTAAAGCAACTGGTGCGGGCCGCCGGCATCGACGACAAGCGTTGGCCCGCGCGCCAACTGGCTGGCGTGATCGACAGCTGGAAGAACCGCGCGTGGACGCCAGATAAGGTGCCCGCTGCCGAGGCAGGGGCCTATAATGGCAAGGCAGTCGCGCTTTATAAACAGTACCAACGCCGCCTGATCGAGTTGAACGCCGTCGATTTCGGCGATCTGTTGCTGCATGTCGTCCACATTTTCCAGACCCACGACGATATCCTGAAAAAATATCAGCGCTGGTTCCGCTATATTCTGGTGGACGAGTATCAGGACACGAACGTCGCCCAATACATGTGGCTGCGCCTGCTGGCGGGCGGGCACAAAAATATCTGCTGCGTTGGCGATGACGACCAGTCTATTTATGGATGGCGCGGCGCCGAAGTGGGCAATATCTTGCGGTTTGAAAAGGATTTTCCGGGCGCGCATGTGGTCCGGTTGGAGCAGAATTACCGCTCGACCCCGCATATCCTCGCTGCCGCCTCTGGCGTGATTGCAGGCAACAAGGGGCGTCTGGGCAAGGAGCTGTGGACCGATGTCAAGGAGGGCGAGAAAGTTCGCCTGATTGGCCATTGGGACGGCGATGAGGAGGCCCGCTGGATCGGCGAAGAAATCGAGGCGATGCAAGGCGGCACACGTGGGCTGCGCAAATTCGGCCTAGACGATATGGCGATCCTCGTGCGCGCCTCGCACCAAATGCGCGCCTTTGAGGATCGGTTCCTGACCATTGGCCTTCCATACCGCGTCATCGGCGGCCCGCGCTTTTACGAGCGGCTGGAAATTCGTGATGCAATGGCTTATTTCCGCTGCGTCACCAGCCCCAGCGACGACCTGGCGTTTGAGCGGATCGTGAATACGCCCAAGCGCGGTCTTGGTGACAAAGCGCAGCAAAAAATGCAGGTGACCGCCCGCGAGAACGGCGTGCCTCTGATCGAGGGCGCGCGGATCTTGCTGGAGGAAAAGGGTCTGACCGGCAGGGGTGCCAAGGAACTGACCACATTGTTGGACGGCCTCGCCCGTTGGGGCCGCATGACAGGCGACAAAGCGGTTAGTCATATCGAGCTGGCGGGCATCGTTCTGGACGAGAGCGGCTACACCGAGATGTGGCAAAACGACAAGACGCCTGAGGCGCCGGGCCGCTTGGAAAACCTTAAGGAACTGGTCAAGGCACTGGAAAACTTCGAAAACCTCACCGGGTTCCTCGAACATGTCAGCCTCATCATGGACAATGAAAGCGACAACGAGGGCGAGAAGGTCAGCATCATGACGCTCCACGCGGCAAAGGGCCTTGAATTTCCGGCCGTGTTCCTGCCGGGGTGGGAGGATGGCCTTTTCCCCTCGCAACGCTCAATGGACGAGAGCGGCCTGAAAGGCGTCGAAGAAGAACGCCGCCTTGCCTATGTCGGCATCACGCGGGCCGAGGAAATCTGCACCATATCCTTCGCCGGAAATCGCCGCGTGTTTGGCCAGTGGCAATCGTCGCTGCCGTCCCGCTTTATCGACGAATTGCCCGAGGAACATGTCGATGTTCTGACGCCCCCCGGCCTCTATGGCGGTGGCTATGGCGCGGCGGCTATAAGCGACGTGCAAAACAGCATCGACGCCAAGGTCGCAGATGCAAACGTCTATAATTCCCCCGGCTGGAAGCGGATGCAGGCGCGCGCCAGTAATCGTCCAACGTCCCAGCCACGCGAATCGAAATCGCCGGTGATCGACATGTCTGCCACCTCATCACATACGGTGGGCGAGCGGGTGTTCCACCAGAAATTCGGCTATGGTGAGATCATTGGCGTTGAGGGTGATAAACTGGAAATCGCCTTTGAGAAATCCGGAACGAAAAAGGTCGTCGCGCGCTTTGTCACCAGCCCGGATGACGTGCCCTTTTAAGGACGTTTGCTCAAAGTATCCGCGTCGTGATACAGGCTCCCACTGGGAGTTGTCGCGACCTGTTAAAGCGCCAAGATCACCCCCTGAATGCGCGCGCGAAATAGTCCGAAAGCGGTTTTACCAGATACGCCATGGGCGTCATGTCGCCGGTACGAAAGAACGCCTCGACAGGCATGCCGGGGACCAACTTGGTATTATCCGGCAGGCGGCGGCGCTCGCTGTCGCTGAGGGTGATGCGGGCGCGGTAATAGCTAGCGCCGGTGCCCTCGTCGCGAAATGCGTCGGCCGAAACTTGCATGACCTGACCCATCAATTCCGGCGTTTGGCGCTGGTCCAGAGCCGAGAAGCGCAGGATCACGTCCTGACCGGGATGCAGAAGATCAATGTCGGTTATCGGCACCTGCGCTGTAATGATTAGCGGGCGGTCTTGCGGTACGATGTACAGAATCGGATCGGCAGCGCGCAGCACCGACCGAGGCGCAAAGATCTGCAGGTCGTAAACCACACCCGACACCGGGGCCACGATCTCTAATCGGCTAAGTTTTTCGAGCAGGGCCGCGCGTTTCTCGCGCAGCTCCAGTTCGCGGTATTGCAGATCGCGCAGGGTGCTGATTGCCTCTTCGCGGCGGGTAGCGCCAAGTTTCAGCCGCTCAATTTCGATCTCAGTGATGCGCCCCTCGGCCTGTGCCTTTTGCGCGGTCAACTCGCCCAGCGTGCCAGCCATGCGCGCCTCTTCGCGGCGCAGCGCCAATAGGCGCGAGACCTGCGTCAGCCCTCTGTCCAGCAGCGATTGCTGCGTCACGCGTTCCTCAATAATCAGATTGCTCTGCTGGCTCATTGACGCTTGCTGTGCCTCGATCCCTTTGATCTGATCAGTGATCTGGATCCGGCGCTTGCCCAGTTGCGCAATCTCATTGCCTGCGGTCTCGGCCCGCGCAGCCAAAAGGCGGGCCTGGCCTTCCATCAGTTCGGCGGCGATGGGGCGTGTTTGAGCCAACTCCTGCAATAGAGGATCAAAGGTGATGGCGCTGCGGTCGTCGCGCTCGGCCTCAAGGCGCCCGCGCCGCGCCATCAGCTCGAACAGCTGGTTTTCGGTGATGGTTAGCTGCGAGGCCTGCAGGGCGGGGTCGAGTCTGAGCAACGTGTCACCTGCCGCGACGCGCGCACCCTCGGCCACGAGGATCGCCGCGACCACGCCGCCGTCTGCGTGCTGGACGACCTGCCGGTTCTGAGCGACTTCGACCTTTCCCTGCGCGATGATTGCGCCAGCAAGGTTTGCAAACCCCGCCCAGATGCCGAAGCCCCCTAATAGGACCACCAGACCCGCGATCCCGATGCCGATGGGCCAGCGGGCAGACCAGTCGGACGCGCTGCTCATTGCGCACCCCCTTGGCTGACCGATTGCACGATCTGGGTACGGTTGCGCACGACGTCGCGCAGTACTTCGTCGCGAGGACCGAAGCTGCGTACCTGTCCGCCCTCCAACACTAACAGAAGATCACATTCCTTGATGGCCGCAGGGCGATGGGCCATGATTAGAATGGTCTTGCCCGCCGACTTGAAAGCACGGATTGCGCTATTCACGGCCTCGCTGCCCTCGTTATCCAAGTTTGAGTTTGGCTCATCCAGCACCAAAATTACCGGATCGCCGTACATTGCGCGGGCGAGCGCGATGCGTTGCATCTGGCCGCCCGATAGACGCCCGCCCCCGGCGCTGATTTCAGTGTCGTAGCCACCCGGCAGCTTGAGAATCATGTCATGCGCATCAGCGCGTTTGGCTGCGGCGACAACCTGCTCGGCATCGGGATCTGTCGAAAGGCGCGCGATATTCTGCGAGACGGTCCCGGCAAAGAGCTGCACGCGCTGCGGCAGATAGCCGATATGCTGCCCCAGCGTATCGGGCGCAAACTGCTCCAGCGTAGCGCCGTCCAGCCGAATCTTGCCGGCCGCGGGTGGCCAGATGCCTGTGATCGCGCGGGCCAGCGAAGATTTGCCCGCGCCCGACGCGCCGATGACACCCACAGCCTGTCCCGGCTCCAGCGCAAAGGTGACGCCGCGCAGCGTCGTCTCTCGCTCTCCCGGTGGGGCGATGAAGAGGCCTTGCACCTCTAGACGCGCCTTGGGTTTGGGCAGGGCCGTACGCTCGGTCTCGGGGGGCACTTCGGCCAGCAGGCGGCCGAGGCCGAACCAACCGCGTATGGCGCGCTGCACCAATGGCCATTGTCCGACCAGCTGTTCTATCGGGGCTAGTGCGCGACCCAGAAGGATCGAACCTGCGATCATTGCGCCTGCTGTCAACGCATTCTGCAGCACCAGCCATGCGCCGAGGCCTAGCATCGCCGATTGCAAGAACAGTCGAAACGTTCTGGTTGATACATTAAAGCTGCCTGCCCAGTCTGACGCGCCGATATGCTGTTTAAGAGCCTCCGAGCGTGCGGTTTGCCACCTGTCGAAGGCCGCACTGCGCATGCCCAAGGCCTGCACCGCCTCGGCCTCGGACCGGATTTCGGCGGCCATCACATCGGCTGCGACGCTGGCCTCGCCTGCGGCAGCCAGCGAGCGGCGCGTCGCCAGCTGGTTGAGGACCGCCAGTACGATCAGTAACGCACCGCCCAAGAGGGCGAGCATCCCAAGCATGGGGTGGAATATCCAGATACCCAGCAAAAAGAGCGGCGTGAACGGAATGTCGAAGGCGGACGTCAGCACCGAAGAGCTCATTAGCTGCTGCACCGATTGCAGATCGCTGAGGCCTGTCGCGTCGCTCTGATCCGGCCTGCGTGCCGATTTGCGCAGCACCGCGTCAAACACCCGCCGCTCTAGCAGCGACTGAAAGCGGGCGCCGGCCCGGATCATGACGCGGCTGCGCGCAAAGTCTAGAATACCCATTATGCCAAAGAGGAATGCGGCCAGAAGCGTTAGCGCCACCAACGTCTCGACCGAACGGCTGCCAAGCACCCGGTCATAGACTTGCAGCATGTAGATCGGTCCGGTCAGCATCAGCAGGTTCACAAAAATACTGAAAATGCCAACGAACCAATACAGCGGCCGCGCGGCACGGCGCGCCGCACGCAATTCTGGCAGGCCTGCGTTGGAATGGGTTGAACTCATGCTGGACTTTACAACTTGTGAAAAAAGGAACTCAGGCGTCGTCGAACTTGCTGGCAATCGCGCCGCGCCCTAGAATCCGCCCAGCCAATATCCTTAATTCTATGGCTATAGAGCTGCATCAGGTTGCCTGAACGACGCGGCGCGGTCTGTATCGCGGGCACGGCAGGCATCACTAACCGGGTGGAGCGGCGCAATATTGATTTCATTGCACTACGAGAGGACGAAGCTTGCAACTACAGAGCATTGAAAAATTGATACAAATAGCGGGAGGACCCAACTACAGCCCGCCGCCCGCGATGAATCGTTGCACCCCAATTTCAAATCCGCCACACTGAGCATCCAAGGTGCCGCGTATCCGCGCGGAGAATTGGGAAGCCGGTGCAAATCCGGCACTGCCCCCGCAACGGTAAGGGTGGGCGAGACGGCGATATGCCACTGGGCCGCGAGGTCTGGGAAGGTTGCCGGATCATGGGCTTTGCGCCCGGCCCCTCAAGTCCGGAAACCAGCCTTGGACTGACGTCAAACCGCGGGGGGCGGTGCGGGCGCTGTTGGTGGTAATCCGCTCTACAGCCTTTGCGCATCCTCTCGCCCCATCCGGTCCGGGGGTGTGGCCGAGGAGAGTAGAATAGATGAGTGTTTCGCAGATATTAAGCGGGCTGGAGCGCAGCGATGCGACTGGCCCCGATGCCGATGCCGCCGCGCGTATGGGATTTCTGGAATGGGCCTTTGGGCTAGCAGGAGCGGCTACACCAGAGGCCGCGCGCGCGGCGCTTGATGCGGCGCCTGCGCCAGCTGAAAGTGCGGCGGCGCAGGCCTTTATCGGGTATTTGCATCAGGCCAGCGCCCATGTCACGCGCCCGGTGCGCCGTGGCCGCGCCGCGCGGATGCACTAAGCTAGGCTATGCGCGCCGAAGCGCCGCGATGACGCTTGATCCTGCGAACAAAATCGCGCTGACGCAGACAATTGTCGGCCCCGTCGGTGTGTCCAGCGCATAGGACGCGTGCAGGCCCGCCCAGGCGGCAGTCATTGCCAGAAGGGTGGCGGCCACGGCCATGCCCTCTGGCGTGCGGGCAAAGGGACGGGCGGTTGCGGCTGGAATAATGAGCAGCGCAGTGATCAACAGGGCGCCGACCACCTTGATCGCGACCGCCACCACTATGGCAAGCGCGAGCGTCAGGATCAGCTCCTCGCGTCGCGGGTCGATCCCGGCGGCGCGGGCCAAATCGGAGTCTAGCGTGGCCGTCAGCAGCGCGGACCAGCGCCAGCAAACGAGGCCCAGCACCAGCGCCGCGCCGCCCCAGATCACGCCCAGATCACCGCGCGACACCGATAGGATGTCGCCAAAAAGAAACGACATGACGTCGATCCGCACCCCGTGCAGGAACGACACGCCCACCAGTCCGAACGCCAGCGCCGAGTGGGCCAGCACCCCCAGTACCGTATCCACGCCGCGTCCCCGCCCAGACAAAAGCGTCACCAGCACGGCCATTGCCAGCGCTACGACCAGCGCCCCGGCGAAGATCGGCAGCGATAACGCGAGCGATAGCGCCACGCCCAAGATTGCGGCATGGGCTGTCGCATCTCCGAAATAGGCCATACGCCGCCACACAACAAAGCAGCCCAGCGGGGCGGCGGCCAACGCCGTGCCTATCCCGGCCAGCGCCGCGCGCACCATGAAATCATCCAAGATCATGGGCGGTTCTCCTCTGCGGCGTGTTCGTGCCCACACTCCTCGCCATGCACATGGTCATGGTGATGACGGTAGAGCGCCAGCGCACCTTGCGTGCCCTCGCCAAAGAGGGCGCGGTAGACGGGCGCTTCGGCCACTACCTCGGGCGCTCCCTCGCAGCAGACATGCCCGTTCAGGCAGATGACGCGATCCGACGCGCTCATCACTACGTGCAAATCGTGGCTGACCAGCAGGACGGCGCAGCCGGTGTCGCGGCGCACATCCTCGATCCGGCGATAGAATGACGCGGCGCCGGGCTGGTCTAGCCCTGCCGCGCCCTCGTCCAGCATCAGCAGGTCGGGGCGGCCCAATATGGCGCGGGCCAGCAGGACGCGCTGGAATTGCCCGCCCGATAGGTCGGCCATGGGCTGCGCTGCGATATCGGGCACGCCCGCCCGCTCTAGCGCGGCGCGCGCCTCCGCCGGTGCGACGCGGCGGGGCAGTCCCAGAAAACGAGCAACCGAAATTGGCAGCGCAGGGTCCAGCGCCAGACGCTGCGGCACATAGCCGAATGTCAGACCGGGCCGCCGCGTGATGCGCCCGGCACTGGGCCGAACCCCACCGAGCAGCGCGCGCAGCAGGGTGGATTTGCCCGAACCGTTCGGGCCGACGATCGTGACAATTTCGCCGGGGGCGATGCTGAAGTCGACATTCTCCAGCACCAACGCGCGGCCATGGCGCACGCCTAGTCCCCTTGTTTCTATCAGCGGCGCGGTCATGCGCGGGATACCTCGGCGCAGCTGGGGCATAGCCCCTCGGCCTCGCGCACCGTCCGCTCGATCACAAATCCGGCGCGCTTTGCGGCACGTGCCAGCTCGCTGGTGGATGGGTCCGTCTCGGCCTCGGTCACGCGCTTGCAGACGCGGCAAATCAGGAAGGCGGGGGTATGCGCATCTTCGCCGTGGGAGCATGCAATGAAGGCGTTTAGTCGTTCAATCCTGTGGGCGAATCCGTGGGTGACCAGAAAATCGAGCGCCCTGTATGCGACAGGCGGCTGTGATCCAAGACCATCGGTGCGCAGATGTTCGAGGATGTCGTAGGCGCCTAGCGCCTTGTGGTCGCTCAATAAAATTTCCAACACGCGGCGCCGGACCGGCGTGAATTGCAGCGCATGCTGGGCGCAGTGCCGCTCGGCGGCGACGATACCCGCATTGATACAGCCATCGTGGTCATGCGCGTCGAAGGCTTTCATCTGCATCGCGGGCGTCCTCGGGTCAGAGTTTGATATCGCTTGATGTGTTATAGTATATCATCTACAAGCGAAGGTGATATGTTATATAATCACATGAGGTCACCATGTCCATCAATGCTTGCCGTTCTGCCCTTGCTGGCGCCGCGCTCATTTTATCCAGTGCGGTAGCTGCCGTCGCTGACGTCCCGAAGGTCGCGGTGGATATTGCGCCCGTGCAGTCGCTAGTCGCGCGGGTGATGCAAGGGCTTGGCGCGCCTGAGCAGATCGTGCGGCAGGGCGCGTCGCCGCATGGCTATGCCCTGCGCCCGTCCGAGGCGCGCAATCTGACCGAGGCGGATGCCGTCTTTTGGATCGGCCCCGCATTGGAGCCGTGGCTGGAGCGCAGCATAGACACGCTAGCGCCGGATGCGGTCGTTGTTCGACTACTGGACGTGCCCGGAACGACGGTGCTTGAGTTTCGGCAGGGCGCGCAATTCGTCGCCCATGAGGATGAGGGCCATGACGACGACCATGAAGGTCATGATCATTCAGGCAGCGATCCGCACGGGTGGCTTGACCCCGAGAATGGCAAGCTGTGGTTGAATTCCGTCGCAGATGAATTGGCCAAGTTGGACCCTGATAACGCAGACGTTTACGCCGCTAACGCAAGCGCCGGCAAATCCGAGATCGACGCCGCTGCGGCACAGATTCGTCAGGATCTGGCGCCGATCGCGAACTTGCGGTTCGTCGTTTTTCACGATGCCTACCAGTATTTCGAGGCCCGATTTGATCTGGCCGCACTGGGGGCGATTTCGGCGGGGGATGCGTCCGATCCCGGCCCTGCGCGGATCGAGGCTGTGCGCGGCATTATACGGGACGGCCGCGTTGACTGCGTGTTTTCGGAGCCAGAGTTCAACCAGTCGTTCGTAGAAACTGTGATTGAGGGTACGGAGGTCAAGGCGGCAATCATTGACCCGCTTGGCAGCCAAATCGCGCCCGGCCCAGAGTTTTATCCAGCGCTGCTGCGCGCAGTTTCAGACGAATTGGTCGGCTGCGCAAAATAGGTATGCAGGAAGCTGCCAGACCGGAGTGTGCGCGCACGTTGCAACAGACAGCGCGGACCTCTGGGCTTTGACGGAAATTGCACTTGGCCCGTCCATTGCGCTGATTTTGCAGCAAACGCGCGCCCTGACGCGATCAGGGCAGGAGGGCGGTATGGTAGGCCCGGCAGGACTTGAACCCGCAACCAAAGCGTTATGAGCGCTCTGCTCTAACCAGTTGAGCTACAGGCCCTCCATGCCGCGTTTCCTACGCAGCAGCCGCGCCCGCGTCAAGGCTTTGAGATTGCGCAAGCCGCAGGTTTAAGCTAGGCCCGCGCGTAAATCTCAGGAGAGCGCGATGACCAATCCCAAGACTGGTGTGAGCTATGCCGACGCAGGCGTTGATATCGACGCGGGCAACGCGCTGGTCGAGCGGATCAAGCCCGCGGCCAAGCGCACGGCGCGCCCCGGCGTCATGTCGGGCCTTGGCGGCTTTGGCGCTCTCTTTGATCTCAAGGCGGCGGGGTATCATGATCCGGTGTTGGTGGCGGCGACCGACGGGGTCGGCACCAAACTGCGTATCGCGATTGATACCGGGCATGTAGACGGCGTGGGGATTGATCTGGTCGCGATGTGCGTCAACGATCTGGTATGCCAGGGGGCCGAGCCGCTGTTCTTTCTCGACTATTTCGCCACCGGCAAGTTGGAGATGGAGCAGGCGGCACGCATTATTGAGGGTATCGCAGAAGGCTGCGCCCGTTCGGGCGCCGCGCTGATTGGCGGCGAGACGGCTGAGATGCCGGGCATGTACCCTGCTGGCGATTTCGATCTGGCAGGCTTTGCCGTTGGCGCGATGGAGCGGGGGGCGACTTTGCCTGATGGCGTGGTCGAGGGCGACGTGCTGCTGGGCCTCGCCAGCGATGGCGTCCATTCCAACGGCTACAGCCTCGTGCGCAAGCTGGTTGATATGTCGGGACTGGGCTGGGATGCGGATTGCCCTTGGGGCGACGGAACCCTTGGCGCCGCGCTGCTGACGCCCACGCGCCTTTATGTGAAATCCGCGCTGGCCGCGATCCGCGCAGGCGGCGTTCATGCGCTGGCCCACATCACTGGCGGCGGCCTTACCGAAAACCTGCCGCGCGTCCTGCCCGATGGTCTGGGCGCCGATATTGATCTGGGCGCGTGGGATCTGCCCGGCGTCTTTGGCTGGCTGCGCCAGACGGGCGGCATGGATGAGGCCGAACTGCTGAAAACCTTTAACTGCGGCATCGGCATGATCATCTCCGTCGATGCGGCCCGCGCCGATGAACTCGCCGAGTTGCTGGCCGAGCAGGGTGAGACTGTTCATCGCCTCGGCCATGTCACCGAGGGCGCGGGTACTCGGTATAGTGGCGCGCTGGCGTGACGCAGAAGGTTGCCATCCTTCTGTCCGGTGGTGGCTCCAATATGGTGGCGCTGCTGGATAGCATGACGGGCGATAACCTCGCGCGCCCTGCGCTGGTGCTATCAAACCGCGCGGATGCGGGCGGCCTTGCCAAGGCCGCGGCACGCGGCGTGCCAACCGAGGTGGTCGATCACCGGCCCTACGGCGAGGATCGCGGCGCGTTTGAGGACGCGCTGCACGCGCGCATTATGGAATATGCGCCCGACATCATCTGCCTCGCTGGTTTCATGCGCGTGCTTACCGAAGGGTTTGTGGCCCGGTGGCAGGGGCGTATGATCAACATTCATCCGTCGCTCCTGCCCAAATATCGCGGCCTGCACACCCATGCGCGGGCGCTGGACGCGGGCGACGCCGAGGCGGGCTGCACGGTGCACGAGGTGACGGCTGCGCTGGACGACGGACCTCTCTTGGGACAGGCGCGCGTGCCGATTTTGGCCGAAGATACGCCCGAAACCCTTGCTGCCCGGGTGCTGGTGGCCGAACATCAGCTTTATCCTGCCGTCTTGCGCCGTTTCGCCGCTGGTGATCGTACACAAATTCATTTGCCCTAGGCACCGCGCCAAACACATTTCAATTAGCGCCGATCCACCTTATATCGGCGTATCAGACCTCAGCGAAAGAGCCCTTTGCCTTGATCCAGACCATCACCACGACCGACGCGCTGGCCGAATATTGTGCCCGCGCTGCCCAGCACCCCTATGTCACCGTCGACACTGAGTTTCTGCGCGAACGCACCTATTATTCCAAGTTGTGCCTTGTGCAACTGGCCTATCCGGGCGACGGCGATGAGACGGCCGTACTGGTCGATCCGCTCTCAGATGGTTTGTCACTAGAGCCGCTCTATACGCTTTTCCGGGATGAGGCCGTGGTCAAAGTATTCCACGCTGCTCGGCAGGATCTTGAGATCTTCTTTGTCGATGCGGGCCTGATCCCGACGCCGCTTTTTGACAGCCAAGTGGCCGCAATGGTCTGCGGCTTTGGCGAGCAGGCGGGATATGAGACGCTGGTCAAGCGGATTGCCAAAGCTGAGGTCGACAAATCCTCTCGCTTTACCGATTGGTCGCGCCGCCCTCTGAGCGATGCACAAAAAAGCTATGCGCTGGCCGACGTGACGCATCTGCGCAAAATCTATGAGTACCTCGCCCGCGAGCTGACCAAGACGGGCCGCGACAAGTGGGTGGCCGAGGAAATGGCCGTGCTGAATGCGCCCGAAACGTACGTGACCCAGCCCGAAGAGGCATGGCAGCGCATCAAGACGCGCAATAATTCGGGCAAGTATCTGTCTATCGTGCGCGAGTTGGCCCGCTTTCGCGAGAGCTATGCGCAGACGCGGGATATTCCGCGCAACCGTGTCTACAAGGACGATGCGCTGGTTGAATTAGCGGCGACCAAGCCCGCCAATGTGCAGGATCTGGGCCGCTCGCGCCTGCTGATGCGCGAGGCGCGTAAGGGCGACATCGCAGATGGAATTCTCAAGGCCGTTGCGGATGGACAGGCGATACCGGTCGACCAACAGCCAAAGCCTGACCTCAGCCGGGAAAAGTTACAGGTAAATCCGGCAATTGCTGATTTGCTGCGCGTTTTGCTGAAGGGGGCGTCGGATCGCGAGGGCGTTGCCTCCAAGCTGATTGCGACCGCTTCTGATCTGGATGCGATCGCCGCCGGGCAGCGCGGAGTTGCCGCCCTCTCTGGCTGGCGTCACGATGTTTTCGGGGCTGAGGCACTGCGCCTGTGCAAGGGCGAGATCGCCCTGCGCGTGAAGGGTGCGACCATAGAGACTGTCGAAGTCTGATCCCTCAGCGGCGGGACGTGGCAGTGTTCGTCTGGCCAAGAACCCGGATTTCGGACACCTGGTCCAGAGTCTGGCTGGTCACGAACTGGCCGGCCTCAACACGGCGCGTCTGCACGGGCCCTTGGGGGGTGTCGGTGCGCTGGATCGCGCGGAGGGTATAGGTAAGTGCGCCATTCGCAGGCTTGCCGCCGTTTTCGGGCCATAGCCGCACGTCGAACGCGCCTTGGCGCAGCGACAGGCCGGTTGCCTTGATAATCGCACCGCCTGCCGATCGTTCAATGACCACGCCCTCGACAGCGTAGATCGGCGTGCCAACATAGATTTCGGCCTCGGATTTGCGTTGCAGGATACTGTTGCGCTTTTCCGGTATCAGGGGATTGGCTGTCTCGCCCTGAACGGGGGCGGCGCGTTGAACCGTCCGGCTCTTACCGAACCAATTGGCTGGGTTCACACGCGAGTCGCGCAAGCCCGAGCAGCCCGCCAGCGTCAGGCTGGAAATCATCAAAACGGTCACCAGGCTGCGCATCGGCATCGTCCTTATCGGTATGGTCTGAAACTGGGCAGACCCTAGCAGCCCCGCGCGCCCAAGCGCAAGCGCGCGCAGCCCTTAGATGTGCCCGCCACACTACGCCGCCGGGGTGGACCTTTGCCAGATCAGACCCTACCTCTGAGTACAGAAATGAAAGGAGCGGATCATGGCCCAACCGGCATTCGAGGACATCGTCGAAGATTTCGAATTTCTGGACGACTGGGAAGACCGCTATCGTCACGTGATCGAGGCTGGCAAGGCGATGGACCCGCTGGACGACGCGCTAAAAGTGCCTTCGACACGCGTCGAGGGATGCGCCAGTCAGGTCTGGCTGCATCCGAAGGTGGGGAGCGGCACGTTTCGATTCGACGGCGATAGCGACGCGCTAATTGTGCGGGGCCTGATCGCGGTGCTGCGCGCGCTTTATAACGACCTGCCAGTGGTCGAAGTGCCTCGCGTTGATGCCGGAGGTGAGCTGGCTCGCCTTGGTCTCAACGATCATCTGTCAGCGCAGCGGTCTAACGGGCTGCGCGCGATGATTGAGCGGATCCGTGTGGTCGCCGCTGACGCAGCGCAGGATGACGGGCGGCAGTAATTAGCAATTTAGGCCAAGAAAAAAGCCCGCGCGGGTCAGGACCTCGCTCCGCTGGCTTAAACCTGGGCTAAACTTTAAGATATCCGAGACTATCCCGCGAAACGCTCGGCGAATGTGGTGCGGAAAAGATGGCTCAAGCTCTGTAGCGAGGCCTGAGCACCGCCCATTCGCACCTGATCACCGGTGAATTTGCCCACGCTGGAAATCGTCACGCCTGCGCGGGACGCTTCAATCATTAGCGCTTCGGCCTGATCAAAGTTACAGGCCACCAGATAGCGGCCCTGATCCTCGCCAAAGAGCGTAGCGGTGTCGGCGCTGTCCAGATGCACACCGACGCCCGCCGTCTCGGCCATTTCAAATGCGGCCAGCGCGAGGCCACCATCACTCAAATCGGTGCAGGCGCGTATCAGCGCGTGATTGGCGCGGATGAACTCGCCATTGCGCTTTTCCTCAGCCAGATCGACGGGGGGCGCATCGCCCTCAATACGGCTGAACACTTCGGCGAGCAGCGCCGACTGACCCAAGTGGCCGCGCGTCTCGCCAATAAGCAGTAGGGCGTGGCCCTCGCGCGCGCAGCCGATGATCGCGTCGTCTTCGTGCGCAATCAGGCCGACGGCGCCGATAGTGGGCGTGGGCAAGATCGCTGCGCCGTCGGTCTCGTTATAAAGCGACACGTTGCCCGATACGATTGGCATATCAAGGGCTGCAACAGCCTCGGCAATACCCTTGATCGCGAACACAAGCTGTCCCATTATTTCAGGCTTTTCGGGGTTTCCGAAATTCAGGTTATCCGTGCTTGCCAATGGCTTGGCGCCCATAGCTGTCAGATTGCGATATGCTTCGGCCACCGCTTGCTTGCCACCCATTTCGGGATTCGCATGTACGTAGCGCGGGGTCACGTCCGAGGTGAAGGCGAGCAGTTTGTCGGTGCCGTGCACCCGGATCAGGCCACCGCCAAGGCCGGGGCCGCGGACGGTGTCGGCCATGACCATTGTGTCATACTGCTCATACACCCATTCGCGGCTGCAATAGTTGACGGACCCGATCAGCGCGCGCAACGCGTCGATAGGATCGATTTGCGGCACCGATGCGGGATCCAGCGCCTCAGGCGCGGGCGTTTCTACCCACGGGCGGTCGTATTCGGGCGCGGTCCCCGACAGTGCGGCCAGCGGCAGATCCGCTTTGACCGAATTGTGGTGCATGATCAGGAAGCGGTCCTCGGCAATCGTCTCGCCTACAATCGCGAAGTCGAGATCCCATTTTTCGAAAACGGCGCGCGCTTCGGCCTCAAGCGACGGCTCTAGCACCATCAGCATGCGCTCTTGGCTCTCTGACAGCATCATCTCGTAGGCGGTCATGTTGGTTTCGCGCTGCGGCACGGCCTCCAGGTTAAGCCTGACACCAAGCCCGCCCTTGTCGCCCATTTCCACGGCCGAGCAGGTGAGGCCCGCCGCGCCCATATCTTGGATCGAGATAACCGCGCCCGTCGCCATCAGCTCCAGCGTGGCCTCCATCAGGCGCTTTTCGGTGAAGGGATCACCAACTTGCACGGTCGGGCGCTTGTCCTCAATCGTGTCGTCGAACTCCGCGCTGGCCATGGTTGCGCCGCCGACGCCATCGCGGCCTGTCTTTGCGCCGAGGTAGACTACAGGGCGGCCTACGCCCGAGGCGGCGGAGTAGAATATCTTGTCGGTATCGGCGAGGCCGGCCGCGAAGGCGTTGACCAGGCAATTGCCGTTATATGCGGGATCAAAGCGCAGCTCCCCACCCACAGTCGGCACGCCGAACGCGTTGCCATAACCGCCGATCCCCTCGACGACGCCATGCACTAGCTGGCGCGTTTTATGATGATCGGGCGCGCCGAAGCTGAGCGAATTCATCGCAGCGACTGGGCGCGCGCCCATGGTGAAGACATCGCGCAGGATGCCGCCCACGCCCGTTGCCGCGCCTTGGTAAGGCTCAATATAGGAGGGGTGGTTGTGGCTCTCCATCTTGAACACCACGCATTGGCCGTCGCCAATATCGACGATGCCGGCATTCTCGCCGGGACCGCAAATGACCTGCGGTCCCTCCGTTGGCAGGGTGCGCAGCCATTTCTTGGAAGACTTGTAGCTGCAATGCTCGTTCCACATGGCGGAAAAGATGCCCAGCTCGGTAAAGGTCGGCTCGCGCCCGATAATTTCAAGGATACGCTCATACTCGTCCGGCTTGAGCCCATGAGCGGCGATCAGATCGGGGGTGATGGCAGGCTCGTTCAAGTCGGGCTTGGTCATTCTGCTAAGTCCTTCGGGCTGGTCTGGTCGGTATGGCTGGTCAGTATGTCCGGCGCCGCCTCTTTAAGCGATTGCGCGCGAGGGGGGAAGGGGGCCTTGACTGGCGCGTGCGGGCTGCGTCCTATGATCTGAGGGGGAAATGCATCATGCAGATTTTGGATAACCCGTGGCGGGGCAGTGGCCTGCCGAATGGCGCACTGGATGATATCCCGTGGCCCAGCGTGGATGCGGATGCGCCGCGCGCGTTGCTTGCTCTGTGCCCGGCAGCTGGGGCGTCGCCGCTGGTCGTGGCCGGCGGATTTAACCCGACAGTCTGGGTTAAGGACGAGCGCGGGCGCATGAATTTGGGTAGTTTCAAGGCGTTAGGGGCGGCTTATGTTATTGCGCATGAGGCGCGCCAAGCGGGCGGCGAGGATGTAAGGCCCGCCCTGATGGGGCGCACCTATGTGACCGCCAGCGCGGGTAATCATGGGCTGTCGGTGGCGGCGGGCGCGGCCGTTTTTGGCGCAAAAGCGGTGATTTATCTGGCGGACCCGGTGCCCGAGGGTTTTGCGGACCGCTTGGGCGCGCGCGGCGCCGAGGTGGTGCGCGCAGGCGCGCATTACGAGGCCAGCATGGAGGCGGCGCAGACCGCAGCGAGGGAAAATGGCTGGACGCTGCTGTCGGACAGCTCTTGGCCCGGTTACACCGAACTGCCGCACCGGTTGATGGAGGGCTATCTGGCCATGGCTGCCGAGGCGGCAGAGCAAGTCCCGGATGTGCCGACTCATATTATATTGCAAGCCGGGGTTGGCGGGTTGGCAGGCGCGTGCGCCGCACTTTTCCGCGAGATTTGGGGGGATGCGCCACAGATCATCGTGGTGGAGCCTGAGGCAGCGCCCGCGCTTTATGCCTCCATCAAGGCAGGCGAGTTTGTATCAACGAACGGGCCAGTGTCGAACATGGGCCGCCTTGATTGCAAGGAGCCATCCTTGATCGCGCTAAAGGGGCTGGCGCGCGATGCGGATGCGTTTGCGCTGCTGTCGGATGCCGAGGCGTCGGCGCCGCTAAATGAGTTGGAGGCGATCGACCTCGCCACCTCCGAATCGGGGGGCGCGGGGCTGGCGATGTTGTGGCATCTGGACCTGACAGCCGAGGATCGCGTGCTGTGCATCCTCAGCGAGGGCCCGGCGGAGTGAAGCGGGGCTTCGCTCTGACTGAGTATCGCACGCGGTTGGCCGCCGCTCAGGCGCACATGGACGCCGCCGGGTTGGGCGCGCTGCTGCTGACGACCGAGCCGGAGATTAGGTATTTCACCGGCTTTCTGACGCGCTTTTGGGAGAGCCCCAGCAGGCCGTGGTTCTTGGCGGTGCCAGTATCGGGCATGCCTATCGCGGTGATTCCCAGCATCGGTGCCAGCTTAATGGCGCAAACTTGGGTGCGCGATATTCGCGTCTGGCCCGCGCCCGACCCTGAGGATGACGGTATCACCCTTTTGGCCGCTACGCTGCGCGAGGTAGGCGGGCCTGTCGGCGTGCCGTCCGGGCCAGAGAGTTATCTGCGGATGCCGCTTGCGGCCTTTGCTGCGGTCAAAACGGCAAGCGAGCTGGAGTTTACTCACGACCACGCAATAGTTGCCGCCCTTCGCGCGATCAAATCCGAGGCGGAAATCGCCAAGATTGCCCATGCCTGCGCTATCGGAGGCCGCGCGTTTGACCGGGTGCCTGAGATCGCCCGTGAGGGTGCATTGCTATCGTCGATATTCCGCGACTTCCAGCGTCTACTATTGGATGAGGGCGCGGATCTGGTTGCCTACATCGCGGGCGGTGCGGGGCCGGACGGGTATGGTGATGTCATCTCGCCCGCCGGTGATATGCCTCTGGCGCGGGGCGACGTTCTGATGCTGGACACTGGTGCTGTCTGGGACGGATATTTCTGCGATTTTGACCGCAATTATGCCGTTGGTGCGGCATCCGGCAACGCGGCGCTAGCCCACGCGCAACTGGCCGAGGCGGTTCAGGCGGGGCTAGAGGCGGCAGTACCCGGCGCGCGTGCTTGCGACGTTTACACCGCCATGGCGGCGGTGACAGGCGCAGGCGCGGGATCTGGGCGGCTGGGCCACGGTCTGGGGATGCAACTAACCGAAGGTTTGTCGCTGATTCCGCAGGACCGAACAGAACTGCGCCCCGGCATGGTCATCACGCTGGAGCCGGGGGTGACGACCGGACCGGGCACCATCATGGTCGCGGAGGAGGATATCGTGATACGCGATGGCGGCGCGCAGTGGCTGACGCGGTTTGCGGGGCCAGAGCTACCCGTGATTTAAGGATCGCTGTAGGCAGCGACTGGGCCTAGCGGCCCTTTTCCTCGGCCTTGGCGCGGTTCCAAAGGGCGTCCATTTCGGCCAGATCGCTCATCTCAGGTGTTTTGCCTTTCTCGGCCAGCAGTGCCTCAATCCGCTCGAATCGTCTTGTGAACTTGGCGTTTGCGCGGCGCAGGGCCGCCTCGGGATCAACCTTCATGCGCCGCGCAAGGTTTGCCATGACAAACATCAGATCGCCGAACTCTTCTTCGGTGTGGTCCGGATCGCCGCTTGCCTCAGCCTCTACCAATTCGGCCATTTCCTCGGCCACTTTGTCCAGAACGCCGGTCATGTCGGGCCAGTCAAAGCCGACCCGCGCCGCGCGCTTCTGCAGCTTGGTCGCGCGCAGAAGGGCTGGCAGCCCCAATGCGACACCGTCAAGCGTGCCTGTTTGGGTCTGGCCCGCACGCTCGGCCGCCTTGATTGCCTCCCAATCGCGGGTCTGCTGCTGGGCGGTCTTGTCACGGCTTTCGCTACCGAAAACATGGGGGTGACGCGCGACCATTTTGTCTGCAACGCCATTTGCGACGGTGTCGAAGTCGAACAGGCCCTTATCGTCGGCAATCTGCGCGTGAAAGACGACCTGTAGCAGCAGATCGCCCAATTCGCCGGTCAAATCAGGCCAGTCAGCGCGCTGGATGGCGTCTGCGACCTCATACGCCTCCTCAATGGTGTAGGGCGCGATGGTGGCAAAATCCTGCTCGATATCCCACGGGCATCCGGTGGCAGGATCGCGTAGGGCGCGCATGATCGCCAAAAGGCGCGGCACGCCTCCCTTTGGGTCGTGGATCAGGTCATCGGTCATCAATACCTCCATCAGGCGCAGCCTTGCATCCTGCCCGGTTTGTCTTACAGGGTAGGGGCAATGCGCAAGAGCGAAGGACAAGATCATGGGACTGGAAGACGCAAGCAGCACGGTTGACGAGGCATTTACGCGCGATGATAATCGCGGCCTCAGCTTTGAAAACACATTTGGCGGGGCAACGTCGTTCCTGCGGCGGCGCTATACCAAAGATCTGGCTGGCGTCGATGTGGCCGTGACGGGCGTTCCTTTCGATCAGGCGGTAACGAACCGGACCGGAACCCGCCTTGGCCCGCGCGCAATCCGCGAGGCCAGTGCGCTGCAGACTGCCGACACGCCATATGGCTGGGACTATGACGCGATGGAGGCGATGAATATCATCGATTACGGCGACCTGGCATTCGACTACGCAATGGTGCCAGAGTTTCCCGGGCTGCTGACGGCACACATCAAGAAGATATTGGATGCGGGCGCCGCCAGTGTGGTGCTGGGCGGCGATCACTATATCAGCTTTCCGATCCTCAAGGCGTATGCAGAGAAGTATGGCCCGATGGCGCTGCTGCATTTCGATGCGCATACCGACACGTGGCAGGACGATAATTACGAGCGGATTGACCACGGCACCATGTTCTACAAAGCGATCAAGCTGGGGCTGATCGATCCGGCAAAGTCGGTGCAGGTTGGCATCAGGACTACCGTACCCGACACGATGGGTATGAATATCATCGACGCGCGCGAAGTTCATGAGGGTGGCACCGCAGCGGCGGTGAAAAAGATCAAGGGTATCTTGGGCGATGCGCCAGTCTATCTGAGCTTTGATATCGATGCGCTTGACCCGGCCTATGCGCCCGGTACTGGCACGCCCGTCTGGGGCGGGCTGACCAGCGCGCAGGCGGCTATCATGCTGCGCGACTTGGCCGGAATCGACCTGAAGGGCGGTGATATCGTCGAGGTGTCGCCGCCTTTCGACAACACTGGTGCAACCGCGATTGCCGGGGCGCATGTGGCGACGAACATCATCTGCCTGCTGGGATGGAACGCCCATGGCAACGGCTGACTTGAATCTGAGTATCGCCCACCAAGATGAAATGGACGCGGCATGAAATGGATTGGCCTGATTGTCCTGCTGGGGCTGGCTGGCCTTCTGGTTTGGATCAGGTTGGCACCCGACGATGTGGCGCGTTGGCACGTATCGCCGGAGGCAACCGGGGATCGCGATATGGAGGGCGGCGTGATGCGCGCCGTGCCGGGCGATCTGGCCGCGCTGGATGCGATAATCAGGGCCGAGCCGCGCGCGCGCGTTCTGGCCGGGTCTGTGGATAGCGGAATGGTGACATATATCACACGCTCGAAGGTGATAGGATTTCCCGACTACACCACAGTGGAGCAACGCGGCGATACGCTCGCCCTCTATGCGCGGCTGCGGTACGGGAAGTCAGATATGGGGGTCAACAAGGCCCGCGTGGAGCGTTGGCTGGCTGCTCTGGGGCAGGGATGAGCTAAGGCAACCGTCGGTGATCTTGCGCCACATCGGCACGTTCAGCGACATTTGGCACTGCGCCATGAATGTCTTGCCGTCCACATTGAGGCACGTCATTTCGCCCAGCTCAATGCGGCTGCCCGTCTTGTCGGTACAGTAGCAGTCGATCACCTTGTCGCCCATCATACTATCGGCCAAAGCCGGGCTGGTGATCAGTGAAAGGGCAATGAGGATACGCATGAGTTTATTCTATCACGAGCAGTGGTCTTGACCAAATCATTTGGATGGGGGACATGGGCGCTATGATCCCATTCGACAGATTAGTGCAGATTGTGCAGCGTTTCGAGTTTCTCGAGGCCAAGATGGCGCAAGGCGGTGGCGATATTGCCGCGCTGGGCCGTGAGTATTCAGAATTGCGGCCAGTGGTTGAGGAAATCCGCCACTACAAGGCGCTACTAGAGGGGATAGATGGCGCGCGCGCCATGCTGGACGATCCCGAAATGCGCGAGTTGGCTAAGGACGAGTTGGAGGCACTGGAAGAGCAGCAACCGCGCATCGAGGCGGCGTTGCAGTTAAGCCTGTTGCCCAAGGATGCCGCCGACGCCCGCCCTGCCATGATTGAAATCAGGCCCGGCACCGGGGGCGAGGAGGCGGCGCTGTTCGCGAGCGATCTCTTGCGGATGTATCAGCGATACTCCGAGGCGCGCGGCTGGACGCTGGACATCGTAGAGATGAGCCAGACCGAGTTGGGCGGCATCAAAGAGGTTGTTGCGCACATTCAAGGTAACCACGTCTTTGCCCGGCTGAAATTCGAGAGCGGCGTGCACCGCGTGCAGCGCGTGCCAGAGACAGAAAGCGGCGGGCGCATCCACACCAGCGCGGCGACGGTTGCGGTTCTGCCAGAGGCCGAAGACGTGGATATCAAGATCGATGCGAACGATATACGCATCGACACGATGCGTGCCTCGGGCGCGGGCGGGCAGCATGTCAACACCACCGACTCGGCAGTGCGAATCACGCATATCCCCAGCGGTATCGTCGTAACCAGCAGCGAAAAATCGCAACATCGCAACCGCGAGATCGCGATGCAGGTATTGAAAACCCGGCTCTATGACGCGGAGCGGCAGCGTGTCGATAACGAACGCAGCGCCGACCGCGCGGCGCAGGTAGGTAGCGGTGATCGCAGCGAGCGGATACGAACCTACAATTTCCCTCAGGGGCGGATGACGGACCACCGGATTAACCTGACACTCTATAAGCTCGATCAGGTGATGCAGGGCGATCTGGATGAGGTTATCGACGCGCTGACCGCTGATGCGCAAGCCCGAATGCTGGCCGAGATGGGGGCATGACATGCCGACTCGCCGATCTGGCCCGCGATGGGACAGCTCGGCTGGAGGCTGCCGGGATACATAACCCGGCGCGCGAGGCGCGGCTGCTGCTGGCGCATGTATCAGGACTGAGCGCGGCGCGGTTGGGCGCCGAGATGGACGAGGTTGCCGGGCCGGATGTGGTATGCAGAATGGACAAGGCAGTCGCGCGCCGATGCGCGCGTGAGCCAATGTCGCATATCATCGGCAAGCGGCTGTTCTACAAGCATGAATTTCAGGTGACGCCCGACGTTCTCGACCCCCGGCCAGAAACCGAAGCACTGGTTCTGGCGGCGCTGGAGTTCCCTTGGGCGAGCGTGTTGGATCTTGGCACGGGGTCCGGGGCGATTATTCTATCCCTCTTGGCCGAGCGTGCGAAGGCGGCAGGCACGGCCACTGATCTGTCGCCTGCAGCGCTGGGCGTGGCGCGGGCCAATGCCGAGGCATTGGGGCTGGCGGCGCGCTGTGACATGATCCAGTCCGACTGGTTTGCCAGTGTCGCCGGGTGCTTTGATTTGATCGTGTCGAATCCGCCCTATATTGCTGAGGACGAGATGCCGGATCTTGGCCCAGAGCTATCGTTCGAGCCGCGTATCGCGCTGACGGATGGTGCAGATGGGCTGACGGCATATCGCGCGATTTGCACTGGTGCGGGGGCGCATTTGGTACCGGGCGGCTGGCTGATGGTAGAAATCGGGTTGCAGCAGGGGCCGGGTGTGGCCGCGCTGATGCGGCACGCTGGGCTGGTAGATGTCCGAATCTTGCCCGATCTGGATGGCCGCGATCGCGTGGTACAAGGGCGTGCCTCGGTGTGACAAGTGTGCCCAGATCCCGCGATAATCTACGTTTTGGCGAATAATGATGAGTTATTGCAGCTTTTCCCTTGTGTGAATGGGCCGGGCGTGATTACTGAAATTTGTCGTAGCGGTGGATACCTTTCTTTGGGTGGTCCCGCAGGACGCCAAGCCAACATAACCGAACCCGGTTTCATGCATTTCGGCGCATCGGGCGCCTCTCGGGTTTACCACGGTTCTAAAAACAAGGCTGGACAGCAGAAACATGAGATCATCGAAGTCACGTTCGCGCAACAAGTCGAACAGAAATCGCCCCAATACGGTCGGCAATGTCGTGAACCGCGTGTTCGACAGCTCTGGCCCCGAGGGCAAAGTGCGCGGCACGCCGCAGCAGATCATCGAGAAATATAATCAGCTGGCACGTGATGCTCAGCTGTCGAATGATCGCGTCGCAACCGAGAATTTCCAGCAGCACGCTGAGCATTACCTGCGACTTTTGGGCGAAGCCCAGAAGGAGATGGACGCCAAGCGCGAGCAGCAGGAACGCGAAAACCGGGATCGCCAGGTCGACCGTGATCGTGCGCAGCAGAATGATGACCGCTCGCAGCAAGGCAACGGCGGCCATGACGCCGGGGGAAGCTCGCAGCCGGACGTTCAGGACACACACAGCCACAGCGAGGCCAGCACGCTGGTCGAAACGCCTGAGGGCGATTCCGCGCCCAAGCAGCGCACGCCGCGCAAACCGCGCCACAAGCCGCAACCTGAAGGCGAGACCCAAACTGGCGGTCCATCCGATAATGGCCCGCAAGACAGCCAACCTGAACAAGCCAAACCCCGTCCGCGCCGCCCGCGCAAGCCCAAGGCAGACCCGTCTCAGGCAGACCAGCAACAGACGGAGCGCAGCGAGGGCGATAACGGAAATAGCGAAACGGCGGCCGAGTAAGGACGCGCTGCATTGATGCTACGATTATTGCGCTTTTGATAATGTAGAAACCGGGTCGGGCAATATGCTTGCGCCCGGTTTTTTCATTTTTGCCTGTAAACGTGACGCCGGCACTGGTTCGGCCCGCGCTGACGCCCAGTCCGCCGCGTTGTTTATCAGCGACGATTCCGGCAAAAAAAAAGGCCGAGCGCTAGGCCCGGCCATAGTCCAACAGGGAGGTATGACGGTGGCGCCGTAGCGGCGCTCCCGTCAAGAGAGCAAATAAAGCCTCCGTTCGGACCGATCAAGTGAAATAAACAAATTCATCAGCATGGCCGCTATGCGCCCAATGCATAGCAGCCTGATATGCTACGTAATTATCTGTTCTTTCACGTTTTTTCTGTATGCAATGATCTCTTGTTGCACGAAGTCGCGGAAGGCCGCGATGCGCTGTGAATGACGCAATTCTTCGGGGTAGGCGAGGAAGACAGGTACCTCGACCGACTCAACCTCGGGTAGAACGCGAACAAGATTCGGAAAATCATACGTCAAATAGTCGGGGAGCACTCCGATTCCCAGATTATTAAGTACGCCTTGCAGCACGCCAAAGTAATTATTCACCGTAAGCAGCGACCAGATGTCGTTCGTCACCAACTCTTTGACCAGATAGGTGGCAGCACTGACCTGCGCAGAATTCACGTTCTGGCAAATCAGGCGGTGATCGCACAGATCGTCGACACTGGCGGGGGTGCCTCGCTGCGCAAGGTAATCTGGTGCCGCGTAAAGGCCCATATGAACGCCCATCAGCCGTTTGCGGATCAGGTCGGCTTGGCTGGGCTCTTTCATACGGATGGCCACGTCGGCCTCGCGCATGGGGAGATCCAGCACGCGCTCTTCCAGCATCAGGTCGATTTTCAGATCGGGATATTTCTCATATAGCTTGGCCAGACGCGGGGCGAGCCAGAGGGTACCGAACCCTATGGTCGTAGTTACGCGCAACTCGCCGAACACTTCGTCCTCGCTGTCGCGAATGCGGGCGGTGGCGGCATCCAGGCGTTTGATCATGGCGCGGGTCGCTTCGAACAACAACTCGCCTTGCTCGGTCAGGATCAGGCCGCGGGCGTGGCGGTGAAACAGCGTCGCGCTCAACGATTGCTCGAGCGAGCGGATCTGGCGCGACACGGCCGACTGCGACAGGTGCAGTAAATCGCCAGCATGGGTCAGGCTGCCGGCATCCGCGACGGCGTGAAAAATTCTAAGTTTGTCCCAATCCATGTAGGCGCGTCCAATTCATTGGTTTTATCCGTCCCTCATACCAAATAATCCGGCCCGCTGCATAGGAGCATCACGCGCGGCAGGAGTTTCATTGATGCGCACGTGCAGATCGGTGTGGCGCAGCGCGGGAAGCGTGACTAGAATCGCCGCAACGCGGCATATCCAATCGACAAGGGCAAAGCGCATGGCAGTAGGAATTTTCGACAGCGGATTGGGCGGTCTTACCGTGCTGGACGCGATCGTGGCCGGGCTGCCAGAACAGCCGCTAGTCTATCTGGGTGATAACGCGCATGCGCCCTACGGCGTGCGCACTGCGGATGACATCTATGCGTTGACGCAAGCGGGGGTCCAGCGACTGTGGGATCGAGGCTGCGATCTGGTGGTGCTGGCCTGCAACACTGCCTCTGCCGTTGCGCTGCGCCGAATGCAGGAGGCCGGCGTGCCGCGGGGCAAGCGCGTGTTGGGGGTGTTTGTACCGCTGATCGAGGCCCTGACCGAGAGGGAGTGGGGCGACAACTCTCCGCCGCGAGAGGTGGACGCGCGGCATGTGGCGCTATTTGCCACCCCTGCGACTGTGGCGAGCCGGGCGTTCCAGCGCGAACTGGCGTTTCGTGCCATCGGCGTTGACGTTGAGGCGCAGGCCTGCGGAGGCGTTGTCGACGCCATTGAGGAGGGTGACATGATCCTGGCAGAAGCGCTTGTGCGCAGCCATGTGGAGGCGCTGCGCCGCAAGATGCCACAGCCGCAAGCCGCCGTGCTGGGCTGCACGCATTATCCATTGTTGGAGGCTGTATTTCAGCAGGCTCTCGGGCCGAATGTGACAGTGCTGTCGCAGCCCTCGTTGGTGGCGCGCAGCCTCGCGCATTATCTGGCGCGCCATCCAGAGATGGCTGGCCAAGGGAGCGGCGTGGAATATGTGACCACAGGCGATCCTCTTCGCGTATCGGACCGCGCGACGCAATTTTTGCGGCGGCCGGTCCGATTTGCGGCTGTCTGATCGCAGAGAACTATCGTCGCATTGCCCGGCGCGCCGTGATGGCGTAGGAGTTTTTCAAATTTGTAAGGGACCAGTTCATGCATAATATCGCTATCCTTGGCGCCTCTGGCTATACCGGGGCCGAGTTGGTCCGCCTGATTGCGGTGCATCCTGATATGCGCATCGCTGCGCTGGCCGCCAATTCCAAGGCGGGGCAGAGCATGGCGAACGTGTTTCCCCATCTGCGCCATCTGGACCTGCCGGAGCTTGTGACCATTGACCAGATTGATTTCTCGGGCATCGATTTGTGTTTTTGCGCATTGCCGCACGCTACCAGTCAAGAGGTAATCGCGGGCCTGCCCAAAACGCTCAAGATCGTTGATTTGAGTGCTGATTTTCGCCTGCGCGATCCGGCAGCATATGAGAAATGGTATGGCAATCCGCATGCCGCACTCGAATGTCAGGCCGAGGCAATCTATGGCCTGACCGAATTTTACCGCCAGGATATCCGCTCGGCGCGGCTTGTGGCTGGGACAGGCTGCAATGCGGCGACGGGGCAATACGCCCTGCGGCCCTTGATCGCAGGCGGATTGATAGATCTGGATGATATCATCATTGACCTCAAGACGGGGGTCAGCGGTGCGGGCCGCAGTCTCAAGGAAAATCTACTCCACGCAGAGTTGAGCGAGGGCACACATGCCTATGGAGTCGGCGGTACGCACCGCCACTTGGCTGAGTTTGATCAAGAGTTCTCGGCCATTGCTGGCCGTCCGGTAAATGTGCAGTTCACGCCACATTTATTGCCTGCAAACAGGGGGATACTTGCCACAGTTTACGTAAAGGGTGAGGCAGATGCCATCCATGCTGCGCTGGCTTCGACCTACGCGGACGAGCCGTTCTTGCAAGTGCTGCCATTTGGCCAAGTGCCCAGCACGCGGCATATCAGGGGCAGTAATTTTTGTCATATTGGCGTCAGTGGTGATCGGATAGAGGGCCGCGCCATAGTGATCGCTGCGCTTGATAACCTGACAAAGGGGTCCAGCGGACAGGCCTTGCAGAACGCCAATCTGATGTTAGGTTTAGACGAGACGATGGCGCTTATGGCGCCGGCCGTCTTTCCCTGAAGAAAAACTTGAGGATCGCACCGCATGTCGATGAAATCGCTCAAAAAGACCCGGCGCGTGCAGATCATTGCAGTGGCTGCTACGGCGCTGGTTTTGTCCACCGCGTTGATCGGATATGCGATGCGCGACGGTATCAATCTCTTTCGTTCGCCCAGTCAAGTAATGGCCGAGCCGCCGATGCCCGGCGAGGTTTTTCGCATTGGGGGCCTTGTTGAGACGGGTAGCCTGATCCGCGGGGCGGGATCCGAAGTGCTGTTTTCCGTGACCGATGGCGGCGCCGCTGTGCCGGTGAGTTATGTAGGCGTGTTGCCCGATCTATTTGGCGAGGATCAGGGCATGGTCGGCCTCGGCACCTATGACGGCGAAACGTTTCGCGCAACCGAAATTCTGGCGAAGCACGACGAGTCCTACATGCCCAAAGAGGTCGTCGAGGCGCTGAAGGCGCAGGGCGTTTACCAGGCCCCGGACGCGCAGTAAGCGCGCCGTTAACCAAACATCCACCACATTTCGCACGAGGCGGGGAACAGGTCCCGGCCTGTGATGCGAAGGCGGTGGCATGATTGAAGTGCGCGAAATAGCTAGGCAGATCGTCGCCCGTGAGGGCGCCTATGTAAACGATCCCGATGATCCGGGAGGCGCCACCAAACATGGCGTGACGGTGCATACGATGCGCCGCCTTGGGCTGGATTTGAACGGCGATGGTGGCGTGGATGCAGCTGATGTGCGCCGCATCACCCCCGCGCAGGCCGAGGATATATTCATCAAACATTATTATAGCGATCCTGGCATTGGACGGTTGCCGCCAGCTCTGCGCGCCAGCGTGTTCGACATGTATGTCAATGCTGGTACTAACGCGGTCAAAATCCTTCAGCGGCTGCTGCGCCAAATGGGACAGAACGTAACTGTTGATGGCGTAATTGGCCCTCAGACCGCAGCAGCGGCCGATGTTGCGGCGCGTGTGGCGCCTGGCCATATCGGCGACGCCTACGCCATCGCGCGGCGCAATTACTACTTGCGCCTAGCTGATCGGCGACCGGCCAGTCGTAAGTTTGCCCGCACGCAAAAAGGCGGCAAGGGCGGCTGGATCATCCGCGCCGAGGAGTTCATGACCCCGCGCTATCACCTAAGCCGCGAGGAATTTGCCGAAAGGGTCGCCAAATGGGGGTGATGAGCAAACTATTGACGCTGCTTTTTGGTAGCGGGCGCAACGTGGTCGCGCAGACAGCAGAAGTTTTCCGAGAAAATGCCGAGGCTGGCGCAAGCCGCCGAACAGCAGAGAGGGGCGCTGCGCTTGATCAATTTGGTGAGGAATTTAGCGCAGGCCAAACCGGGTGGTTTGACCGGATGATGGACGGGGTGAACCGCCTGCCGCGCCCGGCGCTGGCGCTGGGAACGCTAGGCCTGTTCATCGCGGCGATGGTCGATCCGGTGTGGTTTGCCGCTCGGATGCAGGGCATTGCGTTGGTGCCCGAGCCGCTGTGGTGGCTGCTGGGCGTGATCGTGTCGTTTTACTTTGGCGCGCGTCACCAGTTTAAGGGCCAAGCGTACCGAACGACCATCGCGCAGGCTGTCGCAAGCGCGCCTCAGATCGCGCGCAGCATTGAGGCGCTAGAGGGGGCGCACCCGACGTCCGCCGATGAGCAGGGCCCTGCCGCGCCCAAGCAGCCCGCAGCCAGCGAGGCAAACCCCGCGCTGAGCGCGTGGCGCGAGCAGGAACGCTAGAGCCGCGACAATCTGAAACGTCGCGCGCGTCATTTGCAGTTGGTGGCGCGCGCTGAGGACGGTTATAGATGGGGTATGATTACAGAACTTGGCCATTTCGCCCTTATCCTCGCCCTCTTGCTTGCCTGCGTGCAAGCCACCGTTCCGCTGATCGGCGCGCACAAGCGCTGGACCGGCTGGATGGCCGTTGGTGATACCGCCGCGGGTTTGCAATTTTTGATGGTCGCGCTGGCTTTTGCCGCGCTGATGCATGCCTTCATCACGTCCGATTTCTCGTTGCGGCTGGTCACACTGAACAGCCACTCGGCCAAGCCAATGCTTTACAAAATCACCGGTGTCTGGGGCAATCACGAAGGCTCCATGCTGCTTTGGGTGCTGATTGTCGCTTTATTCGGGGCCTGTGCCGCATGGTTCGGGGGCAATCTGCCGCCCGGTTTGCGGGCGAGGGTCCTCGCAGTGCAGGGTATGATCGGAGTGGCGTTCCTTGCCTTTATCCTTTTCACGTCGAATCCGTTCCTACGCCTCGCTATGCCTCCGTTGGACGGGCAGGATCTAAACCCGTTATTGCAAGATCCGGGTCTCGCGTTTCATCCACCATTTCTCTACCTCGGCTACGTTGGCCTATCGATGACGTTCAGTTTTGCCATCGCGGCGCTGATCGAAGGCCGCGTTGATGCCGCATGGGGGCGCTGGGTGCGGCCCTATACGCTGGCCGCTTGGATATTCTTGACGATCGGCATCGCGATGGGCAGTTGGTGGGCTTATTACGAGCTGGGCTGGGGCGGTTTTTGGTTTTGGGACCCGGTGGAAAATGCCAGCTTCATGCCTTGGCTAATCGCCGCCGCATTGTTGCATTCCGCCATCGTCGTGGAAAAGCGCGAAAGCCTGAAAAGCTGGACTATCCTGCTGGCGATCATCGCGTTCGGATTCTCCATGATCGGCGCGTTCATCACACGATCGGGCGTTCTGACTTCGGTGCATGCGTTTGCCAATGATCCCGAGCGTGGGATGTTCCTGTTGGGGATCACCGCGCTCTTTATGATGGGTGGGCTGACAATGTTCGCGGCGCGCGCGGGGTCCATGCAGGCGCGCGGCGTCTTCTCACTTGCTAGCCGCGAATCGATGTTGGTGGCCAATAACGTGCTGCTGGGTGTTTCGGCATTCGTCGTATTTTTCGGCACGATTTGGCCCTTGGTCGCCGAATTGTTCTTTGATCGCAAGCTGTCGGTCGGCGCGCCTTTCTTTGATATGGCATTCACGCCCTTCATGATCGCGCTGGGGGCTGCGCTGCCTATCGGGGCGATGATGCCCTGGAAACGTGGCCAGCTTCGCCGCGTGCTGAGGCAACTGGTGCCTGCCATGGTGCTCGCGATTGCTGTGCTAGGTCTTGTCTGGTCGATACAGTCGGGCCGCAGCATGATGGGGCCGGTTGGACTTGGGCTGGGCACGTGGCTTGTCGTCGGTGCGATGCTCGATATCTGGTCGCGCACTGGCATGCGCGGCGATGTGTCCACCCGCGCGGCCCGTCTGCTACGCCTACCGCGCGCCGACTGGGGCAAAGCGACGGCCCATGCTGGCCTTGGCGTGACCATCGCAGGCATCGCCGGTTTGTTAGCATGGGAGGCCGAGGATATTCGCGTGCTGAATGTCGGCGAAAGCTTTGGTCTAGCGGGTTATACTATCACATTGCAGGACGTGCGGCGCAGCGAAGGGCCTAACTATATCGCCACTATTGCCGATATGCGTCTGTCAAAAAATGGAACCACGATCAACGTGCTGCAGCCGGAAAAGCGCTATTACCCTGTGGCTGAAATGCCGACAACGGAGGCGGCCATCGACAACGGATTTTTCCGTGACGTCTATGTCGTGATCGGCGATCCGCAGGATAACGGCGGCTGGGCTGTGCGGACCTACTATAAACCTCTGGCCAATTGGGTCTGGGGCGGCGCCATCCTGATGGCTTTGGGCGGCGCGCTGTCGCTGAGTGATCGGCGATACCGTGTAGCGGCTGGCGCGCGTAAGGCCGCGCCCGGCGGTGTGCCCGCAGAATGAAGCGCCTTGCCCTCATCCTCGCGCTGATCGGAAGCCCTCTTTTTGCGGTGCAGCCTGATGAGGTGCTGAACGATCCTGCGCTGGAGGCGCGGGCGCGGGAATTGTCCACGGGCCTGCGCTGCCTTGTCTGCCGGAATGAGAATATTGACGCCTCAAACGCGCCGCTTGCGCGCGACCTACGGCTTCTGTTGCGCGCGCGGCTTGTCGCGGGCGACAGCGACGGTGAAGCAGTTGATTTTATCGTCGACCGATATGGCGAATATGTCTTGCTTCAACCTCGCGCGACCGGAAGCACTTGGATGCTGTGGCTGGCGGGGCCGCTGATGTTACTGCTGGCCGCTGCGGTTGCGCTAATTTATATCCGGCGGCGCGGGCAGGCCGGGCCCGAAGAGGACCGGCTGAGCGATGCCGAGGCCGCGCGCCTACGCGATATTTTAGACGGGCAATAGACCGATGAAGGCCTACTCTACCATCACGATGGGCATTAAGGACGATATCGCTCTGCTAACTTTGAACCGGCCGGATAAGTTGAACGCACTTAATGCGCAGATGCGGGCCGAAATTACTGACGCCTGTGGGTTTGCTGGTCGCCATGCGCGGGTGCTGGTTTTGACTGGTAGTGGCCGCGCGTTTTGCGCAGGGCAGGATCTGAGCGATGCTGGCAATGCCGCCAGCTTGGATCTGGAGCGTGTGCTGCGCGACGAATACGTGCCGATGCTGCACGCGATTTCCGAGTGCCCTATTCCGACGATCGCCGCTGTTAATGGTGCGGCCGCGGGGGCCGGGGCTAATCTAGCGCTGGCGGCTGACGTCGTGATCGCGTCGCACACTGCCTATTTCACCCAAGCGTTCACTCGGATCGGCCTGATGCCAGACGCGGGCGGCACCTACTGGTTGCCCCGCCAGATGGGCGCGGCCAAGGCGATGGGCGCTGCCCTTTTTGCCGAACGGATCACTGCGGAGGATGCCGCCGCCTGGGGTATGATCTGGGAGGCTGTTCCAGATATGGAATTCGATTCCAAATGGCGCGCCCGTGCCGCGCATCTGGCAAGCGGCCCAACCGAGGCCTATCGCAACCTGAAATCAGCCCTGCGCGCTAGCTGGGGCAATGGAGAGAGCGCGCAGCTAGATCTTGAGGCTAAGTTGCAAGGTGCATGCGGCCAGACTCGCGACTTTAAGGAAGGGGTGGTGGCATTTCTGGACAAGCGCAAGCCGTTCTTTGAGGGACGTTGAACCAGAGGGTTTCGTATTACGAGGGTTTGCCCCAGACATTCGCCGCAGATATGACAAAGGCGCAACCGTTCTGGCTGCGCCTTTTTTCATTTTCGGTAAAACCGCTGGTTAACGCTTCTCGATATCCACGTAATCGCGGAACTCCGCACCGACATAAAGCTGGCGTGGGCGTCCAATCTTGAGCTGTGGATCGGCGATCATTTCCTTCCACTGGGAAATCCAGCCGACGGTGCGCGAGACGGCAAAGATCGCGGTAAACATCGACGTGGGAAAGCCCATCGCCTCAAGAATGATGCCTGAGTAGAAATCAACGTTTGGAAACAGCTTCTTCTCCGCAAAGTAGGGATCGGCAAGCGCCTGCTTTTCCAACTCCTTGGCGACCTGCAGGGTCGGATTGCCTTCAATACCCATCAGGTCCAGAACCTCGTCTGCGGACTGTTTCATGACCTTGGCGCGGGGATCGAAATTCTTGTAAACACGGTGGCCGAAACCCATCAGGCGGAAGGGATCGTCCTTATCCTTGGCGCGGGCGATAAACTCGGGAATGCGGTCGACTGTGCCAATCTCGCGCAGCATTTCGAGAGCGGCCTGATTGGCGCCGCCATGCGCAGGGCCCCAAAGGCAGGCGATGCCTGCTGCAATGCATGCAAATGGGTTTGCGCCCGATGACGACGCAAGCCGCACGGTCGAGGTCGAGGCGTTCTGCTCATGATCGGCGTGGAGCGTGAAAATGCGGTCCATCGCGCGGCTGAGGATTGGATTCACCTCATAATCTTCGGCGGGAACGGCAAAGCACATGCGCAGGAAATTCGACGCATAGTCGATGTCGTTGCGCGGATAAACAAACGGCTGGCCGATCGTGTATTTGTACGCCATCGCCGCAATCGTTGGCATTTTTGCGATCATGCGAACCGACGCGACCTCACGCTGCCACGGATCGTTGATGTCGGTACTGTCGTGATAGAACGCGCTAAGCGCGCCCACGACACCCACCATGATCGCCATCGGGGGCGCATCACGGCGGAAACCACGGAACAGGAACTGCATTTGCTCATGCAGCATCGTGTGGTTGGTCACCCGTGCCTCAAAATCCTCAAGCTGCACAGCAGATGGCAGCTCACCATAAAGCAGCAAGTAGCAGACCTCTAGGTAGTGAGATTTCTCTGCCAACTGGTCGATGGGATAACCGCGGTGCAGCAACTCACCTTTTTCGCCGTCGATAAATGTGATCGTGCTGTCGCAGCTCGCTGTTGAGGTAAAACCGGGGTCATATGTAAACACATGCGCCTGAGCGTATAGTTTACGGATATCAATCACATCCGGACCTAGCGTCGGCGTGTGGATCGGCAGCTCGTACTCGTTGCCGTCGATGGTCAGCTTAGCGGTCTTTTTGTCGTCGGCCATGCGGCTCTCTCCTTGTTGCAGCCGGTGCACCGCGTGTCCGGTTTCGGCTGAATACGTCATCGGCCCTTCAGGTTTATTAATTCCTGCTTTGGCCTGCATCACCAAGACGTGCCAGCGTTTCGGCCTGTCCCAAGACCAGCATCATATCAAAAACGCTGGGCGTTGCGCTTCGTCCGGCGAGGGCGGCCCGCAGAGGGCCTGCCATCTTGCCGAACTTGATATCGCGCGCTTCGGCAAAATCGTTCATCAACGCCTCGATGCCTGTCCGGTTCCAAGTAGCATCTCGCAGGTGCGGCGTCAAATCACGCAGCATGGCGCGGGCAGGATCGTCCAACTGGGCGGCGGCCTTTTCATCCGGTTCGATAGGTCTATTTGCCAAGAGAAATTCAGCCTTATCAAGCAGATCTATGAATGTGCGCGCGCGCTCTTTGAGGTGCGGCATCGCATCCAGCATCATCGCTTCCTTTTCGGGGGATAGCGGTGGCTGCGCAGTGACGGCCATGAAATCCTTTAGTTCATGCAGCAGTGCAGCATCATCTGATGCCGCCATGTGTTGTCCGCAAATATTCTCAAGCTTCTTAAAATCAAAACGCGCGGCCGACTTGCCGATTCCGTCCAGGTCAAACCACTTCTGCGCCTCCGCATCCGAGAAGAATTCGGCGTCCCCATGGCTCCACCCGAGACGGGCGAGATAGTTTCGCATGCCCGCAGCCGGATATCCCATCTGGCGATACTCCCGCGTTCCCAGCGCGCCATGCCGCTTGCTCAGTTTTTTCCCATCGGGGCCGTGGATCAGCGGGATATGGGCATAGACGGGCAGGGGCCAATCCATCGCGCGATAGATCATCATTTGGCGCGCCGCGTTGTTCAGATGGTCATCGCCGCGAATGACGTGGGTGACGCCCATGTCATGATCATCCACAGCAACAGCCAGCATATAAACCGGCGTTCCGTCAGACCGCAGTAGCACCATATCATCCAACTGGTCATTGCGGATGGTCACGTCGCCTTGCACGGCATCCTCGATCACTGTGGCGCCGTCCAGAGGTGCCTTGATGCGAATAACGTGGGGCAGGTCCGGATGAGTCGCGGCGTCTGCGTCCCGCCACGGGCTACGATAAAGCGTCGAGCGACCCTCGGCCTTTGCGGCGTCGCGGAATTCCTGAATTTCCTCCTGCGTAGCAAAGCATTTATAGGCCAGCCCGGCGTCCAGCATCTGGCGCGCGACCTCGGCATGGCGCGGCGCGCGCTCGAATTGGCTGACAACCTCGCCGTCGTGATCGAGGCCCATCCACTCCATCCCGTCAAGGATCGCCTGGGTCGCATCGGGCGTAGATCTGGCGCGGTCCGTATCCTCGATCCGCAGCAGAAAAGTGCCGCCGCGACCACGCGCGAAAAGCCAATTGAACAGGGCCGTGCGTGCCCCACCGATATGCAGATAACCAGTGGGCGAGGGGGCGAAACGGGTCACGACCTTTTGGGACATGGGGCGCATTAACCTTTCGGTAACGATGTGGGGGCTAGGTTTGGCAACTGTTTATCGGCCCATGGAAGGGGTGACAAGTGGCGGCACTCTGGGGGCGGCTCGCGGAGGTATTGCTGCTTCAGCGCGGTCACCTGATCGGCTGGGCGCCCGTTTGCATGGGCGGCGGGCATCGCGATCTACTTTGCGCTACCGCAAGAGCCGCTTTGGTGGGGCTATGCGGCTGCCATAGCGGCGCTTGTCTTCTGCGTTTAGCTGGCGCGCCTCCTTGGGCCTGCGTTGTCGCCACTCGCGGTGGGGGCCGGACTGATCGCGCTGGGGCTGCTTCTGGCTGGCGCGCGGGCGAATAGCGTATCGGGGCCCGTGATGGGCTGGCGATACTATGGCCCGGTCGAGGGGCGCGTGATCGGCATCGACCGCTCAGCGTCGGATGCCGCGCGCGTGACGCTGGACCAAGTGCGCCTGCCGGGCGTCCGTCCCACCCGAACGCCGGACCGCGTGCGACTGTCACTCCATTCGGATTTGGCGGGCGCTGTCCCGCGTCCCGGCCTGCGGATGGGGGCGACCGGGCATCTGTCGCCGCCGTCCGGCCCGGTTGAGCCGGGTGGTTTCGATTTTCAGCGCCATGCATGGTTTCAGGGGCTGGGTGCAGTCGGATACACGCGCGTGCCGCTTGTGGCGCTCGCCGCGCCTGACGGTGGCCAGTTGATGTTTCGCATTCGCATGGCCCTGTCGGCGCGGGTTCAGGCCGCGCTGCCGGGCGAGACGGGCGCCTTTGCGGCCGCGATCATGACCGGCGATAGATCGGGAATGGGGCAGGACACACTCACCGCGCTGCGTGTGTCGAACTTGGCGCATTTGCTTGCTATATCGGGCTTGCACATGGGCCTCTTGACCGCGTTCGTTTTTGCCGCGCTGCGCTATGGGCTGGCGCTGATCCCGTATGTCGCGCTGCGCGCCCCGGTCAAGCAAGTTGCAGCCGCAGCAGCGCTGCCGGTGGCGGCGTTCTACCTGGCCTTGTCAGGCGGAAGCATTGCGACTGAGCGAGCGTTCATCATGGTCGCCGTCATGCTCGTCGCGGTGATGCTGAATCGGCGCGCACTTAGCTTGCGAGCCGTTGCGCTGGCCGCGCTGATTGTGCTGGTCCTCAGGCCGGAGGCGCTGATGGGGCCAGGTTTTCAGATGTCGTTTTCCGCGACGACTGCATTGATCGCGATTTTTGGCTGGCTCCAGCATGATGCGATGCCTCGCGGGCCACGCTGGCTGCGCCCAGTGCTGGCGGTAGTTATGTCGTCTCTTGTTGCGGGATTGGCGACGGCGCCGTTCGCGGCAGCGCATTTTAATCAGATCGCGCATTATGGCCTTATCGCCAACTTGTCGTCCGTGCCGCTGATGGGGGTGCTGGTGATGCCAGCTGCCGTCGTTTCGGTCTGCTTGCTGCCATTCGGGCTGGAGGGGGTGGGTCTTTGGGTCATGGGGCTGGCGCTGGACTGGATCTTGGGCGTTGCCCATTGGATCGCGGCGCAGGACGGCGCACGTGGAATGATTGCCAGCCCCGGCCCGTGGGTTCTGCCGCTGATTGCTGTCGGGGCGTTGACCCTGATCCTTTGGCAGGGCCGCACCCGCGCGATAGGCGTTCTGCCCCTTTTGCTGGCGGGGTTCCTGTGGGCGGGGGCCGTCCGGCCCAACATTCTGATTTCCGACACCGGCGGCCTTGTTGGTATTATGACACCAGAGGGCCGCGCCCTCAGCTCGCCGCGCGGTGATGGTTTTGCCGCAAGGAATTGGCTGGAAAACGACGGCGATCCAGCCACCCAAGAAGAGGCGGCAGCGCGTTGGCCAGCCGCACAGCTCAGCCTTGGGGCCGTCACGATCCGGGCGTTCCGAGGCAAGCGCGCTGTCGCGGCATTGACGCAGTGCGCGGCTGGCGACTGGATCGTCACAAACGCCGAGTTGCCTGAAGAATTAGATGATGCTGAATGTATTATAATCGGACCGCGCGAACTGCGCGAGACAGGATCGATGGCGCTGAGCAAACGCGCAGGTGGCCCTCAGATCGATACAGCGCGCGGCATCGCTGGGGCGCGGCTTTGGAACATGCGCCGCGAGAGGCGCGGCGCATTCCAATCTCAGTAGGTTCGGATCAGACCGACGAGGCGGCCCTGCACTTTTACTTTGTCATCGGGCAAAATCCGCGTCTCGTATGCCGGGTTCGCGGCCTCCAGAGCAATTGCTCCACCGCGCCGAAAGAACCGCTTGAGGGTCGCTTCCTGATCCTCGACCAGCGCCACGACGATATCACCATTCTCGGCGGTCGACGTCTCGCGGATCACGACGACATCGCCATCATTGATCCCCGCGTCAATCATCGAATCGCCCTTAACTTCCAGCGCGTAATGCTCGCCCGCACCGGCAATCATTGAGCCCGGCACTGCTACGTTGTGCGACGCGTTCTGAATAGCCTCAATCGGGACGCCTGCCGCGATGCGGCCCATAACGGGTATCTCGTGCGCATCAATGGCGGACACGGGCAGCGCATTGGCCGGGGGCGGGACGTCGGGCATGTCGCCGTCAATCACGCGCGGAGCAAAGCCATGCATCGCGGTACCGCCCAGCGATTCAGGGAGCTTTACGATTTCCAGCGCGCGGGCACGGTGCGCCAGACGCCGAATGAACCCTCGCTCTTCGAGCGCGGTAATCAACCGATGGATGCCCGATTTCGAACGGAGATCCAGAGCATCCTTCATTTCATCAAAGCTGGGCGGGACGCCATCGCGCTGCACCCGTTGATTGATGTATTTCAGCAGATCGAGCTGCTTTTTAGTCAGCATAGCGTCCGTCCCTCCGGCCTATTTTTATCTTATTTTGTTCTATGCATGTTCTCGTTTTGTGTCAAGCGCGGCCGTAGCTATCTCTGTCCGACAGTTGCCCGGTTACAACGTCATGACGCGTGCGTTGCTTCCGCTAGCTCTAGCGGGTTCGTGCGCCGGGCGGATCAATAGCGCGTTGGAGCGCGTCAAAACACTGAGAAGGGCGCTGTCTTGCGAGGTCGCGGGCGTGACGATGCCGGCCTCTAGGTGCGCGCGCATGTAATGCGCGCGAGGTCCGTTTGCGGGCAGATCCACACCCAGCGTGGCCGCGAAGGACGGCGTCGGGGAATTGCCCAATCCCAGCATCGCACGCAACATCGGCAAGATGAATACGTGGCCGCAAACCATTGCAGAAACGGGATTTCCCGGTAATCCCACCATCACAGCCTGGCCGAGTTTGCCCGCCATCAGTGGCTTGCCAGGGCGCATCGCGATTTTATAAAATGAACGCAGGAGTCCGAGGTCCTGCGCAACCCTGCCGACCAGGTCGTGATCGCCGACGGACGCGCCACCCACTGTCAGAATAAGGTCCGCATCCCTAGCCAGCGCGAACGCCGTCTTAAGCGACGCCACATGATCGCGCGCGACCGGCAGGAGGCGCGCCGTTCCGCCATGAGCCTCAATCAACGCAGCAAGGCCGAACGTGTTCGATGCGATGATCTGGCCGGGGCCCGGCACTTCGCCGGGCAGGGCAAGCTCGTCGCCCGTTGCGATGATTGCGACGCTTGGTCTACGCGAGACGGGCACCTGCGCGATATTCATGGCGGCAAGCAGCGCAATGTCATGGGGGCCAATCAGACGCGGCGCTTCCATCATGTCACCTGCGCGAAAATCTGCCCCGGCGGGTCTCACATGAGGGCCAGCATCTAGCGATTCTTCCAGTGTGATCACAGATCCAGTGCGGATCGTATCCTCTTGAATTACAACGCGATCTGCACTAATCGGCAGCGGGGCACCAGTGAAAATGCGAAGCGCCTGACCGGGTGCCAGCGTCCCTTCCCAATGATGGCCTGCGGCCGCCTCGCCGACGACGTCAAAACGCGCGCCTGCTGATGCATCCGATCCGCGTAAGGCGTAGCCGTCCATGGCCGATGCGGCGAATGGTGGTTGGTCGCGGGTGGCCGATACGGGCCGGGCCAAGACCCTGCCAGCCGCAGCGCGTAGCGGCACCATCTCAGCCTGCAAGGGCTGAGCAAGTTCAAAGAGTTTTGACAGGGCGTCTTCAACCGTGATCATAGCACCGATGCCTCCTCAAACAGCAAGACATTCACTCTGCCTCGTAAAGACCTGATTTTCCGCCATCCTTTAGTATGACGCGAAGCCCTCCGATTTGCATCGCCCGGTCAACCGCCTTGGCCATGTCATAGACCGTCAATGCCGCAATGCTGGCGGCGGTCAAAGCCTCCATCTCGACCCCAGTTTGGCCGGTCGTTTTAACCGTCGCCTCAATCTGCAGACCGGGAAGATCAGGGTCGAGGGTCAGATCGACGCTCGCCTTGGCGATGGGCAACGGATGACAAAGCGGGATAAGGTCAGCCGTACGCTTTGCCCCCATAATCCCAGCGAGCCGCGCTACAGCGATCACGTCGCCCTTTTTAGCGCGGCCTTCTGCAATGATATCAAATGTTTCACGCGCCATCTTGATGTGGCAGGCGGCAGTGGCAACGCGAGCTGTCACCGCCTTGGCCGACACGTCGACCATATGTGCGTTGCCCTTGTCGTCAAAGTGCGTGAGGCCAGCCATCTACATGCCGCCGGCTGTCAGCGGACTGGCCAGCATATTGCGCGTTGCGCTGGCCACGTCATCCGCGCGCATCAGCGTTTCGCCAATAAGGAAGCATCGCGCGCCATAACGGGCGATGTCGGCCAGATCCTGCGGCGTCTCCAATCCGCTTTCGCAGATGATGATCCGGTCCTCTGGCACATAACGCGCCAAGGTGCGCGAGGTGTCCAATGACGTCTCAAACGTGTTCAAGTCGCGATTGTTGATACCGATCAGCTGCGACTTCAGCGCTTCGGCCCGCTTTAGCTCGTCTGCGTTATGCACCTCGATGATCGCGTCCATGCCCCATGTCTCTGCGGTCTGTTCCAGCACGGCGGCCTCGCCATCGGTGAGGCTGGCCATGATGATGAGGATGCAGTCAGCACCCAAGCTGCGCGCCTCGATCACCTGATAGGGGTCGTACATGAAATCCTTGCGCAGCACAGGCAGGTTGCAGGCAGCGCGCGCTAGGGTGAGAAACTCTTTGGCCCCTTGAAAACTGGGCGTGTCAGTCAGCACTGAAAGGCATGCCGCGCCGCCATCCTCATAGGCGCGCGCCAGCGCTTCGGGGTCGAAATCGGCGCGGATCAGGCCCTTGGATGGACTCGCCTTTTTGATCTCGGCGATCAGGCCGTAGCCGTTGATCGACGCCTGCAGCAACGCGTCCTTGAAGGGGCGCACAGCAGGCGCGGCGCGCGCGAGATCTTCCATCGCCTCAATAGGCGTTTCGGCCTTCGTCGCCGCAATCTCATCCAGTTTGTAGGCTTTGATCTTTTCCAGAATAGTCGGTGTGCTCATGTCGTCTCCGATGTAATCTTAGCCAGCGTTTCTAAACACTTGCGCGCCGCTCCGCTGTCGATGCTGGCGGCGGCCTGCGCGGCGCCCTCGTGCAGATCGCCAGCGTGACCGGCCACCACCAGCGCGGCGGCAGAATTCAGCAGCACAGCATCGCGGTAGGCGCCGGGCGCGCCGTCCAGCAGGGTGCGAAAGGCGGCAGCGTTGTGTTGCGGCGTGCCGCCCAGGATATCCTCGAACGGGTGAAGGGGCAGGCCAGCCTCTTCGGGGTGCAGCTCAAACTCGGTGATGCTGCCATCCTCGTTCAAGGCTGCGACCCACGATGACCCGCTAATTGCCAACTCGTCTGTTCCATCGCTGCCGTGGACCAGCCACGCGCGCGTTGATCCCAGCTGCCCCAGAGTTTCCGCCATGGGGCGGATCAGATCGCGTGTAAAGGCACCTGTTAGTTGGCGTTTTACGCCGGCAGGATTCGTGAGCGGCCCCAGGATATTGAAGATAGTGCGCGTCCCCAGCTCGGCCCGGACGGGGCCGACATGGGCCATGGCCGGGTGGTGCATGGGCGCCATCATAAAGGCGATTCCTGCCTCTTTTAGCGCCTTTTCAACAAGTTCTGGGCCGATCATCACGTTGACGCCCATCTGCGCCAGCGCATCCGCCGCGCCTGATTTCGAGCTGAGATTGCGATTGCCATGCTTGGCCACGCAGACGCCTGCACCTGCCACGACAAAGGCCGCGGCGGTGGAAATGTTAAGTGTACCTTTGCCGTCGCCCCCAGTGCCGACGATGTCAATCGCGCCCTCGGGCGCGCGCACTTTGTGGCATTTGGAAATCATAACAGCGGCAGCGGCGGCGTATTCATCCACCGTCTCGCCGCGCGTCCGCAGCGCCATCAGAAAGCCGCCAATCTGGCTAGGCGTCGCTTCGCCTTCAAAGAGGATGGCGAATGCGGCCTCCGCCTGGTCCCGCGTCAGCGGGCCGTTTGCGGCAGCGTTAATCAGGGGTTTTAAAGCGTCACTCATGCCGGGGTCTTCAATGTGTCTAGGAAATTCTTGAGCAGGGCGTGACCATGTTGCGATGCGATGGATTCGGGGTGAAACTGTACGCCCTCAATGGGAAGTTCGCGGTGGCGCAGGCCCATAATGGTGCCGTCCTCAAGATGAGCGGTCACCTCAAGGCAGTCCGGCAGGCTGGACCGCTCGACCACAAGCGAATGATAGCGGGTGGCCTCAAACGGCGAAGGTAGCCCAGCAAAGACGCCGCGCCCCTCGTGATACATCTGTCCCATCTTGCCATGCACGATCTCGGAATGTCGCACGACGCGCCCGCCAAAGGCCTGTCCGATGGCCTGATGTCCAAGGCACACACCCAGTAGCGGGATACCCGCCTTAGCCGCTGCAAGCGTCAGGTCCAGGCAGATGCCGGCCTGATCGGGATCGCAGGGGCCGGGCGACAGCAGGATACCGGCAGGATTCAGCGCTAGGGCGGCGGCCACGTCCAACGCATCATTGCGCTTGACCACCACATCGGCCCCCAACTCGCCGACGTAATGCACCAGATTATAGGTGAAACTATCGTAATTATCGATGAGCAGCAGCATCATGCCTGTTCCGTGTTGGATATGCCCCACCCGCGCTGGGAACCCCATCATAGGGGTGGAGGCCGGGGGGCTGGTCGCGATATACTTGTTCAGGCTTGGCCTCTAGGGTCAAGGGGCCGGTGGCAGTAAACGCTACGGTTTGAGCAAGCGATAACAGGAGGGCACGGCATGGCGGGCGGATTTTTGTCGGGACTGGTAATCGGTGCGGTCGTATCCGGCGCGGCATTGTCCGCAGTGTCGGTGGCCACGGGGACCGGGACGGCGCGTCCCAGCGCACCAGTGGCCGCTGCGCTGGAGGTGCCGGCCGGCTCGGAGTTCAACCAATCGCTTAACGACACTGCCGCGCGTTTGCCGCAGGCTGATGGCGTGCCTGGCTTCTCTGCCGAGGCGCCGCAAGTGGGCGCCGCCGCGCCTGACGACTTGGCTGCCGTCGCTGGTGAGAATACGCAGCCCTCTGATCGGCCACAGCCGGGCGGGGTCGATGCCGATCTGAGCGCGCCCCAGATCGTCGACGAGTCCAGCGGAATGGCTGAAGGTGGCATGGACGGCGCCGCGCCCGAAGTGGACACACAGACCGCAATGACAGATTCCAGTGCCGGGACGACTATCTCTGCCGATCCTGCGCAGCCCAGTCTGCCTGATGTCGAAAGCGGCGCGGGTATGTCGACGAACGCCGTATCTGCACGCGCACCAGAAGCCACAGAAAGCTCGGGAATGCCGGAGGCGGATAGCGCCGCGCCGACTGCGCCCGCTGATGAGATGCAAGAGCCCGATCAGGCGGTGCTTGGCCGCACGAACGGCGATGTTGTAGACAAGATCGAAACCGGGCGCCTGCCATCCATCGGAGCCGAGGAGCCTGCCGATACGCCTGATACTACCCAAGAGGGTTTACCTCAGCTCGACCTTAATATCAGCTCCGACTCGGCCCCGGCAATCGTGGCACATGCCGAGTCTTTCGCCAATTCCGAAGGCAAGCCATTGATGGCGATCATTCTGATCGACGATGGCAGCAGTCCAATCCGCCTTGATGCGCTGGACGCGTTTCCCTATCCGCTTACCTTTGCCGTTGACGCCGCGAAACCCGGCGCGCAGGAGGCGATGGAGCGCTACCGCGACGCGGGCTTTGAGGTTTTGGCAATAGCCAACTTGCCCGAAGGCGCGGATGCACGCGATACCGAAACGGTCATGCAAACGGTCTTTGCGGCGGTCCCCGAGGCAGTGGGCGTGCTGGAGGGAACGGGGACCGGCCTTCAGATCAGCCGCGATGCAAGCGAGCAACTGGCCCCGATCCTGCTGGAGACAGGTCATGGGCTGGTCGTATTTTCCAAAGGCTTGGAGACCGCGCCCAAGCTGATTGCCCGCGAAGGGGTACCGGTAGGCACAGTATTTCGCGATTTCGACAGCGAAGGGCAAAGCGCGACGGTCATTCGCCGATTTCTGGATCAGGCGGCATTCAAGGCCGGCCGCGACGCGGGCGGCGTGATCATGCTGGGCCGTTTGCGCGCCGATACGATCAGCGCGCTGCTGCTATGGGGATTGCAAGACCGCGCCAACCGCGTGGCGCTGGCACCGATTTCAGCAGTGCTGACAGCCGAAAAATAAGCCTTTCGCCCGTGGCTAAGCCTCGCGCCAGTCCCCCGGTGCGAGGCCGTCTAGCGACCATTCCCCGATGCGCCAGCGCACGAGGCGCAAGGTCGGGTGGCCAACATGCGCCGTCATCCGGCGCACCTGGCGATTGCGGCCCTCGGTGATGGTCAGCTCAAGCCACGTATCCGGCACTGATTTGCGATAGCGGATAGGTGGGACGCGCGGCCAGAGGTCTGGCGCATTTATGCGACGCGCAGTGGCGGGCCGCGTCGGGCCGTCCTTTAGCGTGACGCCTGACGCCAGAGCCGCGAGGGCGTTGTCGACAGGCACACCTTCGACCTGCACCAGATAAGTCTTGGGTTTATTGAATTTAGGGTCGGCGATGCGCGCTTGTAGCTTGCCGTCATCCGTCAGGATCAACAGGCCCTCACTGTCGCGGTCCAGCCGCCCGGCGGGATAGACGCGGGGCAAGTCGATGTGATGCGCGAGGGTGGGGCGACCGCTGCCCTCATCGGTGAATTGCGAGAGTACGCCAAAGGGTTTGTTAAAGAGGATCAGACGCGCCATGAGGGGCAAGTCTCCCTGATAATCTGCCAGACATCAGCTGTTGCCGCTGCCGCCAAAACGCGCGGCATCTGCGGCGGCGCGGCGGATGGCGTTGGATTTATGCACCGTCTCCATATATTCGGCCTCTGGGTCGCTGTCATAGACGACGCCGCCGCCGGCCTGAATGTATAGCTTGGCATCCTTGACCACAGCAGTGCGCAGGGCGATGCAGATGTCCATATCGCCGCCCGCACTGAAATATCCGACACCGCCGCCGTAGACACCGCGCTTTTCCGGTTCGAGCTCGTCGATGATCTCCATTGCGCGTACCTTTGGCGCGCCTGACACGGTGCCGGCTGGAAGCCCTGCCAGCAGGGCGCTGAGCGCATCTTGATCCTCGGCCAGCTCGCCCACCACGTTGCTGACGATGTGCATAACGTGGCTGTAGCGCTCGATGATAAATTCCTCGGTCGGGCGCACGGTGCCGATTCTGCAGACACGGCCCGCGTCATTGCGGCCCAGATCGAGCAGCATCAGATGCTCGGCCAGCTCCTTTTGATCGGCCAGAAGGTCGGCCTCGTATGCGCGGTCTTCTTCCGGCGTGGCGCCGCGGGGGCGGGTGCCGGCGATGGGGCGCACTGTCACCTCGTCACCGAACACGCGCACAAGGATTTCGGGACTGGCGCCAATCACCTGAAAGCCGCCGAAGTTGAAATAGAACATGAAGGGCGACGGGTTCGTCCGTCGCAAGCTGCGGTAAAGCGCGAAGGGCGGTTGCGTAAAGGGCTGCGTCCATCGCTGGCTGGGCACCACCTGAAAGATGTCGCCTGCGCGGATGTAATCCTTGGCCTTCTCGACCGCGGCCTTGTATTCGTCGCGCGTGAAGTTCGACACAGCCTCGCCATCCTCGGCGGCCTTGCCCAGTCCCCGGCTTTGCGGCAGGGCGCGCTCCAGATCGCGCACGGCGTCCATGACCCGCTCGGCGGCTTGGGCATAGGCGGCGCGGGCCGATTGGCCCGGCTCGTGCCATGCGGGGGCGACGACGATCACCTCGCCCTTGACCCCGTCCAGCACCGCAATCACCGATGGGCGCAACATCAGCGCATCGGGCAGCCCCAAGGGATCAGGGTTGACGTTTGGCAGATGCTCGACCAGCCGGATCATGTCGTATCCGAGGTACCCGAAAAGGCCAGCGCTGGAGGCTGGCAGATCGTCGGGCAGGTCGATCCGGCTCTCTGCGATCAAGCTGCGCAGATTATCCAGCGGCTCACCGTCCTGCTCCTGCCATGCGTCTGGATCAAAGCGCGCAGCGCGGTTGATGCGGCTTGTCTTGCCGTGGCACTGCCAGATCAGGTCCGGCTTCATCCCGATGATCGAATAGCGTCCGCGCACCTCGCCGCCCGTCACCGATTCCAGCATAAAGGCGTCGGTTGCGGCGCCCGCCAGCTTCATCATCAGCGATACGGGCGTATCAAGATCGGCCGCCAGCCGCGTATAAACCAGTTGGCTGGCGGAGGCGTCATAACCCGGCGCGAACGTGTCAAAAGAGGGGGTCAGATCCAAGGCACTGCACCCCTATTGGAAGTTAGCGTGGACAGCGGCGATCGCCTGCTGATCCAGCGTAATGCCCGCCCGGTTGCGGATGTCCTCGGCCAGCGCCAGATAGAGATCCTGCGCGATATCGTTCGCAGCAGAATCGCGGAGTGTGCTGCGGATCTGGTCCATCTCGCCCTCGCTACCTTCGGGCGTAGATACATCATCAAGACGTATAACGTAGAGCTTTTCATCGCCGTCCAGAAGCGTGACGTCGCCCGCCTTCATGGCAAAGACCGCGGGGATGAAGCCCGCAGGCGTGCCCGCCTGAAAGCCCTGACGTGTCAAACCTTCGACTGTTACGGGCGTCAGGCCCGCGTCCTCGAAGGTTTCGCCGCCCTGAAGCGTTTTGAGCGTTTCGCCCGCTTGGGCGCGCAGAGCGGTAAGCAACGCATCGCGCGCCCAGCCTGCGGCGACGAGGTCCTGCACATCATCCTGTGGCTGCACTGTGGGCGGCACTACTTCGTCCAATCGCATTGCAAAGACGCCGCCATCGCCAAGCGCTGCGACCTCGGGAAAGTCGCCGTCCTGCAAATCGCCCGCAGCGTCGCGAAAGGCAGCATAGCCGGCGATGCCCTCGCTCAGGCCGGGGCGCCAGTCGATGGTGTCCACCTGCATCTGCGTCTCATCGCCTAAGTTCTCAAGCGTGGCGCCGCCAGCCAGCAGATCGTTCGTGCCCTCAATTGAGGCGTCGATGACGCGGGCGGCACGGTCTGCGGCCAGCGCGTCGCGAAGCTGCGGCTCTGCCTCTTCAAAGGGCGTGGTCTGCGCTTGTAGCACGGCGTTGACGCGGAAAAGAGCGGGGCCAAGACCCGTCTCAAGCGGGCCGACGACGTCGCCAGCGGTGGCGCCAAAGACGGCATCGCTGGCGCCGTCCAGATCGCCGACAGCGACATCGCCCATGTCGACGTCTTGCAGGGTCAGCCCGCGCGCCTCGACCAGATCGTCGAACGTGGCCTCATCTGCGTCCAGTTGTGCGCGGGCGGCATCGGCGGCGGCCTGGTCGGGGAAAATCAACCGCTCGACCAGTCGGCGCTCGGGCACGTTAAATTCGGCTGCGCGTGCATCGTAGGCTTCGCGCAGGGCGTTCTCGGGGACTTCGACGTCGTCGATGATCATATCGGGCGTCAGCCACGCATAGGTGATGCGGCGCGTCTGCGGCACGGTGAAGGCGTCCAGATTGGCCTGATAATACGCCTCCAGATCGGCGTCAGTCGACACTGGCAGGCCGGTGGTCAGTTGGGCCCGGCCAAGCGCGGCGTATGTGACGCTGCGCTCTTCGGCAATGTAGTTGATCAGGGCGTTTGTGTACGCCTCTGGCGTGCTGACGCCTGCGATGATGGCGCCTTGAACCAGCGTGCTGGCCGTCTCGGTGCGGATATCGTTCTCGAATTCGGCCTCGCTCAGGCCCGCGCGCTCTAGCGCGAAGCGATATCCCTCACGGTCAAAGTCGCCGCTAATGCCCTGAAAGGCGGGAATATCCATGATCTGATCGCGCAGCGCGGCGTCGCCGACGGAAATGCCCATGCGCGCGGTTTCGTCCTCCAGTGCGGCCTGGCTGATCAGGCGCGATAGCACGCGCTGCGGCAGACCGGCCGCATCCGCCTCAACAAAACTAACGGGCGCGCCGCGTTCAGCAGTGGCGGCATTCACTTCGGCGCGCAGGGCACGGGCGTAGTCATTGACGTCCAGAACGGTATCCCCGACCGAGCCGATGCGGGTGATCCCGCCGCCCAGATTGGTCACGCCAAAGCCGCCAAGGCCAAGGATCAAGAGGCCCATGAGGATCCACATTGCGGATTTCGAGATGCTATTGGATCGCATATGAGTGGCGCCTTTGTCTAAGGATACATGCGCGGGGGCGCACGTGTCAGGGGTAGGGTGCGTATTCGTCCAAGTTTGTCTATGCGTTGGCGGCATCCGGGGCAAGGGGCCAGCCGGGCCCGTCCAGTGCGGCCAGACGGCCAAACAGCGCGGCGATCCCGCCCCGGTCGACATTGGCAAAAGCAATGCGGAAATGCCGCGCGCCCGAGGGATCATCCGTAGGCGTAAACATTGTACCGGGCAGGGTCAGCACGCCCGCATCGCGCACCAGTCGGGGGGCCAATACGTCCGAGCCTTCGGCAAAGGGATGGGCGAGATATGCGAAATAGGCGCCTGCGCCCTTTAGTTGCCAGCCTTGGGCGGCCAGTTGCGGCATATGTTCACTGATAGCGGCGCGGCGGTCCAGTATCTCGGCCCGCTCGCCTGCCAGCCATTGGGCGAGGTTCTGCATCCCCCAGAGCGCGCCAATCTGGCCCAGTTGGTTCGGGCAGATGGCGACGCAATCGAGGTACTTCTCAGCCTCTGCCAACCGCGCGGTTGATGCGGTCATCGCGCCGACGCGGTGGCCGGTCAGGCGGTATGCCTTGGAGAATGAGTAGAGCTGGATCAGCGTATCTGCCCAATCGGGATCGGTGAAGAGGTCATGAGGCGCACCTGTGCGCGCATCGAAATCGCGGTACGTCTCGTCCACGATCAGGGCGATGCCGCGTGCGCGGGCAAGGTCGAAAAATTCGCGGACCAGTTCGGCAGGGTACTCGGCCCCGCCGGGATTGTTTGGCGTGACCAGCACGATGGCGCGGGTGCGCGGCGTAATCAGGGACGCGGCGCGCTCGGGGTCGGGCAGCAGGCCGGCCTCGCAGGGCAGGGGCACCGCCCGCAGGCCATTCATATCGCACCACATTTTATGGTTGAAATACCACGGCGTCGGCAGGATCACCTCGTCGCCCTCATCGCAGAGCGTGGCAAGCGCAGCGCAGAACGCCTGATTGCAGCCCGAGGTGATCGCAACGTTTGCCGCGCCGACCACTCCGCCATAGGCCGCGCTCCACTGCTCAGCCACCTCGGCGCGCAACTCGTCGCGGCCCAGCACCGCGCCGTATAGATGCGCGTCTGGCTGGTGCAAAGCGGCCTCCGCGATCACGCGGCGCAGCGCCTCTGGAGGCAGATCAACCGGGGCCGCCTGAGAGACGTTGATCAGCGGGCGATCTGGCGGAAAATGGACGCCATCCAGCCAGCGGCGGGCCTCCATCACGGGCGGGGCAAAGCTGTGGGATGTGCGGCTCATGGTGTGTGTCTCTCGTTATTTGCCGCGATAGGGCTGAACGTATTGCAGGGCCAGATCCCACGGAAAGAAAATCCACGTATCTTGGCTGACTTCGGTGATATAACTTTGGACGCGGTCCCGGCCCATTGGCTTGGCATAGATCGTGGCAATGTGGGCTTTGGGCATATGCGCGCGCACCACGTCGAGGGTACGGCCCGTGTCGACCAGATCGTCGATCACCAGAACGCCGGTGCCGTCGCCGATCACGTCCATATCGGGCGATTTCAAAATACTTGCAGCGCCTTGGGTCTGGTGGTCGTAGCTCTTGACGCTGATGGTATCGACGATGCGAATGTCCAACTCGCGCGCGACGATCATCGCGGGGGCCATGCCGCCGCGCGTGATGGCGACGACTGCGCGCCATGCGCCGTCATCGGGGCCTTTGCCGTCCAGCCGCCACGCCAGTGCGCGCGCGTCGCGGTGAAGCTGATCCCAGCTGACGTGAAAACCTTTCTCGTGGGGCAGGGGTTCTTGCATGTAAGCCTCGTCCGGTTTGGTTGCGATGTGGGAAACCCCAAGGCAGGCGCTGGTGCCCGGCGAACAAATCAGCGCGACAACCAGTGAGTAGGGGAACTTGGACCACTGGTTGCGACTACCGGGCCACGCGCGCCTAGGTCGCGTCGATGTCGGGCGCGTCGACTGCCTTCATGCCGACCACGTGATAGCCAGCGTCGACATGCAGGTTCTCACCTGTCGTGCCGCTACCCAGATCGCTGAGCAAGAATAGCGCGGCCTTGCCGACATCGTTGATCGTGACATTGCGGCGCAGGGGCGAATTCAACTCGTTCCATTTCAGGATATAGCGGAAATCACCGATGCCGCTGGCGGCCAGCGTCTTGATCGGGCCGGCACTGATCGCGTTAACGCGGATGCCGTCTTTGCCCAGATCTTCGGCCAGGTATTTCACCGACGCCTCTAGCGCGGCCTTGGCGATACCCATGACGTTATAGTGGGGCATCACCTGCTCGGCGCCGTAATACGTGAGGGTCAGCATTGAGCCGCCGTCCTTCATCAGCGTCTCGGCGCGCTTGGCAACGGCGGTAAAGCTGTAGCAACTGACGTCCATCGTATCGAGGAAGTTCTGGCGGCTGGTGTCTATATAGCGCCCTCGCAACTCGTTCTTGTCGGAAAAGCCGATGGCGTGGACCAGAAAATCAATCTTGCCCCAGACCTTTTCGATTTCAGCGAAGGCCGCGTCTATCGAGGCAGGGTTGGACACGTTGCAATCAATCATCACCTCGGAGCCGAGCGATTTCGCCAGCGGCTCGACCCGTTTTTTGAACGCGTCGCCCATATAGGTGAATGCAAGCTCGGCGCCCGCATCGGCGCAGGCTTGGGCAATGCCCCAAGCGATAGACTTGTCATTGGCGAGGCCCATGATTAGCCCGCGTTTACCCGCCATAAGAGTGTTTGACATGTACTAATCCCGACCCAATTAAATGTCTTTATTGACCTTTAGGCGATTGGCCGAGGTGCATCAAGTGGCGGTGTGCGGCGTGTGGCGTCAGGCCAGCGCTGGTTTTGCCGCTATACTTGCGCCATATGATGCGAGGCAGGCCCATCCGGGCGGAAAGGGACATTATGACCGACAGGACCGGAAAATTCGCAGGGGACGACCCCTTTCAAATCGCGCGCCGTTGGCTGGGCGAGGCTGAGGCGACAGAGCCGATCGATCCCAACGCCATCGCGCTGGCCACGGTCGATCCCGATGGGCTGCCCAATATGCGTATGGTCCTGCTCAAGGAAATCGCGGATGACGGGTTTGTCTTTTATACCAATTACGACAGCGCCAAGGGGCAGGAACTGGCGGCAAGCGGCAAGGCCGGGTTTGTGATGCATTGGAAATCGCTGCGCCGCCAAATTCGCGTGCGCGGCCCTGTCACGCGGCAGGATGGGCCCGAGGCAGACGCATATTATGCGTCCCGCTCGCTCAAAAGCAGGCTGGGCGCGTGGGCCTCGCGTCAATCGCAGCCTCTGGCCGGGCGCGGTGCGCTGATGGCCGAGGTGGCGCGTGTTTCGGCGCGCCACGGACTTAATCCGCCGCGCCCGCCGTTCTGGGGCGGGTTCAAGATTGCACCCGTCGAGATTGAGTTCTGGGCCGACGGCGACTACCGATTGCACGATCGATTTGTGTGGCGCCGCGCTGATAATGCCGCACATTGGGACATAACACGGCTCAACCCCTGATTGCATGACGTAACGGAATGTGCTACTAATCTGTCAGCCGACCGCCTGCCTAACGTCGGCATTTTACTGCCAGAATCCGCGCATATGCGCTGATTTTCGCTTGATATAGCGCGTATGGTGCGATCGGACGACCAGTTTCCCATAGACTGAGCGACGGCGTTTCCCTATATATAGGGCGTATTAAAAGGCAGGTTTACACGTCATGGTTGAAATCGCGCGCATTGATTCTTCTAGCTCTACGGCGGTGGATCGCCAGCGGACTAGGCGGGTGCGTGGGCATGTAAAATGGTTTGATCCCGTCAAAGGCTTCGGCTTTGTTTTGGCAGAAGATGGCGGCGGCGATATTTTATTGCATGCCAATGTCTTGCGCAATTTTGGCCAGAGTTCTGTTGCCGACGATGCGGTCGTCGATCTGGACGTGCAAAGCACCGATAGGGGCGTTCAAGCCACGGCGGTCCATGATATCCAGCCGCCGGACGGTGCTCAATTCCAGGGATTAGCCGATTTCGACGATATCGACCCAAGCGTGCTTCTGGCTGCGCCATTGGTGCCCGCGCGAATCAAGTGGTTTGATAAGGCCAAGGGATTCGGTTTTGCCAACACGTTCGGCGAGAATGGCGATGTTTTCCTACATCTCGAAGTGATCCGCCGCTCCGGTCTGGCAGATTTGCAACCGGGCGAGGCGCTGGCTATACGTGTCATCGACGGCAAGCGTGGCCGTATGGCGGCAGAGGTTAGCGGATGGGAAAGCGCAACGAAATAAAACGGTTATGTGCCACTTTGGCGCTAATCGCGGGCATTGTGGGGCAGGGTCATGCCGGTACAGAGTGCAACCCAGATCAAGTGCAGCTACGCGGCGATTGGGGCCAAGCCCGATTCACCATAGAATTGGCGGACGACGCGGCCGAGCGGGCAGAGGGCCTGATGAATCGCGCGTCGATGCCGCAATCTGCAGGAATGCTCTTTGTTTACCCCGAGGCGCGCGATGTGGGCTTCTGGATGAAAAATACGCTCATCCCCCTTGATATGATTTTTCTCGATACGGCCGGCACCGTCTCGCGCGTGCATTCAAATGCGATTCCCGGTGATCTGACGCCGATAATGGGCGGCGGTGATATCAAAGCCGTGCTTGAGATCAATGGCGGCCTCGCGGAGCGCCTCGGAATCGCGCCAGGCACACAGCTGCGTCACCCGGCGTTTGAGGCGGCCAGCGCTGCGTGGAAATGCTGATCGACACATAGATGTGCGGATTGATGCAATAACCTGCCATTTGGGCTTTTCTTTGGATAAGTTTCTGCGTATTGGGTGCCGCATGGTTCGGGGTGTGGCGCAGTCTGGTAGCGCACCTGTTTTGGGTACAGGGGGTCGTAGGTTCGAATCCTGCCTCCCCGACCATAAATTTCCCCTCGTTTAGATCTGGCCGATATGGCCCTAATCCGCGCAACCTAGGGCGTGATCACGCTTGCGTGTGGCATCCGTGCACATGTGGCTGGCGCAGCTAAAAATAAATTTCTGTTCGTTCACGCACAGCGCTGCCGGCACACAGCCTTGGGATAAAGTTGAACCCATTCATGAGCCGCACGCCCTAAACCCGCTGAAAACCAGTGTATTTAAAATTATCTGCTAGGGCAGGGTCGGGCGCCGCCCGCTGTGGATATGTTGTGCGTGAATCGGCTGGCGCGAAGCGGGTCTGTCGATGCCGAAAAGGTCAACGACAAACAGGCTGGAATTCGGTAAATTTTGGATTGACGACGTAGGCCTCAATGCGTCAGGTTGTGCAGACCGGCGGCTATGCACACAAGATGTAGTGTGCCGCCACTGGAAAAGGAACATTCACAGCAAAGACCGGATTTCCGGCAGTCAAAGGCGCGCAAGCCAATTTCGCGCCCGATGGCAAGCTGCGTCTTGTTTCCATCTAAGTGGCACGGGGCGCGGAACGGCGCGCCACGGCAAGTATGAGAACACAAACGGCACCCTACGGGGGCGAGAGGCAGTGACATGAAAATCGACCGCAAATTCACCAAGGCAGGCCAAGACGCATATGCGGAGTTGGAGTTCGTCACGACCTCGTCCGAAATACGCAACCCTAACGGGACGTCGGTGTTTAAGCTGGACAATGTCGAGGTGCCCGCCGGGTGGAGCCAGGTCGCAAGCGACGTCATCGCGCAGAAGTATTTTCGCAAGGCAGGCGTTCCCGCCCGCTTGAAAAAGGTTAAGGAAAAGGGCGTGCCCGAGTTCCTGTGGCGCTCGGTCCCTGATGGCAAAGACGTCGAAACAGGTGGCGAGACGTCGGCGCGGCAAGTATTCGACCGACTAGCCGGCGCGTGGGCCTACTGGGGCTGGAAGGGCGGCTACTTTACCACCGAATCGGATGCGCAGGCCTATTTTGACGAAATGCGCATCATGTTGGCCCGCCAGATGGGCGCACCCAACAGCCCGCAATGGTTTAACACTGGCCTGCACTGGGCCTACGGCATCGATGGCCCCGGCCAAGGCCACTATTATGTCGACTACAAAACTGGCGCCCTGACAAAATCGACCAGCGCGTATGAGCACCCGCAGCCCCACGCTTGCTTTATCCAGTCGGTATCCGATGATCTGGTAGGCGACGGCGGCATCATGGACCTGTGGGTCCGCGAGGCGCGTCTGTTCAAGTATGGCTCCGGCACTGGCACGAACTTCTCTTCCTTGCGCGCAGCGAACGAGCCGCTGTCAGGCGGCGGCAAGTCATCTGGCCTGATGGGCTTTTTGAAAATTGGTGACCGCGCGGCCGGCGCAATCAAGTCGGGCGGCACAACGCGCCGCGCGGCGAAAATGGTGATCATTGATGCCGACCACCCCGACATTGAGGAATTCATCAACTGGAAGGTGAAGGAAGAGCAAAAGGTCGCCAGCATCGTTGCGGGCTCTAAGATGCACGAAGAGAAGCTGAACGAAATTTTCGCGGCTATCGGTGCATGGGACGGTAGCATCGAAGATTCGGTTGACCCCAAGAAGAACCCGGGCCTCAAGACCGCCATTCGCGGCGCCAAGAAATGCTCGATCCCCGAAACCTACGTCAAGCGCGTGCTGGACTATGCCAAGCAGGGCTACGAGAGCATCGAATTCCCGACCTACGACACCGATTGGGATAGCGAGGCATACGCCTCGGTTTCGGGCCAGAACTCCAACAACTCGATCCGCGTCACGGACGCCTTCCTAAAGGCGGTCAAGGACGACGCCGATTGGGCGTTGATCAACCGCACAGATGGCAGCACGGCGCGCACCATCAAAGCGCGTGACCTGTGGGAAGATGTCGGCCACGCCGCATGGGCCTGCGCCGATCCGGGCATCCAGTACCACGATACCGTCAACGCGTGGCACACATGCCCCGAGGATGGCGAAATTCGCGGCTCGAACCCTTGCTCGGAATACATGTTCCTTGACGACACCGCCTGCAACCTCGCGTCGATGAACCTGCTGAAGTTCTATGACGATGGCCGCTTTGACGCTGAGGCGTATATGCACGCCTCGCGCCTTTGGACTGTGACACTCGAAGTCAGCGTGATGATGGCGCAGTTCCCCTCCAAGGAGATCGCGCAGCGCAGCTATGACTTCCGCACGTTGGGCCTTGGGTTTGCCAATATTGGCGGTCTTCTGATGAACATGGGCCTTGGCTATGACAGCGACGAGGGCCGCGCCCTGGGCGGTGCGCTAAGTGCGATCATGACTGGCGTGGCCTATGCCACCTCCGCCGAAATGGCGGGCGAGTTGGGCCCATTTGCAGGCTACGAGCGTAACGCCAAGCACATGCTGCGCGTCATGCGTAACCACCGCAATGCCGCCCACGGCAACAAAGATGGCTACGAGGGTCTGGCAGTCAAGCCTGTCCCGCTCGACATTGTCAGCTGCCCCGACAGCCGCCTGATTGAGCTGGCCATGTCCACCTGGGACGAGGCGCTGGATCTGGGCGAAAAGCACGGCTATCGCAACGCTCAATCGACCGTTGTCGCGCCCACGGGCACGATTGGTCTGGTCATGGATTGCGACACGACCGGCATCGAGCCAGACTTTGCGCTGGTCAAATTCAAGAAGCTGGCCGGCGGCGGCTACTTCAAGATCATCAACCAGTCGGTGCCTGCCGCCCTCGAAATGATGGGCTATGGCAGCGCGCAGATCGAAGAGATCATCGGCTATGCCGTCGGTCACGGCACCATCGGTAATGCGCCCGGCATCAACCACACCTCGCTGATCGGCCACGGCTTTGGCGAAACCGAGTTGGCGAAGGTGGACGCCGCTCTCGGCTCGGCCTTCGATATCCGGTTCGTGTTCAATCAGTGGACGCTGGGATCTGAGTTCTGCATGAATGTGCTGGGCATCCCCGAGGCCAAGCTGAACGATCCGGCCTTCGATCTGCTGGCGCATCTGGGCTATTCCCGCGATGATATCAACGCGGCGAATGACCATGTTTGCGGCACGATGACGCTGGAGGGCGCGCCGCACCTGAAACCCGCCCATTACAGCGTTTTCGATTGCGCAAATCCCTGCGGTAAAACTGGCAAGCGCTACCTTAGCGTGAACAGCCACATCACCATGATGGCCGCCTCGCAGTCCTTCATCTCGGGCGCCATTTCCAAGACCATCAACATGGCCAACGACGCCACCATAGAGGACTGCCAAAAGGCATACGAGCTAAGCTGGAGCTTGGGCGTCAAGGCCAATGCACTGTATCGCGACGGATCGAAGCTGAGCCAGCCACTGGCGTCGGCGCTGGTCGAGGACGATGACGAGGCCGCCGAAATAATGGAAAGCGGCAGCAACCACGAAAAGGCGGTCACGCTCGCCGAGAAGATCGTGGAGAAGGTGATCATCAAAGAGATCAACAAGTCCCACCGCGACAAGCTGCCCGAGCGCCGCAAAGGCTATACCCAGAAGGCTATCGTCGGCGGCCACAAAGTATACCTGCGCACGGGCGAATATGAGGACGGCCAACTGGGCGAGATCTTCATCGACATGCACAAGGAAGGCGCCGGCTTCCGTGCGATGATGAACAACTTTGCCATCGCGGTCAGCGTGGGCCTGCAATATGGCGTGCCGCTGGAGGAGTTTGTTGATGCCTTCACGTTCACCAAGTTCGAGCCGGCCGGCATGGTGCAGGGCAATGACAGCATCAAGAATGCGACATCGATCCTCGACTACATCTTCCGCGAGTTGGCAGTCAGCTATCTGGATCGCACCGATCTGGCGCATGTGAAGCCTGAGGGCCACAGCTTTGACGATCTGGGCCGGGGCGAAGAAGAGGGCGTCAGTAACATCAGCGAGATGAGCGCTGCGTCGGCTACCAAATCGCTGGAGGTGCTCAAGCAGATCAGCTCCACCGGGTATCTGCGCAAGCGCATGCCACAGGAACTGTACGTGCTGAACGGTGGACAGGCATTTGGCCGGAGCGTCGCAGATCCAGCCGCCGCCCTGCAAGCGCTGGTGCCTGAAACGGCGGGTGCGACCACTGTGATCTCAGCATCTGCCTCGATCACTTCCGGCGCGGTGTCGATGGACGCCCGCACCAAGGCCAAGATGCAAGGCTACGAAGGCGAGGCCTGCGGCGATTGCGGAAACTACACACTGGTCCGCAATGGCACCTGCATGAAGTGCAACACCTGCGGCGGAACGTCTGGCTGCAGCTAAGCGTCAGACACCTCATGTGTCGGCAGAGGCAAAGTAGCTCCTAAATGGGGCAAAACTCGTCCCGACGACAAGGTTTGCATTAAGGAAGCGACGGCTAGGGCGGTCTCCGCCCTAGCCGGTCGGAAATCGCCAGATCATTCGGTCTGGCTGCCATAGTCATCTTTCAGATCACGCCAAACCGAATGGGGATGATTACCGAGTTTTTCAATGGATTTGTTCGACTGCGCCTGAGCCGGACATGGGCGGTGTGTCTTCGGGCTCCTTGATAATCCAGCCCATTTGTGCCTCTGGATGGACGGGCGGCAGCAACAGGTTCACGTGGCGACACACCCCGCCGCGGGGCTCGTTCAGCATGGAATTGAGCAAGGTTTGATCCTGGGCAATCCACATTCGCTGCTTCTATAGGGTCTTGCCCGGTGGCGGGGCCACGCCGCCGACGATGATATCGCCGACCTCGCCTTCGGCATGGCAGGACACGACATGTATGGTCTTGCTGCTGCGCACGTCAGATATCCTTTACCAGACGTAGCGCGTCATAGATTGCCGCATGTGTGTTGCGTGCCGATACGGCGTCGCCGATGCGGAATAACAGAAAATTGCCGTTCTCGTTGCGCCTGACAGTTTGCGGACTGCCTGCAATCAATGCGTCATAATCGACCTCACCCGAGTTGGATGCGTGAGGCTTGAGGTCAAAATAGAGATCATCCAGCGGCATGGTGCCATAGTTCACAACGACCTGATCAACCTCGACGTCATAGGTATGATCGCTGTAGTCAGTGCCAATCGTGGCGGTCAGTGTGTTGCCGCTGCGCGTGACGCCCATGAGACGGCGCGTGACGGTAAAGGTCACGTCCTTATCCTGCAGCGAGCGCATGTAGGGCACGAGGTTCATCGCCATCACATCAGGGGAGAAGGTGCGATCCGGTGTCATGATCTCGACCGAGGCACCGGCATTTGCGGCAATCTCTGCGGCTTGCAGGGCAGGGTGATCGCCGCTTTCGTCGTAAATCAGCACTTTGCCCGCAGGCTTTACGTCGCCCGAGATGATGTCCCAAGACGTCACGACATGTGCTTGCTCTCCGTTCTGTTCAAACAGTTCGAGATTTGGCAGTCCGCCTGTCGCAACAATGACCGCATCGGGGTTCAGGGCTGTCACATCCTCTGCCTCGGCCCATGTATTGAAATGGAACGTCACGTCTCGCGCGGCACATTGTGCCATGCGCCAGTCGATGATCCCGATCATCTCGCGGCGGCGGGGCGATTGTGACGTCAGCAAGACCTGCCCGCCGGGCAGTGCAGCGGCCTCAAACACCGTCACGTCATGGCCGCGCTCTGCGGCAACACGTGCAGCCTCTAGCCCTGCTGGACCGGCGCCTATGATCACGACCTTCTTCTTGGTTGCGGCCATCGCAATATCATGCGGCATCGTCAATTCGCGCCCGGTGGCGGCGTTGTGGATACACAGCGCGTCACCCGCCTGATAGATGCGATCAAGGCAGTAAGTCGCGCCGACGCAGGGGCGAATGTCATCTTCGCGCCCTTCGATGATTTTGCGCACGATATGCGGGTCCGCCATGTGGGCGCGGGTCATCCCGACCATATCCAGAAGGCCCGCCTGCACGGCATGGCGCGCGGTCGCCACATCAGGGATGCGGGCCGCGTGGAATGTTGGCATACCCGTCGCTTTGCGCACTTCACCCGCGAAATCAAGATGTGGCGCGGATTTCATACCCTGAATGGGGATCACGTCGGTCATGGCCGGGTCGGTGTGAATGCGTCCTTTGATGACGTTGAGAAAATCGATCTGCCCCGTTGCGGCAATGCGCTTGGAAATCTCCAACCCTTCGTCGTGCGTAATGCCGCCCTTTTGCGCCTCATCCGCCGTATACCGCAGCCCAACAATGAACTCCGCGCCAACACGCTTGCGGATCGCTTCGACGACATCGAGCGGGAACCGCATACGGTTCTCAAGTGTATCGGCACCATATGGGCCAGTCAGATCATTGGTCAGCGGCGACCAGAACTGGTCGAGCAAATGGCCGTAAACCTGCAATTCGATCCCGTCCATGCCGCCCGATTGCATCCGCTCAGCAGCATCCGCGAAGTCGCTGATGATCCGCTCGATATCCCAATCTTCGATGAGTTTAGGAAAAGAGTGGTGCGCGGGTTCACGGTGTTTGGAGGACGACACTGAGGGCAACCAGTCGCCTTTGTTCCAGTTGGTGCGACGCCCCAGATGGGTTAGCTGGATCATGACGGCGCAACCATGTTCATGTATTGCGTCCGTCAGGTTCTGGATCCACGGCACCACTTCGTCCTTGTAGGCCAGGATATTGTTGAACACTGGCGGGCTGTCGCGACTAACAGCAGCTGACCCCGCCGTCATCGCAAGGGCAACGCCCGCCTTGGCGCGTTCCGCGTGATAGGCGGCGTAGCGCTCCTTGGGCATGCCGTCTTGCGGATAAGCGGGCTCATGGCTGGTCGTCATGATCCGATTGCGCAAAGTCAGGTGTTTGAGTTGAAAGGGCTGAAGCAATGGGTCGGTGGACATATGGGAATCCCTTTTTTCGGTCGAATTCATCCTGACATAGGCATCAGGATGACAATTTCCCCAATTGACACACCTGTCAAGTTCTTTAGAAAAGTGGTATGAAAGATGTTCCTCCCAGTCGAATACGCGCAAGCCGGGAAATTTGGCTGGATGCCGCGTATGATCTTTTCGTCTCCGAGGGGATTGAAGCCGTCAAAATCATGCCTCTGGCAAAAAAGCTCAACCTGACCCGCACAGGATTCTATTGGCACTTCAAGGATCTGTCGGAGCTGCATGACGCCATTGTCGAGATCTGGAAGGCCCGCAATACCGGCATCGTGCTGGAGCGCTGCGCAGCACCGGCAAAAAGTCTCTGCGCTGCCCTCCTAAACCTGATCGATTGTTGGATTGATGAAGACCTTTTTGACGCGCCCCTTGATCTCGCGATTCGAAACTGGGCGCGAAGCGATGCCAGGCTACAGGCGCTGGTGGATCAATCCGACGAAGATCGTTTTGTGGCGGTCAAAGAGCTGTTTACGCGATTTGGTAGAACGGGTGATGCCGCCCATTATCGTGCGCTGACAGTGATCTTGACCCAGACAGGGTACTATTCAATGCACGTATCTGAGCCTCGGTTGCAGCGCGCGATTGCAGGCTGCCACTATGCAGAGATTTTTGCGGGCGAAGCGCCAACTCAATCAGAGAAAGATGCGTTTCTAGCCCGGCATCGCTGAGCCCCCTGGGGCGCTACTGGTGCGCCGTCTCAGCGATTGAGCTCGCCCGCCTCCTCCAGCACCTTGCGCGCGACGCGGAAACATTCGAGCGCTTGCGGCACGCCGCAATAGATGCCGATCACGTGGATGATCGCGCGGATTTCGTCGCGGGTCACACCATTCTTGAGGGCACCGCGGCAGTGGATCTCCCATTCGTGCATCTTGCCCAAGGCGCCTATCATGGCGAGGTTCATCATCGAGCGGGTTTTGGGCGGAATCACCTCGTCGCCCCAGCCAAAGCCCCAGCACCAAGCGGTCATTGCCTCCTGAAAGGGGCGGGTGAAATCGTCGGCGGCGGCAAGGTTCTTTTCGACATACTCTGCGCCCAGCGTCGCCTTGCGTTGCTCGAGCCCTTTCAGGAACAGGTCTTCGTCGAACGTATCCATCAGCGTAATTCCTTGTCGCTTGCACCATCGGTGTCCACGGCATCGCGCATCCATTGCTGCAATGTCTGCACCGAGTGTTCCGAGTTTAGCCCGCAGGCCGGGTCAAGAACCAGCGGGCCGGGTTTGTAGCCACGGCTTTGCAGCCCGCGATATACGCTTTCGACCAAGTGGATATCCTCCTCTACCGTCGTGCTGCGGTCCTGGATGGCAAGGCGGCGGATCACCTCGCTATCCTCACCGCGGGGAGAGAACCAGCCGCGCCAAACGCTACAAGAACCCACGTCATGCGCGCGCCAGTGATAGGTGTTCAGTACATTGCCCGGATAAACTTGGAACGAGAACATCGGCCACAGAAAGAAGCTACGATATTCGCCCGCATGCGGCTGCGACAGGTCGATGTCATAGCTCATCGCTTCGAGTGACTGGCACTCAGTCGTATGGCGCAGGACATAGCCGCGCGCCGATGGCTGAATGTCATAAGTTTCGGGCTTGATGACGCCGGTCGAAAACGTCGGATGGTTTAGCGAGCAGTGATAGCACTCAGAATAATTCTCGATCGAGACCTTCCAATTGCAATGCTCGGGGATTTCGACCCATTCAAGGGGCTCCAGTGCATCGATCTGCGGCACATATTCGCCCAATTCAGTGCGCACGCCCGGATACCACTCGTCCATCGGGGCGGCGTCATTGTCGAGATTGACAAAGATGAAGCCATGGAAGGTTTCGGTGCGCACCGATGTCAGGCAGATTTTGGTGCGGTCGAATCCGGGAACAGATTTGGTGTTGGGGCCGGAGCGAAGTTCGCCGGTCATTTCGTAGCTCCAGGCATGATATGGACAGACCACGACGCGCGTCGTTCCCGAACCTGAAACCAGCTGATGTGCGCGGTGCTGGCAGACATTGTAGAATGTCCTCAGAACTTCGTCGCGTCCCCGGATGCAGAACAGGCTTTCACCCGCCACCTCGAAGCAGAAATAGTCGCCCGCGCCGCGCATCTGGCTTTCATGGCCGGCATATTGCCATGTGCGGGCCAGCAGGCCTTCGCGCTCCTGCGCGAAAATTGCGGGGTCGGTATAATAGCGCGCGTCCAGCGAATGGACCGGACCGGGGGGCGCGTGACTTGTCATGTCTGCCAATCCTTTTCCTCGACATAGATACCCAAAGCCCGGCGCTGCGTGTGATAGGCTTCGACGGAGGCAATTGCATCTTCACCAGCCTCGGCGATGATGAATGCGATCAGAACCTCGAAGAACGCGTTTAGCGCGATGGTCGAGATAAAGAATTGCGGCGTGTCTGTCGGCACGACAAAGCGGTGCTGGGCGTCGACCATGATCGGGCAGGCCGGACTGTCAGAGATGGCGATGACCGGCACGCCTTGCGCACGCGCCACGGCGACCGCCTCGACGATCTCGCGGCGGTAGGGGCGGAAGGTCATAGCGATCAGGATGTCACGTTCGTCGGCGCGGGCGATGCCGTCTACCGGCAGGGTGCCGCCCTGCGGCAGGGCGCGCACACCGTCAATCGCCATGCCGGCGAGATAGGCAAAGTTGCGAGCGACGGCATTGTTCACCCCGACCCCCAGCACATAACAGCGCCGCGCGGCGACGATCTCGCGCGCCGCTGCCTCGATCAGATGGTGGTCGGTCGCGGCGAAAAGGCTCTCGATATTGTCAATGGCCGATTCCGCGCTGGCGGCATAAAGCGCGCCCATCTCACCGCGCTGCGCCAGCGATTGAAGCCAACGGGCGCGATCGGGATAGGTCTCGCGGCCTTGCCGGATCTCGTCGCGGAATACTTCGCGAAACGCCTCATAGCTGTCCATGCCAAGCGCGCGGGACAAACGTACCAGAGTGTTTGGCTTGACCTCTGCCTTGGTGGCAAGCTGGCGGATTGAGCAAACGCCAATCTCATAAGGATTTTCCAGTAGGTAATCCGCTAGCTTCCGTAATTCAGGTGTCAGATCCAAACGCCCGGACTGAAGCGTCTCGAGAAGTTCGGCGGGCGTGGCAGGTGAGGGAACATTTGTTTTATTCATGTTGACGAGGCTACATTTGTCTTTTACGCCTGTCCATACAAAACATTTGTTTGAAAGGACTGTTCGCATGGTTCCATCTCACGCCCGGGTTGTCATTATCGGCGGCGGCATCATGGGCTGCGGCCTCGCTTATCACCTGGCTCACGAGGGCTGGAGCGACGTGGTGCTGCTAGAAAAAGCGGAGTTGACCTCAGGCTCGACATGGCACGCAGCGGGGCAGATCACCCATTCGACATCCAGCTTTGCTTTGGGCACATGCGTTGGCTACAATATCGACCTTTATTCCAAGGTGCTTGAAGAAGAGACCGGGCAGTCCGTCACTTGGCATGGCTGCGGATCGCTGCGGCTTGCCTATACCGAGGACGAGATGGACTGGCTCTATCAGACGATCTCGGTCGGCAAGGGGCTGGGGTTTCCGATGGAGCTGGTCGGGCCGGACCGCATCCGCGAGTTGCATCCGTTTTACAATCTGGAGGGCGTCAAGGCGGCCCTGCATACGCCCGACGACGGCCATGTAGATCCGGCAGGTGCGGCGTTCGCGCTGGCCAAGGGCGCGCGGCAACTGGGGGTGAAGATTATCCGCCAATGTCGCGCCACCAATGTGACGCAATTGGAAAACGGTGAATGGCTGGTCGAGACGGAGGCAGGCGATATCACCTGCGAACACGTGGTCAACGCCGGCGGAACCTATGCGCGGCAGATGGCGGCATGGTCCGGATACGACCTGCCAGCAACGTCGATGACGCACCATTACCTGATTACCGACACGGTCCCGGAGTTTCAGAATCTAGACAAGGAACTACCTGTCGTGCGCGATGACCGGCTGGTATCGGGCTATATTCGGATGGAGCAAAAATCGGGCCTGATAGGCATCTATGAAAAGGCCAATCCCAATACGGTGTGGGAGGATCATTGCCCATGGGACGCCGAGCACGAACTGTTTGAGCCAGATTACGACCGCATCATGCCTTGGCTGGAAAACGCTATGGAGCGGATGCCGGTGCTGTCCGAACTGGGCATCAAGCGCGCGGTGCATGGCGCGATCAGCCACCCGCCCGATGGCAATCCGCTGATCGGCCCGGCGCCGGGGCTGCGCAATTACTGGTGCTGCTGCGGCACGCAGATCGGCATTGGCTGGGGGCCGGGCCTGACACGCGAGCTTGCCCGTTGGATGGTGCATGGCGCTGCCGATATCAACATGCGCGAGTTCGATCCACGCCGGTTCGGCCCGTATGCGGATCAGGCATTCCAGATCGCAAAGGCGAAGGAAGACTACCTTCTGCGCCACGAAATCCCCTTTCCGCATTTCAACCGTCTTGACGCGCGCCCGGTAAAACCCTCGCCGCTTTATGAGGACCTGAAGGCCGAGGGCGCGGTGTTCGAGGAGGTGTTCGGCCATGAGCGTCCGCGCTGGTTCGCGCCGGAAGGCATGGAGCCGAAGGACATCTACGGCTTCCGCCGCACCGCGCTGCACGACATCGTCGGCGCCGAAGTGCGCGCCGTCCGCGAGCGGGCAGGGATCATGGACATCTCGGCTTTCACCAAGGTCGAGGTGTCGGGGCCGGACGCGGCGACGTTCCTTGATGCGTTGGTGCCGAACCGCCTGCCATCTGCGCCGGGGCGCATCGCGCTTAGCCATCTTCTGACCGAGCATGGCCGGATTGAGCTGGAGATGACGATCGTCCGGCTGGCGGAGGATCGGTTTTATCTGGTCTGCGCAGCATTCTTTGAGCAGCGGCTGGTGGACTACCTCACCTTTACACGGCAAGGCGAAGATGTCGCGATCACCAACCGCTCAACTGAGTGGGGCGCGTTCACTTTGAACGGGCCACGGGCGCGCGATATCCTCGCGGCCTGCACTGACAGCGATCTCACGAACGCTGGTTTCAAATGGATGACGGCACAGGAAATCACTGTCGGCGGGCACCCTCTCTGGGCCTTCCGGATGTCGTATGCTGGCGAGCTTGGATGGGAATTCCACGGGCCGCGGGAGGCGATCCTTGAAGCATTCCGGGCGATCAAGGCGGCGGGCGGGGCGCATGGGCTGACGAACTACGGTTCCTTCGCGATGAACGCGATGCGGATGGAGAAGGGCTTCAAGGGCGCGGGCGAGTTGACCAACGAGGTGACGCTGCCCGAGGCCGATGTGATGCGGTTCGTGCGCATGGACAAGGCGTTTCGCGGCAAGGCGGCGACCGAAGCGGCGCTGGCCACGCCCCTGCGCTGGGTCTGCGCCTATCTGGAAATCGATGGCGACGGTGTATCCGATGGTAATGGCGGCGAGGCGGTGTTGTCGGGCGGCAGGCAGATTGGCACCGTCAGTTCCATCGCTTTTGGCCACGGCGTCGGCAAACTGCTCGCGTTCGCATATCTGAAGGCCGATTACGCCGCGCCGGGATCCGAACTGGAGGTCGTCATTATGGGCGAGTCGCGCAGCGCCAAAGTGCTGACGGCTCCGGTCTACGACGCCGAAAGCCTGCTACCGCGAACCGATGCACAGGCGGAGGCCGCAGAATGAGTAACACCATGCAAGCGATGGTGCTGACAGGCCATGGCGGGCTGGACCAATATGTCTGGCACGACGACTGGCCAAAACCCGAGCCCGGGCCGATGGAGGTGCTGATCCGGGTCGGCGCCTGCGGGCTGAACAATACCGACGTGAACACGCGAACGGGATGGTACTCCAAGGACGTAAGCGAGGAGACGACCGGGAGTGCCTACGAGAGCGTTTCCGAGGAAGACCCGACATGGGGCGGTGCGCCAATCACCTTCCCGCGCATCCAAGGTGCAGATGTGGTGGGTACGGTCGTTGCGGTGGGCGAGGGTGCGGATCCTGGCCTTATCGACAAACGGGTCATGACCAATGCCTGGCTGCGCGACTGGTCCGATCCGGACAACATGGACAAGGCGGGCTATTTTGGCTCTGAAATGGATGGTGGTTTCGCCGAATTTACCAAGATCGACATGCGCAATCTGGCCGTCCTCCAATCGGAGCTGAGTGACGCCGAGCTTGCGACATTCTCCTGCTCCTACACTACGGCAGAAGGAATGCTTGCACGCGCGAATGTCACAGGGGGCGATACCGTCCTGGTGCCCGGGGCGTCGGGCGGGGTCGGCGGTGCGCTGGTGCAGCTTGCCAAGCGGCGCGGTGCGCGGGTGATCGCAATGGCGTCGGACGCCAAACATTCCGAAGTGGCCAAGCTGGGTCCGGACCGCATCCTGCCGCGCGCGCCCGATGATCTGCGCGCCGCGCTTGGTGGTGAGAAAATCACCGTCGTTGCCGATATCGTCGGCGGACCCTATTGGCCCAAACTGATCGACATTCTCGAACGCGGCGGACGCTACACCTGCTCAGGCGCGATCGCGGGGCCGATAGTCCAGCTCGACCTGCGCACCTTCTACCTCCGCGATCTGACATTTACGGGCTCAACTGTGATTCCGCTCGCCGTATTTGAAAATCTGGTCCGCTACATTGAGCGAGGCGAGATTAAGCCGGTGCTTGCCGCCACCTACCCGCTGTCCGACCTGCGAATGGCGCAGCAGGCCTTTATTGACAAGCGATATACCGGGAACATCGTGGTGGTGCCATGAAGATCACACGCATCACGGTTTGGGCGCTCGACCTGCCGCTATCGCAGCCTTACTGGCTCTCCGGTGGTCGGCTTCAATTCGAGCGTCTGGATAGTACCTTCGTCAGGATCGACACCGACGAGGGCATCAGCGGCTGGGGCGAAGGCTGCCCTTGGGGTACCAGCTATCTGCCCGCGCATGGGCCGGGGATCCGGGCGGCTATAGCCACGCTTGCACCTGCGATTCTGGGCCGCGACCCGCGCAGTTTGCGTGCCTTGAACGACGCGATGGACATGCAGTTGCCCGGCCATCTCTATGTCAAATCAGCGATTGATATCGCGTGCTGGGACATCTTTGGACAGGCTGCGGGGATGCCGCTTTGGCAATTGTTCGGCGGGGATGGGGCGGCAGTGGCGGTGAACTCCTCTATCTCTACCGGCACACCAGCCGAAATGGTCGCGCTGATCCGCAGTGCCAGCCAGAGGGGATACAGGGTTCATTCGGCCAAGCTGGGCGGGCATGACATCGCCGCCGACATCGCGCGGATCGAGGCGATATCAGCCGCTCTGCCGATGGGCGAGAAGGTGACATACGACATTAACCGCGCCTGGACGCCCGGCGTGGCGGTGCAGGTCCTGAACACGGCTCCGGCGCGCGACTGGGTTGAACAACCCTGCGAGACGCTGGATCAATGCGCCCATGTCGCGCGCCGCGTCGCCAATCCGATCATGCTGGATGAATGCCTGCACAGCTTTCAGGATCACCTCGACGCCTGGAGGCTGGGTGCCTGCGAGGGGGTCAAGGTAAAGCCGAACCGCGTGGGTGGCCTGACCAAGGCGATGCAGATCCGCGACTTTGGTGTCTCGGTTGGCTGGCAGATGCATATCGAGGATGTGGGCGGCTCGGCGCTGGCCGATACGGCAGCGATCCATCTGGCAAGCGCCACGCCCGAGGCGAACCGGCTGGCAAGCTGGCTGTGCCATTACCACCTCACCGTCGACCCAGTGCCAGGTCAGGGAGCGCGCAATGAGGATGGTTTTGCCACGCCGCCTTCTGTGCCCGGCCTGGGAATCGTGCCCGATCCCGCCCAGCTAGGCGATGCGGTCGCAACTTATGGCGCACTGCCATGACCACCGCCCGTCTAACCCTGTGGGAGGTCCGGCCAATCACCCACGTCGCCGATCAGATGGCAGGCGTGAAAGGCTGGGGCGCGCACAGGTCCGCCGCGCTGCGCCTCAATACCGATACGGATATGGGCATACCCCGCCTGTCCGCGCCCATCAAAGATTAGGAACCTGCCATGACCGATAGAACCGCAATGGATACTTGGGCGATGCGCGCCCGCGCCGTCCTCCCTGCTGGGGGTTTTGGCAATTTCGACCCGTCGATGTTCATCCAGCGTGGCAAGGGCAGCCGCGTCTGGGATGAGAATGGCAAGGAATATGTCGACTATCTAATAGGCTCGGGGCCGATGCTACTGGGCCATGGCCACCCCGAGGTGCTGGAGGCGGTTGCCGACCAGCTGCCCAAGGGCATGACGTTCTTTGCCAACAACACCGCCGGGGTCGAATTGGCCGAGGAAATCTGCAACGCGGTCGCTTGTGCCGAGCAGGTGCGATTCCTGGCATCAGGCGGCGAGGCTGACATGTATGCAATGCGTCTTGCGCGTGCCTTTACAGGGCGCGACAAGATCCTGAAATTTGAGGGCGGGTATCATGGCATGTCGTCCGAGGCACAGATGAGCCTTGCGCCGTCGCGTCTTGTGAATTTCCCGCAGGCCGTGGCTGACAGCGCCGGAATCCCCGAGTCCGTTCGCGGTGAGATGCTGATCGCACCCTTCAACGATCCTGACTATCTTGAAAGCCTGCTGAAGGAACACGGCGACCAGATTGCCGGTCTGATCGTCGAGCCGTTGCAGCGCATCATCCCGCCCGAACCGGGGTTTCTTCAGACGGTGCGCGACCTGTGCGACCGCTATGGCATCGTGCTGATCTTTGATGAGATCGTGACCGGCTTTCGCTTTGCCTATGGCGGCGCGCAGGAGGCGTATGGCGTCACGCCGGACATCTGCACGCTGGGCAAGATCATCGGTGGTGGTTTCCCCCTCGCTGCGGTCGCAGGGCAGCGCAAAATCATGGATCATTTCGACAAGGCCATCGTCGGCGCGGATCGTTGGCTGATGATGCTGGGCACGCTCTCGGGCAATCCGGTGGCGGCGGTTGCGGGGTTGAAGACGATGGAAATCCTGCGCCGCGACGGGGCCTATGACCAGATCAAAGCGAACGGCAAGCGTCTGATGGATCTGAACCGCAAGCATCTGACCGAGGCAGGCGTCGCCCACCGGATCGTTGGCCACGAAACGCTGTTCGACGTGATTTTTACCGACCATGACATTCGCAGTTACCGCGATGTGGTTAGCGCAGATACCGCCAAGAACGCCCGGTTCAACGCCGTGTTGCGCGAAAATGGCATCTTTAAATCGCCCGGCAAAACCTATCCTCATCTGGCCCTCACCGAAGAGGACTTTCAGATGACAGACGCGGCAATTGCCAAAGCGGCACAGGCCGTCGCCGCGCAATGACAAAATCACAACAATCAAAACACTGACCAAAGGGAGACCAAAGATATGCATATTTCAACCAAACTGATGGCGTCGGCCGCGATAATTTCCACGGCGGGGATGGCCCAAGCCACGGAAAGCCTGAACGTATCTGCCTATGGTGGCAGTTGGGGCGACGCACTGACATCGTGTGTGTTCAAACCCTTCGAGGCAGAGACCGGCATCTCCGTCCTGCTAGAGCCAAGCGCGTCAACGGTGACGCTGTCCAAGCTACAGGCCCAAGCGTCGGCCCCGGTCATCGATGTCGCGTGGATGGATGGCGGCGTGTCCGAACTGGCCCGCGACAGCGATGTTGTCGCCGCCATCGACCCGGCTATGGCGCCCGGCTTGGCAGGGGTGGCCGAACAGGCAAAGTACAAAACGGACGCGGGCGATATCTATGCGGTCGGCAACGGGTATTTCGCGATCGGTCTGGTCTACAACACCGAAGAGATCACGACGCCACCGACCTCATGGGAGGATTTGTGGAATCCCGACTATGCCGGACGCGTGATTTTGCCCAGTGCGGTCCACTCGTCAGGCGTGCCGTTTCTGGCGCTGGTCAACACGCTCGCAGGCGGAACATTGGATGATCTGACACCGGGTATTGAGAAAATGTCGACATTGAAGGCGGCGTTGTTCTTTGACTCGTCGGGTGTCGCGAACAGCGGATTTCAGACCGGCGAGGGTCTGATCGGCGCGCATGCTGCAACCCAAGCCTTTACTATGGCCGATAGCGGTCTGCCGATGGCCTACGTGATCCCAAAAGAAGGCGCCATGGCGTCTGATATCCGGATTCACATCGTGAAGGGCACAGATGACCTTGAGGCGTCGCACCAGCTGGTCGATTTCGCGGTGCAGCCGGCACAGGCCGGGTGTCTGGCCGCCGCGTTGCAGGTGGGTCCGGCGACCCAAGATGTGGACATGCCCGGCGATGTCGCCGCACGGATGCCGTGGGGCCCTGATGGGACGATTGCCGATTTGTCAGTCTCGGACTGGACGGCGATCAACGCGCACCGCGATGCGCTGACTGACGCTTGGAACCGGATCGCCTCGGGCAACTGAAACGCCGGGCCGGGGGCGATCAGCGCCCCCGGTCCTTTACTGAACAAAGGACGCATTTTGATGGACCTTATCCAGCTGGACGGAATATCGCGCAGATTTGGATCGATAACCGCACTGGCGGATATCACCCTATCCGTGCGCCAAGGCGAGTTTCTGGCGCTTTTGGGACCATCGGGCTGTGGCAAGACCACGCTGTTGCGGCTGATCGCGGGGTTTCTTGATCCGTCCGCAGGCGAGTTGTCGATTGGCGGCAAGCGGATGAATACCGTGCCGCCGGACCGGCGCCCGGTAAACACGGTGTTCCAAAATTACGCGCTATTCCCGCACATGGATGTCGCGGACAACATCGCCTTTGGGCTGAAACGGGCGCGCCTGCCAAAGGCCGAAATTACCCAACGCGTAAAGGAGACGCTGGAACTTGTGGGGATGGCTGCCTTTGCCGCGCGCTGGCCCAACGAATTGTCGGGCGGGCAGCAGCAGCGCGTCGCGCTGGCGCGGGCCATCGTGAACCGCCCCAAAGTGCTGCTGCTGGATGAACCGCTTGCGGCGCTCGATCTGAAACTGCGCAAGCGCATGCAGATCGAGTTAAAGCGCCTGCACGAAAAATTGGGGATGACCTTTATTCTGGTCACCCACGATCAGGAAGAGGCCCTGACGATTGCTGATCGGATCGTGGTGATGGACCACGGAAAGATCGCCCAGATCGGTACCGGCCAAGAGATCTACGAGGCCCCCGGCACTCGTTTCGTGGCCGATTTCATCGGCGAAGCCAATCTGCTCGCGCTTAGCGTTGAGGACGGACGAAACATCTTCCCCGGTCTTGACCCGTCGGATTCTCTGGACGCGGTGATGTCATCGGCGCAAGGCGTCATGATGGTCAGGCCGGAGAACGTCGAGATCGTCGGCGATGCGACACCCGCCGGATGGGTGACGGGGCAGGGCACCCTGATCCAAAAGATATTCCGCGGCGTCGCTTGGCGGCTATACCTGCAGCTTCCCGATGGTCAGGAAATTGTAATCGATACGCAGCACGATGACGCAGGGCAGATCGAAATCGACAGCAATGTGCGGTTCGGCTGGCCACTCGCACGGTGCAAGGTTCTGGACGCATGAGCATTTCGGCGAAAGGGGGGCGGTTATGAGGATTGGATTGTGGGGCACCGTTCTGCTGCTCGCGGCGCCCGTCGCCTTTATGCTGGCGTTCTTTGCTGCACCCTTTGCAGCGGTCGTTGTGTCTAGCCTGCAAAATCCTGACGGGGACTGGAGCGCCGCGAATTACATCCGCGTCGTCAGCGACCCATATTATCTAAAGGCCCTCTGGACGACGATTTCGATTGCTCTTTGGGTGACGGTCATCACGTTCCTGCTTGGATATCCGCTGGCTTATTTTATGGCCTTCCGAGTGCGCAATCGCTGGTTCAAGCGGCTGCTTTACATCATCGTCGTAACGCCGCTTTTCACCAGTAACGTTGTGCGCGCGTTCAGCTGGATCATACTGCTGGGGCGAAACGGGTTCGTGAACGATCTGCTGATGTGGTTGCACCTAATTGATGAACCGCTTCCGCTGCTGTTTAACAAGGTTTCGATCGTGATCGGGCTGTCCTATATCATGTTGCCATTCATGGTCCTGTCCGTCGCCGCGATCCTTCAAAACACTGATACACGGCTGAAGGATGCTGCGCGCGACTTGGGCGCCGGCCCATGGACCACTTTCGCCTGTGTGACTTTCCCTCTTAGTCTGCCGGGCGTCGTATCAGGTGCGCTGATGGTGTTTACGCTGTGCGTCTCGGCCTATGTCACGCCCAGCATCCTCAGCGGCGGGCGCGAAGTGGTCATGTCGATGCTGGTGTTCCAGCAATACGCTACCGTGTTGAATTTCAGCTTCGGCGCAACGCTTGCCGTGACGCTGTTGATAACAGCCTTTGTCCTACTCGTAGCCTACCAGATCGCCCGACTAGGGTACCAGAAATCGCGAAGACTGCGGGGCCTCAATGCTACATAGACTATTCGGCCATTTCGGCCTCACCCTCTACAGTTGGCTGATCATCCTCTACCTTGTGTTCCCATTGGCAGTTCTCATTGCGGCGTCCTTTACGGCCAGCGACTTTCTGGCCTTTCCGCCCAAGGGGTTTTCGCTGAAATGGTACGCGCGTCTGGCGGGCAACGAGGGCTTTATCGAGGCGGCTTGGATTAGTATCAAGCTTGCAACGATCGCGACCCTATTGGCCCTCGCGCTGGGCGTTCCTGCCGCGCTGATCCTCGCCAGACAGCGATTCAGGGGCAAATCTGTGGTCAGCGCATTGTTCATTTCGCCCCTTCTGTTGCCAGCCATCGTGATTGGCGTCTCCATTTTGCAATATGCGCACCTGCTTGGCTTTGCGCGCACGTTCTGGGCGCTGTTGGTCGGGCATGTCGTGATTATGGTGCCCTATGTGATCCGCACCACGATGGCCTCGCTGGGCGGTTTGCCTATGAACATTGAGGAGGCGGCGCAGGATTTGGGTGCCAACCGGTTCGAGACTTTCTTTTTGATCACGCTACCGCAGATCAAGCCGGGGGTGATCGCGGGCGGGCTGTTCGCGTTCATCATATCTTGGATCAACGTCGAAGTAAGTATTTTCAACTCGACTGCCGAATTGGTGCCGATCCCGGTCAAGCTGTTCAATTACATCCAATACAATATCGATCCACTGGTTGCGGCAATATCTGCGGTGACGGTTTACGTGGCGTTTGGCGTCGTGTTCCTGATTGATGCTCTGGTCGGCATCGACAAGGCTGCGACAGGCTAGCCCGAAGGATGAGTGGTTTACCGTCAAATGCGCGCGGTACGGCATTAAACTGGGATCGTTAATTTAGTTAGTCGGATACGTCGCTTTTAGATTTTGACATGCGTAACTTTTTCTGGTTGCAGGTCTGCCGCAAATTATTGCGGATAGCCCCGCTAGCAAGGCAGACCTCGTCGGCGCGCACTGCCCGCATGAGCATCCGATGCAGGACGGAGTATCACGCCCGTCGCCGCAATCAGAAAACACAGCCAGTTCGCACGCCAGATGCCAAACCACGGTGCATCCTCACTCAGTGGCTTGATCGGTGCGCAAAATAGCAGCAATATGCAATGCAGGGCGTTCTACCTGGGGGATGTCGATCTATAGAGCGCAAGCCTCCGTTACTCTTCAAAAGCGTCCAGCCTATTCTCGAGTTTGAGATGCGCGCCGGTGCGGTTTCTGCGCCGAAATCATGAAAGAGAGAACCATGAGCCAGATCACCAAACCGACCAAAATTACCGGACCAACGCGCCGCGGATTTCTCGGCACAACTGCGGCCGCTGTCGGCCTCGCATCTGCAGGAACGCTCTTGGGACTCAGGCCCGCCCGCGCCCAGCAGCAGCGCGGTGGCACACTTCGGGTGGCCAAAGGCCATGGCCAAACTGGCGACACGCTGGATCCCGCAACATGGACCAACGGCTTTGAGGTTGCGCTGACCTTCGGGTTGAACGGCTACCTCGCCAAAGTGGGAGTCGATGGCTCGGCCGAACCCGATGTGGCCGAAAGTTGGGAAGCCAGCCCAGACGCCAAGACGTGGACGTTCAAGATCCGCCCCGGCATGACCTTCCATTCCGGCAAGCCGGTCACGCTGGACGACGTGATTGATTCGATTAACTATCACCGCGGCGAGGATTCGAAGTCGGCCGCAGGTCCACTTGTTGCGCCCATCATAGAGATCACCAAAGACGGTGAAGACACGGTGGTCTTCGAATTGGAATCCGGCAGCGCCGACTTCCCCTTTGTCTTTACAGACTACCACATGGCGATCTGTCCCTCGGACGGCGCCGGCGGCATCGACTGGCGCTCCGGTGATGGCTGCGGCCCCTATCGGCTGGTGGAATTCGATCCCGGCGTCGTGGCGCGGTTCGAGCGTTTCGAGGACGACTGGAACCAGGATCGCGGCTTTATTCAGTCGGTCGAGATGCTCTCTATCGTCGACGTGAACGCCCGGACCACCGCACTCGCCTCCGGCGAGGTCGATGCCATCGACAAGCTGGACCTCAAGACGGTGGCGCTTCTTGGCCGCAATCCCGAAATCTCGATCCATTCCATCCCCGGCCCGCAGTACTACAGCTTTGCGGCGCGTGCGGATACGCCGCCGCTTGATGATGTCAACGTGCGCCTCGCCCTAAAGCACGCCATTGACCGGCAGGAACTGGTCGACAAGATCCTGTTTGGCCACGGCACCGTGGGCAACGACCAGCCGATTGGACTGAGCTATCGTTTTCATAATCCCGACGTGCCGCAGACCACCTATGACCCCGACAAGGCGAAGTTCTACCTCAAGGAGGCCGGGCTCGACCGACTGACCGTGCGGCTGTCGGCGGCCGATGCAGCCTTCCCGGACGCCGTCAATGCTGCCACCTTATACCGGAATTCAGCGGCCAAGGCCGACATCACCATCGACGTCAATCGGGTTCCGAATGACGGCTACTGGTCCGATGTCTGGATGAAGCACGAGTTCAGCGCGGTCTACTGGAGCGGCCGTCCGACCGAGGACCAGATCTTTTCCACCGCTTTCGGGGGAGGCGCGGCGTGGAACGACAGTTTCTGGGCAAACGCTCGTTTCGACGAATTGCTGGTCTCGGCCCGCGCCGAACTGGACGAGGCAAAGCGCCGCGAAATGTATGGCGAGATGCAGCAGATCGTTGCGCAGGATGGCGGCACGGTCCTTCCGATGTTCGCCAATTGGGCCTTCGCCACCTCCAAGCGCGTTGTCCATGGCGAATTCGCATCGAATTTCGACCAGGACGGCGAGCGCTGGATGGAGCGGTGGTCTCTGGCCTGATCCAGTACGGGCGCCGCCACCTGTCATAGGTGGCGGCGCCGTCAGACATTTAATGGAACGCGTGGGGAATTGCCCCTGAGACATAACGACGAGTTATTCAACATAATGTTTGTTGATCGCGTGCTGGCCATGTAGCTGGCCCGTGCCAAGGTGGGTCGGCGAAGGCTATCGCGTCTCATCCCCGGTATATGGGTATCGGTTTTGGGCTTGCGGCTCTGGCGCAGGCGGAAACAGCGCTACGAGCGCGCGTCTTGGACGTAACAAAGCACAGTTCGTCTGTAATCAGATGGTCTTCGCTACCCGAGCAGGTCTTCTTCAAAGGGAAAGCGCGACAGCAATTCGATACCAGTCTCTGTCACGAGGACCTGTTGTTCCAGCTTCACGCCTTCGCGGCCCCCAGCTTCGCCAGTATAGCTTTCAACGCAAAGGGTCATGCCGGCAAGGATTTCACCGTCATAGCCCGCATCTGGGAAGTCGCCACGGTGGTAGAGGTAGGGATACTCTCCAGTCATGCCGCAGCCGTGCGCCGACAGGTAGTAGCGGTTTTGATAGTATTTCTCGGGGATGTCCCAGGCGCGATCAGCGTAGTCGCGAAAGCTCATGCCTGCCTTCAGGATGCCCATGTTGTGGACTACCTGCTCGTGCGCGACTTTGTATAACTCGCGCTGCGCACTGGTCGGCTTGCCCGGACCCGAATGGAACGTGCGCGAGAAGTCGGAATAATAGCCGTGGCAGCCCACTACATCCGTATCCAGTGCGATCAGTTCGTTCTCTCCGATTACGTTGCTGGAAGTTTCCTGAAACCACGGATTGGACCGCCCCCCGGCATTCAGCAGGCGCGTCTCGCAGTAATCCGCGTTCTGCGCGATAACGGACTGGTGCAGGACCGACCATAGCTCATTTTCGGTCATACCGGGGCGGATCGCGGCGCGAAGTTTTTCCACGCCGTTTTCCGTGGCGCGGAGCGAGGCATTGATGCATTTCATCTCCTCGTCCGATTTAATCGCCCGCGCCATTTCGACGGGCTGCTGCGCATCGACGATGGTCAGCCCGCACTCTTTCAGCGCAATCGCAGTGCCTGCATTTAACCGTTCCAGCCCGACAGTCGCGCCAGCGCCGACCAACTCGCCGATCAGGTCTGCCATCTCTGTGGCCCATGCCTTTTCGCGCGCCGCAATATCAGGCCCCGCTGCAACAAAGCTGGCGGTTTTGGAGGGGCGAACTTCGTCGATAGTCTCATAGCCCTCGCCCAGGTGGAGGCAGCCGGTGAACTCGAAGAGGATCGATTTGCCGGCCGTCAGCAGCAGATAGCGTGACGGCGCGTTGCGCTGGCAGAACACCTGCATGTTGCGCGCGCCGGTTGCGTAGCGGATGTTGATCGGGTCCGACAGGATCACCGCGTCCACGCCGTAGCGCAGCATCTCGCGGCGCACGCGCCCGAGCCGATAAAGACGGACGGCCCTCAGGTCGATGCCTTCGCTTTCGGGCGCGCGATCCAGCAAGGCAATCCCGGCTAAATCACTGCGTTCCGCGTGCCAATCAAAATTCGCCAAGTCATGCTCTCCTGCGTTCAAGTGTAGCTTCGGCTATGCGGCGAAACGAGTAAACACTTGAAAAATTCAGGCTTTTGGATAACCACAAGGAATGGAACGTCTCAGAAAATCCCTGCCGCCGCTGGACACGTTGTTGTTTTTCGATGCCGTCATCCGAAATGGCGGCTTCACGGCGGCATCGTCCGAGCTTTATGTCTCGCAAGCCGCTGTCTCCAAGCGGATTAGGCAACTCGAGGATTGGCTCGGTACGCCCCTGTTCGAGCGCGGTACCCGCAGCCTGGCAACCACGCCGGCGGGCGCGAAGCTGGCCGAGCCTGTCGCGATGGCGCTCGACTACCTGACCACGTCCCTCGAAGGCATCAGATCGCCCGCGAAACCCGCGGTGCGGATCGCGGCCAATAATGCTGTATCGGTGTTCTGGCTCTTTCCGAGGATCAAGGCATTCGCCTTCAGCGAGGCATCCTGCCCGATCGAAACCGTGGTGTCGGATGACCCTGCGGCCTTGCTGTCCTCTGACCACGATCTTGCAATCATCTATGCAAGCGCGCCGCCAGAGGGCTGGGAAGGGGTCATGTTGATCGCGGAGGAACTCACCCCCGTCTTGTCACCATGCTGTTTAGAGGCTTTTCAAAACGAGCCAGAGAGCCAATTTCTACTTGATTACGAACGATATGCGCCGGATTGGATCAATTGGGACGTCTGGGCGAAGCGTCATGGCACGTCGGTTTTGACGACACTGCCAAGAAAGGTTTGCAAGACCTACAGCCAGTCCATAGGCCGGGCGATCGCGGGAGAAGGACTTGCCTTGGCCAGTTGTGCCCTTTTGCGCGATGAGTTGGCCTCAGGCGCGCTCCTCGCGCTTGGCGGTGAGCGCTATACGACAGGCAAGGGGTACTTCCTCGTGCACCGATCCGGGCGCGTCGCTGGGCGGCAGGTCGCGGAGTTTGCAGATTTTTTGGCGGATGCCGATTGTTTTCCATCCCAACCGTTGAATAAGTCAGGAATAGACTGAAGCTGTTGGCAGAGCAGGCGCAGGCACACCCGAAGAGTCGCCCGTGCTGCCAACGTACCCGCGTTCTACCGCCCATTCGTGTCAAACAGGCGAACCACGAAAATTAGGAATTGGCGTGTTCGCGCCGCCCCAAGCCAATAACAGGATCACCTAAATCGCATCGTGGGCGATGGTGCGCGGCCCTTGATCGTTGCGACGAGCGCGTTCAGCAATTTGGGGTCGGTACAGCAGGCGGCAAGGTTTCCGGGCGTGTCTGAAGTCTCATCCGGCTTGGCGCGAACTGTGCAGGCCGCCCCGCCCATCGCTCTTTCCGCCAGATCTGCCCAGTCACCGGCATAGGGTGCCAGGTTACTCGTGTCCCGGCGGGGGCCAAGCGGCCAGACCCGGTGGGCATAAGTGCCGTTGCGGATTGGCTGCGCGACCGGGCCGACCTGAAGCAGCCGGGTTATAGCAGGCTCGCCCCTTTGGACCGCCTCATCAATCTGGGCAGAGGCAGCTATAGCCCCAGCGCCGAAGGACAGCATCGACAGGGACCGTCCCTTGGCCGCCTCGATGCACAGGGCTGCACCGGCCTGCCACAGCGGCCCGCCCGGCTGCGCGGAGATCGCCGCGAAGTTTGCAAAATCCGCGAGCAGCCTACCGCAAAGACGCTCGGCGCGGCGTTCCAGATAACTCCCTGCGCCACTCGCCGCCTGTCCGAAACGGTCGCTGACCAAAGTAGCTTCGGCCCGCATACGGGAGGCAAATGTCGTAATCTCGTCAAGCCCGTAGGTGATGTGCAGCGGAAAGATCCTGTTGCTCAGCAGGACAGGCGTCAGGTAAGCGGCGACCCGGGCCAGCGTCTCAGCGCCAAGGAACGGATCGTGATGCAGGATCAAAAGGTGCGGGCAGCGCACACTGCTTTTGGGATCGCAAAGCTCGGCAACCGCCTCGCGTAGGGAGGCAAGGCCCAGACCAAGCCTGCCAACTTCGACAATTCCGTCGCGTTCGGCGTGGATGACATGACCCAAAAGCACGTGACGCGGCGCTCGCGGTAATTCTCGGATAGCCGCTGGAAGGGCCGCGTCGGCCTCATCGGATACCCTCGCTGCCGGGGCCAGTCCAAATCCTGATGGCGCAGGTGGGGCGAGGCGGATGATCCAGGCGTCGATCAGGTTCTGCGCCCAATCTTTGTAGCTCCAATGTGCGAGACCGTCGAGATCGTGCCAGCCGCCCCACTGCGGCCCCCATGAGTTTTGCACAATGAATCCGTCCGCGTCATAGCCGATGATAGCAAACGCATGTGCGCCGATACGGTCACGGCTGTAGCGGATCGAGTGGATGCGCTTGCCGTCGCTGCGTATCCATCCTGCGTGGATATGTGCCGAGACCGCGATTGCCCCCATCTCTTGTATTGCGGATTGAAAATCGGCCAGCCGGGGGCGCAGGCGGTAATAGGCGCCAGACGTGATGGCGCGCGCATTGCGGGCAACCTGCCTTGTCATCGTCCAGCCGCGTTGACCGGGCACCCACGGGGCAAGATCGGCAGTGCATGCACCTGAATAATGAAGCCCCTTGATAGCCGCGCGCAGGCTGGTTCCGCCGAGCCGGTCATCGATCCACTCATCCTGACTTTGCGCCATTTCATACAGCATCCGGGCACTGACCGCCGGGGCATTTGGTGCGGTCTGGCGCCGTTGCAGATCAATTACTGCGGCCAGCGCAAATCCAACGCAGGCCGCCTCTGATCGCTGGTTATGGATTATGCGGGCCGGATCACGAACCGGCAGGACTGCGTTGCGTGGCATACACATTGGCGGTGTGTAGAAAAAGTCGCGCGTATCTGGTCTGTCTTGCGTTGCTGCGGAAATCAAAGGTAGCGGAATGTCTGCCGGGTCCCCGCCGATAAAGGGCGACGCTGCCTCATCATCGGGATCGACCAGCGCGGCTGACCATGAATCCGGAGGACGCAGTTCCGGCGGTGCGCGCTCGGCTACGGGCAAGGTATTCTCTATCTCTTGGTGCATCCGAACCTCGCGCAATAGCTGAGGCATCGAAACCGCGCGATTGGCCTCTTCTGCGGCAGGATTGCCGCCCACTACGAACTGCCCGCCGCTGGTATGCAGGCCGACGATCCGCCCGGTGCGCAGACTAAAGACGGGCGAGCCGGAATTGCCGCCAAGCGTAGAGGCATCATGGCGCAGCATCAGGGCCTCGGCCTCAACATGGGTCGTGGCTGCTGGGGCCTGAGCGGGCGGCGCACCTAGGCAAAGACCGGGGCAAATGCGGCGAACGCCGAGCTCGCCCTCAAAGATTGAGGCGAAACCGCCGCTATCCTCCAGACCCTCTGGTACGAAACCTTGCGCCACAGGGTACCCCAGAACTGCCATCGGTTCGTCCGGGTCATGTGTCCAGTCCAGATCGGGCTCAAGCGGGGGAGGGACCACCGCAAGGGGGCGATCAAGTTCGCAAAGCAAGACATCCCAAAGCGCGTGCGGCCAGATGACCGACGTGATGTCGATGCCGTCTGCCTCCGGGTCCGGATTATCGGCAAAGGTGATCCGGGTCTGGCGCAATGCTGTAGGATCGGCCGGATCGACCGGGATGCGGCGAAGCCGCCGAATTGCACGCGTTTGAGAGTTCATCATATACCGCAGCACATGGCCGGCGGTCAGCAGACGGGCAGTTTCGCCGTTTGCGCCGGCACTGACGACCCATCCGGTCCCGATACGCATCCAGCCCTGTTGGTGGCGCACCTCAATCCTGCCGATCGCAGCGGAATGAGTGGCGGCAATATCAGCCAGCGATCCTGCGAAATCGCGAAACTCAACTGGGAGGAGCGGTGGAGGAGGGCCGGGCAATGCATTGTTCGCTAGCGCGATGCCCGGCCGCAGAAGCCGGATGATCCGCCCGACGCGTGAAAGGCTCCCGCGCGCGGCTGCACCGTCGTCACGCATCAGTGGGCGAAGATTGGAAACGATTTTAGAATTTTTCATCGGATAATCTCCGAAATAAAATTAGCACAACGCCAAGTTGCGCGAAAGCCTGTTAGCGAATCGTAAAATAAGGCATACTGGACCTACCCTACGTTTTATTTGCAGCACATCGCGCCTTTATTGACCGCAGCGATTTAGGCCGGTGAATTGATAAAGGGTTTGATCATGCCTATTGTTCTTCGCCTTTTCGTATTTGCTTTGGTTGCTTTATCTTTTGCCGCCGTGGCGCCTGTCCCGGCGCGGGCCGCCGAGCAGATTGAGACACGCCCGACGATGGCAGAGATTTGTCGAGAGGCGCCTGAGGACGGCAGGGTGATCTGCGCCGATGTTGGCGCGCTTGACCAAACGCTGGTTTATAACCGCTTCGGCTCGTTCAATCCGTTTGGGATGATCTTTGCGCTGGATCGCGATCTCGCTGTACTGCGCCGCGAGAGTGAGGCGCAGGCTGACCCATCGGTAGATTTGATAACCGCATCCGACTGCTCGGCGTTGACGGGGGCTGAACACGGCCATCCAGGGATCGCGCTAGAGGCTGGAAACGTACGCCTGAAGGATTGCAAGCGTCCGCGCCCACTGGTTCTGCGGGCAAATGTCGGAGACGTGCTGATCGTACGGGTGTCCAACTGGCTGTTCGATCCGGACGCGCCCGACTTCTCAAAGAATTTTTGCAAGGCCGCCCCGACCACCGATAGCAACGCCGAATCCGTGCGGCCGCATGTCACGCGAGGCAATTCCAGCGAACTGCGCCATCAGGAAGTGTCCTGCCTTGCCACCGATGCGCTGGAAGAGGACGAGGCTGCGCAAGACTTCCCCGCGCCCACCGACTGGCCCCGGACCCGGCATATCAACTTTGTCACCCAAGGTCTGATGCCGCTGCAGATAGATGGCGAAATTCATCCCGGATGCATCGGAACAGGCTCAGCGGGGCCGAATGAGAGCTTTCTCTGCAAATACAAACTGCCCCAAGAGGGAACCTACTTCTTTGCCTCGCAAGCGGCTCCGGCAGGGGGCGAGGGTAATGGCGGATCAATCGTACATGGTTTGTTTGGCGCGCTGATGGTTGAGCGGGCCGGCACCCGCAGCTTTCGCAGTCAGACATCGACTGCAGCCTTTGATGCCGTCTGGCCCCGCGCCGAAAATGGTGTCCGCCACGCGCGCAGCGAAATCCTCGATTACGAGCGCACGCTGGCCGATCATCTTGGCACGCCGGGGGCCGATCTTGAACAGCGCGCGCCGCTCCTTAATATGGCAATGGTGCTGGACGCGCCCGCACCGCAATCGCCGCCAGACCAGCGCGCCTTTGCTGAGGCCACCCGGCTGGAAATCGTGCATTCGGATCTGAATGCAATCATCTATTGCGATCCGGCGGTTGACGGCAATGATTGCCGCGCCGACCAAGCCAACACACCAGCACTTTCGCGCGAGCCGGTGTTCAAAGCCTTCCGTGAATTCTCGGTCTTCTTTCACGATGAGTTAAAAACTTTCTACACGCGCAACTACGAAGAACTGGCGCGGTTCGGCCAGCTTGCTGGCGTAAAGGATGGCTTTGCGATTAATTATGGCTCGTCTGGCATGGGCTCTTTGCTGCTGGCCAACCGCAAGGGACTGGGCCCGGCGGCGGAATGTGCTGAATGTATGTATGAGGAGTTTTTCCTCGCGTCTTGGGCCAACGGCGATCCGGCGCTCTTGGAGTGGTATGCTGACGATCCGTCGAATGTGCACCATTCCTACCTCAACGATCCGGTGGTTTTCCGCAATTTCCACGCTGGACCTAAAGAAACGCATGTCTTTCACCTGCACGCGCATCAGTGGTTCGCCGGTAATGACCCTAGCCGTGGGACCTACCTGGACAGCCAGACGGTCGCGCCGCAACAAAGCTTTACCTACAATATATATCATGGAGGATTGCGCGCCTTCGACGGTGCCGATGAAGGGTGGTGGGATACCCAAGGGTCAGGAAACCGCAACCGGACGATTGGCGATTCCATCTTTCACTGCCATCTTTATCCGCATTTTGCCCAAGGAATGTGGGCGCTGTGGCGCGTTCATGACGTTCTTGAGGACGGCACCCGCAAGCTGCCCGACGGTCAGTTAACGGCAGAGCTGTCGACACGGTTTCCGACGGCCGACGAACGCGGTCACAGCCGTCCCGGCTCGGTCGACAGGCTGACGGGCGCTTGGACCGGCCCCGAGGCGGGTGATCCGAATGAAAACAACGGAACGCCCATTCCGGCACTGATCCCCCTGCCGGGAGAGCCGCTGCCGCTGTTGCCGACCTACGCCGCTGATAGCGATGTGGATGATAGCGGCGCAGCGCCGGTGCTAAAAGCCGAGGCCAAGACGCCCATGCCCGGCTATCCATTCTACATCGCCGGCCAGCCGGGACACCGCCCACCGCAGGCACCGCTGGATATTGCGCGGGATCTGGGCGAGCACGCCGACGGCACGATTACGGACGCCTCGCCAGTCGCCGACATCACGGCTGAAATAGACGAACGGGTGAACACCGAGGCGTGGCTTGATGGCGGGATCGGGCGCCATGTGGTCAGCGATGGATCGCAGCGCGAACTCGGTTTTGCATTGCCACCCGATACGGCGGACCTGCTGGAGTCCGCCGCATTCGACGCACTGAGCGAAGAGGAGCGCGCCGCGCTGACTTATCAAATCGTCGCCAAGGCCTTTGCGCTGGGCGATCTCTCTGCCCATTTGACCGAGGCGCGGATTGAGACGCTGCCGAATGACGGCACTCGGTTAGAGCGTGCTGCGATGGGATTCCATTTCAACGGCCAGCTTTACCGCGCCGATGGGCTGAACGCCGCCTTGCGACTGACCGATTTCACGGGCACCGATCTGGCCGATGGTCCGGTCGACGGGCTTTACCCGACTGGGGATGCGCCGCTTCCCGATGGATCATTTCCTCTAACCCCCCGCAATGCATTTCCGGTCAACGGCAATGCGCCAAAACCCGGTGCGCCCTTCGCAGATCCGTGCGGAGTAACGGCGCCCGAAATGCGTGCCGAAGTGACACCCGGCATCGACCCACTGACGCGCAACGCAGATCCCGGTGATCCCTATTTTCACGATCCGTTGCTGCTGGGGTTCAGGCGGTACGAGGTGTCGGCGGTACAGCTCGACTTGATCGTGAACCGCGCGGGTTGGCACGATCCGCAGGCGCGCATCAATGTGCGGACCGCGCAAAGCGAACGCTTCAAGGAGGCGGCAACGCTGGAGGGTGCCAAGCCGATTTCGCCCACAATCAGCGATACCGAAGAGCCGTTCTTTTTCAGGGCACTATCGGGGGAATGCATCGAATTTCGGCATACCAACGAATTGCCCAAGGATCTGGAGCTGGACGATTTCCAAGTCAAGACACCGACAGACACAGTGGGCCAGCACATCCATCTGGTGAAATTTGATGTCACCGCATCTGACGGGTCCGGCAATGGCTGGAATTACGAGGATGGCACTTTTGCCGCCGATGAACTGGCTGCGCGGCGCTGTGCATCCGCAGGCAATGTGACCCCGCGAGAGGACGCAGGGGGGATCACGCTGAACGGCGGTGAATGCAACGGGTCCGACCCTGCGCAGAGTGATATCTGGCGGCTGAGCCGGACAGAGAACCGGGACAAGTTTCAGACCACCGTCCAACGATGGTTCGCGGACCCGATCCTAACGATGAATGGCGATACGGACGATCCGCAATTGCGCGACCGGACCTTGCGCACTGTGTTTTCGCATGATCATTTCGGTCCATCGTCAATCCAGCAGCACGGGTTCTACTCTGCACTGGTGATTGAGCCGGGCGTCGGCGTGCCGCCCGGCCCGCTCGGACAGCCCGACGCGACAGGCAGCGTTGGCGGCGAAATGGAACTGGCGTCGATTTGTAACCAGAGCGGCGGCGATTGTGTCGGGCCAATTCCCGACGCGAGCCGCCTGAACTCGGTCGCTTGGTCGGGCGAGGTCTGGGATGGCACAAAACGCCGGGTACGGATGCAAGGCACAAACCCCGCGCACCCTGATTATCGCGAATTTGCCCTTTCAATTGCGGATTTTGCACTGCTCTACGATCCGCGTGACCGCACCAGCGTCGCCGATCTGCAAGAGCCGGCAAAGTCCAAGGCGTACGGCGCAGGCGAGGCCGAAGAGCTAGCCTTTGCCGATGCCTTCGGCATGGGGCAGTTATTTTGCGAGGCCAAATGGCGGCTGAGCCCCGAAATGCTGGATCAAAAATGCGGGGTCGCAGCCACCTTGGAATTCGCGTCCGATTTCGAGTCGGCGGACGGTTTGACGAATGACAGCTGGTACCTGCCCGGCGATATGGCCCCCGCATGGATAGCGGGCGGGACGGCCGGCGACGAGGCCCATAGCGCGCGCCTGTTTGGTGATATGTTCGATGACACGGCCACCGATGAAGTGAGCGAACTTTTCGATCATATGGTCTCTTATCGGCAAAGGGCGGCAGGTTTTCTTAGCCCGCCCGACGACGATAAGGTTGCGTCGCTGGCCAAACCAGTCGCGCCGCCGATCCGGCCTGAATCGATCTCGGTCGATCACCACGATCCTTATCTGGTAAACTACCGCGGCGCGCCGATCCCTCTGCGGATAGGTGACAAGGAGGCGCTGGCGACCCCCTCAGATGACTGCCGCCTCCGTGATATGGGGGTGCCGGGCGAACACGCACTGGATGATGCCGGCAACCCGCTGAACGATCCTAGTGAGGTCGCAGAGACCTTGGCGAATGGGGATTTCGGCGAATGTTCCGTTGACATGCAGCTGACGGGATCTGCTGGCGATATGGGCGAGGCACTGCGTTCGGCAGTGCACGGCGATCCGGAAACTCTGATCCTTGAGGCCTATCAGAACGAGCGTTTGGTGATCCGCCTGATCCAAGGTGCGCAGGAGGTGCAGCATACGTTCAACGTCGCCGGGCTCGCGTTTCATCGCAACATCGATCAGGCGTATCCGGCAGGCAAGCAGCCACTGGGCCTGTCACAGGAGCGCCAAGACACGCTTTCGCTGCGCGACCGCTGTCTTGGGAATGGGGTGCCGCTTGGATCGCCCGTTCCTGCGGCGCTTGATGGGCGGCCGGATGAATACCGGACCTGGCGCGATACGGCTGAGGATCATGCGTCCCATTCCGAGTATTGGCGCGACTATGAAAAGTTGATCGCCGAATGTGACAACGTGGAGGGGTTTACGTTCGCGCAGGAGGTAGGGATTTCCGAACATTTCGAGATGAACGGATCGCTCCGGGCCGATGTGCCGATCAGCGTCGAGGCCGCCGCCTTTCCAGTCGCTGAGGAGCCATCGGGCGACGTGCCGGACAAGTCGTCAGACTTCCTCTACAGCTTTGGCTCGGTTGATGCGCTGTGGAATGGTGCATGGGGCCTCGTGCGCATCTATAGCGACCCGAGCGCGCCTGATCCGGCCACGGTTGCCGCGTTTAATCCAGGGTCTGATGCCGAGGAGGGCGATTCACCCGCTGCAAACGTTCCAATCAGAGACCGGCTCGGCGAGACAGGAGTGCGCGACGAAAGTTTGGGCGATGAGGGATCTGCCGTTGGCACCGGCGGGCTGATGTGCCCCTATCCGGACAAGGACGCGCCGCCGCAGCGTATCGTTGATGCGGTGCTTGCTGCGGTTGAGACCCGCACAGTCTGGCCTTCGGATGGCGGCACAAACTATGGGGGTGGGCGCTATGACCCCGATGGGCTGATGCTGGCGCTGTTGTCGGCGGATGATCTGGGCATTGAAGGCGGCGTCGCTGCAACCGATGGATGGGACGCGCTGACACGGCCGGACGTTCTGGACGCGGTAGCGCTGAACTACCGGCACGGACCACGCCCGATGACGTTGCGGGTGCGCGCAGGCGATTGTGTGCGGCTTCGTTACATCAACGCGCTAGAGCAAAGCGAGGGCGGGCTGAGCGACCTGCTGGGCGATGCGACAATGCCGCCAATTGTTCCGCTGAACACCGATCCATTCCCCCACGCGCCAGCACATGGCGGCAGCGATGGTCTGCTGCAACCTGTAGAGGCTGGGATGCGAAAAGGCGGGGTTCGCCCATCAGCGCAACTGGCGTTGAACGTGGGGCTGCCCGGTATGGACCTGATCCGCGATTTGCCGCTGGCTTATGGGTACGGCACTGCCGGGCTGCCCGCGGCGGAAGGCGACGGCGTCACTGTCAGCCCGCCATTCCTGTTTTATGCCGGGCGCATGCGGCTGGACCTGCCGGGCGAGGCTGCGTTAAACGATCTGCTCGTGCGGATTGCGGCGCGGACGGCACAGGAACTGGCAGCGTTGTCGCCCGCCTGGATATCGGACGGGACAGACACATTTCCAGCGGCTGGCGAGACTGATGTCTTTAATCCAAAGGATCTGCCGCCCGAGTCTGCCCAAGATGCCATCTTCTCGGTCCTTGGGGTGGGATATGCTTTGGAGCTGATACCTCAGATCGTGTCGGGGCCACTATCCCAGCGGCTGGATGAAGCACTACCCATCATCGACGCGTCGGAGGACGGGTTTGACACACTTGTCGCGGCGGTTTGTGAGGGTAGCGATTGTCTGGACACGGATACCGTGCGCGCACAGCTTATGGACGCCGCGCGCAACGCCGCGCTGGAGGAGCTTGACGCGCGGGTTCACTGGATGCCCTACGCCTTTGGGGCGGTGCCGATCCGGTCCACATCCGACGTCATCAGTCACGTCCAGCACGGTCTTTTCGGCGCAATCGATGTGGTGCCACGGGGCTGGACACCGGTCGGGTCAATGGGACAACAGCTGGATTGCGAGGTGATCGACCGATACGAGGTCTGCGGCGCGCGTCATTCCGAGGGCGCCGATCCGGTGCCGGGCGATGGCGGCACGATGCTGTTCGAGGCCGAAGGGCCGGAGGGTACAGTCGAACGCACGCGCGAATTTGTGCTCTATTATCAGGACGGTCTGAACCTTTGGGACGACGCATCGCGCATCGACTGGTCATGGCAGGACGAGAGTGCGACGCCCGCTGTTGAGCAGGATGGAACACCTGTCAAGATGGTACCGGACTGCATCGTTTGCGATGACAGCTATGATCGCGGTGAGAAGGGCGTGAACTATCGCTCGCCCTCGTTCACACAGGCGCTAACGACAGCCGCGCTAAGGGTGGAAGAGAGTGATGACCTGAATGCCTTTGTCTTTGCGCCTGACTACCTGACTGCGCATCCCGGCGCTCTGCGGCTAAAGGCATGCGAAGGCGAGCAGGTCGTGATCCGCGTGATCCATCCGGGCGGCCGTGCGCGACAGCGAGCGTTTGTGATGAACGGCTACAACTACGATGATCTGTTCCCCGGTTTTGGCTTTCCACGCTCTGTGCTGCTGGCACCGGGCAAGAGCATGACAGCATGGCTAACCCCAAAGGCAGTTCCGGGCGTTGCGGTCTGGCATGATGGACCGGCGCATATTCGCACCGGCGGCGTCTGGGGCCTGCTGGACGTGGCGGAGGCCGCGCAATGCGGTGGCTGATAGGTGCATTCTTGCTCATGTTTGCCGCGCCGCTAGCGGCGCAAGACGAACTGCGCCCCGCGCTGTCGGCCGACGTGGTATTCACCGAACTGACAGGCGCGGCGCTGGTTCGACCCGAACCGGGCAAGCCGTTCGAGGTCACGGTACGGATCGATAACCGGCTGGGCACTGATCCGCCTGCTGGCCTGCAACTGGCCGGGTGGTTCCGCCCTGTCGAGGACAACAATCTTGGCTGCGTTGAGGCGGCCCGCAGCTTTTTCGCCACGGGCCGTCTGCCGCGAGGCGCGATCAAGCTGAACGGGGCGCTGATCGGTGTCGCCTCAGAGGACGGATCGTTCACGATTGTTGACCCTGAGATCGATCTGGCCAGCGCCAACCTCGTCGGTGCCGCGCGCTTTGACGAGGCGCCGGCCACCCTTGTGGCCGATATTGCCGGACGCCGTTTCATTGCCGCATTGACGGAGCGGGGCGAGGTCTTGGAGATTGCAGTTCCCAGCGCCGCTCTAAGGGTACTGGCCGAAGGTCTTGCGCGTCCCGTCGCGATCCATCCAGTGCGTGGCGGCGACGTCTGGGTCGTCGAGTCGGGGCGCGGTAGCCTCAGCCGGATTGGTGCGGACGGTAGTTTGACGGTCGTGGCCACAGACGTCCGCCACATGCTGCCCTCGCCGCCGGGCGATACGTTGGCTGTGTCGGGGCCGGGAGGGGCCGCGCTCCGCGATGCCGCAACGGGCCGTATGCTGATTGAGGTCAGCGGACCTGCGGATCACGCCGTCGCACTAGCAGATTTTGATGAGACGTTCGCGCTGGCTTCGCTTGCCGCGGGCACTGTGGCTATTCGCTATACCGATGCGCCAGACACGCCTGTGATGATTGAGTTGCCCGCGCCTGCGACCAGGCTTGCCGCTGGACCCGAAGGGCGCTGGATACTGGTCTACGATCCCCGCAAGGCAGGCGACATGATGCTGATTGATGTGGGGCGCGGCGCGGTAATACAGTCGATTGCGACACCGGGGCCGATATCGGAAATCGCCTTTACTGACCGCGCGGCCTATCTGATGACGTCAGACCAGTCGCGGATTGGCGTGTTGGATCTAGCCGCGATCCGGTCTGATCGGCCGACGCAACTGCGCGAGGTGATGCTGGGGCAGGCGCGAAAGAAGCCCCTTGAGCATGGTGGTTATCTTGCGCCGCTTTGGCCGCAACCGGGGATGATCGCCGTTCACGCCGAAAGCTATACTGGCTTTATCGTCCATGATTACAGCATGATGGGCGACGCCCCGCCGATGAGTGCGATCCGCCTGAGGGGCGGCGTTCCGCGCCTTGTCACGGGGTTCGACCGCAGCTTTCGCGAAGTGTTGCCCGGTGTGTTTCAGACCACGGCGATGCTGCCAATCGCGGGCGAATACGAACTGGTGACGACGACCGGCATTGGATCGCTCTCCTTTTGTGCAGGCTTGCCCGCGATGGAAGGTGCCGGGGCGGGTGATCTGTCCGCGCCTGGCCACATGATCGCCGAGCGGATTGATCCCACCCATGTGCGCCTGAGCTTCCGGGGCGAGGACGGCGTGCCTGTCACAGACGCCCGGTTCCGGGTCCTTGTTACCGGGCTCGCCACACCTTGGAGGAACACGGTGGTATTGACGTCGGACGCTGCCGGTCAGGCTACAGACGCTCTGGCAGTGCCGCAGGGCGGGCCGGTGGTGATCGCCGCCCAAGGGCGCGACGGCCATTCCTTTCACCCTTTGGTAATGGAGACACCGTAATGCGCATATTTCAGGTTCTCGCAATCTTCTGCGCGCTGCCCTTTGGCCCCGCATCGGCGGCAGATGCACCAGCGGAGCTACTGATGCCCCCCAACATTCCGGTCACCGACAAGGATGGCCATACCGAAGGGTTTGTTACACGGCTGCGACCGCGCGGGCCGGTCATCATCAGCTTTTTCTACACAAGCTGCGAGTCGCTCTGCGATGTGACAAATGGCATCCTCTACGGTGTGGATCAGATCATTAGGGAAGAACGCTCAGAGCCGATTACCCTCGTCAGTCTCAGCATAGACCCCATGTCAGACACTCCGGACGCGCTGCATGCGAATGCGGCGAATTTTTCGCCCAGCAAAGAATGGCTGTGGTTGACCGCCGGCATGCGGGGGACCGATCCGCTACTGGATGGTCTTGGCGTCTCATTCGACAGCATCTTTGCCCATGACCCAATGTTCCTTGTCGGTGATTTTTGTTCCTCTCGATTTGTCCGGGTTATCGGCCTGCCCGAGCCGGCCCTGTTGATAGAGATGGCGCGAAAGATACCTGAATGCGTTGCGGGCTGATCCTAGCGTTTTTGGTCGGGGCGCCCGCCTTTGCTGAAACGCCGGGCGCCGCGCTTTACCTGCACGGCGAGGGAGCCGAGATCGCAATTGGGGGCGGCAGCGTCAGTTTGCCTGCCACGCGGTTTGCGTGCGCGGGATGTCATGGAGCAGATGGCAGAGGCCGCGCCGAAGGGGTGACGGTTTTTCCACCTGTTCGCTGGTCCGATCTGTCGGCGTCTGGACCCTACGACCGGATGAGCTTTGCCCGCGCGTTGACAGAAGGTGTCGCGCCCCATGGCCGCGTGCTGGCGCAATCCATGCCGCGTTTTCGCCTTGAGCCGGATGTGCTCGCCTCGCTTGTCGATCACCTGACTGCGCTGGATGCCAGTGACAGGGCAGGGGTGACAGCCACGCAGATACGTGTGGCCGCATCGGGAAACGCCGACCTCGACCGCGGATTTGCTGCGGCGATCGAGATATTCAATGCGGGCGGCGGCGCGTTCGGGCGCCAGATTGTCGCGACCCTAGACAGCGCGGCGCTCGATCTTGTCTCCTTTGATCAGGGTCAGGCGCCGCGCGTCAAAGCCGCCTGCCTCGCAGCCGCAATTGCCGCTATCCGCCAAGATGGGTACGAGGCAGTGCGCCTGGCCGGCCCGTCCGGCGATGATATTGCTTACCGATTGCGCGCTGCTGGTCTGTTGGTTGATCCTGATTCCGAGGCCGTCCTTCATGCAGGTGAACCGGATGTCACACCGGCGGCGCCGGGATTGACCCACTATGGCTGCATTGATCAACTTGGCCCTTTTGTAGCTGAGCTGGTGCGCGGGGGTAATCACGTGGCATTGGCTGTTCCTGATCGGGCAGCGCTTGGCTGGGCGGCGGCATCGCACCGATCGGCAGACGCCATGCGGGGGTTTGCCTTGGGGATGCTGCTGGGCCGCGCGGCGCTTACTGCTGGCCGCAAGGTCACACTGGCCGAACTTGTGGAAACTGCCAGCGCGCTTCCGATAGTTCCGGAAATTGTGCGCTTGGCACCGTGACTGGTAGCGGTGGCGCGTATTGCGGCCACTTTGGCGGCAAGGTTGACGTTGTGACGGACCCCTCAAGTGGGTTAACGGGATGCCAACGACGGTTCAATCCTGCGCCGGTGACCTAGAAAGCCTATTCATCCTATGTCTGATCCGTGTCTGAAGATGGTATTGGTGACACCTGAAATTCCGTACAACACCGGTGCTATCGGGCGGACCTGTTTAGCGTTAGATCTGGAGCTGATCCTGATCAAACCCTACGGGTTTTCGCTCGACGAAAAGGCAGTGCGGCGGGCCGGACTGGATTACTGGCAGCATGTTCATCTGACTGAATATGACGACTGGCACAGCTTTTTGGACGACAGAAAGCCACCACGGGCAAGCCTGCACTTCTTTGAAGAGAGCGGCGCGCAGAGTTTTTACACGCCAGACTATCAACGCGATGCCTATTTGGTTTTCGGGTGCGAATCCAAGGGTCTGCCAATTGCGGTCTTGGATGGCATGGAGGATCGGACATTCAGCTTGCCAATGCGCAATCCAATTGTCCGGTCGCTGAACTTGGCGAATGTCGCCACAGCGGTGGTTTATCAAGCCATGCGGACCCAGTTGGGCGGCTAGAGGCTGTCAATGCTGACTAGCGGGGCGATACGAATGGCAGCTTATCAGCAGAGGCATAGCATTTGCCTCTCAGCTATTTGTGATTTCACCGCGTTCTTGCGCCCGCTGCAATAAGTCTATGACCATTTCCTCGCGTGCCTTAACGCAAAGCGCTTTGAAAACCTCGTCCACGGCATAGCCGTCCCGCGCCGGATCATGGAGAGAGGCGGCGGTCAGATCGTGTTTGCAGTATCCTGTAGCCACGGTAGGATTTCTGCTTTGATACGGGCATCGTCCCAGTGGTGGGCTGAAACCGAGCAATGAACAGCCGCTCGCCCCCTGCCATCGGGGCTGCGAATCACGCATGCGACGCCCACCTCATTCAGGATCATCTGATCGTAGGTGATGGCGTAGCCGTTTTGCGCCGCAGACTCGATTTGGCTGGAAATCTCGGCGCGATCCATCGTGGTGCGGTGTGTCTGGGGATACAGATGCCAATCGCGGATTGCAGCCGCGCGTTCCTCAGGCGGGAATGTCGCCACGATGACCTGCCCGGCTGAAATGCTGAGGGCGGGCACCGACCGGCCCGGCACCGATGCGGCAAATATTGTGCGCGTGCAGGGCAGGCGGGCCGCATAGATAATGTCCTGCCCGGATAATTGCGCCAGATTTACCGTCTCGCCAAGGCGCTGAGACAGGTCAATCAATTTGGGCATGGCGCGCGCGATCAGCGGATCAGACCAGTAATAGGCATAGGCCATCCGCAGCCACGCATGCGACGGCCGGTAGAGCCGCGTCACCGGGTCCTTGTCCAGCATCCCCTCGACGTGCAGCGTATTGGCAAGGCGCTGAACCGCGCTTTTGTCGAGGCCGGTAATCTTGGCCATCGCCGCCAGCGATAATTCCGTATTGGTGTGATCAAAGGCGCGTAATATGCGCAGACCCTTTGCCAGTGAGGCTACAAAGAGGGTATTCTGTTTAGGCTTGGTCACCAAATGTCGCTTTTCAAAAGTGGAGCGGGCGAGGCCGCCCAAGTTTGCTCTTGATTTATGCCGGTCCGCAGGGTTCAAATAATTAAATGGTAATGCAGCGTATCATTATATGATGCGCTGCACATGTAAACAGAATTTGGCGAAGAACCGCAGCATGACTGCGGAAGGGAGGACGAAAGATGAAAGCTGCATTTTTGAAAACAACAGCGCTGGCAATGGCCATGTCGGTAGGCGCCGCTGGCGCCGCGCTGGCAGATAAGGCGAACGATACGCTGAGCATCGCATTTACCAAGGAGCTAGAGAACGTCGACAGTTTCTTTAACTCCTCACGCGAGGGCGTGGTGATGCAACGCGCCGTCTGGGACGGGCTGATCTACCGCGATCCCGAGACCAATGAATACAAAGGCAATCTGGCGACAAGCTGGGAATGGATTGACGACAAGACGCTGGAGTTCAAGCTGCGCGAAGGCGTGAAATTTCACGACGGGTCAGACTTCAACGCTGATGACGTTGTCGCCACGGTCAATTTCGTCGCCAAGGAAGAGAACGGCGTCAAGACACAGCGCAACGTGAACTGGATGGAAGCGGCCGAGAAGATCGACGATTATACCGTCCGCATCACCACCAAAGACGTTTTTCCTGCTGCGATCGAATTCCTGTCTGGCCCGGTTTCGATGTATCCGGCGGACTATTACGCCGAAGTTGGCCCCTCAGGCATGGGCTTGAAGCCCGTCGGTACCGGCCCCTACAAAGTGACCGAGGTCATTCCCGGCCAGCATTTCGTTCTGGAGAAGAACGAAAACTACCATGATAGCCCCAAGGGCCAGCCGACTGTCCCCAACATCGACATCCGTACGATTCCGGACGTTAACACCCAGCTGGCTGAGCTGTTCTCAGGCTCGCTAGACCTGATTTGGCAGGTTCCGGCGGATCAGGCCGAAAAAATGGCCGAGATGGGCGACCGCTTTACCGTGTTGAACGAATCCACGATGCGCGTCGGATACCTGTCGATGGATGCGGCGGGCCGCTCGTCGATGGACCCGAACCCGTTTACCGACGTTAGGGTGCGCCAAGCCGTGAACCACGCCATCGACCGTCAGGCGCTGGTTGATAACCTGCTCAAAGGTAAATCCAAGGTCGTGTCGACCGCCTGCTATCCCAGCCAGTTCGGCTGTTCGCAGGATGTCACCAACTATGATTACGACCCCGAAAAGGCCAAGGCGTTGCTGGCCGAGGCGGGCTATGAGGACGGCTTCAGCACCGAATTCTACGCCTACCGCGACCGCGAATACGCCGAGGCAATTTCGAGCTACCTGAACGCTGTCGGCATTCAGACCGATTTCAAATTGCTGCAGTATTCCGCACTGCGCGAGTTGAACATGAAAGGCGAAGTGCCGATCCAGTTTTCGACCTGGGGCAGCTACTCGATCAATGATGCCTCGGCAATGGTCAGCCAGTTCTTCAAGAAAGGCAGCCTTGACGACGCGCAGGACGATCAGACGAAGGAATGGCTAGACGTTGCCGACAGCTCGACCGATCCGGACAAGCGGCTGGAGTTCTACACCAAGGCGCTTCAGCGTATCGCGGATGAGGCGTATTGGGCGCCGCTGTTCAGCTACAACACCAACTACGTCATGACCAAAGAGGTGCAATACACCCCGACGGCAGACGAGGTGCTGCGCTTTACGGATATGACCTGGAACTAAAGCCGATGATTGGCCCGGTGGATCCACGCGATCCTCCGGGCCTTTCGCTTTGCGCATTGTAGAAACTCGCCAATCCGGCAAGGAGACAACGGCACATGCTGCCATTCATTCTCAAAAGGCTCGGCCTCGCGCTTTTGGTGGCCATTACGGTCAGTTTTATCAGCTTTTCCCTGTTGTTCCTGTCAGGCGACCCTGCCGCGGCTCTCGCGGGCGAGACAGCCAGCGGCGAGGATATCGAATCGCTGCGGCGTCTCTATGGCTTTGACCGGCCTATGCTGGTGCAATACGGCGATTGGCTGTGGCAGGCGCTACAGGGCAATTTCGGCGAGAGCTACTATTTCAAACTACCGGTCGCCAGCCTGATCGCGGACCGCCTGTCAGTCACGATGACGCTGGGCGTTTGCGGGATCACGTTCGCGCTCTTGACGGCTGTGCCGTTGGGCGTCGTTGCAGCGATCCGGCCAAATTCGATCATCGACCGCATCGCGTTGTTCGTATCGGTGGCGGGGCAGGCGATGCCCAGCTTCTGGTTTGGCCTGATCCTGATCGTCCTTTTCGGAATCCAACTGGGATGGTTGCCGCCGTCGGGTGCATCCACTTGGCGCCATTTTATTATGCCGACCGTTGTCTTGGGCTATTACGCCATGCCCGCGATTATGCGTCTGACGCGCGCCGGGATGCTGGAAGTCCTGAACTCAGATTATATCCGCACTGCGCGTGCCAAGGGTGCCGGCGAGGGCCGCGTCATGTTCAAGCACGCGCTACGCAATGCGATCATCCCGGTGGTCAGCCTTGCTGCCGTCCAGATGGGCTTCATGCTGGGCGGCTCGATCGTGGTCGAATCGGTCTTTGCCCTGCACGGCGCGGGCTATCTGGCGTGGGAGAGTATCGCGCGCAACGATCTGCCCACCGTCCAAGCGCTGATCCTGATCTTTTCGATGTTCTACATCATCTTCACTTTTCTCGCGGACGTGCTGAACGCGTGGCTCGATCCCCGCATGAGGAGTTCGTAGAATGGCCGTGCATAAATCCGAGCTCAGCCGGGCCTCCGACCCTTTGCTAGAGGAAATCAGCGGCCCGACGCCGCGCCAGATCCTGCGCAAGCGCGTGCGGGGCCATACCGGACTGCTCTTTGGCGTCGGCGTGGTGTTGGTGCTAGTCATCATTGCGATCCTCGCCCCGGTGCTGGCGCCGCATGATCCCTATTCGCAAAGCCTTAGCAGCCGGATGGTCAAGCCCGTCTTTATGGGCGGCACGTGGGATCATCCGCTGGGCACCGACCATCTGGGCCGCGATTACCTGTCGCGCCTGATCTACGGCGCCCGGGTGTCGCTGCTGATCGGTACCGTCGCGGCTGTCATCTCGGGCATCATCGGCACCGCGATGGGCGTCGCCGCCGGGTATTTCGGCGGCAAGGTAGATGCAGTCGTCACCTTCCTTATCAACGTGCGCCTTGCCATGCCCGTCGTGCTGGTCGCCCTGGCAGTCGTCGCTATCCTTGGCGGATCCCTTGAGGTGGTAATCGGCGTCTTGGGCCTCTTGCTGTGGGATCGGTTCGCCGTTGTGATGCGCGCCTCGACCCTCCAAGTGCGCAGACGCGAATATGTGGCAGCGGCGCAGGCCATCGGCGCGTCTACTACCCGCGTGATCCTGTCCGAAATCATGCCGAACATTGTCAACAACCTGATCGTGATCGTGACGCTGGAAATGGCGCATGCCATCCTGCTGGAGGCGGCGCTGTCCTTCCTCGGCCTCGGGGTGCAACCGCCGACGCCCAGTTGGGGCCTGATGGTCAGCGAGGGCAAAAACATGATGCTGTTTGAGCCATGGCTGGTGCTGATCCCTGGCGTTGTTCTCTTCATCCTCGTGCTGGCGATCAATCTGATGGGTGACGGCCTGCGCGACGTGACCGCCCCCGAAAACCGGAGCTGACTGAATGAGCGACGTATCCGCCAAGCCGCTGCTTTCCGTGCGCGGCCTCACGCTGGACATACCCCTAGCCAGCGGAACCTTGCACGCTGTGCGCGGCATAGATTTCGACCTGCACCGGGGCGAGACGCTGTGCATTGTGGGCGAGTCGGGGTCTGGCAAATCACTGACCTCGCTGGCCATCATGGGGCTGCTGGAGAAGAACATCAAACGCACCGCTGAGCGGATGGATTTCGACGGCATCGAGTTGACCCGCGCGTCCAAACGCCAGATGCGCGGCTTGCGCGGCGACCGGATTGCGATGATTTTTCAAGAGCCGATGACGTCGCTGAACCCCGCCTATACCATCGGCGATCAACTGGTCGAGGCGCTGCGGCTGCATCGCCGCGTCAGCCGCGACAAAGCCCGTATGCGCGCCGTCGAGCTGCTGGAGAAGGTTGGTATCACCGCCGCTGCCAGCCGCCTTGGCCAGTACCCCCACCAGCTGTCGGGCGGTCTGCGCCAGCGTGTCGTGATCGCCATGGCCCTGATGTGCGAGCCCGAGCTGATCATCGCGGACGAGCCGACAACAGCGCTGGACGTGACAATTCAGGCCCAAATCCTGCGATTACTGGTCGACCTGACCAAAGAGATGGACGTTGCCATGATCCTTATCACACACGACCTTGGCGTCGTCGCGCGCGTGGCCGACAATGTTGGTGTCATGTATGCGGGCGAACTGGTGGAAAGCGGTCCCGCAGCCAGCGTCTTTGGCAAACCGCTACATCCCTACACGCGCGGCCTGCTGCGCTGCATCCCGCAACCGGGCAAGACTGCGCGCGGGGCCGATCTGGGTACCATACCCGGCATCGTGCCTTCGCTGGTGGGCGACGTGCAGGGCTGCGCATTCCGTACCCGGTGTCCGCACGCCGTGGACGCCTGCCGCGACAGCATCCCTGAGCGCGGCGAGCCGCCGCATGAATTTCTTTGCGTCCACCCCGATGGCGCCCGCGCCGCCGAAGGAGAACCCGCATGAACGCCCCCGTTCTGGAGCTGCGCAATGTCGCCAAGACCTACAGCGTCAAACAGGGCATCTTCGGCAAGCCAAAGCCTCTGAAGGCCGTCAATGACGTCTCCCTGACGCTGAACCGCGGCGAAGTGCTGGGCCTTGTGGGCGAGAGTGGTTGTGGCAAGTCGACACTGGCCAAGATCCTGCTGGGGCTAGAAGAGCCGACATCGGGGCAGGTACTGGTCGATGGCGAGCAAATCGGCGGTCAGGATCGTCTGGCACTGGCGCGGCGCATTCAGCCGATCTTTCAGGACCCCTATTCGTCGCTGAACCCGCGCAAGACTATTGCCGACATCGTGTCGTTGCCGCTGCTTGTTCATGGCGTAGGCGATGCGAAAAGCCGCGCCAAATCTGTGCGCGAGATGTTGGAATTGGTCGGGTTGCCTGCGCGCGTGCTGAACACCTATCCCAGCCAGATGTCGGGCGGCCAACGCCAGCGTGTCGCCATCGCGCGCGCCCTCATCATGCACCCCGAAATTGTTATCTGCGACGAACCTACCTCGGCGCTAGACGTATCGGTTCAAAGTCAGATCCTGAACCTGCTCAACGAACTGCGCGATGAATTCGGGCTGACCTATCTCTTCATCAGCCACGATTTGGCGGTGGTTGAGCATCTGGCGACGCGCGTTGCGGTCATGTATCTGGGCCGCATCGTGGAAGAGGCGGAGGTAGGCGCGCTGTTTGACGCGCCGCGTCACCCCTACGCGCGCGCGCTTTTGAATTCAGTGCTGACGCCCGACCCGTCGCTTGGCGTGCCCGACACGCAGCTGGGTGCGGCTTATCCTAACCCCATCGCGCCGCCTTCTGGTTGCCATTTCCACCCTCGCTGCCCGTTTGCTCAGGCGGAATGCAAGAGTAAGGCACCGCGCCCAGTGCCACGCGACGCCGGGATGGTAGAGTGCCATTTGCACGATCCCAAAAGTGCGATGTATCGCCCGGATTTCACCGTTTAAGCCCTAAGGAAGCCGCCCATGACCTCGTCCCTGTCGCGCACAATGCAAACCCGCAAGACCGTTATCGAGACGAAAGGGGGCGTCGTCGCATCCCAGCACCGCCTTGCCGCTGAGGCGGGCGCGGAGGTGCTACGCGCCGGGGGCGATGCGGTGGACGCTGCGGTCGCTACATCCTTCGTCGTCGGCGTGCTGGAGCCGTGGATGAGCGGCCCAGCAGGCGGCGGTGCAATGATGCTGTGGCGCGCGGGCGAGGAAAAGGCGATTGCTGTAAACCACGGAATGCGTTCGCCGGCCTCTCTGCGGGTCGAGGACTTTCCTCTGTCGGGGGCAGGGATAGCCAGTGACCTTTTCCCGTGGGAGCAGGTCACCGGCGATGTCAACGTGCAGGGGGCCAAGGCGATCGCCGTGCCGGGCGTCGTCGACGGTCTGGGGCAGGTCCACGCGCAGTTCGGACGCATGCCATGGGCCGATTTGCTGGCCCCGGCGATTGCCCACGCGCGCGAAGGAATGTTGGTCGATTGGTATGCCGCACTTGTCATCGCCTCGACCACGCGCGCACTGGCCGAGGATGCCGACGCCGCCGCGCTGTTTCTGGAGGACGGCCAGTGGCCGACTATCTCAGGCTGGACCGCGCTGGCCGAAAAACGGCTGGATCAAAGCCGCATGGCCGATAGCCTCGACATCATAGCGCGGGGCGGGGCGCGTGCGCTGTATGACGGGGATCTGGGCGCCGCGATGGCCCGCGACGTGCAGGACAAGGGCGGCTATCTGGCCCATGATGACTTGCGCGCATACCGCGCCGAAATGCAGGCGCCACTAAGCGTGTCCTACCGCGACGCGCTTTTCCATGTGATGGATGGGCTGACCGCGGGGCCAACACTCGCCCACGCAATGAGCGAGCTGGAGGCGCGCGACCTCAGCGCCAAGCCTGAGGCATTCGCCGCATACGCCGACGCGCTCGACACGGCCTACGCCGCGCGGCTGGGCAAAATGGGCGACACAGGCGAAAGCCCGCACGCGCCCGGATGCACCACGCATTTCTCGGTCGTGGACCGCGATGGCAACATGGTCAGCCAAACGCAGACGCTGCTGTCGATCTTTGGCAGCCGGGTCGTGTCGCCCTCGACAGGATTTCTGATGAACAACGGCATCATGTGGTTCGACCCGGTGCAGGGGCGTCCCAACTCGCTGGCGCCCGGCAAGCGGTGCCTGATGAATGTCTGCCCGATCATCGGCGAGGTTGGCAGCCGCCGCTTTGCCTTCGGCGCGTCGGGGGGGCGCAAAATCGTGTCGGCCATGACGCAGATGGCGTCCTTTGTCGCCGATTTTGGGATGGACATCGAGGCCGCGTTTCATCACCCGCGCATCGACGTTTCCGGCGGCCCAAAGGTGGTCGCCGACGAGGCGCACAGCAAAGAGGTACTGGACCGATTGCGCAAAGGCCGCGATGTGGTCACTGCCCCGCGCACGGTGTTTCCCTACGCCTTCGCTTGCCCCGCGGGGGTGATGCGCGACGGCGACGCCAACACCGGCTGCACCGAGATCATGTCGCCCTGGGGCGACGCCGCGCTAGAGACAAAGGACTGAGCTATGAGCCGCGAGACCGCAATCGACACCGTCGCCGCCTATTTTGACAACGGCACATTTCAGAGCGAACTGGCCACGCTTGTCTCATACCCTAGCGAGAGCCAGAACCCCGATGCCGCACCCGAACTGATGCGCTATCTGGTCGAAGCGATGCAGCCTCGTCTGAAAAAGATGGGGTTCGAGACCGAGATTATCACAAACCCCGATCCCAGCGGCGGCCCGCTTCTGATCGGTGAGCGGCGCGAGGGCGATGGCCTGCCCACGATCCTGACATACGGCCATGGCGACGTGATCCGCGCGCAAGAGGGTATGTGGCGCGAAGGGCTGGCGCCGTTTGAACTGATTGAAGAGGGCGACCGCCTTTATGGGCGCGGCACGGCCGACAACAAGGGCCAGCATCTGATCAATATCGCCGCGCTTGAGGCGGTGCTGGCAGTGCGTGGCAACCTTGGATTTAACACCCGCATCGTGCTGGAGATGAGCGAAGAGGTCGGATCGGGCGGTCTGGCCGATGTATTCCGCAGCCACAAAGACCGGCTGACGGCCGACGTGCTGATCGCCTCGGACGGCCCCCGCCTGCAGCCCGAAGTGCCGACGATATTCATGGGATCGCGCGGCGGCGTGACCTTTGATCTGGAATTGAACCTGCGCGAGGGTGCGCATCATTCCGGCAATTGGGGCGGCCTTCTGGCCGATCCTGCGATCATTCTGGCCCATGCACTCGCGACGATCACCGACCGGCGCGGGCAGATCCAGATTGCCGAATGGCGCCCCGATAGCCTGACGGACGATGTGCGCGCAGCGCTCGATGGTTTGCCTGTTACTGGTGGCGACGGCCCAGAGGTCGACCTGGATTGGGGCGAGGAAAGCCAGACCCCGGCCGAGCGTGTTTATGGCTGGAACAGTTTTGCCGTCCTCGCGATGACCAGCGGTGTCCCCGACGCGCCGGTCAATGCCATTTCCGCCTCGGCGCGCGCCACCTGCCAGCTTCGCTATGTTGTGGGCACCGACCCTGAGGATATCATCCCTGCGCTGCGCCGGCATCTGGACGCACACGGGTTCGACGCGGTCAAGATCGTTGCGCATGATCGTGGCTTCTTTGCCGCGACGCGGCTTGACCCAAAGCATCCTTGGGTTCTCTTCGTCACGAAATCGATTGAGAAAAGTGCGGGTAGGGCACCGCATGTTTTGCCCAATTTGGCTGGATCGCTGCCGAATGACTGCTTTGCTGACATTCTAGGCATGCCAACCGTGTGGGTGCCACATTCCTATCGCGGATGCTCGCAGCATGCGCCGAACGAGCATGTTCTGAAATCCCTCAGCCGTGACGCGCTGCGGGTGATGGCGGGGCTGTTCTGGGATGTCGGTGCAGGTGGAACGCCAAGCGCGTAGCTCAGGCAAGCTGGCTGATCCGGGGGCGTCATGCGACAGGTCAGAGCGGTCTTTTCAGCCAACGCGCCAGAACGCCCACAATCCCCTCGCGAAACATCAGAACCCCGAGAACAAAGATGACGCCCTGAATGACCGTGACCCAAGCCCCAAAGGTTGCCAGATAGTTCTGCATTGTGACGATGATGCCCGCGCCGACGAGCGGCCCGAATATCGTCCCCATGCCGCCCAGCAGTGTCATCAACACGACCTCGCCCGACATCGACCAATGAACATCCGTAAGCGATGCGAGTTGAAACACCTGCGCTTTGGTAGCCCCGGCGACACCTGCCATGGTGGCCGACAGGGTGAACACGATCAACTTGTACCGATTAACGTCGTATCCCAATGAAATGGCGCGCGGCTCATTCTCGCGGATCGCTTTGAGAACCTGACCAAAGGGTGAATGCACAATCCGGTATAGCAGCAAGATGCCACAGAACGTGACGGCGAGAACAAAGAAATAGAGTGCGATATTGTCCGCAAGCGGGATCAATCCAAACAGATCACCGCGCGGAACGCTCTGAATGCCGTCCTCGCCGCCGGTAAAGTCCGCCTGCAGGGCCACGAAATAAACCATTTGCGCAAAGGCCAGCGTGACCATGGCAAAATAGATCCCCTGTCTACGGATGGCCAGCGATCCGATCACAAAGCCCAGCACCCCGGCAGCCGCGGCGCCGCAGAGCACCGACAACTCGGGCGTAAGGCCCCAGACCTTGGCGGCATGTGCGGCGATGTAACTTGCCCCGCCAAAGTAGGCGGCATGTCCGAACGATAGCAGCCCGCCAAAGCCCAAGAGCAGGTTAAAGGCGGCCGCGAAGAGGGCAAAACACATCACCTTCATCGCAAAGATCGGGTAGACGTAGAATGGCAGAATGATCAGCGCGATCAGCAGAACGGCAAAGATGACCCTGTGGAGCATCGGCATGCTCTCGGTCTGCGCCATCGGGTCAGTATCAGTTTTTTTGTCAGCCATAGCCATTATACGGGCCTCCCGAATAGTCCCTCAGGTTTGATCATCAGGACGATTGCCATGATCACAAAGATAACAACGGCCGATCCTTCTGGATAAAACACGCGGGTCAGTCCCTCGACGATACCCAGCATATAACCCGTCAGGATCGCCCCCATGATTGATCCCATCCCGCCGATCACAACCACGGCAAAGACGACGATGATCAATTGCTCGCCCATGGTGGGGTTTACTGAATAGATCGGTGCGGCCAGTACGCCGGCAAATCCGGCCAGCGCGACGCCGAACCCGTAGGTCAGCATGATCATCAGCGGCACGTTCACCCCAAAGGCGCCGACCAGCACGGGATTTTCCGTGGCAGCACGCAGATAGGCGCCCAAGCGGGTCTTTTCGATCATGAACCACGTGCCGAAGCACACAACAACTGAGGCGGCAACGACCCACGCGCGGTAGTTCGGAAGGAACATGAAGCCAAGATTGTGTCCACCAGAAAGCAAGTCAGGGATCTGATACGGCAGCCCCGAAATCCCGTAATAGTTGCGAAACAGGCCCTGAATGATCAACGCGAGCCCAAAGGTCAGCAATAGCCCGTACAGATGATCGAGATGGTAGAGCCGCGACAGCATTGTCCGCTCAAGCACGATGCCAAAAACCCCCACGATCAAAGGCGCCAGAATAAGCGCCGGCCAGTAGCCGATGCCGAGGTATGCCAGCAGCATCCACGCGACAAAGGCACCAGCCATGTAAAGCGCGCCGTGGGCGAAATTGATGATGTTGAGCAGGCCAAAGATTACCGCCAGCCCAAGCGACAGCACCGCATAGAACGACCCGTTGATCAGGCCCAGCAATAGCTGGCCTAGCAGAACCTGCGGCGGTATTCCCAGAAGTTCAAACATGATGCGGTCTCGTTCGTCGGTGGGGTCAAGGTAGATCCGCCCGGCCAGAACGGCCGGGCGGGCGTTAGCAGTGATTACTGCTTGGTAAAGTCACACTCTTCCAGCATCGGCAAGAACGCGTCTTCGCCGCTGATCGAGGAGATCTGGTTGTAGAGGTCCCATTCGCCAGTCGACTCGTCGGGCGATTTGACTTCAAAGAGGTACATGTCGTGGATCGCACGGCCATCGCCGCGCACTGTGACCGTACCAAAGAGCGGATCTTGGAATTCCATCTCTTTCATCTTCGCCACCACGGCCTTGCCATCATCGGCACTGCCGACGGCTTCGACTGCGGCCAGATAGGCCATAGTGCCGGAATAGACGCCCGCCTGCACCATGGTCGGCTGCGAGCCGTGCGCATCCATAAAACGCTTGGACCATGCGCGCGTATCGTCGTTTTGGTCCCAATAGAACGCTTCGGTCAGCGACAGGCCCTGTGCGGTCTGCGCGCCCAAGGCATGCACGTCGGTGACAAAGAACAGCAGCGCAGCCAGCTTCTGACCCGCCTGCGTGATGCCAAATTCCGACGCTTGCTTGATCGCGTTGACGGTGTCGCCGCCGGCATTCGCCAGACCGATTACATCAGCGCCGCTGCCTTGTGCCTGTAGCAAAAAGGACGAGAAATCGGTCGCCGGGAAGGGCACATTGACTTGGCCGACCACTTCGCCGCCATTTTCCTCGACCACACGTGCCGTGTTTTCCTCCAGCGAATGACCAAACGCATAGTCCGCTGTCAGGAAGAACCACTTTTTGCCGCCTGCATTTGTCATCGCGGCGCCGGTACCGGTGGCCAGAGCGGCCGTGTCATAGGTCCAGTGAACTGTCGTCGGGCGGCACTGCTCGCGGGTCAACGAAGTGGAGCCGGCGCCTGAGTCGATCAGCACACCGTTTTTCTCAGTGGTGATGTCACTGACGGCCAGCGCGACGGACGAGGTTGGCACGTCGAGAATGGCGTTCACGCCATCCACATCATACCACTGGCGCGCGATGTTCGAGCCGATGTCAGGCTTGTTCTGGTGGTCGGCAGAGATAATTTCGACGCTCATGCCCTTGTCCGCGGCTTTGAAATCCTCAACTGCCATGCGCGCAGCCACTACCGAGCCTTCGCCCGACAGGTCTGCATAGACGCCCGAGCGGTCGTTGAGCACGCCAAGCTTCACTGCGATATCCTGGGCAAGCGCGGGTGCGCCCGTCATCGCGGCAAGCGCCGCTGAACTGATAGCAAGTTTCCTGAACATGTCTTTCCTCCTTGGTTGTAGCGCAGATGCGCCCTTTATAGCTCTAGACGCCCAGATAATCGTGAAGTTTCTGGGTGTTCTCATCCGACTGGTCGTTCGGGATCATGTCCACGACCTTGCCTTGATCCACAACGTAATGCCGGTCAGCGACCGACGCGGCAAAACGGAAATTCTGCTCCACGAGGACGATGGTGAATCCCTCTTCCTTGAGAGCTGCGATAGTATGCCCGATCTGTTGGACAATGACCGGGGCCAGACCTTCGGTAGGCTCGTCCAGCAGCAAAAATTTGGCTCCGGTGCGCAAAATGCGTGCGATTGCCAGCATCTGCTGTTCGCCCCCCGACAATTTGGTGCCTTGGCTGCTGGTGCGCCGTTCGCTCAAATTGGGAAAGAGATCATAGATCCGTTCCACGGTAAGGCCGCCATCCGCGATGCGCGGCGGCAGCATCAGGTTTTCCTCCACACTGAGCGACGAAAAGATGCCGCGTTCCTCAGGGCAAAGCGCGATGCCAAGCCGGGCGATCTGGCGCGGTTGCATCCCGATCAGTTCAGTCCCTTCAAAGGTCACCGACCCGGAGCGCTTGCTCAAAATTCCCATGATCGCCAACAGCGTTGTGGTCTTGCCCGCGCCGTTACGGCCCAGCAGGGTGACAACTTCGCCGCGCCGCACCTCAAAGTCGATACCGTGCAAAACATGGCTTTCGCCATACCAGCCCTGCAGGCCGCTGACTTTCAAAAGTACATTTGCCGCGTCACTCATGGCTGGCTCCGATGTAGGCTTCGATCACTTCCGGGGCTTTTGAAATCTCGGCGTAGGTGCCTTCGGCCAGGATCTCGCCGCGCGCCAGCACCGTGATGCGGTCGGACAGATCTGCAACCACCGACAGGTTATGCTCAACCATCAGCACGGTTCGGTTTTCGGCAATGCGCCGGATCAGGTCGGAAATACGATCAACGTCTTCCCGGCCCATGCCCGCCATAGGCTCGTCGAGCAGCAACATGTCCGGACTGAGCGCCAGCGTTGTGGCAATCTCAAGCGCGCGCTTGCGCCCATAGGGCAGGGCGGCGGCGCGCTCATAGGTGAATTCGGTCAGTCCGACCTCGTCAATGTAGCTACGGGCCTGATCGTCAAATTTCGTCAGTACCTTTTCGGACCGCCAGAAGTCATAGCTTTCGCCGCGCGCCCGCTGCAATGCGACCCGAACGTTCTGCAAAACGCTCAGATCCGGAAAGATCGCCGAGATCTGAAATGACCGTACCATGCCCAACCGTGCAATTTCCGCAGGCTTCAGACGTGTGATGTCGCGGCCTTCGTAGATGATCGTTCCACGGGTCGGTTGCAGAAACTTGGTCAACAGGTTGAAACAGGTCGTCTTGCCGGCGCCATTCGGGCCGATCAGCGCGTGAATGGTTCCTTTTTCGATCGATAGATCGACGTTGTTCACGGCAACGAAGCCCTTGAACTCTTTCGTCAATCCCTTGGCTGCAAGCGCGATTGCCATCCCATCCCCATGTCATCTTTTTTGCCGAACTGCACACGTTGAGCGCGTGTCCGAGCATTGTTGTTACGAAGATTCGTAACGTTTGGCTGTAGAATGTAAACACTATTACGGCGCCTACGGTAGGTTTACGCGGTCGGCATACGCAGACCTTGATCGCCACTGCGTGTTGAAAGCTCAGTGCGCTCAGTGACGATTTCGAACGAGAACATTTTGCGACGACCTATTCAAGACTGCTTTTGCTGGGTGCGCGATGCGGCGTCGCGTGCTAGACAATTGGCCTAAATTCACAGTGTGGCCAATCTTCGCCTATGCTGGAGGTGTTAAAACGATTCAATGCATTCTAGTGTTTCCAATATCGAGGTGAGGGGAACTCAAAATGGCAAGCTCAATAATCGAAGAAGACCTGAAGGTTGAAGGCAACATAAGCTCAACCGAAGGAAGCGTCGAAGTAAAAGGAAGCGTGGTTGGCGACGTCGCTGCCGAAGAAATCACGATCCATTCGAGTGGCTCAGTCGAGGGCGCCTTGTCTGCGAAAAAGATATATATAGAGGGCAAGGTCAAAGGCAGCCTGAAATGCGACGATCTGAAAATCGTATCCACGTCCATTGTGCAAGCCGACGTCGTAGCCAAAACGATGACCACCGAAAGTGGCGCGAAGGTCGTAGGCAAGGTCGAAATCACCGGAGGGCAATAGAGGATATTATGTTGAATAATATCGCATAGGCCTCGTAAGCTCTTAAACTCACCTTCCTTGGTCAATTTCCGCAAAGTGAACCAGTCACGATGTCGCTTACCGCTTCTACCGAAATGTCTGCGCTGCAACCCTTTATCGATGCCATGCAAGATGGTGTCGCGATTGTTGCGCGGGACGGAACGATTATTGGCGTGAACAAAACTTGGCGGCAGTTTAGTGGGGCCAATGGCGGCGACCGGGTGTCGGACTACCTTGGCGCGAACTATCTCGACGTCTGTCACAAAAGCTCGATCGAAGGAGACACCCTCGCCACGCCCATCGAGCGGGGCATCTCTGGTGTTTTGACAAATGGAAAAGAGTTTTTAGCGGAATATCCATGTCACTCTGCAACCGAAAGGCGATGGTTTGAAGTAATTGCGCGCCCCTTTGACATTTTGGGCCAACGGCTCGCTTTGGTCGCCCACCGAAACGTAACCTCCAGAAAGCTTGCGCAAGTTGAAGCGAACTACGCAGAGCAGAACGCGCAGAACCTTGCCGCTATTGTCACGACGATGCCGGATGCCGTCATTTCTTTTGATCTGGAAGGCCGGATCACTAATTGGAACGCCGCTGCCACGGTTCTTTACGGATATGAGCGCGATGAAGTTATTGGCCAATCAATGGAGATCCTATATCCGCCCAATTGGCCAACGCGGGTTAAGACCTATATTTCCGAGATTATAACGAGCGAATTGAAATACTTTGACGCCGTACGTCAGACCAAATCCGGCGGACTGCGAACGATTGCGATAACCGCCGCACCGATACGGTCTGAAGTGGGTGAAATCGTTGGCATTTCGAATGTTCATCGCGACGTCACGCACAAACGCAAAGCGGAACAGAAGCTGCGTAGCGTGCTCGACAATCTCTTTGCTTTTGTAGGGATATTAGAACTCGATGGGACGCTTGTTGAGGCCAACAGGGCACCTTTGGAGGCCGCCGGGCTAGAGGCCAAAGATGTCATTGGAAAAAAGTTCTGGGATTGTTTCTGGTGGAATTTTTCGCCGGATGCACGGCAGAAATTACGCGATGACTGCACGCGGGCGCGCAATGGCGATATCGTCCGGTATGACACACAGATCCAAGTCGTCGGCGGGCATCTTGTCTGGATAGATTTTCAGTTGGCGCCTTTGCGAAACGCTGATGGACAGATCATCAACCTTGTGCCTTCGGGCATTGATATTTCCGACCGCGTTAAGATGGTCGAGGCTCTTGAATTGTCTCACGACACATTCAAGAACCTTGTGGCTCGCTCTCCGTTCGGAATCTACACCGTTGATGCAGACTTTCGCCTTTCCCACGTGAGCGACGGCGCACAGCCGGTTTTCGCCAACGTCCGCCCACTGATCGGTCATGATTTTGAAACAGCGTTAAAGATCATCTGGCCAGCAGATTTTGCAGCCGAGGCAGTTGCGTTATTCCGGCACACTCTCGCGACCGGTGAGCCCTACCATTCGCCTTCAACTACTGAACGCAGGCAGGACAAAGGCGAAGTCGAATCCTACGACTGGATGATCGAACGCATTGTAATGCCCGACGGGCGGTTTGGCGTCGTTTGTAACTTTTACGATCTGTCTGAGCGTGAAAAATACGAGCAACACGTCCGCCTTTTAATGAGTGAGGTGAACCATCGCTCGAAAAATCTTCTTGCGGTTGTTTTATCTATGGCGCGTCAAACCGCCCGGAGCTCTACATCAGAGGAATTCGTTGACCACTTTTCACAGCGTCTTCTTGGTCTTTCAGCGTCTCAGAACCTAATCGTAGAAGGCGGCTGGGGGGGCGTGAGTGCCAAGGAATTGGCCCGCTCTCAGCTGAATCATCTGGGCGAGGAAATGCGCACTAAACGTGTCAGGATCGAAGGGCCAGAAATTATAGTATCACCGCCAGCCGCAGAGGGCATCGGGATGGCATTGCATGAGCTGTCGACGAACGCACTTAAATACGGATCCCTGTCGGGCCCTGCCGGGTCGGTTGAGATTACGTGGGGCATTGACGAATGCGCCAACACATTCCAAATACAATGGACTGAGAAAGGTGGGCCGCCGGTTTCCAACCCTGAAAGGATAGGGTTCGGGCGGACAGTGATAGAAAAAATGGCGGCAAACTCTGTTGGCGGGTCAGTCGAGGTTCGATATGCATCAACCGGGCTGGTCTGGGTTTTAACCGCGCCACTGCAGGGCATCGAGATGGCCAAAGAGGCGTAAATTCGGCTAATCTTTTGGGGAGCAAACATTTTGGGCAGCCGGATTATCTTAATCGAAGACGAGCCGCTTATCGCTGCCGATATTGAGTTTGCTATTCAGGACGCTGGCTACGACGTTGTAGGCTCTGCGCGGACCGTGGATGAAGGACTTCGCCTGCTAAAGACGACAGTCTGCGACGGGGCGGTGATTGATGCAAATCTCAATGGTCAAAGCTCCAAAGCGATAGTGGACAAGTTGGATTTAGCCGCTGTGCCCTACATCGTCGTTTCGGGATACACTCGTGATCAGATCGATTTTCTAAAGGAAGGCACTGTATTGATCGGCAAACCGTTTCGCATGTCTGATCTTACAAATGCCATCCGAGAAAACTTGGTTCGTGAAAACTAGATATCTATAATAACGCCGCGATCCTCAAAGACTGGATTACGTCTGACTGCGCACATTCAAAACATCTCGAAGCGGTCGTTGACCAGTTCCAGAAACCGGGCGGCAACGCGCGAAGGCTGGCGCAGCGCAGGAAGAAGCAGATCATAGCGAAAGGGCTGCTCGGGCGTCAGGGGGCGCACGGTGACGCGTCCGGCATTTGCAAAATATGTCGCTGTGACAGGCTCGATGATGGAAATGCCCGACCCAGCCGCGACCATCTCGCAGATTGAGGCCGAGAGTTGGGCTTCGGCGACGATCCGGGGACGCGCGCCGCCAGCGGACAAGAACAGGTCTGTCTCGGACCGGGTGCCGATTTCGGCGCCAAGCGCGATGAACGGTTGCTGGTCAAAATCCGCGGGTTCCAAAATCTCCTTTCGCTCCAGCGCATGGCCGATCGGCAGGACGGCTAGCATTGGCGCTGTAAAAATCGGCCTGCGCAGTACTGCGGGATGATCGTTGTCCAGCGCAGCAAACCCCAGATCAAACTGCTGCGAACTGAGGTGCCGCAAAACCGCCTGCGAGCTTCGGGCGCGCAAGGATACGGTGATGCCCGGCTCTTCGGCGATGAATTGCGCGATGACGTCTGGCAACAGCTTTAGCGCCAGTGCGGGCATCCCGGCAACCAGCAGGCTGCCTTTGCGAAAATCTCGGATATCCTCGATCACGCGAGAAATCTCGGCCATCCCGACGAAGGAGCGTTCTACCTCCTCATAAAGCGCCAGCGCCTCGGACGTCGGCAAGACCTGCCGGCCGCGCCGCTCAAACAGGTCAAACCCCGCCGCGCGCTCAAGATCCGCGATGACTTTGCTGATTGAGGGCTGCGTGGTGCCCAGTACCTCGGCTGCTGCTGTGATCTTGCCCGTCTCGATAACGGCGCGAAAGGCCTCGATCTGGCGATGGGTGAGACGATGAAGCATCAATAATACATATCCCAGAGGAATGGCTTGCGCGTATATTGCGACTATTCATATGAACGTAAAGCTGCGACGCTGTTCTGTGGAGGCAGCAGATGACCAGAACCGATCCTGAAATTACGATTGTCGGTGGCGGCGTTGTTGGGCTGTCCGTCGCGCTTGGGCTGCTGCTTGCTGGGCGCAGCGTGCATGTCCTGGACGGCGCGGATGGTGACGCGCGGGCGTCTCAGGGCAATTTTGGCCTTGTCTGGGGGCAGGGCAAGGGATGGAATTTTGCACCCTATGCCAAGTGGACCAGTGACGCGCTGGCCGCATGGCCAGAATTTGCACGCAAGCTGGCCGATCTGTCGGGCATCGACGTAGCGCTAGATCAATCAGGCGGCTTTGAATTTTTCACGGACGCGGCTGAGATGGACGAATTCGCATCAATGCTGGCGCAGCAACAGCGGCATCTGGGCAATCGGTTTAGCCCCGAGTTGCTGAGCGGAGATGACCTGAGGGCGCAGATTCCAGGCATCGGCAGGGGGGTCGTCGGGGCTAGCTATTCCCAGCGGGACGGGCATGTAAATCCGCTTCGATTCTTGCGCGCTTTGCGCCTTGCTGTCGGGGCCGCTGGCGGCCACGTGACGTTGAATGCATCGGTTGCAAGGATTTTGCCTGTAGCGAGCGGTGGATTTGATCTGGCGCTGGCGAATGGTGAAAAGGCCCGCGCGGATAGGGTCGTCCTGTGCGCCGGCTTGGGCGCCATGACCCTCGCCGCCGATCTGGGATTTTCGGCGCAGATCAGGCCCCAGCGCGGCGAGTTGCTGATAACCGAGAAGCTGCGCGATCGTCTGCCGTTCCTGTCCAGCACGATCCGGCAGGTGGACGAGGGCGGCGTGCAGATCGGCGGGACCAAGGCGGACGCCGGGCTGGACGACAGCGAAACACTGGACGTGATGGCCGGGCTGGCGCGCCATGCCGTCACCGTCTTTCCGTCGCTTGCTGATGTACGAGTTGTGCGCGCATGGGGCGCGCTGCGCGTTATGTCGCCCGATGGATATCCGGTTTATGCCCGTTCAAACCGCTATCCGGGCGCCTACCTCGTCACTTGCCATAGCGGCGTCACGCTGGCCTCTTTGCACGCCTCAGTCCTTGCGGATTGGATCGAAGGAACGCCTTCAGCACCTGATTTGGAGGCATTCGATGACAATCGTTGCGCGATTTCAACCGCCGCCTGACACGGGCGCGACCGCTGAGTTCGAATATGAAGGCGCGGCCATCACCGCCCCGCTTGGCATATCTCTTGCGGCGGCCTTGCTTGCGCATTCGGGCGCATTCACCCGCCAAACGGCGGGCGGCGACACGCGCACCGCGTTTTGCATGATGGGCGTCTGCTTTGATTGTCTGGTCGAGGTCGACGGCGTGCCCAACACGCAGGCTTGCATGACCTCGGTCCGCCAAGGCATGGTAGTCAGGCGCCAGATTGGATTGCGCAGACTGAACGGGTGCAGCGATTCCTGAATTTCACCTCATCATCATCGGCGCCGGCCCTGCTGGCATGTCAGCGGCTGTAGCAGCAGCCGATGGTGGCCTGCGTGTGCTGCTTCTGGACGAGCAGCCGCAGCCCGGCGGCCAGATTTATCGCAACGTCGGCGCGGGCTGCGCCGCACCCAAATGGCTGGGCAAGGACTATGCGGCCGGATCTCAGCTGGTCGATGCGCTGGCCCGGTCCGGCGTCACGGTACAGTCCGGCGCGGCGGTCTGGCGTGTGGATGGCGGGCCGCGCGTGGTCTGGTCCCAGAACGGCCTTAGCCGGGTAACGACCGCGCCCTATGTCCTGCTGGCCAGCGGCGCGCAGGAGCGGCCTGTGCCGTTTCCGGGTTGGACGTTGCCGGGCGTGATGACGGCAGGAGCCGCGCAGATACTGATGAAGACAGCGGGGATGCTGCCGAAAGATGCCGTGCTCGCAGGCTCAGGTCCATTGCTCTATCTGGTCGCGGCGCAGATGATCGACGCGGGATGCCCGCCAAAGGCGCTGGTCGAAACGCAGACACATGGCATGCTGTTGCGTGCCTTGCCGCATTTGCCCAAAGCGCTGTTTTCACCGGATATGCTGATGAAAGGGCTCGGCCTGATCGGCAAAATTCGCGCAGCGGGCGTGCCTCGTTACAAGGGCGCCTCAGGCTTTGCGGCGACGGGCGATGGCAGCGGCATGGTCAACTTCTCGTTTCGCTGCAAGGGCAAGTTACAGAACCTGAAGTGCACTTTGCTGCTGACGCACCAGGGCGTCACACCGTCTACGCATATGAGCCGCGCGGCTGGGATCAAGCATGAGTGGAACGCGGCCCAGCACGCCTTTCAGCCCATCTGCGACATCTGGGGCGCGACTGATCGGCCCGGCCTATATGTCGCGGGTGATGGGGCAGTTATCAACGGTGCAAGCGCTGCGAGCGCCACTGGAAAGCTGGCGGCGCTGGACATTTTGCGCGCCTCGGGACGTATCAGCGCCGATGCCCGCAACCAGCGCGCCACGACGTCCCTGTCGGCCCTGTTTCGCGCCCGCGCCATACGTCCCTTTTTGGACGCAGCCTACCAGCCGCCCGCCGAAATCCTGTCGCCGCCAGACCAGACGATCGTCTGCCGCTGCGAGGAAGTGACGGCCCGCGCAATCCGGCAGGGCATAAGCGAAGGCGCGAACGGCCACCGCCAGATCAAGACTTCGCTGCGCGCTGGTATGGGCCCGTGTCAGGGCCGGATGTGCGACGCCACCGTTCGCGGTATCCTGAGCGCGGGGAAGGCATCCCGCATGGGGGGCATAGACCCGCCAAGAGCACGCGCGCCGATCAAGCCGATCACCTTGGGCGAACTTGCCGCGCTCTCACCCCAGTCGGAGGACACTGCATGAGCCATCCCGCAGCACTGAAGATCGAAAACCTGCACAAAAGTTTCGGCAGTCACAAGGTCATCAAAGGCATCTCGCTGGAGGCGCAAAAGGGCGAGGTCATCGCCATTCTGGGCGCCTCCGGATCGGGCAAAAGCACGTTTCTGCGCTGTATTAACTTGCTGGAGACGCCCAATTCCGGCGATGTCTGGCTGGCCGGTGAAAAGATGCGGATGAAGCCGGGCCGCCATGGCGATGCTATCCCTGAGGATATTCGGCAGGTCGAGCGAATGCGCGCGCGCCTCGCCATGGTCTTCCAGAGCTTCAACCTCTGGTCGCATATGACAGTGATGGAGAACGTCATGGAGGGGCCGCTCTACGTTCAGAAAACGCCCAAAGCCGAGGCCCGTGAAAAGGCAAAGGCGCTGCTCGCCAAGGTCGGGCTTTCGGATCGCGCGGATTATTACCCGGCGCATCTGTCAGGTGGCCAGCAACAGCGCGTCGCGATTGCGCGCGCGCTGGCGATGGACCCTGATGTGATGCTGTTCGACGAGCCTACCTCAGCCCTTGATCCCGAGTTGGTGGGCGAGGTGCTGGGCGTCATGCGCGATCTGGCAGACGAGGGCCGAACGATGCTGGTCGTCACACACGAGATGAGCTTTGCCCGCGATGTATCGTCCAAGACCGTTTTTTTGCATCAGGGCGAGATCTGCGAACAGGGCCCGCCAACCGAGCTGTTTTCCAAACCGAAAACCACCGAATTTCAGGCGTTCCTATCGCGCATGAATTGATCCGACCGACCAAATAAACCAACCCAAAGAGAGGATAACCCCATGATCCGTAGAACTTTTGTAACCACAGTCGCTGCTGCAGCTCTTGCTGCATTCACCATTCCTGCCGCAGCCCAAGACGTGCTGCGCATCGCAGTTGAGGGCGCGTACCCTCCGTTCTCGTCCACGGAATCGGACGGCTCACTTGTCGGCTTCGACATCGACATCGCAGAGGCGTTGTGCGCTGAAATGCAGCGCGAATGCGAGCTTATTCAGCAAGAATGGGACGGCATGATTCCGGCGCTCAAGGCGCAGAAGTTTGACGCCATCGTCGCCTCCATGTCGATTACAGAAGAGCGCAAGAGCCAGGTCGATTTCTCGGACAAGTATTACCAAACGCCGGCCCGTGTCGTCGCGCCCAAGGATGCGGGCTTCGAAGACACCGCTGAGGGGATGGCGGGCAAGCGTATCGGCGTACAGCGCGGGACCACGCACCAGTGCTATGCTGAAAAGATGTTCCCGGATGCCGAAATCGTCCTTTATGGCACGCAGGAAGAGGTCTTTCGCGATCTGGCCCTTGGCCGTGTAGACGCCCAACTATCCGACAGCCTGATTGCGTTGGAGGGTTTCTTGAAAACTGATGAGGGCGCCGACTATGCGTTTTTGGGCGGCGATCATCTCGACCTCGAATGCTACGGCGAAGGCGTGGGCGTCGCTGTGCGCAAGAACGAAGAAGAGCTGCGCGACGCAATCAGCGCTGCGATTGCCGCCATTCGTGAGAACGGCACCTATGCCGAGATCAACGATAAGTATTTCGATTTCGACATCTATGGCGCACGTCCCGCCGAGTGATCGAAGCTGCGGCATGTGAAACGAACAGACCGGGGCGGCCTTGCGTCGCCCCGGTAACCCCAGCTTAAGGACGGCAGATGGACCTGATACTGGAGTATAAATCCCAGCTTATTGACGGCACGCTGATGACAGTGCAACTGGCGCTGACGTCGCTGGTCATTGCGCTGATCTTTGGCCTGCTCGGGGCATGGGCCAAACTCTCGTCCAGCAAGGTCGCGCGCCGGGTCGCTGGACTATACACCACGATCGTGCGCGGCGTGCCTGACCTGGTGCTGATTCTGCTGGTCTTTTTTGGCGGGCAGGTAACGTTGAACAATATCGGTGCGATGACGGGCCTCTGGGGCTATATCGAAATCAGCCAGTTCGCGGCTGGCGCCTGCACCATTGGCGTCATTTTTGGCGCCTATTTTACCGAGACGTTTCGCGGCGCAATCATGGCCATTCCCCGTGGCCAGATCGAGGCCGGAATCAGCTGCGGTATGTCTAGGTCGCTGATTTTTCGCCACATTATCTGGCCCCAAATGGTTCGATACGCCTTGCCCGGCTTCACCAACAACTGGCTTGTTCAGCTCAAGGCGACGGCGCTGGTATCGATAATTGGACTTCAGGACTTGGTCTATAATGCGTTCACCGCAGGCCGCTCTACCGGGCAGCTTTTTACGTTTATGGCGGCGGCCTTCGTCATCTATCTTATGCTGACGGCAATTTCGGACCTACTGCTGCGCGCGCTGGAACGGCACTACAGCCGCGGCGTGGTTAGGGCACGATGATGGAGCATATACTGTCCTACATTCCGCTCGACATTTCGCTCATCGCCGAGAATTTCGACCGCTTTCTTTATGGGGTTTGGGTTACGTTGAACCTGACATTTCTGGCGTTGTTTTTGGGCGGGCTTCTCGCGATTCCGATGGCGATTGCACGGGCATCCCAGCACCGGATCTTTAATCCGATGATCCAAGTCTTTACCTACGTTTTTCGCGGCACGCCCCTGCTGGTTCAAACCTATCTGATTTACTACGGCGTCGGCCAATTCGATGTCATACGCAATAGCTGGCTATGGGATCCCATTTTGTCGTCGGCATGGTGGTGTGCACTGATCGCGTTCACGCTAAATACTGCGGCCTATACCACCGAACTTTTACGCGGTACCATCGCCGATACCCCCACCGGCGAGGTCGAGGCGGCAATTGCAACGGGCCATTCCTATCGCAGCCGGATGCGCCGGATCATCCTGCCTTCGGCGTTTCGGCGGGCAATTCCGGCTTATTCGAATGAGGTCATTTTTATGCTTCACGGATCGGTCATCGCCAGCACGATCACTCTTCAGGATATACTCGGGGTCGGTCGCTGGCTGAACGGGCGCTACTACCTTGCCTATGAGGGGTTCATCACGGCCGCGCTGCTGTATTTTCTGATAGTTTTATGCATTACGTGGGCCTTCCGCTGGTTCGAGCGCCGTTACCTGCGGCATCTGGTACGCCGCGATGCAGGACCAGAGCCTAGTGAGGCGCCAAAGCCTGCCACCTGAGAGCTTGGGTCTCCTCACTAGATCCGGTCTGCACGAGCGTAGTCTGGATCACTCGGCATTCATGCTGAGGCGATAACAGAACTGGTCACTCTGCCGCGCGGCGAACTAGGGCAGGGGCAGCCTAGCCCGTGTCCTTTGTAGCAAATAGAACGCTGGCTGCGGCAAAGAGGCGCTCTTGTTGCGGGCGACGCGTCGCTTGCGGTGTATCAGTGTTAGCACTGGTGATCACGCTCTTGCTGCGTTGTGTGCCAACCGTCGCGTGCGAGCTGCTGATAGACAGCCCATCGAGAGCCGCCTCCAGTTTTCCGGGCGTCGGGGCTGCATGCACGTCGACTGATACGCTGATGCGCAGAGAAGGATCATCCTTCAGATGATAGGCGTGATCATTCAGAACGCGGCGCACTTCTGTCATTATGCGCTCGGGCTCTGCAACTTGGCGAAAATCCAGCGACATGACGATGCGCCCGTCATTGGTTACTGCGATCGCAACTTCAGTTGCGTCAAATTCCTGTAGGCGAAGGCGCATCGCGCTTTGAACCTCGCGAAAAGCATCGCGCCCCAGGTCTTTGGCCAGACGCCTCGCGCCAAGGGTGCGAACCACCAGCAGACCGGTGACGCGCCCGTTGCAATCGCTGCGGGCAAGAGCCAGCGCGTCGCGCTTGAATTGTTCGAAATTGGCAAGTCCACTGATGGGATCGAACGTAAGGTCTGTCGCCAGCGCGCGCTCTGCCAGCATGCGCAGTCTTTCATGTTCAAGAAATGCCGCTGCTATCGGAATTGACAGCATGTTTAGCCCAGCCATGGGTAAGGCGGCCGTCGCAAAGAAGGCAATGCAGACCTCCCAAGGTAGCAAAAACGCCGCGATCATGTGGCTGCTCACGAGGGCCGCTAAAACCATCAATTGTACGATTCCACGCCGCTTGGCGCGCATGGTGTAGTAGTTCCAGAGATAGCCAGCGCCGCAAGCGATCATCATCGCGGCGATGCCGGACGGCATACCAACCCCGCCAATCGTGAAACGGGTCGCAGCAGCAATGGCAACGCAGACAAGCGCCCCGCGCCATCCCAAGAACGCACCGGCAAGCGCCACGGGAACGTTCCGCATGTCCAGTATAACGCCCGGCACCATCTCAATCGGGGCGTTCATCTGGAACATCGCGACCAAGCCAAAGGCCAAACCTAGCGCAAGCTGCGCACGTGCGTCGTGCAACCACGACCTAATTGCTCCAAATGCCGAAGCCAGCAACGCGACGACCGCAAGCGATCCAATAATTTCCGGTAACAATAGCATGAGAAATACCCCCTAGGCCCACATCTCATCAATGAAGGGAGGGGAATAACATTGTCTTAACAGATAAAATCGAGCCTAAAAGGAGCGGCACATTTTTCTGTGGGCCCGCGCTTACAGTTCCCTAGAACAGACGTCATTACAGAGCATTAGAGGATGACGCTCACCCGCCAGAATTCGGCGGGAGGATGAAGCCGTTTATTGGGTAGACGCTGCCGAACGCGTCTGGATTGCTCTCGAGGCGGACTGCAGTCCAGTCGCCCTTGGGAGAGACGTCGATGACAGCCATGCCCTGGCTGACCTGATCGCGGTGCCAGTTTGCGTGATCAATCAAAATTCGGTCTTGGGACACGATTTCCGACACGACGGCGACATGGCCCAGCGGCATTGATGGGGTTGAGCGGAAAGACATGACCGCACCAACGGCGGGCTTATGGCTTTGATCAAAGCTATTTTTCGCCTTGCCCCACCAGGTATGCGCATTGCCGCGAATGTTAATGCCGCTGACGTTGCGTGCGAAGGGCACGCACCAGACGCGCTGGCCTTTGGCACGCAGCGCTGACGCCTCGCGCAGGGCCATCGCCTCGCGGACGGGATCGATGCTGGCGTGGCTGACCTCTTCCATCCGGGGGGCGCCTGCGCAGGCCGACAAGGCGAGTGCGGCAACACACATAAAGGGCGCTATGCGCCATGATTTCCGGCTATATTGGATGGTCATGTAGGTCCCTCAAAGAGTCTCGTGCCCGTGACGCTCTTGCGGCGCTCGCAGGAATGTTTCCTACAATTTTCCTGCAAACCGAAGTGTTTAGAATCTCGCCGGCGAGATTCCGCTTGAAATCGCGGTCCGTTAAACAGGTTAAGGATCGTGGTAAATATACACCGCACACGAAAAAGCCCCGCCGAAGCGGGGCTTTAAGGCCTGTCTCAGGTGCATCTTAGCGGCGTTTGCGGCCGCCAACGCGGCCAGCACGGCCGCGACCTTCTTCGCCAGCTTTGGGTGGCTGCTTGTTAAAGCGGATCCACTCGCCGCCATGCGGGTCATTGTTGGTCAGGAAGTTGGCAGCGCGAATCGCTTCCATTTCGGTCCCGGATTTTGGCAGCGTGCTGCCGAGGCCAAAGAGCTGGCAGAACGTCTCGTCGTCCATATCCTCGGGGATTTCGAGGCCGGTCGCAGCGACTTCGGCGCGCTTTTCCGCGATCTTGGCGGCAGGGACGGGCAGGCCGACCGGGTTCATGATGGCCGACGTCATGCCAGCGCCCATCGCCATGGGCAGGAACGCGTTGTTGATACCGTGCCGATTAGGCAGGCCAAAGCTGATGTTGGACGCGCCGCAGGTGGTGTTTACGCCAAGCTCTTCGCGCAGGCGGCGGACGAGGGCAAAGACCTGAAGGCCGGCGGTGCCCATAGCGCCGATGGGCATGACCAGCGGATCGACCACGATGTCATGCGCAGGGATGCCGAAATCAGCGGCCCGCTGGACGATCTTTTTTGCCACTTCGAACCGTACATTTGGATCCTCGGAAATGCCGGTGTCGTCGTTTGAAATCGCCACGACGGGCACGTTGTATTTCTTGACCAGCGGCAGCACGAATTCCAGCCGGTCCTCCTCGCCCGTCACAGAATTTAACAGGGGGCGACCCTCGCAGGCCTTCAGCCCCGCCTCAAGCGCGGCAGGAACCGAGCTGTCGATGCAGAGCGGCAGATCAACGAGATTTTGCACCATCTGGACAATCTTGCTCATCAACGGCGGCTCTGTCTCGTTCGGGTTGGGGTTGGAGTTATAGACGACGCCCGCATTGATATCGAGGACGGTGGCGCCGGCGTTGGCCTGCGCGACCGCGTCCTTCTCCACGGTCGAGAAGTCGCCCGCCTCTAGTTCGGCCGCCAGCTTCTTGCGACCTGTCGGGTTGATGCGCTCGCCGATGACGCAAAAGGGCTCGTCAAAGCCGATGACGGCGGTTTTCGTTTTGCTCTCGACGATAGTGCGGGTCATGTGTGTTCCTTGTATTTGAATTACTTGGCCGAGGCAGGCACGCCAGACGCGCCTGCATTCTCGATCGCCCATGTCGCGTTTGCCTTGATCCCGCCCAGCGGAAAGAAGTGGACATTGGTGATGTTGAAATCGGGGTTCGCGGCCTTGTGCGTCGCCAGTTGGCCGATGACGTCAGTCGGCTCATAGGGCAGCAGCAGCTTGGTCACGTCCATCGCGCGTTTTTGCAGCACTTTCAGCGACGGGCCGACGCCGCAGGCGATGGCGAACTTGATAAGCGTCTGCAATTTGGCCGGGCCAGCGATGCCGATATGGATCGGCAGATCAATGCCTGCGGCCTTCAATCCGTCTGCCCATTCGATGATCGGGCCTGCCTCAAACGCGAATTGCGTGGCAAGCGCCATTTCAGCGTCGGACGTCTCGGAAAACGCCTGCTTCCACTTGAGCGCAGCGGACACGTTGTCCATGCCCCCCGACGGATCGATATCGCGGTTGCCCTCGGGGTGGCCAGCGACGTGCAGCCGCTTGAATCCTGCCTTGCCGAATTCACCCGATTCCAGCAGCTGCATTGAGCTGTGATAATCGCCATGCGGAGTGGTGACCCCGCCGGCCAGCAGCAGCGCCTGATCGACGCCGGCCTCGCCCTGATAGCGTGCAATCCAGTCGGCCAACATCGCGCGATCCTTGATGATGCGCGCGGGGAAATGCGGCATTACAGGATAGCCATCCTCGGCCAGACGCTTGGCCGTCGCGACCATATCCTCGATCGGGGTGCCCTCGATATGGGCGATATAGACGCGCGTTCCCTCGGGCAGAAGATCGCGGAAATTCTCGACCTTTTCGGCGGTGCGCGGCATTACCTCGATCGAGTAATCCTTGAGCAGCGCCTCGACAGCGGCAGGCGGGGCGGCGGGTGCAGCATGGGTGCGCTTCTTGAAGTTCAAAAGAGCCATTATAGCCTCCTTAATCCCGGTAGGGGTCATTCCTGAGGGGTCTCGCCTGCGTTGTTCCAACCGTCATTGGCAATCAATGCCTTGATACGGTCGCGGTCATATTCTGCGTCGATACGGGCGGCCTCCGCGGCGACGACGTCGGATGCCTCGCCGTCCAGCTGATAAGGCGAGGCTTTGCGCCATTCGGCAAGGTAGGCATCGCTATCGCCTGCGCCAATTTTCATCGCCGCGCGGTCGATGGCTTGCTCGAACCGTTCGGGCAGCTGCTTCTTAGCGCCGCTGCGGCCCTTGCCGACTATGACCTGCGCGGGAATGTCCCGCCAGTAGACTATTGTGACATCGACCATGGTGATTCCTCCGGCTGCTCGCCTTTGCTTCTATTGCACGTCCGGCAGCGCGCGGCGCCTGTTTTCGACCCAACGCGCGCCCTGCGCGACGTGCCCTTGGTAACCCAAGTCCGCGCATGTCGCCAATCGGGTTATCCGCCCCATAAATATCGGGTGGTCATTGAAATGGATGGGTGCGCGCGGCCATGCGCGAGCGGGCTTGCGCCGGAGCGCCATAGCCCATACCTTGATGGTAACTCGAAATGGAAGGCGTTCCCTATGACGCCCAAGCGTCCCGAAGGTGCGGGCGCAATCCCTATACCGGTTGAGAGCCCCGCGCCGAAACCGCCCAGCAGACCGCCGCTTTATGCGGCGCTTGATCTGGGTACGAATAGCTGCCGGATGCTGATCGCGGAGCCGCGAGGCAGCCAATTCCGTGTGATCGACAGCTTTAGCAAGTCTGTGCAACTAGGCGCCGGTCTGGAAAAGACCGGACAATTGTCGCGCGCCTCAATCGGGCGCACGATACAGGCGCTGCGCGTTTGCCAGCAAAAACTCAAACGCCACAAAGTCACATCAATGCGCCTTATCGCAACAGAGGCATGTCGCCGCGCAGGCAATGGCGCCGCTTTTATGGCGCGCGTTCAGCGCGAGACGGGCCTCTCGCTGGACGTTATCTCCCCTCTGGAGGAGGCGCAGCTGGCTGTTGTTAGCTGTGCGCCGCTGGTGGCCCCCGAAACGGACCAACTGCTAGTTGTCGATATTGGCGGCGGCTCAACCGAATTAGTGTGGATTGATCTGACGGAGGTGCCACCCCATGACCGGCGCCGCGCCATCATGCGCCTGCACGGCGGCTTTGACATCGGCAGCGGGGAAGGCAAGCCGCGCGCGCGGGTCGTTGACTGGATCAGCGTGCCGCTGGGCGTCGCGACCTTGCGTGACCAGTTTCGCGACGTCGATGACGACGCCGCCCGGTTTGCGCTCATGAGCTGGTTTTTCGAGGAAAATCTGGTCGAATTCGCCCCCTACAAGAGCGAGCAGTCGCGCAAGGGTTTTCAGATCATCGGCACGTCAGGCACAGTCACGACTGTCGCGGCCAGCCACCTTAACCTCAAGCGATATGATCGCAACCGAGTTGATGGCCTGCGCATGACATCGGACGAGATTGACACGGTCATCCACAGCTACCTGGCGCTTGGTCCCGAGGGCCGGCGCACCGATCCGCGAATTGGGCTGGACCGGCACGCGCTGATCATGTCGGGCGCGGCGATATTACAGGCGCTCTTGCGCTGTTGGCCAACAGACCGTCTATCGGTCGCTGATCGCGGGCTGCGCGAGGGGATGTTATACGCTCAGATGTCAGCAGACGGCGTGCTGAGTGTCGAGGAGGACGCATGAACAAAGGACCGGATGGCAAGAACACGTCGGGGCGTGGCCAACGCGACCTGACCGTCAGAGTCAAAAGCGCGCGCGGTCGTAAGGCGTCGTCGACGCGCTGGCTGCAACGGCAGCTCAACGATCCATACGTCAAACGCGCGCAGGCCGAGGGGTATCGCGGCCGGGCGGCGTACAAGATCATGGAGGTGGACGACAAGTTCCGCTTTCTGGTGCCGGGCGCGCGCATCGTCGATCTGGGCTGTGCGCCTGGTGGCTGGGTGCAGGTGGCGGTGCCGCGCATCAACGCGCTTGGCGAAAAGAGCGGCAAGGCGATCGGCACCATTCTGGGTATCGATTTGCAAGAGATGGAGCCGATTACAGGCGCGACGTTGCACCAGCTGGATTTCATGGCCGAAGGCGCGGACGAGCAAGTCAAGGAATGGCTGGGAGGGCCTGCCGATGTGGTGATGTCCGACATGGCGGCCTCCAGCTCAGGGCATAAGCAGACAGATCACCTTCGCATCATATCGCTCTGCGAAGCGGCGGCCTATTTTGCGTTCGATGTATTAGAGGTCGGCGGCACGTTCGTCTCCAAGGTGCTGGCCGGCGGTGCAGAAGGCGAGTTGCAAAAGCTGCTCAAGCAGCGCTTTACCAAGGTGTCAAACGTCAAGCCGCCAGCATCACGCTCGGACAGCTCGGAAAAGTTCGTGGTCGCCACCGGCTTTCGCGGCTGAAGATCAGCGCATCTTTTGCCAAGAGGCGGCGGCGCGGCGCGCGATCTGCGTAAGTGCGCCCTGCGCCTCCGGTGTGTCGCCTTTCATCCTTTGGGCGACGCACTGGGCGCGCTGCTGCTGGCGGAGCAATTCGAAAAGACGCGCGTGACGCGCTGCGACCGAGTCCGGGATGCCAAGTTCAAAATTGGAATTCATCACACTGTCCTCCTACCCTCCTTAAGAGCTATGCGTCAGAATAACGCAGGATCACGAACCGGGCGTGACCGAAACATGGCAAAATAAGACTATTTTGCATAAAATTGAGCGCGCCTCGACCTAACGGTAGCCCCAAAATCGGGATCTCACGGCTCCGTGAATGATCTGCTCGCAGTTCCGTCCGTATCTCTCCCATCGTCAATACCGACGACACCCTGACAGGAGAGTTTGATAATGATCCGTAGAACATTCATGGCACTGGCCGCATCGACCGCTATGGCATTTCCCGCATTTGCCGACAACCATTCCAGCATGGACGTCGTTGACACAGCCGTCGAAGCAGGCTCCTTTACCACGCTGGTTGCAGCCGTCGAGGCCGCAGGCCTGGTCGAGACGCTGAAGGGCGAAGGCCCGTTCACCGTTTTTGCCCCCACCGACGAGGCATTTGCAGCACTGCCCGAAGGCACCGTCGATGACCTGCTGAAGCCCGAGAACAAAGATAAGCTGACAGCAATCCTGACCTATCACGTCGTCCCCGGCAAAGTCATGTCGACCGACCTGACCGATGGTATGACTGCGGCGACGGTCGAGGGCAGTGATGTCACCATAAAAACTGAGGGCGGCGTCATGGTGAATGATGCAGCCGTCACGAAAGCTGACATTGAAGCGTCCAATGGCGTCATCCATGTTATCGACAGCGTCCTGATGCCGTCAATGTAAGCGATCCTAACATAGGGCGCGGTTATTTGCGCGCTATGTCGAACGCTTAACGCGAAACGCTGCCGAAGATTACTTCGGCAGCGTTTTCGTTGTCGATGACGGCACGTCCCTACGCCGACTGGCGAAATTCGGTGACAGATGTGACGGCAAAGCGGCCACCCTTCAACTTTTGCAGCTTACCTTGGCGCAGCAGTTGACCGAACGACCGCAGGCCATCCTCGCGTGAGAAGTCTTCGTCCTGCGCCTCGCGCAGCTTTTGCATCAGCATGGGTCGCGAAAATTGCGGCGTCCCCTCAACATCGGCCAGGTAGGCGGCTGCCGCCTCTAGCATTTCGGTCAGGCTGCTGGCGCCCTTCTGTTCGGCGAAGTCTGCAAAGCTTGCACTGCCTTGCGCATTTTGCGCGCCAGAGCTTGGATTTGCGCCGTCTGTCCGTGCTGATTGCTCGGGTCTGGCCGGAACCAGGTCGGCGCGGGTAATGCGGCGCGGGCGCACGGGCTGAACTGCGTCGGACGGCGAGTCGATGCGCTGCTCGGCAACCAGTTTCAACGGGGCAGGGCGCGAGGCGAGAGTTGCCCCCGGGCGCGGTGTCATTGATGTGGAAACAGGTTGCGGTCGCCGCGGGCGAACTGCGCTTTGCAGGTCGTTGCGATAGGGTTGGTCGTCAACGTCCACCTGCATGGCGCCGCCTGCGCGGCGCTCGGCCTTGGTTGCGGCGACTGCGGCGCGCAGATGCTGGATCGCGCTGCGCCGCTGATTAGATTCCGGCTCTTCCAGCTGGGTGTCAGCCTCGTCAAAGATGCGCGCGGCCTGCGCGTCGGACGCAGGCGCGTCCAGATGCTTGGCCCGGGGCGCGTCATTCTCGTGGTCGCTTTTCTCGTCGGTGCCGTCGGTCTCAGGCGTGACGTCAGGCGCCTCATCTGGCGTGATTGCAGTGGTTTCGGCTTCACAGTCCGAATCCTCGATGGACGAGGGTGACATCGTGACATCCGCAGTAATCGTCTCGGGCGCGCGTGTTTGGTGCAGCTCTGCCTCGACCTCGGCCAACTCGCGCTGAAGATCCGCCTCGGCTTCGTCACTTAGATCGCTGGGGGCATCTGTCGCCTCGATCACTTCTTGCAGGTTTTCACCGGCGAGGGCCGCATCCAGATCCGAACGCTTCATTTTGATGACGCGCGCGGCTAGGGGCCGCTCGTCTGAGGGGGCTGCGTCGGCTTCGTCGATTTCAGACGCGTTGGCATCGGCGGTATCCTGTGCCTGAACGTCATTTTCTGGTGCGCTTTCAACCTTCGAAGTTTCATTACCTGCGGCGCCACCGTCCAGCGCATCGGCCAGAAGCTGAGATAGCGTGTCGTCGCCTGCGCCGTATTCGTCATCTGCCTCGTCGTCATAGTCGTCGGCGTCATCGCTGGCTTGCGCGCCAAGGCTCGCATCGCGAAGGAATGCGTCTAGGTCATCTGATTGCTCGGCTTCGCTCGCTTCTTCCTCTGAGGCGTCTGTTTCTGAGGCGTCTGCCGTCAGGTCGGGCACGGCGCCCGCATCGGCGTTCAACCGCGTCAAAATGTCGTCGTCGTCGTTATCGTCTACTTCGTCTGTGATCTCAGGGACGGCATCGTCGCTGTCATCCGCGGTTTCCGTCTCTGCCGCCACAACGTCATCCTGCGCCGTTTCAAGGGTAACTTCGGATGTGGGCTCTGCGGTGTCCGTAGCGGGATCGGCGGCGGCGTCCTCGGCGGTCTCTGGTTGCGGATCGGGCAACACGTCAGCCTCATCGCTATCACGCGATGCTTCGGATGGGACGTCGTCTGCTGCGTCCTCGGCAGGCTGGTTCATGCCCGATTGAATTTCCTGAGGCTGGATGGCAGCGCCTGCCAGGAAGTCTTGTGTATTATCGTCCTCGTCAAAGCCGCTTCCTGGAAAGGTAGAGATGCTGGGTGCGGCGACTGCGCGGATGCGGCGCAACTTGTCAGCCATGCTCTCGCTGGATGTATGATTGGTGCGCGGGGCAGGCGCAGAAGCGGATGGCGGAGCAGATTGCGAGACCGGCTCTGCTGTTGCGTGCGGCGTTGGGGCAGCCCATTCAGCAGTCTCATTCGCAGCAGTCTGATCGGCGGTAGTCTGGTCAGCAATAGGATCGGCGGCGGGCAGGGCGGCGGTGCCTGCGCGCAGGTGGATTTTGCCGTTGGTGTCATGCGCCTCGACCCGGCGGGAAATCTCGCGCTCGGCGATGCGGGCCAGCATTTCGGCGTCAGGCGCCGCAGGTTCGGCGCCGAAGTAGCGGTCGTCAGCGGCGAGGTCGCGGAAATACTCGGCAATCGCCTTCATGGTGTCGAACGAATCATCAAAGCCTTCCAACGTGCAGGAGAAAGTGCCGTAGGAGACCGTGAGGATCTTGCTGTTGCTGACCATAATTAACTCGCCTTTCCTTGACTGCGAAGCCAATGTTTACCATGGCGTGAAAGCCCAAAGAGGCCCGAATCTGCGATCATCAAAGTATTATTTCATGGCAAGATTGTGATTTGTTTCCAAAAAAGATGTAAGTCCGAAGGAATTTAGTATGATTGTTCACAGATCCGGCACTGTCGCGTTGATTGGTGGGGCGGATGTCCCCTCCGAGGTGATGCGGCTGGCACTGTCGCTGGGCGAACGGACCATTGCCGCTGATGGTGGGGCCGCGACCGCGCTGGCGTATGGAGTCGTGCCCGAGGCGGTCATCGGCGATTTCGATTCGATTTCAGACGAGGTGCGCACGGCGTTGCCGAAGTCCGTGCTGCATCCCGTTACAGAACAGGATAGCACCGATTTCGAAAAATGCATCAGCCGGATCGATGCGGCCCTGATTGTCGGCGCGGGTTTCAGTGGCGCGCGGGTGGATCATCAGCTGGCAGTTTGCAACGTCTTGGTGCGTTGGCCCGCCCGTCGCTGCGTGCTTATTGGCGCGGATGACGCGATTTTTCTCGCGCCGCCTACCATGGCGCTGGATTTGCCTCAGGGCTGCCGCGTGTCACTCTTTCCCATGGGCGCGGTCGAGGGGCGCTCGGACGGGCTGAATTGGCCGATCGATGGCCTGACGCTGACACCGGACGGACAGATCGGAACGTCGAACTTTGCAGTTGGTCCCGTGAACCTAACTGTGACGACGCCCAAGCTGCTGGTGATTCTGCCGGTAGAGCATCTGGGGCAGGTCGCAGATATGTTGTTGAGCAATCCGGCACGCTGGCCCTGACAATCGGCCTCGGGGCTGTAATCTCAGGGCTGTGGCAGAGGGCGGCGCTCTAAATGTCTTTCGCGCAAAAGGACAAAGAGGCCGGACGCCACGATCAGCGCAATACCGATGAATGCGATGGCATCCGGCAGATCACCAAAGATCCAGAAACCCAGCGCCGTGGCGGTGATGATTTCCATGTATTGCACCGGTGCAAGCGTCGAGGCAGGCGCGAATTTCAGCGCAAAGCTGATGCAGATATGGCTGACGGTGGCACACAGGCACAGCCCGACCAATAGCCACACCTCGCGCATGGCAGGCCACGCGGGGTCCAGCTGCGCAAAGCCTGAGCCGTCAAAGGCGATCAACACAGGCAAGGCCAGGGCCAGCGCGGCAAGACCGGTATACGCCTGAAGTGTGATCGGGTGCATCCGCGTGGCCATGCGCCGCGTCAAAATCATATAGAAAGCAAAGAGTAATGCGGTGCAAAGCGGCAAGATAGAGGGCGCACCAACCTCCTGAAAGCTGGGCCGGATAATCAGCAGCGCACCCGCAAAGCCGACTGTGCAGGCGATGTAACGTCGCGCGCCTACCACCTCGCCTAGTAGCAGCCCGCCCAGAATGGTCAGGATGAACGGCTCAACAAAGAAGATGGCGATGGCATCGGCAACCGGCATGAATTGCAGCGCATAGAAAAAGCATGTGGTGGCGACCAGAAGTAACGCGGCGCGCACCAGATGCAGGGCGATTTCGGCCCTTGGCGGCCAGTGCAACCAGCCCATTGCGGCGGCCAAAGGCATAAGGAGGGCCGCCTGTGCAAAAAACCGGATCGCCGCGACCTGCGTCACCGGGAGGGCGTCGCCGATCAACTTGGCAAAGCTGTCCATCGCCGGCGCGATCAGTCCGAACGCGACCATCATCAAGATGCCGAGTGAGGCGCGTGTCGCCGGATTGGCTAGAACGGGTTCCATTATTCGCGCGTTAACAATTCGGCACGTTGACGGCGAGGCCGCCCAGCGATGTTTCCTTGTACTTGTCCATCATGTCGGCGCCGGTCTGTCGCATCGTCTCTATACAGGCGTCCAGCGGCACCAGATGCGTGCCATCGCCGCGCATCGCGAGGGAGGCCGCCGATACGGCCTTGATCGCGCCCAAACCGTTCCGCTCGATACATGGCACCTGCACGAGGCCTTTGACCGGATCGCACGTCATGCCCAAGTGATGCTCCAGCGCGATTTCGGCCGCGTTCTCAATTTGCATCGGGGTGCCGCCCATCACGGCGCAGAGGCCCGCAGCGCCCATCGCGGCGGCGCTGCCGACCTCGGCCTGGCAACCTGCCTCGGCGCCCGAAATAGAGGCGTTGAACTTGACGAGTCCGCCGATCGCGGCGGCGGTCAGCAGGAAATCTTCGACATGCGCCTCCGACGCGCCGGGATAGTGGTCGAGGTAGTACCTGATGACTGCCGGCACGACGCCCGCTGCGCCATTCGTCGGCGCCGTCACAACCTGGCCGCCGGCCGCGTTCTCCTCGTTGACGGCCATGGCGTAGCAGCTCATCCAATCGTTGATCTTGTGCGGCGCTTGCAGGTTTGTACCGCGCTCGGCGATCAGGCCGTCGCGGATGCTTTTCGCGCGGCGCTTCACGTTCAGACCGCCGGGCAGGATGCCATCGGTCGTCATGCCGCGCTCAATACAGTCATTCATCACTTGCCAGATGCGCTTTATCCCAGTGGTCATGTCGGTCTCGCCCCTACGAGAGATCTCGTTAGCCTTCTTCATCTGGGCGATTGTTTTGCCGGAGGTCTCGCACATCTGCAGCATCTCGGTGGCGGATTTGAACGGGTAGGGAACAGGATCGCCCTCATCGGTATTGCGCCCTGCCGCCAGCTCGGCTTCGGTCATGACAAAGCCGCCGCCGATGGAATAATACGTCTCTTGCAGGATCGTGTCGCCCTGACTGTCGGTCGCCATCAGGACCATGCCATTTGCGTGACCGGGCAGATTGGGGCCGAAATCAAAGAGCAGATCTTCTTTGGGGTTAAAGGAGAGCGGCGGCAGCCCGGCGGGCGTCAGGGTGTGGGTCTCGCGGATCTGGTCCATGGTTTGTTCGGCCGCGGAGTGATCGTAGGTGTTGGGCAGATAGCCCGCGAGGCCAAGGATCGTCGCGCGATCAGTCGCGTGGCCGATCCCAGTAAAGGCAAGGCTGCCGTGCAGTGATCCCTTGACGCCGTGGCAGGCAAAGGGGGCTGCGCGCATTTTGTCCAGAAACCGTGCGGCGGCCACCATTGGGCCCATCGTATGCGACGACGACGGGCCGATGCCAACCTTGAACATGTCGAAGACGGATAGGAACATAAGGTGGCCTCCTTTTAGTATATGCGCGGCTGCGCCCTTGTCGCAGGTTGCGGGAGCGCGGCCTATACCGAATACGACATAGAGCGGCGCTGTTGTGACGCGGGCGTTGCGGTTAGGGGCGTTGCCCCTCACGCTGAATTCCAGAGGAATTCAACGCTCACCCCAGGATATTTTTGGCAAAAAGAAAGATGCAGGGAAGGGGCTATTGAACTTGATGGCGGCGGCGGATGGTTTCGGGGCGTCCGGGAATCGTGAGGGCAGCATCCATGCGAGGGGTGCGGGATATGACGCGGCCTTTGGCGATGACGCACAAACGCGCGGCGCGCAGGCGCAATGCCTCGATTGGATTTGCGGCATCGAGGATGACAAGCGAAGCGGTCGCGCCGACATGCAGGCCGTAATCCTCAAGGCCCATGATGGCCGCGTTCTGGTGCGTGACCATATCAAAGCAGTGCGCCATTTCATCGGGTGATGACATTTGCGCGACGTGCATTCCCATGAACGCAACGTCGAGCATGTCAGCAGTGCCCAGTGAATACCAAGGGTCCAGCACGCAGTCCTGCCCCCAGCCGACAGTGATGCCGTGGGCTTGCATTTCCTTGACGCGGGTCATGCCGCGCCGCTTGGGGAATGTGTCTTGGCGTCCTTGGATCATAATGTTGATTAGCGGATTGGGCACCGCTGACACCTCTGCCTCGGCGATCAGGGGCAGCAGTTTGGACACATAGTAATTGTCCATCGAGTGCATGGATGTGAGGTGGCTGCCGTTGACGCGGCCTTGCAGGCCGAGGCGCTGCGTCTCGTATGCTAGGGTTTCGATGTGGCGGCTCATCGGATCGTCCGATTCGTCGCAATGCATGTCGACGCGCAGGCCGCGCGTGGCGGCCATTTCGCACAGATCGCGGACAGACGCCGCGCCATCCGCCATCGTGCGCTCAAAATGCGGGATGCCGCCGACAACGTCGACGCCCATATCCAGCGCGCGGATGGTATTGGTCCGCGCGGTGGGATCGCGGTAGAGGCCGTCCTGCGGGAAGGCGACCAGTTGCAGGTCAATATACGCCTTTACCGCATCTTTGACGTGCAGCATCGCCTCGACGCCCTTGAGGCTGTCGTCGCAGGTATCCACATGACTGCGGATCGCCAGAAGGCCCATGGACGCGGCCCAGTCGCAATATGTCAGCGCGCGGGTCACCATGTCGCCCACGGTCATGACCTCCTTCAACTCGCCCCAGAGGCCGATCCCCTCTAGCAGCGTGCCCGATACGTTGATGCGCGGTGTGCCGTAGGACTGGGTGGCATCCAGGTGAAAATGCGGGTCCACAAAAGGCGGCGAGACGAGATCGCCAGTCGCGTCAATCACTTCGCCCGCGTCTGCGTCCAGCGATCCGATGGCTTTGATCCGTCCCGCCTCAATGCCGATATCGGTGATGCGGCCATCTGGCAGCGTGCCGCCCTTGACGATAATATCGAACATTCAGCGTTCCCCTTTGTTGAATGGCACCATCAATGCGGCGGGCACCTCGGCCCGGCGCGACATCACGACCAGTGCGAGGATGGATAGGAAGTAGGGCATCATCAGGAACACCTGATAGGGGATGCCCGCCCCTAGCGGCGTCTGCTGGATGCGGATTTGCAGCGCATCGAACGCGGCAAAGAGGATCGCGCCCAACAGCGCCTTGCCCGGCCTCCACGCACCAAAGACGACGAGGGCGATGCAGATCCAGCCGCGCCCCGACACCATTTCGAAGAAGAAGCTGTTGAACGCCGACATAGTCAGGAACGCGCCGCCGATAGCCATCAGGCCGCTGCCGACCATCACCGCGCCCATACGGATGGCTGTAACCGAAAGGCCCTGCGCGGCCACGGCCTGCGGGTTTTCACCCGCTGCGCGCACAGCAAGGCCCAGAGGCGTGCGGTAGAGGATGATCGCGACGATGGCGACCATCGCGAAGGCCAGATACGTCAGCGGCGTCTGTGCGAAAAGGGCCGGGCCGATTAGCGGGATATCCGACAGAACCGGTATTGGCAGCGGTTGAAACGCGTCAATCTTCGGCGGGCTGGTGACTTCGGGCAGGGCGAGGCGATAGGCGTAGTAGGTGCTAGACGTCGCCAACAGGGTGACGCCAAGGCCAACGACATGCTGCGAGAGGCCAAAGGGCACCGTCAGGATCGAGTGGATCAGCCCAAACCCCATGCCGACGACGAACGCCACAGCGACGCCCGGCCAGAGGCCAAGGCCCGAATAGACCGCCATCCACCCAGCGAACGCGCCCGCGACCATGATCCCCTCAATCCCAAGGTTCAGAACGCCCGCGCGCTCGCAAATCAGCTCGCCCAAGGTCGCAAAAATCAGCGGCGACGCAATGCGGATCGCGGCGGTCCAGAAGCTGGCTGTCATCAGGATTTCGAGGATGTCCATTCCTATTCCCTCACCACGCGGAACCGGGTCAGAAGGATGGCCACGACCATCAGCAGCAGCGCGGTGGCCAGCATTATGTCGGCCAGATATGTCGGCACGCCGACCGCCCGGCTCATACTGTCGGCGCCGACGAATATACCCGCGACAAAGAGAGCGGCCACGACGACGCCCAGCGGATTAAGCAGCGCCAGCATAGCCACGATGATGCCCGTGTAGCCAAAGCCGGGGCTCAGATCGAGGGTGAGCGAGCCCTTGAGGCCCGCCACTTCGGAGTATCCTGCGAGCGCCGCAAGACCGCCCGACAACAGCGCTGTTTTGATCAGTACGCGGCCCACGGGAATGCCCGCGAATTCGGCGGCGTCGCGATTGAGGCCGACGGCGCGCATCTCGTAACCCAGCGTCGTGCGCGCGCCGATAATCCAGACAATGACCGCCGAGATCAAAGCAAGGCCGAAGCCCCAGTGCAGGCGCAAGCCGTCCATGATGCGGGGCAGGCGCGCCTCATCAATCAGGCGCGCGGATTTAGGCCAGCCCATGCCCATGGGGTCCTTGAGCGCGCCTTCAAGCAGCATCGAGACGAATAGCAAAAAGATGAAGTTTATCAATAGGGTCGTGACCACTTCGTCGACGCCAAGCCGGACCTTGAGCAGGGCCGGGATGAGCAAGAGCACCGCCCCCGCGATCATGGCAAGGATCGCCATAAACGGCAGCAGCACGGCGCTGGGCCAGTCCAAGAGGCCCGCGCCGAGGATCGCAACGACGAGCGCGCCGGCGTATAACTGGGCCTCTGCCCCGATATTCCACAGACGCGCGCGGAACGCGACAGCGACCGCAAGACCGGTAAAGATCAGCGGTGTGGCGCGGTTTAACGTCTCCAGAAGGGCAAACTGGCTGCCAAACGCGCCTTTTATGATGAGACCCAGCACTGCGAGCGGATTTGCCCCGGCGAGCATTGCCAGCAGCGAAGCGGTGACCACTGTAGCGATGATTGCCAGCGCAGGCGGCGTTAGGGTGCGGGCCAGTGATGGGTTTGCGATAGGCTCAAGACGCATGGGCGGCCTCCGCAAAGCCGTGACCGGCCATCCAGATGCCTAAATCGGCCGGGCTCATGCTACCACGGGGGAACGGTGGTGACAGGCGGCCTTCGGATATGACGTGAATAACGTCCGACAAGGTCATGATTTCATCCAAGTCTTCTGAGATCAGAAGGACCGCCGCGCCGCGATCCCTAGCGGCCAGTAACTGCGAATGGACGTAATTTACAGCGCCAATATCGAGGCCGCGCACGGGCTGATTGGCGAGGATGATCTGCGGTGCGCCCTCCATTACGCGGCCAAGGATCAGCTTTTGCATATTGCCGCCCGATAGCAGGCGAATGCGCGTGCCGGGGCCGGGGCAGCGCACGTCATAACGGGTGATGATCGCTTCGGCAAACCCCTTAGCTGCGCGCCAGTTCATCCAGCCATGATGGCTGAAGGGGGCGTCTGCATAGGTCTCAAGTATTGCATTCTCGGTCAGGTCGAAATCGGCGATCGTCCCGGTCTTGTGCCGGTCCTCAGGGATGCGCGCGATCCCGGCATGAATGGCGGCGCGCGGCGACCATGTCGTGACCTCCGCGCCATCCAGCGCAAGTGTCCCGGTGGCAGGCCGGATCATTCCGCCGATGAGGTCGGCCAGCGCCGCCTGACCATTGCCCGACACGCCCGCCAGCCCGGTAATCTGCCCGGCCAGCAGGCTGAAATCCAGCGATTTGAGGCCGGGTGCAGCGCCGCGATCCGGTGTCGACACAGCTGCCAGTGACAGCAGCGCCGCGCCGGGGGTGCCGGGACTTGCCTCTGGCGCGTTTACTTCGCCGCCGACCATTCGCGCGGCCAGATCCTGTGGGTCCGTCTCGCGCGTGGCGCCTTCGTGGACGACTTCGCCGTGGCGCAGGATCACGACGCGGTCCGAAATGGCCATGACCTCATGCAATTTGTGCGAGATAAAGACTATGGACAGCCCCAAGGCCACCGCTTTGCGCAAGGTTTCGAACAGATCGTTCGTTTCTTGGGGTGTCAGAACCGCTGTCGGTTCGTCCAGTATCAAAATCCGTGCGTCGCGGTAGAGCGCCTTGAGAATCTCGACCCTCTGCCGCTCGCCCACGGTCAACGTGCCGACGCGGGCATCCGGATCGACGCTGAGCTTAAAATCGGTCGCCAGTTGAGCAATCCTGGCCCGAGCGGCAGCGCGGCCCTGGCCCAGCGACCATAGCGAACGGGTGCCCAGCGTCACGTTCTCTAGCACGGTCATGTTGCCCGCCAGCGTGAAATGCTGGTGCACCATGCCGACGCCAGCATCCAGCGCTGCGCGTGGATTGCCGGCGGGCAGGGGCGTGGCCATAACCTCGACCGTGCCGCTATCTGCAGTGTATTGGCCAAAGAGGATGTTCATCAAAGTCGTCTTGCCGGCGCCATTCTCGCCCAAGAGCGCGATGACCTCTCCCTTGTGCAGAGAGAGGCTAACCGCGTCGTTCGCAGTGAGGGCGCCGAATGTCTTGGTGATTTGGTCGAGGCGCAGGACGACCTGCGCCTCTTTGGTATCAGGCATTTACTGGGACTTCGGCTCTTCGTCGTTAATCTCGGTGACGTAGTCGCCGGCCATGATTTCGGCCTTACGGGCCTCGACCATATCCATCGCCTCCTGCGGGACTTTGCCCTCAAAGGTGCCCAGCGGAGCCAGCTCTGCGCCGCCTTCCTTCATGGTGGAGTATATCCCGTAGTCAAAAGCCGAGAACGTGCCATCCCTGACTTGACTGATCGCCATGTTCAACGTCGGCTCAAAATTCCAGATGGCCGAGGCGACGACGGTGTCCGGATAGTCGGCTTGGGTGTCGATCACGTTGCCAATGGCCAAAACGCCCTTTTCCTGCGCCGCGTCAGAGACGCCGAACCGTTCGGCATAAAGCATGTCCGCGCCGTTTTCGATCATCGCATAGGCCGTTTCCTTGGCGGCGGGCGGATCGAACCAAGAGCCAATGAAGCTGACCTGAAATGTCGCCTCAGGCTTTGTCTCACGGACGCCTGCCATAAAGGCGTGCATCAGGCGGTTCACTTCGGGAATGGGAAAGCCGCCGATCAGGCCGATATTGCCGCTTTCGCTGAGTGATCCGGCAATGATACCAGTCAGATAGGACGCATCCTGAATGTAGTTGTCAAAGACCGCAAAATTCATAAGCGCATCGTCAGGCTTGAAGCTGGAGCCAAGCAGGAACGCAATTTCAGGATACTCAGCAGCCACCTCGCGTGCCTCCTGCTCGACGGCGAATGCCTCGCCGATGATCAGGGTGTAGCCGTCATTTGCGTATTCGCGCATGACGCGGGCATAGTCGGTGTTGCTGACGTTTTCGGAAAACGCATATTCAATATCGCCGCGCTCGGCCGCTGCTGTTGCGGCCTTGTGGATGCGGCTGACCCATTGCTGCTCAACGGGGACGGTGTAGATGCCGGCAGTCTTGATCGGGTCCGCGGCCATTGCGGGGCGCGCGCCGCCTATCAGCCCGGCGGTGAGTGCAGCGGCCGCAGCCGTCGCCAAGAAGTGGCGGCGGGTCATGCCGCGCCGCGGTGTCATCAGCTTTGTCATTTGTCGTATACCCCCTCAGGTTTTCGTCTTCTTATTCTGGGGTGAGCGTAAAATTTTTCCGCGCGAATGACCAGTATTTTGACACGCTTCTGGGCTTTGCTGCGCTGCCTTCGGTCGGCTGCCAATTTTTGGTGCAGGTAAAGGTGGCAAAGCCGGTCAGGCAGTGCGGTATCCGGTTGCACGCAGCAGGGCGGGTTTCGCGAATGCGTTTTATTCCGGGCGCGGCACCTGCGGCAAGGTGACACCTCGCATTGAGGCCCGCAGATATGGAGTGTCGGGAACCTACGGTATGCTCTATAAGTTGGAGTATCTATTAGAAGTAAGGTCCGTAAAGGGCCAAGGAGGAACCATGAACCGCTTTATTCTAACGGCAACCGCCGCCGCACTGACGCTAGGTGCGCCTGCCTTCGCGGCAAGCGACGACACTGCAATGGCCGCCCCCAGCGGCGACGTCGCCGCAGGCGAAGCAGCGTTTGGAAAGCAATGTGTGTCGTGCCATGTGGTCAAATCAGACGATGGCGAATTGCTGGCGGGCCGCAATGGCCGCCAAGGCCCGAATCTATTCGGCGTCGCGGGCGGTAAAGTTGGGTCTGTCGAAGGTTTCAAATATGGCAAGGCGTTGGCCGCGGCAGGCGAGGCTGGCAATATGTGGGACGAGGAAAACTTTGTCGCCTACGTCCAAGATCCGACAGATTGGCTACGCAAAGCTACAGACGACAAGAAGGCCCGCAGCCGCATGGGATGGAAGGTGCGCGACCCGCAAGAGGCCGCTGATCTGTACGCATATCTCTATTCCATCGCGCCAGCCGCAGCAGAATAAACCTCCGTAGACAAAACGATCAAAAAGGCAGGCCGCAAAGCCTGCCTTTTTTCATTGGTGCCGCGAAGTCTCAGGCTTTTACCCGTTCCATTTTAGGATCGTAGAGCGCAGTCAGATGCACCTCGGCGTGCACCCGCTCGCCCGCGACCTCTAGCTCGTACGCGCCTGCCATTACATCCTCGCGCGTCAGTCCGGCCGCATCGCGCACATACCCCATGCCAATGGATTTTTGGACCGTGTGGCCAAAACCCGCAGAGCTGAGCCAGCCGCAGCGCTTGCCGTTTCGGTAAATCGTCTCGCGCCCCGACAGGATCACGTCTGGCGCGGTGGTGAATGTTGCCATGATCTTGCGCACGCCATCCGCCCTTTGCGCGATGCAGGCATCGCGGCCCCGGAAATCGAGGTTCGTCTTTAGCTTGACCGCCCAACCAAGCCCCGCCTCAATCGGCGTATGATCCGGCCCAATATCGGATGCCCAGGCGCGGTATCCCTTTTCCAAGCGCAGCGTTTCAATCGCGCGGTAACCTGCGTTGCGCAGCCCGTGGCGCGCGCCTTCCTCGGTCAGTTTGGCATAGACGGCAGTGGCATATTCGGTGGGAACGTGCAGCTCCCAGCCCAGCTCGCCCACGTAGGTTACGCGCAGCGCGCGGACGGGCGCGCCTGCGATACCGATGGTCTGCGCGGTGCCAAAGGGGAATGCGGCGTTCGACATATCCGCGTGAGTTACGGCCTGCACGATGTCGCGCGCGCGCGGTCCCATGATCGACAGAACCGAGTAGGCAGAGGTCACATCAACCAGCTGCGCGCGCGTTCCATCCGGGATATTTCGCGCGATGTGGTCGAAATCATGGGTGGCATAGCCGGTGCCGGTGACGATGTAGAATTCATCAGGCGCGGTGCGCAGGCAGGTCAGATCGCATTCGATGCCGCCGTGATCGTTTAGCATCTGGGTATAGGTCAGCGTGCCAACCGGGCCGCGCACGTCATTCGCAGCGATCCAATTCAGCGCCGCCTCCGCATCTGCGCCCTTCAGCACAAACTTGGCAAATGACGTCTGATCGAACAGGACTGCCGCGTCGCGTGCTGCATTGTGTTCGCGGGCGACGGCGGTGTGCCAATTAGGCGTCTGGAAGGTATAGATATCGCGCGCCTCTTCGCCGGGGGCGGCAAACCAGTTGGGCCGCTCCCATCCCAGCTTTTCACCGAACACCGCGCCTTGGGCTTTCAGCGTGTCATAAAGCGGTGACTTGCGGCAGGGGCGCGCCGACGCGTGTTCTTCGCTGGGCCACGCCATGGTGTAGTGTTTGCCATATGCCTCGTAGGTGCGGGCGCGGATCCAGTCATCATCGAAATGCGGCCTGCCAAAGCGGCGGATGTCGACCGCCCACAGATCATATGGCGGCGCGCCCTTGGCGACCCATTCGGCCAGCGCCATGCCCGCGCCGCCGCCCGCCGCGATACCGTACGCGTTAAAGCCCGCCCCAACAAAGAAGTTGCGCAACTCGGGGGCCTCACCAAGAATGAAATTGCCATCGGGGGTGAAGCTTTCGGGGCCGTTCGTCAGCGTCTTGACCCCTGCGGTCTGCAACGCAGGAACGCGGCCTAGCGACAGCTCCATCAGTTGCTCAAAATGGTCAAAGTTGCTGTCCAGCAGCGTGTAGTGAAAATCCTTGGGAATGCCGTTTTTCGCCCAAAGGATCGGATTGGCCTCGTAGCCGCCCATCACCAGTCCGCCGACCTCCTCTTTGTAATACGTCAGGCGGTCGGGATCGCGCAGAGTAGGCAAATCCGGGGTCACGCCGTCAATGGGCTCGGTCACCATATACTGATGCTCCACCGGGACGAGAGGGACGTTGACGCCCACCTGCTTGGCAAACTGGCGCGTCCACTGGCCGCAGCAGGCGATAACGATAGGCGTGTCGATGCGGCCCTTTTCGGTCTCGACGCCCTTGATGACGCCGTCCTCCATGATGACGCGGGTGACTTTGGTATCTTCAAAGATCCGCGCGCCCTTTTGCCGCGCACCCTTGGCCAGCGATAGGGTAATGTCGGATGGGTTGGCCTGCCCGTCGGTGGGCATGTAGGCGGCGCCGATCACGTCATCGACCTGCATCAGCGGCCATAGCTCTTGCGCCTCTGACGGTGTCAGCAGCTCCATCTCCAGCCCGAATGAATGCGCGGTTGTCGCCTGACGCTTCACCTCGGTCCAACGCTCCTCGTTACAGGCAAGGCGAAGACCGCCGTTCATCTTCCACCCGGTCGCCTGACCCGTCTCGGCCTCCAGCCGCTTATAAAGATCAACGGAGTAGCCCAGCAGTTGCGTGATATTCGCGTTCGAGCGTAGCTGGCCAACCAAGCCGGCGGCATGAAACGTTGTGCCCGATGTCAGCTTCTTGCGCTCCAGCAGGACCACGTCCCAGCCCAGATCGGCAAGGTGATAGGCGGTGGAGCATCCGATGATGCCGCCGCCGACGATGACCGCGCGGGCCTGATTGGGAAAATCGCTCATGTCAGGGTATCCTTGGCTTTGAGGTCTGCCAGCGCAGCGCGATAGCGGCTCAGGTTCTTGTCGGTGTATTCGGAGTAGTCAAAGTCGATGACAGAGGTCTGCTCGCTGACCATCGACCACATCGTCTCGCGCAGCAGGGAGGCGCATTTCATGGCGCTGTAGCTGCGCCACAACGCGGCATCGGGTGGGGCGCCATAATAGCGCGCCAGCATCGCCTCCTCGGCGCCGCGCGGCAGGTCGCAGTTAGACGCGAGGCCGCCCAGATCGAAGAGAGGCGAGTTGAACCCGCCGTATTCCCAGTCGATCACCCAGAGGCGATCATCGGCGCGCAAGATATTAGCAGGCAGCAGGTCGTTATGGCCCAGCACCAGTCTCACAGGGCCGACCGCGCGCTCCAACATGTCGGCCTCGTCCAAGAGGCCCGCGAGCGCGGGCGCATGGCGCGATCCGCGCTCAGCCAGATCATGGGCATAGCTGCGTAGAATGTGGAACACCCAGAAGGCGAGGACAGGGCCATGCGCGTGGCGCGGCAGTTGGCGATGCACCTGAGCGATCAGGTCCGTCGCCCGCATCAGCGTGGCCGCGTCGTGCAGATCGCCCTCGGTCAGTGCCACGCTGTCGATGAAATCGATGACCAGCGCGCCCGTTTCATGATGATGCACTCGCGGCGATAGCCCCGCATCTGCGGCGGCGCGGCTTAGCGACAGCTCGTGCCAGCGCAGGATGCCATGCTCAGGTATATCCTCACCCAGCCGCACCACATAGTCGCGGCCCTTATCGGTCACCTTGATGTTGTGATTGGTGATGCCGCCGTCCAGCGGCACAGCGGCTGTCACCGTGGTCCAGCAGGGCAGAGTGCGCGCGATGCGGATTGCCTCATCAGGTGTCATGTCAGGCCCAGCCTTTCCTTGGATTTAGCGGCCATGGCCGAGATCATGCGATCCGCGATGATCGCAATGAACGCCACGGAAAGGCCTGCGACGATGCCCTGACCCACATTAGCCTTGGTCAGCGCGATATAGACTTCCTGTCCCAGATCGCGCGTGCCCACGAGGGCGGTGATGACCAGCATCGACAGCGCCAGCATGATCGTCTGGTTTAGCCCCAAGAGAAGCGAAGGCGCGGCCAGCGGCAGCTTGATGCGCCATAGTAATTGGCGGGGCGTGCAGCCGGCGACCAGCCCCGCCTCGATCATCTGCGGATCGACAGACCGTACGCCATGCGCGGCATAGCGAACGGCAGGGGCGAGCGCATAGAGGACGACCGCGATCATGGCCGAGAAGTCGCCAACTCGGAACAGCATCACCACCGGGATCAGATACACAAAGCTGGGCAGCGTTTGCAGCGTGTCGATGAACGCGCCGACCCAAGCATGGGCGCGCGCCCGTTGCCCGGCCCAGATGCCCAGCGGCACGCCAATTGCATAAGCGATCAGTACGGACACGCCGCACAGGTAGACGGTCGTCATCGCCTTGTCCCAGAGGCCCACAGCCGCGATCAGCCCAGCCATGACCGCAGCCATCAGGCCCAAGCGCCAGCCGCCCACGCGCGCCGCCGCCAGACCAGCGGCGATGATGCCCCAAGCCCACGGGATGCCAGTGAAAAAGCGCTTGACCGGCAGCAGCAGCCACGTGAGGAAGAAGGATTTGATCGTGTCCAGCGTGTCAAAGAACGTAATATTGATCCAGCGCATCGCATCCTCCCAGAACGCGCTGGTCGTCAGCGTAAACCGCTCGGGGTAGTCCTGCACGAAAGGCAGCGCGAGGCTGGCAAGGTATGTAACAACCACGATGAGCGCGGCAACCACCAGATAGGGATGGCGCTGGGCGATGTTTGCGCCGCGCACGGGCGCCGCGTCTGGCAGGCGGCTCGCAAAGGCTTGGCTTACCCGGTCCAGCGCGATGGCGATGACCACAATAGCGAGGCCCGCCTCAATGCCGCCGCCAATGTCGAGGCGGCGCAGCGCACTGAGCACGTCAAAGCCAAGGCCGCCGGCGCCGATCATAGACGCGATGATGACCATGTTCAGCGATAGCATGATGACTTGGTTGACGCCCACCATCAGCGTCGGTGCGGCAGAGGGCACCAGCACCTTCCACATCATCTGGCGCTTTGTGCAGCCGGCCATATGGCCGGCCTCGACCACCTCAGGCGGCACCGATTGCAGGGCAACCGTCGCCACCCGCACCATCGGCGGCATGGCGTAGATCACGGTGGCAACCAGCGCCGAGACGGGGCCAAAGCCGAAGAGGAAGAGGATCGGCACCAGATAGGCAAAAATCGGGACCGTCTGCATCAGGTCCAGCACCGGGCGCAACGACCGTTCGACCCACGCCGCGCGATAGCTCGCGATGCCAAGGGCAAGGCCCCCCAGCACCCCGATCGGGACGGCGATGACGACGGACGCCAGCGTGACCATGGCGCTGTCCCACTGGCCAAAGACCGCCAGATAGACAAAGCATGCACCGACGAGCGCGGCCAGCCCCCAGCCGCGTGCGTAGCGCGCCAGCAGCACCATAAGCGCTGTAACCGCGATCCAGCTAAGCGGCGGCGCGATGTCGACCGCATTGCTGCCCAGACCGCGCACAAAACCGTCTGCCAACAGCGCGCGTGCCGCGTCATACGGCACCTCAATGATGGCCGAGATAAAGCGGGTCAGTTCTTGAAACGTGAAGAGACCGAAACTGGCATCCTCCAGCAGCCATTTCATTGCCGACGATATCCAACCCTCGAAATTTAGCTGCCAACCCTTGGGAAAGCGGATGATCCAGCGGGCGTCCAGCGCCTTGTAAAGTGGGAATGAATAGGTCGAAAGCGCCCAAGTCAGGCCCAGCAAACCCCACCAGAAAAGCGCGCTGGGCGTGGTGAGGCGCCGCCAGTTCATGTGCGGGGCCGTCCGATCAGCACGTCGACGACGGCTGCGGCATCCACTTGGCCTACGGCCGCTCCGTCCTGGGTCACGCGAAACGGGCGCTGGGCCGCCTCGACAGAATCGGCCACGTCGGCGATGCGGGACGCCGCATCCAAATCGCCCGCAAAGGGGCCGCTGCCGAGGGGGGCCATAATTGCGCCGATGCTAAGTACTTTGCCGCGCGGGATATGCTTGGTAAATTCGGCGACGTAGTCATTGGCTGGATTTAGCACCAATTCCTCGGGCGTGGCGGTCTGCACAATGCGCCCGTCCTTCATCACTGCGATCCGGTCAGCGAGGCGGATTGCCTCGTCAAAATCATGCGTGATGAACACGATTGTCTTATGCAGTAGGCCCTGCAGCCTCATAAATTCATCCTGCATCTCGCGCCGGATAAGAGGGTCCAGCGCCGAGAACGGCTCGTCCAGAAACCAGATCTCGGGCTCGCCCACGAGGGAGCGCGCGATACCGACGCGCTGCTGCTGGCCGCCAGATAACTGGCGGGGAAAGTTATCCTCGCGGCCCTTCAGGCCAACGATGTCGATCATCTTATGCGCGCGCGCCTCGCGGGTAGCGCGGTCGACGCCCTGCACATCCAGCGGAAACGCGATGTTTTGCAAGACGGTCAGATGCGGCAAGAGGGCAAAGTTCTGGAACACCATCCCGATCTTGCGCCGGCGCAACTGCGTCAGCTGCGCCGCGTTCATCGCCAGCAGATCTTCGCCGTCAAATTCGATCTCGCCGCCCGTCGGCTCCACCAGCCGCGACAGGCACCGGACAAGCGTAGATTTGCCGGAGCCAGACAACCCCATGATGACGAAAATCTCGCCCTCGCGAATTTCGACATTGGCAGCGCGCACGGCGCCGATCATGGCGCCCTCTGCGAGGTCCGCATCAGTAGGGTCGGCGTTTTGGTCTAGAAAGCCGCGCGCGTCCGCGCCGTACAGCTTCCAGACGTTGCGGCAAAGAAGTTTACGCGCACGGGGCATCAAACACCTCGGAGTGGCCCACTTGCGGGCATTATCAGGGCTTGAGAGAAAAACGGGGGGCAAAACGCGCCCCCCGGTTAGCCTCAGGAAGGTTCGTGTGCTTAGTTGATCCAGCCGTCCACTTTGGCCGCGTTATCAGCCATCCACTGATCCGCGACTGCCTCAATGGATTGCCCATCCAGATCAACGGCCGACACCATCGCGCCCATTTCCTCATTAGTGAGGGTGTAGTTGCGGACAATCTCGGCAGCGCCCGGCCATTTATCCTCGACTCCAGCCCACGCGACCTTCCAGATGGGGCCTGTCGGCTTGCCGCAGTCATAGGCGGCGTCCGGGTTTATACCGACCGAGGCATCATCGTAGCAGGCCTTGGAGTATTCGGGGAATTCGATGAACTTACCATCGTATTTCGCAGGGGCCCAGTGCGGCGAGTAAAGCCACAAGACAATTGGCGCCTCGCGCTGATAGGCCGACTCAAGCTCCGCGAATAGTGCCGCATCCGTGCCCGCATGGACCACCTCGAAATCTAGGCCAAGCGCCTCGACACGCTCTTCGTCAAAGCCGCCCCATGTGACGGGCCCCCCCAGATAGCGGCCCAGCGGGGCCGTTTCGGACGTGGCGAATTCCGACGCACAGTTGTTCAGCGCCTCCCAATCGGGCAGTCCGGGGCAGCGCGCCTCCATATAGCTGGGGTACCACCATTCCTCGATGGCGATCATCCCGCCTTCGCCCATGTTAACGACGTTGCCGGTCGCGACGGCCTCGTCCATCGCCTCGCGGCCCGTCGTTTCCCAAATTTCGGTGGCGACGTGCAGATCGCCGGTTTTGAGGCCTGCGAATTGCGCGATGTAGTCGGCTTGTACCAGTTCGGTATTGTAGCCCGCCTTTTGCAGCACGTCCTGAAGGATGGTCGTGTTGATGATCTGGCCGGTCCAGTCATGCGTGGTCAGACGGATCGGATCCTGGCTTTCAACCTCGGCAATGGCGGGCAAGGCGGCAAGCGTGGCGCACGCGGCGGCGGAGAAGGCGATACGTTTCATTAATGGGACTCCCTGAAATATGCGCCGCCCTCATTGAATCGGGTGCGGCGTTATAGCAGCGAGTGAAGCGCAGATTCCAACATATGGCAACACTAAATGTGGTTTTATGTTGGATATGTACGGCTGCCGTGCCAAGGTCCGCTTGCGCCCGAAATGCACTGATGCCATTTCGGAAATGACCCGTTCTTAATCGTCAGGCCCTATGGACAACGCCCATCCCACTCATCGACAGCAAGAAATTCTCGACGCGCTGCGCAGGGGCGGCGGATCGTTGCGCGTGCAGCGATTGGCCAGCGATCTGGATGTCAGCGAGGAAACCGTGCGCCGCAATCTCAAGCGGTTGGTGAATGCGGGCCTCGTCGAAAAGATGCATGGTGGCGCGCGACTGGCCGAGGCGGGCGGCGAGGGCGATTTTCAGCATCGTCTCAGCATTGCGGCAGGCGCCAAGCAGCGCATAGCGCGGCATGTGGCAGGGATGATCCCTGATGGCGGATCGGTGTTTTTGGATGTCGGCAGCACGACCAGCTACATAGCCGATGCCCTGCGCGATCATGCGGATCTGCTGGTGGTGACCAACTCTGTCTCGGTCGCGTACAAACTGGCGACGCGCGGCGGGAACCGCGTTTATATGGCTGGCGGCGCGCTGCGCGCCCATGACGGCGGTGCGTTCGGTGCAGAGGCACTGGCGTTTGCAGATAACTTCAAAACGGATTTGGCCGTATTGTCGACGGCAGGCATCACGGCAAAGGACGGCTTCATGTTGTTCGATCTGGAAGAGGCTAATTTCAGCCGCGCAATTATCAAGGGCGCGGCCCGGCGCATCGTGGCTGCCGATTCGTCGAAATTCGGGCGCGCGGCGCCGATTACTGTGTGCGATCCGTCGCTCATAGATACGCTTGTCACGGATGCCCCCCCGCCTGATGATTTGGCGGCGGCGGCGGCCCGATGGGGGACAAAAGTAGAGGTGGCAAGGACATGAAACTACAGCAGATAGCATCAATCGCCGCGCGTATCGCCGAGGAGGCAAGCGCGGTTCCAATGCGGCATTTTCGGCAAGCGGGCCTTGGGGTCGAGACGAAGGATGACGCCGATTCCAGCCCCGTCACCATCGCTGACCGCGCGACGGAGCAGGCGATCCGCGATGCATTGGCCGCCGAATTTCCCGGTCACGGTATTTTTGGCGAAGAGTTCGGCGTAGCCGGGTCGCTGGACGGGCTCGCGTGGATCATCGACCCTATCGACGGCACGCGGTTCTTTCTGACCGGGTATCCGGGATTCGGCATGCTGATCGGGCATTTACAGGCGGGTGTGCCGCAGGTGGGCATCGTGCGTATGCCCGCCTTGAACGAGACATATGTGGGCATCCTTGGCGGCGGCGCCACACTGAACGGCGCAGCCATCGCGGCACGCGGGACCACGCAATTGGCCGAGGCGCGCGTATATATTAACGAGGCTGAACGCACGTATGACCATGATCCGGCACTTTTTGCGAAGCTATGCAAGATCGGCCACACGCGGCGCATGTCCTACGATTGCTATCCCCACGCGCTTGTCGCGGCGGGGCAGATCGACGCGGTGACGGATATCGGCCTTGAGCCGTATGATTTTCTACCGCTCGCCCCTCTGGTCGAGGCGGCGGGCGGTGTCATGACCGACTGGGACGGGCGCGCGCTGACTTTGGGATCGGACGGGCGCGTGGTCACGGCGGCCACGCCAGAGCTGCACGCGGCGCTGCTGGATATGCTGAACGGCTGAGGTCGCTGGGCCTGGCGGTGGCGCCGTGATATAGTGTTGCCCGTCTCACGGAAATTTAGCGACATGACCCAATCGGACTATATCCCCAAAGGCGCGGCCAGCTTTCGCATCGCGCCGGTCGCAGCGCCGCGCATGTTCGATTTCGTGCTGTTGCCCAAGCTGACGATGCTCGCGCTATCCGCTGCCATTGAGCCGTTGCGCGTTGCCAATCAGATATCGCAGCAGGAGCTGTACCGCTGGCGCACCATGACGTCCGGCGGCGGGCATATCCGCTGCTCCAACAACCTGGCGCTGGTGCCTGACGCGCCCCTTAGCCCGCCAGCGCGGGGGGCGCGCGTTTTCATCTGTTCGGGCGTGGAGCCGGCAGAGACCGTGGACACGTCCGTCATCCACTGGGCCGCGCGGCAGGCGGCGCATGGCACACCGGTGGGCGCGATCTGCACGGGGGCATTCACGCTGGCGCGAGCCGGACTGCTGGGCGGGCGCACGTTCACGCTGCACTGGGAAAACCAGCCCGCCTTTGTCGAGGCGTTTCCGAATTTGGTGCCAACCCCGAACCTTTATGAGGTGGACGGCGATCTAATGACGGCGGCGGGCGGGTCTGCGTCGACCGACCTGATGCTAAGCGTCATCGAGGATGATTTCGGTCCAGATTTCGCGCTGGTCGTGTCGGATATGTGCCTGCACGGACGCAGCCATTCGGACCACGCGCCGCAGCAAACCGCGCGCTCGGCAGTGATTGGCAGCCGCAATAGTCACTTGATCGCCGCGATGCGCCTGATGCAGCTGCATCTGGAAGAGCCGATGACGGTAGAGGCCATCGCCAGCGAGGCGGGCATATCAAAACGCCAGTTGGAGCGAAGTTTTTCGCAGCATACTGGCCTTAGCCCGCGACGATACTACACTGATATGCGGCTGTCGCGCGCCTACTCGCTGCTAAGTGAGACGGACCTGCCCATCGCCGAGATCGCCGCCGCCACAGGCTTTGGCGGCACGTCAGCATTTGCACGGGCCTTTCGGGCCAAGTTTGACGTGGCGCCGGGCAAATTTCGCAAGCGTTGGTAGAATGGCAGGCGTCCGCCGCGCCAGATGCAGCTCACTCTGCCGCAGATGACACCCCTTCGGGTGTATAAATCACACGCGTATCCTCGCGGAAATCATGTAAGTCCAGCGGCCAGCGGGCGCGGGGCCAGCGCATTTCCATTTGCAGCCGTTGAGGCCGGTAGACCGCCGTGTATAGCGTTCCGAACCCCTGATCGAACCGCGAAGAATAGAGCGGCGGGCGCAAGAAGGCATTGATGAACTTTTCCTCAGGCTCCACATGCAGGGTCATGCGCTGGAGCAGGTAGCGCTCGCGCTCGACCGTTGCGGTAAACCGCGCATGGCTCGCCCATTCCACCCGCTCTTGGTGGTTTGTCGCGACGGCCTGATGGGTGATCACTGCCTTGCGGTCGGGCGCCATAAGGGCGGTCAGGAACTGCCGCTTGGCGTCAACCACGGTGACGTTATAGCTCATATGCGTTGGGATGCGGGCCAGCGCGCGGCCCGCCTCGGCGGCCGTCTCGCAGGTTTGCAGGACGTAGCGCAGGATCAGCGGCACGCCAAAGCCGTCGCCAACCACGCGCCGACCGCCAAATGTCAGCGAGACCGCCAGCCCCGCATCGTTTATCCCGTCGACCAGCCCCCAAAGGCCGTCGGACGTGCCCATAACGGCGCGGCCTTGCCACTTTGTGCGCAATGTCAGGCTGTCGAACGCCTTGGGCGAATAGTCGTAATTGCGCACTAAAACGGGCTCGGCCCCCGGCCAGATCGCTTGGGAGCAGGACGACAGGTAGGGTGGCGGACAGTAAAAGCTGAGAAAGCGCGCCGCCTGATCGCTGCCGCCTGCCAGCTCGACAAGCTGGTCGTAGAGGGGCAGCATTTCGGGCATATGCGCGCGCAGCGCCTTGTGACTATCGAGGAAGCCTGGCCGCGCCTCGGCACCCTCGCGCGCCCACCAGCGATGGTAGTCGGGCCAGTATTCACGGAAAAGCCCGGCCCATTTAGGGCCGGGATCATCCTCGGAAATTGCGCGCCAGTTCAATTGCATGGGACTTACATGATCTTGAATGCCGGATCGGCAAGGGCTGGCCCCGCCTCGGCGGTCGGCAATGGCCGCCCATGAACGCCGTTCTTGATGCCGTGAATCCAGCGCTTGCCACGCTCATTCAGCTTAAATCCATTGGTCATTGAGCGCCCGCGCGTGACGAGAATACCGATATCGGCACCCTCATAGCGGTAATCGCCCGGCTGCAGAATACGCAAGAAGAACGCCTCATTTTCACTTTCCACCGCGCGGCGGTGATAGTCAAAGCGGTTGAAATCGATGCTGCCGTCTTCCTTCATCCGGTAGATGCCCGTCTCGGGGACTTCGGTCGCGATGTCGACGGTGTCGTCGGTGTGCTTTATGACCATCTGGGACCAGCTGTCGATCATCTTGGGATCGGCCCAACGGCTGTTCAGTTCGTCCACGTCCAGCGAGAATTTTTTCTTGGAGAATTCGAGCAGGTGGAACAGGAACAAGGGCGCGTCCGCATGCGCAAAGGCCGCGTGGTTCGTCATCGACGAGCAGCCAGTGATGCGCGGGTTCAACTCGCCCAGCCAGATATCGCCGGTTTTTTTGTCGATCAGGAAATCCAACTCAAAATAGCCGCGATAGCCCTCCTTACGCAGTTGCTCACCGAACTTGAAGGTCAGCTCACGCGCTTTCTGGCGGACCTTCGGAGGGAAGGCCGTCGATAAAATCTCGTTCCCGCACCAACCGCCGCGATAAGGTGTCAGTTCTTTGAAGCCGACAAGCTCGGTCATCAGTGGGCCGACGATCGTGCCCTCCTTGGTGGCGCAGCCCTCAATCGCCGATCCGCGGCAATCAATTCGCTTCATAATCTTGATCTCGCCCTCGCCGACGATGTCGTGCTCATGGCGGCGGAAATCAGCCTCGGATTTTATGAAAAACGTTGTATGGCCACTATCGCCAAAGGCCGATTGCAGTACCAGATCGTGGCCGAGGCCCGCTTTGTCGCAAATCTCTTTCAGGTTATCGTAGCTCTCGACCACGCTCAGCGTGTTTGGCACAGACGGCACGCCGGCCTTGTTGCCGATGCGGACGGTCTCGATCTTGTTGTCCATCTTCTGGCGCAGCTTGGCCTTGGGGAACCAGACATCGGCGCCCAGCTCTTTGGACAGGCGCTCGGTTTCCTCGTCGAACATGAGGAACACAAACTTGGGCTTGCCGCCGCGCCGCTTGATGAGGTCGATGACCTCTTTGTGCTGCAGCAGATAGTTGTTGATGTCCTCAATCGACTGGAATTCAGCATGCGGCTGCTCGCTAGGGACGAACGTGTTCGGATGTTTGCCGCCGTAGCAGTCGATATAGCAGATATACTTGAAGTTCTTGCACCATTCATCCAGCCCCAAAAGGTTGAAGTTGGTGGCCGAGATGAAATAGATCGGATCTTCGTTGCGGTGAAAGTGGCGGCGGATTTCCGAGATATTCTTGAGCTCTGCGGACATGTTGGGTGGTCCTCCTGTTGGGTAGGTCTTTTTTTTGATTTTGTCGTTGGTCAGAGATTGGCTGGCTATAGATTGGCCCGAGCGTCGTTAAGTTTCAACCTTGCAGTGTTAGCTTTGCCCGCGCGCTTCAGCGCATCTTGGGTAAAGACGCGCAGGCCCAGATCGCCGCGATAGCCGTGGATTTCGCTGACGTCCAACGCGCGCATGAATGCCAGGATTTCCGCGCTAACCACCTGTCCGGGGACGAGGATGGGAAAGCCGGGGGGATAAGGGATGATGAACTGCGCCGATACGACGTCGTCCCCGGTGGACATTGCCTCGTGGATGCTGCCGTCCAGCTCCAAATAGTCGCAATTCTTGTCGTCATAGCTAAGGAAGAAGGCCGAGCGTATGTCGCCCTCGGGCGTTTCCTTACCAGAGCGGAAGGAATCGTGGAAACGGCTGAAGTCGGGCAGGGGTGGCAGATCATCCATCAGATTGGCCACGCGCTTCTCAAAGCCGCGCCGCTCCATCATTGAGGCGTCGTCCTGCAATTCGTCCAACTCGCGCGCGATTTCGACCAACACTTCGATCAGGTAGGCGACCGAGGATCGCGTGGTGCCGATATTGGTCATAAAGAGGACCGTATTGCGCGACGTCTTGTTGATCTGAATACCGTACTTATCCATCAGGATCTCGGTCTTGAACGTGTCACCGTCCCAGCCAGTGGCACCAACGGCCAGCGTCACGCGGGTCGCGTCCAGCACAAACTCGTCGTTCTCCCAGCAGTCCCAGATATCGGTCCAACCCTGCTCGGGATCGTAATACGACTCAACGCCGCTCTCGCGGTGCTCCTCAGGGATCATGTCGCCGGCGGTCAGCACCTTGAAGTATTTTTGCAAGAGCGGATGGGTCGAGATTGCCCGCCGCATCGACATCGCCGCCTCAACCTGTCTTTGAACGAATTCAAAGCCTTCCAGCTCGACTTGCCTGCGGCCCACGTCCAGCGACGCGATGATCTGGTAGTTGGGCGAGGTGGACGTATGCGTCATGTACGCCTCGCGAAACGATGCCTCGACTTCGCCTTTGAAGTCCTGATCGTTGACGTGGATCATCGAGCCTTGGCGCAGCGACGTCAGTGTCTTGTGCGTCGATTGGGTGGCATAGACGCGGACGCGGCTGGTCGGCGGCGGAATGAGGCGGGTGTTTATCAACGTCTCCGCGTCCGCGTCCTTCAGCTTTTCCTGCTGGGCGGCATATGCCTCTGCGTGGCTGTCGCTGCGGAACCGCTCGCGCAGGTTGTTTGCGGCGTTCATTGCAGTGCGCTGTCGGTAGGTCGGGCCAAAGCGGGCAAATGCGAACCACGCCTCGTCCCACAGGAACACGAGGTCGGGCTTGATGGCGAGGCATTCCTCCATCATCCGCTCAACGTTATAGACGATGCCGTCGAAGGTGCAGTTCGTCAGCAGCAGCATCCGCACACGGTCAAGCTTTCCGGCGGCTTTCAGCTCCAACAATTGGCGCTTGATGTCCTTCAGCGGCACCGCGCCATACATCGAATACTCATTGAGCGGATAACTATCCAGATAGCAGACCTGCGCGCCCGCCAGCACCATTCCGTAGTGATGCGATTTGTGACAGTCGCGGTCGACTAGAACGATATCTCCTGGTCTTACAAGGGCTTGGACGACGATCTTGTTGCAGGTTGAGGTGCCGTTAGTGGCGAAATACGTCTGTTTCGATCCGAACGCGCGGCTGGCAAGGCGCTGCGCCTCTTTGATCGGGCCATGCGGCTCTAGCAGACTGTCGAGGCCGCCGGACGTGGCAGATGTTTCCGCCAGAAAGATGTTGGGGCCATAGAAGGCGCCCATATCCTGAATCCAGTGCGACCGGGAAATGGACTTGCCCCGGCTGATGGGCATCGCGTGAAACACGCCTGTCGGCTGCTTGGAATACTCGACCAGCGCAGTAAAGAACGGCGTTTTGTAGCGCGCCTGAACGCCGCGGATGATGTTCAGGTGCAGCTCTAGGAAATCTTCTTGGTTGTAGAACACGCGGCGGCAGATGCCGAGGTCCAGACCCGCAATATCCTCGACCGAGCGGTCGGTGATGAGGTATGCGTCCAATTCGGGCCGCACGCGGGCGATCATGCGACACAGCTCGGGGCCGTAGTTGCTAGGGTCCAGCTCCTCCAGCGCCTTCATGCCGCCGGCGCGTTTCAGATACCGCTCAAGGATGGGCAGCACCATTTTCGACGTCAGCGTCAGACCGGGGCGCACCACGATGGCCTGAATGTTGTGATTAAACAGTACCCCCAATAGTGCATCCTGAAGGCTGGGCACGACGACCGCCTCGTAGTGAAAGGGGTCCTCTGGGCGGCGCATCCGCTGGAAATTTGACTTCAACCAGCGCTCCTGATGCTCGTTCAGGTTGTCGACGACCATCACCTCAAAATAGGGCTTGGTCAGGGCACGGGCCTCTAGCGATTGCATCGCCTCGTCCTCGTGATCGTCTGCGTCGACGCTGTCGCGATCCAATGGGATATGTCGCCGGCGGTACGCGCCGCTGGTCAGCGCGCGCGTGATGCGCTGCACGGTATGGGACAACTCTTCATGATGTCCGGCATCGAAGTGGCGGCGCAGGACGTCAAAGGCAGGAGTGCCGGGAAAGGCCCAATATGTCTCTATCGGGGCCAGTTGGTCCAGCAAGTTGTCGATCTTCTCGATCAGACCCTTGGACCCGCGCCCGCCGTCCGCGCGCACCAACTCCGCGGAGGCTTCGCGCAGCGAACTCCACCTGTCGGACCGCAGTTGAACCGCTGAATAATAGTCTGCCATCGAATGCATATTAATTCCCCGCTATTATTGGCAGGCGATCAGATGATGAGAGCAGTGACGTCGTGCCGTCTCAGTCTGATCGGCCGCAGTTATTATTTATATCAGTTGGTAATCGGCGGCGTGCCTCCGGCCTTTATGCCGGGCATAACGCCGACGGGCGGCTCTGCATCCTCTTGCATCCGCAGCGGCAGGGGCATGTGCCCTTGTCCCTCCAGCGTGCCGGGCCTCGTGCCCACCGGATCGCCCAGACCCGCCCGCGCTGCACCTGAATGGTCCTGTCCGGGCACAACTAAAGGGCCCAATGTGTGCAGGTAAGCATCGGTGCCGCTGCTGCGGTCGTAGACGGAAAAATCGACCTCGCGGTCGCGAAAGCTCTTGAGGACTTGGCCCAGCCCCTTCATGCCGCGCTCGCGCTGGCGGCGCACATAGCTGAGGTCGACCTCAATGGGAAACATGTCCTCCTGTCCCGCCGACTGGTGCAATACTGTCGAGGTTGGGTCAATCACGCATGATTTGCCCACACCGCCGGCACCAAGGCCATTCACATCAATGACATAGCACTGGAACTGCGCGGCAGTGGCGCGGGCAATCGACAGCTCTGCCTCGCGGTCGGTCGTGCCGGTCAGGACCGGATGCAGTAACACCTCGACGCCCTGCGAGGTCAGTTGGCGCGTCGTTTCGGGAAACCACATGTCATAGCAGATCGAGAGGCCAAAACGCCCCACATCGGGCACATCGAACACGCAAAAACCCGTGCCCGCCTCAACGCCCGCTTCATAGGGGCGAAATGGGAACATCTTGCGATAGTTGCACACAACTTCGCCCGCGGGATTGATCACCGAGGAGGTGTTATAGATGCGCCCGTCCTCGGCCGTCTCAAACATCGAGCCGGGGATCAGCCAGACGTTATGGCGGCGCGCTGCCTCGCAGAACCGATCAACGGTTTCATTCCGCAGCGGCAGCGAAAACTTGGTCAGCGGCCCGAATGGCGCCAGCTCGGAAAACAGCACCATCTGCGTCCAGGGAAAGCGCGTCATCAGCAGGTCAAGCCTGTGGATCATCCCATCGACATTGGATTGCAGCGCGTTCACGTACATCTGAACACCTGCGATTGCGAATGGCGTCATAGAGAGCATTTTTCCTTAGGAATGCATGCGGGTTCGGCCACCATACGACAGGTATTTGCTAAATAACAACAGGGGAGGAGGCGTGCCACAAGCGATTACGCAGCGTCAATCATGTGCGCACCGGGTCGGGCAAGTCAATAAAAGCTGGCTGGGGTGGTAGGATTCGAACCTACGATACACGGTACCAAAAACCGATGCCTTACCGCTTGGCTACACCCCAACGTGGCGTGGGTGTTACTCCGGAGTGCATTGGGGCGCAAGGCCGAATGGCGAAAAATTCTGGTGAATTTGGGGATTGGTTTTCCGGATCATGTGCTTGGCTTGTCGCGGTTGTAGGCATTGGACGGGGCAGGCGGCAGAATAAAGGCGGGATCAGTCCAGAATTTCGTCCGCGCCCACACCCCAGATCGCGGTTTTCTGCACCCAGCCCCCGTAGCCGCCGACCTTTAGCTCGCACCAGTCTATCCCGCATTCCTCGATCCGGGCAATCACGCCCAGTTCCAGTTGTGCGGTGGTCATCGTGTTGAGGTCGGGCGAAGTGTGCATTTGCAGCATGTCCTGCTCGACGATGGCGGTGCGCACGCCCGATAACAGCGAATAGTGCATCCAGCCGCCTGCGCCGTCGCGGTCGCGCACGCGGCGCCAGTGGCCATGCTCGGCGGTGATTTCCAGCGGGGTATCGCGCCGCTTGAATATCCAGTCGATCCGGTGGGTCCGGCTGGGTCCGCGCCGCACGTTACCCTCAGCGGCCTTTAGCGAGACAAAGCGGGGGATGGGCAGGTTCGTCACCGGCCCCCGCACCTGCAAAGTTGGCGGCTGCGCAGCCTCTTGCACCGTCTCTTGCGCAGTGACGGCAAAGGGAAGCGCGGCGACCAACGCCAGCGCATATGCAAAGGGGGATCTTCTGCCCATATCGCTATTTCTGCCTCATCCGGTCTGCGGAGTTCTTGTGCCCCGCCCGTTCCTGCGCCACCATGGCACCAAAGCGCAACATATGAAAGATCAAGGAGGCGCCCCATGCCATCAGAACGCCTGAGTGTTGTCGTGACGCGCCGCCTGCCGGCGCCCGTCGAGGCGCGACTAAGCGAATTGTTCAACGCCCATCTGCGCCCCGACGACACGCCAATGACCCGCGATGAGCTGGTCGAGGCCGCGCGCGGCGCCGACGTGCTGGTGCCGACGCTGTCCGACCGGATCGACGCAGGTCTGATCGGGCAGGCGGGCGACCGGCTGAAATTGATCGCAAATTATGGCGCGGGCGTTGACCATATCGACGTGGCCACGGCGCGACAGCGCGGCATACTGGTGTCCAACACACCGGGCGTGTCTGCGGACGATACTGCCGATATGGCGATGGCGCTGATCCTCGCCACATTGCGGCGCATCCCCGAGGGGCTTGCGATGATGCAATCAGGGGAATGGGCCGGCTGGTCGCCGACGGCCCTGATGGGCGGGCGCGTGTCAGGCCGGCGTCTGGGAATACTTGGCCTTGGACGGATCGGACAGGCGGTAGCGCGGCGCGCGGCGGCCTTTGGCATGCAGGTACACTACCACAATCGCAAGCGCCTGCGGTCCGAGATTGAGGAGACATTGGGGGCCACCTATTGGGAGAGCCTCGACCAGATGGTCGCGCGGATGGACGTGATTTCGGTTAACTGCCCGCACACGCCGTCGACCTTTCACCTGATGAATGCACGCAGGTTAAAGCTGATGAAGCCGGAAGCGGTGATTGTGAACACCTCGCGCGGCGAAGTGATCGACCAAAACGCGCTAACGCGGATGCTGCGCGCGGGCGACATCGCGGGCGCGGGTCTCGACGTTTATGAGGATGCCGCCAACCCGCGCCTGCGCGAGATGAAGAACGTGGTTTTGCTGCCTCATATGGGTTCGGCCACGCATGAGGGCCGCGTCGAGATGGGCGAAAAAGTGCTGCTGAACATCAAGACATGGGCAGATGGCCACCGCCCGCCCGATCAAGTCGTTCCGGCGATGCTGTAGGATGCGCGCGCTTTTCCTCGCTCTGATGTTCGCGGCTTCGGGCGCAGCCGCCCAGCAGGCTGCCGACGCAGTTGCGCCGGAGGTGGGTGCGTTTCAGGTCGGCGAGGCAGTCGCGCCTGTGACGGCCGAAAACTGGATGGTCGTCGCGGCCCATCCATTGGCAAGCAAGGCAGGCGCACGCGTTTTGCGGCAGGGCGGCACGGCCGCCGACGCCATGATCGCCGTGCAGCTCGTGCTGGGTCTTGTTGAGCCGCAAAGCTCAGGCCTTGGCGGCGGCGCGTTTTTGGTCTGGTGGGACGCGGCGGCGCAGACGCTGACCACCCTCGACGCGCGTGAAACGGCGCCGCAGGGCGCGACGCCGCTGCTGTTTCAAAATGCCGCCGGGCAGCCAATGGACTTCTTTGACGCCGTCGTCGGGGGCCGCTCGGTGGGGGTGCCCGGCACGCCGATGCTGCTGGGCGAGGCGCATGCGCGCTGGGGACGGCTGGACTGGGCGGACCTCTTTGAAGAGGCGCACGATCATGCGACGAACGGCTTTGCCGTCAGCCCGCGCATGGCCGCCTCCATCGCTGCCAATGCAGACACCCTAGACCGTTTTACCGCCACGCGGGATTACTATTTTCCGCAAGGCCGCGCGCTCAGGGAAGGGGATACGCTGAAAAATCCGGCCTACGCCCAGACGCTTGCGACCATTGCGCAAAACGGACCCGCGCCGTTCTATATTGGCGATATCGCGCGCCAGATCGTCCGCGCTGTGCAAACTGCGCCGGGCAATCCTGGCACGCTCGATCTGCTCGATCTGGCGCTTTACGCGGTCAAGGAAAGGCCCGCCGTTTGCGCTTCTTATCGTGCCTATGAGGTTTGCGGCATGGGGCCGCCATCCTCGGGCGCGATCGCCGTAGGCCAGACGCTGGGCGCCTTGGAGGCGTACGATCTGGCTGCATATGGTCCGCAATCGCCGGATGCGCGGCGGCTGATTGGCGATGCCAGCCGCCTCGCCTTTGCCGACAGGGGGCGCTATGTCGCCGATGCCGATTTTGTGCCTGTCCCGGTCGAAGGTATGCTCGATCCCGCCTATTTGGCTGCCCGCGGTGCGCTGCTGGGCGGCGATGCCGCACTGGAGAATACTGATCCCGGCCAGCCAAAATTCGACCACGCGCTGAACTGGGCGGATGACATTGCAGTGGAGGCGCCCTCGACCTCGCATATCTCCATCGTTGACAGCTACGGCAACGCACTGTCGATGACGACGACCATTGAGAACGCCTTCGGCTCGCGTGTCATGGCGGCTGGTTTTATGCTGAATAATGAGCTGACTGATTTCAGCTTTGCCAGTCACGAAAATGGCGTGCCCATCGCCAACGCGGTCGCGCCGGGCAAGCGGCCGCGCTCGTCCATGGCGCCAACGATTGTTCTAAAGGATGGCGCGCCTCGCCTCGTATTGGGCAGCCCCGGCGGCAGCCGCATCATTCCCTACGTCGCAAACGCGATCATCGGATATGTTGATTGGGGCATGGACGCGCAGGCAATCACGGCGATGCCGCATCTGGTAAATCGCTTTGGCACCTATGATCTGGAGGAGGGGACAGACGCCGAGGCGCTGGCCCAACCCCTCCGCGATATGGGCTATGAGGTAGAGTTGCGCGGCCTGAATTCGGGCCTTCATGCGATAGCTATCGGGGATGCCCTGACAGGCGGCGCCGATCCGCGCCGCGAGGGGCTGGCCATCGGCGAATAACCCGTTGCCGCCAAAGCGCCGCGACCGCATCGCGAAAATGCCAAGGTTGCCGCCTAGCGTGACGCGCAAACGCACATACCAGCGGGAGCGCATGCATGAACTATTTCGCCATCGGATTTGGCGCGGTTGCCCTCACGGCGGTCGGGGCTATCGACTATGCCAATCAGGCGAATGCGGCGGGCGAGGCGGCGGGGCGATTCTCGGCGGGCGCGTATGTCGCAACCTACGGCGCGCGCATCACTGGTGTGCGCGAGGCGCGCGCCGATGCTGCCGCCGCCAAGGTGCAGGCATCACTGCGCAAGGCCGGCGCGCGCCCCTATCTGCCAGGCGCGCCTGCTGGCTGGACCCGGCGCGCATGGCTGGACGGCAATAATAGCGCGGTCCTCGTCCCGGTGGCCGATAACATGCCAGAAAACACGCCCGACCTGCTCAAGAATATGGCCGCCAAGAGTGCCAAGTCAGCTGAGGAGCGCCGCGACGATGAAACGTGGGTCTACCAGCAAGGGGACCGCATCATTGCCTTGCGCGCCAAGTATACGCCGCGCGATGACGCGCGCAATCTGGCAGGCGTGGTGGCCGATACTCTTGCGGCGACTGCCTTTGTACCCAGCACCGGCTGGGCGGTAATCGGCGGCGTGGCATTCGCTGAAACCTCTGCCAAGCTGGGCGATGCGGGCGCTCCCTTCATTTCGCAGGCTGGTACGCCCTTTCATGCCTATGAGGCCCCCATCGGCCTGCACGATGCAGTGCAGCTAAGCGTGTTAAGCAACGCGGGGGAGGATGATCTGCGTGCCGTTCTGGGCGCGATTGACTATAATGGGTTGAACGCGCTACTCAGTTATCCCCTCGTCCATATTGGTTTGAATGCGCCTGATATTCCGCTGGAGGCGCAGCCGCAGATGGCAGATCTCATGCTAAAGATGCACAGTGACCTGAGGGCGCGCCGCAGCGTTGAGGCGCAGGCTTGGCTGCAGCGCGCTGCGACGCCTGAAAACGCGATGAAGATGATGATGAACGAGCTTGCTACGGGTTGGGGGGCGGGCGGTATTCCGCAGCTGGATCCCGGCGCCGCGTCCGGATCTATGCAAGAGACAGACGAACCCGCGCAGGCCAGCGCATCCGGCGACGTGCCCAGCAGCAAAAGTGTCGTAGATTTCGCCGCCTCCCTCTTTGGCGGTGGCGAGGACCCCGCAGAACGAGAACCTGCACCCAAGCCAAAACGCCTGATGTTGTCTGGCGGCTCTAGCTGCCTTGCCGGATCGGCAGGAAAGTTCTGCCGCGACTGACATACACCCCTTGGCCTTTGCCCGCGAACGCGCGAGGATGCGCGCCGGTGACGCATTGGGGCAGAATTAGATGGGGCAGGTACGCACGCACTTGATCGGCAGGGCCGCGCTATGTGCGTTTTGCCTTGTGCTGGCTGCGTGCGCGCGCCCATTGACGCAAAACGAGCGCCAATTTGCCGCCGACATCATTGGCCCGACGCTGGATGTGGACGCAGTGCGCATCGCCAATGGCTTTGCGGCGCTGCCGCCTGCGCCTGCTGAGCCCGATCTATCGGACCTCTACCCTGTCACGGATGAAAACACCGTTACCGGCCTCTGTGCGCGCGCCGCGCCCGAGCCGCGAAGTGGCCCGCCCCCCGGCTGGGCGCTATGGAACCGCGTGCATTTCAGCCGCGAATTTTATCGCGCCGATCTCGCGCTGGAATGGCCGCGCGCTGCGCGCTTCCCTCAGGCGTTGGTGCTGGCGCATGAACTGGTTCATGTCTGGCAATGGCAACAGCGCGCCAGCACTGGCTATCGCCCCACGCGTGCTGCGCTGGAAAGTATGATGAACATGGACCCCTATTTTTACGTCCCAGACGCGGATGCCACATTCCTCAAGTTCGGCTATGAACAGCAGGCGGCGCTGCTGGAGGACTACCTCTGCCACGCGCTATATGACCCTGCTGCCCCCCGCCGGGCCGAGCTGCGGCCGTTGCTCGCGCCCTACTTCCCGCTGGACCGGCTGGATGCGGCACTCGGCCACTGACGCCGCGCTTGTCGGTTTTGCATGGCGATTGGTCGGATGGGCTGCGCGCCATATGGGGAAACTGATAGAACCGGAGGCAACGAATGCCCATCGGAGTCGCATCGCATGAAAACTAAAGTCAAAGCTCTTGTCGTCGGCGGCGGTGCCGTAGGCACGTCCATCGCATACCATCTGGCCAAGGCCGGCTGGGACGACGTCATGCTGCTGGAACGGGACGAGTTGACATCAGGCTCCACATGGCACGCGGCTGGCCTCTTGCCCTACTTCAACATGAGCTATGCGACGACCCACATCCACGACTATTCGATCAAGTACTACAAGACGCTGGAGGAGGAGACGGGCCTGAACGCAGGCTTTGCGGTGGTCGGCAACCTGCGCATGGCACAGACGGACGAGCGGATGGACGAATACCGCCTCTATGCGTCGACAGCCGAGACTTGCGGCGTGCCCTACGAGTGGATGACCCCCGACCAGATCAAGGCGAAATGGCCGCTGATCCGCACGGACGATCTGAAAGGCGCGATCTACCACCAGACCGACGGCTACATTAACCCCGCCGACGTTACCATGGCGATGGCCAAGGGCGCACGCCAGCGCGGCGTGATGATAGAGCGGAAATGGCAGGCAGACGCGTTCCACTGGACCGGCGATGCATGGGAAGTAACGGCGACCAAGATGATCGAAAAGGGCGGCAATCTGGTGCCCTCAGATGAGCAGATCGTCATCACCGCCGAGCATGTCGTGACGGCATCAGGCAACCACGCGCAGCGCACCGCGAAAATGTTGGGGATCAAGATGCCAGCCATCCCGGTCGAGCATCAGTTCATCGTGATGGACAGCGATCCGGCGCTGGTCGCCTTTCGCAAGGACGGCAACCCCGAGCATCCCGTCATCCGCGACGCCGACGCCCAAAGCTATGTCCGCGAGGAGCGGGGTGGCTGGATCCTGGGCGTTTACGAGCCGAACGCGCCTGCGCGGTTTGAGCATGGCGTGCCGGACAGCTTCCGCGCGGATCTGTTCCAGCTGGATCTGGACCGGATCGAAGACCAGTATATGGCGATGAACCACCGCATCCCAAGTTGCGAGGAATGCGGCCTGAAGGACGATTTCAACGGCCCGATCTGCTATACCCCCGATGGCAATCCGCTGGTCGGCCCCGCGCCGGGACTGCGCAACATGTGGCTGGCCGAAGGCTTCAGCTTTGGTATTACGGCGGCGGGCGGCACCGGCTATTACCTCGCCCAGTTGATGGTAGATGGCGAGGCCGAGATCGACATGGCGAGCCTTGATCCTAAGCGCTACTCATCAAATTGGATGACCACCGAGTTCGCCGCGCGCAAGAACGAGGAATGCTACGAGCACGTCTATATCCTGCACCACCCAGATGAGGAGCGTCCCGCCTGTCGCCCCCTGCGCACAGCGCCGGCCTACGAGCGGCAAAAGGCGCGCGGCGCGCAGTTCGGCTTCGTCAACGGTTGGGAGCGGCCCAACTACTTTGGCCCCCTCGATGCGCCTGATAACTTTGACCACGACGCCCGCAGTTTCCGCCGGGGCGGCTGGTGGCAGCACGCTGTGGACGAGGCGACGGCAATCCGCGAGGGCGCCGGGCTGATCGACGCGACCGCATTCTCAAAGCATGTCGTCAAAGGACCGGGCGCGACCGCGTTTCTTAATTGGTTTACCTGCAACAAGCTGCCCAAAGTGGGCCGAATCAATCTGACCTACGCGCTGACCGCCCATGGTACAACGCGCACGGAATACACCATCGTCCGCAATGGCGAGAATAACTATTACCTCGTCTCGGCAGGTGCATGGACGGAATACGATGCTGATTTCCTGCGAAAGGCCGCCGAGGATAAGATGGAGGAGTTCGGTTATATCGAGATTCAGGACGTCACCACCCAGTGGGGTGTTTTCGCCATCGCCGGGCCAAAATCGCGCGACGTGCTGAAATCTGTGATCGTCGACGCTGATCCTGAAACGGCTCTCTCGAACAAGCGTTTTCCGTGGCTGACCGCCCGCCAGATCGAACTGGGCATGTGCCCTGTCAATGCCATCCGCGTCGCCTATACAGGCGAGCTGGGATGGGAACTGCATCACCCGATGGAGATGCAGAACTACCTCTTTGACTTGCTGGAAAAGGCAGGCGAACCGCACGGCATGAAACTGGTCGGCGCCCGCGCGCAAAACTGGCTACGGCAAGAGAAATCCTACCGCGCGTTTGGCAACGAGCTGGGCCGCGACGCGACCCCGCTGGAGGCCGATCTGCCGCGGTTCGTTGATCTGGAGAAGGATTTTCACGGCAAGGACAAACTGGTGGAGACGGGTGTGCGCGCCAAATGCTGCACCTTCCTGATCGACGGGCCGGATGATGCCGACCCTTGGGGCCGCGAAGTGCTGTATACGGAAAGCGGCGAGCGCGTTGGCCGCCTCACCTCGGGCGGCTATTCGGTCGCCTTCGGCAAGAGCATCGGCATGGGCTATATCAAACCCGAACTGGTGGTGCCGGGCACGGTGCTGAAGGTCAAGATTATGCACAAGCTCTGGGACGCCACTGTGACCGAGGACAGCCCGTATGATCCGAAGAACGAGACTATTCGCAAGGATGGCTAAAGCGCGCCCCGGTTTCATACCAGCGATACTTCTTATTGCTGCGCTGTCTATCAGCGCAGCAGTTTTTCATACCAAGAATCCCATAGCGCGCGGAGCTGAAGGTTATGCCGCCTCCATCGCTACGGTTAGCGCTGCGACATATGTGACCCTACGCACGCTCAATGCGATACTTTCAACCGCGCAGGAGGTCGAAGTTGGCGCGTCTGTCGGTGTTTCGGGCAGTTTGCAGCCAGGAAAGATCCTGGAACCCGTAGACGACACCATTGAACGCATAGCGTCGGCGGTGTTCACCCTCATGCTGGTGTCTGGCGTTTTGGCCATCGCCATGGGGCCTATTGGCGCAATAGGAGCGGGAATGATTGCTTTGGCCTGCCTTTTTTGGCTAGTGGGTCAGCATGAAAGAGTGCTTTCCACTGCACGCAAACTTGGCGTTTATGGTGCATTTCTTACGCTAGGTCTGCCGCTCTGTCTGATTGCTTCGGATTTGTTGGCCGTCCCGCTGACGGGCTCGGTGTTAGTTCAGCATCAGTCTGTCGTAGATGCCATTGTTGCTGACGTTCCGAACTCTGCTTCCGATAGTTTCGAGATGAGCGTTGATGATGACCGTTGGTTTGACGGGCTGCGTGATACGTTCAGCGCAGGGTCTGATTATCTTGCCAAAGGCCAAAGGTTTCTTGCTCAAGCAAACAACATCATGAGTAACGCCGACACGCTCATTACAAGCTACCTATCAATTTTGGCTGTACTCATCTTTCGCATTTTTCTTTTGCCGATACTTCTCGTCGCCGCTGTCTGGCTCGTCGCGCGCAGTTTTGCGCGATCTTAAGATTAATGCAGGCTTGGTAGGTGTTTGCTCAGATTTCCGACCTGCGCAGGCTGCAGCATTTCAATCACCCGCCCTTCATATACGGCATCAGCACCACTTCGCTGTCCGGCTTCACCTCAGTGAACCAAGAATTGCGGTAGACCAGCCCGTCGACCGCGAGCGATACCCCGCGGTCGATCTGTGGTTTCAACGCCGGATACTTTGCGGCAAGCGCGTCCAGCAATTCCTTGAAATTGCTGGCCTCAACCTCGACCGTCTCTTGCCCCTCCGCCAGATCGCGCAGCGAGCCCCAGAGTTTCACCGACACCATTGCTTTAGCCCTTTGTCATGACCGCCTTGAGGATCTTGGGTGGCGACATAGGCAAATCGTGCAGGCGAACACCGATAGCCCGGCCGACCGCGTTCGACAGCGCGGCTAGGGGCGGCACGATCGGCGTCTCGCCCACGCCGCGCACGCCGTAGGGGTGGCCGGGGTTGGGGATTTCCAAAATAACGGTGTCGATATTCGGCAGATCAGACGCAACCGGGACGCGATAGTCGAGGAAGCCCGCGTTTTGCAGGCGGCCATCCTCGCCATAGATGTATTCCTCATTCAGCGCCCAGCCGATGCCTTGGACTGCGCCGCCTTGCATCTGGCCCTCGACATAGTCGGGATGCACGGCCTTGCCTGCGTCCTGAAATACCGTGTAGCGCAGCACTTTCGTCGCGCCTGTCTCGGGGTCGACCTCCACATCGGCCAGATGTACGCCAAAACTGACGCCAGCGCCCTCGGCGTTCACCTCGTGATGGCCGGCAATCGGCCCGCCGGTTTCCGACGAGATTGCGGCGATCTCGGCCAGCGTCATTGGCTCAAAATCACCCGCGTTTGGCCCGGAGGGTTTGGCTGCGCCGTCCTCCCATACTACGGCATCTTCGTCGATGCCCCAGATTTTGGCCACACGCCCGCACATCACGCGGATCGCGGCGCGCGCCGCCTTGATCGTGGCGAGGCCCACAGCAAAGGTCACGCGGCTGCCGTCGGTCACGTCGTTTTGGCCCAGCGAGTTTGTGTCGGTGATGATCGTGCGGACCTTTTCATAGGCAACGCCCAGCTCCTCGGCTGCCATCATCGAAATTGACGCGCGGCTGCCGCCGATATCGGGGTTGCCCTCGGTCACGCTGACTGTGCCGTCGCTGTTGATGGCCAGTGACACGCTGGTATTGCCGCCGAAGTTGAACCAGAACCCGCAGCTCAGGCCGCGGCCTTGGTTTTCGCCCAGAGGCGCGCGGTAGTGATCGTGCACTTTTGCGGCCTCCAGCGTTGCCAGCAGGCCGATCTGGTCAAAGGTTGGCCCGTAGGACGATTTCGTGCCGGCATCTGCGGCGTTCAGGATCCGCACGTCCAGCGGGTCGAGGTCCAACTGCTGGCAGAGCTCGTCCACGACGCTCTCGACGGCATAGATCGCCATCGGCGCGCCGGGCGCGCGATAGGCAGCCTCTTTGGGCCGGTTGGTCAACGCATTCCAGCCTTGGGTGCGCACAGCCTTCAGGTCGTAGGCTGCGAACGCGGCTTGCGCGCCCATATCGACCGTCCCGCAAGGGAACGCGCCGCCCTGATAGCGCAGCTTGGCCTCAGCAGCCGTGATGCGGCCATCCTTGGTCATGCCGATGCGCACATCCATCGACGACGACACTGTTGGGCCGGTGGCGCGGAACACGTCGACGCGGCTCATCACGATCTTGACCGGGCGGCCCGCTTTGCGGCTTAGCGCCAGCGCGACGGGCTCAATAAAGACAGTCGTCTTGCCGCCAAATCCGCCGCCGATTTCCGACGCGGTGACGCGCAGTTGGCTGCCCTCGATGCCCAGGATCCCGGAGCAGAGATCGCGAACGAAGTACTGCCCTTGCGTAGTGCACCAAAGGTCAGCCTTGTCGTCATTGCCGTAGGAGGCGACGCAGGCATGCGGCTCGATATAGCCTTGGTGCGTGGCGGCAGTGGTAAAGCTGCGCTCAAGGATCAAGTCGGCCTTGCCGAAGCCGGCCTCCAGATCGCCGTGCCCGAACTCGCAATAATGCGTCACGTTAGGGCCGCAGCCTGCTGGCACGGATTCGTCTGCGCGGGCCTCTTGGACCACAGGCGCGTCCGACTTCATCGCCTCGTCCACGTCGGTCACGTGGGGCAGGGGCGTATAATCCACCTTGATCAATTTCAGCGCGGCCTTGGCTGTTGCCATATCCTTGGCCGCGACGGCGGCGACGGCGTGCCCGTCATACAGCACCTTGCCCCGCGCAAGGCAGTTGTCCTGCACGTCGCGCAAGCTTTGGTCCTCTGGCACGCCCAGATCGGCGGAAGTCACAATTGCCTTGACGCCGGGCAGGGCCGCAGCCGCGCTCGTGTCGATTCTGTTGATCGTCGCATGCGCATGCGGGCTGCGCAGGATCAGGCCCACCTGCATCCCCGGTACGTTCAAATCCGCACCATAAAGCGCGCGACCAGTGACCTTGTCCACGCCATCGGGGCGCGGGACTCGGGTGCCGACGACTTTGAAGTTAGCCTTTGTATTGGATTGAAAGTTCATGTCATGCGCCTCTCATGTCGGCGGCTGCGATCTGAACAGCCTTGATGATCTTGTCATATCCGGTGCAACGGCACAGGTTTCCGGCCAGCCAATACCGGATCTCGGTATCGGTAGGGTCCGGGTTACGCTCTAGCAGGTTTTTCGCCGCCACCAGGATGCCCGGTGTGCAGATGCCGCATTGCAGGGCGGCGTGATCGATAAACGCCTGCTGCAGCGGGTGCAGCGCCTCGCCAATGGCCATGCCCTCGACCGTCTTGATCTGGGCATCCTGCGCCTCTGCCCCCAGCACGAGGCAGGAGCAGACCAGCCGTCCATCCATTTCGACAGTACAGGCACCGCAATCGCCGGTGCCGCAGCCTTCCTTGGCGCCGCTAAGCCCAAGGCGGTTGCGCAGCGCGTCCAGCAGCGTTTCTTCGGGCGCGCAGACGAATTCGGCTTCATCACCATTAAGAGTGGTTGATACGTGGATGTTTTTCATGCCTTTTCTCCGGTCGCATTCTCTTGGGCGCGGTCCATCGCGATGCGCGCCGCGCGTTTGGCCAAAACGCCCACGACTGTGGTGCGAAATTCAACTGTGCCGCGTTTGTCGTCTATGGGGCTGGCTGCTGCCTCGCAGGCGCGTATCAGCGCGGCAATTGCCGGATCCTCCAGCTTGGAGCCTATGATGGCATCCGCCGCATCCAGAACCAGCACGACCCTTGGCCCAACCGCGCCGAGGGCGACGCGGGCGGATTTGATCGTCCCGTCACCTGCAAGTTCAATGTTCACTCCGGCAGAGGCGACGGCGATGTCCATTTCCGTGCGCGGGATAAATCGCAAATAGGCATCGGAGGCCGCCTTGGGCCGCGCAGGCAGAAAGATCGAGCTGACAAATTCGCCCTTGCCGAGGACCGTCTTGCCGGGGCCGGTCACGAATTCTTCGACAGGGCAATCGCGTGCGCCCTTCGGCCCCTCGATCCGCGCCACTGCGGCAGCGGCGATCATTGCGGGAACAGAGTCGGCGGCGGGGCCACCATTGCAAAGGTTACCCGCCATGGTGCAGCGCCCTTGGATCTGGGTCGAGCCGATCAACTCGCACGCCTCGACCACACCGGGCCACATCGCGCGGGCGCCCTCATGCTCGCCCAGGAGCTGGCCGGATACCGCCGCGCCGATGCGCAGGCCGCCGTCTTCGGAAGTGATGTCGGCAATGCCCTCCAGATGCTTGATATCAACAATCATTTCCGGCTCAATCATGCCGGAGCGCATCTGCACAAGCAGGTCGGTGCCGCCGCCCAGGATACGGGCGGCGCCCTCGTTCCGGGCGAGGATGTCTGATGCCTCGGCTGCTGTGCTGGGTTTCATGTATTGCATAGGACGCTCCATGGCTTGCGGGCAGTTGGGTGGCGCGGCGCAGATGCGGCGGCCAGAAACGGCGTTGGCTGGCAAATCTACATTGAGTAAACCTTAATCAGCGCGCGCCCGCAATGCGCTGTGGCGTGAAATCGCGATCAAATTGACGCGCGCAGCCTGCGCATTTCAAGGGTTGCAGGCCGCGCCCGGCAGGGGCAGGTTGCCGCGCAGAAGCTGGTTGCCAAGGCACTTGGCAATGTCGCGGTATATCTGGGGCGGAGGCACGCATGAACGATCTGTGGGACGGCCTCGCTCAGGCGTTTTGGCTGATTGTGTCATTTGACGCGGGTCTCTACGAAATTGCATGGCGAAGCCTTCAGGTGACGGGCGCGGCGCTGCTCATTGCCTGCATTATCGCCCTGCCGCTCGCCGCGTTGCTTGCTGTGCAGCGCTTTCGCCTGCGGCGCGGGACGATCGCGGTGCTAAACGCTCTGATGGGACTTCCACCTGTTGTCGTTGGCCTCGTTGTCTACGTGCTTTTGTCGCGGTCCGGTCCGTTCGGTGTGCTGGGCCTTTTGTTCACGCCCACTGCGATGATCATCGCGCAGGTCGTCATCATCGTGCCGTTGATCGCGTCCATCGCGCACCAATCCCTGCGCGATCTATGGGCCGAATACCACGATCTGCTGATTTCGATGAACGCCACGCGCGCGCAGCGTATCGCGACCCTTCTGATGGATGGGCGGCGCGCGTTGCTCACCGCCGCTCTGGCCGGATTTGGCCGCGGCGTGGGCGAGGTGGGCGCGATTATGATCGTCGGCGGCAATATCGACCACGCGACGCGTGTGATGACAACTGCCATTGCGCTGGAGACGGGCAAGGGCAATTTCGCGCTCGCGCTTGGCCTTGGCTTTATCCTGATAGCGTTGTCGGTGACGATCAATCTGGCGATCCACGCGCTTAGCCGTACCGAAACGGGGGGCCGGTGGTGAGCGCGCTGTTACCCCTGACGCTGGCTGGCGCGGCCGTGCATAGGCGCGGCAAGCGCCTGATCGGGCCGATCAATCTGGTGTTGGACGGGCAGGGGATCACCGCCGTGATTGGCCCCAACGGTGCGGGCAAATCGACCCTGCTCAAGGCCCTGCATGGGCTGGAGCGGCTGAGCGCTGGCAGCATTTCATGGGCCTGCCCGCGCGACGACGCGCTGCACCGCCAAGCATTTGTGTTTCAGTCGCCTGTGATGCTGCGCCGCTCGGTGCTGGACAATCTGGCCTATCCGCTGCGCCTGAATGGCACACCCCGCAGCACCGCGCGCGATGCGGCCGCAGGGTGGTGCACGCGCATCGGCCTTGCCGGGATGGAGGGGCGCGCCGCAGCCGTCCTATCTGGCGGCGAAAAGCAAAAGCTGGCCCTGGCGCGCGCGATGATCACCGCGCCTGATCTGCTTTTTCTGGATGAGCCGTCGGCCTCATTGGATGGCCGGGCCACGCGCGAGATCGAGGCGCTTTTGAGGCTTGCAACCGATGGGGGAACCCGTATCGTCATGGCGACGCACGACATGGGGCAGGCCCGTCGCCTGGCCCGTAATGTGGTGTTCCTGCGCGGCGGAATGATCCACGAACAGGGCGCTGCGCCCGAGTTTTTCGATGCCCCCACCACGGACGCCGCCAAGGCGTTTCTGGCAGGCGACATCGTCGACTAAAACCCGAAAACGCAATTCAAAGGACGATCCAAATGCGTAACCTCACCCTAGCCATAGCCCTTGGCCTGTCTGCCGCCGCCGCACAGGCCGAAGAAATGAAAATGGCTGTCACGACCAGCTTTCACAATTCCGGCCTTGCCGAAGTGCTGCTGCCCGAGATCAAGCAAGACACCGGCATCGACGTACAACTTTTGGTCGTCGGGACAGGTCAGGCGATCAAGCTGGGCGAGACAGGCGATGTCGACGCGATCCTCGTCCACGCAAAGGCCGCCGAGGAGGCGTTTGTCGCTGCAGGTCACGGCACGCACCGCCGCGAGATCATGTATAATGATTTCGTCATTATCGGCCCTGACGCTGATCCAGCAGGCGTGCGCGAAGCTGATTCTGCGGCCGCCGCATTGACGGCGATTGAGCAGGCGGGCGCGCCTTTCGTCAGCCGCGGCGATGATAGCGGCACTCACAAAAAGGAACTGAGCCTCTGGAACGCCGCGGGGATTGACCCGGGTGCAGGCGCCGAATGGTACAAAGCTGCAGGCGCAGGTATGGGCGCCGCGCTGAACACGGCATCTGGCATGGGCGCCTACATCATGTCGGACCGTGCAAGCTGGCTGAATTTCGGCAACAAGGGCGATCTGGCGCTGCTCTTTGCGGGCGATCCGATACTGTTCAACCAGTATGCTTATCTCCCGGTTAACCCCGACAAAGGCGACTATATCAAGAGTGATCTGGCGGCTGAGCTGGAAGGCTGGCTAACCAGCGCACGCGCCAAGGCGCTCATCGACGGTTACCGGGTCGCGGGCGAGCAGCTTTTTACGTTCAATGCGCAGATGACCGATGCGTCAAAGGCGGCGGAATAAGCTGCATCAATCCCTGCGGAGGCTTCGTCAATAGCCTTCGCAGAACCCTTGCAGGCACTTAATCTGCGCCTGCTGTCAGCGATATGGGCGCAGCACCTGCTGCATCGCTGTAATCATTGCATCGCGCCGTACCAGCATATCTGCATGACCCTCATCGCCCGCCGCGTCGGCGGCGCCGGCAACGATCAGCGCAATCGTCTTATCATCTAGGTAGGGCTCGCCCATATCCTTCCACCAGCCATTAAACGTATCGCGAAAATGGTCGCAAAACGCTTGCAGCCCGCCCGGCCCCGCGCCCATGCTAAAGCACGCGGTTGGCCCCATCGCGGCCCACCTGAGGCCCGGCCCGGCCCACATCGCCTTGTCTATATCGCCGACACTGGCGACGCCTTCGACCGCCAGATGGATCGCCTCGCGCCAGACGGCGGCTTGCAGGCGGTTGGCCACGTGCCCCGGCACTTCCTTGTGGATGCGCACCGTCACCTTGCCGATGCTGTCGTAGAACGCGGCGGCGGCGTCCGCGATGCCGGGTCCGGTGCGGTCATTGCCCATGACCTCTACCAGCGGCACCAGATGCGGCGGGTTGAACGGATGGCCCAGAACCAGCGGGGCCGGATCGCGCCAGCCTTCCTGCATCTGGCCCAGCGTCAGGCCTGAGGCCGAACTGGCGACGATGGTGCCGGGGGTCAGCGCCGGTTCGATCTCGGCAAAGAGGGCGTGCTTGATCGCCACACGCTCTGGAACGCTCTCTTGGATAAACGCGGCGCTGCGCGCGGCGTCTGCGGCAGTGCTGTGAAATGTGATGGCATCGGGCGTGCCGTTTTCGGTCAGGCCCATCTGCGTCAAAGTGGGCCACGCCGTTTCGACATAGTCGCGCACGGTTTTCTCTGCCTCGGGCGACGGATCATAGACCGCGACCGAACGGCCTGAGGCTAAAAACAGCGCCGCCCAACTGGCGCCGATGACACCTGCGCCAATGCAGGCGGTGCGTTCGTATTTCATCAAAACAATCCCGGATTGAGGGGGGAGGCAGCCGTCATGCCGCCGTCCACGGTAAAGGACGCACCGCTAACGTATGCCGCCTGATCGGAGGCGAGCCATGATACCATATTTGCAATATCGCCGGGTGCGCCCATGCGGCCGACGGGGTGGCGGGCGAGGGCGTCGGCCTTGGCCGCCTGCGGATTATTCGCCAGTGCGAAGGCATCATCGGCCATTTCCGTCAATATCCAACCGGGCGCGATCGCATTGCAGCGCACATTCGGCCCGTGATCGACGGCGATGGAGCGGGTCAGACCATGCACGAAAGCCTTGGACGCATTATAGAGCGCCATTGACGGATCGGCAGCACTGGCCGAAATCGAGCCGATATTGACGATCACGCCGCCTGTTTTCTCCATCGCCGGCAGAACGGCGCGACACATGTTGAAAACGCCCCGGCAATTGGCGCCGATGACCAGATCCCAATCGGCGTCCGTGCTATCAGTTACTGTCTTTTCGACCTGCACGCCGGCGTTATTGACCAGCAGCGCCACCTCGCCCAGTTTCGCGGCCGCCGCGTTAATTTCAATCGCACCCGCCGGATCAGCAACGCTGGCCTGAACCCAATGCGCGCCCGCCGGAAAATCCGCACCATTCGCACTTCGCCCGCAGCCGACGACGGTATAACCATCAGCCATCAGGCGCTGCGTGATCGCGTGCCCGATGCCGCCCCCGGCGCCAGTAACGATAGCGACGCTCATAGCTTCATCTGCTGCACTTGGGCGCTCAGGCCGCCGTCCAGCACCCATAGCTGGCCGGACGCATACCGCGCCTCATCGCTGGCCAGCCAGTTAACCAGATTGGCGATGTCGTCAGGGGTGCCGTAGGCGCGCATTGGATGCACATCCCGCACGGCTTGCTGCAACTCGCCAATATCCTTGCCGCCGCCGCCCGACCCGTCGCCGGTAAAGAAGCTCTGCAGCATTGGCGTGTCGATATAGCCGGGGCAGATCGCGTTGACGCGGATGCCCTCAGGTCCGTGGTCGCAGGCCATCGCGCGGGTCAGCGCATGTACCGCGCCCTTGGTCGCGCAGTAGGCGGCAAGGCCCGGATCAGCGATAAAGCCGTCATAGCTGCCGAAATTTATCAGCGAGGCGGTGGTGCCGTTTTGCGCGGCCTCTCGCATCAGGGGCAGGGCGTATTTGCTGGTCAGAAACGTGCCGGTGACGTTAACGGCAAAGCTGCGGTTCCATTCTTCAAGGGTGGTATCCTCGATGGTTTTCTCAATCTCGATACCCGCAGCGTTAACCAAGATATCCAGCTTGTCCGCCTCAGTACTGACGCGGTGCATTGCGCTGCGCACCTCGTCCTCATTGCTGACGTCCAGCTTGATAAATTCCGCGTCGCCGCCAGGCGCATCCAGCGATCCGCCTTCACTCAGATCGGCTGCGTAAACGCGCGCGCCCTCAGCTAGAAACCGTGCGCAGATGGCGCGCCCGATGCCGCCGCGCCCGCCAGTGACGAGGGCCGTCTTGCCTTGCAGCTTCATGCGGCAACCTCGGCCGCGCGGGCGTAGGCGTCCAGTACCAGCCCGTGGAAATGATGCACCGCATGCTCGGATTTTCCCGATCCGGCGGGGTCATTGACGATCCGCCCTTGGGTAAAGGCTGGCGTACTCATCCCGCGCTGAACGCTCTCAACCAGTCCGATATCCTCGGGCTGCAGCACCTCGTCGATGTACCGCATCGCATCAATCTCCATCGCGTCAGGCTCGGGCGTTTCCAGATAAAAATCATACGTCTCAAGCGTGCGGTTCGGCCCCAGTGGGATCACATTCAGCACGATAATGCTGGACCGCCCCGGATACCGCATCAGGCAGGTCGTCGGCCATAGCCACCAGACAGCATGCGTTTTAACCGTCGCGTTCGATACGTCATAGGCACTGTTGGGCGAGGTGCCGGCCTCGGCCATGTGGGATGAATAAATGCCGTAGGTGGTGACCTTGTAGGTATCCATATCGACCAGATCGCAGAAGTCCTTGTGTGCGGTCGGGCAGTGATAGCATTCAAGGAAGTTGTCGACGACGTTCTTCCAGTTGGACTTGATGTCATAGGTCAAACGCTTGGCAAACGTCAGCCCGTCGATATCGGGTGCCCAATGGCGGATTTCAGTCTCTAGATCGCCGGTTTGGCTGGCCAATGACGGCGCCGCGCGGTCCAGATTAACATAGACAAAGCCGCAGAACTCCTCGACCTGCACCTCGTCGAGGCAAATTTCGGATGGGGTAAAATCCTCCAGATGCTCAGTCTCGGGCGCGCGGACAAGCTGGCCGTCCAGTTTATAGACCCACGCGTGGTAGGGGCACATGATGCGGGTCGTGTTGCCCTCGCCGCTAAGCAATTCATGCGCGCGATGTTTGCAGACGTTATAGAAGGCGCGCAGCGTACCTTCGCGGTCCCGCACGATAGCGATAGGCTGGCCCGCGACCTGCAAGGCGATGTAGCTGCCCGGGGCGCGCAGCTTTTCGACATGGCAGACCCACTGCCAATGCTTGGCCATGATTGCGCGCAGATCGGCGTCAAACCACTTGGCTTCTGTGTAGGCATCAGCGTTCAGCGATAGCGAGCGGTTGGTGTCGGCGTCATAGCCGCCGCGAATGGCGGCGAAATCGCTGGGTGAGGGGAACTGTGTCATGGCGGCGCTCCGGGGCATGGGATGGATCACGGTTAGCATGGCTGAGCGGCGCTGAGAATATGTGCATGGATCGCCGGGAGTTTAACGTGGATAGCCGCCGGGTGCCAATTGCAATCGCGCGCGGGCGGCTCATCTGGCGGGCTGCGCTGGCATTGCGCCTGACCGGCGCGCCCTAGCTGCTTTTGCGATGCATCGGCCACGCCCTAAACTCGAACGGCACGCGGCCCTCTACCCGGTCCGCGCTTGGCGGCAGGCCAAAGCGCGCGCGATAGGCCCGGCTGAAATGCACCTGACTGGCAAACCCCGATGCCACCGCCACCTGCGCCAAGGGAAGATCAGTCTGGGTGACAAGCCCGCGTGCGCGGTCCAGCCGGATGTCGCGGTAATAAAGCGCGGGTGTTTTGCGGACGTGGGCGGCAAAGAGGCGGTCTAGCTGGCGATGCGAGATGCCGACCTCGGCGCAGATCTGCGCTATAGGCAGGGGCGTTTCCAGATGTTTCTCCATCAGGGCGATGGCGCGTTTGACGGCGCCGGGCGCGGTGTTGCCGAGCGGCTCGACCGGGGCGTCATTCTGGGCGGTTCCTGGCGGGCGCACGGCACCGTGAAACAGATACCGCGCCGCACCATTTGCCGCCGCATCGCCGCGCGCCATGCGGATGATCTGCAGCGCAAAATCCATTGACGCCGCGCCCCCGGCACAGCTGATGCGATCACCGCCCAAGATATAGAGGTCCTCGCTCAGTATGCATTCCGGAAAACGCTCGGCAAAGGCATCCATATGCTCATAATGAACTGTTGCGCGCCGCCCATCCAATAGGCCCGCCTGCGCCAAAAGGAACGCGCCCGTGTCGATCCCGCCCAAGGTTGCGCCGCCCCGCGCCCATCGCCACAGCGCGCTAGAGAGTTGCGGGACAAAATGCGCCTCAGGTGTCCAACTGGACGAGACAATGACCATATCGCGCGCCGCGCCGCGCAGATCTGCCAGCGGCACGGTGTCGATGCACATCCCATTGCTGGCAAGGCATGCGCCGCCGGCCGCCGACGCAATGTCCCAAGTGAAATGCGCCGTGCCATCTAGATAGTTGGCCGCGCGGAACGGGTCGATAAAGCCTGCCGTCGCCGCCATATTGAAATGGGGCGTGACGATCAGGACCAGTTTTGTGGGCGGCGCGTCGGTTTTCACCATGCGCCCGAATGTCGGCTCATTCCACGCTCAGGGCAAGGCGCTATAGCAGGCTGGCCACGGGTGCGCCCGGTGCCATGTCCATGTCGCGGCGCAGTTGCGCACGCGCGCGGGCGAGGCGGGACATCACCGTATTGACCGGGCAGTCGGTCTGATCGGCCAGTGCGGCCGGGCTCGTCTCGCCCGCCATGACCAGCGTGATGAGGTCTGCTTGATCGTCGGGCAGGCGGGTGATGGCGACGCGCAGATCGGTGAGGGCCAGCATGGCGAACAACTCAGGCTGGATAGCTGGGCCGTCCTCATCCTCTAGCGGCAGGTGCGGGGCGCGGCGTAGGCCCTGCCGGAAAAGGTTGCGCATCGCGGCGCGGGCGTAGGCGCGCAGATCATCGACGGCCTCGACCTGCGCGCGCCGCCGCCACAGGCGCAGCAGCGTTTCCTGCGCCAGATCCTGCGCTTCGGCCTCGCTGGCGGCAAGGCGGCGTGCGAGGCGTATCAGATCGCCCTGCAACGCGCTGATGCATTGCGCGACGTCTGGGGCGATGTGCGATGTCGTGTCGGGCAGGGAATGGATCATTGGGCTGGCCTTGTGATCGGGTTGTATGCGGCCAACATTGGGCGGCGCGCGCGCCACTTCAATCGGGGGGTTTCCGCCGATTGTGCACGCGCACCCTTTTTGCGCGGTAGGGCGCCTGCCCGTGCAAGCCATATCGGCGATGCGCCGCCGCCTAACCCATTGGAGAGCCAAGGAAGGGACGCAAAGCTGCCCCATAGCGTCTTGTTAGGTGAAGCAGGCAATGACGCCTCTTCCAAAGATCGAAACCGCTACAGGAGAAATCAAATGACAAAATTCGTCGTACTGGCACTCGGAATGGGCGCACTGGCAACAACCGCATTCGCGGACATTTCGGCAATGGATACGAACGGTGATGGCCTGCTGACCATGGACGAGGTTCAGGCAGCCAACCCAGAGGTTACGGCAGATCAGTTCAGCCAGGTTGATATTAATGGTGATGGCGCCGTCGACGACGCCGAACTGACGGCCGCCCAAGAGGCGGGCCTGATGCCTGCAAGCGAAAGCTAATAATATGTGCGCGGCGGGGGCCATCCCCCGCTGCGCAATAGCATTTTCCCGGCCGCATATCTTTCTCCAGCGGACATTGCGGTTCGGGGAAAGGTAGCCGTGGGGCGGCCCCATCTGGGCCACGCCTCACGGCGCCAATTCCCCGCATGACACATATCGCAGATCCACTAGAACGGCCGACCGCGTTTATTGCTTGGGTGCCGCCCGCCGCACCATACCAAACAAATCGCGTGGATCATCGGGATCGGCCAGCAGGTCGAGTGGCTGGTGATAGTTCGTTCCCTTAATCTGGGCACGTACATATCGCAGCGCGCTGAAATCCTCGGTGGCAAATCCGACAGAGTCGAATAGCGTGATCTGCGCGTTCGACGTGCGCCCCTTGGCGGTCCCGGTCATCACCTGCCACAGCTCGGTCACAGGGAAATCCTCGGGCATTTGCTGAATCTCGCCCTCGATGCGGGTCTGGGGCGGGAATTCGACAAAGACGTCCGCGCGCTCCAAAATGGCGGGGGCCAGCTCGGTCTTGCCGGGGCAGTCGCCGCCGATAGCGTTGATATGCACGCCCGCGCCGACCATGTTGTCGGTCAAGATCGTCGCGTATTGCTTGTCCGCGGTGCAGGTCGTGATGATCTGCGCGCCTTCCATGCTTTCCTCAGCCGTATCGCATTCAACCACGTTCAGGCCCAGCCCGGCGAGGTTCTTGGCCGCCTTGGTGGTTGCCGCTTTGTCGATATCGTAAAGGCGCACATTTTTGATGCCCACGATCGCCTTCATCGCGAGGCTTTGGAATTCGGACTGCGCGCCGTTGCCGATCATCGCCATGGTGTCCGCGCCCTTCGGGGCCAGATACTTCGCCACCAAGGCCGAGGTCGCAGCCGTGCGCAGTGCGGTCAGGATTGTCATTTCGCTCAGCAGCACCGGGTATCCGTTGCCGACATTCGCCAAGAGGCCAAAGGCCGTGACAGTCTGAAGCCCCTGCTTGGTATTGCTGGGATGCCCGTTCACATACTTAAATCCGTAGACCTCGCCATCGGAGGTCGGCATCAACTCGATCACGCCCTCTTCTGAGTGGCTGGCAACGCGGGGCGTCTTGTCAAACAGCTCCCAGCGTTTGAAATCCTCTTCGATATAGGTGGCGAGGCCGACCAGCATCTCTTCGATACCGATATGGTGGATCAGCTTCATCATGTTGTCGACGCTGACAAACGGCACGTAGGCCTTGTCGGAGGGGGATGGTTTGCTCATTTCGGTGCCTTTTCAGGATTGGATTTGCGTTTGGCAAGGTGCAGGCCAGCGATCATGCAGCGGACGGACCCTCCGGCGCTTTCGATTGTGGGGATGTCCAGCGCGATGATGCGGGACGAGCGCTCAATCACCGCGATCTGCTGCTTATCCAGCGCGGCCAGCGCGCGTGCGGACATGGCAGTCAACAGGCCGGTGGGTGTGCTGAGCTCTATGGCGTTGCCGGCGAACTCGGCGATCTGGGTGTGCGTCAGGTCGATGACGTCGCGGCCCGGCTCTGCCAGACGTTCTGCGATCTCGTGGCGGCGCGCGGTGTTTTCGATCATATCTAGGCTGACCATGGCAAAATGCGTACCGATCGCCATGATGACATTGGTATGATAGACGGGCGCGCCGTCCTCGTCCACGGCGTCGAACACCATCGGCTCATATCCGAAGTTTGTGCAAAACCGCTCTAGCAAAATCGGATCGGCGCGGTGCGATCGGGCGACATAGGCGATGCGCCCGATATGGTCGATCACCATCGCGCCAGTGCCCTCTAGCGCCATTCCGTCCTGCTCCAGCCCCGAATAATCGGTGACGACTTGCACGCGGTACTCATCTTTTAGCATCTCGATCACGTCGCTGCGCCGTTCGCGGCGGCGACTGGGCACGAACATCGGATAAATCGCGACATGCCCGCCCGGATGGGTGGAAAACCAGTTGTTCGGAAATATCGCGTCGGGGGTATCGTCCCGCTGGTCCTGAAACACATGCACGCCCACGCCCTGATCGCGCAGCTGCGCCACCGCGCCGTCGAATTCAGCGCAGGCGTTGGCTGCGACCTCTTCGGGCGTGTGGCCGGGTAGGGACTGAAACCTATTGTCGGCGGCAGTCTCGGGGTTTGGGTGAAACCCGTTGGGACGGATCATCACCACGCTGGAAGGGGCCTGAACGGTCATGTAAAGGCCCGCGTCGGGCGGTCAAATACGCGGCGCCCAAGGGCCGATGCGGCCAGATCGACCATCACCTGCGCAGTGCGGCCCCGGTCATCCAGAAACGGGTTCAACTCAACCAGATCGAGCGAGGTCATGAGGCCGCTGTCGCAGATCATCTCCATCGCCAGATGCCCCTCGCGCATTGTCGCGCCGCCCGGAACGGTGGTGCCGACGGCGGGGGCAATACTGGGGTCGAGGAAATCGACATCCAGCGAGACGTGAAGCATCCCATTGGCGGCCTTCACATCGGCGAGGAAACCGGCGAGGGGCTGCGCGATGCCCGTCTCATCGATGCTACGCATGTCGTGATAGCGCACGTTCGTCGCCTGCATTGCGTCGCGCTCGCCCGGATCGACCGAGCGTAGACCCAGCAGGCAGATATTGTCGTGCGGAATGGGGTGCGCAACCTCTGGAAACCCGTGAAAGCCGTCGCGGCCCGTCACATACCCAAGCGGCGCGCCGTGCAGATTGCCCGACGCCGTGCTTTGGGGGGTGTGAAAGTCGGTATGCGCATCCAGCCACAGCACAAACAGCGGGCGCTTCGCCTTGGCCGCATGGTTCGCCGCGCCAAGCACGGAGCCAAGCGCGAGGCCGTGATCGCCGCCAAGAAAGATCGGCAAACCGCGCGGCAGCGCCTCTTCGGCGGCGCGGGCCAGTGCGGATGTCCAGCCGATCATTTCGGACGGGGCATAAAGGTGATCTGGCAGATCGCTGTGCGCCTCGGCCGCATCAGGGGCGACGTTGCCAATATCGACCACGTCATGGCCCAGATCGGCCAGTGCGGGGCCAATACCCGCGACGCGGTAGGCGTCCGGGCCCATCAGGCAACCCTGCCGACGCTTGCCACTGTCCATCGGCACGCCGATCAAAATGCAGGTCTTGGCGGTCATGTCGTTCTCCCATTTGAATTCCGGTGCAGTGTGTTGCGCAAATGGGGCGGATGGAATAGCACAATTCGCACGGATGGGAACAAGTTTGCGCAAAACGGAAGGGTAATCTACCGAAATGGACGATACAGACAGATCTCTCGTTTCTGCGCTACGCCACGACGCGCGCGCGTCGCTGTCAGATTTGGCCGCCGCCTTGGGCGTGTCGCGCACCACGATCCGCAGCCGGATCGAGCGTTTGCAGCGCAGCGGCGAAATCGTGGGGTTCTCGGTGGTGCTGAAGGCAGATGCAGCCCGCGATCCGGTGCGCGGCCTGATGATGCTGGGGATTGAAGGACGCGGCACCGACCGCATCTTGCGCCAACTCAATGGACTGAGCGCCGTGCGCACCAGCCACACAACCAACGGGCGCTGGGATATCATCGTCGAAATCGGCGCCGAGACGTTGGAGGAGTTTGACCGCGTTCTCAGCCAGATTAGGCGTATGGACGGCATCGTCAGCAGCGAGACAAACCTGCTGCTGTCGACGCGCAAATCGGCCGGCTAGCGGCGCGCCGCCATGCCCCACAGCACCGCCAGCGCGAGGGATGCCAGCATGTTCCAGCTTGCCATCGACAAGCCCGCCATCTGCCATGCGACCTGATCGCACATTACCACGCCTAGCGGTCCATCAAGGCTAAGCAGATCGGCGCCCGACCCGGCGCCGATGCTGCCACCAGTGCAGGAGGTCGGACCCTGCCACCAACCACGCTCAACCCCCGTATGATATGCGGCGATGCCAGCCGATGTCAGCGCGGCGAGCATACCCAGCCAAGGCATGAGGCGGCCATGTGACCAGCGCCCCAGCGCCAGTGCGAAGAGGCCGATAAACGCCGCAGCCACATGCGGCCAGCGCTGCCACAGGCACAGCTTGCAAGGGGCCAGACCGCCGATATGTTGAAAGGCGTAGGCCCCGGCAAGCAGCGCGACAGAGCCGAGCGCGGCGAGGGCGATATATGCGTTGCGCGACATGGGTTAGAATACCTTCAGCACTAAAAAGCCGCCAACGAGGCAGGCAAAGAACAGCACGAACATCAGGCCCAAGCGCCGCTCGACGAAATCGCGGATAGGCGCGCCAAACTTCCACAAGAGCGCAGCAACGACGAAAAACCGCAATCCGCGCGCGAGGATTGACGTGGCGACGAACGTAACCAGCGGCATTCCCGTCCAGCCCGACATGATCGTGATAACCTTGTAGGGAAAGGGCGTGACGCCCGCCATCAGCACCGCCCAGAAACCCATATCGTTAAACCGGGTGCTGAATTCGTCCATCGCATGCGCCTTGCCCAGCGATTGCAGGATCGGCTGGCCGATCTGCTCGAACGCCAGCGCGCCGATGGCATAGCCCAAGAGGCCGCCCAGCACCGATGCCAGCATGGCGACGCCGGCGATCAGCCACGCGCGGGATGGCCGCGCGAGGATCATAGGGATCATCAGAACATCGGGCGGTATGGGAAAAACCGAGCTTTCGACAAAGGCGACCAGCGCCAGAACCCACAGGGCGTGGGGGTGTTCGGCCATGGCGAGGGTGCTGTTATAAAGGCGTCTGATCATCAGCGTCGTGCGCTCCGGTTGTGGACAGATGGCTCAGACCACGGACGGGCAGGGCCGGTCAAGCCCTGCCGGCGCCTGCATGCGGGCATTAAGGCCCGACCGTGGGTACAAAAAACCGCGTAGCCGGTCAGCGGGGGCTGGACGGGCGCGCGGCCATTCGTTAGACGACAGTCCTAGTGCGCCCAAGTGGCGGAATGGTAGACGCAGGGGATTCAAAATCCCCCGCCGCAAGGCGTGCCGGTTCGAGTCCGGCCTTGGGTACCACCTTGCTTTTGCAAGGTTTTCCGTGAAGATAGTGGAAGTGTCGTGTGTAAGATTTCGCTCCGGCGGCCCCGCCCGGCTTTCATATGGTCAGTTGGCGCGCCGCATCTGCGCGTCGCGCGCCATTTCCCTTCGATTCGCATCCTTATTAAATTGCTTCCGTCGCAGGGCCGGGGCGACGAAGCCTCAGCCGAGCAATGCTGCGGGCTGCGCTGCACACTCTGCACATAATTTAGGGCGCCGAGGTTGCCCCCGCCGCCCTTAGATCATCTGGCTGCTTGTTTCAGTTAAGAGCTTTGTCCGAAATTGCGTGTGTCCATGCGGCATCGCCGGGATCGGCCGTAATTACCGGATCAGAGCCGCCCGACAACAGCGAGTCCACCGTGCGCTGAAAGTCTGCTGGATCAAGCGCGCCATTGCTGCCTGCTGTCAGCTTGGCTACTTCCTTCATCATGCGGATTTGGTGCTCTTCGGTTTGCGCACCTGAGGCGTCATTATCGAGAACAATCATGGCGGCATCTTCGGGGTTTTCCTCGGCCCATTTCCAGCCCTTCATCGACGCACGAACGAAGCGCACCATTTTGTCTGCAAATGCGGGATCGCTCAGGTTCTCTTCCAGAACGTACATCCCGTCTTCTAATGTCGCGACGCCCTGATCTTCGTACTTGAACACGACCAGATCCTCTGGCGTCAGACCTGCATCGATGATCTGCCAGTATTCATTATATGTCATCGTCGACACGCAGGCCGCTTGCCCTTGCAGGAGTGGGTCAACGTTAAAGCCTTGCTTCAGCACTTCGACGCCAGCGTCAGAGCCGTCAGTCGGCAGGCCAAGTTTGCTCATCCAGCTGAGGAACGGATACTCGTTACCAAAAAACCAGACGCCCAGCGTTTTGCCTGGGAAATCTTCGGGGCTCTCGATCCCGGCATCCTTGCGGCAGGTCAGCATCATACCCGAGCTTTTGAAAGGCTGCGCGATATTCACCAACGGCAGACCTTTTTCCCGGCTCGCCAGCGCCGATGGCATCCAGTCCAGCACCACGTCAGCGCCGCCACCCGCGATGACCTGCGCGGGTGCGATGTCTGGCCCGCCGGGCTTGATCGTAACGTTCAGATCCTCGTCGTCATAGAACCCTTTGTCCTGCGCGACGTAATAGCCCGCGAACTGCGCTTGTGTGACCCATTTCAATTGCAGGGTCACGTCGTCGGCGGCGTAGGCGCCCACACCCCATGCGCCAAGCGCCAGCGTGCCCATTGCCGTTGTAAATTTCTTCATTTTCAGTCTCCCAAGTTGGTTTTTTATCTATTTTCGACTACGTTGCGATGGATGCCAGAATGTCACCGCTTTTTCGACCAGCGCAACCCCGCCGTAGAATGTGCTGCCGGCAATAGCGGCCACGACAATTTCGGCCCAAACCAGATCCATCGCCAGCTGGCCGACGGAGGTAGAAATCCGAAACCCCATTCCGTGCGTTGGCGAGCCAAAGAATTCAGCGACGATTGCACCAATAAGCGCCAGTGTGGTGCCGATTTTCAACCCGTTAAAGATGAATGGCATCGCGCTAGGGAGCCGCAGCTTTAGCAGCGTCATCCAGTATCCCGCGCCGTATGTTCGCATCAAATCGCGTTGCATCGGCTCAGACTCTTGCAAGCCCTGCACCGTGTTCACCAGCATCGGGAAAAACACCATGACCACGACAACCGCAGCTTTTGACTGCCAGTCGAAGCCGAACCACATGACCAATATCGGGGCCATGCCGATGATGGGCAGGGCGGCTACGAAATTACCAACGGGTAGCAACCCGCGCTGCAGGAACGGGAACCGGTCGATTGCGACGGCGATAACAAACGCACTGCCGCAGCCAATGGCGTAGCCTGATAGCGCGCCTTTGATCACCGTCTGCAGAAAATCCTTCCACAGGATCGCAGTTGAATTGGCAAAGGCCACTGCGATGTCTGACGGCGCTGGTAGCAACACTTTTGATATGCCCAGACCGCGCACAAGCGCCTCCCACACCAGCACAAGCGTCACGCCAAAGATGATCGGCGCGATCACCCGCGCCAGCGAGCTGTCGGGCCTGCGCGCCAGCCACGCATTAAACTGCCAGCCACTGATCCAGACGATCAGGCCAAATGCCAGCCAGCTCATTGCGCCATCCCCATGGATTTAAGCGTGATCCGCTGCACGGCACCAATCAGACCGACCAAAGCCGCCGCTAGTACCGCCGCCATGATCAGTGCGCTCCAGATTTGGATGGTCTGGCCGTAATAACTACCGGCCAGCAATCGCGCGCCCAAGCCTGCGACCGCCCCGGTCGGCAATTCGCCAATGATCGCGCCCACGAGGCTGGCAGCGACACCGATCTTCAACGACGTAAAGAAGTACGGCATCGACGATGGCAGCCGCAGCCGCCAGAATGTCTGCGCCGCACTCGCGTGCCATGTCCGCATCTGGTCAAGCTGCATCGCGCTGGGGCTGCGCAGACCTTTGACCATGCCGACGACGATTGGAAAAAATGATAAATACATTGAAATCATCGCCTTGGGCAGCAAACCTGATATGCCCACTGCATTGAGCACCACGATGATCATCGGCGCGATTGCAAGGATGGGAATGGTTTGACTGGCAATGACCCACGGCATCACGCTCATATCCATTGTGCGGTTGAAGACAATCCCGACCGCCAGCAGCGTGCCCAAAACTGTGCCAAGCACAAAGCCAAGCATGGTCGCGCTGAACGTGATCCAAGCGTGATAAATAAGCGAGCGTTTGGAAAATCCGCGCCCTTTAAGGACCATCGCGCCAGTGGTTTCCCATATCTCCGCCGCGACTTGATGCGGGGCTGGCAGTTTTGGCTTTTGTTGGCTCCATGTGTCGGCAACAAGTTGGGTGAAGCTTAATTCGACGCCAGCCCGCGTCGCCTTGTCTTTGGCCCACGGTGTGTTGAGCATCACAGCACCCGCGTACCAAAGCGCAAGAATGGTCGCGACGACGGTAAGGATTGGCAGGACATTGCGCATCAGACCAGCCTAACTTTCATCGTTCGGCAAATACCTGAAGTGTGACGCCGGTTTGGGACTGGGTTGAGCATTTTAAGATATATGAACGTCCGGCGCCGGACAGAACGGGCAGCGCCAAGCGTGATCCAGCGGCGCTCAATCATCAGCATGCCCCGCACGCAGGCCATCGCGAACGCGGTGGGCGATTTCGATAAATTCGGGCGTGTCACGAATGTCGAGCGGCCGGTCGCGGGGCAGGGGGCTGTCGATCACATCCGCGATCCTACCTGGCCGCGGCGACATGACCACGATTTTGGTGCTAAGGTAGACCGCTTCTGGGATGGAGTGGGTGACGAAACAGATCGTTTTGTTTGTTAGCTTCCACAATTGCAGCAACTGCTCGTTCAGGTGATCGCGCACGATCTCGTCCAGCGCGCCGAATGGCTCGTCCATCAACAAGAGGTCGGCATCAAAGGCAAGCGCGCGCGCGATTGAGGCGCGCTGCTGCATCCCACCCGATAGCTGCCACGGGAATTTATTTTCGAATCCAGCAAGTTCCACCAGTTTGAGGACTTTGGCGACGCGTGCGGTCTGATCAGCCTTGTCGTAGCCCATAATCTCTAACGGCAGACGGATATTGCCGCCAATGGTGCGCCACGGATATAGGCCCGCCGCCTGAAAGACGTAGCCGTAAGCGCGCGATCTGCGCGCCTCCTCGGGGCTAACGCCGTTAACGGTGATCGTGCCGGATGTGGGTTTTTCGAGGTCGGCCAAGACCCTCAGGAAAGTCGTTTTGCCACATCCCGAGGGGCCAATAAAGCTAACAAATTCGCCTTGTTGTACGTCTAAGCTGACGTCCTTTAGGGCGTGGACGGGGCCGTCATTTGTCTGAAAGGTCAGGGAGAGGTTATTGGCGGAGATTACAGTATCGCTCACGCGTCAAATCCCCATAGTTTCGCTTCTGCAAATTCCACCGAATTGCCCGCCGGGTCCCGGACATAAATGGATCGTGCGCCGCCGGGCCAGTGAAAATCTGCTTCGATCTCGATGTTGGTATTTGCCAGATGCGCGGCCCAAGCGCCCAATTCGCCCGGTTCAGCGCGAAAGCAAATGTGCCCCTGACCGATGGCGCCATGCGGCGGCACAGGGAGCTTGCCTGAGGCCTTGTCGGTGGCCGCCGGGTTAAACAACAAAACCATCGATGTTTCGCAGCGTAGGAATACATGCCGCCCAGGCACGCGGCTGTCCTCTTGGAGGCCAACGGTATTTTTGTAAAAGTCTGCAGCGGCATCCAGATCAGAAGCGTACAGGGCTGTTTCCAACACAAAGCGAGGGACATGAGGTTTTGGTGTCATGTCCACTTAAATCCCCGCCGGAATGTTCAGCGGATCGCGGTGGATCATCTTCGGCGCGGTCAATGCTTTCCACTTGCTAAGTGCCGTCATTGCCGATGGGAACGCTGGGCGCGGGACGAATTTGCCGCGACCGGGCTGTGGCTGCGAGTTTTGCCCCCAACTCCAGATGACTTCGCCGCGACTGATCGTGTAGCGGCTGTTGGCAGTGACCTCAAAACCCTCGAACACATTGTAGTCAAGGATTGAGTGGTGGTTGGAGTGCGAGATTGTCTTGGTGATCTTGGGGTCCCAGACCACGATATCGGCGTCTGCGCCCTCGACTATCGCGCCTTTGCGTGGGTAGATGTTCAGGATTTTTGCCACATTGGTCGAGGTCACCGCGACGAACTCGTTCGGTGTCAGGCGGCCCGTCTCGACCCCGTGGGTCCACAGGACCGGCATGCGTTCCTCCAGCCCGTTCGAGCCGTTGGGAATGATGCGGAAATCATCGCGGCCAGCCCGCTTTTGCGCGGTGGAAAAGGCTGCGTGATCGGTCGCGACCACCTGTAGTGAGCCCGATTGAAGGCCCGCCCAGAGGCTGTCCTGATGGGATTTGTTGCGGAACGGCGGCGACATGACACGCTGTGCGGCATAATCCCAATCGGTGTTGAAATAGACTGACTCGTCCAGCGTCAGGAACTGCGCCAATGGCTCGCCATAGACGCGCATGCCCTTTTGACGGGCGCGCCGGATCGCCTCGTGCGCCTGTTCGCAGCTGACGTGCACAATGTACAAAGGCACGCCCGCCGCGTCGGCGATACAAATCGCACGGTTCGCCGCTTCGCCCTCAAATTCGGGGGGGCGGGAGTAGGCGTGGCCCTCTGGCCCGGTGATGCCTTCGTCAAAGTACTTCTGCTGCATGTGCGCGACCAGATTGCCGTTTTCGGCATGCACCATCGGCAGCGCGCCCAGTTCGGCGCAGCGTTTGAATGACGCGAACATCTCGTCGTCCTCGATCATCAGCGCGCCCTTGTAGGCCATGAAATGCTTGAAGGAATTGACGCCCATCTCCACGGCATCTTTCATCTCGTCAAAGATGTTCTCGTTCCAGCCGGTGATCGCCATGTGATAACCGATATCGCTGCAAATCTGCGGCGCGGACTTCCTGTGCCATTCGTTTATCGCGTTCTTGATGCTGCCATCCGCGCCCGGCAGGCAGAAATCGACCAGCATCGTGGTGCCGCCGCAAGCCGCGGCCCAAGTGCCTGTCTCGAACGTTTCCGCCGCCGTGGTGCCCATGAATGGCATCTCCAGATGCGTGTGCGGATCAATGCCGCCGGGGATGACATACGCGCCCTCGGCGTTGATATATTCGTCGCCCTTGAGGTCCTCGCCGATCTGCTTGATCGTCTCGCCCTCGATCAGGACGTCCGCTTTCCAAGTGCGGTCGGCGGTGCAAACGGTGCCGCCTTTGATGACTTTGGTGGTCATTGATCTTCTCCCTGATTTCTCATTCGGATTGGTCTGAGCGCCGGGACTCCAGCAATCCGCGCGTTAAGTGTCCACCTGATGCCGCTACGGCAACCACCGCTATTTTTAGACGCCGGGTCATCAACTCACCCCTCAACCCCCGCAGTCTCCACAACCGCGTGCATCAGAACGTCCGCCCCTGCCACGGCCCATTCCTTGGAAATCTCCTCAGCCTCGTTATGCGACAGCCCGCCGACGCAAGGACACATCACCATTGCCGTTGGTGCCACTTGGTTAATCCAGCAGGCATCATGCCCCGCGCCCGAGATTAAATCCATGTGCGAATAGCCCAGCCGTTCGGCGGCATTTCGGATGGCTGTCACGCAGCTTTCGTCAAAGGTGACGGGATCAAAGCCGCCTGCAACTTCGAATTCTACACCCAGCCCCATGTCATCGCAAATCTGCGTCGCGGCGGCCTTCATTTGCGTCACCATATCCGCGATCACATCAATATCGGGTGAGCGGAAATCAACTGTAAAGACCGCCTTGCCGGGGATCACATTGCGCGAGTTTGGGTAGATGTCGATATGGCCTGCCGCGCCAACCGCGTGAGGCCCATGCGACAGCGCGATTTCCTCGACCTTCTCCAACACCCGCGCCATACCCAGCCCGGCATTTTGACGCATCGGCATCGGGGTCGATCCGGTGTGGCTGTCTTTGCCGGTGATAGTGACTTGGGTCCAGCTGAGGCCCTGACCATGGGTGACGACGCCGATATCTTTTCCTTTGGCCTCAAGAATTGGGCCCTGTTCGATGTGCAACTCGAAAAATGCATGCATCTTGCGCGCGCCCACAGGCTCCTCGCCCTTCCAGCCGATGCGCTCCAATTCAGCGCCAAAGGTTTTACCTTTGGCATCCTCGCGCGCGTTCGCCCAGCCTTCGTCATGCACGCCCGCGAACACACCTGAGGCAAGCATGGCTGGAGCAAACCGCGTACCTTCCTCGTTGGTCCAGTTGGTGACGACGATGGGATGCTTGGTTTTTATGTCCAGATCATTCAGAGTGCGGACCAGTTCGAGCCCGGCCAGTACACCAAGGACGCCGTCGTATTTGCCGCCCGTGGGCTGCGTATCCAGATGCGAGCCGACATACACTGGCAGCGCGCCCGGATCGGTGCCCTCGCGGCGGTGGAACATGTTGCCCATCGTGTCGACGCCCATCGTCATGCCCGCGTCGTCGCACCACAATTGAAACAGCGCGCGGCCTTCGGCATCCTCATCAGTCAGGGTTTGTCGATTGTTGCCACCTGCGATGCCGGGGCCGACCTTGGCCATGTCCATCAGGCTATCCCACAGCCGGTCGCCATTTACCTTTAGATTTACACCTGGTGCGGTCATGTCATCCCCCTTGCTAAGTTGTGTGCGGTTTGGCAAAGCGGCCCCGCGCATTTTTTACCAACTGGTTAAAGATACGATTGCGGAGCGCCCCGGTAGTGTCAACTATAGTCTTGGTGCAACGCGCAGTTCTGGCTATTCTAGCCTTTGATGCGCTGAATTCCGCGCCGCAGCCTGAGAGGAACCAGATGCCGCGAGACGCGACCAAAACTGCCCCCAAGGATGGGGAAGACGCGCAGCTTAGCCGTATTCAGCAGCGCAATCGCGGGCTGATACTGAATGCGGCTCTTGATGTATTCTCGCAGCATGGGTTTCGCGGTGCAACGTTGGACCAGATCGCCGATGGCGCTGGTCTGAGCAAGCCGAACATTCTGTATTACTTCGACGGTAAAGAAGACATTCACGTCACGCTTTTGAACCAGTTGATGGATCGCTGGCTGGCCCCTCTGCGCGAGATCGACAAAGACGGCGCGCCACTGGAGGAGTTGATGCGCTACGTGCATCGCAAGCTGGAGATGAGCCAGACATATCCGCGCGAAAGCCGCTTGTTTGCCAATGAAATCCTGCAAGGTGCGCCCCGTATCGCGCCGCATCTGGAGGCGGATTTACGCCCGCTAGTCGATGCGTCGGCGGCCATGATTGAAGGGTGGATTGCAGAGGGAAAACTAGCGCCAGTGGACGCGCGTCACTTGATATTCTCTATTTGGGCAACCACGCAGCATTACGCGGATTTTGAGGTGCAGGTAAAGGTTTTGACGGGGGACGCCGACGTACATGAAAGGGCAAAGGCGCATCTGGATGCGCTCTTTCGGCGTTTGTTGACGCCCTTGGTGCCCGCAATCAACGAAGGCTGCGGCCGCGAAGCAGTTTGACGCTCACGCGCAGAAAAGCCGCTAAACTTATCGGGCTAGACGTTCTGGCTGCGAACCTATTCTGCGGCGCAAGTGCCGGGGTTGTTCGGGTGTGTTGTCCAGTTTGCGTACTCTTTCTCTACGACCTTGCCCGTACGTGGATCGACGCTGCCGGGAGCCATGCGTTCCATCGTGATGCAGTCCTCGACCGGGCAGACATTTACGCATAGGTTGCAAGCGACACACTCGGCGTCGATCACTTCGAACACACGCGCGTCTGACATGGAAATCGCCTGATGCGACGTGTCCTCGCAGGCGGCGTAGCAGCGACCGCATTGGATGCAGGCGTCCTGATCAATGACTGCCTTGGTCACGTAATTCAAATTCAGGTCCTGCCAGTTGACTGTGTTTGGCACGGCCCGCCCGACGATTTCAGATGTGCTGGACAAACCTTTTTCGTCCATCCACTGACTAAGCCCTGAAATCATCTCCTCCACGACTTTGAAGCCATAAGTCATAGCGGCGGTGCAGACCTGCACATTGCCCGCACCGAGGGTCATGAACTCTGCGGCGTCACGCCAAGTCGTCACCCCGCCGATCCCGCTGATTGGCAGACCTGCCGTTGCAGGATCACGGGCGATTTCGGCCACCATGTTCAGTGCAATCGGTTTGACGGCGGGGCCGCAATAGCCGCCATGCGCGCCTTTGCCGTCGATGGTCGGTTCGGGCGCGAATAGGTCGAGATCAACAGAGGTGATCGAATTTATCGTGTTGATCAGGCTGACCGCATCTGCGCCGCCCTCTTTGGCGGCCCGCGCGGGCAGGCGGATATCGGTGATGTTCGGCGTGAGTTTTACGATGACTGGCAAATCGCTGTGTTTTTTGCACCAATGCGCGACTTGGCCGACATACTCGGGCACCTGGCCCATGGCACTCCCCATGCCGCGTTCGCTCATCCCGTGGGGACAGCCAAAGTTCAGCTCGACCCCGTCGCATCCGGTATCCTCGACCCGGCGAAGTATCTCTCTCCACGCGTCCTCGTTCATTGGCACCATCAGCGATGCGATAAGTGCATGATCGGGGTAGTCGCGTTTGACGCGCGTCATTTCCTCAAGGTTCACCTCAAGCGGCCTGTCGGTGATCAACTCAATGTTGTTCAGCCCCAATAGCCTGCGATCCGCGCCGTAAATCGCGCCATAGCGGGGGCCGTTTACGTTCACGACTGGCGGACCAGCCTCGCCGAGTGTTTTCCAGACAACGCCGCCCCATCCGGCATCGAATGCGCGGCGGACGTTGTATTCCTTGTCCGTCGGCGGCGCAGATGCCAGCCAGAACGGGTTTGGGGATTTAATTCCAATGAATGTGCTGGTCAGATCGGCCATCATGTTGCTCCGGTCAGTGTCGCGTGAATATCCATCGCGGCGTCGCGTCCCTCGGCCACCGCCGTGACGGTCAGATCGTCGCCGCCAGCCGCGCAGTCGCCGCCCGCCCAAATGCCGCGTATACTGGTGCGGCCTGTGCTGGATACGGCGATCTTGCGCCCGTCAAGCGCAGGGAGGCTGTCGCCTGTCAAACTCTGGCCAATGGCCCTAAACACCTGATCCGCAGTGAGGCGGAAAGTCTGGCCTGTGGCCACCAGATCATCGTCTGAATACTCAAATTCGATCTCGCGCACCGCACCGTTGCCGATCACGGCGCGGGGGGCGGCGTTGGTGATGATCCGCACGCCCTTGGACGCGGCAAGATCCTGCTCAAACACGCTCGCATTCATTCTGTCGCGGCCTCTGCGATAAACCAGCGTGACATTCAGCGCGCCAAGTAATTTGGCTTGCACGGCGACATCTATAGCCGTCATGCCGCCACCAATAACGACCACATCGCGGCCAATAGGCAGCGTTGCCACATCGCTTGCCTGGCGCAGGGCGGCGATAAAATCGACCGCATCATGCAACCCGCCCATGTCATCGCCATCCAGCCCCAGCGCATTCACACCGCCCAGTCCGATGCCGAGAAATACGGCGTCAAACTCTGACTGCAGCGTTTCCAGCGATAGGTTTTGACCGAGCGCTTGCTCCGTTTCCACGGTGATCCCGCCGATCTGCAACAGCCAATTGACCTCGCGCTGTGCGAAATCGTCGACCGTTTTATAGCTTGCGATACCGTACTCATTCAGCCCGCCCGGCTTGGCGTGCGCGTCAAATAGCGTGACGTCATGGCCGTGCATTGCCAACCGGTGTGCGCAGGATAGTCCCGCAGGTCCGGCGCCGACGACCGCGATCCGCTTGCCCGTGCTAGCGGCGCGGGTGAAGGGATGAACGCCTGCGTTCATTAGCGCGTCGGTCGCGTAGCGTTGCAACCGGCCAATCAGCACTGGCTTGCCCTCCGCCACCTCGCGCACGCAAACCTCTTCGCAAAGTGTCTCGGTCGGGCAGACGCGGGCGCACATACCGCCCATGATGTTCTGCGACAGGATCGTGCGTGCCGCCGCCTCTGGCGTCCCGGTTGCGATCTGGCGGATAAAGAGCGGAATATCAATATCAGTCGGGCAGGCCGTGATGCAGGGCGCATCGTGGCAAAAATAACAACGATCAGCGGCGACGAGCGCCTCATGGTCATCCAACTGGGGATGAAGGTCCGAGAAGTTCTCGGCGTAATTCTCAGGAGGCAGCCGACCAGGCAGAATCCCGGCGGTATAAGTGTTATCTGTCACGGGATACGATCCTCTGGCTACTGGATAAGACAGGGTTACTATCTCACAGAAAATTATTTTATCAAACGGTAAAAAATTTAGATCGAAAAAAGTTGTCTTTCCCGCTGCTTTTCCATCTTGGGCAGGGCAAAAAAAGGCTCCGGCTGTGGCGCTGATGGTGACAATTACCCAGCAATTGCACGCTATAGCGGCGGGGCAGCGTGTGCCTGATTTTCCACGGTCTAGCCCAGTCTCAACGCCATCGCCGACGGCCCTCGCTACAAGAGCAGTTTTCCCAAATCCGCGGCGATTCAGACCACGATCCGTCGATTCGAATGGGCCCGTTTCCAATCTGGAACAAATTTGCAATATGGCGGGTGATTGTTGCCATATCAGCGCGCCACATTTACCATAACTGTTGCCTAATTTATGTCACAATTCAGCCTTCCGTGCAGCATTCGTGTGTCTTTTCCCACAACTTAAACGTGTGATTGAATTCATGCAGCGAGCGAATTTCCTCGCAATAATTTGCTTTTTACGATTATTTAATCGAATTTTCGGGCGATTTCAGACCCCTGTGGATAAGTGAAAAAACACGGTATGCGGGTTTTTCCACAGGGTGCATCGCCATTTAATTGCCACATTTCGATCAAAATTCATTGGGCAAGACGGCGTGTGTGACTTAAACGGAACTAGCCCAACTGGGGGGCAAATGTTTGTGGTCACGGAGGCGGCCGCGCGAAACACACATCGTTGCGGATGTGGCAGTCGCGCACGCGCTACCTCTCTACGAGAACCGTGTAAAACACGACAATCGCAGGTCTGTCCTGCGCGGCGATAGTGCATCTGCACACGCCACTCTCCCTCAGAAGAGGTGCGCGGCCTGAGGGCCGCAATCTGGCCGCTGCCCTAATCGGCGGCGTTGTGTAATGACCGCTCTTTGCGGTGTGCCGGCAACGGTGGTGTATGAGGATAAAGTTATGGCTATCGATAGAACGGACACCGGCACTGGCGTCGTAGACGGAACCACCGGGAACGACATAATCGACAATACATACACTGCCGACGCAGATTGCGATGTCGTTGATGGCGGCGATGCTCACCTTGCAGGCGAGAACGGTGACGATGACATCATCAATGCAGGCGATGGCAATGATGTGGTCGCTGCGGGCGCAGGCAACGACGAAGTGTTCGGCGGTGCGGGCGACGACAGCCTGGATGGCGGCGCGGGCAATGACCTCTTGGTCGGCGATCGCGACATCACCGACAATATCGCGAGCCGCGAAGCCTTTAAGTGGAGCGATGCGCCCGATCCCAACGGCGGCGGCCGTTCGGGCATCGACAACGGCGACGCGCTGACCTCGTTCCAGCAGGATACAGGCAACGTTAACGTGTCTTTCACCAGCACGTCGGGCGGCCCGACCGTCTATAACCCTAGCTCAAATCTCGTCTCGGGTATCAATACCGGCGGCGCAGGCACGGCCAATGCATGCAGCTCGCTGGACAGCCTGCTAAGCGAGGGTGCCAGCACTACATTCGGCCTAGACTTCTCGAACCCGGTCGAAAATGTATCGTTTCGCATCAATGACATCGACGGTGACGGCGTGGTGCAGGTGCGGGCGTTTGATGAAAGCGGCAACAGCATCCTTGTCAATCTGACCGGCGGATCGCGCGTAACCTTGCTGGATAATGACAGCGTGGCCGGCGCCGAAACGGCTGACGCCAATGGCAGCTATGGCTCTGACGACGACGCTAAATATTCGATCCTGATTGATATTCCCGGTCCCGTCGCGCGGGTTGAAGTTGTGCACAGCCAGGATGGCCCGCGGACCTCGGGCATCAAGGTGACGGACGTCTATTACGACAGCTACCCCGAAGTAGCCGAGGGTGACGATACCCTCAACGGCGGCGACGGCGACGATACTCTGTTGGGTGAGGGCGGCGCTGACGTTCTGAGCGGCGGTGCAGGTGCGGACGTGATTTCGGGCGGCGACGGCGCGGACAGCATCATCGGTGGCACTGCTGGCGATGTGGTCGATGGCGGCGCTGGCGGCGACGACAACGACACGCTCGACCTGTCGGGTAGTGGCCCGCTGCGCGTGGTCGGCCTGACGGACGATGCCGATGGGAATTCGGTTAGCGGCACGGTCGAATACCTCGACGCTCAAGGCGCCGTGACTGGCACCAGCACGTTTACCGAGATCGAAAACCTGATCCTGCCCGATGCGCCCGCGCCCGACGGCATAGTTGCCGGCACCGATGGCGACGACCTGATTGATCTGGGTTATACTGGCGACCCCGACGGCGACCGTATCGATGCGAATGACGCGATCCTTGGAAATGTCGGCTCAAACGACGATATCGTCGAGGCTGGCGCCGGCAACGACACTGTGTTCGGCCTGGACGGCGACGACGTGCTACGCGGCAATGAGGGCGATGATAACCTGAATGGCGGCAGAGGCAACGACACGATCGAGGGCGGCATTGGCGATGATTTCATTCGTGGCCAGAATGGTAACGATAGTATCCTTGGCGGTGATGGCAACGACACGATTAGCGGCGATCAAGGGAACGACTTTCTCGGCGGTGGCGATGGTAACGATCTGATCGAGGGCGGTGCCGACAACGACACCATCATAGGCGGTGCAGGCGCCGATACGATGCGGGGCGATGCAGGCCGGGATACGTTCATCATCGGGACTGCCGCCGACGGCAACGGTGATATCGCCGATGGCGGATCGCGCGGTGACGATTTCGACACGCTGGATCTGACCGGCGTGGGCAGATTCGAAATTGTTGGCCAGACCGTAGACGCCGATGGCAATTCGACCAGCGGCACCGTAAACTTCCTCGATGGGGCAGGCGCCACCACAGGTTCACTGACTTTTAAAGAGATCGAAAGCATCATACCCTGCTTTACGCTAGGCACCGTGATTGCCACCCCCAAGGGTGAGCGTGCGGTCGAGAACCTGCAAGTCGGCGACCGTGTCATCACGCGCGACAACGGTCTGCAGGAAATCCGCTGGATTGGTCGGCGCGATCTGGCGGGGGCGGAACTGCTTCAGGCGCCGCAGCTAAAGCCTGTCCTGATCCGGGCCGGCGCCTTGGGCCGCGGACTGCCCGAGCGTGACCTGCTAGTCAGCCCCAATCACCGGGTGCTGATGAACAACGAGAAAACAGCGCTCTATTTCGAGGATCGCGAAGTGCTGGCCTCGGCCAAGCACCTGACGGACCTTGAGGGTGTGGATGCGGTGGATACCGGCGCGATCAGCTATATCCACTTCATGTTTGACCAGCACGAGGTGGTGCTGTCCAACGGGTGCTGGACCGAAAGCTTCCAACCCGGCCAGCAGACATTGGATAGCATGGGCACCGCGCAGCGCGATGAGATCTACAGCCTCTTTCCCGAACTGCGCGATCTTGAGGGTGTCGAAGCTTACCAATCCGCCCGCCGCTCGCTCAAGAAGCATGAGACGCGCCTGCTGACCAGGTAGGCCAAGCCCGCCAGACAGGGTGCTGAGGCTTTATCGACGGCAAAACGGAAACAATCTCGGCCTAGCGCCGGGATTGCTTCGTTTTTGGAGGATGCAAATCAGATGCGTCTTGCAGGCGGTCAGTCCCGCGCCGCACGCCACAGCGCCCAATCCTTGGGTGTGTCGAGGTCAGTAATAGCGCGGTTGCCAAGCAAGGGGACAGGCGTGAACCCTTCCTTGCGCAGCAGCACTTGCGCGCCGGTATCGCCCGTAAGGGTGCCAAGAGCAGCAAATAATGAACGTGGAAATATTGTGGGATGGCCGGGTGTTCCGTCCTGGGCCGTAGCGCGTAGGATCTGATCCGGCGCGGCGACCTGTGCGGCAATCATCGTGTGCAAATCTGCCGTCTCAATATCAGGCAGATCGGGCAGCAGAACCAGCAGCGCGGTCACATCGCCGGGTAGCGCCGCTACACCCGCGCGGATTGATGCAGACAACCCCTGATCGGGGTCTGCGACATGAACCTGAGCCACATCTAAACTATCGAGCGCTGCGATCCGCGCCGGACGATCATGCCGGGTGGTGACGTAGACGGGCGCGCCGGTGGCAAGCGCGCGAAGGGCCTGCCGCACTAATAGCGGCTTGCCGTCCACGATTTCCAACAGCTTATCGCGCCCGTCCATTCGGGACGATGCCCCTGCGGCAGGCAGCAAGATCGCGCAAGTCACTCAGCTCTCCAGAGTGCGGGCCAGCGCGCAAAACTGCTCTAGCCCGATAGTCTCTGCGCGGTCCGTCGGCTTGATACCCGATGCGACCAGCCGATCCTCGATATCAGGTGCCAGCCCCTTGAGCGCAGAGCGCAACATCTTGCGACGTTGGTTGAATGCCATGGCGACTGTCCGCTCCAGCAGCTTGGCCTCTGCGGGATAGCGCGGCTGGGCCAGAGCCGTCAGATGCACAACAGCGCTAGACACTTTGGGCGGGGGCGAGAACGCGCCCGGTGGCAGGTGCATGACAACACGCGGCTCGGCCCGCCACTGCGCCAAAAGGGCAAGGCGACCATACGCCTTGGAGCCGGGCACGGCGACGATCCGTTCGGCCACTTCGCGCTGAAACATCAGGCTTAGGGACTGCCAGTAGGGCGGCCAAGTGTCGGGAGTTAGCCAGCGCACCAGCAACTCTGTCCCGATATTGTAGGGCAGGTTCGCAGCCACCCGGATGGGCGGGGTCAGGTGCTGGAGCGGATCAACTTTCAGTGCGTCACCCTCAATCACGGTTAGGCGGCCGGGATATGCCTCGGCAATCTCGGCCAGTGCGGGCAGGCAGCGGGGGTCCTTTTCAATTGCCAGCACATGACGCGCGCCCTCGGCCAGCAGGCCGCGCGTCAGGCCGCCGGGGCCAGGGCCGATCTCAATCACGTCGCAATTTTCCAGATCACCCGCGAGGCGCGCAATCTTGGCCGTCAGGTTCAGATCTAGCAGGAAGTTTTGGCCCAGCGACTTACGCGCGCTTAACTCATGCGCCTCAATGACGGCGCGTAGAGGGGGCAGCGCATCGATGCTCATACGCGGGCTGCGCCCATGCGCGCGGCCATTTTCAGCGCTTCGATCAGCGACGTGGGATTGGCAATACCGCGCCCGGCAATATCCAGCGCGGTGCCGTGATCGGGCGACGTACGCACGATAGGCAGGCCCAGCGTCACATTAACGCCCCGGTCAAAATCCAGCGTCTTGATTGGGATAAGAGCCTGATCGTGATACATACAGATCGCCGCGTCATAGTGTGCGCGTGCGGCGGCGTGAAACATCGTATCAGCGGACATCGGCCCAATCAGATCCATCCCGCCGGTCTGCAGTTCGGCAATGACCGGCGCAATCAGGTCCAGTTCCTCGCGGCCCATCTTGCCGCCTTCGCCAGCATGTGGGTTTAGCCCGGCGACGGCGATGCGAGGCGCGAGAATGCCAAAATCGCGGATCAGTCCGGCGTGCGTGATGCGGATCGTATCCAGCAGTAACTCGCGCGTCAGCGCGGCGGGCACTTCGGACAGCGGAATATGGATCGTGGTCGGCACAACGCGCAACTGCTCACTGGCCAACATCATCACAACGCGGGGCGTGCCAGTCAGCGCAGCCAGATATTCGGTATGGCCGGGATGGGCAAAGCCCGCACCGTCCGACAGCGCCTTTTTGTGGATAGGCGCGGTGCAGAGCGCCGACGCCTCACCGCTGCGGACCAGATCGACACCGCGCGCGATTGCGTCGATGACGCCCTGCGCATGGGCAGGATTTGGGATGCCGGGGGTCAGCGCGCCTTGCATGGGGAGGGGCAGCACAGGCAACCCAGTCGCGCCCGCCACTTGGCCCGGCCTGTCGATCAGGGTGACAGGGCAGCCCGCAGGCAGGTGCGATGGATCGCCGATCCAGAAAAAGGGCAGGGACGGTCCCAGCGCCTCCCACGCCTTTTGCGCCAGTTCAGGGCCGACGCCCGACGGCTCGCCGCAGCTGAGGGCGATAGGCTGAGAGTTGGATTTGGCCGGGGCTATGGCAGCCATTAGTACTCGATAATCCGCGCCTCGGCCTTCAACCGCTCCAGATAGCCATCTGCGAACGATTCCAGTCGGCGCGCGGCGATTTGCTGCGACAACTGCTCGGTCTGGTCGGGCGCGGCGGCTTGGCCATCCTCGCCAACTTCGCCCGCGGGCGCGGCTACTTCTGGGGTGTTGTTGCGCCCGCACATCATCAGCAGGACCAATGTCTGGCCATTCGCGCGCGTCACATCATACGATACCTCGCCGGGATCAAGCCGCGACAGCGAAATGGCAATGTCGTTTGGTATCTCGCCCGGTGCCTTTGTGCCGCGCTCCAGCACGTTGGCGGGCTGGCCCTTTGCGATCCCGTATAGGTCGTCGCAGGTGTCGGTCTGGGCCGCGACTTGCGCAGCCCGGCTTAGGGCCGCCGGGGTCCGGCCGCCGGGGATGTAATAGGCGGCGTATTCAATCGCGCTATAGGCGCGCTCGGGCGTGTCCGTTTCCTCGATATCGCGCAATTGGAACAGCGCAACGGCACCGTCCAGTGGCAAGGGATCGGTTACTTCGCCGGGCGCAAGGCCAAGCACCAGAGGCCGCAGAACTGGTGGCAGATTGGTGACCGCCTGCCATGGCAGCAGCCCGCCCGCATCACGGGTCTGCGTCGCCGACACTTGCCGGGCCTGCGCGCTGAACGCAGCGGTCGAGGTCAGGTCAGCAATTTGGCGCGCGCGCGCCATGACCTGCTCTTCGCCTGCGCCCTCGAAGGGGATGATGATCTCTGATAGCAGGACGCGGATGCCCGTGCCGTCTGTGTTGGCCGCGCGGGCGCGTTGCAGATCGGCCTCGCTGACGGACACGCGGGCGCCAAAGCGCGCCTGCGTCACTTCGCGCCAGATCAGGCCCGAGCGGACGAAGGCTTCGAACGTTTCCTTGGACACGCCGCCGCGTTCTAACAGAGTGATCATCTGATCGGCCTCAAGGCCACCCTGGGCTGCGAAATTCTTCATGCCGGCGAGGATCTGTTCGTCGCTGATGACAACCCCTTGCGCGTCGCCTGCGGTGGCCTTCAGCCGGTCCTCGATCAGTTGCTCGCGGGCAAGGCGCGTGGGATCGGCCGGTGCGCGCAGCAGTTTCAGCAGCTTGGCACGCTGGTCCAGCTCGTAGCGGGTAATGGCGGCGCCATCGACCTTGATCACCGGATCAAACAACCCTTGGGCCATTGCGGCATTTGGCGCGGCCAGTGGAGCGGCAGTGAGCGACACTGCCAAGCCAAGCAAGGTGGCGCGCATTGCGTTAGTTGCAGTCGTGGTCATAGAGGTCATCTTTTGCATTCCCGAACATAGCTTTTGTCCTCGGCGCGGGCGCTGAAGCCGCGCAGGCCGACGGTCAAAGAGATGTCCGTCGACGGCTCGAGGATAGTGGAAGAGGTGAAGCGGCGCGAGGCCGAAAGCGAGACATCAACGCATTCATTGGTATAAGTCACGCCGACGCCTGCCGTAATGTTGCTGTCGTTGGCCACGTCATAACGCCATTCGGCGCTGCCCGTCCAGTGCCGCGACACACGGTAGGATCCGTCGAATGCCCATTCCGATATGGTCCCAAGGCGATCTTGCTGCGGGTCAGACCGCAGCCAGATATAGGTCGCGCCCAGATTCAGCGCCGAGTTACTCCAACTGGCGCGCGCTTCGGCGCTGGTGGCGTCGGCAAAGCCGTTCAGCAGACTACGCGCTGTAAGGGTCAGACCGCTTTGCGTAGCAATTTGGCCCGCGACCAGCAGATCCGACGTGGTGCCTTGCAAACCTGACGATATCGAAAACGTCTGTTCGCCCGTCGCCTCGCGCTGGGTGCGGTCGCGAACAACCTGGCCCATGCTCAGCGTGCTGCGCAGTCCGCCGGGCGCGAACCTTGTCCAGCTTAGGCCATAGACGGCGCTTGCCCCCCGCTCGCGGCGGTCGGCCGACATGAAGCGCGACAGCGACAGCAGATTGCCCTCGTCGAATTCGGTGCGCGTGCTTTCGTCATTGGCGATGTTGAGCGTCTCGCCGCCCGCCCACGCCAGTTGCATCACCGGCTCAACGACGTGAACGGTTCCGCTCGCTGCTGTCTTGGACAGGGGATAGCGCAGGGTCACACCAATGGCGGGGGTCGCCTGCGTTATTGAGCTGAGCGATGTGGTGCCAGCGCCGTAGACCTCGATATGATCGACTGCGACACCTGCCTGCACACCTGCGCGCAGGCCGCCCAGCAGTGTCCAGTTGCGCAACCATTCGGCGGTGGTGGTCAGGCGCGCGACATCGCGCCCATCGGCAAATAGATCATAGTCCGTCCCGTCCGTGCGCAGCGAGGAGGAGCGGTAATGCCCATGCACTTGCGCCGAAAACCGAAGCTCGCCGCCGATGCGAGCCGGAAAGTATCGCTTCTCATAGTCTAAATCGCCAACACCGCTGGGCAATGTGCTGTTGCTTTGATCGACGCCTAACGTGTGATAATAGGTCAGCGCGGCACGGCGCCATTCGTCGCGGCGCACCCGCTCGACCGAGACGCCGCTATCAAGGCGATCCTTGCCGGAATAATCGTAATCGACGAGATAGGCATCGTCCTTGACCGTCTCGATGTTAAAGCGCAGCGTATAGTCGCGCGGCAGCTTAAACGTGCCGCTTCCGAACAGATAGGCGCGCCGGTCGCGCCGATTCAGATCATCGTCACTAAACGCGCCGTTAAATTCGATATCGCCTTTTGCAAAGGCTTGGCGATATCTGAATTCCAGCGTGCGCGTCTGGGTCGCGTAGTAGGGCGTCAGCGTCAGATCCTTGTCGTCGCCGATGCGGATAAAATACGGCACCTTGATGCCAAATCCCAGCAACGAGGTATTATAGAGCGTGGGCGCCAAGAAGCCGGTCGCGCGCGTCACTGTCGGGTCGGGCAGCCGCAGACGTGGGAAGTACGCGATCGGCACGTTCTTGATGCGGAACTGCGCCCCATCAAGGTAGAGTTGCCGGGTTTCCGAATCGTGAATGACGCGCCGCGCGCGGATCTGCCATAGTGGCGTCGTTCCATCGGCGCAGACGCGGCAGGACGTAACGGCAGCCTTGTAGAGTTGCGAGTACCGGCCATCGACGCGGTTCACCTGATTTGCGGCCAGCTGCAATTGGTCGTCCATAACCACCCGCGCGCCAGTCAGGATGCCGTTGCGCAGATCGCTATCAAGCGCGGCAGAGTCGGCCAGAACGGTCGTGTATTGACCGTCGAACAAGGTCAGCGGCCCAATAATTTCCAGCCGCCCGGTATCGCGATCATAGGCAATGCGCCGCGCCTTCAGGCGCTGGCCATCATAGACCGCCTCGACATTGCCGTCCGCGACCAGCGTTGTGCCGCCATCAATGAACACGTCGTCGGCGATCAGCAGCGCCGGGGCAGGGGCCGCAGGCGTGGCCCCGCGATCCTGCGCCAGCGCAAGAGCGGGCAAGATGGCCAACAGCAGGATAAGGAGGCGTAAAACGGGCGTCATCCGTCCTCCATATGCAGAACGATGCCGAGGGCAAGCATCAAAGACGCGGCAGGCGGCGCCCAAGCTGCGAGAATGACGGGGATTTGACCGTTTTCACCCAAGACCTGCGCAAAGTTGCGGATGTAATGCAGCGAGAATCCCAGCATGATCGCCACAAGCACCGACGCGCCGGTATTGGTGGTGCGCACATGCCGCATGGTGAAGGCCGCGGCGACCAACACCAACGCCATCAGGAAAATCGGGCGCGCCAGTTCCATCTGGTACCACACGGCATAGCGGCGGGCGGAAAATCCAGCCTCCTCCAGATTGGCGATGAAGTCGGGTAAATCCCAGATCGGGATGTATTCCGGCTTGCCAAAGCTGTCGACGATGCCCTCGCGCGTTAGCGCAGACGGCACAGTCATGCTGGCCAGGCGCTCGGCCCCTGCCTCGGAATTGGCGCCCATCGACAACTGCCAAAGCTTGACGTCCTCCAGCACCCACTCGCCTACGCCCAGCGATGCGCGCCGGGCCGAAATGCGGCGGATCGGTTCGCCGTCTGGCGAGAAGGAAAGGAACGTAGCATCAAATAACTCGGACACGTCCGCGCTGGCGGCGTCGGCGTGAATAACGGTCTGGCCCGACGCGCTGCCTTGGCGCAGCCACAGTCCTTCGGATGCAAGCGCAAGGACGTTGGTGCCGTCGCCCCTATAGCTGGCAACGAGGTCGTGATAGCGCTTGGACGATGCGGCGACTAACGGATTAAACACCGTGATCGACACCAACCCGACCAGTGCCGCCATCAACATGGGCGCGCTTATACCGCGCAGGCCTGACAGGCCGGACGCACGCACAACCACCATTTCGGACGACCGCGCTAGACGCACGAACAGTGCAACAGATGCGAGGATCATCACCAGCGGCAGGATCTCGTAATTGGCATGCGGAAGGTTCAGCAGCACGATTTCGGCTACGTCCCAGACGGGCAGTTCAGGAAAATCCTGCAACTCGTCGACCATGTCGATCAGGCCCAGTATCACAACGAAAACGGCGGTGATGCCCAGATAGGTCCACAGAAACTTGCGTGCAAAGTAAAGATGCAGGGTCATGGATGCATCCTCATGGCGCGGCGACGCGAGCGCCGCTCAGGCGGCGCAGCAGGCTGGGATTGGCCGCCGAATAGAGCAATAGCCACGACAGCGCGCCGCCCACCAAGATCGGCAGATATAGCAGCGGCCACATCTCGGGCGCGGCCAGCACGGGCCCTGCGACGGCGCCCTCGACCAGTTTGACCCCGATCAGCAAAACAAGCGCAGTGACGATCTGCCGCCACACCCCAAACCTGCTGAACCCGCCCTGAAGCAGTGTGGCAAAGCCGACCAGCGCCGCCACGACGCACATCATCGCCTGAACAAAGCGCCCATGCAGCATCGACACAGCAGTACCCAGGCTGACATTGGTGCGCTCCGCCACACCGGCAGGATCGCGGATCAATTCAGGCGTCATGGCGAAGGCGATACGGTCGATGTTCAACGCGTTCTGCGACACGAGGCGACTGATATCATAGGAAAAATCGTCAAAATGCGTGGTAAAGAGGCGCTGGCCGGTTGCCTCCACGTTTTGCGCGAGGCCGTTCAGCATAACCAGCTTGGTCCCGCCGCCCTGTTGCACTAGATATGCCGTGGCCGACGTATAGGTCGTCGGCGCGGCCGGGCGGCGACGGTCCGATAGGAACACATTGCGCAACTCGCCATCCGGCGTAATCTCGCGGATGTAGAATGTGACGCCAGAGGCGGGATGCAAAAATTCGCCCTCCGTCAATAGCTTGGCGGTGATGTTGCTTGATACTTCGCCGCGCCGCACCTCTAGCTGCTGCAGGCTGAGCGGGACCAGCACATGCGCCAGCAGCGTCATCATGGCAGCTACGACAAGGCCGTAATAGAGCACTGGCCGCGCCATGCGCCCCGGCGAATAGCCAGTGGCTTGCATCACGGTCAGCTCGCTTTCAGTTGAAAGGCGGTTGGTCACGTAGACGGCGCTTGCGAAGGTCGCGATAGGCAGCACAACGCCGATGACCGCAGGCAATGTCAGCACGGTCAGTTCGGCAAATACCCAAGCCGACTGTCCGTCGCTAATGACGCGGTCGAACATGCGGACAGCCTTGTTGATCCAAAAGATCGAAACCAAAACCAATGCGAAAAAGCCGAACAGCACCATGAATTGCGACAGCATGTATCTGTCGAATCTGGCCACCTCATTCCCCTCGAAACCCTATATCTAGCGGCAAGCTATCCGATTTGGCCGCGCGGGAAAACTGCTAAAGCGGGATCGGCGCACGCGATGCGCGCCATTGCACTCAGCCGCAAAATCGGCACAGTCCGCCGCAGACACCAAATGACCGGCCAGCCGCATCCGCGCACTGCCCCTAGCCCACCCCTCAAGGAGCCGCCACATGACCACGCCCGCAAAGACCCGCATCATCGAGACTGATCTAGACGCAATCGCAGATGCCACAGGCCGGATCGCCGTCGTGATCGGCAAGGACGGCACGCTGAACGCAGGCGCGCGCCGCGTGAACAAACTGGCGAAAGGCGCGCTGGCGCGGATGGTTGAGGGCGGCGCGCTGGAGGGCATGAAATCTGGCGAGGTCAAAACGCTGGCATGGCCTGCGGGCCTCAAGGCGGAGGCCGTCGATGTGCTATTCCTTGAGCCGCGCGCGACCGCGCTTGAAGCCCGCCGCGCCGGCGCCGCCCTTGGCAAGCTGCTGGGCGAAGGGGGCATGACCGTGCTGGCCGCCTCACAAACACGCGCCGTTGATCTGATGCAGGGCATCGCCTTGCGGGCCTACAGCTTTACCGCGCGCAAAACGGGCGCGAAAAAGGCGCTGGGTGATGTGACGATCATGGTCTCCAAGGCAGACAGCGCCCAGACCCAAGCCGATGATGCACGCGCGGTCGCCGAGGGCGTCTTTTTCACCCGTGATCTGGTCAGTGAGCCTGCCAACCATCTGACTACCACCGAATTTGCCAGCCGTATCAAGGATATGGAGAAGCTGGGTCTAAAAGTCACCGTGCTGGAGGAGGACAAGCTGGAGGCCCTCGGCATGGGCTGCCTGCTGAGCGTCGGCCTCGGCAGTGCCAGCCCCACCAAAATGGCGATTATGGAATGGATGGGCGGCAAAGACGGCGATGCGCCGCTCGCGCTGGTCGGCAAGGGCGTCGTGTTTGACACGGGCGGCATCAGCCTCAAGCCTGCTGCGGGCATGGAGGACATGACCATGGATATGGGCGGCGCTGGCGTCGTCGCTGGCGTCATGCGCACGCTGGCGCAGCGCAAGGCGCGCGCGAATGTTGTAGGCCTCGTCGGCCTGGTTGAAAACATGCCGTCCGAGCGCGCAACGCGCCCTGGCGATGTGGTAACCTCAATGAAGGGCGACACGGTGGAGATTATCAATACTGACGCCGAGGGGCGTTTGGTTCTGGCCGATGTCATGTGGTACGCGCAAGAGACGTACAAGCCTCGCGCTATGATTGATCTGGCAACGCTGACGGGGGCCATTATCATCGGTCTGGGCCACGAAAACGCGGGCGTTTTCAGCAATGATGACACGCTGTCGGCCGCGTTCCTCAAGGCTGCGGGCACCGAGGGCGAAGGCGCGTGGCGGATGCCCATGGGGCAGGCCTATGACGACCAGCTAAAGAGCCAGATCGCGGATATGAAGAACGTCGGCGGACGGCCCGCAGGATCGATCACTGCGGCACAGTTCCTCAAACGTTTTGTCCAGGACGGAATGCCGTGGATCCATCTGGATATCGCCGGTGTCGCGTCGGTGAAATCCGACACTGATTATGCCCCCAAGGGCGCGACGGGCTGGGGCGTTATGGCGCTGAACCGCCTCGTCGCGGACATGCTTGAGCAGGATTGATGGGCGCCGCCTATTTCTATCATCTGACCCAAGCGCCGCTAGAGGTGACCTTGGCCATGCTTTTGGACAAGGCGCGCGGCGCAGGCTGGCGCGTGGCCGTTCGGGGGGCTGAGGCGGCCCAGATGGACAATCTGGACGAGGCGCTGTGGCAACAGGACGGCGATGAGGCGTTTCTGCCCCATGGCCGCGCGGGCCAGCCGCATGAGGCGGACCAGCCGATCCTGCTAACCACGGGCGCGGATATGCCGAACGGTGCCACTTGCCTGATGACGGTGGCGGGCGCGGATGTGACGCCCGGCGAGGTGCAAACCCTCGACCGGGTTTGCGTGATCTTCGACGGTAATGATGATGCTGCCATCGCCCACGCGCGCACCCAATGGAAGGCGCTGACCGACGCGGGCTGCGCTGCGCAATACTGGTCCGAGGCGTCGGGCAGGTGGGAGAAGAAGGCCGAAAAAGAAGCCTCCTAACGCTGCAGCACCAAGGTGCCGCCAGTGATATGAACGCTGGTAAACCGTTCTAGATACCCCATACCCAGCAGCGACTCGCGCAATTCGCCCGAGTTGACGACCGCGCGCACATCCCGGTCGGTCAGGCCGCCGGCAGCGATGCTGTCCAGCCGCACGGGCGCGGTGCGCACGATGCCGTTGGCTGTACTGGCCTGCCCGGTAAAGTTCAGATCGTCTGGGTGCAGACCCGCCGCGATCGCATCCTCGCGGCTGAGGACGATGTCACTGGCCCCGGTATCGACGACAAAGCGCACGGGCGCGCCGTTGACTTCTGCCGCCAGATAATAATGCCCGTCAGGCGCGCGGGGCAACTCGATCCGGCCCTGCTCGGTGTTGATGGATTGGCGCGGCGCGACCGTGTCGCTGATATCGTCCCATAGGCCGATGGCTGCGATGACGCCAATAAAAATAAGACCCCAGACCGCTGCCTGCTGAACGGTTTTACCCAGCGAATCGCGGTTGGCGGCAAAGAACCAGATCATGATCGCGCAGCCCAGCACGATGAGATAGATGAGGTTCGCGGTATCAAAATTGGTGTTCATCTTAGCAAGATAAGGCTGGCGCGCGTCAGGCGCCAGACCATCCGACCATGATAGTATCGCGAAGGCCGTCCAGCACGAACTGCACCGCCAGCGCTGCCAGCAGCATCCCCAGAACGCGCGTGACGACGCTAATCCCAGTCTTGCCCAATGCGCGCTCCAGCATTCCTGCGCTCAGGAACGACACGTAGACCAGACACATCACGAACAGCATCATGCCCAGCACCCATGTCAGGCCCAGATAGCCCTCATTCTCGCCGGTCAGCAGGATGACGGTGGCAATGGCGCCGGGGCCTGCGATCAGGGGAATGGCCAGGGGGAAAATTGATGGATCCTCGTGATCGTCCGCCTCGACCTGGCCCTCGCGCCGCTTGGTGCGTCGCTCAAACAGCATGTCCAGCGCGGTCAGGAACAGCAGGACGCCGCCCGCGATCCGAAAGGCGGGCATCGATATACCGATGAAGCCCAGCACCGCCTCGCCGAACGCCCCAAAAACGCAGAGCAGCAGCGCCGCCGTCAGGCATGAGTGCAGCGCGATGGTGCGCCGCCTGTGGGCCGGCATCCCCCGCGTCATGGCAAGGAAGAGAGGCACCAGCGCAAACGGGTCCAGCACGATGAAGAGTGCGGCGAAGGTGGTGATCAGCGTGGTGGTTTCCATGATGGTCCTCGTCCGTTCGGGTCTGCCCGCGCGGCGGCGCTTAGGCCTGCGCGCGCTCCAGTTTCTCCAATGCGCGCATCCACATAGATTCGGCGCGCGTTTGCGCCTCCATGACCTCGGAATACTTCTTCTGCCAGACGGTCGCTTCGTCTTTGTTATCCTCGTCGTACATGGCGGGATCAGCCAATTTTTTGGCCAGCTTTTCCGTCATTACGTTAAGTTTTTCAACACGCTCTTCGCATTTCTTCGCGTCTTGCTTGAGGCCCGCAATCGCGTCCTTCGATGGCCGTTTGACCTTCTGCTCCTTAACCGGTTTTGCGGGCTTGTCGCCCGCAAGCAGCATAGTGCGATAGCTCTCCAGATCGCCCTCATAGGGGGCAACGCCGCCGTCCTTCACCAGCCACAGCCGGTCAGCAACCAGCGACAGAAGGTGCATGTCGTGACTGACGAGGATCACAGCGCCCGTATACGCAGTCAGCGCCTCAACCAGCGCCTCGCGCGATTCGATATCAAGGTGGTTCGTCGGCTCGTCAAGGATCAGCATGTGAGGCGCGTCGATTGTGGCCAGCATCAGCGATAGCCGTGCCTTTTGCCCGCCCGATAGCTTGCCGACCAGCGTCTCGGCCTGCTCGGCGCCAATGCCAAAGCCGCCCAGCCGCGACCGCAGGCGCGACGGTGTCTCGCCGGGGCGAAGACGGCGGATGTGGTCGATGGGCGTCTCGTCGACGTGCAGTTCCTCGACCTGATGCTGCGCGAAAAAGCCAACGCGCAGCTTGGACGACGTCGTCATCTTACCACCCATCGCCTCAAGTTTTCCTGCTAGAAGCTTGGAAAGAGTAGATTTTCCTTCGCCGTTCTTGCCCAGCAGGGCGATGCGGTCGTCCTGATCAATGCGAAGGTCCAGACGACGCAGAACGGGTGTGCCGTCATAACCGACCGAGCCACCCTCGATATGGATGATAGGCGGCGACAGCTCCTCTGGTGACGGGAAGGTAAACCGTTTGAGTGCGGCCTCTTGCGGGGTGGTGATCGGCTTCATCTTGGCGATCATCTTGAGGCGCGACTGCGCTTGGACGGCCTTGGATGCCTTGGCGCGAAAACGGTCGACAAAGCTTTGCAGATGCGCGCGTCTCGCGTCCTGCTTTTTCGCTTCGCTCTCAAGCGCCGCCAGACGCGCGGCGCGCGTTTCGGCAAAGGTATCGTAGGCGCCCTGGTAAAGCGTCAGTTTTTTATCTTCGAGGTGCAGGATTGAATTGACGGCACGGTTCAGCAGGCCCCGGTCGTGGCTGACGATCAGCACGGTATGGGGATAGCGGGCCAGATACGTCTCCAGCCATAGCGCACCTTCAAGGTCCAGATAGTTCGTCGGCTCATCAAGTAGCAAAAGGTCTGGCTGCGAAAAGAGGACGGCCGCCAGCGCTACGCGCATCCGCCAACCGCCAGAAAAGGCGGAGCAAGGCTGGCGCTGTGCGGCGTCGTCAAAGCCCAGACCCTTGAGGATGGACGCCGCGCGCGCCTCGGCGCCCCAGGCGTCGATATCGGTCAGGCGCGTCTGTACTTCGGCGATGCGGGTCGGATCGGTTGCAGTCTCGGCCTCGGCCATCAGGTCGGCGCGTTCGGTATCGGCCGCGAGCACGGTGTCGATCAGTGACACCTCATTGCCGGGAACCTCTTGCGAGACGCCGCCAATACGGGCCCGCAGGGGCAGGGTGATCGCCCCGCCATCTAACGCCAGCTCGCCGCGGATAATGCGGAAGAGCGTGGTTTTGCCCGTGCCATTGCGGCCCACGATGCCCACCTTGTGGCCATCCGGGATACTCGCCGAAGCGTTTTCGATCAGCGGGCGACCCGCGACGGAGTAGGATATGTCATCAATACGCAGCATCCGCACGCCATGCCCCAGCCAGCCGGCAACGTCAATCGCACCTTTTCATGTGGGCACCTGCATGCTACCCGTGCCGCGATTATAGCACGAGGCAGGGCATGAGGCCCGGCCCGCATTTCCAGACAAGAGGCTGACATGGCAATCGAACGCACACTGAGCATCATCAAACCCGACGCAACCAAGCGCAACCTGACCGGCAAGATCAACGCCAAGTTCGAAGATGCGGGCCTGCGCATCGTCGCGCAAAAGCGCATTCATCTGACCCCGGCCCAGGCGGGTGAGTTCTATAAGGTCCACGCAGAGCGTCCGTTTTTCGGCGAACTGCGCGATTTCATGGCGTCCGGCCCGGTCGTCGTGCAGGTTCTGGAAGGTGACGGCGCCATCGCGAAAAACCGCGAAGTTATGGGCGCGACCAACCCCAAGGATGCGGCCCCCGGCACCGTGCGCGCCGATTTCGCCGAAAGCGTCGGCGAGAATTCGGTTCACGGCTCGGATGCGCCAGAGACGGCGGCCGAAGAAATCGCCTACTTCTTTGCAGGTCTTGAACTGGTCGGCTGACTTCGTTCAACCACTCCAATCTCGGCAAGGGCCGCATCCATCGGGGTGCGGCCTTTTTCATCTTTATGAGCGACTTGCGCGGTTTTCTTGATGTAATCAAAGCGGGCGCGCAGGGCAGATTTCTCGGCGCCCTGACAATCATTCCATGGGCGCCCCTGAAGGCCCATGACCATGGCGTAATATCCGATAAAGTGGGGCGCTGTGCCGGAGGCTATCAGCCGCGCATAGCCCGCGTCGGGGCCAATGTCGCGCAGCGCTTCGGCGGAATGAATACCTGCACGCGCGCAAGCTGCCTCTACGGCAGGGCCGAGATTTCGGATGGAGGAAACGGGATCGCGCGTGTCTGTCATAGGCTCAGAGTAGCCGCGCGACCCTATACTTCCAATGCTTAGATACTGGCGAAGTCGCTGAAAACCTGCCGTGAGATGATCTGCGGTTTTTTCGCTGTCTTGTGAGTCGCTGTTCGCTGGGTTTGAGGTTGCGCAGGCTCTGCGGCCTTGGCGTCTTGCGCCTTGGGCGCTGGGGTCGAACTTGGCATCGCTTTGCTCCTAAAAAGGGTCACGCGCCGGAAAAGCATCCAACTGGCAGCTGGTGATTGCCTTAGGATACCCACGAACCCGGGCGTGAATGCGGTGCAATTGGGGCAAAATCTGGGCATTGGCAATATACTATATTCTGCATGAGCGAAGCAGGGCCGACGCCCTGCCAAGCCGTTGCAATATAGCCGCAAAATGGGAGGTGCATTCTGACGCGCGCCGTGCGTTTTTTACCCCTAGCCGCGCCGCCTGCGCCGTCCCCCTTCGCCGCCCGAGCCTGCGTTAAAGTTAGGGCTGGGCAGGGTAATGATTTTGAACAGTTCCGGGAATTGGTCAGTCTTGTGCGGGATCGCATTGGCAGCCACGAAATGCTCCTGAAACTTCGGCGCAATGGCCGTCTCAACCTTGTTGATCTCTAGCACCATACGCTCAATTTCCGCACGCGAACTGATGTTGCACAGTGCGATGCGCGCCCCTGTCCCGGCGGCGTTGCCTGCCGATGTCACCTTGCTCAGATGCGCGTCGGGGATCATGCCCAGCACCATCGCGTGCAAGTTCGAGATGTGCGCGCCGAAAGCGCCTGCCAGAACGATCCGGTCTACTTTGTCGACGCCGCGCTCGTCCATTAGCAGGCGCGCGCCGGCGTAAAGCGCGGATTTGGCCAACTGAATGGCGCGAATGTCGCCTTGGGTCACAGTGATGCGGGGGCCGCCCTGATCCGTCGAATCGTGCACCAGATAGCTGTGTGTGCGGCCCTCGGGCACCATACGCTCGGTTCCCGTTGCGGCGGCTGATCCCATAAGGCCATTTTCGTCCAACAACCCTGCGATGCGCAACTCGGCCACCGCCTCAATAATTCCGGAACCGCAGATGCCGGTGATGCCCGTCGCGCCAATAGCCTCGTCAAAGCCGGGCTCATCCGACCAGATTTCGCTGCCAATCACGCGAAAGCGCGGCTCTTTCGTCACCGGATCGATTCGGATCGCGTCGATCGCACCGGGCGCAGCGCGCTGGCCCGAGCTGATCTGAGCACCCTCAAACGCAGGGCCAGTCGGCGAGGAGCAGGCCAGAACGCCATGCTTATCGCCCAGAAGAAGCTCGGCATTCGTGCCCACGTCGATGATCAGCACTAGATCGTCGGATTTTCCCGGCTGCTCGGACAGGGCGACGGCGGCCGCGTCGGCGCCCACGTGCCCGGCGATGCAGGGCAGGATGTAGGTGCGCGCGCGCGGATTGATCGCGTTCAGGTCCAACTCGCGCGCGTTCAGCGTGATGGATTGCGACGTGGTCAGGGCAAAGGGCGCCTGTCCCAGCTCGACCGGGTCGATGCCTAGCAAAAGGTGATGCATGACCGGGTTGCAGACGAACACCGTCTCGACGATCAGCGTGGGGGCAATGTTTGCCTCCTTGGCGATCTCCTCGGCCAGCGTGTTGATTGCCTCGCGCACCGCGCGGGTCATTTCCACGTCGCCGCCGGGGTTCATCATGGAATAGGAAACGCGGCTCATCAGATCCTCGCCAAAGCGGATTTGCGGGTTCATGATGCCCGAGGATGCGATCACCGCGCCGTTATGCAGATCGGTCAGGTGCGCGGCCACGGTGGTGGAGCCAAGGTCGATGGCGAGGCCGTATAGCCCGCCCTCATGCAGCCCCGGCCAGATTTCCAGAACGCGCGCCACTTCGTCGTCATGCGCCTTGTTCAGGGCGACGGTTACCTGCCATTTGCCTTTGCGCAACACCGGCTGCAGCTTGCTCAGCAGGGTCAGATCGGCGGTGATGCCGGGGATCTCCCATTGCTGCTTCAGCGCGCGGGCCAGACGCTCAAAATCGCCGGTAGGCTCGTGCATGTCCGGCTCGTCAACCTCGATCATGTAGAGGCGCGTGGCCGGGTCCATCTCGATGACGCGGGCAGAGGCGGCTTTGCGCACGACTTGGCGGTGGACTTGGCTCTCAGGCGGCACGTCAATCACCACATCGCCCTGCACGGTTGCCTGGCAACCGAGTCGGCGGCCGGCTTTCAACCCGCGCTTTTCATCATAGCGCTGTTCGACCGAATTCCATTCGGACAGCGCATTTGCGGCAACGGTCACGCCGTGTTTTGAGAATTCACCGTAGCTGGGCGTGATCTGGCATTTTGAGCAGATGCCGCGCCCGCCGCAAACCGAATCCAGATCGACACCAAGCTGCCGCGCCGCCGTCAAAACGGGCGTGCCCACGGCAAAGTGCCCGCGCTTGCCGGAGGGGGTAAAGACGACGAGGGGAAAAGTGCTCATGGCGTGGTCCATCTGTTGCGCAAAGGCGTTACCGGGGACATTAGGGATTAAATCGCGAAGGGGAAGGCCGCCAGCGCCGCAAATTGGGTCAGAGGCGGCATGTTTCGGGCGGCGGCATCACTCCCGTCGCAACGGCTCGCCGTCGGGCAGGGTAATCCCTGCTACTTGCTCGGAAATTGGATCGTTCGACAATGGATGCACCTGCTCGGCGTAATCGCTGGGATTGCGCATCGCCTCCCACTGGCCGCGAATGTAAATCTCAAGGCCCGAGAACCCGGCTTTGTAACCCATCTTGGCGCTTCCGGGCACCCAATAGCCCAAATAGACGTGGGGCAATCCCGCCTCGCGGGCAATCTTGATATGGTCGAGAATGATATACGTGCCCATCGACGCGCGGGTGCGTTCGGGCTCAAAAAACGAGTAAACCATCGATACGCCGTCATCCAAAACGTCCGTCAGGCAAACCGCGACCAGTGCGCCTGTGTCGCGCTCCACATATTCGACAACGCGGGTTCGGATCGGCGTTTCCTCGACCATCGAGGCAAACTCGAACGTGTCCATGTCGGCCATCCCGCCCGACGCATGGCGCCCCTCCAGATAGCGGCGGAAAAGGGCATACTGGTCCTCGGTCGCCCAAGGGGAGGTGGCGCGCCGCTCAATCCCCGCGTTTCGGCGCAGGGTCCGCTTTTGGCTTTTTGATGGGATAAAATCCGCGACGTTGATCCGCGCGGATAAACACGCGGCGCAATCAGCGCAGGACGGGCGATAAAGCACGTTTTGCGACCGGCGAAAGCCTTGCTTGGACAGCCCATCGTTCAACCTCTGTGCGCCGTCGCCTTGTAGCGCGGTGAACAGCTTACGCTCCATCCGGCCCTCCAGATAGGGGCAGGGCTGCGGCGCGGTCACGTAGAATTGTGGAGCGATGGTATTAGTGTGTCGCATCAAGGGCCAATCAAGTCAGCGTTTTGCAAAACCTAGCAATGATGCCGCGCCGCGCCAAGCCGGGAATCGGCCCGTGCACCCAGCGTCAGGCGCGGCGATTAAGCGCGGCAGTGCCCAACATCACATCGCTGAGGCCCTGCGCGCGGCCCCCCGTCAGCATCATCATCACCGAAATGATCTGCGGAAGGACAAAGGCCATGGATGCCGAATAGCCCAATGTATGCAGCGTCGCCGTCAGCGTATCCAGCCGCGCCCCGTCAAAGCGGCGCAGCTCAATCGCCATCAGCGCCATGCCCCATGTGGCCGATCCGCGCGACAGTGTGGCGATGCGGTAGATCAGCCCGGTGGCCAGCATCAAAGCAGGTAGAAAAAAGAATCCGATGCCAAGCGTAAGCACCAATGCGACAACGCAGAACATCAATATCAGCGCCGAATCGACCAGCCACGCTAGGAATCGCTTGGTCGGGACACCGGCATAGAACTCGGGCTGCGTGACGGGGTCGGGCAGGTAGGTGGCGATATCGGTATCAGTGTAGGTCATCGTGCCTCTCGCTGTGGGGCGGTGCGCAGGGATTTGCCGAATATATCAAGTCATGTCGCCCGCTGAAATCAAGTCTGCGCCGCCCGCCCTGGTTGATCAAGGGCGGGCGGCACAATCCTACATCGGTTCAGCTACCGTCTTGCTTGGGGCCTTCGTCTGTTTTGGCTTCGTCAGTGCCGCGCGGTGCGGATGCGCGGTCCTGCATGAACTGGTCGAACTCCGCCTTATCTTTGGCCTGGCGCAGCCGGTCGAGGAAGCCCTCAAAGCTGGCCTGCTCGTCTTGCAAGCGGCGCAGCGTTTCGTCGCGGTAGGCGTCGAAGGCGGTGTTGCCGCTGCTGCGGGTGACGGAAGGGGAAGCCATGCGGCGCGATTTGCAGGGTCCAAACATGCGTTTACTCCATATCATATAGGCGAGAATGGCGAGGCCGACAGGCCAAATCATGGCAAAGCTGATGACCAGCGCCGCGATCCATGCCAGCTTGCCGCGCTGGTCCAGCCATGCTGCGGCGCTCTCTAACCAGCGCAGGGGGGCGGCGGTGGCCATGGGGGATTGTGCGTAGGTGTTCATTATTGGCGTCCTTTGCTTGGTTGCGATTTAGAATGTAAATCATCGTTACATTGAATAGATTGGGATGGACCCGCGCATCTACAAGGGGCAATGTTAATATAATTTACATGCGTGGACGGAAGCAGCCGACCATTGACCGCCCATGCGGCATGCGTATCACTGTCACCATGGATTTTGCCGCCCGGATCACGCGCGCCCCGCGCCCCTATCACAGCGACCGCGCGGATGATGCACTTGCGCGGTTTCCAAGTTTGAATGGCGATCTGGCGCAGGTCATCTCGGGCGCGGCGGGATGCAGCCCATATTTGCGGCAGCTTATGCAGTCCGAGGCAGACTGGCTGCCCGGTGCGCTGGACGCGCCCGAGGCCGCGCTGAAAGCCGTTCTAGATGGCCTGCATACCATCGAGGGCGATCCGTCTATTCCACTGCGCGGCGCCAAACGACGGGTTGCCCTGCTGGCGGGGCTGGCCGATCTGGCGGGCGTATGGTCGCTGGAGACGGTGACAGGCGCCCTGACTGATCTGGCATTCGCAGCCTGCGACGTGGCGCTTCGCCACACGGTCGGCCACGAAATCCGCCGCGGCAAGGTGCCTGGCATGACCGAGGAGGACATCGCGACCTGCGCCGGCATGTGCGTGTTGGCGATGGGCAAGATGGGCGCGGGGGAGCTGAACTATAGCTCCGACATCGACCTGATTTGCCTTTATGACGAGACGCGCTTTGATCCGCAGGACAATGCCGAAGCGCGCGCCGCATTCGTGCGGGCAACGCGCCGCATGGCGGCAATCCTGAGCGAAAATACTGCCGAGGGATACGTCTTTCGCACCGATCTGCGCCTGCGCCCCGATCCCGGCGTCACGCCTGTCTGCATGTCAATGGCCGCCGCCGAGGCCTATTACGAGAGCCTTGGCCGCACATGGGAACGGGCGGCCTATATTAAGGCGAGGCCCTGCACCGGCGATATCGACGCAGGCGAGCGGTTTTTAACCACGCTCAGGCCCTTTGTCTGGCGGCGGCATCTGGATTTTGCCGCGATCGAGGACGCCCACAACATGCGGCTGCGTATTCGCGCGCACAAAGGGCTGGGCGCCGATCTGGGCGGCCCGCTGGACCTGATGGGCCACAACATGAAGCTGGGGCGCGGTGGTATCCGCGAAATCGAGTTTTTCACCCAGACCCGCCAGCTTATCGCCGGTGGGCGCGATCCGTCCCTCAGGATGCGCGGCACTCTGGACGGGCTGGCCGGACTTGCGGGCAAAGAGTGGATACCCGAGGGCGTCGCGACTGATCTGACCGCGCATTACCGCTTTCACCGCGAGGTAGAGCATCGCTTGCAAATGCTGCGCGACCAGCAAACGCATGATCTGCCCATCACCGAGGACGAGTTTGCGCGCCTTGCCGCCTTTATGGACCGTGATACCGGCGATCTGAAGGATGAGCTGTTGTCGCGTCTGTCGGCTGTCGACGGAGTGATCGAGCGGTTTTTCAAGCCTGACGCGCCCGCTGAGGCCACACCGCATGAGACCGAACAGGGCGCATGGCTGGATGCAAAGGTGATCGCGCGTTGGCCGGGCTACCCTGCGCTGCGTACGGACAGGGCAGGGCAGATATTCCGCCGACTGCGCCCTGATATTCTGGCCCGCCTATCCCGCACCTCGCACCCCGAGGAGGCGCTATTGGCCTTCGATGGATTCCTTGCCGGGCTGCCGGCTGGTGTGCAGGTATTTTCGCTATTCGAAAGCAATCCGCAACTGATCGAGCTGCTTGTCGATATCGTCGGCACCGCGCCCGCACTGGCGGGCTATCTGTCGCGCAATGCCGCTGTGCTGGATGCGGTTATCGCGGGCGACTTCTTTGCTCCGTGGCCGGGGCTGTCGGCGCTGAGCGCTGATTTGGCCGCGCGACTGTCGCGCGAGGGCGATTATGAGGCGCGCCTGATTTGCCTGCGCAGTTGGCGCCGCGAGTGGCATTTCCGCATCGGCGTGCATCATCTGCGCGGGCTGGTGGATGCCGCCACGTCCGCGCGCCACTACGCCGATCTGGCCGAGGCGGTGCTGCGCGCTCTCTGGCCTGAAGTGGTGGCACAATTCTCGGTCAAGCATGGGCCGCCGCCGGGGCGCGGCGCTGCGGTGATCGGTATGGGATCGCTGGGCGCACGCGCGCTCAACGCCTCCTCGGACCTTGACCTGATCGTCATATACGACGCCGATGGCGCGGAGGCGTCGGAGGGGCGCCGACCGCTTGCCGTGGGCGCCTATTACGCCCGGCTGACGCAGGCGATGATTTCGGGACTGACGGCGCAGATGACGGGCGGGCGCCTTTACGAGGTGGACATGCGCCTGCGCCCTTCGGGCAATCAGGGGCCGGTGGCCACATCCCTGAGCGCCTTTCAAGACTATCAGCAAAACCGCGCCTGGGGGTGGGAGCATCTGGCCCTCACCCGCGCCCGCGCCGTCGCTGGGGACGCATTGCTCGGGGCAGAAATTGAGGCATTCAGAGTGGACTTGATTGCGGATGTCGCCGCGCGGGACGGCACAGCGCCGCGCCTTGCGCGCGAGGTCGCCGACATGCGCGCGCGCATTGCAGCCGCAAAGTCACCCGCTGGCCCTTTGGATGCCAAGATGGGGCCAGGAAGGCTTCAGGATATTCAGCTGATAGCCCAGGCGGCTGCGCTGGCGTCGGGACGCGCGCGGACAGGAACGCAGGCCGGCTTTGGTGCGGGCACCGCGCTGGGATGGTGGGACAAGGCTGGCGCAGATGCGCTGTCGCGGGCGGCCTCGCTTTGCCGCGACGTGCAGATGGCCGCGCGCCTTTTGGGTGATGGCGCGCTGGACGCAGATCAATTGGGATCGGGCGCGCGCGCGTTCGTCTTGCGCGAAACGGGTTGCGAGGATATTTCAGATCTGGTCGCAGCGCTGGATAGCCGCACGCGCGCTGCGGCGGATGTCGTCGACGCGGCGCTGCGCCGCGCGGGGCAACCGGCAAACACTGGGCAGGGGATTGAGGGATGAAGACAAGCGATCCTCTAGACAAGAAAGGCCTCATCTATGAGGCGTATCGCATTGACGGTATCGTGGCCGAGGAATGTCGCTCGATTTTTCTCGATTGGGCGCTGTCGCTGCCCGACGGGCAGGATACCCAAGACGCGATTGCACATTTTCTGGCAATCTACGCCCCGGATTTTCCGCAGCACCCCATGACCGCAGTGTTGCAGCAGGGCCAAGAAGCCGCTGCACGCCCCCGCCGCAGGGGCGGCTGGAAATCGCGCCCGCGCGACTAAGCGCGCGCTACTTATGCGGGAAATCCCTGAGCGAACGTTGACTGCCAACTGCGCGTGCAGCCCCGCAATGGCCGCAGGGCAAACATGCTATTGCACGTAAATTGTCTCGAATTGGCCGCATTTGCCCCGCATTACTGACCTGAACGGGCGGTCACATCTGCCCCAATGGATCCAGGCTACAGGCCGCAGGAGGACAGTAATGAGACATTATAGCACATCGATCCGCGCAGTTGCGGCCCTTGCCATCGCCCTTGGGCTGTCGGCCTGTGCAGGAACGCCCGGCGATACTGTGACGCGCGGTGCCACCTTGGACACACCGCAGCGCGCGGCGCCGCTTGCGCTGGATATTCAGCAGGTCCGCATTAACGTGCCTCGCACGTTGAAGGTTTCGGAGAAGAACGTCTTTTACCCCGGCGGTGATATCGTCTGGCGCGGCGAGCCGATAGGCGACCGTTATGCACAAGTAGGCGCGATGTTCGAAGATGCAGCAGCGCGGGGCACCGAGGGCATGGACAACGGCCTGCCCGCTGTAATGGATATTGAGGTCGAACGCTTTCACGCGCTGACCGAAAAGGCACGCGTTTTCACCGGCGGTGTTCATGCGATGACCTTCACCGTCACGCTGCGCGATCCTTCCACGGGCCAAGCGCTGAGCGCACCGCGCCAGATCAAGGCCGACCTCAGGGGCTATGGCGGCAGTCAGGCCATGGCCGCCGAACAGCGCGGCCAGACCCAAAAGGTGCGCATCACTGATCATCTGTCGCATGTTATCCGAACTGAGATGATGAACCCCGGCAGCTACCATTCGACAGGTCTGGGGCTGATGGGCGCGCTCAATACGCTTTAAGCTTTGCGCACCGCGTAAAACCCTCTAAGGGGACGGCATGACACCGTCCCCTTTACCCGTTATTCGCCTCATGCCGAAAACCTCGCCGACGGGGGTGCGCCGGGGCGTGCCCTGGCTTTATGACAACGAGCTTGTCATGGACCGCCGGACCAAGGCATTGGCCCCCGGCACCGTCGCGCTACTGGAGGATGCGAATCGCGAGCCTCTGGCGCTGGTTGCCGTCAATCCCACCTCGCGCATTACAGCCCGCGTGCTGGATCTGGATACATCCCAAACCATCGACCGCTCTTGGCTGATTGCCCGCCTGCGCCGCGCGCTGGAGTTGCGCGAGACGCTTTTTGATGCGCCCTACTACCGCCTGATCCACGCCGAGGGCGATGGTATGCCCGGCACCATCATCGACCGGTTCGGGGATACCTGCGTGATCCAGCCCAATGCGGCATGGGCCGAGGTCCTGCTGGACGATTTGGCCGCCGCAGTGGCCGAGGTTACGGGTGCAGCGCATGTTCTGAAAAACGCCAGCGGACGGGCGCGTAGCCTTGAGGGGATGGACGACGCCAGCGCCGTTCTGATCGGCGCCGCGCCGGATGCGGCTGTGCCTGTGCTGATGAATGGCGCGACCTATATGGCCGACCTGACCGGCGGGCAAAAGACCGGCATTTTCTATGACCAGCGGCCCAATCATGCGTTTGCGGCGCGTCTGGCCAAAGGCGCGCGCGTGCTTGACGTATTCAGCCACGTTGGCGGGTATTCCCTTGCCGCGCTGGCGCATGGCGCGGAATCGGCGCTGGCTGTCGACGGCTCGGAGCCTGCTCTGACGCTTGCGCAAAATGGCGCGGCCGCGATGGGCATGGACGGCAAGCTGGAAACCCGCAAGGGCGATGCCTTCGACGTGCTGGAGGCACTGGGGCAGGAGAGCGCGCAGTTTGATGTAGTGATCTGCGATCCGCCAGCATTTGCACCGTCGAAAAAGGCGCTTGAGGCGGGTCTGCGCGCCTATGAGCGCACCGCGCGCCTTGCCGCGCCGCTGGTGCGCGAGGGCGGCTATCTGGTGCTCTGTTCTTGCAGTCACGCCGCTGACATGGAGGCGTTTCGCCGCGCCTGCCTGCGCGGCATCGGACGCGGTCTGCATGGTAGCGGGCGATCCTCGCAACTGATTCATACGGGCGGTGCGGGGCCGGATCATCCGCTGCACCCGCATCTGGCCGAAACGGGCTATCTCAAGGCGCTGTTTTTCCGGTTGTGAAGGCGCTGCTCGACACTTGCGTCATCTATCCGACAGTCATGCGCCAGATGCTGCTGGGCGCGGCGCGGGCAGGGGCATTTACCCCGCTTTGGTCGGCGCGCATCATTGAGGAATGGCAGCGCGCCTCGATCAAACTAGGGCCCGCAGGCGTTGCGCAAGCGGGCGCTGAGGCGGCCCTGCTGGCGGCTGATTGGCCTGCTGCCCAAGTGACTTGGCCGCCCTCGCTGGAGGCGCGGCTATGGCTGCCCGATCCTGCCGACACACACGTATTGGCCGCCGCCATCGCAGGGTCGGCAGACGTGATCGTAACGCTTAATTCCAAAGATTTCCCGCGCCAGATACTGGCCGAAGAAGGTCTGTCGCGCAGCGATCCCGACGCATTGTTGCACGGCATCTGGCAAGCATCGCCTGAGATGATGGCGCAGGTCGCCGGGGGCGTTCTGGCCGAGGCGCGCCGCCTAAGCGGCGACGATTGGACACTGCGCGCGCTGCTGAAAAAGGCGCGGCTGCCACGTGTTGCCAAGGCGCTGGGATAGCAGAGCTGCCTAAGCCCCCCAGCGTGCCTCGAGTTTTTCGATAGCGGCAATCCGCTCGTACGTCTTGGGGTGGCTCATCAACCATGCGGGCGCGGCGCCTGAGTTGGACTTGGTCAGCGCCTCCAACTTGCGAAAGAGTGACTTTTGCGGCGCAGTTCCGATCCCGGCCTTCACCAGCAGGGCGGCGGCGTATTCGTCCGCCTCGTACTCGTCGCTGCGCGACAGCCGGGCGGCCAGCAATGATGTCAGTGCGCCTGCGATCATGACGCCGATGCCCGGAATGAACCGCGACAGCACCATTGCCAGCGCGGTGCGCAGCGCATTTTGGCCAGAAAAGTCGATCATGCGCCGCCGCGAATGGCCGAGCGCGACATGCCCAAGCTCATGCGCGATAACCGATGCCATCTCTTCTCCCGACACGTCACCGGATTGAAATTTGGCGTAAAACCCGCGCGTAATAAAGATGCGTCCATCCGGCGCGGCAAGGCCATTAACTGGATCGATCTCGTAGATATGCACCCGGATGCGCGCAAGCTCCAGCGCCGCCGCCAACCTGTCGGTCAGCGCCTTCAGTCTGGGATCGGCCAATTCGGTCGATTTGTCGGTCAAATCACGCGACGTGCGCCAAACCGAGAAATGGTACATGACGAAGGCGTAGATCAGTGCCAGCAGGATTGGGGTAAACTTCAACATAACTCTTATATGGAGCGGCGCTGCGCCATCGGCAAGCGCGGTTCATTCAGCAGGCGTGCCTCCGGCGGGAGTATTGTCAAGTAAGAAAGTAGTTCTTTATCAGTGCCATAGTAGTAGCATCAGTAATCCGATCTACATTGCAATCTACGTCTCAGGTCTGGGCTAAAAATTGTTTTTACTGAAACAGCTAATCAGGCTCATAACCTGAAGGTCGTAGGTTCAAATCCTACTCCCGCAACCATTAATTAACCAATAATATCAAAAGGTTACAAGCCACCTTCGGGTGGCTTTTTGCGTTCGTGAATAAGCCGTGTCCGGCTGGTGTCCGGTTCGAGGGCCGAACTCGAGCGCGGGATTTTCCATCCGAACGTGCGCTGCTCCGGACGCACCCACACCCACTACACCATATTTATTCGGCCTTGGCCATTCTGACTGGGACACTATAGCGTCTTCAGTCCGACCAAGTTTTGGCAATTTCCGGATGGTTCAGTTTGGTTCAGGAATTTCTCGAACTGTTCGTCAGTTAGAATCCCTTCCGATCCGCCACTTGCCCTTGCGAAAGCGTTCTCCGCTCGTTGCCCTAGGCGAAAATTGTCGTTGTTTTCAAGGGTTATGCGGCAAAGGCTGAGCACCGGCCCCGGTGCCAAGAGGCGTGAAGGTGTTCTTTCAGGGCCGATATTCTCTGGACCTGTTAACCGCGCGCAGTCCGGTTCAGAGCGCCATCCCACTGAAATAAAGCAGAATATTTTAGGTTTGCGCTCGGCGTGGTTCGCAGGTCCGTTCGCCTACCTGATGGACCCTAGATCGAACGATCAGCGAACAGCCTTATGCCGCCTGTGCGAAGCCACCATTCACGGCCTGTTGCCACACATGTGCGTAGACGCTTGCAGCAAGGGCTTTCTTTTCGTCGGGCGTGAACGGCGGTGACGGTAGGCTTCCGAAGACTTCGTCCAAGATGAAGACTTCGACATCAGCCTTGGTCTGCTCTTTCTCCCAGAAGCGATCGAGTTCGGCCAAGCGCGCCTTTATGGATGCCAAGAGGTCGCGGCTCGCCTGCTTCACCCGCTCACGAGACGTTTTGTCCAGGTTATCCTTGAGCAGCAGGTCGAAGAGCGCCAGCTCATCTTCACCAAGCCCCTCCTTCGTTGCGCGCTTCTGCTCCTCGTCCAGACTGTTGACGAGTTCGACCAATCGACGGAACGTCTCCTCGATGGTGGTGCGATCTTTCTCCCGATTGTAGTCGGCAATGATCGCCTCGTACTTCACCTGATAGTCCATCCTGGCGGGATTGCGCGCCAGCATCTCGGCGAGTTTCTGTTCGACGATGTCGCGGATGTCCTGAAGCGCAGTCGCTTTGCGTCTGACCTTCTTTGCAAATTCATCGCGCAGCTTCTCAAGATCGATCTGGCTCAGGTCGAAGGTCAGCCCCTCGGCTTGATCGTCCCCTGATGCCTGCGTTCGGATGGCTTCATTGACGATCCGGTGCAGCTCCTTCAACAGCTCTGTCACATCAGCCGTGTCGCGCCGCTCGGTCAGTTTTTTGTAGATTGCTTCAATGTTGTCGTGTCGTTCGGCGTGTGCCCACGCACTGGGCTCCATAAGCAGCGCCTTGAAGCGGATAAACACCTGTCGTGCAAGAATCTCGAAGCGGCGCTTTGCCTCGTCCGTCGAATAGACGGCTTCTACGGCGTCCTTGAGGCCCTTGATGCGCACAAAGCCCTTCGAGCCAAGCAGTACGCCTGGATCGAAGGCGAGGCTGCGCAAATGCGCCTCGGTCGCCTCGATAGCTTCTAGCAGGGCCTGTACGCGCTCCTCGATGGGCGCAATGATTTCTTCACCGCCCGTGCCATCATCGCCTAGCGCATACTGGGCGAGTGCGGCACGCAAGCTTGCTAGCATCCCGTTGTAGTCGACGATCAGGCCGAAGTCCTTGCCAGGATACACCCTGTTTGCCCGCGCTATGGCCTGCATCAGCGTGTGCGCCTTCATCGGCTTGTCGATATAGAGCGTCGACAAGCATTCCACGTCGAAACCAGTCAGCCACATCGCGCAGACGATTGCGACGCGGAATGGGTGCTCGGGGTTCTTGAAAGCCGTCTCGACATCAATCCGCTCGCCATTTCCGGTATTGAAGCCCTGCTTCATCAAGGCGCGGTGCGGGATGATGTCGAACCCCCATTTCTTGAAGTCCGCGACCTCGTTCTGCGCCTCGCTGATGATGATCTCGACGATGGTTTCCTCGAGCCACATTGCCTGCTCAGCCAGTTCTTGCGCTTGCTCCGCGAGTACAAGGCGAAGGGTTTCATCAGCAGCGGCATCTGCTTCGGCTTGCTTAGCGTCGGCGGCCGCCCTGACTTCTGCAGCCTTCGCCCGCCAGCGCGGGACGATCATTTGGTGCATCCGGGCGCAGGTGATCTTGTCGATACACACGAATAGGGATTTTCCGGACTCCCACCTCGTCGCGCAGTGCTCCACGAAATCGGCTGCGATCTTGTCGAGCCGCTCATCGGCGGTGATGACCTCGTAGTCCTTTCCGAGCAGCTTATCGAGGAGCGCCGCCTGATCTGGGTCGAGCTCCGCTTCCTCGATCTTCTCGGCGATCCGTTCGTTCAGGTTCGTCTTGGCGACCCCTAGCTTCTCGCCCCGGTTCTCATAGACTAGCTTGACGGTTGCGCCATCCTCCTCGGAGCGTTTGAAGTCGTAGCGCGAGACGTAATCTCCGAAGATGCGCTTGGTGATCTGGTCCTGTTTGAATAGGGGAGTGCCAGTGAATCCGATGAAGGCAGCGTTGGGCAGCGCCAGGCGCATATTACGAGCGAGCCGCCCCGCTTGTGTGCGGTGGGCTTCGTCAGAGATCACTATAATGTCGTCGCGCTCGCTGTAGGGGTTCTTGGGGTCCACGTCCTTGTTGAACTTGTGGATCAGGCTGAAAACGTACTGGTTGTTTTCCTTCAGGATCCGTTCAAGATCATCGCCGGATGCCGCGCGCGGGGTGTCGTTTTCCGCGACGCCGCAGCCAACAAAGGTCTTGTAGATTTGGCTGTCGAGATCATTCCGGTCGGTCATCAGTAGGAATGTGAAATTGCCCGGCACCTTGCGCCGCACCTTCTCGGCGAAGAATGCCATCGAGTAGGACTTGCCACTGCCCTGCGTGTGCCAGAACACGCCCAAACGGCCTAAATCCGGATGCGCCCGTTCGATGATGTCGACGGGACCTTCGGGAACGAAGGACGGAAGTGAAGGTTCCGCCGCTAGAAGCGCATGATGACCCCTCTTGCGCTTGGCTGGTGTCTTTCGTTCCAGCGGCAACTCCACCACGCGGTGGCGCAGGCGCTCACCGGGCGGGATCTCGGCCTTGATCGCCTCTTGCCTCGCGACGGAGGCTACCGCACGGTTCACGCCCAGAACCTGGTGATTTCTGGCAACCACCTTCCGTGCCGTACCCGCCTTGCTTTCGTCGAACAGGATGAAGTTTTCGACCAGATCTAGCAATCGATCATGCGCAAGCATGCCATTCAACAGCCGCTCCGCATCCACGCTGCCTTCGTCCGCCTCATCTAGCCGCTTCCACTCGTTGAAATGCTCCCAAGTGCTCGTAATCGAGCCATATCGGGCGCCATCACCGTTCGAGACAATTAGGAAGGCGTTATGATGGAAGGCGTGCGCGATGACGTTTTCGTCCATGTAGTCGCGCAGGTTGCCATCAAACCCGGCTCGGATGTTCTTGTAGACGGCCTTTAGCTCAATGAAGACCAGCGGCAGGCCGTTGACGAAGCAGACCAGATCGGCGCGACGGTTGTAGTTGGGCGTCCGCATGCCGGTCAATTTCAACTCTCGCACGGCAAGGAAGCGGTTGGTGCCGAGCGCGTTGTCGAAGTCGATCACCTTGGCACGAGCGGATTTCTGTCGTCCCTTTGCATCGCGATACGTGACGGGTACGCCGCCGCGCAGCATACGATAGAAATCGCGGTTGTGCTGAACCATCGACCGGCTGACGTCATAGACGGTAAGGCCTCGGATTGCGTCCTCGATTGCCGGGGCTGGCAAGTCCGGGTTGAGGCGGTGTAGCGCCGCCCGAAGGTCCCGGGTCAGGACTGCTTCGGTCGTGTCCTTTCGCCCCAGCGTGCCGTCCGGTCCGAAAGTCTCCTGGTTCCAAGCGTATATGCTGTCCCAGCCGAGCACCGTCTCCAAGTGCTCGGCGAAAGTGGTCTGAACCAGTCGATCTTCGCTGTTAATGCCGGTGACGGCCATGCAATGCCTTTCGTAAGATCACGTTTCGCGCTCCTTCAAATAAAGGCCCACGCCGTCAATGATGCCGTCGATGAGTTCGACGCAATGAGAGCAGAAATCAGGGGACATGTAATAGAGCCACGGTTCGCCATCCCGTTCGGCACTCGTGAACCAGGCTTCCGGCCATTTCTCGGACGCGATGCGGTTTGAAAACTTGCCGATCGCCTCGGCTGGCCATTCGAAGCCGTTGTGCAGCATATTGTTGCGATAGGCGAAGAGGGCGGACAGCGTGTTCCGATAGTCGGGCGGCAGAAAGGGCTTGAGCCCGCAGCTTTCAGCCAACTGGTCGATACCGGCCACGAGATCGCCTTTTGGCCCATCGCTGCGGAAAACAATCTGCGGGTTCCAGAACTGATCGTCAGCACGCTGCCTCCGCGCGTTGCCCGCATCCGTGCTCTGCCTTTTCCTCAGCCCCTCGAAGATGGCGACGAACAGGGACTCGATGAAGGGCGCCAGCATTCCGACCGCCGACATGCTGTGCGCCGAATCCATGAACACCGATTGCCAGAACTGATGATCGTAGCTCCATTCCAAGCCCACATCGTCTGGGTTCGCCTCAATTTCCGCCTTGGCTTCTTTCAGTTTGATGCTCGTTGCAGCTGAAGCTTGTTCGTTGCGGTGCATCAGGCTCTTGATGGCATCCAACTGTGTGCCCGGCATTGTTTGTCTGAGCATCCACCCGGCATGCATGCTCGGCGAAATGGAATCGACGAAGCGCTGCCAAGAGGCGGCCGCTTCTTCGTCGAAAGGTGGAGTGGAGCTGTCCTGCGTCACACCGCGATCTCCCCGTTCATCAGGTGCGGCAGGAGGAGGTCGCGGGCTTGGGCGAGCTTCTCGTTCTGGCTGGTCAGGTTGGCTATCTGCTGGTCGATGGTGGCGGCTTGGGCCTCAAACTCCGTGAGTAACATCGACGAAGGGACCGCCAGTTTCTGTCCTTCGAGTTCCTTCTTGTTCGTGGCAGCGTAAATCGCACCCGAACCGATGATATCCTCTGCATAGAAGTGGTTCTTCAGCGCGTAGAAGAGGAACGATTGATGCCCGGTGCGTGACCGGATTGCCGAGAGGCCGCGCCCAAGAACGATCTTGTCCCGCGTAATATTGATGCGTCCGACAGGGGCGCGGACACTTACGAGAATGTCGCCGGCCTCCGCAATCTTCGTGACCATAGTCGAGTATGTGCGATGGCCGACAAAGCGGAAGCCATAGTCCGTCACGCCTTGATGGAACGGCAGGCCATTGCCGGCGTCATTGTAGAACTGCGATTTCGGGCTCTGGCCCATTACGACTTCAGCTAGATCCACCAGCGTCCGCCGCTCCCAGCCATCGGGGACGCCGTCGGTGATCTTGACGTGTTCGTGCCCGGGGAAACGGAAGTGGACGAACCACTCGCGGTAGAGCAGCCGCGTCGCCTCCTCCAACAGCGCAATCCGCCGCCGGTTGGTCTCGATCAGGTCGTCGTAAGCACCGATGACTTGAGATACCTTTTGCTGAATTGTCAGGGGAGGAACTTGAAACCCAAAAGAAAGAATCTTTTTCAACGATAAATTGTCTTGAGTGGCACCTCTCGACACGCTTCGAAAAGCACGTCTCAACGCGTCAAGAGAATACTTTATGTATCGGATATCCGCCAATTCTGGATTTGGAATAAAACCTACAATGCTATCTGGAAAGCAGGCGGGGAAGTTCAAAATCGCCGTTGAGCCCGTGTTTTCACCTGCGATTGTCATACAAAGCGTTTGCTGATCCCAAATTCTACTCTGAGCAACACCTTCAGGACTGTAGGTTTGGCAGTAACCGGAAATAAACAGATCAGCGGCCTGGATGTCCGCCGTCTGGATGAAAGGGGTTTCTCCCCCGTATAATGCAGGATCATTTCGTGGCCGGTGCTTTGAACGTCCGCGGCCGACGAAACCGAGTTCATCGAGTTTGGCTTCTGGCCAACTCACACCCCCAACTCCTCGAAGTTTCGGGCGATCCGAGCCGCCAGGTCTGCTGCCTCTTTGTTCAGCCCCTTCAGGTCGATGTGGATCGACCGCAGCGCCTCTTCGAAGTCGAAATCCTCGTCCACCTCCTCGGGCGCGACGCCGACATAGCGGCCGGGCGTCAGGCTCCAGTCATGCTCTGCGATCTCGGTCCGATCCACCAGCTTCACCAGACCCTCGACATCCGCCAATCGCGCTTCGGGGAACCGCTCCTGTAGCCAGTCCGCCTGTTTTACGAAATACCGGGCGCCCCTCAGCGCCTCCACCGCGTCGACACGCACGCCTTCCAGCGCCTTGCGTGCCTTGTTCACCTCCACGTTGGCCCAGAGATCCGAGTCCCGTGCCTCCAGTTCCTTCATCGCCACATCGACCGCGCGGCCCGCCAGCTTCGCCGCCAGGTCGATCTGCTTGGTCAGATCGCGGCACCGTTCCGCCATGCCATACAATCCTTCGCGCGCCGCATGGAGCGTGGCGTTGTCGCGGCCTTCTTCGTTCGCGCCTTCGGCCCAGGCCTTCGCCCGGACGGCAACCTCTGCCGCGAAGCTTGCAATGTCGTCGTTGAGCGTGGCCTGCACAGCAGTCAGTTCCGTCCAGGTCTCTGCCAGCGGGTCCGGGTCGCGCGCCTCTTTCGCAAAGGGAGCCATTTGGTCGACCAGCTTGGCGATCGCCTCCTTGAAGCCTGTCAGCGGTTCGGCCGTCGCCTGTCCATGTGCGATGGCCTCAGCAAGATAGGATGTAACCAGGTCGAGGTATCGGTCGGACTGTCCGCGATAGAGCCAGATGATGGCGGCGATGTTCTTCTGCTGCTCGGGCGAGTAGTCAAAGATGGCCCGAGTAACCTTGCGATAAATGTTGCGCGCGTCGAGCATTAGGACGTGATCGGCGCGTTCCGGGTCACGCTCCTTTGCCCGGTCAAAGAACCAGAGCTGGCAAGGCACGGTGCGGGTGTAGAAGAAGTTGCCGCGGATATCGATCATCACGTCCACGGCGCCGGTCTCGACGAGCTTCTGGCGCACCTTCGCCTCATCCCGCCCCGCGCTGGACGCCTGGGAGGACATGACGACACCGGCGCGGCCGCTGTCGTTCAGGTAGCTGTAGAAATAGGACATCCACAGGTAGTTGGCGTTGGAGACCTTCTTGCCCTTGTTCACGCCGGGCAGGCCGAAGGGCAGACGAGCGTCGCCTTTGACCTTGTCGGCGTCGACCTCGTCCACGTTGAACGGCGGATTTGCCATCACGAAGTCGCACTTGCCGACAAGTTCGTGCGGATCCTTGTAGTAGGTGATGGCCTCGTTCCCGGCCCGGATGGTGCCCTGCAGCCCGTGGACAGCAAGGTTGGTCTGGGCGAGCTTGGCAGTCGTCTCGTTCTTTTCGTGGCCGTAGAAGGTGACGCGCTTCATCGTGTCCTGCCCTTCTTCTTGGATGAAGTGGCTGGACTGCACGAACATGCCGCCCGAGCCGCAGGCCGGGTCGAAAACGATGCCGTGGTCGGGTTCGATGACGTTGACGATGGTCTGGACGATTGAGGGTGGTGTGAAGAACTCGCCATTGTCGTGGGCGCCCTGTTTGGAAAACTCAGCGAGAAAGTACTCGTAGATGCGGCCGAACACATCACCCGAGGCATTGCGCAATGCCTCTGTGTCGAACTTGCGCATCATGCTTTCGAGAAGATCATCGTCGAAGCGCTCGTAGTCCTTGGGTAATTGACCTGCAAGCGGCGGGAAGTGTTCCTCCACTGCCTCCATGGCTGCGGTCAGCGCCTCGCCAAGTTGCCCGCCCTTGGGCATATCGAGGATCACATCGTAGCGGGCTGCCTCAGGCAACATCATCGCGCGGCGACGTCGGAAGTCGGCATCGACCAAGGGCCGATCTGGCATTTTTCCGGCAGCCTTGTCGGCCTCGATCGCGGCGAGAGCTGCGTAGTAACGGTTCGTGGCCTGTCGCAGGAAAAGGAGCCCCATGATGGGCATGAAATACTCGTTCGATGCGAGCCCGGAGTTGGCCCGCAAATCGTCCGCCATCTTCCAAAGGTCTGCACCGAACTGCTCAATTCCGGTCAGGTGGTCTGCAATCATTCGTTTGTGTTCTTTCCTACGCTATGGCGCTTGGGAGTGGCGCTACCTTCGTCCAGCGCCTTCAACCGCTCGTATTCCTCGACCGACATCACGACGACGACAGTGCGCCCATGCTTGGCTACCGCGACCGGCTCAGCTCGGGCGAGATCAATCAACCTTCCGAAACCGTACTTCGCGTCTTTCGCAGTCAAGATCTGCATCTGACTCTCCGCTTGTGTACGGCATACTTTGGCCAAATTGGCTAATAAACACAAGTCAGCGATCGACCCGAATTTGATCGTCAGCGAGGTTTGCGACGTTCAAAGTCGCAGCAATGTACGCTGCCTGCCCCAATCCATAGGGAGCTCTGACCGCGGTGTTTCCAGTTTCAGGTCGGGCGGCTGTCACCCATAGAGGATGGCCACGTACAATCCCGGGGCGGTTTCGAAAGCCGGGCCGGTTGCCGAAGTCACGCAGATGCTCAGAACAACGCAGGCTGGCCTGTATCGTCAACCCGAAGAACGCCGAGCAACTGCCATGTCTGCGGGCGCTTGGCCATGTTGCCAACGCAGAAGAGCATTCCCCGTTTTGCGTACTGTTCGTTGAAGGTCGTGCTCATCCAGTCGAGTGTTGCCTGGTCGGATCCTTCGCGCTTTCGCCCGTTGAAAAACATGGCATGAGCTTCCCAGTCCCCATTCGCGTAATCATGTGGGCCGGTGCCATCCTCAAACTTGAAACGAAACTCATAGGGGCTTGGTTCAAGTGCCGCCAGTTGCTTGTCAAAAAAGGATCCCTGGCTGGCGGCTTGCTCGTATATTTTCCGTTCGGCGTCGAGTTCCGATTCTGTCTTAGCCTTGTAGTAAAAGCGAGTATTCTTGGGGCGGATCAACGCAAGAGATTTGCCCGCAGCAGCTGCGTCCGCCACCGAATTTGAAACAAGCGGGTTGAGTACCGCGGAGCGGTCCTTTGCAGGCATTGTTCCATCTAAAATGATGGAGTCCTCCATCACGTGGCAACTTTCGCTCCTCCGGTCGCTTGTTGGTGTGCGATATTTGAAATCCACCCAATCCCATCGCTTGAAGGCAGCACCTTCTCCCAAATGTCGAAACCGGACCGGAAACAGCCGTTTGAAATCGCCATAGGGCGTTACCCCGGCGCAGCAAACTGTTTCCCCATGTGTAGCGCTACGCTGCGGTAACGCTTTCACTAGGATGGAAACGCGGCAATTTTGAAGAGTGACGGACATAGCGCTCTGGATCGTCAGCAAAAAGGTTGAAAATATTGAAGCCGAGTTGATTGGTTACTTCACGAGCAACGATCGTTCGATGGCAAGTTTCTGGGTCTCTCTCGAAACAGAGTAAGCACGTGGCCGCAGTGCTGACGGTATCCTTCAGATCCTGAAGCGCGTCCTGCGCAGCATCTGTTTCGATATGGTCGCCATAGATCGAGCGGAAGAGATCAAATTTGCCTGCTCGGGCCGCTTCCCTACCAGGTTTCGGATCTCCAAGTGCGACGAAATGAATGTATTCAATGCCTTCTTCGGTGAGGCGTTGGGCAAGCTTTTTCTTGGAAAAACCGGGTTTGCGTGAAACCGCAACCGCGCGCACGTCAGCAAGCTGCCGGACTCCGGCTGCCTTCAGAGTCCGAACGAACCTGTCAATATCTGTGCCCTCATAGCCGACCGTGAATAGAATGCTCATGCCTGTATCCTTTTCTTGAACCCTAACACGCCCGAATCTTCTCGTGAATCCCCTGAATCGCTCTGTCTTGACCAACGCGCCCTCGGTCCTAGCCAATGTTGCAAGTGGTTGGTATGGAAGGCCCATTCTGCAGGCAACGGTTTCCGAAGGATCTCCAAGGTGAACTCAACCGGCTGACGACCATCGAGAATCGCCTCGACGATGTCGGGCGAGAGCTGTGTAAGCCGCATCGTTCTCGTAAGGTACGATGCTGCGATTCTCTCATGCGAAGCCAGCTCCGCAATCGTCGTAAATTCACCCGCCTCGAGCATCCTTTGCCAGCGAAACGCTCGCGCCAGCGCCTTGATCAATGTTTTGTCTATCTTGCGCTGGCTGGATGCCCCCTCCGGCATCTGCATTTCCTTGCGGCCGCCTCGTTTCACATGGCGGAACGGCACGTGCAGGAAGCCTCAAGCTCATTTCACCTTGTTAAGCTCAACATCGGCTGGAGTTGCCGTGGCTGTCTCGAAAAATAGACATCCATCTGCTGGATTTGTTCCAGCGAGAAATAAGCAGGTTCCTCCCCTTTGCAGGCCTGCTTATGATCTCTCTGAAAAAATATCTCGAATTCTTTTGCCCTTCCTTGCCACGATCCGATCCCTCCGTTCAGCTTTGGCAATGTGCTGGTGAACAAATCTTTGCATTGATCATCCATAGAATAGCTGAGGCCCAGTCGCTCCGCTGCCCACGACCTGACAGCGCCATACATGTAGTAGATGGGGTCACCCTGAGTTTTTCTAAGGTACATTGGCGGCACTGCCTCAGGGCCTTCGCTACGAACCCTCCAATTATGCAGGGTCGCTGATGTCACGCCAAGCAGGGCTGCGGCTTGCGGGGCAGACAGCAACCACCAAGGGGGAATAAGCGGCCATTTGACTGGATTCTTGAACAGGTTTGATCCTGAAATTTTGCTCATATTTATCTCGGATTATTTGTCAAAGGGCTTGGCGGCGGCAAATGCCATGTATGTTTGGTGTAGGCCGTGTAGGCTCTAACCCTAACTTCCCTACTATTACTTTTCTCTGGAAAGTTAGGGTATAAGACTACACTACCTACACTGCTAGAGAGAGAGGGCGTTCGCCGCAGCTAATACCTGGCCAGACCTTACCCTTATTAGTTCGCGTTTGCTGAATCCTCGTTCGCTTCACGATCTCCGATTTAAAGATTGGTTGGCTGATTGCCTTGGTGCCGTTCGATTGGGACCAGCGTTGATACTTCGAATACAAACGGCTTGCTGTTACAGATCCTTCGGGGTCGAGCACGCATTCGTCCTCGATAAAGGACTGGATCATATCCGATGAAACCATATATCGAGCAGCTTCCTGCTTTATAGTTTCAGGAATATTGAGCCCAAACGCTTGATAATCCTTCAGTCCTTGAAGCAAGCGGTTGAGAATGCCGCTCCCTTCCACCCGCAGCTTCGCAGGCAGATCGCGGTCGCAGTCATCTTCTGGCACCACCTTTTCAAAAGGCAGCAGGATCAGTCGACGCCCCAGCGCTTGATCGCCTCCGTCGACGACAGGAAGCGCATTTGTCGCCATAAACATGACGCACTCTGGCTTGAACTCAAAATGTTCCTTGTATAGGGCGCGAGCCGAGATAATATCCCCGCCAGTGATGCGCTTTATCAGAGCTGTATCGAGGATCTCGCCCGTCGCTAGTTCGGATGTTGCAACCATCCTTGCTCCTTTTAGGCGGGCGAGATCATTACGAATTCCTGCGTTTTTCTGCCTTATGAACGTGCTCGGCTCAGCATTGCAGGCGTAATCATCGAGAATATACGCAATGATATCGATCAGCGTCGATTTCCCGTTGCGACCAGGGCCGTGGAAGATCGCAAAGACTTGCTCCTTAGGATTGCCAAGCAAAGCGTACCCAAACAGGCGAAGCGCAAAGCGCTGAGTCTCTTGTGAAAGCGCTGATGCCATGAAGCTGTCAAAAACGGGGCATATAGCGACTGGATCGTATGCCACCCCGGCCAGTTTGGTTGAATTGTCATTGGCACTGTGCGGTCGTAACTCGTGATCTTCGAGGCCAAGAGTACCGTTCAGCAAATTGAGCTCGCCGACGGATCGATCAAAATCGCCAAACGAGCGCATGATATTGGGATCCGTCGAAAGAAGGTCGAAAACCCTATTAACCTTTGGCGCCGAAAGGAGCTGCTTGGCACTTTTCATTGCGTCAATGTCACCCGATTTTTTTGCTGCGCTAGCAAGCTCTTCAAGGAAGCGCTTGGTTTGTTCTTTCGCATGCGCGCCCTTGGGATCGTCTACCCAGCGCGCTCCATCAAAGCGCATCCAGCCCGTAGTGGAGGTTTGACAGGACGTACCTGCAATCTTGAGGGCCACTAGGTTTGACAGGGGAACGTCATCATATTCGATTTTCGTTCCAGCTTCATATCCCGATATACTGCGGGCGATTCCCCAAACCTCATCGTCTGGTAGCGGATAGGATGCGGTCGCGTTTAGGGCCAACAAAGCCGCATATAGCTGGTCTGCATCATAGCCGTGGTGAGCACGAAGGAAGCCCGCCATGCTGGTAAGGCTATTGTTGCGTGATCCAGCTGATAAGGGGCGCGTTGGAGCTGAATTAGTGTTTGCCGCGACTAGTTTTTTTGAAGCCAGTTTGTCGATCAGCTTTTGTGGTGGCAAAGGGATTTGATTAAGCATTTGTACTCTCCCAAGTATAACGGTTTCCAGATTTGTGGATTGAAGGTGGGGCGATTACATAGCCGCCATTAGCACGCACATCGAGGTTTGGACCAAGCTTGCTGGCACTGCCGCCGACTGGTTGATCGGGCATCTGCATGTAAATGTGCCAGCCGCCACTGCCAGTTCGGACAACGGCCTCACGGGGCAGGGGGCCAGTTTCGGCCTCCAAGCGTTTCAGTGCGGCCTCGCCCTGCTTGTCTGCCCCGACATCCACGTCGAGGATGAGTAGACCCGACACTGACCCCGTAGCGATAGCGACGTTGGCTTCCGGCCAATTAGTCCACCACTGCTGAACTGTGTCGGGGTCAGTAGAGGCGGCCTTGAAACCACCCGCGACCATCGGGTGTTTACCTGCGGGGCCACAAGTCGGATTGCCACACGTGCATTCACCGTGCTGGATGCTGTGGGCAGGGAATACCGCCCAACTGTGTTTCGGCGTGCAAAACTGACCCCATTGACGGGGTAATCGGCGTCCAATTTTGACCCCCCTCATGTTTCATCTAACCATCCGTTGTGCGGCAGCGGATGGAGGGGGAGTTGAAGCGAGTGGATACGATTGCGCGGGTGCGTCGGGCGTTTCATGTGCAGGGCTGGTCGATGAAGCGCATCGCCCGGGAGTTGCATTTGTCGCGCAATACGGTGCGCAAGATCCTGCGAACGGACGAGACCGATTTCACATACGAGCGGGAACACCAGCCGATGCGGCGGATCGGGCCATGGCGGGCTGAGGTCGACCGGTTCCTGGTGGCCAATGAAGGCAAACCATCGCGTGAACGGCTGACGATGATCCGGATCTATGAGGAAGTTCGGGCGCTTGGCTATGAAGGCAGCTACGACGCAGTTCGACGCTATGCCAAGACATGGTCGAAGGCGCGCGGGTCAGCTGCAGCGGAAGCATATGTGCCGCTCTACTACGCGCCGGGCGAGGCTTACCAGTTTGACTGGAGCCATGAGATCGTGCTGATCGGCGGCGTCACGACGACGGTGAAGGTCGCACATGTCCGGCTGTGTCACAGTCGGATGATGTTCGCGCGGGCCTATATGCGTGAGAGCCAGGAGATGGTGTTCGACGCGCATGAGCGCGCCTTCGCCTTTTTCAAAGGGGCCTGCACGCGCGGCATCTACGATAATATGAAGACAGCAGTCGAGGCAGTCTTCATTGGCAAGGAGCGGCTTTATAACCGGCGGTTTCTGCAGATGTGCAGCCATTATCTGGTTCAGCCGGTCGCCTGCACCCCGGCGTCCGGCTGGGAGAAAGGTCAGGTCGAGAACCAGGTCGGCCTTGTTCGCGAGCGATTTTTCACGCCCCGGCTTCGGGTCAAAAGCCTGGACGAGCTGAACGTCTGGCTACTCGACAAGTGCATCGCCTATGCCAAGGCGCACAAGCATCCCGAGCGCAGTGATCAGATGATCTGGCAAATGTTCGAAGCGGAACGCGCGACCCTCGTGCCCTATGTCGGCCCGTTCGACGGGTTTCATTCAGTTCCGGCTTCGGTGTCGAAGACGTGCCTCGTCAGGTTCGACAACAACAAGTATTCGGTCATCTCAACAGCCGTCGGGCGGCCCGTCGAAGTCCACGCCTATGCCGAGAAGATCGTCATCCGACAAAATGGCGTTGTCGTGGCCGAACATCCCCGCTGCTTCGGTCGCAACGAGACGGTCTATGATCCCTGGCACTATGTCCCTGTGCTGGCGCGTAAACCCGGTGCGTTGCGCAATGGCGCACCGTTCCAGAACTGGGTGCTGCCAACTGCGATGGCCGACGTGCGGCGCAAACTCAAGAGCGTCAGCGACGGTGATCGTCAGATGGTCGCCATTCTCGGCTGTGTCGCTGGTGATGGCATTGTCGCCGTCGAGGCGGCCTGTCAGGAGGCGCTGGCACAAGGCGTGTTCTCGGCGCCGGTGATCATCAACATCCTCGCCCGCAGCCGGGATCATACACCACCGCCATTGCTTCTCACCCCCACCGCGTTGCGACTGACCCACGAGCCCGTGGCTGATTGCGCACGCTATGACAGCCTCAGGAGAACAAGTCGCTATGGAACGCACCGTGTTCTGGAACTGATGGGAACCCTCAAACTCTACGGGATGCGCAGTGCCTATGACGAGGTCATGGCCACGGGCATCAAGCGCCAGTTCGAGCCGCCGCGCATCGTGGGAGATCTGCTGCAGTCGGAGATCGCCGAGAAGCAGGCGCGCTCGATCAAATACCAGCTCACCGTGGCGAAGCTGCCGCTCGCGAAGGATCTGGAAGACTTCCACTTTGCGGACACGCCGGTCAACGAAGGGCTGGTGCGCGATCTCGCCACCGGCACCTTTGTGGCCGACCAGCGCAATGTCGTTCTGATCGGCGGCACTGGCACCGGAAAATCGCATCTGGCGATCGCAATTGCCCGGGCGCTGATCCGCAATGGCACACGCGGCCGCTATTTCAACGTCATCGACACGGTGAACCGGCTCGATGCCGAGACCCGCGCTTAAGCAAGCAGGGGCGCACCGCCGATTACCTGACACGCCTCGACTTCATCGTGCTTGATGAGTTGGGGTATCTGCCCTTCGCCCAAGCGGGCGGGCAGCTGCTGTTCCATCTGATCAGCAAACTCTACGAGCGCACATCCATCATCGTCACAACGAACCTCGCCTTCGGTGAATGGCCGTCGGTATTCGGGGATGCCAAGATGACGACCGCGCTGCTCGATCGGCTTACGCATCACTGTGAGATAGTCGAAACCGGAAACGAGTCCTGGCGCTTCAAAAACCGCGCCTGATCCCAACCGATCAAGGTCTATCCCGCCTCCGCAACTTGATCAGCTAAGTCGGGACAGACCCTGATCAACACACCACAAGGGGGTCAATATTGGATGCCGATATGGGGTCAGTATTCAGCGCCGATTGACATTCTGCGCTTTGGTTAAATGTAACCCGTCACATTGGGAGACCTACCAGCAATAGGCCGCGAAACTCTAAAAGGCCAGGTGAAGGGCCGGGTTATGTAGATGTGAATGGCTGGAATTTAGGCCGCGCTTCGGGACGTTTTTGGGGGGTCCTAAAGTCTTCAATTTATCCCAAAGATGTTGACGTCAGACCCTTCACCGTATGATCCGGATTTCGCGGAGCGTTGTGAAACAGTGTCCAAATCGAGCTCCCGCAACCAAATTTTCCAATTAAACCAACGATCTAGTGCCCCTCGGGGCACTTTTTGCGTTTCGGAGCAAAGCCACGGTGCTACACTGGTGCTGCGGCAGGGCGCAAAGCGGTGCGCCAAAGGCACGGCCGGTTCGAAAGCGGCAAAGGCGGGATGCAGATGCGCTCTGCAGACGCTCTGCGCTCAGCTCTCGAAGGGGAGGGCATTCAGTTTCTCGCAACCGGCGATATAGCCAACGCCCCGGGCGTGACTTTGCAAAGTAAGGCTACGTGACCCGGAGGGGCAGAGCGATGAAGTGTGAACTGCTCCAAGTTTGCCGCAGGCACTAGCTCATAAGTAGGATGGAGTTGTTCAGACGCGCAACTCCTTGAAATGGCCGCCTCGAGGCTAATTGTGCGAGTTTTCTCGATTTCGAATTGCAATCTGCTTCGGCTTGCACAGCGCGAGGGTTAGGTCCGTGGCGCCTTTCAGTCGTTATAGGCACAATGCATACCGCCTGGCATTTCCGATATTCGTCCGGTTGGTCCGGTAGATAGTGGCAATCTATTTGCTCTGCGCTCCACGGGTGTTACCGAGGGGGCAAGCATGGGAGACAACAATGAACGACAAGACGCTGCGGCAAGCCGTCATTCAGGATCATACCGCCTTTCTGGCGGGTGAGCATGACTTTCAGTCCGATATTCAGATGCTCGCGGGCAGCGATCTCGTCGGCACCATCCTCGAAACGGTCATGCTGGCCACGAACATGCGTTTCGCAGCCGTCGCGCGGGTGACTGCCGACCGCTGGGTCGCTTGCCGCACTGTAGACGAGGTCAATTTTGGCTTGGTTGAGGGCGATGAGATAGAGATCCAGTCGACCTTTTGCCAGTCAGTCCGCGAAACGTCCAAGAAGGTCCTATTTAACGATACTGCGACTGACGACGTTTATGGAGACCATCCCATCGCTGCCAAGTTCGGCATTGTGAGCTATGCCTCGATCCCGATTCACCGCAGCGATGGGAGCTTCTTCGGAACACTTTGCGCGATCGACACGGAGCCCCGCGACGTTAAACACCCGCGCGCGGTTGCCATGCTGGAGATGTTTGCGAATGTCATTGGCCAGAGCCTAGAGACAGAGGAGCGACTGGAAGCACAGGAACAATTAGTAGCGCAGGAGCGCGAGTTGGCCCGTATTCAAGAAGAGTTCGTGGCTGTCCTCGGCCATGATCTGCGCAACCCCGTGGCGGCGCTCGATGCCGGGTTTAGGCAACTGGACAAGGAGCCATTGACCGACAGGGCGCGAGAAATCCTGCCTTTAATGCGATCTTCGCTGCATCGCATGAATGACCTGATCGAGAACATCATGATGCACGCTAAGGCACGGCTCGGAGGTGGCATCCGTATTTCCGCCACGCCGGAGGCGCCGCTGGCCGAGGCCATTACCCAGATCGTCGAGGAGATCCGCGTGGCATCTCCGGAGCACAAGATCCTACTTGATCTGTCTTTCGACCGGCCAGTCAGCTGCGATGCGCCCCGCGTCGCGCAGGCGATCTCAAATCTGTTGTCGAACGCCGTTCGCTACGGGACACTTGGCGCGCCGATCAAGGTGCAGGGTCTGATCAGCGAGTGCAGCATAGAGATCAGCGTGGCCAATCAAGGCGAGGCCGTGCCCAACGAACTGCGGGGAAACTTGTTCCACCCGTTTCAGCGCGGCGCTTGTGCGAATGGAGAGGGCCTGGGGCTCGGCCTTTACATCGCTTCCTGCATCGCAGTCGCCCATGGTGGTGAAATCGAAGTGATCTGCGAGAGCGGGACCACTACGTTCGCTTTCAAGGTGCCTGTGCTGGTAGCGGCCGCCTGATAAGGTCCGTTTCGTCATGCACGTAGACGTCGCCTTTCGGGATCGTAGACAGGAGTTTGAACGACCTGCGCCTTGATGCGTTTCTGGTGTCCGTCCAGCTTGCCAACTTCAACTGAGGTTCCGGTATCGGCATGAGATTTATCAATTCGGCAGAGGGCGAGGTTCTTGTCCAATAGCGGGGACCGCGCGGCGCTTGTGATCACCCCGATCCGAGCACGTCCTTGATAGACTGCGTCACCATGCACGGCCATCTCATTGCCAGCCAGTTCCAGTGCAACAAGGCTATGCCACCCATCCGTCTTTCGTCGCTCCAACGCGGCGCGTCCGATAAAATTCGAATTTTTGGATTTCAGCGGAACAGTAAACCCGATGCCGGCCTCAAAGGGGTCAATGGTATCGTCGAACTCATGGTGCCCCATGACCAGACCCGCCTCCACGCGGAGCATCTCGAGCGCGTCGAACCCGCAAGGCATGATCCCAAACGCGTCGCCTGCGTCAGCGATAGCATCCCAAAGCGTGACGGCGTTATGGGGGCTGCAAAAAACCTCATACCCCAACTCGCCGGTATAGCCGGTGCGCGATACCACGATGGGCACGCCGTCAAAGCCGTACAGTCTGGCAGTGGAAAACCGAAAACATCCAAGTTGCTCCAACGGCGTTTCGTCATCGCGGGTCCAGATGATTTTAGCCAGCGTATCGCGGCTGCATGGCCCTTGCACCGCGAGATTTGCTAGTTGCTCAGTCGATGACTTGACCCAAGCCTTGAAATTATGCTTTTCCGCCAGTTCGCGCAGCCAGACACCGCAATAGTCTTCGGCACAGACCCACCGAAACAGGTCCTGCCCCACACGAAACAGCGTGCCGTCGTCGATCATGCCGCCAGTTTCGTAGCACATTGAGGAATAGACAACCTGCCCAACCGACATAGCTTGGACATTGCGGGTAAGCGACAAGTTCAAAAGCGCCTCGGCGTCTGGGCCGGTGATCTCGAATTTGCGCAGCGACGACATGTCCATCATCATCACTTTTTGACGGCAGGCATGATATTCGGCCACAGCGCCGTGATTGCGGTAGCTTTTTGGTAACCAGACCCCCGCCACGTCTACGTAGTCTTTGGCCAAGCCCGACGTGCGCGGATGAAAGGCGGAATTCCGGGTTAGCTTGGGTGAGGCATCTGGAGTCATTCTGATTGCTACCGATTTTGAGAAGAGTTCTTTTTTGCCGTAGGTCCGGATATGAATATCAGTTGGGTTCCAGCCATTCGCCGGGTCTAGGTCATTGGGACAGGACGTCGAAACGCAGACGCAATCCGTAAGCGCGCGCAAAAGCACATAATCGCCAGGCCGCGACCAGCCCTCGTCCATGGATAAGGAATTGTCGTGCTCGGCGCGCGAATTAAAGAAAAAGTTGACGGCCTCCCATCCTGCCCGCGGGGCGACGCCATAGGGATCGAGAACAACGTTGATGTTGTCGGTGCAATTGACGTGACCAGGATAACCCAATTCCTCGTAAAAGCGCGGGAAACAGGCCAACCCGAATGTGTCATGGCGTCCAACGGTATCCCTAATCACCTCGAACATCTGTTCTTGGTCCACATTGAAAAATTTGGAATGCAAGCCGGGACCCGGATAAGCATTGCCGTTCAACGACCGTGTCGTGGAATGGTCGATCCCTAGGTCTCGCCCCCGGTCCAGTCCCCGCAGAGTCAACGCCTGAAAGTCCGAGCACTGACGTCCAGAGACATCCATTATCTGAATGTATTCACCCTCACGTATTTGGTATTCAACGGCAGATGAATGGGCCACGTGGATTTCCTGCAAGGGATCGGCCAATGGGTCTGGCAGTCGTTTCCAAGTGTTCAACTGTGGATTAGTTCGCCCGACCAAAAATTCAATCGTCGCGGGCGCGTCGCGCCCATCAATTCCCATTTCGCGTGCAGGCGCGACGGCGATCAAAAGGCCCTCGGCTCGGGCAGTGAATTGGTAATGTACATGCGGCTGGTGGCGATCTTTGAAGAGCTGGAACGCCCGCGCGCGGGGCGTACTGCCAGGCTGTATTTGAATTAAGGCCCGCAGCCTGCCAAGAAAGACCGGATCGAGGCAGTTGTCATAGCGGTTGAAATCTACGACGACATCGTGGGCCTGCTCACTCGTTTGCTGCAAGCCTTCCAAATCCGGCTTAGTACCACCCGCAAGAAAGAAAAGGTCGCAGGCTTGCCCCCCTTCGACATCTTGGATGTCGAGGGTGTCTCCTTCTGAGACATTCAGCACGCATATCGAACGCGACATAACCTCGTGTCGCTCAATGCCCTGCTGCCAGAGCGATAACCCCGGTTCAACAAGATGCCCCCAGCGGCTAGCGTTGACACTCATTCGACCCATGCCCGTTCCCCTTGGTTCGGTGTGTGAACGTGTCATCATCGGCCCGCATGACTCTTGGCAAAGCTTGATGCAGTGTCGGGTGCGCGACCATCATGAACGCTAAATTGGCTTGTACTATTGGCGAAGTTTGTCGATTTACACTCAGCATAAGTTCAAAAATGTCTCAAAACAATGAAAATGTGTTGATTTATATCGTTTACGCGGCAATAAATACTTGAAAATTACTGGGCCTGCTATGGGAGGGACAACTTCACTGAAGCTTAGACGCGCGTGGATTTCTATCCCCGCGAAACAAGGCCAAAGGCCGACACGGAGGAAATAATGAATTTATTTAATAAAAGGGCCAGAAAGGCATTTTTGCCCGCGCTTGCCCTGGCTGCCGCGAGCATAGCTGCGCCTGCTGTCGCAGACAGCAATGAGCCGATCAAGATCCCGATTAAGAATTGGTCCAGCCAAATCGTTATGGCGCATGTCATCGGCGGCATGTTTGAAAGCCAGGGAAACACTGTTGAATACGTTCCTGTCGACAATCAAGCAGCTTTTGAGGCCATTCGAAACGGCGATCTAACAATCGGTCACGAAGTCTGGCAGGCGACGCATCAGAATGCCTTTTACAACGCGATGGAGCAAGGCGGACTGATCGACGCGGGGACCCATGCGGCGGAAACCCTCGAAGAAATGGGCGTGCCAAATTGGGTCATCGAACAGGATCTCTGCCCAGGTTTACCTAACTGGGAAGCTTTGAAAAATTGTCAGGAAGTCTTTGCGACGCCAGATTCTGGCGGCAAGGGGCGTTGGCTAGAAGGGCCTCTCAGCTGGCACGGCGACGTGATGCCGAACCGTCTGGAGGGTCTGGGTCTGGACGACACGTGGATGGTGAAGTTCGCAGGCACCGGTGATGCACTTTGGGTCGAACTGGATGCAGCCGAGCGCGAAGGCCGGGGAACTATCATCTTTAACTGGACACCCAACTTCACCGATGCGTCGGGCTTTACCTTTATCGAATTCCCCCCTTACTTCGATGGGTGCAGGATTGCTGATGGCGGCGATATGTCGACGACTGGCTGCGGATCTCCGCGCGGGTGGCTGAAGAAAGCTGCCAATTATAAGTTCCCGAAGTCGCATCCAAAGGCGTATACCGCATTCTCAAAGGTGTCATTCACGACCCCTCAAATTGGCCAAATGGCTGCCTTGGTAGATGTCGACAAAATGACGCATGAAGATGCCGCCAAAAAATGGCTGGCGGACAATGAAGAGGTCTGGAAACCCTGGACCGAGTCATCGCTACCGTAAAAATCGGCATCTTGCCTCTCGTCCGTCGATACAGGCGGACGGGGGCACCGAGACGCTGTGATAAATCGCGTCTCGGTGCGGACTGATCTCGCCTCCGTATGTCGTGCCGTCGCACCTACATAGTCATCCTTCCGGCTTATCGACGGGCATACGGCAGGCGCATGGCGCCCGCAGCAACCGGCGGCCACCCGTACCTTCGCCTAAGTAAGGAGTGTCGCGCCACGCTTGCCAAGCCTCCTTGATGACACAAAATATTGGCGCATCGACGCGCTTAGGGAACTCAATGCAGGACACATCCAATATAAAAAGGCGGGCTTTGCCTCTGCAAGAGGAGGCCAAGGATTCAGCCGGAGTTGCGGTGCGGTGTGAGGGTGTCTTCAAGGTCTTCGGCAAGAACGCCGCCAAGCTGATAGGGCAAGCCAAAGGCAATATCGACGCCGAGACGGCACAGGCCGTAGGTTGTGTCGTTGGCGTCAACAACGCTACGTTCGACGTCTTTGAAGGGGAGTTGTTGGTGATCATGGGCCTGTCGGGGTCTGGCAAATCAACTCTCCTGCGCTGCATTTCCCGGCTAACCAGGGCGACCGCCGGCAAGATTATCGTTGACGGGCAAGACCTGCTGTCGATGACCTCTAAGCAATTGATCGAACTGCGGCGCAACAAGATGGGCATGGTGTTTCAGAATTTCGGATTGCTACCTCACAAGACTGTTCTTGAGAACATCGCCTTTCCATTGCAGGTGAAGGGCAAGACGACAAAGGCCAGCATTACGCGGGCGATGGAGATGGTGCAGCTGGTCGGGCTGCATGGGCGCGAAAACTATTTCCCCCGGCAACTCTCAGGCGGCCAGCAACAGCGCGTCGGCATTGCCCGGTCCCTTGCCATCGAGCCTGACATCTGGTTTCTGGATGAACCTTTCTCGGCTCTTGATCCGCTGATCAGGAAGGAAATGCAGGACGAGTTTTTGAGACTCCAGCAAGTGCTAAGTAAGACAATCCTCTTTGTAACGCATGATTTTGACGAAGCGCTTCGTTTGGCAGACCGGATCGCGATCATGAAACATGGCGTGATTGAGCAACTTGATACGCCGGAAACCATCGTTCTTAACCCTGCAACTGACTATGTGCGCAAATTCACAAAAGATGTTCCGCGCGAAAAGGTACTAAAAATTCAGGCTGTCATGGACCCCGTCGATCCAACCGAAGAGCTGAGCGATCTGAGAGTTTCTAAAGACGCGATCATCGCGACTGTCGCCGAGGCCGTGCTAAGCCAGCACATGGGCGTCGGGGTGGTCGACGCCCAAGGCACATTGGTAGGTTCAGTGCATCCGTCTCATGTACTCAAAATCCTGTTCGGTGATACGGGCAGGCAGCCGACATGAAATCCAAAGGCGCGTTTTCATCCATCCCAAAACTTACCAAGCCCGTTCAATTCGCGCTGCTTTTGGCCGTCTTTACGGCGCTGTGCGCGCTGATCGCGCCGTCCGAGACCAATCCGCTGTGGCGCTTGCCCCCGTTGCTGAAGCAATTGCCTTATCTCATCAATGACGGCGTCCGGTTTGTGATGTTCGAATGGTGGCCAATCGACGTCTATGACCCTGTCATTGATGAGTACGAACCAAAGCCGCTTTTCCGTGAGCTGACGCGGGCGATCTCGACAGGAATCCTATTTGTCATCAACGCCGTGCGTGAGGTTTTGCTGGGTGGCGTAAAAACTATCGTCGCCTTTACAAGCTGGGATTTTGTCAAGGAAAACCCCTGGGCCGTCTGGCCTGCGCTGCCTTGGACGGTCGTGGTGGGTTGGGTGGTTTTTCTAGGCTACAAACTTCAAGGTCTGGGCTTGGCTGTTTTGGCTGGAGTCACCACGGTCTTTATCTCCATATTTGGACAGTGGGAGCCATCGATGCAGACCCTGTCATTCGTCTTGATCACTGCGCCGGTCGCGGCCCTTTTGGGCTTGGCGTTGGGTGCTTGGAGCTACAAAAGCCGCATGGTCGAGGCAGCGGTCAACCCGTTCCTAAACGTTGCGCAGACGATGCCGCACTATTCCTATCTGGTCCCTGTAATCGTGTTGTTCGGTGTAGGCGATCACGCGGCCGCCATCGCCACGATTGTCTTTGCGACACCGCCGATGGTGCGTCTGACTTTACTGGGATTGAAGAATGTGCCCGATGAGGTAGTTGAGGCCGGATTGATGACCGGGTGTAGCAATTCACAGCTGATGCTGAAAGTTATGATCCCCGCAGCGAAACGCGACGTGTTGTTGGGCGTCAACCAAGTAGTCATGCAATGTCTGGCGATGACGGTGATCGCGTCCTTTGTAGGCGCGCAAGGCCTTGGCTCAAATCTGATGATAGCGCTGAATTCGCTGAAGATCGGAACTGGTATAGAGATCGGTATCTGCATTGTGTTGCTCGCCGTGCTTCTGGACAAACTGTCACTATCTTGGGCCAACCTGCAAACTGATTATTTTGCAGAGCAGACATTTCTTCAACGACACTCAAACGCGCTTATCCTGCTGGCCATTTTGGTTGCCGGGTCCGCGCTGGCCTATCTCGGGAAATTCATATTCGATCAGGATTTCAACTATCTCTATCAGATCCCCCACAATAAGGGCCTGACGACCGAGCCGTTCTGGCAGGCCGTGGTCGACTGGATCTGGGATACGTTCTTCGGGCCGCTCAACGCCTTTAACAAGTTTGTAATATCCTTCGTTTTGGTCCCAATGCGGGACGCTTATTTGGCGATGCCGGTGATCGCCACCTTCGTGCTTGTAGTGGGGGTCGCCCTTATTCTGGCAGGCATCCGCTCAGCCGTGATCGTGTGCTTCTACCTGCTGTTTATCGCGTTTTCGGAATACTGGGACCGGGCGCTGATCACGGCTTACATGGCATCGCTCGCGGTGGTCATTTCGGGCGTTCTAGGTGTCACGGTCGGAACGCTATGCGCTCAGAATGAGCATGCCAGCCGCGCCACCCTGCTGGTGTGCGATTTCTTTCAAACATTCCCGTCATTCATCTATCTGATTCCTGTGATCCTGCTGTTCGGCATCACTGACACGTCGGTTATCATTGCGGCCATTATTTATGCCACGGTGCCCGCGACACGGTTCACGGTGGAAGGGTTGCGCAGCATTCCCCCAGTCCTGCAAGATGCTGGATCGATGTCCGGAGTTTCACGTATCCAGCGGCTGGTCTCGATCGACTTTCCGGTGGCGTTTCCACACATCATGCTGGGGATCAGTCAGACGGTGGTGTTCGCGCTCTTTATGGTCATCATCGGTGCCTTCATCGGCACCACCGATCTGGGACAGCTGATCCTAAAAGCAATATCGGATCCGCAGGGCACCGGGATAGGCCTGACTTTGGGACTGTGCGTGGCGTTCATGGGGTTGGCTGTCGATCAGATTGTCCGGACCTGGGCGGCGCGCAAAAAGGCGCTGCTGGGTTTGGATTAGGCGCGGCCTACTTGCTGGAGCAGATCAAAGTCACGGCGTCAAATCGACAAGAAGCTACAATATTGTATAATTATATGGGAGATGTGACCCCTATCACTTGATAATTAGAACCCTATGGGCCGACCAAGGCCTTCTGGATGCTACCAACATGCAATATGGACGGAACGCTAGCCTTTTCCGCTTTTCCTGATGCAGGAAAAACGCAAAAGACTTTCATCAACGTGAGTGTATTCACATGTCCAAGCACGAACAGGATATCCTGAACACCGTCAATTTGCGTGGCACCGTGACCGTCGTCGAATTGGCGCAGATCCTACACGTCTCAGATCAGACTATCCGCAGGATCGTCAAGCCAATGGAGGCGCGAGGGGATCTCAGGAAGGTTCACGGGGCCCTGGTCAGCACCCAGAACCCGACCGATCCGCCATTTCTGCTACGCATGAATAGGAATCGCAGCGCCAAAGTCGCCATCGCAAACCGCATTGCGAACCTCATCGAAAACGGAAGTTCTCTTGCTATTGATACCGGGTCGACATCTGGCTTCGTCGCGCAGGCGCTGCGGGCCAAGAAGAACCTCAGCGTTGTGACTAATTCAGCGTACATTGCCAGCACCCTGTCCATGATCGAGGGCAATCGGGTGTTCATGGCAGGAACGCAGTTGCGCAATCACGACGGAGCTGCTTTCGACAAGGCCGCCTTCGATGTGATCGCCAGCCTGTCGGTGGATTATGCCGTCGTTTCATCGTCTGGAGTGGATCCCGCAATGGGATTCCTAGGCTATGATCAATGCGAAGTGGATATCGCGCGGGCAATGATCGACATATCCCGTATTACGGTGATGGCGGTCGACAAGTCCAAATATATGCTAGATGGATCATTGCCGCCTCTGCGCTTGCCACGACTAAGACCCGACGACATCATCGTGTGCGACGCCGATCCCGGCAGCCGTTTTGCTCAGCTTTTTGAAAGCAAGCAGTTGCTGGTTGCCGGAGGCGCCTCATCGCACCTATGCAAAGCTCAGAATCATCGCCGGAATTAGACCGCTGGTTGATCTTTATGACGCATCAAATCTATGGCCTTTTCCCCTGAAACAGGCGTGATTTGGGCTTAGTTTTTTCGACTAGTGAGAAAGACGGTCAAGAGATCAAGATTTGCTATCACAACAGAAGGCAACATATCCCATAGTGCTCAAGATTCGCGTATATAAATTTGGACCCTCACCATGACTCTACTCCGCTTAAAGCCGGATGCTCCCTGGTTTTCGACTACGGAGGTCACCGACAACATCCAATGCCTCTCCGAACCTTACGTTATTAAATTCATGCAATCGAACATCTGGTTCCTACGGGGGCGTGACGCCGATCTGTTGGTCGACACCGGCAATGGTATCGTACCACTTCTTCCAGAACTATCTGTAGAAGATCTGACGCGCCTCATCGTTGTGGCGACCCATGCGCATGCTGATCACGTCGGCGGATTAGTGGAATTTCCCGGCATCTGGTGCAATACAAATATCGTGGAGGCACTGAAAACGGCGGACCCAAACGAGACTTTGGCGGGACCCGGATATGCGCTGGACGATATCAGCGCAATGATCGTACCGGCCCCCAACCTGTCCGGGCCGTTGGTTACCATGCAGCCCAACAAGTTTGATCCTGCACAATTCGGGCCGCAGCCCGCGACAGTAAGCCGGGCATTGGTCGAAGGCGATACGATCAGCTTAGGTGATCGGATATTTGACGTGTTGGAGGTTCCGGGGCACTCCCCAGCCTGCATCGCTCTTTATGATGCGCAAAACAGGCTTCTGATAACGGGGGACGCTATCTATGACGGTATGTTGGTCGATGGGCTATTTCACTCTAATCGCGCCACCTATCGGCGGAGTTTGAAACGATTGCTGACCCTGCCGGTGGATCTTGCGCTTGGCGGTCACGGACAACCGATGACGGGCGACCGTATGCGGCATCTGATTCAAGTCTATTTGGCTGGTTGAAATCACTTGAAATCAGGATAGGCGCCCAGCTAGATAATCCGCCCGCCGCCCCTCGACTAACATCTGCACCAGCATCAGGATTGATACAATTCCGATGTAATAGACCAGAGCAGCAGAATACCACTCGACGAAGCGAAAGGTGCTCGCGATTGCATCATTTACCACTGCCATGATCTCACGTAGCGAGATTATGTATGCAAGCGACGTCAGCTTCACCAAGCTTATCAATTCGTTCATCAACACAGGTGCTGCCACGCGTAGCGCCTGAGGAAGAACTACCAGAAAAAAACTTAGAAATGGCCGAAGGCCAAGCGCACGGGCCGCATCCTTTTGTCCCGACCCCACGGAGCGAAGGGCACCGCGCATGATTTCTGCCATGTAGGCCACCGTCACGAGGGACATCGCCAAAAAAGCCGCAACGAAGGGGGAATACCAGTCGGATCGGATCAGCGCGGGGATGATCTGCGGCAGACCGTTCCAGACAAGCAGGAGGATCAACAGCAATGGCGCGGCGCGAAAAATCCACGTGTAACTGCGTGCAAATATGCGAAGTGGGGCTTGCGGCGCATCCAGCCAGAGCGCCATCGGAAGGCATAGTAGAAACGAAACCGCGAAAACAAGCGCCGAGAGCAACACTGCGACTCCAGCTCCCCACAGAAGCGCCGGGGTGACCAAGGCGTTTAGAAAGAGCTGGAAGTCAAACATTATGCTTCAGGAGTCGTAGTCGACATCGAAAATGGTCGGGTTAAGTCCATATTTCTCGGCAAGTGTTATAAAAAACCCTTCGGACTTCATTTCTTTCAACGCAGAAACAACTGCCTGCGTATTCGCCTCGTCGGGTTGAATATAGATGCCATACGTGAACGCCGATGGATAGACGTAGGCGACCCGCAACTTGCCCGGCGCCTGGGCCATCCGGTACGCAGCCTCGGTTCCCTCAGACATCGTAGCGTCGACCCGCCCGATCATCACCTGCTGCGTGGCTTCTTGGGGCGTTGGATAATCGCGCACTTGGATCGCGGGCTTGCCCGCGGCCTCGAGCTCGGCATTCAGCGGCACGATCTGTTCTTCATTATAATATGCGCCGCTTTCTAGCGCGATAACCTTGCCACTCAAATCTTCGGGCGATGTGATGTCCGTGTTGGTGGCGGCCGTTATAATCGCTGTGGTCGACTGCATATACGAAATGCCAGAGAAGGTCTTGCGCCGTTCGGTATTGATATAGATGCCGCTGATGATGAGATCGCACCGTCCTGCCGAAAGTGACGGAAGCAAACCTGAAAAGTCGGTTGTTTGATACTTTGGCGTTGCGTCGAACCGACGGGCCAGTTCCGTTGCCACGTCGATGTCAATGCCTATAGGCGCTGTGTCACCCGGGTCGGCCCGATAGGTCAGCGGAGGAAAACTCGCAGTGGTACAAACCACTAATTCTCCGTTTTCGACGAAATTTGGTGCGCTCGTCTGTGCCGACGCGACACAGCTCAACGCGGCAAGGATTGCAGCGGAGGCCAAGGATAGTTGAAGCATGAGTCAAGTCTCCTGTGAAAGTTGGGCGATGGCACCGGTCACGATGGCATCGTAGTTGGTGGAGTCGAATGCGGGCAAGATGATCGGATCCACAAATCCATCCTGCCGGGCGAGTAAGGCGTATTGCAGCATGGACGCAGAGTCTGGCATCTCGAACAGTTGAACAAAATCGTAAGGACCGAGCGTCGCGTGAAACGATATCGACCGCCCTCCGAGTGCCGCAACTCGACGTTCGCTTGTTTCGCGTCTGGCCGGGCTTTCCTTAAGCGAATCCAAGCCGCGTTGGGTGAGGCGCATAAGAGAGATAAACAATGGCATCAGGTCTTCTCTGTTCTGTCTTGGCAAGGGTCACAGTTCTTGGCCAGGTTATCGAAACCGGCGACCACGGCATCTGTGGTGGCGACAACGCCAAAGATGCCATTCTCGACAGTCACCATCCTTATCGCAGCCTTGTGCATGTCGGCATCTCCGCTGGCACAGGCATCCGATACTGTAAGGCATTGATAGTTGCGGTCGCAGGCTTCGCGAAGGGTGGTGTGAACGCAAACCTCGGTAGTGACACCTGCAAGGATCAGGTGAGTGATCCCGTGCGCGCCCAACACATGCTCCAGATCGGTGTGCGTGAATGATCCATTGGCGGTTTTGTCGATGAGAACGTCGGTCGGCTCCACGTTCACTCCGCTGTCGATTTCAAAGCCGGGCTGGCCGCGCAGCATCACTTGTGTTCCGGCTAAACCGTTACGTTCGCGCCGCCAGACCTCGTACGGTGTCATATCGGCTTTGTCCGCGCGATATCCTTGCCGTGTATGGACGATCAGCCCCCCTGCTCGACGCATTGCTTTGCTCAATCGGTTCACGTTGGGAATTACTGCGCGCAAGATATCTGGATCATAACCCAGCTTTGCGAAATATCCTTGCGCCGAGACGAAATCATGCTGCAAATCGATCGCCAAAAGCGCTGTCCGCGCAGGGTCTAAGCGATGGTCATAGGGCCAGTCAAAGGGGTGTGATGTTATCATAGCGCTAGATTAGTGCGCTTTGATCATCTATAAAAGCGAGTATATCTCGTCAATTTAGCGCAGGAAAACTCAACAGTTTGAAACCTGGTTCCTTCCGTTACCTTCCCTTTCTGCGCTGTTTCGAAGCGGTCGCGCGATGCGGCTCGTTGCGCACTGCCTCTCGCGAACTTGGCCTGTCACCCGGCGCGGTATCGCTGCAATTAAAGAAGCTTTCGAACGCCTCAGGCCTCGATCTGTTCATGCGCGACGGGAGGCGCCTTGTTCTTACCGCTGACGGTCAGGCCTTCTACGGTGTCGTGCGCCGATCGCTTGTCGACTTGGAGCTAGGCATTTTCGGAGATAAACGCGAGTCAGAGCCGCCGAGTCGGCTTGCTTTGTCGGTGCCCCCCTCGCTGGGTACAGCTTGGCTTTGCTCTGCGTTGATCGATTTCTGCCGAGCCCACTCGATCGCGAATGTCAAAATTTCGTCGGATACGCGCGCGTCTACCCTGGACTGGACCGATCTCGACATGGCCATCGTCTATGATCATCCGCCTTTCGAAAACCTCTGGTGGAGCCTGCTGCGCGAGGTAAATCTGCGCACAGTTTGTGCGCCCTGCGCATTGCCAACGATGGACGGCCAGGACGATAGAAGATCCTTGCGCGGGCATACGCTGTTGCATGAAGATGACGGTCAGGAATGGTTGCGTTGGAGCCAAACCGCAGGTGTTTCACTGGACGGGGTCTCAAACGTTTTTCTTCCGTCAATCGGACAAGCGGTAACAAGCGCTTTGAACGGTCAAGGATTGGCCCTCGTGTCGGACGCCCTAGTCGGCGGTGATCTCCGTAGCGGCCGTCTGGTACAACCATTTAACATGAGTATCCCAGGCTCTCGAGCTTACTATTTTGTCTCCCAACCATCAAAAATAAATAACTGGTTTCATGAGAAAATACGCGCAGAAGTCTTGCGTATGCTCCCTCCGGATATGGGGTGATTTTTTGTCCGTCATTTATCAGTCCCGATTATGAAGTCAGGTCAAACCAAAACCGGTGGTTACACTGACGGTTTCAATGATTGACTTGCAAGCAAAAAATTTTAACGTTTCTGCGGCATTCCACCCCGTCCTCTCTTGCTGTTGACTAAGTGTTCCATCCCGGATGATCACATTAGTAATCGGCGATCTGCGTTTTTCGTGGCAAGATCTGGTCTGAAGAAAGCCCTGGGCGGAGTGGGACCACCCTGATTCATCTTCACAAGCAAGCCATAACAACACAAAGGATGCGGTCATTGATCCGGGCGAGCGCGGAACCTGCGCCGATGCTGGGGAAGTGCTTCGGTATCATGCAGCCCCTCGATCCCGATCACCCGCCCTGCCGGATCGACACGTGCCATGCGATCGTCCACAGCGCCCATCCGTAAACTGCCGCAAGGGTTTTATTGCTCAGCACGTTGTCGCGAACGAAACGCTCCAGCTCGCTACCTTCCATTTGCCCCGAGCCGATCAGAGACCTGTCGCTGGCTTTGATAATGCCAAGTTGACAACCGCTATGCTCAATCATCTCACTCATCGCTGCCACATTCTGACAAGACCGTAACGATAGCTAGCGCTTCAATGCCAGGTCCAAGCCGGTGAAAAGGAAATGGAGGGGACAACACCGTTGACGCAATCATGATGCTGCGAGCATAACAAACGGGTGGGTCAAATCCCGATTTTAAAACCGGGGCAGTCTTGAGTGACATTTAATATAGAAATGAGAAAACATTGAAAAAGCACATCTTACTTACACTTGTGGTCTCTGCAGCCGTAGCAACGGGTGTAACGGACGCTGAGGCTGGCGCGACACTAGATAAGGTCAAGGAGCGCGGAGAGTTGGTCTGCGGTGTGAGCCAAGGCTCTGCTGGGCTGTCGCTCCCTGATTCCAATGGAGCTTGGTCCGGTCTCGACGTGGACTATTGCCGAGCGGTAGCTGCTGCCGCCATCGGCGATCCGGCCAAGGTCCGCTTTGTGCCGCTCAGTTCGGCGCAGCGTTTTCAGGTCTTGGAGGCTGGCGATATTGATGTTCTGTCTCGCAACACCACCAAAACCTCGACCCGCGACGGCACACTGCCGGTCCTATTCGTCGACACGATCTTCTACGACGGACAGGCTTTTATGGTGCCAAAATCACTGGGCATTACCGCTTCAAACGAATTAGACGGTGCCACGGTTTGCGTTCAGCCCGGCACGGTGAACGAACAAAACCTAGTCGACTATTTCGCCGCAAACAGCATGACCTTTAAATCGGTCGTTATCGAAAGCCTGCCTGAACTAGAGTCGGCCTTTTACGCTGGGCGATGCGACGTCTACCTGTCGGATGCATCTACCCTGTCGGCCAGCCGCGCGACGCGCGCCGAGATTCCGGCAGACTTCATGATCCTGCCTGAACGCATCACCAAATCGCCCCTTGCGCCAGTGGTGCGCAGCGACGATGTTGAATGGTACAAACTAGCCGCTTGGACTCGCAACATACTAGTCGAGGCAGAAGAATTGGGCATTACCCAAGCGAATGTCGAAGAGATGGAGCAATCTCCAAACCCCGCCATCCAGCGTCTTCTGGGTGTGCAGGAAGGGATAGGCAAGTCATTCGGGCTGGACGATGATTGGGCGGCGCGGGTCATCTCCGCGGTCGGCAATTATGGCGAAGTCTATGATCGCAATCTCGGCCCCGATACGCCCTTACAGCTAGAGCGTGGCCTGAACGCGCTTTGGACAGATGGTGGTTTAATGTATTCGTCGCCCGTGCAGTGACCACGCGCATCTCGGACGCGCCGCGCTCAAAGGCAATGATCGGCGCTGCGGCGTTGGTCATTGTTATTTTGACGATCTACGTTCTGTCTAGCGGCGGATATGTTTCCGATGTGCTGGCTCTTCTTCGCCAACGCGCAGGATTTCAGATTCCGGAATCAGTATTTGCGGTCTCTGCGTCTGACGCGCTGTATTGGACGCTGTTGGCTGGGCTGGCCAACACAGTAAGAGTAGCATTGGCCGCCGCCGTTCTTGCCACACTTATAGGGTTGGTGCTGGCAACGCTGCGACTGAGCGCCTTTCCGGGATTCCGCCTATTGGCCGGTTTGGTGATTGAGCCGTTGCGCAATACCCCCGTCGTGCTGCAACTCTTCTTATGGTATGGGCTGCTGATCAATAACCTGCCAGCCGCGCGAAACGCGGTAGAAATCCTGCCGTCAGTCTTTCTCAGCAATCGCGGTGTCGCCATTCCAACCATCACGATGAATGGTCTTTCCTTTCCCGAGCTCACCGGATTTAACTTCACTGGTGGCATGACGCTGAGCCCTGAGCTGGCGGCGCTTCTCTTCGGGCTGACGCTGTTCCATGCCAGTTATCTAGCTGAGATTTTCCGCGCCGGGATCATGTCCGTACCGTCTGGGCAGATAGACGCGGCGCAAGCGCTGGGGATGAGGTTTTACCGACGGATGCGTTTGGTCGTGCTGCCCCAAGCGCTGAACTTTATAATCCCACCGTCGACCAACCAGTTTCTGGCATTGGTCAAGAACTCATCGCTGGCCGTCGCCATCGGATTTCCCGATCTGGTCGCCGTGGTCAGTACCCTCATGAACCGGAGCGGAGATGCCGTTCTTGGAACGGTCATCGTCGTGGCCGCATTCCTTGGGTTGAACTTGCTTTTGTCGGGTGCGCTTGCACTCTACCATCGCAGCCAGATGCTACGCGGCAAGGCATCGCTTTCGGTATCACTCCCGGTGAGTGTCCAGATGGAATGGCAAGACTGGATCAAAACGCCATGGCGCAAGGCAGGGACAATTGCATTGGGCGTCGTAGGGGGATTCCTAGTTTGGCATTTGCTGAATTGGAGCGTGTTTCAGGCGGTGTGGACTGGTTCGCCCGAAGAATGTCGCGCGGCCGACGGCGCGTGCTGGGCGATGATCGCCGAAAAGTACCGCCTGATCTTGCTTGGTTCATATCCTTTCGGGCTAGGATGGCGTCCGGTGCTGGCGACCGCCGTGCTGGCACTATCGCTTATCTTTGCGGCCCGTTTCGTACGGCGCAAGCCGCTGCTGGCCCTGCCAAGCATCAGTGTCGCCATTGCTGTCTGGTATTGGCTCATGGGAGGTGGCCTGTCACTGCCTACAGTTAATATCGTGCTCTGGGGCGGCCTACCATTGACCATAGCACTGTCGGTGCTGTCGATCTTCCTCGCGCTACCAATTGGTCTGGCGCTCGCACTGGCGCGGATGTCGCCGCGGCGCATCTTTTCCGTCCCGGCCTATGCAGTGATCGATGTTTTCCGAGCAGTACCGCAGATCTTTTTGCTGTTTGGCGTGGCAATCCTGCTACCGCATATTCTGCCCGCGGCATGGACTCCAGACAAATTCTGGCGCGCTCTTTTCGCGCTCATCATGATCACCAGCGCCTATTTGGCCGAAGTCTTCCGAGCCGGCTTGCTCGCCGTGCCTCCGGGCCAAGCAGAGGCGGCGCGGACGCTGGGCATGAATCGGGTAATGATCTTTGGCCTCATCGTGCTGCCTCAAGCGGTACGAATTTCCTGGCCCGCCATCGTCAACACCTTCGTCGGCGCGATCAAGGACACGTCCCTGGTGTTCATCGTCGGTTTGATGGACGTGCTGGCCGCGACCAAGGCGGCAGTCGTCGATCCGTCCTGGCGGCTTTACTCGCTAGAGGGCTACTGCTTCACGGCTTTGATTTATTTCGCCATATGCTATTCTCTGGCTCGCTACGCGCGTCGCTTCGAACGGCTAAGATAGCTCTCCAGTGCAGCGGCGAAACGGGCCGCATCGCGCCCACCACTATAAATGTGCGGCGCGACCCGGACAATATCGTCGCGGGCGCTGACGAAGACATTCTCTGATCGAAGAGCCTCAACTAGGCCGTCGGAAAATCCCTCTGGTCCGGACAATCCCAAAAGATGGGGCGAACGTTGGTCGGCGGCGATGACACCAACGCCGCATGACTCGGCATGTCCTGCAATCGCAGTGGTGATATCTGCAATGTGCTCGCGGATAACGGAAATTCCGATTTCCTGTAGATAGTCCAGCGCCGTTATCGCCATAGGCAACGTCATGAAGTTGCTGCGCTCGCCCATGTCATAACGGCGCGCACCCGGCATAAAATTAAGCGAGCGGTCATATTGATTGCTGTATCCATCCGCTCCAACGCGGCTGAAGGCATGATGCTCGAGCGGCTGTCCGTCCTGCTGCCATGGCGCGGCATAAAGAAACGCCAACGAATAAGGCCCGAGCAGCCATTTGTAGGTCGCGAAGGCGATAAAGTCTGGTTTTATAATCTCGACGTCAAGATCCATGATCCCGGCCGACTGAGTGGCATCCACTACGAGTGCAATCCCATGCGCCCGCGCCACCACACCCATCGCTACCAAATCGATAACAGATCCATCCGACCAATGAACCTGCGTCAGCGCGAGCACGGACACAGGTGGTCTACTGCGGTCCTTGATCCGCGCAATCAACGCGTCTGCCCAGGATTGTCCATTTACACGGTCGACGTGCTCGACAGTTGCGCCAACCTCTTGAGCCAGCATAGTCCACGCATATGTCTGCGATGGGTGCTCGCCAGCGATGCCCAAAATTGTCGTGCCGCCAGCAACGGTCAGGTTTTTCGCAGCGACTGCGATCCCGTAGCTGGTGGAGCCGACGATGGCGATATCATCGGGCGCTGCGTTAATCAGGCGCGCCGCCGATGCACGCGCCTTCTCTACATCGTCATAGAAGCTTGCGCGGCTAAGCTTCCATGGCTGCGCTTTTGTTCCCACTCCCTCACGTCCGGCGTGAAGCACATGACGCGGTGGCGGAGTCATGAAGGCGGCGTTGAGATGGCTGATATCTTCGGGGATACCAAAGTCTGAGCGCCAAGGGGCAATATCGTCCATGGTCGCGCTCCAAGTTTTTGTTTGATCCGTGATCTGTTTGCATGGATTGCCCGAGGCTTCAACCAACGTCAATACTGTACAGTATCACTGAACATTGAGGTGCTCCCCATTCCTTGGACAGGATCTGGCGCTTTCTAAGCTCGTCTTTGCTCCTGCTGATCGGGTTGCGTGACTTTGGTTCGTAGTGAGTAGACCACTGCAGGTGGTCGACCGCCAAGGGCTTTGTGCGGGCGGCGGTGATTGTAACCTGGACGGACCCACGGGACACTTGCTGGGTTACTGTAGCTTGTCTCTGAGAGCTTCGTAAGGGGTTTGCCCGTTGTGGGCACCATGCGGTCTGGCGAAGTTGTAGAACCGTTCCCATTCGTCGAGTTTGGCCTCGAGATCGACGTCACCTTTGTAGCTTAGAAGCTGGTAAAATTCCTGCTGATCGGATCGGTGTGAGCGCTCGACTTTTCCGTTGAGCTGAGGCGTGCCGCGTTTGATGTAGGCGTGCCTGATGCCGAGGTCTTCGACATGCCAATGGAATTTGGCTTGGAACTCATGGCCGTTGTCAGTTCGAACTTCACGAATACGGAATGGGAATTTTTCGATGATGTGGTCAATGAATTTGATCGCGTTCGCCTGGGTGTGCTTCTCGTAGATCTGAAGGGCGCGGACTCTCGTTGCGTCATCAATTGCTGTGTATTGGAAACGACGTACTTTCTTGCTACCTTTTTCGTTGAAGGTCAGGAACTTAACGTCGACCTGTATATGGTGCCCCGGAACCTGTTTTTGATAGCGCTTGGTGTGCAGTTTACGCATTCGTGTGCCTCTGGGCAGACGGTTGAGACCGTTGCGCTTGAGGATGCGGTAGACCCCAGCATCCGAGATTTTGATGTCGTGATAACGCGCCAAATACCAGACGATCCGGATTGGCCCCAGGTGATACTTGCGACGCAGATACAGGACCTTATCAACGATCTCGGGCGGCGTTTGATTGGCTGGGTTCTTAGGAATTGATTTGGCATTCTTCAGGCCAGCTTCGCCATGTTTTTGATACGCATCGCGCCATCTATAGAAACTGGATCTTCCAACCCCGAAATATCGACATGCTTTGCGGGCATTGCCGACCTTCTCGGCATGTTGAAGCACTCGCAACTTACGTTGGATGTCCCGTTCTTCGTTCGTCATGAAAACTTCCTCCACCCCAAATCTGGGAATTTACAGGAAGTGTCCCGAGAGTCCGTACATATCTACATTGTCGAGGCCCGCCCGGTCACGGATGCGCCGCCAAGGATGCTGTAGGTCGGTTGCATAGCGGCCCGCCAATTTGCCTACGATAATATAGGGATTGTCAGGAAGCCGTGGCAGGGCCGCTAGAACCGCTCTTGCGGCTTTGGGCAGGGGTATGCGCCGCGCTCCGGTCTTCGTGTCCGGCAGCTCCATGCCCTGATCTGTGATGAAGCTCCATTGCAGGGTTTGTATCTCGCCCAACCGGCAACCGGTCAGGATCAGCAGTCGAAAGGCGGCGATCACATAAGGCGTTTCTGATCCATCGCGTTCCGCCTCTGTCAGCGCCTGTCCAAGATTTTGGAGCTCGTATTGGCTAAGGAACCGTTCCCGCTTCTCCTCGCGGTATTTTGGCACGTGGCGGCAGGGGTTTGACCCGTCTGGCCGCAGCCCCCATACCTCGGACAGATTGAACATCTTGGACAAGACGCCTAGGACTCGGTTGGCCTGATAGGGCTTGTTGCGCATTTTGTGGTGCAACTCGGACACGTCACGACGTTCGACATCAACAACCTTGAAGTTGCCTATCGCCGGATTGATGAACAGATCAATCGCGCGGCGATACTCGCTTTGTGTGCTGGGTTTGCAGCGGTGCTGCGCATGATCCTTGAAAAACCTTTCGCACAAAGCGGCGACGGTTGGCGCACGGCGATGCTGCGCAATCTCTTCCACCGGGTTTTCGCCCTTGGACAGCTCGCCCATGATTTCCTTGGCTCGGGCGCGGGCTTGCTCTGCGGTTACATTGCCATGCCGACCAATAGACGCGCGCCGTGTGCGCCCACCTTTGCGATACTGGACCTGATAGGTCTTGGAGCCGGACGGCATGATGCGGACGCCAAATCCTTTAATCTCGCTATCCCATTCGAAATAGCCTTTGTCGCGGATGCCGAAGCCGTCAACGCTACGCTTGGTCAGTTTAGGCATGCCATATCCCCTTAATCCCGTTTCGTCTGTGGAAGCACAGTGGAAGCATTTGAAAGCAAATCATGGGGTAAAGCGTAGGGCCCAAGCGTAACGAGCGTCAATGAAGAATGAGTGATTTCAATAAGATAGGGTAGGTGAGCGCAATCCAGCGAACCATGTGGGAAACCCCAAAACGTGACTCATAACCTGAAGGTCGTAGGTTCAAATCCTACTCCCGTAACCAACTTTACTTGCTGAACGTCGTCTTGGGAAACCGGAACGGCGTTTTTTGCTGTCTGGGACAGAGCAAGAATGCCCGCGAGGTTGCCTTCGAGGCTGACAGCCGGCACTCCGGTCTCCAAGTCGGGGGTGACTGTGATCCGGTCGATCAAGCCGCGCAGAATATCGGCAGCCTCCGTTCTGGAGCCTGCGCTGTTCAGGGAAGTGGCAAGGCTCTCAACCTGCTGGCGATAGAACTTGCCCATGTTGGGGTGGACCAAGATCGGGTCTTCTTTGGCGGCTGCCAGTTTATGCTCCAGATCCTGTTGCCGTTCTTCCAATGTGATCATGCGGTCTTTCAGCTTGCTTGCTGGCACACCGTCACAGATGGCATCCACAAGCTTTTCCTGCTCCCCGATAACCTTCCTGAGTTCGGCCTTGTCACGCTCGATCGAGGCGTACTTGGTTAGTCTCAGCGTATTCAAATGGCGGTTGTATTCTGCGGCAAGCAGTTTGGCTAAATCGGGGTCCATCAAATGATGACGCAGACCGCCAAGAACGTAGTCTTCCAGTGTTGCCCGTTTGATCCCGCGCAGGTTTTTTCAGGTACGCTTGTTGCGCGCGGTCGAACAGCCGAGATGGGTTTGAGAGATAACTGAATAACCGTCACCACAATGGCCGCACTTGTTAAGACCGGAGAGAAGATAGCGCGGACGGCGGCGATCCCACATGCCATCGCCGGTGTTCTATTTGACACGGAGGTCACCCTGACGGGCCTTGACCCGATCCCACAGGTCCTGGTCGACAATGCGCAGGTCCGGAACGTCGTGGACCACCCAGGCGGATTGGTCATTCAGACGCGAAATGCGCTTGCCGGTGTCGGGATCTTTGAGATAGCGCAGCCGGTTCCAGACCAGACGGCCGATATAGAGTTCGTTGTCGAGTATCCCGGTGCCCCGCTCGAGATTGCCGTTAATGGTGCTTTGTCCCCACGCCTTTCCGGAAGGTCCGTGGATGCCATCGGCGTTTAGGTGTGATGCGATGGCTTTCGGCTATTTTCCGACGGCATAGTCTGTAAAGATCCGGGCGATAATGTCGGTTTTGTGTGGATTGACCGTCCGGTCACCGCGAACAGCTTCACCGGAGGCATCGAATTTTTTGACAACGTCAAAGCCGTAGGAGTTACCGCTTCCAGATTTACCGGCTTGGCTTTGTCAGAAGAAATTGGCTTGAGCCGGGCAAGGCAGTTTCGTAGCGTCTATCCATGACAAAACGAGACCCTTTCAAGTACTATCAAAGCAGCCCTGAGATCATCCGCCTGGCGGTCATGATTTACGTTCGCTTTCCCCTTTCGCTCCGAAGCATCGAGGACCTGCTGCACAAGCGCGGGATCGACATCAGCCATGGAACGGTGCGGTGCTGGTGGAACCGGTTCGGCCCAATGTTTGCTGCTGAGATCCGGAGAGAACGGGTGCAGCAGTTGCAGTCGTATTCGAACTGGCAGTGGCACCTGGACGAGGTTTTCTTGAAGATAAACGGCGAGACGCACTACCTTTGGCGGGCCGTGAAACACGAGGGCGAGGTGCTCGAAAGCTATGTGCTTAAGCGGCGCAACTGTAAAGGGGCGTTGAAATTCCTCAGGAAAATCATGAAACGCCATGGCAAGGTTCAGGCGCTCGTCACCGACCAACTGCGTTCCAATGACGCTGCGATGAAGGTCATCGGCAATGCTGATCGGCAAGAAACCGGTCGTTGGCTCGACAACAGGGCGGAGAATTCTCACCTGCCGTTCCGAAGACGAGAACGGGCCATGCTACGCTTTCGGCGCGCGCGAAGTCTGCAGAAATTTGCCGCCGTCCACGCCGCCGTTCACAACCATTTCAGTGAGCGCCACCTTTCCTCACGCGCCACTTTCAAGCTCAACCGCGCCGCCGCACTCTCTGAGTGGCGTCAGCTTCGTTCAGCATAGGTTCTGGCGTTTGGCGGCAGACTGAGACCGGTTCGAAATGGTCGGACAGCACCTATTGAAGTAATCTGCAGCAAAAAGAGCGTGAAATTTTTTATTCAAATAAGGCGGAGAAGACTGGAGAAATGAAACCGCTTTTTTTGATCATAGCTTACCTTGTTGCCGTCACATTGCCGTTGATCTTGTCGCGGTCGATCGGAGGACCACCACGCCCGTTTCACCAAGAACTTGCATCTGGTCTTGGTATTCTTGCCTTCTCGATGGTCCTCATGGAATTCGTCCTCTCCGGTCGCTTCAAGAGCATTTCGAATGGCGTTGGCATGGATGTGACCATGCGGTTTCATCAGGTGATGGCGCGCACGGCGCTAAGTTTTGCCTTGCTACATCCCTTCCTCTACCAAGGTACGCCTCCCGGTGGTCAGCGTCCATGGGACCCAACGCGCCAACTGACGATCACAACCGATTTCTCCAACCTGTCCACAGGCATTGCCGCCTATCTGCTTCTTCCAAGCCTTGTTCTACTGGCAATCGGACGCACTCAACTGGACTACAAATACGAGACGTGGCGCCGGATACATGGTGTCGGCGCACTCTTGATCGCGTTACTCCTGTTACATCATACCGTCTATGCGGGGCGATATGGATCGCAGCCAGTGATGACAGGATTGTGGGTGGCAATGACGGGTGTCGCGGTTGGGTCGCTACTTTATGTTTACCTGCTCGTGCCATTTCTGGACAAGGCTCGCCCGTGGCGCGTGGCCACAGTTGTGCAATTGACGCCAAAGCAGTGGGAATTGTCAGTGAAACCAGATGGTCATTCTGGCCTTGATTACAGGGCTGGGCAATTTGTGTGGTTGAATGTGGGGCAAGGTTCGTTCTCGATGAAAGAAAACCCATTCTCTATTTGCTCCGCGCCAGGTGCCGGATCGAAAATTTCCTTCATGATAAAAGAGCTTGGCGACTTCACACGAACCATTGGCCAGATAAAGGCTGGAACAGTCGCTTATCTTGATGGCCCTTATGGCAATCTGTCTATTGATGGCCGCACCGAACCCGGGGTCGCTCTTATTGCAGGTGGTGTGGGGCTGGCGTCGCTGCTTGGCATCCTTAGGCAAATGCGCTTGGCCGGAGATCCACGCAAGGTGAAGTTGATCTATGGAAACCGGGTGGTTGATCAGATTGCCTATCGTGAGGAATTGGGCGCGGAGGGCGTATTCTATGTTCTGTCAGAACCGCCAGAAACCTGGCACGGAGAGACAGGTTTCATTGACGCAGCGCTGATGGATCGCGTTTTTTCAGCAGAAGAGTTAAGCGAATGGGTCTTTGTGATGTGCGGACCGGGGATCATGATGGATATCGTTGAAGATCACCTGATTGAGAGGGGCACACCCTCTCATCGTATCCTGTCGGAGCGGTTCGACTATGACTAATCCATTCAAAGATATGAGTCTGCGGCGACGGATTTCCTTGACGATCTGGGGTCTGAACATCGTTCTATATTTGATAGTTCTGGCATTTGCACTGCGCTGATTCACGGCTTTAATTTTCACGAGTTTACTCCGCGGGCAGGCTTTAGGGCTCTTTGCATTTCAGACTTCCCAAATTTGGGTAGCCCGGCTTGAGTGTTAGCACATGCCCCGCCTTTGGTTCATGGGGTGATTTTTTGAGTCGCGAAGGGCCCTGAAGCAAAGGTAATGGGTCGAAGAGAAATGCTGACGTGGGCTCGGAGCGGACTTGCGGCGACGCGGCACGCATCCTGATTATCCCGCTCGTCTGATCGACGTGAGCGGCCCATTACAGCCGTTCACGGATCCATCTGATGCTGCGCTGCAGCTTTCGCATTGCCGTCGTCGGCGCATAATGCAGCATCTCAACAGCCTCAATAACCGGTGTGCGGACAATGTGACCGCACTTGTTAACAGTTGTTGCTATGGCGCTGCATCGCCCAAGCCATTCAGATTAGGGAAGACTGAACTTCATCGCTCGAATTTGGAGTTAAGGTGTCGGGGCCCCGTACGCGGAACTGATGAGCTCGCGTGCTGCTGTGCGGCCGTCGGGGCATGCGAACAATCAAGGAAGGACCGCTAAATGATCGACGGCGAAACACTGCCCGCTCCGCCCGTTATGCCTGAACCCGAGGACGATTCAAAACCCTTGCGTGTGAAGATCAAGGACGCGATTGACGCCCGCGATTCTGAGACGCTGGCGGCACTTCTGGAGCCGTTGCCGCCGTCAGCCGCGCTGCGTCAATTGCTGTTGCTGGTTGCCGACGATCGCGACGTCTTGATGACGTTGATCCCTACGGACCTGGCCGCCAAGCTGATCGTGGAGGCGCCTGTGCAGGCCGCCACCGATTTGTTAGAGCGCATGGAAATCGACCGCGCCGCAGAGGTGCTGGACCAGCTGAGCTCTGACCTGCAGGCAGACATTATCGGCAATTTCGAGACAGAGGATGCCAATGCCATTCTGGCTCGTTTGCATCCGGATGATGCCGCCGACGTCCGGCGCCTGGCAGAATACAAGGATGGCACTGCGGGCGGCCTTATGGTTGCCGAGGCGTTTAAGTTCTCCGAGACGGCAACGATCGGGGCTGTTTTGCAAGGAATTGTTTCAGAGGAAGCGGATTTCGAACGCTACCGCGGTCAGCATCCCTACGTCGTCGATGCCGAGGACCGCCCGGTCGGAGTCGTTTCACTTCGCAACCTACTTACATCCAACCGTAGTGAAAGGCTGGCCACTATCATGGTGCAGCCAGTCACGATCGGTGTGGACACAACGCTTGACGCTCTGCAGGACCTCTTTGACAAACACAATTTCTTTGGGCTTCCGGTCGTGGAAGCTGACGGGCGATTGGTTGGTGTCGTGTCACGCACGGCGGTACACGACGCCGCCCTGGCGCGGTCCGAAAGCGAAAGCCTGAAACGACAAGGCATTGTGGGCGACGAGTTGCGCTCAATGCCGACCTGGTTGCGGTCACGGCGGCGCCTTGCTTGGTTGTCGGCCAACATCGTACTGAACATAATTGCCGCGTCGGTGATTTCGGCTTACGAGGAAACCCTCGCGGCGCTCATCACAATTGCCGTCTTTCTGCCTATGGTGTCCGACATGTCAGGGTGCTCAGGCAATCAGGCTGTCGGTGTAACCATGCGGGAATTGGCGCTGGGTGTCGTGCGAACCAAGGATGCGATGCGGGTTTGGCGGAAAGAAGTCACGGTCGGAATTATCAACGGAATCGCCTTGGGTATCCTGATCGGACTGGTGTGCTGGATCTGGAAGGGTAACCCGTGGCTTGGCCTTGTGATCGGCACGGCGCTTGCCATCAACACAGTCCTGGCGGTATCTATCGGCGGTGTCGTCCCGCTGCTTTTGAAACGACTCGGTCAAGATCCTGCGGCAGCCTCGGGGCCCCTTTTGACGACCATCACCGACATGGCGGGGTTCTTTCTTGTGCTTAGCTTGGCCAGCCTAATGATGCCGTTGTTGATCTGAACCTACTGCGAGCAGTTGCTATTTGCCCAGTGGCTGGTTGCGAACTTCACTGCCAAGACAATTGCACGGCAGGACTGCAAAATTTAACTCGGTGCCGACACAGATGCGGCGGGGGGAATGTCAAAATCTAGATTATACGAGCCACAAGGAAGGCCCGAAGCTGTCCTCCACTGTTTGGAATGAAGCCGCATCGCAGCTTTCGCATCGTAGATGCGCAGCATTAAACCGTCGTTTTGAAATAGATCTTTTTTGCGGCCGCTTGAACTTGTGAGCCGATCTCAAAGTGGCCTTGCTCCAAGTCAAAGACGGACCTGAGCCTCATGCAATTTTTGTCGTCGAAGATCGAAAACACAGTTCGCTTGCGCCATAGGACAAGCCGGTCCAACACCATTGGCGCGAGCAATGCCAGCCGGATCACCCGACTGACATAGCCTTGGCAGACGGGTCGCCCTGAAGCAGTTTGTGCAGCCAATCAAAGTGCATTTCGGCCCATCGCTGATGACCTGCACCGCACAGATTCCGCTATTTTGGGTAAGATCTATTCAGGTTTTGATCTTCCTGGGACCCGGCAACGGAAATGCCGGTCATGTTCTTTCAGAATACCAATGATCTGTTCTTCGGTGAATCGGGATTGTTTCATCTCTGGTTATTTCAATTGGACCAGAGCCTATCTCAATTTGGATTAAATCAAGGGGACAACATCAGAGCAAACGGCGCCCAAAAGGGACGCCGTTCACAAAATGCATAAGAAAATATGAGCCTTTAGAACGTAAAGTTTAGGCCTATTTGCAGGCCATGGCTTTCGTAATCACTACCGAATGCTCCGCGATAGCCGCTCTGCAAGACAACCTTGCGAGACCCTCTGGCAGAGACCACACTTTCAAGACCAAGGTTCAGGCTTACCAGGTTTTCACTCAAACCATCCACTGTATACGAGATTCCGGGCAAGCCTACCAATCCGCTTTGTATGACGAGGTCATCACCAGATGCATTGGTATATTCAAGGCTTCCGGTCAGGAGAGTATCACTGGAAACACTTTGAATTTGATATTCGCCGCGAACACCGACTGAAGCCATGAGAGTGTCACCAGATTGCTTTGCGACATTCAGGTTCCAGATACCTGCCCCAGTTTCAGTGAAGGCATCAGTTGAGACGTCATAGTATTCCAATGATGCGGTCGGGCCGAATTTGAAAGAGCCGAAATCTTTCAAGTAGTCAACTTTCAGCGCAGCAAAGAACTGTGAGCCATCGGTATCACCTCGCGCCGTTTGCCCCATCACAGTTCGGGTGGAGTCATATGACAGATCCTGATAGCCTATTAGCGCTTGAAACAAACCTCCTTCACCAAACTGGTTCCGCGCAAAAGCAGCCAGAGAGTATCCGTCTGTGTCAATTTCGCCAAGGCCTTGATTGGCATCGGCCGATCCGGTTGTACCGCCAACTATCACACCAATAGAGGTGTTGGAGTCCGAAAGGCGTTTTTCCAAACCCAGAGAGAAGGACGCCATATCAACATCATAACCGACAGACCCGGTTGTGGGGTCATAGGATGAACGCGATCCACCTATAGAGAATAGTCCGTAAAGACCGTCACCCATCACCCAAGGCTGCGCGACGCCCTGACTGGAAATAACGTCTGCATCTCCGCCGGTTCTTTCCCAAGGCACTGAGTAGTCCAAGATTGTCGCAATTTGGTTGCGGGCAGCCTCAAACCCAAGGCTGGAGAAAGCCGGCGCAAAGCTGAACCCGATACTATTCAGAGCCGTTGATCGGTCTGCCGGACTGAGAGCGAGCATGCCGACAATCGCAGCTTGATAAGCCGCTGCATTCCCCAAATCCCAATAAGGCACATTTGCAGCCGCATCGAGATTGCCCGCAAGCTTAAATTGATAAGTGTCTTGAGCACTGGCGACGATCGGCGCGAAGATTGGTACGAGACGTAAAGTGAATTCGCCCCCGTCAACTGTGCCAACGGTCATAGTGTAGTTCAGGTTGGCATTGCGCAAATCCTCGACCGCATCCACAGCAAAAAGACCATTGGCCTGCGCGAGTGCAACAATGTCAGCAGGGACCAGACCACCGTCAACATAACCGAGATCAGCCACAGCAACACCCAGCGTCGATGCCAGTTCTGTCAGCCTTGAATTAAGATTAGCAGCGGTATCCAGCGTTCCATAGGTCCAGCCACCTGCAGCAATATTATTCCAGGCGACTAATGACGACTCGTCGGTCGGGTCGTTGTTATCGTCCCAGAACAGACCATTCGGCACCATCGAATTGTCAAGGAAGGCCGTTCCGAAGTTTGCGACATATTCGGTGTTTCTCAGCGCACCGAAAGCGAGTTCGTTAACCGACGCTGTGAGGTCAAGTGTCGCCTTGTTCGCCGAGAAAAAACCGATCTCGCCTTCGTTACCGCCGTCGCCGAACAGCCCGTCAGGCAGACCAGAGCCAAGGCCAATTTGGGTGGCCGCCAGATTGAACAAAACAGCGTTGTTAGGGTCGGCGGCGTCCATCAGAACGCCATTCGAATCTAGCAACTGCAAAGAGAATCCGGTCATCCGAGCACCGGTAAAGTTAGACACCTTTCCAAAGGTGAAGTAATCCACTGTCGGGGAAACCATACTCGGTGTCGTTTGCAACCTCATGTCGAATGGTGCTGGTCCGGTGATGTATGTCTTGATCCGCTTTCCGGATCCGGATTCGGAATCACAGAAAACGTCAGGATTACTGGCCATCAAGCAATTCGTAACGTTGCCGCGAGACGTGAGACCGGAAAAATCTGTAACGATCTGTTGAAAGGGATCAACATATGTAAATCCACCCGATCCGTCAGGTATTCTTGTGCTGGTGAAGGTGACGGCTTTGATGCCCGGTTCCACCACACCTTCTGCCGGGTCGGAAAAAATCATACCGTCCCCGAATGTGCCGATCAAAACATTGTCGGGCAAGACATCAGCCCAAGACGCACTGCATGACAAAATCAACAGTGCTGCTGGTGCGGCAGTTCCAAACTTGTAACTCTTAGATTTCATCGAAATGCTTCCTTCTGTTGCACTCATACGACCTGAAGATATTCAACTATTGGAATGCGAAGCCCATTGATCTAGATCAACGTGGGTGCGTGATCGAGATCAGCTTAGGAAGAGTGTTGCATAAATGCGTCGAGCAGAGTTCTTTGGTGCGGCACGCAGCTAACTGTCGCTTGTCGAACTTTTCAGCCTGACGCTGGAATGTGGCGGTTAACCGATGAAACGGTCCTGCAACTGCCCGTTGGTAAATACGCGGCCTTGGCGCTGTTTGTGAATTGCAGCAATGCCGGATGGTAATACTCACCGCCCGACCTGATAGCGCCCTCAGACCTCTTGCCCCTCAGGCGGCGCGTTTGTGTTCGCCGGGGTGATGAACACATACCGGTCCCCGGCTTCGCGCAGTTGCTTGGCTGTGTGCTCCGGGTTGGCCTGTAGGTCCCGCTGCAAGTGATCAGCCGTATCGCCAAAGAACCGTTGCGGATCGTCCATTTCGATCCCTTCCAACGTCGCCAGCGTGATTGTGCTGCCCTTGATGTTTTTCAGGAGTGTGCTGGTGTGATACTCGCGCTGCACCTCCTTGAGTGGGTTCGGGTCAGCCAAGACCTTCTGATCATAGACGAACTGGGCTTTGTTCCGCTGTCCAAGACAGGCGCCGGATTGCTGTTCGAGATCATATCCCAGCGCTACGAGCGCGGCTCGATAATCATCACCTCAAACCTGCCCTTCGATGACTGGACCGAGGTCTTCGGCTCAAAACGCTTGACCGGAGCCATTCTGGACCGCCTGACCCATCATGTGCTCATCCTCGAAATGAACGGCGAGAGCTTCCGTTTGCGTCAAAGCCGAAAAGCCCAATCCTGAAAACCATAAACCCGGGATCAGAAGGGCTGGCCTGCGGCCAGCGCGCCTTGACACGCGTCAACTATTTGGCGAGCACGCGCGCCAAGGCGCCGCTAACTCCCAACCGAACTATCCAATTTTACACCGGGAAACTGACCCTCTTTGCGCCGGGACTGACATGCCCTTGAGATGTCGAAGTGAACGGCCAAGGCCACCGAATTATCGTTCCGCTCGCTTTCTTTGCTGCAAAACGAAGTGGATTATGCGGAATGTAAGCTTTCAAAGTTCAACGTTGGAAGATGGGCGCCAGCGGTGAATGCCCGGAAACCGTCCACGAACAAAGCTAAAAGGTAACAGATTTGTTGAAAGCTGTAACAGAAAATGTTTAGAATATCGCTCAACATTTCTGTTACTTTTTTTAACATATTTGCTACTACTTTCAACAATCCGTATACTTTTTTAGGGAGTAATGGGGGGAGAACATGGAATTGCAATCTCTATGTTTTCCGCTGCGTATGCGTAAATATTTTGATCTGGAAGATATCTGACAATTTTGCAGTCTCTATCCAGTACGAAAGGCCTACTTCATAACCCCCAAAGCGTCCTCCTTCTGGGCAATAGATTTCTCACGCTATGACTTCGAATTCATTCGGACTCGCTGCGCTCGCAGCCGTGAATCGTTATTTCTGTTCGCAGTCTAATTATAATTTTTCTGGCAATCTTCATTCTTCGACTTTCGATTTCTGCTCGAGCCAGTCCGCAATAATCCTGCGGATCATTTCCGGCCGCGTTGGAAGATCGGCTTCGTCTCGTCTCACGTCGTCAAGGGCCTGCAGCATGTCGGCATGAAGACGTAGGGTTACTGCTGAGGTGTCAGTCTTAGGCCGCCCAAATTTAACCATTTTAAGATTCCAGAATTATCTATTGACTTTATGATGGCATAATGTCATAGTTATGCAAGCGAAGCAAGAGGTGCAACTCTCACTCCGCTCTAATCACAACGATCTGAGAAGGAGATCATCATGACTAAAAATATTACTATCATTAACACACCGGCTTCGGAAGCCACGGGCAGAGCGCAATCCTATCTGTTTGAGCATTTTTGCGAGCTCATGACCCGCGTATTTATGGCGTTCGAAAAGGAAGAGTGGGCAGAAGACGCTGGCTTTGATATTGCGTTCGGTCAGTCTGTATCGGATGCGGACGCCGCCTGGAGATTGGTGGCCATTCGAGCTGAAACCGTGACAGCCGTGCAGCCTCTTTCCGTGAATGACTTGGTACTTCACCGCATGGCAGGGCTTATTTCGCGAGCCGTGTCAGCAACCAGTCTCGCTGCGCTGGAGGCCGTTCAATCGCGAGCGGTGCATTGCATTGCGCAAGCCCCGGCGCATATCGCAGCGCCAGTTCGCGATCTCGCGGATGAGGCCCAGACCTGCATTGATCAAATGATCGAGCATGCGCTGACCAGCGGATCTTGTGAGAGACCCGGTGCGGGTCTGCCGCTGGCCGCCTGATTTTCAGAGATTTTCAAGAGCTATTGAATTGCCCTGTTGGCGCGTTTCGGCGCCTGCGGGCCCCAAACATATTTACAAGGAATTTCCTATGTTTAAACAACCGCCCCTGAGCGGCTTCGAAGCGCTGTTCGCGTCTCGCGCTGCCCACCTCTCGGATAGCGATATCCGTCAATTTCCAGACCTGTCACCGGACTTGCTCACACGCCATGCAAAATGGTTTGGCCTGTCTGGCGAGCACCTTGTGGACAGCATTCTGTTGCGCTTCGGGATCTATACCTCGCAGCTGCCAGAAATGCTGCCTGCCGATCGCATCGTCTATCATCCTGATGGCGACCTTCGACTGCAGATCAAAACCTGCTGTCGGCCTAGAAATGGATATTTCCACTTCAGCCTCACCAAGGGGTACCATCGCTCTCCAACCGGCGTGAAACCCTACGCACCGGATGACTTCGATATCGTTGCGCTTGTCGCCCTGTCTGAAAACGTCGTGAAGTTCACCGCGGACCGGCATCAATCTCATCGGATTGCGCTCTCTGAAATCGATCTCCTGCGCCGGGAGCCATGCGTCAGTCTCGAGCGCGCCGTCAAAGACCTAGGCCTATCGGCGACAAGGGTTTCCACTCCCGGGCCGGCACCGGTCCTCAATGATGGGAGGGGCCTATGACCAACAAAACTGAACCAAATTCTACACCCCCGGCAGACTTCCCCTCGGATCTCGCAGGCGCTATGGCACGGAGCCTGTTCGACACTGTGTGGGACGGTATCGTAAAGCTTTCCAGAGCACCTGCAGATCCAGATGATGAGGATTTTATCGCAAATCTGCCGGACGATATGATCCAGTCAGCCGCCGAAAGATCCTGGGAGCGACCGAAAACGCCGCTCGCGGACACCATGACCGAGGCTGAGATTGCGGCGGCGATCAGCGTGGGTGATGATCCTTGGGCGCAATCTTCTCGTGGCTGCGGGCGAGCCTTGCTCAAGGGTGACCCGCCTCCGTCTTTGATCGCGGCGGCCCTGACATTGGAACAACTCGTGGGCAGCGAAGTGCATCTGCAAGACCTATTCTGTCCGGGCAATGTAACGAATTTTGTTTGCCCCACTGGGTCGTTCCTTTGGGCCCTGGCTCAGATCCTCCCAAACGTGATCGAGCACTGGAACGGGTATCTGACCGCAGGAAGGAAGGCAGACCTGCATTGGTATGTTCAAGATGAGGACGATGGAAGCGCGCTTAAAAGCCGTCAGCGCAGGCGGGGCATGCAAGACGCGCGCATCGAACGCAGTCTCGCCCAGGGCGCTTCTGTTTTAATGGTGACCTTCGGGAGTTCACATCCGTCTGATGCCATGAATGCGCTCGTGACACGGACGGTCGCGTGGACTGGCATCACTCCGGAGATCGTGATTGAAACCATGCGCCTGACCCATAGCTCGACAGGGCACTTGGCCACGGCTGAACTCCGCGCCCGGTTGCCAATTGGGGGAAACCTAAAAGCCTTTAGCCCGGCCCAGATCGACGCTGCCTTCGCCGCACCGACGACACTTATGGTCGCTGATCGTCTTGCGGCCATCGCCAAAAAACTCGTGACGCAGATGCCGGAACTGACGCTTGACGCCATTCATGGTCTGAAGGAAGTGCGCCTGTCTCTAGATCGCATGCTGAACGATTTACGGCTCTGGAGAGATGGCGCTCTTTCTTGGTCCGAGGTGGCATCAAGCGCGGTCTTCCATGGTCCGCCTGGCACGGGCAAGACCACTTTGGCCAAAGCCTTCGCGGGGTCTGCGGGTATCCCGATCATCGAGACTTCATATTCTGACTGTCAGAAGCACGGGCATCAAGGCGATATGCTCGCGGCGCTGGACAGGGCCTTCGCAAAGGCGAAAAATGCCGCTCCCGCGGTGCTCTTCATCGATGAACTGGACAGCTTCTCGCAGCGAGACGCTCGACGATCTAACACCGACTATATGCGCGGTGTGGTGAATGGATTGCTTGAACAGATCAACAGGGCGAAAGATACAGGCGGCCTGATCGTGCTTGGCGCGACCAATCACCTGGAAATTGTTGACCCGGCAGTGATCCGCAGTGGCCGCTTTGATCTTAAGCTGCATGTGCCCTATCCCGACAAGAGCGGGCTCGAGGCAATCCTGGCTGCGAAACTGGGGCGAGAACGGGCGGGCGAGCTGCGTCTTGCATCTATCGCAGATCGGCTTTTGGGCCAGTCGGGCGCGATGGCGGAAGCCGTCGTTCGCGACGCAAAGGGGCGCGCCCGGGCGGATCGAACACCGGTTCAACAGCACCATCTCGACAGCGCAACCGGTCAAGTCGTGCCCCGGCTTGATGACGAGATGCTGCGCCGGGCAGCCATCCACGAGTCGGGTCATGTGGTGGTGATGGTCCGGCTTGGCTGGTCTTTTCCAAAACGTGTTTGCCTGACAGCTCAAGGGGGGCAGGTGGACCACTTTCCTTTCAGGATGCTGACGCCCACAACGGCTCAGGAGCGGTTGCAGGTTCTATTGGCAGGTCGCGCTGCAGAGATCTGTGTGTTCGGCAATCCGAGCTCTGGAGCTGGCGCAGGCGAGAAAAGCGATCTTGCCCAGGCGACCAGCCTCGCCCTCGCGATCGAGCGTCAGTGGGGTTTTGGGGAGAGTGGCCTTACTTGGGATGCTGCGACCGCGGACGAGACGTGGCGGGTTCCTGAGGACGTCAGGCACCGCGTTGAGCGGCATCTGCTGGAAGCCGAAAAGAAGGCTCTTTCTCTTGTCGCGGCGAACAAGGCACATGTCCTGGATTTGGCAGACAGACTGATGCGCGCCCGAGAACTAGACGGGCGGGATATCGAACAGTTCATGCAGGATGCGGATGCCAGGAAACCGGCCATGGCACCGGCAAAAGCAGGAAGCAGCGTGCATGACGCAAACCTGCCGGGCTGAACGTGGCTCTGCACATCGCATGAAGATACAAACCCCGCCCGGCGCGAGAGGCGCCGGGCGGGGTCTTGTTAAAGCCCTGCTCTTGATCAGACCTCAGGGCGGTCAGCCACCCAGTCTGAGATGATAGTGCTGCGCCAGCCTATGAGGCGGTCCGTCAGTTGGATCGGGGCCGGAAATGTGCCCGCATTGACGTGTCTGTAAATGGTCGAGCGGCTGAGCCCGGTAATGTCCTGAACGTCTTTTTGTCTTAAAATCCTATCCGTCATTTATGTCCTCTTTCTATTTTTATGAGGCATACTTAACAGAAAATTATTAAACTCAGGTTTACGTTTTGTTCAGGTTTTTCCGCTTACATACGCCGCCCAATCGGTCATGAAAGTCGCGCGCTTCATGACATAGGCCGTGCGATTGTAGGTATCGATGGCGGCATCTCCCTTCCTGACATGGCCAATGCAGGCTTCTGCGATCTCGAAGGGACAATCGGTCTGATCTGACAACCAGGTCCGCAAGGACGCCCGGAACCCATGGGGGCGCGCTGCAACATTAGTCTCCACAAGATGATTTCGCATGGCCATCTTGTTCAAAGGCCCACCTCGCGCATTGGGAAACAGATACCCGTTTTGTTCTTGCTTCTTCGCCAATGCGATCACATGCAAGGCTTCCTGGGACAAAGGCACATCAAACCCGGCCGTATTGGAGGCGCGGCCTTTCACGTGCAGAGGCGGGATCTGCCACATCTCTCCTTCGATCTGTCCCAGCTGCATGTTGTTCACGGAATCTGCCCGCACCCCCGTCAGGATCAGCATTCGCAATGCCAGTTGCACCGGATCGTCATCGGAAAGGGTCGCGTAGAGGGCGGGGACCCCTGACCATGGAAGGGACAGACTTTGTCTGACCGGTTTCTTGTTCTCTCCCAAGAGAATGACCGCTTCTTCGATGACAGCCCGGTTTACAAGGAAGCCTTTGGCCCGCGCATACTTGAATACGGTTCTGAGCCGGGAAAGGGCTTTCTTGGCCGTGACCGGTTTCTCATGCCAGATCGGGGCCAGGGCATGCGCAATGTCGTCCTGATCGATCTTAACAATCGGCATCTTGCCCAACTTGGGCAGAAGATGCAGGCGCAGGGGGCTGACCCATAATCCGTCCGCGCCACCATGCTTCAAGCTCGCCTTGTGTGTGCCGTACGCCTCCCACGCGAGGCTTTCCAGACGACCATCCCGGGAGTTCGACTGCTGTCTCTCCAGACGGCGCTGTTTGACCGGATCAATATCGGCCTGCACCTGCAGGCGGACCCAGTCCGCTTTCTTGCGAGCCTCGCCTAATCCGATCCGCTTGAAAGATCCGATCCCCATTTCCCGTTGACGACCCCACAGTTGAAAGCGGAAGGTCCATTGTGCCCCGCCATCCGCGCGCTTATGGAGCCATAGACCCTGTCCATCGCAGTGTTTTCCCACTGGGAGTGATTTAAGTTGTGCGACTGTGAACACGTTCGATTTTGCCATTGATATATCTCCTTTATTATCTACGATCTCAAGTGACACTGCCCGGAATTTCCCGGAACAGAGTGACACTATAACCCACTGAACCTTAAAGGAACTTTAAGGCCGGTGAGACGTCATGAGACCGCATGACACAAAGAAGATACCCCTCCGGCGGGGATATTTTTAGCAAAAAGAAATGGCGGTTTCTGTTTTCGTTGGCCCGCGCTGTGCTGGCGCCGTTATTGGCGCGACGTTTGGCTGGGCGGCAAGGACAGTCGGCGGACGCTATGCCGAGCAACTGGCCCCGCCCAAAACGCAGAATTTCGCGCAGTGGGGATGGTTCAGCGCCACGTCGCGCTCTGCCTCGGCCAGCGTCTCGCCGAGTTCGAATTCGGGCGCGTAGGGCAGCAGGGTACAGGCCAGCACGGCAGGCTTGGCGGCCCCCTTACGTTTGACCACCATTCGGGATGAAGCGCACATCACGGCATCGGGTGATTTCCCCAAAATATCCCAGCAGGCGGTGGTAATTTCGGGCACCTCTGTTTCCTCGTCCATTTCCGGAAAGAGGACAGTCGCGCCGGGGTCTGCGGCATCGATGTCATAGCCATGCTGCGCGTAAAGCACGGCGTAGCCGGCCCGGCCCTCGGCCTCGCTCTCGCCCCAGACGGTGCGGCCGGCGACGGCCATCCTCACGCCCGAGTCGCGCAGCCAGTCCATACCTTCGATCGTGCGGGCGAACGCGCCTGTGCCGCGCTCCTTGTCGTGCAGCGTTTCGGACCAATGATCGACCGATATGCGGAACGTCATCTTGCCGGGGTAGGCGGCATTCAATTCCTCGATGCCCGCGCGCATGGATTTTCGCATCATCGGCCGCATCGCGTTCGTCAGGATCAATACGTCGTATCCTCGCGCGAGCGCCGCGCGCGTCATTCCGATCATCTGAGGGTTCATAAACGGCTCGCCGCCGGTGAACGCGATTTCGCGCACTGGCCATGCGCGCACTTCGATCTGGTCCAGATAGTCCGCTACCTCGGCCTGTGTGATGTAGACCAGCGCGTCATTGGTGGGCGAGCTAAGGATATAGCAGTTTGCGCATTCGATGTTGCATAGCGTCCCGGTATTGAACCACAGCGTTTCGGCGCGGCTCAGCGCGACATGTGCGCGCGGCTCGCCCTTGGCGGTGTGCAGTGGATCGCGGAATTTACCCGCATTGGGGAGGGCGGGGATAGCGGCGTGTTTCATGGCATCCTTTCGGGAGCTGTCACAATGTTACCTAACGCGATGCCTGCCTTAGGGAAACCCGGGCCTTGGTGTCTGACACAGTTGTGAACGCAGCGCAGAGTGCTAAGGTGCATGCTGACTCAGGAGGCATGTCCATGGTATCGCGCGTCATTCCCGCCCAACCCTTTGATCTAGTGATCTTTGGCGGCACTGGCGATCTGGCCCGGCGCAAGATTTTGCCCGCGCTCTTTCGCCGTTTTTGTGCGGGCCAGATGGACCCGCAGGCGCGCGTCATCGGCGCCGCGCGCGGCGATTTGGACGATGCGGGCTACCGTGATTTTGCGCGCGCCGCGATCGGGGAGTTCGACGATGATGTCTGCTGCGCCGCCGAGCATTTGGACGCGTTTCTAGGGCAGCTGAGCTATGTCACGCTGGACGCGCGCGGCGACGAGGGGTGGGGCGCGCTGTCGGCGCTGCTGGACGGGGCCGACCGGATCCGCGCCTTTTACTTCTCGGTCGGGCCGGGGCTGTTCGGCGATCTGGCGACGCGGATTGAGGCGCATGGCCTGGCCACGCCAGACGCCCGCGTGGTCGTGGAAAAGCCGTTCGGCCGCGATCTTGCCTCGGCGCGCGCGCTGAACGCCGAATTGGCGCGCCATTTTGACGAAACGCAAATCTACCGGATCGACCATTATCTGGGCAAAGAGACGGTGCAGAACCTGATGGCAATCCGGTTTGCCAATACGCTGTTCGAGCCGCTGTGGAATAGCCAGTATGTCGACCATATCCAAATCACCGTGGCCGAATCCGGCGGCGTTGGCACGCGCGGCGGTTATTACGACAAAGCGGGCGCGATGCGGGACATGATGCAAAACCACATCATGCAGCTCTTGTGTCTCACGGCGATGGAGCCGCCTGCGAAATATGACCCCCACGCCGTGCGCGACGAGAAGCTGAAGGTGATCCGCGCACTGTCACCGGCCCAGCTGGGCGATGTGGTGCGCGGGCAGTATGAGGGCACCGATAGCCTGCCAAGTTATCGCGGCGAGGTCGAGGACCAAGACAGCACGACCGAGAGCTTTGTCGCGGTCAAGGCACGGATCGGCAACTGGCGATGGGCCGGCACGCCGTTCTATTTGCGCACCGGCAAGCGGCTGCGCGCCCGCGCCAGTGAAATCGCTGTTGTTTTTAAGGATGCGCCTCATTCGATATTTGGGTCTGACGCGGGGCGGCACCGCAATATCCTGACCATCCGACTGCAACCCAATGAGGGCATAGAGATGGGCGTGACCATCAAGGAGCCGGGACCGGGAGGGATGCGCCTGATCGATGTGCCACTGGACATGACCTTTTCCGAGGCACTTGGCCCAGATGCGGACCTAGTACCGGACGCCTACGAGCGGCTGATCATGGATGTCATTCGCGGCGATCAGACCTTGTTCATGCGCGGCGACGAGGTAGAGGCAGCGTGGGAATGGACCGACCCTATTATCGACGCGTGGGAGGCATCGAATACGCCCCCGTGCCCTTATGCGACGGGTAGCGCGGGACCCGATGACGCATTGGCCCTGATGCACCGCGACGGGCGCCGCTGGCGGGAGATTAAGCCATGAACCTACAGGAATATCCCGACGCCGAAGTTATGGCGATGGGCCTCGCCGATGTGATCGGCACTCAGTTGAACGCAGCGCTTCGCCAACGCGACCGCGCTCTGTTCGTGGTGCCGGGTGGCAGCACGCCCGGTCCTGTCTTTGACACGCTGTGCGGTGCGCGGCTGGAGTGGGAGCGTGTCGACATCATGCCCAGCGATGAGCGGTGGAGGCCTCAGGCGCATCTGCGCTCTAACGCGGGGATGATTGCGGAACGCCTGATGGTGGAAAGGGCGGCATCCGCCACGCTGATACCTCTTTATGTGGCAGATACCTCGCCAGAGGATGCGGCGCCGGGGCTGGCGGCGGCGCTGGCGCCGCGCCTGCCAATTGATGTGGCGATGGTTGGCATGGGCGAGGATATGCACACTGCCTCGATGTTTCCTCGCGCAGCTAATCTGGAGGCGGCTCTGGCCCATGACGCGCCGCTGCTGGTGCCCATGCGGATTGAGGGTGAGCCGGAGCCGCGCATTACGCTGGCCGCGCGCGTCCTGATCGGTGCGATGCATCTGCATGTCGTGATCACTGGCGATGCCAAGCGCGCGGCGCTGGAGCGTGCGTGCGGGATGGACGCCGCCGAGGCGCCCATCTCGGCGCTTTTGCACGATGCCACCGTACATTGGGCGCCCTAAGATGTGGCGCGATCTCAAATCAATGGCAACCACCGCACGCGGTCGCGGCATTGCGCCTCTTTTTGATGGGACGCGCGCCGCGGATTTCACGGTGCGGTTCGATGGGATGCTGCTGGATTATTCCAAGACGTCGATGGATGGCGCGGTGCGGGGTGCGCTACTGGCGCTGGCCGAAGAGCGGGGCGTGCCAGCGCGCCGCGAGGCAATGTTTACCGGAGAGCCGATAAACGAGACTGAGGGCCGCGCCGTATTGCATACCGCGCTGCGCAATCTGTCGGGCCAGCCTGTGATGGTGAATGGCGAGGACGTCATGCCCGGTGTGCTGGCGACCCTTGCGCGGATGCGCAGCTTTGCCGGTTCAGTGCGCAGCGGCGCGTTCAAGGGGGCAGGCGGAGCTATTACCGACGTGGTTAATATCGGGATCGGCGGCTCGCACCTAGGCCCCGATATGGCCGTGCGGGCGCTGATGCCTTATGCGGACGGCCCTCGTTGCCATTTCGTCTCGAATGTGGACGGCGCCGACATCGCGGGCACGCTGGCGGGCCTTGATCCTGCGCGCACGCTGGTACTGGTCGCGTCCAAGACGTTTACCACGACCGAGACGATGACCAATGCCGCAACCGCCCGCGCTTGGATGGCGGCTACGGTGGATGATCCCGGCGCGCAATTTGTCGCGCTCTCCTCGGCCGAGGATAAGGCAGGGGAATGGGGCATCGACCCTTCGCGCGTATTCGGGTTCGAGGATTGGGTTGGCGGGCGCTACTCCATCTGGGGGCCGATCGGGCTGTCGCTGATGATCGCCATCGGAGCAGAGAACTTCACCGAATTCCTGCGCGGCGCAGAGGCGATGGATATCCATTTCCGCAAGGCACCTGCGCAGGATAATATGCCGATGATGCTGGCGCTAACGGGCCTTTGGCACCATCAGGCCTGCGGATATGCGACGCGCGCAGTGCTGCCGTATGATCAGCGGCTGGCGCGGCTGCCCGCCTATCTGCAACAGTTAGAGATGGAATCGAACGGCAAGGGCGTGGCGATGGATGGCCGCACGCTCAACTATGGTAGTGGCCCCGTCGTCTGGGGCGAGCCGGGGACCAACGGACAGCACGCATTCTATCAGTTGATTCACCAAGGTCCCGAAGTGGTGCCGTGTGAATTCATGGTCGCCGCGCGCGGGCATGAGCCGGATCTGGCGCATCAACACGCGCTGCTGGTCGCCAACTGCCTCGCGCAGTCCGAGGCGCTGATGCATGGGCGGGACCTGAACGCTGCCCGCGCATTGATGAAGGAAATGGGATTTACCGGCGCCGAGCAGGAGCGGCAGGCACGCCACCGCGTTTTCCCGGGCGCGCGCCCGTCCACCACGTTGATTTACGATCTGCTGACCCCGTATCGTCTGGGGCAGATCATCGCGCTTTACGAACACCGGGTTTTCGTCGAGGGGGTGATCTTGGGCCTTAATTCGTTCGATCAGTGGGGGGTGGAACTGGGCAAGGAGTTGGCCAATACGCTAGGCCCGGTTCTGGCCGGTAACGTGCCGATGGACGGCAAGGACGGATCAACGCAGCAACTCGTAACTTACGTGCAATCTTCAAACGGTTGATCCGCCCTCTTCGCCTTAGACACCGCCCGCGGGGGAGCGTGCCAATGGCGTTCCGTACGCGCCTCAATAGCTTGTGACGCTAAACCCTCTGCCTAAGCTCGGGCTGTGCAATAGATACGCGTGCAGCCGCCGTAAAGTTTCACGCCGCGCGCGATTTTCTGCCTGATCGTGCGTCATGGCTTGGGGGGGGATGGAACCTTGGCCTACTTCTTGCGTTAGTGCATCGGCGCATGCGTTCTGTTGTTCCGGCGAGAAGGACGACATGCGAGAACGAGAGATAAGAAGGAGTTTTTTAATGAAAAAGTGGATAACTGCGGCCGCCATGACGGCTGTACTGGGCCTTGGCGCATGCGAAAACATGACATCTAACCAGCGTACGGTCGCTGGCGCTGCAGGCGGTGCTGCCGCTGGACTGCTGACCGCCAAGGCGCTTGGTGCTGGCAGTGACTGGCAACTGATCACTGCCCTCGGCGGCGCTGCTGCCGGTACGGTCGTTGCGCAGAACAACCAGCGCAAAGTGTGTGCCTATTCGCGCGGCGATGGCACCTATTACGAGGCGGCCTGCCCGTAAGTTTCGCGACATTGGATTTAGAAAGGCGCGGCAGTTCTGCCGCGCCTTTTTTCGTGTTTGATGGTCATCTAGCCTGCACCAAATCCGTGATCAACGGGAGCGGCATCAACTAGCGAGAAACTTCGCCTTTACCCTCGCAGCACGCTTGGCCCGGCATATTCAGCGGCCTCGCCCAGCATCTCTTCGATACGGATCAGCTGGTTATACTTTGCCAACCTGTCCGAGCGTGCCAGTGAGCCAGTTTTGATCTGCCCGCAATTTGTGGCGACGGCGAGGTCTGCGATGGTCGCATCCTCCGTCTCACCCGAGCGGTGCGACATCACGTTGGTATAGCGCGCGCGATGCGCCATATCCACGGCGCGCAGCGTCTCGGTCAGCGTGCCGATCTGGTTGACCTTGACCAGCATCGAATTGGCGCATCCGCGCGCGATGCCGTCTGCCAGCCGGTCGGGATTGGTCACGAACAGATCGTCGCCGACCAGTTGCACTTTGTTGCCCAGCTCGTCCGTCAGCGTCTTCCAGCCGTCCCAGTCATCCTCGGCCATGCCGTCCTCGATCGAGATGATAGGATAGTCGGCGACCAGCCCGGCGAGGTAGGCGACGTTTTCGCCTGAGGTCAGCGATTTGCCCTCGCCAGTCATTTCATACTTGCCGCCCTTGTAGTATTCGGTCGCGGCGCAATCGAGGGCCAGATAGATATCCTCGCCAGGTTTATAGCCCGCCTTTTCAATGCTTTTCAGAATGAAATCGAGCGCTTGGCGCGCGCTGGCGATATCGGGGGCAAAGCCGCCTTCGTCGCCGATGCCAGTTGATAGCCCGGCGGCCTTCAGCTCGCCCTTGAGCGTGTGAAACACTTCCGCGCCCATCCGGATTGCCTCGCGGATATTCTCTGCCGCGACCGGCATGATCATAAATTCCTGAATATCGATGGGGTTATCTGCATGCTCGCCGCCGTTGACGATGTTCATCATCGGCACTGGCAATAGACGCGCGGACGTGCCGCCGACGTAGCGATAAAGGGGCTGGCCGGTGTAGTCAGCCGCCGCTTTCGCCACCGCGAGCGATACGCCGAGGATCGCGTTCGCGCCCAGACGCGACTTGTTGTCGGTGCCGTCCATTTCAATCATCGCCAGATCGATCGCCACCTGCTCGGTCGCGTCGAAGCCGTCGAGCGCATCTGCGATCTCGCCGTTGACGGCATCAACGGCGTCCAGCACGCCCTTGCCCATGTAACGGGCCTTGTCGCCATCGCGCCGCTCGACCGCCTCATGCGCGCCGGTGGATGCGCCCGACGGCACAGCGGCGCGGCCCATTGTGCCGTCCTCTAACGTGACGTCGACCTCAACAGTGGGGTTGCCCCGGCTGTCGAGGATTTCGCGTGCGTGAATGTCGATGATGCTGCTCATGCGTGGTTCCTTATGGATGACAGTGCTTTGCGATGCGTTTAGCAAAGCTGCGCAGTAAAGGGAAATACCCCCGAGGCTATAGCGGCCCGTTGGGCTTGGCCTGCCGGAACGCGCGGCGGGCCAGCCGCTGTTCGCGGATCAGGGTATAAAGGCCGGATGCGATAATTATTGCCGCGCCGATCAGCGTCCACACATCAGGCCGCTCGCCCAGCAGGGTCATGCCGATGATCAGAGCAAACAGCAGCCGCGAGTAGCGAAATGGCGTGACAGCGGCAATTTCGCCGATGCGCATGGCGCCAACGATGAAGTAATACCCCAAAACGCCAAATATCAAAGCCCCCAGTAGATAGGCCCAAGCCAACAATCCCGGCATCGCAGCGCCGCCTTGAATGGCCAGCATAACCGCTCCGGTCGGGACCATAGTACCGAACGCATAGCACGACAGCTGCATCGACGACACGTGCGACGGAATTGCCCGCGTTGCCAGATCGCGGATGGCAAGGCCGATCACTGATATGACCGCAAAGACCGACGAGATGTGGAAGGCATCCAAGCCCGGCCGCACGATCAGCAGCACCCCGGCGAGGCCCACCAGAATGGCTGACCAGCGCCGCCAGCCCACCTGCGCACCCATAAAAAGTGCGGCGCCAAGCGTGACCGCCAGAGGTGTCGCCTGAAGGATCGCCGAAACGGTTGAAAGGTCCGCAAGCGCCAGCGAGGTGACATACGTGACCGCCGCGATAATCTCGCCCAAGTTGCGCAGCATGACGGGGCGGCTCAGCAATACCGGGCTGATAAGGCGGGTGCCTTGGGCGCGCGCGGCGACGGCGAACACTGCGCATCCAGCGCCGCCCAGCATCATCAGAATTTGCCCAACAGGCATGTCCTGCGACAGCAGCTTCACGAAGAGATCCTCGATAGCGAATCCCGCCATCGCCAGCACCATCAGCATGCTACCGCGTAGGTTATCCATCAGAGTGCCCTTTCCGGGACAAATCAGGCGCGCAATTTCACCCAGACTGGAACGTGGTCCGAAGGCTTTTCGCGGGCGCGCACGTCGCGGTCGATCTGGCAATCCTCCAGCAGGTCCGCACACTGAGGGCTTAGCAGGAAGTGGTCGATGCGAATACCGTCATCGCGATTCCACGCGCCCGCCTGATAATCCCAAAAGCTGTAGTGACCGGGGCCGTGCGTTTGCGCGCGAAACGCCTCGGTAAAGCCGAGGTTCAGCAGTCGGCGAAAGGCGGCCCGCGTCTGGGGCAGCGCCAGAGCATCCTCTTGCCAGACCTCAGGGCGCTTTGCGTCCTCGTCCTGTGGGATCACGTTGTAATCGCCGGCCATTAAAAACGGCTCCTCCAGCGCCAGCAGGGCAGTGGCGCGGGTCTGCATCCGCTCCATCCATGCCAGCTTGTAGTCATACTTTGGCCCTGGCACCGGATTGCCATTCGGCAGGTAGAGGCCGCAGACGCGGATCGCGGTGTCCCCTATCACCGTCGCCTCGATCCAGCGCGCTTGGTCGTCGCTTTCATCGCCCGGCAGACCACGCGTGACATCCTCAAGGGGCAGTTTCGACAGGATCGCGACCCCGTTAAATCCCTTCTGCCCGTGCGTCTCGACGGTATAGCCGCGATCCTCGAAAATCTCGCGGGGGAACGCCTCGTCAACGGACTTGATCTCTTGCAGCAACACCACGTCGGCGCCTGCCTCATCCAGCCAATCGGGCAGGGCGTTTATGCGGGCCTTTATGCCGTTGATGTTGAATGTGGCAACTTTCATGGGGCTGTCCTCGCGGTCTGTGATGCGCCGCTACTCTATCGCCTAGCGGCGCGACAGGGGCAAGCAGCACATGGCGGCGAATCGACGGCGGATGGGATGGTCTCAAGATACCGATTCCATCTGTCGCGAATCGGGACACACGTAAAGGTTGTGTTGTAAACGACTGTTTCAAGATCAGAAACATGCCTTAAAACACCCAAATTACCCCTGTGGATAAGTTTTTTTGCCTACCAAGAATAGTCAAGAGTCCGTGCATCTTAGGCCATGTTCTTGATTTTCAACCATGGAGAGAACTCGCCTTTAGGTTGAAAAATGTCTTGGCAGTTTTGCGGCGAGGTGCCAGCCTTTGGGGGTCTGAAACATAAATCTGGGGATTAAAAAAATGACAGCACAACTCAAAGTTGAAGCAACTCTCGCCGCCATCAAAACAACACACACTGCCAACCTGCATGACGGCGCCGCGACCGAGATGTTCACATCGTCCATGGCGCCGAGCATGACAGCCGACATCTCTGCCGGCGATGCGGTGCAAATGTTCACTTCGTCGATGGCGCCCAGCCTGCGCAGCGACGTGTCCGCTGGCGACAATGTCGAGATGTTCACTTCGTCCATGGCACCTTCGGTTCGTGCCGATGCATCAGCTGGCGATAACGTCCAGATGTTCACTTCGTCGATGGCCCCTTCGGCCCGCAGCGACGCATCTGCCGGCGACAACGTTGAGATGTTCACATCCTCGATGAGCCCTGCAGCAACAGCCGACGCCGTCTCGGGCGATGCGGTTCAGCTCTTTACCTCGTCGATGGCACCTGCCGTGACAGCGGGCGAAGCTGTGGGCGCATTCACGTCCTCAATGGCACCTGCGGCCGAAGCGCGCGAAGGCGACGCTGTCGAAATGTTCACCTCGAGCATGTAAGACCAGCCTCCGAAACGCAGCAGAACGGGGCCTTGTGCCCGGACCATTCAAATGGAGATCGCCAATATGACCACCATCGTCCAGCTCAACGTCCCGTTCCGGCAGCACAGCAAGGCCGCACGCCAAGCGGCCTTGCTCAAGACCTTCGCCCAGACCCGCCGCACCCAAGAAGACGTTTTCTGGCTCAAGGAAAACGCCGAGATGCTGAACATTCTTGAATGCACAGGTGCAGAATTGGCGCCAAACGCGCTGGGTGCGTATCAGAAATTTTACAACGACATCGAACAGCGCATGGAATTCTTTCCGCAGTATTATCGCTTTTTGCTGTCGCTCTGCCTGGATCTAGAGGATCTGGGAATGCCCGGAGACAAAGGCGCGGTGCTTACCGATTGGGTCGCGCGGCAGGGCCTGGCCGACGCCGAGCTATCGGATCTGCAACGCGCCGAGGCGCGCCGCCTATGCGCCCGCCGCGGGGTTGAGCCACTGCCGGGCGATACCGGCCTCGACGACCGACTGCGCAGTTTCGCCGCGCGCTCGCAGACATTTACTATGCCGAACAAAAAGGCTGCGTACGAGCTGACGCATATCGTATTTTATCTATCCGAGTATGGCCGCGTCGATCCGATGCTGGACACGGATGCGCTGCGCAGCCTGATGTTTGCCGGAACGCTCGCCTTTTTGGACTTTAATGCCGATCTTCTCGCTGAAATTTGCCTCGCACTGCGATTTTCCGGTGCAGAAGCGCCCGAAGTGTGGGAAATATGGCTGACCCAGCAAATTCGCACTTTCGCGCTGGAGGAGGGGGACGGCCTGCAAGACGATTATCACGAGTACCTGATGCTGAACTGGTTTATGACGCGCGCGGGTCAGGGCGGCTTTGGCGACTATGTTCCTGAGGGGCGCGTCACATTTGCCCGTACACGGCCCGGCTCGGCGCCGCTGCGCGAGTTGTCGCACTGCATCTATTCCATGGGCGACGCCCGCTCGGCCGATTGGGAGGTCATGCGCAGCGAGGTCGCGGCGCACGTGTCGGACGAGGCGCAGGCGGCATTGGTCGCGGCTGAAGCATCGACCGATCAGTTCGGCGCCTTTTTCGAGGGGTTCGCGCGGGTTGGTTTGCGCGGCCGGATGGCTGGATCGTGCCCCTCGATGGGTGCCGCGGTATGATAGGCGCGCGCATAACGGGCGCGGCCATTGCAATCGGCGTTTGCCTGACGGTGGTTTACACCGCGCTCATTTCCAGCGCCGATGCGATTACCAAGATGTTTGCGGCCAGCTATGCTGCGCCGCAACTCTTTGCATTGTCGGGCGGTATCGTTGCGTTACTGGCCTTCGCGTTCAATCGCGCAGGGCATAACCCACGCGGCTTGTCCACGCATTGTCCGCGCGCCATGGCATTGCGCAGCGTGGCAACTGTGCTGGGAGCCGGCGCGTTTTTCTATGCATTCCGCTTGCTGCCCTTTGCCGAGGTATTTCTCTTTATCGCGATGATCCCGCTTTTCACGGCGATCCTGTCCGGCCCGGTTCTGGGCGAGGCGGTGCGCCCGCAAGCATGGGGCGCTGTCATGCTGGGTTTTGTCGGCCTGTTATGCCTTGCACCCGGCGGGTTGGAAACTTTGCAGATCGGCCACGCTGTCGCGCTAGCGGCTGTGCTATTGGGGACTGTGTCGATGATGGCATCGCGCTATATCGGCGTTCGCGAGTGTAATCTCTTAGCGCAGGTGTTCTGGCCCAATCTGGCGCTTGCCACTGTCTCGGTCTTCGCCTTGCCGTTCGTTTGGGGGCCGATGGGGCTGGGCGATCTGGGCTGGGCCGTCGTCTATGCGGCGTTGCTGTTCGCTGCTCGCTGGGTGCTGGTTGGCGCACTCAAGGCGTTGCCAGCATATGTGATCACGCCGCTGATGAACCTGCAATTCCTATGGATGGTCGCCATTGGCGCCACTGTTTTCGGCGAAGTGCCGGGGGCCGCGCTGTATCTAGGCGCCGCATTTGTGATCACAGCGGGAGGTTGGTTGATCTACGACCAAGCGTTTCCAGGCGTCGAAACGCGCAAAGTGATACCCGCTGAGTAAAGTGATACGTTAAGTTTTCGGGGTATCTGGCGGATTACATGGAAAAAGACGTGCCGCAGCCACAGCTGCTGCTGGCGTTTGGGTTTTCGATAACAAAGCGCGCGCCGATCAATTCCTCGCTGAAATCGATAACCGCGCCTGTTAGAAATGGCAGAGATATCGCGTCAACCACGACCTTCTGGCCTTGTCCCTCCAGCACCAGATCGTCATCGGCCGGCGTGTCCAACTTAATCTCGTACTGAAAACCTGAGCATCCACCGCCCTCAACGGCGACGCGCAGAGCCTGTCCTTGATCGGATGCGCCAATCTCACTCAGGCGCTCAAAGGCGCGGGGGGTGACGTGGGGGGGCAGATTCATTTGGGTGGCCTCCGGGGGAGTGGTGCGTTTGGGCTGTTTCGCAGCGCCTCGAATTGCAATATATGGGGCGCAGCACCCCTCGGCAAGGAGGCCGTCCCGAATGACCTCGCGTATCGCCGCGCATCCAGATCGCTCGCGTAGACGCCTCGCGCCCGAGGAAGAGAGCGAGTTCCGCTCGTGTTTCCAGCGCGATCGCGACCGGATTATTCATTCCAGCGCCTTTCGCAGGCTCAAGCACAAGACGCAGGTGTTCGTCGCCCATGAAGGTGATTATTTTCGCACACGGCTGTCCCATTCGATCGAGGTGGCGCAGGTGGCGCGCACGATCGCAGGCGCCTTGGATCTGAATGGCGAGCTGACGGAGGCCGTCGCGCTGGCGCATGATTTGGGGCACACGCCCTTTGGCCACACGGGCGAGGACGCACTGCATGCGATGATGGCGCCCTATGGCGGGTTCGATCACAACGCGCAGGCGATCCGCATCGTCACCATGCTGGAGCGGCACTATGCGGGCTTTGACGGGCTAAACCTGACGTGGGAAACGTTGGAGGGGTTGGCGAAACATAACGGGCCCGTGATCGGTGATTTGCCTTATGCACTGGCCGAATACGATGCCCTCCACGATCTGGAGCTGCACACCCACGCCAGCGCCGAGGCGCAGGTAGCCGCACTGGCCGATGATATCGCCTACAACAATCATGATCTGCACGACGGCCTGCGCGCTGGCCTCTTTACCGAGGTCGAAGTAGCCGAGCTGCCAATTCTGGACGCTTGTTATGCCGAGGTGGATCGCCTGCATCCCGGTCTCGATGCTTATCGCCGCCGTCACGAGGCGCTGCGCCGGGTGTTTGGCGTAATGGTGGCAGATGTGATCGTAACGTCGCGCGATATCATCGCCGCAGCGGGATGCAAAAACTCCCATGATGTGCGGCATCTGGGCCGCCCGGTGATCCGCTTTTCGGACGCGCTGTGGCGCGATCTTCAGGTCATCCGGCAGTTTCTCTTTACGCGGATGTACCGGGCGCCGATGGTCATGGTTCAGCGTGCCCGCGCGTCTGAGGTGGTCGAGGGTTTGTTCCCGTTCTATATGGAGCGCTCGGAACATTTGCCGCGCCGCTGGCAGAGTGATGTGGCAGCAGCAGACACAACGACCGAGCTAGCCCGGCTGGTTAGCGACTACATCGCCGGAATGACCGACCGCTATGCGCTGGCCCAGCATGCCGCGCATCTGGGCGGCGCTGGTGGCGCGGGATCGTGGCCCGAAGGAAATGGCCCCGAGGGCATTGGAGAGAGACGCAATGGCAATTGAGACAGCGGGCGCGATGTCGCCGGTTATGGCTTTCGCGCTGGTAGGCGCTATTGGTGTTGGTGCGCAGTGGCTGGCCTGGCGTCTGCACCTTCCGGCCATCGTGTTGATGCTGTTGGCAGGTCTCGCTATCGGGCCGGGTCTGGGCCTTTTTGACCCGGAGCGTGATATCGGCCCATTGATGGGGCCTATGATCAGCATAGCGGTCGCAATCATCCTCTTTGAGGGCGGTATGACGCTAAATTTGCACTCTCTGCGAGAGGCAGCGAAGGGCGTCAAGCGGCTGGTGCTGATCGGCGCGCCGCTGGGCTGGGCCGGATCGGCACTGGCGCTGCATTATATCGCAGGTCTTAGCTGGGCCAGTTCGGCAGTGTTTGGCGGCATCATGATCGTCACCGGGCCGACCGTGATCGCGCCGCTTTTGCGTACGGCGCGCCTCAGCAAGCGCCCGGCGCAGTTGCTGCAATGGGAAGCGATCGTGAACGACCCCATCGGGGCGCTGGCCGCGGTTTTGGCGTTTGAGGTGGTGTTGGTCATCTACTCGACCGAGACGTTCGGGGCCGCGATCTGGGATATGAGCATCGGCATCGTGACTGCAACCGCGATGGGGATCGCCGCAGGCTGGCTGCTATCTGAGGGCTTTCGCCGGGGGCGCGTGCCAGAATACATGAAGGTGCCGGTGCTCTTTGCGTCGCTTTTGCTGGTCTTTGCCGTTGCCGATGGCATTCTGCACGAAAGCGGGCTGTTGGCCGTGACGATCATGGGCTTCTACATCGCGAATGCGGAGCTGCCTAGTTATACCGAGTTGCGCCGCTTCAAAGAGCACGCGACGATCCTGCTGGTATCGGGCGTGTTCATCCTGTTGGCAGCCTCGATGGACATTGAGCGGCTGAGCCTGCTTGGCTGGCCCGCGCTGCTGTTCGTACTTGCGGTCGTCCTTGTTGTGCGTCCGCTGACAGTGATGACCTCGCTCGCCTTTTCCAACATCCCTATGCGTGAGCGGCTGCTGGTCGCGTTCACCGGGCCGCGCGGTGTGGTGCTGGTGGCGGTTGCTGGCCTCTTCTCCACCCGGCTGGTCAGTGCGGGTATCGAGGACGCGGCACTGCTGACGCCCTTGGCCTTTGCATTGGTCGCGGCAACGGTGGTGCTGCATGGCTTCACGCTGCGCCCGCTGGGCCGGATGCTGGGGCTGGCGGGCGGGCAGGTGCCGGGCGTGATCTTTGTCGGCGGATCGCGGTTTAGTGCGGCCTTCGCGGCCGCCCTCCAGGAAGAGGAGATCCCAGTTCTGATTGCCGATGCCAACCGCGCCCGCCTGCGCAGCGCGCGCGAGGAAGGCCTGCCTATCTATATCGGCGATATCCTCTCGGACGGGGCTGAACACGGCGTGGAATTTATTAGCTTTGGCCGCGTCGTCGCCACATCCGACAATGATGCCTACAATACGCTGGTTGCCACCGATCTGGCGCCCGAATTTGGGCGCGAGCATGTATTTCAGTTGCGCCGTGCCAAGCAGGAACAAACGCGTCACGCGCTGCCTGCCACGCTGGGCGGGCGCACTATTGCGAACGGTTTGCGCTATCTTGAGCTGGGCCGCCATATGGAGGAGGGGTGGGAGATCCGCGCGACAGGCCTGACAGATGAGTACGGGCTGGACGAATGGCGCGGCGATAACCCCGACTCAATTCCGCTGGCCGAGATTACTCCGGGCAAAAACATGCGCATTCTGGCAGCGGATGCGGAGTTGAAGGCCGGGCCGGGCATGCGCCTGCTGGCACTGTCGCCCGCGCGTGACCGGATGAATGAAGCGGCAGAGCGCAAAGGCGATGAGGGCGCCAAGGAGGCCGCAGCCGAGGTGGCAGTGCGCGCCAATGACGCATCGGCGGATTGACGCCCCGCCTTTCAGTGCTAAACGGGGGGCAAACGGACTGCCAAACCGGGGCGGAATTTGAAGGATAGCTGCGATGAACCTTTTTAACGATATCCGCGGCGTCGTTTTGGACGCGCTGGCCACAATGACGGCGTCCGGTACGCTGCCTGCCGGGCTGGACCTGAGCAACGTCACAGTAGAGCCGCCCCGCGATCCGGCACATGGCGACATGGCCACCAATGCGGCTATGGTGCTGGCCAAGCCTGCGTCGCTCAAGCCGCGCGATATCGCCGACGCATTGGCCGCCGAGCTGGCGCGCGATTCCCGGATTGAGACCGCCGAAGTGGCCGGACCCGGCTTTCTTAATCTGCGTCTTTCGCCAGATTGCTGGCGCGCTGTTGTTCGCTCGGTGCTGGAGACCGGAGATAGCTTCGGACGCTCGACACTGGGGCAGGGCGCCCGCGTCAACGTCGAGTATGTCAGCGCCAATCCCACCGGCCCTTTGCATGTGGGTCATACGCGCGGTGCGGTGTTCGGCGATGCGCTGGCAAGTCTGCTGGACTTCAACGGCTACGACGTCACGCGCGAATATTACATTAACGACGGCGGCGGGCAGGTCGACACGCTCGCGCGGTCGGTCTATCTGCGCTACCTTGAGGCGCATGGCCGCGCGGTCGATTTCCCTGATGGCACCTATCCCGGCGACTACCTGATTGAGACGGGGCAGGCGCTGAAGACCAAGGTTGGCGATGCTTGGGTCGACCAGCCCGAGGATGTGTGGCTGGCCGAGCTGCGCAGCTTTTCCACCGATGCAATGATGGACCTGATCCGCGCCGATCTGAAATCGCTCGGCGTCGAGATGGACAAATTCTCGTCCGAGAAATCATTCTACGGCACCGGCCTGATCGAAGAGGCAATTGCCTCGCTCGACGCCAAGGGACTGATATACGAAGGTGTGCTAGAGCCGCCCAAGGGCAAACTGCCAGAAGATTGGGAGCCGCGCGAGCAGACGCTTTTCCGCTCGACCGCGCATGGCGACGACGTCGACCGGCCCGTGCGCAAATCGGACGGTGCGTGGACCTATTTCGCGCCCGACATCGCCTATCACTACGACAAGGTCACGCGCGGGTTTGACCTGCTAATTGATGTTTTTGGCGCCGATCATGGCGGCTATGTGAAACGGATGAAGGCCGCCGTTTCGGCCCTGTCGGATGGCAAGGTACCTTTGGAGATTAAGCTGACCCAGCTGGTCAAACTCTGGAAAAATGGCGAGCCGTTCAAGATGTCCAAGCGGGCAGGAACGTTCGTCACCCTGCGCGACGTTGTCGATTTGGTGGGCGCCGACGTGACCCGCTTTGTAATGCTGACGCGCAAGAACGACGCGCCGCTTGATTTCGATTTTGACAAGGTGCTGGAGCAGTCCAAAGATAACCCTGTGTTCTACGTCCAATACGCCCATGCGCGCGTCCGGTCCGTGCTGCGCAAGGCAGATGCCGCTGGCATCGACGTATCAGATGCGGCGCTGAACGCGGCTGACCTGAACCTGATCGCACACGAGGCCGAACTGGCACTGGCGCGCAAGATCGCGGAGTGGCCCCGCTTGGTTGAGATCGCGGGCCGCACGAGCGAGCCGCACCGCGTCGCCTTTTATCTCTACGATCTGGCGTCGGATTTGCACGCGCTGTGGAACCGTGGCCATGACGTGCCAGAGCTGCGCTTTATCCAAGAGGGCGATCCGGCCACGTCTCAGGCGAAAATCGCCCTCGTTCGGGCCGCAAGCGTTGTTATTTCCGCAGGTTTGGGTATCTTGGGCGTAACTCCGGCTGAAGAGATGCGATAAAAATTGCGCGCCGCCGGGATGACTTGAGGCAGATTTCACACCCCGGCAGCTTTGTGTGCGCCGGTGGACGAGAGGCGGGACATGGCAGATTTCCACACGCGAGATGCAGCAGATGACGATGCTGGCAGCGTTTACGGCACGGCCCAAACCGCGCCACGATGGGACGGCGACAAGCCGCAAAATCCTGTATCCCGCGCGACTTACGCTCTCGGCTCCATCATATCAGTCGGTCTTGTGATCGGCCTTGGCGTCTGGGGCTACAAGCTGCTCGTGCGCGACGTCAGCGGTGTACCGGTTATTCGTGCAGTCCAAGGCCCGATGCGCGTCCAGCCCGAGGATCCGGGCGGGCGGCAAACGTTGAACCAGGGGCTGTCGGTCAATGATGTAGCCGCATTGGGCACTGCCGCCGCCGCGCCGGATGAGTTGATCCTCGCGCCCGCGCCCCTAGACCTTAGCGAAGAAGACGCGCCCCGTGCGCCCGCGCCTGAGCGCCCCCAGCAGGCCCGCAGCGAGGCCCCGGTGCCCGAAGTCGCGCAAGTCGAAGATCCTGCACCTGCGGCGGAGCCAGAGCCAGAGGTGGCCCCCGTTCCGGATGAAGTCGTTGTTGACGTTCCCGACGATATGCTGGCCCTCGCCGCCGCTATCAGCGAAGGCATCACGCCCATGGCGGAGCTAGACGATGCGCCAAACGCCCCGCTGCCCGGTGCAGAAGAAGGCACCGCCGACGAGGACGAACAGGCCGAGCAAACCGATGGCAATATGGCCGCATCGCTGCGCCCACGTGCGCGCCCGGCGGACTTGCGCAACGTTCTGCAGGTCGCCGCTGCTGCGCCCGAAGGCGGGGTTCGCGACGTCGATCCCGACTCTATCGCCATTGGCACGCGCCTGGCGCAGCTGGGCGCCTTCGCAAGCGAGGAAATTGCGCGCGACGAATGGACCAGACTTGGCAGCCGCTTCGAAGAATATCTGGCTGGTAAGGACCGCGTCATCCAAAAGGCCACCAGCGGCGGGCGTACATTTTATCGCCTGCGTGCGATGGGCTTTGACGATCTGGCCGATGCGCGGCGCTTTTGCTCGGCTCTTGTGGCCGAGAAAGCTGAATGTATCCCAGTCGTTACACGATAATCCTAATCTAAGAGAGCATGGCAATGATGCGCTTTGGTGCCACTATACTGGACGCGGCGGGGCATAGGCTAAGTGCGGACGAAAAACGCTTCTTTGCCGACGCAGATCCATTCGGTTTCATCCTCTTTGCGCGCAACATTGACACCCCAGATCAGGTGCGCGCGCTTTGCGCGGACATGCGCGATGCAGTGGGCCGCGACGCGCCTATTACGATTGATCAGGAGGGCGGGCGCGTGCAGCGCCTGCGTGCCCCGACATGGCGTAACTGGCCTGCTCCGCTACCCCATATTGAGGCGGCAGGCGACCGCGCGCCCGAGGCCATGTATCTACGTTATCGCCTGATTGCGCATGAATTGCACACGCTTGGCATAGATAGCAACTGTGCGCCGCTGGTCGATGTGGCGGGACCGCAAACCCATGAATTTCTGCTTGATCGCTGCTATGGCACCGATCCTGACCGCGTGGCCGAACTGGGCCGCGCTGTGGCGGATGGTCTGCTGGATGGCGGCGTTTTGCCGGTGCTAAAACATATTCCCGGCCACGGACGCGCGCAGGCCGACAGCCATCTGGATCTACCAGTGGTTGAGGATGACCTTGCCGCGCTGACAGCGTGCGATTTCGCCCCCTTCAAGGCGCTGAACGATCTGCCAATGGGCATGACCGCGCATTTGGTTTATTCAGCTATCGACGACAAGCCTGCGACAGTCTCGCCCAAGATGATGCGGCTGATCCGCGACGAGATCGGCTTTGCTGGCCTAATCATGACCGATGACATTTCAATGAAGGCACTCAGCGGCAGCCTGACTGGTATCACGCGCGCATCCCTAGAGGCGGGCTGTGACATTGTGCTGCTGTGCAATGCCTCGCTGGAAGAGCGGCGCGCGGTGGCAGACGCTGCAGGACGTCTTGATGATGCCGGACAAGCGCGGGCAGAGGCAACGCTGGCAGCCCGGAAAACACCCACCGAGGTTGACATTTCCGCGCTGGAGGCAAAGCTGTCCGCCATGAGCGGCGGCATAACATATGGCAGATGACGATTGGGAAGACCGGCGCGCAGATGCCGCCGAGAGGCTCGCCGCCGAGGCGCTGATCGTCGATGTTGACGGCTATGAGGGCCCGCTCGACCTGCTGCTGACGCTTAGCCGGACACAAAAGGTGGATTTGCGCCGGATCAGCGTTCTGCATCTCGCTCGGCAATACCTTGAATTTGTTGAGAAGGCCCGCGAACTCAGATTAGAGTTGGCGGCCGATTACCTTGTCATGGCCGCATGGCTGGCCTTTCTTAAATCACGGCTGCTTCTGCCGCCCGACCCTCAGGACGAGGGGCCGTCGGGCGAGGATTTGGCCGCGCATCTCGCATTCCAGCTTGAGAGGTTGCAAGCCATGCGCGACGTTGCTGCGCGGCTGATGGCGCGCGGGCAGCTGGGGCGCGACTTCTTTGGGCGGGGCGCACCCGAGAGTGTGACGCGCACGCGCCGCATCACCTATACCGCCTCGCTGTTGGATCTTATGCAGGCCTATGCCCGCACCCGCACACGCGACGAATTTCGCCCCTACGCGATGGACCGTGACGCGATCTTTTCGCTAGAGCAGGCGCTGGACCGGATGCGAGGGCTGATCGGGTTTGCAGGTGACTGGACCGATATTTCGACCTATTTGCCTGAAGGTTTCGGCACCGACCCAGCGCGCCGCCGCTCGGCTGCCGCGTCAACATTTGCCGCATCTCTGGAGCTTGCAAAGGAGGGCCGAATCGAGCTGCGCCAAGCCGAAGTATTTGCGCCCATCGAAGTCAGAAGACGGAGTGAAGAGCGTGGCTGAAGCGACTGAAGAAAAAGAGGAAAGCCTGTTTGAAGCGCCTCCTATTGCCGAGCAGGAGCGCATGGTCGAAGCTATCGTCTTTGCCGCGTCTCAGCCGATTACGGTACGCGAACTGGATCTGCGTCTGCCGCACGGCAGCGATGCCGCAGAGGCGCTGGTCCATCTGCGAAAACGCTACGCTGGGCGCGGTGTGCATCTGGTACGTATCGGTGATGCCTACGCGATGCGCACGGCACCCGACTTGGGTTTCTTGATGGAGCGTGAGACCACAGAGATCCGCAAGTTGAGCCGTGCCGCGATCGAAACGTTGGCGATCATTGCCTATCACCAGCCGGTCACCCGCGCTGAAATCGAGGAAATCAGGGGCGTGTCGGTCAGCCGAGGCACGGTTGATCAACTGCTCGAAATGGAATGGATTCGTTTTGGACGTCGCCGGATGACGCCGGGCCGCCCGGTGACGTTCGTCGTGACGGATGTCTTTTTGGATCACTTCGGGCTGGAAAGTGCCCGTGATCTGCCGGGTCTGAAAGAGCTGCGCTCGGCGGGCCTTCTGGACAGCCGTCTGCCGCCATCGTCGATGCCGGGGGCCGCAGCCGACGAGGACGAGGACGACTTGCCATTGAACGAGGGCGATCAGAGCGAGCTTTTTGAAGAATAGTCAGCAAACGCCCTGAAAACACCGCGATCTTGTGCTATGTAATCTAGGCGAGGGCAAAAGCAGGAGGGCGCAATGAACGCCAATACTTTGATTAACATGGCTGTGCGCATGATCATGCGCCGTCTAATGCGCGGCGGTGTCAACGCAGGGATCGGCGCATTCGGCAAGCATATGAGTAAGGGCAAGGAGGGCGGCCGCGCGCCTGACAGCAAAGCCACGCAAAAACGCGCCCGGGACACGATGAAAATTTCGCGGCGTATAGGCCGGATGTAAAACAGCATGAAAGGCCGCTTATAGCGCCTTGAAATGCTTTGATAGTTTCAGACCTTGACCCTGATAGTTTGAGCTGAGCCCGGCGCCATAAAGCGTATCGGGCACTTCGCTCATACTCTCGTATATTAGCCGTCCTACGATCTGTCCGTGCTCCAGCACGAAGGGCGCCTCATGACAGCGCACCTCAAGCACGCCGCGCGATCCGGTGCCGCCAGCCGCGCTATGGCCAAACCCTGGGTCGAAGAAGCCGGCGTAATGCACACGAAATTCGCCCACCATCGCCAGATAGGGCGCCATTTCAGCAGCGTAGCCCGGCGGGATATGCACCGCCTCGCGGCTGACAAGAATGTAGAACGCACCGGGATCGAGGATGATCTGGCCGCGATCTGTATGCACCTCTTCCCAGAAGTCTGCGGGCGCATAGTGGCCGATCTTATCCAGATCAATCACACCTGTGTGCGGCTTGGCGCGGTAACCGACCAAGGTGCCACTGCGCGGTTTCAGATCAACGGAAAACCCGAGGCCGTCATCAATGACCGGCGCCGAATCGACGAGCGTATCGGTGCGGTGCAGCGCCGCCAGCGCCGCGTCGCCGAGTACCGCATCACCACTGGTGAACCGGATCTGGTTAAGCCGCATCCCGGGCCGCACCAGAACCGAGAAGGAGCGCGGGCAAATTTCCGCATAGAGCGGGCCGTGATAGCCCGGTGGGATACGGTCGAATTCGGCGCCGCCATCTGTGATCGTTCGCGTTAGTAGGTCTAGTCGACCTGTCGAGGATTTGGCATTTGCCGACGCTTGAATGCCAGATGGCAGCGCCAGCGATTCCATCAGCGGCACGACATAAACGCAGCCCTTTTCCAGTACCGCGCCAGCGCTGAGATCGATGCGATGCATTTCGAATTCGGACAGGCGATCCGCGACGGCGCGGCCCTCACCGGCCAGAAACGATGCGCGCACACGGTACGCCATCGTGCCAAGGCGCAGATCAAGGCTGGCCGGCTGAATCTGTTCTGGAATCACAGCAGGATCGGCAATAATGGCCCGCTCTGCGATCATTGATTTAAGTTGCTGGCTGGAGAGAACCCCGGTCATCGCGTCATCCCTTTGGCGGTTGGGGTCTGATAGCGGCTTGGGAGGGGCGTGGCAATTCTTGCGTCGCCCCGTCGCCACATGATCTGCCCGTGGCAAGACGCTGGATCGGTAGTGCGAATTTGCGAAAGAGGAGGGGAGTTTTTGGTCGGGCTAGCAGGACTCGAACCTGCGACCTTCCGTCCCCCAGACGGACGCGCTACCAGACTGCGCCATAGCCCGACGATTGCGTCGTCATATCTGTTTTTGGGGCAGGGACAAGGGGTAATTGCCATTTTTCGTTCCGCCACGTCACGGCGTTTTCGCGTTGCCGGACATGCGCGACCTAAGATCGGTCAGGCGGTTGGCAATATCGGCAATGCGCGCTGCGTCTTGGGGCTTAGGCTTGCGGTCGTACGCCGCCAGGTGGGTAAGTGCAGAGGCGGGCGCAGGCTCGGTATCAGACGGATCGTCCGCTGTCTGGACCTGCTCAACGCGAGGGCGCGTGTCACTTTTGGCCTCGGGCGCTTCTGCCTCAGTCACAACTTCGTCCTCGGGATCGACGGGCTGCGCCATGCGCTTGGGTGTAGGCTCCGGACTTGCACCAGAAACCTCATCAGGTGCTTCGTCTTCGACTTGGGTATCCTCGGACGTGGCGCTGCCATCGCCGTCAGGTGTATGCTCGGGCGGGGCTGCGTCGCTTGGATAAGCAGCCTCAGCCGCCTCGGTGATCGGAGCGGCCTGATCGCTGGCGGCGCTCTCGCTGGGGGCGGTGTCCTCAGTCTGCTTGGCTGGCTCTGGCGCAGTCAGGTCGGCCGGTTCCTGAAGGGCGGTATCTTCCGGCGAAGTATCCTCGACCGAAGGTTCTGGCGAGACCGGCGCGCTTTCGACATTCTCTTGCTGGACGTCTAGCACGATATCGGTGGGCTCAGAATCGTTTTTAGCGGGCTCTTGCACTTTACTGGAGGGGGCCGGCGCTTCTGCTTGAGGACGCCCAAAGTTGACGATCTGGCCACGCGGCTCGACTTCGGGCACGTCCAACGCAATGCCCGCGACATCGGTGTCTAGATCGCCGTCAAGGGGCGGTGACATCGCCGCTACATGGTGCACGCCCTGTTCACGCATGACCTTCTGCACGCCCTTTATCGTCATGCCCTCGTCGTGCAGCAGCTTGCGAATGCCGCCCAGCAGTTGCATGTCGGCAGGGCGGTAATAACGGCGCCCGCCGGCACGCTTGACGGGCTTCACTTGGGTGAACTTACTTTCCCAAAACCGCAGGACATGGGCGGGAATACCCAGCCAGTCTGCGACTTCGCTGATCGTGCGAAAGGCGTCTGCGGATTTGGACATAGTCTGCTCTAGTGCTTGTTGCCGGCGGCCACACGATCTTTCATCAGATGCGAAGGACGAAAGGTCAGGACACGGCGCGGATTAATCGGGACTTCTTCGCCGGTCTTGGGATTGCGGCCCACACGCGCCGATTTCTCACGCACTGAGAATGTGCCGAAGGATGATATTTTCACCTGCTCGCCGCGCACAAGTGCGTCGGACATATGAACCAATACGCTTTCGACCAGTTGCGACGAATCGTTGCGAGACAGACCAACCTCGCGAAAAATTGCCTCGCTCAAATCCATACGTGTCAATGTCTTGTCAGTCATAGCCATCCCCCCGATTGCTTTGGATCGTTAATAAATTTCTTTTGGTAAACAATAGGGGGATAGAAATTTGCGAGTCAATTACAATGACTTGGAGGCGGCAGTTTAAGCGAGTTTGAGGCCAATTTTGGCGCAGCTACCACCGGAGGGCGACTGCGCCCCATGCCAATCCGCCGCCAATCGCCTCGCTCAGGATCAAATTGCCGCGCTTGATCCGGCCATCTGCGACCCCAACGGACATAGCGAGAGGAATCGATGCGGCCGACGTATTGCCGTGGTCTTGAACTGTCTGAATCACGTGCTCCATTGGAACATTCAGCTTTTTCGCGGTGCCTTGGATGATGCGGATATTGGCCTGATGCGGCACAATCCAATCGACATCCGCCGAGGTGAGCCCCGTACGCTGCAACGCTGTCTCAGCGGTCTGGCTTAGCTTCTCGACAGCTTGGCGAAAGAGGGGATTGCCCTGCATACGCAGCTTGCCTGCAGTGCCGGTAGACGACACGCCACCATCGACATACAGCATCTCGCGGTAGCGACCGTCGGAATTTAGATCTGTCGAAAGGATGCCGCGATCCTGGGCGGTTCCCGCGCCCTCTTGGGCCTCAAGGATCAGCGCACCGGCTCCGTCACCGAATAGCACGCATGTGCTGCGGTCGGTCCAGTCCATGATTCGGCTGAACGTTTCGGCGCCGATAACCAGCAGACGATCAGCCTGGCCCGATACGATCATCGCGTTCGCGGTGCAAAGCGCATAGATGAAGCCCGCGCAAACTGCTTGCACGTCGAAGGCAAAGCCGCGGGTCATCCCAAGTTCGGCCTGCACTATTGTCCCGACCGACGGAAATGTGAGGTCGGGGGTAGATGTGGCGACGATTATGCCATCAAGGTCGCCTGCTGAGATACCAGCGTTTTCCAGTGCGGCACGCGCGGCGCGGGTGGCCAAATCGGACGTCAATTGACCGTCTGCCGCGAAATGGCGCCTTTCGATCCCCGAGCGTGTCCGAATCCATTCGTCGCTGGTATCTACCAGCGCCTCGAAATGGCTGTTTGGGACGATGCGATCCGGCAGATAATGCCCGATGCCGATGGGGACGGCGCGGCGGGTCATAGCGCTTTTTCCGGTGTGGCATCATTTTCGGCTGCGTCGGTTGTATCATCGGCAGAGGGTACTGTGGCGGAAGCGACGCGCGCCGCCAGCTTTGCCGAAAATCCACCTTGGGCCAGCTGAAACGCAAGTTTGACGGCAGCCGAGACGCCGGTCGCATCTGCCGCGCCATGTGATTTCACGACTGTGCCGTTCAGACCTAAAAACACGCCGCCATTGAATCTGCGCGGGTCGATCCGCTTTTTCAGGCGGCGCAGCGAAGGATAGGCCAGGACCGCCGCAATGCGTGACAGCAGCGAATACTGAAACGCCTCGCGCAGCAGGTCGGCGATAAGATTTGCCGTGCCTTCGCCGGTTTTCAGCGCGACGTTGCCGGTGAATCCATCCGTCACGATTACGTCGACAGTATCGCCGGGCAGGTCGCGTCCCTCGACGAAGCCCACAAAATCGAAATCGGCACCGCGTGCGTGGGCACGAATCAGGTCATGCGCCTCGCGTAGTTCGGCGCGGCCCTTATGCTCTTCTGTGCCGACATTCAGCAGGCCGATGCGGGGGCGCTCCACGCCTAGCCCCTCGCGGGCATAGGATGCGCCCATGAGGGCATATTGCATCAGATCTTTGGCATCGGCGCTGATATCGGCGCCGCCATCCATCAGAAGGTTGAATCCTTGTGGATTGCGGGAGGGCCACATCACTGCAATGGCAGGGCGGTAAATTCCGGGCAGGCGACGAAGGCGTAGGACCGACATCAGCATCAGCGCGCCTGTATTCCCGCATGAGACGCAAACTGTCGCCTCGCCGCCGCGCACTGATTCGAGTGCCGACCACATTGAGGTGTCCTTGCCGTTGCGAGCGACATGGCCGGGCTTGTCGTCCATAGTGACGACACCGCGCGCGTCGCGCAGCGTGCAGCAGTCTGCCAGCGCGCGGTGCTTCGCGACGAGCGGTTCCAGTTCGTCCTTGGGGCCGTGCAATATGAACGCAATATCAGCGTTTTTCGCGGCGCTGGCAGCGATGCCTGCGATGACTGTGGCGGGGCCCATGTCCCCGCCCATGGCATCGACCGATACAACAGTCTTGCCCGCAAACAGCGTGCCGGCAGGGGCGTCGCCGGAATCGTCAGCCAATGGCCGACGCGACGATGTGCCGGCATTGCCTGTCTGCGCCGGAGTGCTGGCCGATGTGCTATCTGGACGCGCGATCATGCGGACGATCCATCCTCGATAATATGTCCGGCCAGCGACGGCGTGCTAGGTGAGGTGTGGATCAGGCCGCGTCTTCGTCCAGATCGACCTCGTCGGCCATCGCGACGATTTCGCGATCAGCGTAGTGGCCGCATGCCGAACATACGTGGTGCGGGCGCTTCAGCTCGCCGCAGTTCGGGCACTCGTTGGGGTTGGCGCCACTGAGGGCGTCATGTGCGCGACGATTGTTGCGGCGCGATTTCGATACTTTGTTCTGCTGGACAGCCATGTCGCGATCCCGATTCCTGATGGGCCGGTGCGGCCCTGTTTCCATTAGGTTCCGCGGCTCTTAATCCCTCAAGCGCCGCAGGTACAACCCTAAATTCCGGTGAAGTCGCGAAAATACAGCGAATTGGCGTTATCGCAAGCGATTTCTCGCAAAGGAATGGCAGATGGCGCTCTTTATTCGTCGTCGTCCATCTTGGCGCGGAGGGCTGCCAGTCCTGCAAACGGCTTGACCGCGTCGTCATCCAGCGGGTCCGCGCCGGGGGGCGCGGCGGCGGCCTCGGCAGCGCCTGCACCGACTTTGCGAGGATAGTCGGGCAGGGCCAGCGCGACCGCCTCGATCAGGACGCGGCCCAGATCGATGATATCGCCCAGCGGCTCTTCGGCCTCGTCATCCGGGATGGGAACGCCGTCTTCGGATGTTGGCTCCAGTTCCTCGGGGCGTGGCATGTCGGCCAGAAAGCGGCGCTGGACGCGCGCGTCGATGCGGCAGGTCACCGGCTCAAGTGTTGCAATGCAGGCCTGCGACGCGGTCGCGCCCAACTCGGCGGTCAGTTGCCAATCGCGGCGGCCCAGCGGTGCCAACTCTCCGCGAAAGGTCAGCTTGCGCAGCGCGAGGATGCCAAGCTCATCGGCCATGAGGGCGCGCGCGGCGGCGTCCGGCGCAATGTCAAAGGGCTGCGTCGTGCCCTTGGGCAACTCGGCCACGCGGAGGACTACAATATCTGTGAGCGGCTTTGCCATGGGCGGGACGCTTCCTTTCTTGAACCTTGTAGGCTCATTGCTGTAAGCCGGATAAAAGGCCCGGCGGGCCGGGATGCAAGAGGGCAGTCATGTTTGGGACCGATTTTTCGCTAAAGACCGTTTGTGCGGTGCTTGCCGTCATGTGCTTTGGTGCGCTCGCGGGATGCACTGCATTATACCAAAATCACGGATATGTCCCGCCTGATGAGGATTTGGCGCAGCTTGTACCGGGCGTCGATACGCGCGCTAAGGTCGATGAAGTGATCGGCGCGCCGTCGGCGTCAGGCGTCCTTTCGGCGGGCGACTACTACTACGTACGAAGCCGGGTCCGTAGTTTCGGCATGTTCCGCCCCGAGGTTATAGACCGCCAAGTGCTCGCCATCAGCTTTGACGCGCGCGATGTGGTCGCCAACATCGAGCGCTTCGATCTGCGTGACGGCTATGTCGTGCCGCTATCGCGGCGCGTCACGGATTCCACCGTTGAGGGCAAAGGGTTCTTGCGCCAGATGTTGGGTAATATCGGCAACATCAACCCAGCCGATTTCTTCTAAGACCTCGCTGCTGCAATGCAGCCCGACTTGACCGATCGCTTTAAGGGTGGCCAAGCGCGCCGCTATATCGTGCGCGCGGTGGCAAGTGCCTCTGACCTGCGCGCAGCGCAGGCACTGCGCGGGGCGGCATTCGGTCTAAGAGGGCCTGACGTTGATCCGTTAGACGACATCTGCGAACATATGTTGATTGAGGACCGGAGGCTGAACAGGCTTGCCGGTTGCTTTCGCCTGCTCCCGCTGGCCAGCGGTTCAGACATAGCGCGCAGCTATTCGGCGCAGTTCTATGATCTAAGTGCGCTGACCAGCTATGCTGCCCCGATGACTGAACTGGGGCGATTCTGCATCCACCCTACCGCGCGCGATCCCGATATCTTGCGGGCTGCATGGGCGGCCATCACTGCGCATGTGGATGCTGGTCGGGTGGAAATGCTGTTTGGCTGCACATCATTTCGCGGCGTCGATCCCGCACCCTATGAGGGCGCTTTTGCCGCGTTGGCCCGCGCGCATCTGGCGCCGCGCGCATGGGCGCCGGTGGCCCGCGCTGCGCAGACCATACCTCTTGGAGGGCGGTGCGCGCGTGCCTCGCTGGCCGCAGTGCCGCCGCTTTTGCGTAGCTATCTGGGGATGGGTGGCTGGGTTAGCGATCATGCCGTGGTCGATCCGGCGATGAACACACTGCACGTCTTTACCGGGCTGGAAATTGCGGCGATTCCGCCTGCGCGGCAGCGCTTGCTGCGCGCCACGCTTGACGGCGGCGGCGCGGCGCGGTAG